>CAVUPN010000024.1:0-456698 GCA_963743225.1 uncultured Actinomycetota bacterium | reverse complement strand
ACCGCCCTGCCCGCCGTTGCCGCCGTTGCCCGACATCGAACCGCCCAAACCGCCGTTACCGCCGGCCCCGCCGTTCCCGCCGGCGATGCCGTTGGTGCCCGATTCGCCCGGGTTGACACCATTGACACCGTTGGTGCCGGCGGCACCGTTACCGCTGGCGCCGTTACCGCCGTTGCCGAGCGCCCCGCCGTTACCGCCGTTACCGCCTTTACCGCCCGAGGCTCCCGCCACCGTGGGCGAGTAACCGGCCCCGCCGTTGCCGCCGTCCCCGGTTGGGCCGCTAACCGCCGCCCCGGCGACACCACTCGCCCCGCTCGCCCCGCCCGAGCCTCCGCTGCCCGCTGCGCCGCCGGCCCCACCGGCCCCCGCCACACCCGGATTCCCGCCGGCCCCGCCGTTTCCGCCGTCCGGGGTGGCCGCCGTCCCTGCCGCGCCGTTACCGCCGTCACCGGGCCTGCCCGCATCCCCCCCATCACCACCGGCGCCGCCGGCACCATCGACACCCGCACGCTTGAACAGGAAAAGCACCCGGCCCGTGCCGGCGTTGCCGCCTGCCCCGCCCTGGCCGCCGGCCCCGCCGTTGGCGCCGTTCCCGCCGTCCCCGCCGTTGGCGCCGGCGGTCGTGGCGTCCGCGCCATTGACACCGCTACCGCCGCTGCCGCTGCCGCCGCTGCCGCCGTTACCACCGGCCCCGCCGGCCCCCCCGGCGCCGAACACCCAGCTGCCCTCACCGCCGTTCCCGCCAGCACCGCCGTTACCACCGGCCCCGCCGGCAACGCCCGAGTCGCCCGGGTTCGTACCGGGCGTGCCGGGTGTCCCGGGCATCCCGGCCCCGCCGTTGCCGCCGTCCCCGCCGTTGCCCCACACCGACAGCAGCCCCGTGCTGCCGCCATCCCCACCGTTACCACCCGCCGCGCCGGCAGTGTCAGCGGCCGCACCGTCACCACCATGACCGCCATCGCCGGCCCACAGCCCGCCGCGACCACCGTCACCGCCCGCTGCGCCGGCCGTGACAGCGGCCCCGCCATCACCGCCACGGCCCAACCAGCCGGCCGCACCGCCGCTGCCGCCGTTGTAGCCATTACCGCCGCTGCCGATCAGCCCGCCCTTGCCGCCGTTGCAGACCGCGCCATCAGCGCAGGAAGTGGCGTCGTAGCTGAATCCGTTGCCGATCAACAGCCCCGCATTGGGATCGGCCGCGGTGCCGTTACCGATGAAGATCCGGATGAGATCACCAGGCTGCCAGGCCCCCAGCGCGGAGACGCTCGGCGCGTTCACCAGCACGGCGCGGCTGGATCCGGTCGCCGTACTGGTGGTCCGGCCAATCACCGCTGCGGACGCGGCGGTGCTGCGGATCGACCAGCTGACCGATTAGCAGCGGAGCTGCGCCGCTGGTCGCACCCGCGGTGGGGGTGTGCGACCGACGGCCCAACTCACCGCGCGTTGCAGCCGACGCCCCCGACGTAGTCGCCGTCGCCGGCGGCGCGGCTTTCGGCGACAGCGCCCGCGTCAGCGAGGTCAGCGCCGCCGACGGAAGGGCCCCCGGGTTGCCGAAAGAGCCGCTGGTCGCACCCGCGGTGGGGGTGTGCGACCGACCGCCCAACTCACCGCGCGTTGCAGCCGACGCCCCCGACGTAGTCGCCGTCGCCGGCGGCGCGGCTTTCGGCGACAGCGCCCGCGTCAGCGAGGTCAGCGCCGCCGACGGAAGGGCCCCCGGGTTGCCGAAAGAGCGCGACGAGCCGCCCGGGCTGCCGGACCTCACCGCGGCGCCGGGGGGCGCCCCACCGGCGGTGACTGCGGCCGACGACTTGGAGTTCGCGGCACCCGAGCGGGCAGGGCCGGCAGCGGCCGGATGCCCCGGAGCCGGTCGCTCCGACCGGCCCGACGACGAGGACGACGAGGACAACGAGGATGAGGACGAGGATGAGGATGAACTGCCGACAGAACTCCCGCCGTGAGGACCGACGACGTGGCTGTCGGCGGAAGCGATCCCCGACCCGCCGACCAGTGCCGCCCCCACACCTAGGCTCAGCGCGCCCAGCCACCAGTACAGCTGTCGGCGAGCACGGCGCCGACCCCCGCGGACAACCGACTGATCCCGCGGCGACAGCTGACCTTCGGCAGCAGAACCTCTATCCAACGCAACGCCCCTCTCCAGCGCCACGGGGGGCTGATCCGGGTCGGGCCTCAGACTGAGCCAATTCAGGTATATTTCGCCAAATCTAAACCGGTCGTCGCGCGGTCGTGCATTGAATCGTCGAATCCGTCACGGCGGCGGCGAGAGCCACGCGCAACGCGAGGATCTGACCTTCCGGGGTCAACCCCACCCTTTCCGGCCTCATCCGCGACCACCGCGCCAGCTGGCCGCCCGGCGCTGAGCCCGACTCGGCGGCATGAACCTCGGAGCCGTCGACATGACCTCCGTGATCACGTCGTGCTCGTCGATTCGGAGCTTGTCGGCCGGGTGTCCGGCATCGGGCGGCGACAGTCGGTGTCCGATCGGCAGGCTGGAGCGGCTGAACACGACCGCCCGGCCCGATTCGAGCGCGGCCAGCCGCGGATGCACTTGGTTGTAGGCGTATCGACCCGATTCCGCGCCGTCCTCCAGCATCGTGCTGATCATCAGGTGCTCGAAGTCGCGCGCCTCTTCGATGAGATGCCTGCGCACCTCGGGTTCGCCGGGCGGGCGTTCAGTACGGGGCACGGCCGACCCGATTCCAGCGGCTGTTCGCGGCGGCCACCAGCAACCAACTCCTCACCCTGACCACCAGCAAAGCCGGAGCCCGCGTCAACAAACGCGCACTCTCAGATCAGATGAGGCAACCAAATGCCCCACGCGCGCATCTTGACATGAGCCCCCTGTTTCCCTTCGGGTGACGCCTCGCAGGCGTGAAAATGGGGTTGGGTCGCCTGCCGACGCCGACGTTTCCTTGGGTGTGTAAGCCCGCACGTGAGCCTGGCGCCGGGGCCCGACCTGGAAG
The DNA here is from genome assembly GCA_963743225.1 of uncultured Actinomycetota bacterium. GTDB lineage: Bacteria > Actinomycetota > Actinomycetes > Mycobacteriales > Mycobacteriaceae > Mycobacterium. The sequence goes on along the minus strand of CAVUPN010000024.1, from coordinate 453,717 downwards.
GGTCACGCACTGTTGCTTCGAGCACGCCGGTCAGAATTTCGGTTTCCCTGTACCGAGGCCCCCAGGCGCCCGCCCATGGTAAACGTTGAATACTGTTGGAGGACAAGCGAAGTGAAAACCGAACCGGAGGAGATACCCGACACCGAGCATGAACTTGTGTTGGCGCGGGTGTGCGCGATCGATGTCGCCAAGGACGCGGGCAAGGTGTGCGTGCGGGTCAGCAGCCGTGCCGGCAGGCGAGTCAGCAAGGTGTGGGACGTGGCCGCCCGCAGCGGCGCGGTCGCCGAGCTGGCCGAGCACCTGGTCGACGAGGGGATCGAGAAGGTCACCGTCGAGTCCACCTCAGACTATTGGCGGATTTGGTTCTACGTGCTGGAGGCGGCCGGGCTGTCGGTGCAGCTGGTCAACGCCCGCGACGTGAAGAACGTGCCAGGACGGCCGAAGACCGACAAGCTCGACTCGGTCTGGCTGGCCAAGCTCACCGAGAAAGGCCTGCTGCGCCCGAGCTTCGTGCCGCCCGCGCCCATCCGGGAGTTGCGTGACTACACCCGGTTGCGGATCGATCTGACCCGGGAGCGTTCGCGGTACTGGCAGCGGTTGGAGAAGCTGCTCGAAGACGCGTTGATCAAGGTGTCGGCGGTGGCATCGACTCTGGACACGCTGTCGGTGCGCGACATGCTCGAGGCGTTGATCGCCGGCGAGCGCGACCCGCGACGGCTGGCCGGCCTGGCGCGCGGCCGGATGCGTGTCAAACACGCCGCCCTAGTCGAGGCGTTGACCGGCCGATTCGACGATCATCACGCCGAACTGGCCCGGATGCTGCTCGACCAGATCGACGCGTTGAGCACCCAGATCGCCACCCTGACCATCCGCATCGACGAACTGCTCACTGCGATGGAACCCCACACCCGCGCCGACGAGCCGGACACCCCCGGCGGCGCGGGGACCGTCGCCGACGGTGCCCGCGCGTCGACCACGATCGAGCGGCTCGACGAGATTCCCGGCATCGGCCCCGGCGCCGCGCAGATCATTCTCGCCGAGATCGGGCTCGACATCAGCCGGTTCCCCACCGCCGCGCACCTGGTGTCGTGGGCGAAACTGTGTCCGCGCACCATCCAGTCCGGAGCCGATCCAGCGCGCCGGCAAGACCGGCAAGGGCAACCCCTATCTCAAAGGGGCGCTCGGCGAGGCCGCGGCCGCGGCCGCGGCCGACACCTTCCTCGGTGAACGCTACCGGCGCATCGTCAAACGCCGCGGCAAACTCAAAGCGCTCGTCGCGGTCGCCCGTTCCATCCTGGTCATCATCTGGAACCTGCTCAACGACCCCACCGCCCGGTTCCGCGACCTCGGCGCCGACTACCACGCCACCCGGGTCAACACCGAACGCAGAACCCGCAACTACGTCACGCAACTAATGGCGATGGGCTACCGCGTCACCCTCGAACCCACCGCCTGACCCAAAATCTGCACCGGTCCACCACGACCCGGCTCCGCACGCTCCGCCGGGTAGCTTCGCCTGCCCACTCACTCTGAGTATTTTCCGGTCAGGCAATACGCACCAGCACAAACCCCCGCCTGTGGATGAAACTACGACTGTGGATAACTCCCTAGCCGGTCTCGACGGCACGCGTTGAATCCGAGCACCACTCGGACGTCCTGCGGTGCTCGATTGCCGGCCGAACTGAATCGTCAGATCTCTGTTCGGCGCTGCGTAGAGTTCCCTAGCGATGTCCGCCGAACAGGGAGGCTCGATGACAACCATCGCCGAAGAAAACCGGGCCGTCGTCGTGAAGTTCGTCAGCGCGATCGGCGAAGGAAGGCTTGACGACGCACGAAACCTGCTGCACCACGAATTCGTCACTCACGCGGCAGCAGGCGTGCCGTACAGCGGTGAATATCACGGCCCCGACCGTTTTTTCGAGCTTCTGACGAAGATCTACGACGTGTTTGAGCCCACTCCGAGCCCAGAAATGCAGTATCTCGCGGACGACGACAAGGTCGTCCTCTACTACCGCCTGACATTCACTGCGCGCGCATCCGGCGAAAGTGTCGAGATGAGCATGGCCGAGGTGTTTACGCTCCACGATGGGTTGATCGTGGATCTCGATGTGTTCTACAAGGATCCGTTGGCGGTGACAGCTCTGCTGGCGGTCTAGCGACAGGGAATGGATAGACCCATTGTGTCCGACGACTCAGCGCTAGTGCTGCTGCACGGCCTACTCATGTCGGGAAACGCTTGGCAGGACGTGGTCCCACTGCTGTCCAACCATCACCGGGTGTACACGCCGGCCGCTGCTGGGCACCGCGGCGGGCCGCCGATGCAGCGCAGCCCGGCCAGGGTTAGCGATTTGGTCGACGCCGCGGAACGCTATTTGGACGAGCATGGCCTCGAACGACCGCATCTTGCTGGTCTCTCGGTGGGCGGTTGGATGGCCATCGAGTTGGCCCGGCGTGGCCGCGCAGCAACCGTGTGCGCGTTGGCCCCGGCAGGCTTCTGGTCGGCCGGAGACAACGCACAATCCCACGTCAACAAGCAGGCTCGAAAGATCTTGGCGATGGGACGCTTGGCCCGTCCCGTGCGTCCCGTTGTCGCGCTCGCGCTGAAGTCGGCGACTGTGCGTCGACTCGGCTTGCGCGACGCCGCTTGCCACGCTGACCGAGCTACTGCGACGCAGAGCCTTGAGTTGCTTGACGACATCATCGGCTCCACCGTCAACGTCGACGAACTTGTTGGGTCCGATGACCAGATCGCACCGCTGAATCCCCTGCCATGCCGGGTCACCGTCGCATGGTTGGAGAACGACGCGGTCGTTCCGGTCCCGGCGTGCGACAAGACCGCCCGCGAGCGAATGCCCCAGGCGTCATTCACAATCCTGCCCGGCGTCGGGCATGACCCGATGATCGACGACCCCGACCTAGTGGCCCGCACCATCCTGGCCGTGACGGGTGCGGGCTGAGCCCTTCGTCCTTATCTGTGTTGGGGATCCCCGTAAAGGTGGGATCCGTTGAGTTGTTCGTGTTGTTTGGCTCCGTTCCGGTCGGTGTGTGCGGCAGTGGACCGCCAGTCGGGGTCGAGGTGGAGCGCCCGCAGCGCAGCGAGGACGAACGACCTCGAGGCCGGCAAGGATCCGCCGCATACTGTGATCGCCGGAACGGAGGCGAAATGCGTTGTAGTTCAAGTCATCTGCGGCCCTCCCGTGAACGGCAGGTGTCCACGTTGCGCGTGCCGGCGCCCAGCCTTATCTGGGTCCACGGACGAAAGTCCGGCGACATGATGATCGATGGGGTGCCCGACGTGCGGGCTGCCGAAGGGGTGCGGCCGCTCAATCTTTCCGGGAAGTCCACCCACCAGCGGGGTGGCGACAGGACGATGTAGGGAGCTGGCCGCAGGCATCAGCGGAGGTATGGGCAGGGCACGTGCGCAACGCATGGTTAGGCGGCCGCCTCCTCGGGTTCGGGAACGGGCAGCGCCAGGGCGGCTTCGCCGAGCTCGCGCAGCCGGTGATGGCAGCGGCGCAGGATTTTGCGCTCCACCGCCAATGTCGGGTTTTTGCCGTTGTGGCCGTCGTGTTTGGCGGCCAGGCTGCGGTAGTAGGCGTAATCCGGGGAACCGCGGCGGGCAGCACACTTGGCCGCCTCAAACGCCGCCCACCGCAGCTGCGGTGAGCCCTGCCGCGACAAGTGCCCCGGTGCGCACTTGCCGGCCGAGGAGTACACGGTGACATCCAGCCCGGCGAACCGCACCAGCTGATCGGAGCTGGCGAACCGGCGCGCATCACCGATCTCGGCCCACATGATCGCCGCGCACAGCCAGCCGATGCCGTAATGGTGTTGCAGCGCCTGGCAGCCGGGTTGGCGGCGGGCGAAGCTCACCAATTGGGTTCGCAGCGGCTCGATCTCGGCAGTCAGTTCGTCGATGCGTCGCAGCGCGGTATCCACATATTGGCGTCCCGCCGCTGACAGCTCAGCAGTGGCCAACGCCTCGCGGCCCGCCGCCGACAGCAGCGCCCGCACCGGTGGGCAGCCCTGATGGAACAACTGAGCGTGGATGCGCTGCTGCCAGCCGCGGCGCTCGTCCATCAGGGTGCAGTACAACCGGCCCAGGCTGCGGACCTCCAGCACGTGTGCGGGCGGGATCCACGACTCCGGGAACCGCCCCTCCAACAGCAAGGTGCGCAGCAGCCGCGCATCGGCGCGGTCGGTCTTGGCGCGCTTCTTCGGCCCCCGCAGCGTCGCGATCTCAGCCGGGTCACCCAGATGCACGCCCACACCCGCGGCCGCCAACTCCTCGCTCACATACCGCCACCCGGTGCAGCCCTCCAGCGCGAACTCGCCATCCCCGTCCGGACAATGCTCGCCCAGCCAGCTCCGCAACGTCTTCCGTGTCGCTGGACGAATCTGACCCCAGTGCACCAACCCGTCGTCGTCCACGTAATCAAAGGTGATCTGCTGTCGATGCACGTCGAAACCGCCTACCATGGTCATCGGGACCTCCTCGAGCTCCTGAAACATTTCTGACGCCATATCAACGAGCGTCCGCGCCGAGGGGGTCCCCATCACATGTCATCTTTCTGCTAGCCGGTCTCAACGGGACGCGTAGGGTCCGAACACCATTCGGACCACGACCCGGGATACAGCGCAGCGTCGACGCCGGCCGAAGCGAGCGCGGCGACGACGACCGACGCGGTGACGCCGGACCCGCAGTAGGCGCCAGCGCCGTCGATATCGCCGAAAAGCCGCGCGAGATCCTTGTCTTCCAGAAACGTTCCGTCCCCGGCCAGAAAGCCGGTGCTCGGCGCGTTGCAGGCTCCTGGAATGTGTCCTGCGATCGGATCGATCGGCTCGACATCGCCGAGAAATCGCTCTGGTGCCCGCGCATCGAGCAGGGTATCGATGTCCATCACCGTTTCGGCGGTCAGCGTTGGCAACGCACCGGCGTAGAGGTCCTCGTAGGGAACCGTCACGTCGCCGGCCTCAGGCGCCACGGTGCCGCCGACGAGTTCTCCGCTCCACGCAGCGAGCCCACCGTCAAGGATGCGGACGTTATCGATACCCGCGGCGGTAAGCACCCACCATGCACGCGCCGACCCGGCCCTGTTCCAGTCGTCGTAGACGACGACCAATTGACCCATTCGGATGCCCCACCGCCGGGCGGCGGTCTCGACGGCGCGTCCGGACGGCAGCGGATGGCGTCCCCGCCCTTCGACGGTGTGGTCGCTGAGCTCGTCCTCCAGCGACACGTAGACCGCACCCGGGATATGGCCCCTCTCGTAGGCGTCTCGCCCGTCCGGCTCGGTCAGCTGCCATCGCACGTCCAGGATCGTCACCGGCTCATCGGCGGCCAACAGCCGTGCCAATTCGGTTGCGGTGATCAGCACTTCATCACGCCGTCGGGTCACGTCACCAGCCTGCCATCTAGGCTTGCGGTCATGGTGTCCGTCGACCTCAACTCCGACCTGGGCGAAAGCTTCGGGGCCTGGAAGCTGGGCGACGACGACGCCATGCTCGGCCTGGTCACCAGCGCCAACGTGGCCTGCGGGTTCCACGCGGGCGATCCGGCGACGCTGAGCCATAGCTGCACAGAGGCCGCACGGCAGGGAGTCCGGATCGGCGCCCAAGTCGGCTACCGCGACCTCGCCGGCTTCGGCAGGCGCTTCATCGACGTCACGCCCGACGACCTGCGCGCCGATGTGATCTACCAGATCGGTGCGCTGCAGGCGCTGGCCCACGTGGCCGGATCGTCGGTCACCTACGTGAAACCCCATGGCGCGCTGTACAACACGATTGTGAACAACCACGACCAGGCCCGCGCGGTTGCGGAGGCCGTGCATGCCATCGACCCGGGTCTGCCCGTACTGGGTTTGGCCGGCTCGGTGTTCTTCGCCGAGGCAGATCGCCTCGGACTGCGCACCGTGCCGGAGGCCTTCGCCGACCGCTCGTATCGCCCCGACGGACAACTGGTTTCGCGTCGGGAGCGCAACGCTGTACTGCACGACCCCGCCGATATCGCCGAGCGGGTGGCGTCGATGGTGCAGTCCGGACGCGTCGTCGCCGTCGACGGGTCGACGATCCCCATCACCGTGGAATCCGTCTGCGTGCATGGCGATACGCCGGGCGCGGTGCAGATCGCCACCGCGGTTCGGGACCGCCTGTTGGACGACGGGGTGGAGCTGGCGGCGTTCGTCTGATGCGACTCAAACCGGGCCGGCCCGACCTGCGGAACTACGCCCGGTACTTCGACGTGCCCGACGCGTCCGCCGACGCGCCGCTGACAGTCACCTGGGCCGGCGTCACGACCCTGCTCGTCGACGACGGCACGTCTGCGCTGATGACCGACGGCTTCTTCTCCCGGCCGGGACTGGCCGCCGTCGGGCTTGGCCAGATCGCGCCGTCGGTGGCGCGCATCGACGACAGCCTCAAGCGGATGGGTGTCGATCGGCTGGAAGCCGTGCTGCCGGTGCACACCCACTACGACCACGCGATGGATTCCGCCGCCGTCGCGGAGCGCACCGGCGCCCGACTCGTCGGCGGCGAGTCGGCGGCACAGGTCGGCGTCGGCGGCGGGCTCCCCGCAGACCGGTTGGTCGTCGCAACCCCTGGCGAACCCGTCACACTCGGCACCTACGACGTCACGTTGCTTGAGTCGGAACACTGTCCGCCGGACCGGTTTCCGGGTGTGATCGCCGAGCCCGTCGTGCCGCCGGTGAAGACGTCGGCCTACAAGTGCGGAGAGGCGTGGTCGACGCTGGTGCACCACCGGCCATCGGATCGGCGACTGCTGATCGTCGGTAGCGCGGGCTTCGTTCCCGGCGCGTTGGCCGGACACCGCGCCGAGGTGGTCTACCTGGGCGTCGGACAGCTGGGCGTGCAACCGGAGAGCTACCTCGTCGACTACTGGACCGAGACGGTGCGGGCCGTCGGCGCGCGCCGCGTCGTGCTGATCCACTGGGATGACTTCTTCCGCCCGCTGACGAAGCCGCTGCGGGCACTTCCGTATGCCGGTGACGACCTCGACGTCTCGATGCGGGTGCTGACCGCGCTGGCAGACGACGACGGCGTCGCGCTGCATCTGCCGACGCTGTGGCAGCGCGCTGATCCGTGGGGCTGACGCTTGTGCTGGTGGGCGCTCGCTGTGGTGCACGCGTTCGCGATGGTCCGGCCGCGCGGCGGGCCGGAGGCCGTCGCAGCGCTACCCGCGGCCGTGGGCCGTCAGTTCTCGATCGTGCCACCCGGAGGTATGGACCGAGTGTCGGCCGAGGTGGTCAGATGGGAAGCGCATCGACGCGCTCGGTGACCCCAAGGGAGGACGACATGAGGTTCAGCTACGTAATGCTCCCGGACTACCCGCTCGAAGAGTCGTTGCGAGCGATCAAGCTGGCCGACGAGCTCGGGTTCTACGCCTGCTACGCCGCCGACGAGACGTGGCACAAAGATCTGTGGCTGCTCTTCGCGGCAGCGGCGCGGGACACGACGAACATCCGATTCGGACCCAGCCTGTCCGGTGTGGTTCTGCGCGAGCCGACGCTCATCGCCCAAGCGGCGGCCACGCTCGACGAGCTCACCGGCGGTCGCGCGGAGGTGGTGCTCGGGTCGGGGAACTTCGGGCTGCTCGCCCAGTACGACATCCAGTGGGCGCGCACAAAGCCGTTGTCACGGGTCAAGGAGGGCGTCCAAGTGATCCGTACTCTCCTCGACGACGGCGCGATCACCTTCGAGGGCGAGTTCTTCAAGTACAACGGCCTGTTCACCTTCGCTCGTCCAGTGCAGGAGCACCTGCCAGTGAAGATCGGGTCGATGCGTGGTCCGAAGTCCTTCGAAGTCGCCGGTGAGTTCTCCGACGGCTGCCACCACGCGCTCAGCTATACCCGGCAGGCGTACGAGTACGGCTTCGAGCACTTCAGCATCGGCGCCGAGCGCGCGGGCAAGAAGCCGGACGAGCTGGACTTCGCGGCGTGGGTCGTGACCGCGGTCGGACATGACTCCGCTGCGGCGAAGGAGGCCGCTCGATCGATGGTCGGGATCTATGCATCCTCGATGCCCCACGAACAGCTCGAGCGCAACGGGGTCGACCCCGCCGAGCTGACCCCGATCATCGAAGCCATTGGCGCGGGCGACCTAGCCAAGGGCATAGAGCTCACCTCCCCGGAGCTGGCCGACATGCTGTCGATCGCCGGCACGCCCGACGAGGTCACGGCCAAGATCAGGTCCGAGATCGACGGAACGGGCGTCAACCATGTGATCGCTGCAATCACCGACGCCTCGTTGGTCAAGGTTTTCACCGGGCAGACGGTCGAAGGTGTGGCCACCGTCGATGAACAACTACAGCTGCTCGCGGACGAGGTCATGCCGAACTTCCGCTGACACGGCGGACTCGGTGTCTGACGTCGCAGTCGTGCGGACCCGGGGCAGGACGCGGCTGGTCACTTCGGATGTTGTCGGCAGCCGTTCCACCCGCTCGTCAATGAGCGCCCGATCCAGGCCGTAGCGACCGCAAGGTATTCGCCACCTCGATAGCGTCACCCTCACCGACATCGTCGGAGCGCCGGTCCGGCCGCGCGAGGAAGAGATACGCCAGGCCCGTGCCCAACACGATCAACAGGCCGATCGCGACGACATACCGGTCCAGGAACGAACCGGTAGCGGTTGGTTTGAGCAGCAACACTATTGCCATCAGCCCGTATGCCAGGGCGGCGACGTTGACGACGAAACCGTACCGGCCCAGATTCCAGTTACCGGCCGGTCTCCAGCCCTTCACGCGCTGCCGCAGAGCGGCAAGGACGACAGACTGGAACGCGATGTAAATGCCCAGAACGGCGAATGCCGTGATTCTCGGCAGCTGATTCGGGAACGCATATACATACAGGCAGATCAGGATCGGCACGATGCATGCGACCAGGAGCGCGTTGGTGGGTACGGAATGGCGTTCCGACATGTGCGACAGCCATCCGCTCATCGGCAGCATGCGGTCACGGGCGGACGCGTAGATCAGTCGGCTTCCCGCGGCCTGCAGCGACAGCACACAGGAGACAAACGCAATAACCGCGGCGCACAGGAAGACTTTGGATCCGACCGTTCCGAGCGCGCTCACGAGGATGGCGGGAATGGGATCGGGGTCCTCGCCGTCCACGATCGCCTGGAGGTCGGGCGCGGCCAACACGTACCCGATGTAGGACAGCAATCCCGAGACACCGCCGACGAGGATGGTCAGCATCATCGCCTTGGGGATCCGTCGCGTGGGGTCGTCCACCTCCTCGGCGACGTTGCCGCATGCTTCGAAGCCGTAGAACAAGAACAGGCCGCTCAATGCCGCGCCGAAGAAGGTCACGATATAGGCCGTGTCGCCACCGGCACCCATTGAGTCGAAGAAGACCGAAAAAGGTTGAACCCGCTTGAATATGAGCAAATACAACCCCAGCGCGATCACGCCGACCAATTCCGCCGCCAACCCGATCTTGGCAACTCTGGCGAGCATATGCGTACCGCTGAAGTTGACTGCCAACGCGAACAGCAGCAAAGCGACCGCGGTGATCAACTGAACGATCGGGGTGTGCTCGATGCCGAACAGCGCAGCGATGAAGCCGCCGCCGAACTCCGCGACGGCGGTCACGGTCACGATGACCGCCCACAGGTACACCCAGCTCACGATCCACGCGTACTTGCGGTTCCACAGCCTCCTGGCCCATGGGTAGATGCCTCCGGCCAGCGGGTACTGCGAAACCACTTCGCCGAACACGAGCGCCACCAGGAACTGGCCACAGCCCACGATGACGATCCACCACATTGCCGGCGGCCCGCCGAGAGACAGGCTGTACGCAAACAGCGAGTACACCCCGACGAGTGGCGACAAGTAGGTGAACCCGAGCGCCATGTTCGACCACAGACTCATCGACCGGTGAAAGTCCTGTCCCGAATAGCCGAGCGCGGCCAGGTGCGATTCATCCGAGTCGGCGGTTGGTGGTGGTTTAGCCGTTTCGGTCATGCCGAACCTCCCTTGATCGTCGGCCGCTAGCAGTTGACATTTTCTCACCGCCACCGTGCCGACGAAGCGATTTCGGATACGTACGCATCGGTAGGTTTCCCTTGCCTAACCGGGCATTTCATCTTCACATTGTCCGGCCGACGGTGTCCCCGCCGGACTACCCTGATGTGCAGATCGGATGGTGCTACCCACAACGATCGAGGAGAGAAAATGACGATCGAAAAGGAGCAGTCAAACTACTCCAGCAAACTCCCGAAAGATGGCCAAGAACAATTCGTCGACCGATGGCGCGAGAATGGCTATAACTGCTTTTCGTCAGGGCACAAGTTCTGCCGCGAAGTCTGCCCTGTCACTCAAGTCACCCGAAACGAGAATCACACGCCGACGGCGTTCATGGCCAACATCATCGCAATGGATCAAGGCTTACTCAACATCGAAGATGTTGCCGACGACTATGTCCACTGCGTGCAGTGCGGCGGATGCGAAATCCGTTGTCCCAATACGCTGTTCGTCGGCGACTTCTATCAGGCCCGTACCGAGACCGTTAAGGTGGTGCGTGCGGCACGGGCGCTGATGGTTGACAAGGGGCTGGATCGCGAGGGCTGGAAGCTGTGGACCCGGCTGACCAAGGACCTCACCAACGAGCCCGTGCTAGGCACCACCGACGAAGGCCAGCCGCAGGGGCAGGCGTACGTCCGGAACTGGGCCGAGGGGCTGGACATTCCGATCGGCGGCGAAACCATCATGTTCGTCGACTGTGAGGCGGCGTTCTACCGGACATCCAACACGCGCGCCACCGCGCAGGTGTTGCAGAAAGCCGGTGTGCCATTCGGGCTGATGAACGAGCAATGGTGCTGTGGCGGGCCGGCAGCGGAGATGGGCTACGTCGAGCAGTCCCGCGCGTTCGCCGAGCACAACGTCAAGGATTGGCGGACCTCAGGCGTGAAGCGGATCATCGCGATCGAACCCCACGACTACATCCATTTCACCGAGGACTACCCCGCGTACTTCGGCGCGGACTTCGATTTCGAGGTGGTCCAAATCCTCGAGCTGGTAGCGGAACTCATCAAGGACGGCAAGCTGGTCCTGGATCACCCGATCAACAAGACCGTCACGTACCACGATCCCTGCCGGCTCAACAAGCGCAAGAACATCCACGAAGCACCGCGCTTCATCCTCAACTCCATCCCCGGGCTGACCTTCAAGGACGTCGACCACGTCACGCAGTGGTCGTACTGCTCGGGCGGTGGCGGCGGGCTGCCGATCGAGAAACCGGACATCACCGCTCAAATCGCTCGCACCCGACTGGCGCGCGCGCGGGAACTGGGCGTGGACATGCTGGTGAGCGCCTGTGTGTGGTCCGAGCGACCGCTCGCAACGGCAGGTCATGACGTCGGCATCGAGGTGGCCGACATCATCGAACTCGTCGCGGAGTCGGCCGGTATCGACATCGGTGGTCGGCGCGGCGCGTCCGAATCGGCGGTGACGTCATGACCACGGCCACCGTTCGGACCTTAGACGACGCCGTCGTCGCGGACCTCGAAGCGATCATGGATGAGCCTGGCTCGGTGCTGACGAACCTGTCGAGTCGCACCAATCGAACTCGGGTTCCTGCTCCCTTCCCCGTGCACCGCTGGGGCGAATACGTCCCCGCCGCAGTCGTTTTGCCCCGCACCGCACAACAGGTGTCGGAGATCCTGAAACTCGCCAACCGTGCGGGCATCCCGGTGGTGCCGCGGGCGGGTGGCACCGGGCTCAACGACGGCGCGGTCCCGTTGCGCGGCGGGATCATCGTCGACGTCAAGCGGATGGACCAGATCAAGGAGATCGATCTGGCCGACCGTTGCGTCACGGTCGGACCCGGAATCAGCATGATGAAGCTCAACGAAGAGTTGAGCAAATACGGTGTGTTCCATCCCGATACGCCGGCGTCCTATCCCTGTTCGCTGGTCGGCGGACGGATCGCGTGCAGCGGATTCTCGTTGCTGGGTACCCGATTCGGACACTCCCGCGACCTGGCGATCTCGTTTGAGATCGTGCTGCCGACCGGTGAGATCATCCGGGTCGGCGACGGCGGCGGTAAGAAGATCCGGAAGTCCTCGACGGGGTATCACCTCAAGCAGCTGTTCATGGGGCATCAAGGAACACTGGGCATCGTCACCGAGGCGACCCTGGAGGTCGTCCCGAAGCCGGAGGCCGAGTTCGCCGCGTTCTTCGCGTTCGACGATTATCTCAAGGCCCATCGCACTGTCTATGGCATCGTGACCTCGGGCATCGCCACGCTGGCCGGCACGGTGCTGTTCGACGAGAAGAAGGTCGAATATCTGCGCCGCGACGACGAGGCATTCATCCCGATGCCGTCATGGGTGAATTCCATTGTCGCAACAGCGCTTTACGGCACAACGGCAGAGGTGACCGCGGCGTCGAAGATCCTGATGGACAAGGGACGGGCCGAGGGCGGGCGCTACACCGGCGATCACATGGCCGTCGGCGACTGGGCGTCACGGCACGACCGCTACGCGAACCCGCTGCACGGACGGGTTGCCGGCGGCCAGGTGGCGCCGATGTCCTGGCACTGCGAAGACGCTTCGCTCAATTGGAGCGTGCTGCCCAAGGTGCGTGAAGAGTGGACTGCCATCGCCCAGCGCTACATCGACGAGTACGGCATCTTCGACAACTGGGGGATGTACTGCTACACGAGCGCGTCGTACAAGCCGTGGGGTGACTATCTCGCCGAGATCGACATCGGCATCTGGGAGGAGAAGCTCAACGACGACAACTGGGCGGGGTGGGTGCGGTTCAAGACGGAACTGGCCAAGGTGTCGCTCAAGTACGGCGGTTCGATGAGCAACTGCCACGGCACCACCCGCATCGGTGATGCCGAACTGGTTCCGCAGGAGATGGGCGGCGGGTGGGACGTCATGACGAAGATCAAACGCATGTTGGATCCGAACAACATCATGAATCCCGGCAAGCAGATGCTCGACGAGGCGTATCAGGATCAAGAGGACTGAGTGCCATGCGCAAATTCATCTACAAACAGCAATACACACGTCCGGAAGCGCGTCGCATCTCCGACGGTGTGATCATGCGTCTTGACGACGTCTACGAGGTCGACCCGGCGCTGATGGACGCACACTTCAGGCAACAGAACATGCCGAAGTGGGACACCGAGCGGATCGTTGCCTGCCGAAACGACCACCTGGAGTGGATGCACGACCACTTCGCGTACGAGACGTTGGTCGCCGGCGAAGACAGTGAACTCGACAAGGGTCCCGGCGAGCCGGTTCCCCGAGAGCGGCCACCATACCCCGAGACCTCGGCGAAGCATCCGCCGCCAATCCTGCCCTGATGCACAGCCACTTCGGGGCTTGCTTGGCTCGACCCACTCGCCGCTAGGCTATGAGCGCTTCGCTGCCAAAGTCCTTGACACGCTGACGGTTTCCCATGAGCTAACCAGCTGCTCGGCTGCGTGCTTGTCGTCGGCGCCGCCGGTGCGTGACCTTCGCGCCAACCTTCGGGGTGGAAGGCGGCGTTCGCGGCGCCGTGGGTCGCCAAGAGAATGATGGCGGGTCAAGCCGGGCGCGGGCATCGAGCCAAGGTCGACGACCCCGGTGAAGGTGCTCTGGTGTCGTGAGTCGTTAATTCGGGTGCAGATCATTGGCCAAATCCCTTGCGGCGCCGAATGTGCGGCAGTTGCGAAAATCTGAGAACTTTTTCGCCGTACCTTCACGTTGGGTGTGGTGACGACCGGATTGACCACCAACGAGCCGCGATCGAATCGCGGCCAGCATCGGCAGAGGCTCCTGCCGACGAATTAATGACTCACGTCGCTGTCAACCCCTGCGCTGACGGGCTATCTCGGCAAGCACCACGCCCGCGGCAACCGAGGCGTTAAGCGACTCCGTCGGCCCGGCCATCGGGATGGACACCACGGCGTCGCAGTTCTCCCGCACCAGCCGCGATAGACCCTTGCCCTCCGAGCCCACCACCACGACCATCGGGCCGGTGCCGTCGAGCTCGTCGAGCGTGGTGTCGCTGTCCCCGTCTAGCCCGACGACCTGCAGGCCCGAGTCCCGCCAATTCTTCAGTGTCCGATTGAGATTCGTCGCCCTTGCCACCGGCACCCGGGCGGCCGCGCCCGCGCTGGTGCGCCATGCAACCGCGGTGACCGACGCCGATCGCCGCTGCGGGATCAGCACCCCGTGCCCGCCGAAACCCGACACCGACCGGACGATCGCGCCCAGGTTGCGCGGATCGGAGATGTTGTCCAGCGCCACCAACAAAGCTGGCGTGCTGTCGGTGGATGCCGTTGCGAGCAGATCGTCGGGGTGGGTGTATTGGTAGGGCGGTACCTGAAGCGCGATGCCCTGATGCAGTCCGTTTGCGCTGAGCCGGTCCAGATCGCCGCGCGGCACCTCAAGGATCGCGATGCCGGCATCGGCTGCGCGCCTTACGGATTCGGTCATCCGTTCGTCGGCCTCGGCACCCAGCACCACGTACAGCGCCGTGGCGGGAACGCCGGCGCGCAGGCATTCCAGCACCGGGTTGCGGCCCAGCACGACCTCGGTGTCGTCGGTGCGCTTCGGTGGGCGGTGTTGTTGCTGCGACTTGGCAGCACGCTTGGCGGCCGGATGGTTGGGCCTCTTGTGTGCGGGCGGGGTGGCCCCCCTGCCTTCCAGTCCGCGGCGGCGCACTCCGCCCGAGCCGACCTTGGGGCCCTTCTTGGTGCCGGGTTTGCGGACCGCACCACGGCGTTGGGAGTTTCCGGCCATTACTTGCTGTACCCGTCCAGCAGCGTCCACTGTGGTCCGTCGGCGGTGTCGGTGACCTCGACGCCCGCGTTCTTCAGCCGATCGCGGATAGCGTCGGCCTCCGCCCAGTCCCTGCGCTCGCGGGCCTCCTGGCGACGCTGGATCTCGGCGTGCACCAGCACATCCACGGCGGCCAGCGCGGCCGACGTCTCGTCGCGTGATTCCCAGCGTTCGTCAAGCGGGTCGCAGCCGAGGATGCCCATCATCGCCCGGATCGAGCGGGCGCGGGCCATCGCCGTCTCGTGGTCGCCTGCCTCCAGCGCCCGGTTGCCGTCCGCGCGTGCGGCGTGCACCTCGGCAAGGGCGATCGGCACAGACAGGTCGTCGTCAAGCGCCGCGGCGAACGTCGGCGTCCACTCGCCGGGCTCGACGGCACCGACCCGGCTGCGCACCCGATGCAGAAAGTCCTCGATCCCGGCGTAGGCCTTCGCCGCGTCCTGCAGCGCGGCCTCGGAGAACTCCAGCATCGACCGGTAGTGGGCGCTGCCCAGGTAGTAGCGCAGCTCGGCGGGCCGCACCCGCTGCAGCACCGCCGGCATGGCCAACACATTGCCGAGCGACTTGCTCATCTTCTCGCCGCCCATGGTGACCCAACCGTTGTGCAACCAGAACCGGGCGAACGGGTCGCCGACCGCCTCGGCCTGGGCGATCTCGTTCTCGTGGTGCGGGAAGATCAAATCCATTCCGCCGGCGTGGATGTCGAACTCGGGCCCGAGATAGGCCTCGCACATCGCGACGCATTCGGTGTGCCAGCCGGGGCGGCCGCGGCCCCACGGCGTCGGCCAGGACGGTTCGCCGGGTTTGGCGCCCTTCCACAACGTGAAATCGCGTTGGTCGCGCTTGCCCGTCGCGACTCCCTCGCCCTGGTGGACGTCGTCGATTTTGTGGCCGGACAGCTTGCCGTAGCCGGGCCGGGGCAGCAGGCTCTGCACGTTGAAGTAGACGTCGCCACCGCCGACGTAGGCGTGTTCCTTATCGACGAGCCGCTCGATCAATTCGACGATCTGGGTGATGTGGCCGGTCGCCCGCGGCTCCGCCGACGGCGGCAGCACCCCCAGCGCGTCGTAGGCCGCCGAGAACGCCCGCTCGTAGGTGGCCGCCCACTCCCACCAGGGCCGACCCGCGTCGGCCGCCTTGTTCAGGATCTTGTCGTCGATGTCGGTGACGTTGCGGATGAACGTGACGTCGTAGCCCTTGGCCATCAGCCAACGCCGCAGCACGTCGAACGCCACCCCGCTGCGCACGTGACCGATGTGCGGCAAGCCCTGAACGGTGGCGCCGCACAGATAGATCGACACATGGCCGGGGCGCACCGGCACGAAATCGCGCACGGCACCCGTCATGGTGTCGTGCAGGCGCATGCCGTCTGTCACGACGGGCCAGCTTACCGGCCTATTCGACGTCAACCACCAAAGCGGTCGCGATGGCGGCCAATCCTTCGCCGCGACCCGTCAGGCCGAGGCCGTCGGTGGTCGTCGCCGACACCGAGACCGGAGCATCCAGCAGCTCCGAGAGCACCTGCTGCGCTTCCGCTCGCCGCGGTCCCACCTTGGGCCGGTTGCCGATCACCTGCACGGCCGCGTTGCCCACCCGGTAGCCCTCGGCGCGCACCAGGCCGTTCACGTGCCTCAACATGTCTGCGCCGCTCACGCCGGCCCAGCGTGGGTCGTCCGTGCCGAACACCTCGCCGATGTCGCCGAGCCCGGCAGCGCTCAGCAGCGCATCGCACAGCGCGTGGGCCGCCACGTCGCCATCCGAGTGACCGGCACAGCCGTCGACATCGTCGAACAGCAGTCCCAGCAGCCAGCACGGCCTGCCGACTTCGATGGGGTGCACGTCGGTGCCGACGCCGACGCGGGGCGTGCTCACTTGGCCCGCCCCAGCAGGGCCTCGGCGAGCAGCAGATCCGTCGGCGTGGTGATCTTGAAGGCCAGCGGATCGCCGTCGACCACCTGCACCTGGGTGCCGGTCATCTCGACCACCGAGGCGTCGTCGGTGAACCCGCCCGCGGCTGCCCGTTCGTATGCGCGGCGCAACAGTTCGGTCTGGAATCCCTGCGGGGTCTGCACGGCGCGCAGGCCGGCCCGCTCCGGAGTGCCCAGCACGACGCCGTTGACGTCCACCGCCTTGATGGTGTCGCTTACCGGCAGCGCAGGCACGACCGCGGCATGACCTGCCTGGAGGGCCTGCACCACCCGCACGATCAGCGACGGCGGTGTGAGCGCCCTGGCGGCGTCGTGGACGAGGACGAATTCGGCGTCACCGACGGCCGCAAGTGCGAGCCGGACCGACTCGGTGCGGTCGGCTCCGCCCGCCACGATCACCGCGTCACCGCCGAACAGCAGCTTGGCCTCGTCGGTGCGGTTCGGCGGAACCGCCACCACCACGCTGTCGACGACGCCGGAGTCCCGCAGGCCGCCGAGGGCGTACTCCAGCATCGGGCGACCGCAAAGATTGACGAATGCCTTCGGCGCGCCGGCCGCCAACCGTTCCCCGGATCCTGCGGCCGGGACCACGGCGACCGTGCTCATTGCCTTCAGGAAGCGGCGGCGAGAGCCTCGTCGAGGATGGTCGCGGCCTTCTCGTCGTCGGTGTTCTCCGCGAGGGCCAGCTCACCGACCAGGATCTGCCGGGCCTTGGCCAGCATGCGCTTCTCGCCTGCGGACAGGCCACGCTCCTGGTCACGGCGCCACAGGTCGCGGACGACCTCGGCCACCTTGTTCACGTCGCCGGAAGCCAACTTCTCGAGGTTGGCCTTGTAGCGGCGCGACCAGTTGGTCGGCTCCTCGGTGTGGGGGGCGCGAAGCACCTGGAACACCTTGTCGAGGCCCTCTTGTCCGACCACGTCGCGTACGCCCACATACTCGGCATTTTCTGCTGGGACTCGGACGGTGAGGTCTCCCTGGGCGACCTTCAAGACGAGGTATTCCTTCTGCTCGCCTTTTATGGTCCGGGTTTCGATCGCCTCGATCAACGCAGCACCGTGGTGAGGATAGACAACGGTGTCTCCGACCTTAAAAATCATCTGTTTCGAGCCCCTTTCGATACTCCATGCTAACACGGGGCTCAGACACGTGCGGACCAACGGTGCAGGTCAGGGGCACCACAGGTGAAGACTAGGGGTTGACATGGTGACAAATACGTGCAAGGGAACGCCTGCTCAGCGACCCCTTGACGGCCCCTTTCACGTGGCTGTGGATGGTCCGCGGCAAACCCGAATCGACGTCCTCGACACCTCCGCTACCGCCGTCGACCACCACCTACTACTGTGCATAGTCGAACGGGTTCTTGTCACTGGCGACCCACGTCACCGGCGCCTCGCCGGCCGAGCAGGAGGCTTCTGGGTGAACCGCTTCAAATCGCGCAGTTCCGCTGTCACCGCGGCCCTGGCGGCCTGCGGGTTGGCCGCCTCTGCTGCCCTCGCCGGTTGCAGCGTCGGACAGGTCGCCCAAACCGCCACCCAGCAGGCGGCGGTAAACGGCACCGCGGCAACAGTAGGGAACGTCACCCTGCGCAATGTGCACCTGCGGGCCGCGCAGAACACCGATTATGTGCAGCCGGGCAGCGAGACGGAGCTGCTGTTCGTTGCGTCCAACGAATCGCCGGACACCCCGGACAAGCTGGTTTCCATCACCTCCGATTTCGGGACGGTGAGATTGTCTGGTGACACCGCGTTGCCGCCCAGCGGCGTGTTGTTGGTCGGCGAGCCCGACGGGCAGATCGCCCCGCTGGAATCCGCCGAGGCCGCCGAGGCAGCGAAGGCGATGGTCAACCTGTCCAAGCCGATTACCAACGGCCTCACGTACGACTTCACGTTCACCTTCCAGAACGCCGGCGATACCACGGTTCCGGTGCCGATCTCGGCGGGTGAGGCACCACGCCGCGAAGATGCGTCGCACGAGAAGGCCGGCGACACGAGCGGGCACAACTGAGGTTCTGTCGGCCGTGGCGGATACCGTCACATCGTGGCCAAGGCGCGTTCGCAGTACCGCTGCTCTGAGTGCCACCACGTCACCGCGAAATGGGTCGGGCGCTGCCCGGACTGCGGCACCTGGGGAACGGTCGACGAAGTGGCTGTGCTCGCGGCCGTCAACGGGTCGCCGGTCCGGCGGGCGGTGGCACCGACCACACCGGCCGTGCCGATCAGCTCGATCGATCCCGGCGCCACCAGGCACTATCACACCGGCGTCAGTGAACTCGACCGCGTGCTGGGCGGCGGAATCGTGCCCGGGTCGGTGACGTTGCTGGCGGGCGATCCTGGTGTCGGCAAGTCGACGCTGTTGCTCGAGGTTGCTCATCGATGGGCTGAAGAAGGCCGTCGGGCGCTTTATCTGTCGGGCGAGGAGTCCGCGGGCCAGATCCGGATGCGCGCCGAGCGCACCGGATGCAGCCACGACGACGTCTACCTGGCCGCCGAGTCCGATCTGCAGACCGCGCTCGGTCATATCGAGGAGGTCCGGCCGACATTGGTGGTGGTCGACTCGGTGCAGACCATGTCGACCACCGAGGCCGACGGCGTCACCGGCGGTGTTACTCAGGTACGGGCGGTGACGACCGCGCTCACCATGACCGCGAAGACCACCGGTGTCGCAATCATTCTCGTCGGCCACGTGACCAAGGACGGCGCGATCGCCGGGCCAAGGTCGCTGGAGCATCTCGTCGACGTCGTGCTGCACTTCGAAGGCGACAAGACGTCGACGCTTCGAATGGTGCGCGGGGTCAAGAACCGATTCGGTGCGGCCGACGAGGTCGGCTGTTTCATGTTGCACGACAACGGAATTGACTGCGTAGCGGACCCGTCGGGGCTTTTCCTCGACCAACGGCCTGCGCCGGTTTCGGGCACCGCGGTCACCGTGACGCTCGACGGCAAGCGCCCGCTCATCGGGGAGGTGCAGGCCCTGATAGCCGCTCCGACCACGTCGACGCCCCGGCGCGCGGTCAGCGGAATCGACTCGGCACGCGCGGCGATGATCACTGCGGTGTTGGAGAAGCGGGCCAACCTGAGGGTCGGGCCGTGCGACATCTACCTGTCGACGGTTGGCGGAATGCGGCTGACCGATCCGTCGTCGGATCTTGCCGTCGCGTTGGCCATCGCATCCGCGTACGTCGACCTCCCCCTGCCGACCACCGCCATCGCGATCGGCGAGGTCGGTCTGGCCGGTGACCTACGACGGGTCAGTGGCATGGAACGGCGGCTCGCCGAGGCCGCCCGGCTCGGATTCACCTGTGCGGTAGTTCCGCCCGGCGTGAAATCGGTGCCGATAGGCTTACGGGCGATAGCGGCCGACAACATCACCGCTGCGATGAAGGTGCTCGCGGAGATCGCGCAGAAGAGCGGCCGCTCCGAGGAGGGGCCATGGCCATGAAGTCCAGCCGCCGAAACGTGGTGCAGCTGGCCCGTCCCACGCTGCGGGAGACCATCGGTCGGCTTGCCCCCGGGACCGCCCTGCGCGACGGCCTCGAACGCATCCTGCGCGGCCGCACAGGCGCACTGATCGTGCTCGGCTATGACGACAGCGTCGAGGGCATTTGTGACGGCGGTTTCTCACTGGATGTCCGATACGCGCCGACCCGGCTGCGGGAGCTGTCGAAGATGGACGGCGCCGTGGTGCTGTCCAGCGACGGCACCCGGATCCTGCGGGCCAACGTTCAGCTCGTGCCCGACCCGTCGATACCGACCGACGAGTCCGGCACCCGGCACCGGTCGGCGGAGCGCACCGCCGTCCAGACCGGCTATCCGGTGATCTCGGTCAGCCATTCGATGAGCATCGTGACGGTCTACGTGGCCGGTGAGCGCCACGTGGTGCCCGAGTCGGCGACGATACTGTCGCGCGCCAACCAGACCATCGACACGCTGGAGCGGTACAAGTCGCGGCTGGACGAGGTGAGCAGGCAGCTGTCGACGGCCGAGATCGAGGACTTCGTCACGCTGCGTGACGTGATGACGGTGGTGCAGCGGCTGGAGATGGTGCGCAGGATCAGCCTCGAGATCGACTCCGACGTCGTCGAACTTGGCACCGACGGCCGTCAGCTCAAGCTGCAACTGGAAGAACTGGTCGGCGACAACGACACCGCGCGTGAGCTGATCGTGCGCGACTACCATGCCAACCCCGACCCGCCGACCGCGACGCAGGTGAGCGCAACGCTCGAGGAGCTCGACGGACTGTCGGACACGGAGTTGCTTGACTTCACAACGCTGGCAAGGGTTTTCGGCTACCCATCGACTGCGGAGGCCCAGGACTCGGCGATGAGTTCACGCGGATACCGGGCGATGGCAGGTATTCCGCGTCTGCAGTTCGCCCACGTCGACCTGCTGGTGCGGTCGTTCGGATCGCTGCAGGGACTACTGGCCGCAAGCGCGAATGATCTGCAGTCGGTAGAGGGCATCGGCTCGATGTGGGCACGCCACATCCGCGAGGGTCTTTCGCAACTTGCGGAGTCGACGATCGCCGACCGGTTGGCCTAGCCGACCGGCGCCGGCTCCTGTTCGGGCGCCGGGGCACCTTCGGCGGGCGGGACGGCTTCGGCCTCGGGTGCGGGTTGGGCGAGGACGAACGGCATCGCGGCCGACCGCAGATTGCCCAGCTGGACCGCGAGGTTGTACGTGCCTGGTCCGATCGGCTGGCGCGGCAGCGGACATCCCGGCGCCGAACCCATGCCGGTCCAGGTCACCTCGGTGGTCACCTGCTCACCGGGGTTGAACGTCTTGACCAGCGTCTCGTTCGACGGGGCGCAGTCCAGGTTCGACCACAAGCGGCTGTTGTCCAGCCCGTAGACGTAGGCCGCGAGCACCGCCGCACCGACGTCACGCTTGCAGGCCACCAGACCGATGTTCGTGACGACCATGGTGAACTTCGGCTGGTCGCCCACCACGTATTGCGGCTGGCTGGTGATGCCCTTGACCGCCAGCGTGGAGTCCGGGCAGTCGTCGCCCTCCTGCAGCACCGGCGGCGGCGCGACGGCCGCGGTCGGGGTCGGGGTGGGCGCCGGTGCATTCGCGGCCGGCGGTACGACGGGCGACTTGACCTCGGGATTCTCCCCCGGGAGTGGTGTCGGTGTGGCGGCCGGGGTGGCAGGCTTGGCGTTCTTCGTCTCGGCCCCGGCAGTGTTCATCACGATCATGATCACTACGGCGGCGATCACCCCGACGGCGAGGACCGCTATGCCCAGCGCCAGTGCCCTGCGTCGCCAGTAGATCTGCGTGGGGAGCGGGCCATGCGGTTCCAGATCCAACACAAGCTCACGGTAAGGCCAGGTCACGCACAATCGGCCGAGGCGGCTCGGCGTGTCGGGCTCAGCCTTCGCCGATGTCGCCCAGATGTTCGCGCAACACCACCCGCCCGTCGGCCAGCTGGTAGGTCGCGCCGGCGATCGCCAGCGTCCCGGACACGACCCTCTGGGCGATCGTCGCCGAGCGGACACGAAGCTGCGAAACGGTCTCGGCGACGTGCCGGGCTTCGAACTCGTCGATTCGAGTCAGCCCGGCAGCACGGCCGAACAGGATCGACGGGGTGACCCGCTCGACGATGTCACGCACGTAGCCGCCGGGCACGTCGCCGTCATCGAGCGCCGACAAGGCGGCCTCGACCGCACCGCAGCTGTCGTGGCCAAGCACCACGATCAGCGGCACGTCAAGCACCGTGACGGCGTACTCGATGGAGCCGAGCACCGCCGAGTCGACGACGTGGCCCGCGGTGCGGACCACGAACATGTCGCCAAGGCCCTGGTCGAAAATGATCTCCGCGGCCACCCTGCTGTCTGCGCACCCGAACAGTACGGCCGTCGGCTTCTGACCCTTCGCCAGCGCGGACCGGCGCTCGATGCTCTGGCTGGGATGCTCCGGCATTCCCGCGACGAATCGCTCGTTACCCTCCTTGAGTGCTTTCCATGCGGTCACTGGACTCGTGTTGGGCATGGCCGACATTGTGCCGGAGCGCGGATCTGTGATCGATTCGGGCGAGCTTCTGCGCTGGTACGACCGTGAGCAGCGGGACCTGCCGTGGCGTCGCCCCGGCGTCACGCCGTGGCAGGTGCTGGTCAGCGAGTTCATGCTGCAACAGACACCGGTCGCGCGCGTCGAGCCGATCTGGCTGGACTGGGTGGCGCGCTGGCCGACACCGTCGGCCACCGCGGCGGCCGAGCGCGGCCGACGTGCTGCGCGCCTGGGGAAAGCTGGGCTACCCGCGGCGGGCCAAGCGGCTGCACGAGTGCGCGGTCGTGATCGCCACCGAATACGGCGACGCGGTGCCGTCAGACGTCGAAACCCTGTTGTCGCTGCCCGGAATTGGCGCATACACGGCGCGCGCCATCGCGTGCTTCGCCTACCGGCGGCGAGTGCCCGTGGTCGACACGAACGTGCGCCGCGTGGTGGCCAGGGCCGTGCACGGCCGGGCCGACGCTGCGGCCTCCTCGTCACCGCGAGACCTCGATGACGTCGCGGCACTCTTGCCGAATGACGATGATGCACCGCGATTTTCGGTGGCGCTGATGGAACTTGGTGCAACGGTGTGCACTGCGCGGACACCGCGGTGCGGCATCTGCCCGCTGAGCGGGTGCGCCTGGCGTTCTGCCGGCTATCCGGCGGCCACTACACCGGCACGCCGGGCTCAGCGTTATGCCGGCACTGACCGCCAGGTGCGCGGACGTTTGTTGGATGTGTTGCGTGGCAACGACTCTCCCGTCACCCGTGCGGAACTCGACGTGGCCTGGCTGACCGACACGGCACAGCGCGATCGCGCGCTGGATTCGCTACTTGTCGACGGACTGGTCGAGCAGACCGCCGACGGTCGTTTTGCCCTTGTCGGCGAAGGCGACTAGCTAAGCTAGCCTGAGGCTGTGGCGCAGGCTCCGCGGACTCGCTATGCCAAGTGCGGCGAGATAGACATCGCTTATCAGGTTCTCGGCGATGGCCCGGACCTGCTCGTGCTGCCCGGACCGATGATCTCGATCGATTCGATCGACTCCGAGCCGTCGCTGTACCGCTTCCATCGCCGGCTTGCCTCGTTTGCCCGGGTGATTCGATTCGACCAGCGCGGAACGGGTCTTTCGTCGCGCATCCCGACCGAGGGCGCCATGGGCCCCAAATATTGGGCCGAGGACGCCATCGCGGTGATGGACGCGGTCGGGTCCGACAAGGCGACGATCTTCGGATCGGGATTCACCGCGATGACCGGACTGGCCGTGGCCGCCGACTACCCAGAGCGGGTGCGCAGCATGGTGATCGTCAACGGCGCGGCCCGCGTAGTGTGGGCGCCCGACTATGAAGCCGGTGTTCAATTAAGCACCGTAGATCCAATCCGAACGATCATGACCGATCCGGACGCGGTCGAGCAGGGCTTCGACGTTCTCGAGCTGACGGCGCCGAGCATGGCGCGCGACGATGCGTTCCGCGCGTGGTGGGACCTTGCAGGGAACCGGGCGGCCTCGCCGAGCATGGCGCATGCGGTCAGTGAGGTGCTGACGGAGTCCGATGAACGTGACAAGCTCGCGCGCATCACGGCGCCCACGTTGATCCTGCATCGTGACAAGTCGGTCTTCGTCCCGGTCGCACATGGCCGCTATCTTGCCGAGCACATCGCCGGAGCGCGCTACCTCGAGCTGCCGGGCGCGGATGCGCTGCACTGGGTGGGTGATACGGGGCCGATGCTCGACGAGATCGAGGAGTTCGTCACCGGCACCCGCGGCGGCTTCGACACCGAACGTGTGCTCACCACAATCGTTTTCACCGATATCGTCGGCTCAACCCAGCGTGCTGCCGAACTCGGCGACCTCCGCTGGCACGATCTGCTCGACAACCACGACCGCATCGTCCGTCACGAGCTCGCGCGGTTCCGCGGCCGCGAGGTGAACACCGCCGGGGACGGCTTCGTCGCGACGTTCACCAGCCCCAGCGTGGCGCTCGACTGCGCTCGGGCGATCGTCGATGCAGTCCGACCGCTCGGGATCGAGATCCGAGCGGGCATTCACGCCGGGGAGGTCGAGGTGCGCGGTGCCGACATTGCCGGCATGGCGGTGCACATCGCCGCACGCGTCGCCGCGCTGGCCGGGCCGAGCGAGGTGCTGGTGTCCTCGACTGTGCGCGAGATCGTCACCGGGTCGCGCCGCGTGTTCACCGAGCGCGGCGAACACGACCTGAAGGGCGTGCCCGGCCGATGGCGGGTATACGCCTTGGCCCCCAACTGATTTGGCTAGGCGGTCTTGGCGCACTCCGGATCCGTGCTGCACGCGAAGCTGCGCCGGTAGTCCGACGGCGTCACGCCGATGATCCGGCGGAAGTGGTGGCGCAGCAGCGTCGCGGTGCCGAAACCCGACCGGTCGGCGATCCGGTCGATGTCGAGGTCGCTCTCCTCGAGGAGCCGCCGCGCGTAGAGCACCCGCTGGTCGGTGACCCATTGCATCGGCGTCGTGCCGGTCTCGTCGACGAAGCGCCTTGCGAAGGTGCGCGCCGACATACTTGCGCGCCGCGCCAGAGTGGCCACGGTGTGCGGCTTGTCGAGGTTGGCCAGAATCCAATCCAGGTGCGGCGCAAACCCTTCCGAGCACCGAACGGGGATCGGCTGGTCGATGTACTGGCGCTGACCTCCGTCGCGCTGGGGCGGGACCACCATCCGGCGTGCGATCTTGTTGGTGACCTCGCTGCCCAGTTCGCGACGGACGAGATGCAGGCAGGCGTCGATGCCCGCCGCGGTGCCCGCGCTGGTGATCAGGTTGCCGTCGTCGACGAACAGCACGTTGCGGTCGACCCGGGCGGTCGGGAACCGGCGAGCCAGCTCGTCGGCGTGCATCCAGTGCGTCGTGCAGGGTCGCCCGTCCAGCAGCCCCGCCTCGCCCGCCACGAACGCGCCCGAGCAGACGGTGAGGATGATCGCGCCGGCTTCGGCGGCCGCCCGCACCGCCTTCAGCGCCTCGGGCAGGTAGTCGGCGCCGCCGATCGCCGGAATCGCGACGAGGTCTGCTCCGACGAGGTCGTCGAGCCCGTGATCCGGGGTGAGCGTCGCGCCGACCGACGTCCGCAGCGGCATGCCGGGCTCTGGCCCGCAGACCTTGAAATCGAAGTTGGGCACACCGTCGGCGGAGCGATCGATTCCGAAGACCTCGCAGATCACGCCGAACTCGAATACGGCCAGGCGGTCCAGCACCAGCGCCGATACCTTCTCAATTGCCATGGCAGTATCTTATCGCATGGTGTCGCTTCTGCCACTGTTGGCGGGATATTTACTGGCGAATGATTACTGCCATGACTACCGCACTGACCTTCCTGATCCTAGGGTCCCCGTTCGCCGTCGCCGCCGCCCTCAGCTGGGCGGCGCACCGCTCCGATTCTCTGCGCATCCGGTTCGACCAGTTCCGTTGGTCCGCTCCGATGATGGGCAGGCTGTTCGAGGACGACCGCGACGGATTTCGGGTCGCCCACGACGTCGACGCCATCCGCACGCGCTTTGAGAAGCAGCCGTTCTGGCCCTCTTCAGGCGCCACCGGCGAGCGTCGCTAGGAACGCCTCGACCGCTTCTTGATAGATCTGCGGCCGCTCGTCGTGGACTAAATGGCCGGCACCGGGCACGTGCAAATACGTTGTCCGGTAGCCGGTTTCATTCATCTGGAGCATCTGCCCGGGCGGCGTGACGGAGTTGCCCGCCTCAATGAGCAGCGTGGGAACCCGAACATCGCGCCACTGTGCCCAGTAATCGCGGGTGCCCCACTCCGCAGCGATGTCGATCCAATGCCGGGTGTGCCCGTGCAGTCGCCAGCCGGTGTCCGTGCGGTCGAACGCCTCGAGGAAGTACTGCCCGGCTACCGGCCCGAACTCGTCGTAAACCTGTTGGGCCGAACCGAATTCGGCCGGCAGGGCGTGCAGCCACGGCTCCCAGGGGCCGGTGGTGCGGCCACGGAAGTCCGGGGCCATGTCCTCGACGACGAGTGCTTTCACCAGTTCGGGTTTCGACGCCGCGAGGCACCAGCCGTGCAGACCGCCCATCGAGTGGCCGATCAGGGTGGCCGCCCTGCCGAGCCCCGCCACCGCGTCGCCGAGATCGTCGATGAACCGCTCGGTGCTGATCGGGTACGGGTCATCGATGTCGCGGCCCCGGTGCCACGGCGCGTCGTAGGTGTACACCTCACCGTGCCGGGTCAACCACGGCAGTTGGCGCGACCAGGTGCTGCCACGCCCCATCAGGCCGTGCACGAGCACCAACGGCTCGCCGCGACCGCCCCGGCGGGTCAGGAGTTCATCGCGCATCGGGTTACATGCCGATCAGTGATTCGATCCAGCTGCGCGCGAAGTACACCAGGAAGCCCGCGGCGACGATCCAGAGCAGCGGGCTGATCTCGCGCCACTTACCCGCCACCGACCGCAGGACGGCCCATGCGATGAAGCCGATCCCGATGCCGTTGGCGATCGAGTAGCTGAACGGCATCGTCGCGATGGTAAGCACCACCGGCATGGCGACGGAGAACTCCGAGAGGTCGATGTGACGCACCTGCGACACCATCATCACCCCGACGATGACCAGCGCGGCCGCGGCCACCTCGGTGGGAACGATCGACGCCAGCGGGGCGACGAACATCGCGGCGAGGAACAGCACTCCCGTCACGAGATTGGCCAGGCCGGTGCGGGCGCCCTCCTCGATGCCCGCCGCCGACTCGATGAAGACGGTGTTGGACGAGGCAGACGTCGCACCGCCGACGGCTGCGCCGGCACCCTCGACGATCAAGGCAGAACGCAAACGCGGGAAGTTCCCCTGCTCGTCGGAGAGCCCGGCCTCACGCGACAGCCCGGTGAAGGTGCCCATCGCGTCGAAGAAGTTCGCGAACACCAGGGTGAACACGAGCATCACCGCGGCCAGCACGCCGATGCGGCCGAAGCTGTCGAGGCTGAACGCACCGACCAGGGATAGATCGGGCAGCGCGAACGGCGAGCCCGACAACGTCGGCACCGAAAGGCTCCAGCCACCGGGACGCTCGACCGCCGATCCGAGATGCCAGATCGCCTCGACGGCAGCCGCGACCAGTGTGCCCGCCACGAGCCCGATGAGGATGCCGCCGCGCACCCGCCGGGCGACAAGAATGCCGGTCAGCAGCAGCGTGAACACGAAAACAACCGTCGGAACGGTGTTGATCGAACCGCCGCCATCGCTGCCCAACCCCACAGGCGGCGACGGATCCCCGGTGGATCCGATGAAGCCGGCGTCGACCAGACCGATGAACAGGATGAACAACCCGATCCCGGCCGTGATCGCGAGCTTGAGCTCCATCGGCACGGCGTCGAAGATCAGTCTCCGCAGGCCCGTCGCCGCCAGGATCACGATGATGATTCCGTCGATGACGACCAGGCCCATCGCCTCGGGCCAGGTGAGCGAGCCGACCACCGTCGTCGCCAGGAACGAGTTGATGCCGAGCCCCGCGGCGAACGCGAATGGAAGCCGCGCGATGACACCGAACAGAATCGTCATCACGCCTGCGGCAAGCGATGTGGTGGCCGATACCTGCGCGAAGTCCAGGCTGTTTCCCTCGACGTCTTTCGCGCTCGACAGGATGATCGGGTTCAGAACGACGATGTAGGCCATCGCGATGAAGGTGACGACGCCGCCGCGTACCTCGGCTGCGACCGTCGATCGACGCGACGAAATCTCGAAGAAGCTGTCGAGGCGCCCGGAGCTGTTTCTGCTGCTCGCGTCCGCAGTCATTCCTCGACCCTAGGTGTGTCGGGCACGCTTCGCGGAGGCGGTAGCCTTGGCCGCATGCCTGTGGTGAAGATCAACGCAATCGAGGTCCCGCCGGATGCCGGTCCGGAACTGGAGAAGCGGTTCGCGAACCGTGCACACGCCGTCGACAACCAGCCCGGTTTCCTCGGCTTTCAGCTGCTACGGCCGGTCAAGGGTGAGGATCGCTACTTCGTCGTGACGCATTGGGAATCCGAAGAGGCATTCCAGGCGTGGGCGACCGGTCCGGCCGTCGAGGCGCACGCCGGCCAACGGGCGAATCCCGTCGCCACCGGGGCGTCGCTACTGGAGTTCGAGGTTGTGTTGGACGTTGCGGGGACCGACGCCAAGGCCTGACGCGAGCCGGGCGCGCCGCCGGGCGACCACGATGGCGGCCGCCGTCACGACGGTCGTCGCCCTGGCTTGCGGATGTGCCGAAGCAGGACCGGCGGGGCCCGCCGGAGCCGCGCAGAGCATTCAAGTCGACACCAACACGCCGCAGGGTCTGCGGGCCAAGCAGGTCATGGACATGCTCAATTCCGACTGGCCGATCGGTCCCGTCGGAATTCGTACCCTGGCCGCGCCGAACAAGGTCGACGACGTCGGCGTCACGATGGACAAGATCTGGTGGGACCGCCCATTCACCCTGACGGGACTGGAAATCGGTGCCGGGCACGCGAAACTGCGCGTGCTGACCTCATACCAGGTTGCACAGACCATCGAGTTGCGCACCAACGACGCGGGACTCGTGGACCGGTTCGACGTGTCCCTGGATCCGCCCGTGATCAAGTCATGGAAGGACATCGACGCCGAGCTGACGAAGTCGGGAGCGCGGTACTCCTACCAGGTGTCGAAGATCAACGACGGCAGGTGCGCACTGGTCGCCGGAACCAACACGGACATGTCGCTGCCGCTGGCGTCGATCTTCAAACTTTATGTGCTGCTTGCAGTTTCGGAGGCCGTCAAGGCCGGCACTGTCAGCTGGGACGACCAGCTCATGGTGACCGAGGAAGGCAAGGACGTCGGCGCAGCGGGCCTCGAGGAAGTCCCGGACGGCACCACGGTATCGGTGCGGACGGCCGCTCAGCAGATGATCTCCGCCAGCGATAACATGGCGACCGACCTGCTGATCCAACGGCTGGGCCCCGGTGCCGTCGAGCGTGCCCTGGTCACGGCCGGACACCACGATCCGGCCAGCATGACGCCGTTCCCGACGACGCACGAGCTGTTCTCGGTCGGCTGGGGCAAACCGGATCTGCGTGAACAGTGGAAGCAGGCTTCTCCACAAGGGCGGGCGCAACTGTTGAAACAGACCAATTCCCGCCCTTACGAACCGGAGCCCGAACGCACGCACACCCCCGCGTCGGGCTTCGGTGTCGAGTGGTACGGCACCGCAAGCGACATCTGTCGCGTACACGCGGCACTGCAGGCATCCGCGGTCGGTGAGGCCACTCCGGTCAAGAAGATCCTCTCGGCGATTCCCGGTATCGACCTCGATCGGGCGAAGTTGGCCGTATATCGCCGCCAAGGGTGGAAACCTGCCCGGCGACTTGACTTTCAGCTGGTATGCCGCCGACCACACCGGACAAGGTTGGGTGGTCAGTTATCAGTTGAATTGGCCGCAGTTCCGCAGCCCCACCGCCGCGGGCTGGCTGCTGTCGATCGTGCATCAAACCTTCGACCTGGTGCCCATGGGCTAGGCGGGCGTGATCGTTAATTCAGATACCGATCATTGGCCAAATCCCTTGCGGGCTCCGAATGTGCGGCAGTTGCGAAAATCTGAGAACTTTTTCGCTGTACCTTCACGTTGGGTGTGGTGACGACCGGATTGACCTCCAACGAGCCGCGATCGAATCGCGGCCAGCATCGGCAGAAGCTCCCGCGTGATTCACCCCGTGGAGCGCAGCGTCCAGGCGTGACCACGGCAATGCAGTACGGTCCGGCTGACGGGTGCAATGTCCATGCGCCAGAACGACTTCGCCGGTGCGTCGAGGGCCAGCAAGATCGCGGCGCGGATAACTGCCGGATGTGTGACGGCGACCAGTCGGGTGCGTCGGGTGGTCAACGTGTCCATCCAATCGCGCACCCGATTGATCAGATCCACGACGGTTTCGCCGCCGTGCGGCGCACGGGTTGGGTCGGTAAGCCAGATCGCGAGGTCTGCCGGCCGCACGCCGCCGAGCACATCGCCGCGCCAGCGGCCGCAGTCCAGGTCGGCCAGCCGCTGCTCGATACTTGCTTGCAGGCCAAGGAGTTCCGCGGTCTGCCTGGTGCGCTTCTCCGGCCCGCAGAATGCACTGTCCGTGATGCCCAGGTCGATGGACGCATCGACCTGGCGGTATCCCACCGAGTTGAGCGGCTCGTCGGTGGGGAATCGTCCGGCCGACATCGCGTCGGTCATGGCGTGCGATACCAGCGTCAGCCGGACGACCTCACTCATGCGGGGATGTATGTCTCCTGCCGCTGGGCCTCACCGAGCAGCCGCTGCACCATCGAAGCGAACACCACCGCGATGATCGCCCACAACACGAGCTGGGTGCCCAGCGAGTACAGCCGGAACTCGTAGAGCACGTCGGCAGGAAAATCGTCCGGCGTTTCGTCGATCGTGGGCAGTGCCAGCATGACGATCGCAATGGCCACCACATACGACGCGGCGGCGATCAGCGTCGCGCTCCACGCGCCGAACCTCTCCACGAGGTTGCGGCCCAGCACCACCGCGCCCGCGAGAAGCGCCGCAGAGAGCACCACCATGAGCAGGTACAACAGGGTGCGCTGCCGGATCGTTTCGTCGAGACTGACGGCCGGTGGGTTCGGTGGGTACTTCAGGAACGGGATCACAGAGAGCGACAAGAACATTCCGCCGGCCAACAACACCGACTGCAGCCGAGACGACAGATTTCCGACGCGTCCGTAAGCCACGCAGTACGTCACCGCGAACAGCGCGCCCATCGCGACGCCGAACGCCAGCACCCCGAAGCCCAGTCCGATGTTGGCCTGCACGCCGCGGGTGATCACTTCGACCCCGTGCTCGTGGCCGCCTGCCTGTGCTTCCTCGTAGGCGATGGCCTGGTCGATCAACGGCTCGACAAACGTCCGGGCGAACACGAACGCCGCCACGCTTCCGATTGCGCCGGCCAACAGGCCGCGCGCGATTATTCGCTTTTCCATTGTTTCGGCTCCGACGCGGCGCGTCAGTGGCAGGGGAAGCCGAGTAGATGGCGGGCGTCGTGCACGAACTCGTGAACATAAGTGTTGCTGCCGAACACCGACGTCGCACCCTGGTCCATGCCGACGAAGTAGAGGACCAACAACGCGAGGAAAGCGGTAACGGACAGCCACACAGCTGCCTTGGTGGCCGAGAAGTCCAGCGCGGGCGCAGCGCTCTTGCGTGCCTCAGGTGAGGTCATGTCGATTTCCTTTCCGGGAATTCGCGTCCCAGTTCCAGGTTGACGACGGGCGTCGGGTCTGACTTTGCACAGTGGCGCGACCGTTCTGGATTCTCACCAGATTCCTCCGCCCGCCGATTACATCGGACATCCTAAACAAACGGGCGGCCACCCGACAGGGTGACCGCCCGTTTGCGCTGGGCCGTTAATTATTCGGTGACGGTGGCCGCACTCGGCGTGCCCGCCGCTCCCGCCTGAGCCAGGTCCGGCTCCTCGACCGGCTTGGCCGGCTTCTTGGTCCCGGTGAACGTGAACACCGCGTCCTCGCCGGAGCCCTCGCCGTCCCAGTTGTCGACGTCGACGGTGATGAGCTGGCCCGGCTTGATCTCCTCGAACAGGATCTTCTCCGACAGCGCGTCCTCGATCTCGCGCTGGATGGTGCGCCGCAGCGGGCGCGCACCGAGCACCGGGTCGAATCCGCGCTTGGCCAACAGGGACTTGGCCTTGTCGGTCAGCTCCATGGCCATGTCCTTGCTCTTGAGCTGCTTCTCCACCCGGCCGATCATCAGGTCCACCATCTGCACGATCTGATCGGTCGTCAGCTGGTGGAAGACGATGACATCGTCGATGCGGTTGAGGAACTCCGGCCGGAAGTGCTTCTTCAACTCGTCGTTGACCTTCTGCTTCATCCGCTCGTAGTCGTTGGCCCCACCGCCCTGGGTGAAGCCGAGGCCGACCGGCTTGGAGATGTCGGATGTGCCGAGGTTTGAGGTGAAGATCAGCACGGTGTTCTTGAAGTCGACCGTGCGGCCCTGGCCGTCGGTCAGCCGGCCGTCCTCGAGAACCTGCAACAGGCTGTTGTAGATCTCCTGGTGTGCCTTCTCGATCTCATCAAAAAGAACGACGGAGAACGGCTTGCGGCGCACCTTCTCGGTGAGCTGGCCGCCCTCCTCGTAGCCGACGTAGCCCGGAGGGGCACCGAACAGCCGGGAGGCGGTGAAGCGGTCGTGGAACTCGCCCATGTCGATCTGGATGAGCGCGTCGTCGTCGCCGAACAGGAAATTGGCCAGCGCCTTGGACAGTTCGGTCTTACCGACACCGGACGGGCCGGCGAAGATGAACGAGCCGGACGGACGCTTGGGGTCCTTCAGTCCGGCGCGGGTGCGGCGGATCGCCTTCGAGACCGCCTTGACGGCGTCCTCCTGGCCGATGATCCGCTTGTGCACCTCGTCCTCCATGCGCAGCAGCCGAGTGGTCTCCTCCTCGGTCAGCTTGAACACGGGGATACCGGTCCAGTTGCCTAGCACCTCGGCGATCTGCTCGTCGTCGACCTCCGCGACGACGTCGAGATCACCTGAGCGCCACTGCTTCTCACGCTCGATGCGCTGCGCGACCAGTTGCTTCTCCCGGTCGCGCAGGCTGGCGGCCTTCTCGAAGTCCTGCGCGTCGATCGCGGACTCCTTCTCCCTGCGCGCATCGGCGATCTTCTCGTCGAACTCACGCAGGTCTGGCGGCGCGGTCATCCGCCGGATCCGCATCCGGGCACCGGCCTCGTCGATCAGGTCGATCGCCTTGTCGGGCAGGAACCGATCGTTGATGTAGCGGTCGGCCAGGGTAGCCGCGGCGGCAATCGCGCCATCGGTGATCGACACCCGGTGGTGGGCCTCGTAGCGGTCCCGCAGACCCTTGAGGATCGCAATGGTGTGCTCCACCGTGGGCTCGCCCACCTGAACCGGCTGGAAGCGACGCTCCAGTGCGGCGTCCTTCTCGATGTACTTGCGGTACTCGTCGAGGGTGGTGGCGCCGATGGTCTGCAGCTCGCCTCGGGCCAGCTTCGGCTTCAGGATCGAAGCGGCGTCGATGGCGCCCTCGGCGGCGCCGGCACCGACCAGCGTGTGCAGCTCGTCGATGAACAGGATGATGTCGCCGCGGGTGTTGATCTCCTTGAGCACCTTCTTCAGGCGCTCCTCGAAATCGCCGCGATAGCGGCTGCCCGCCACCAGAGAGCCGAGGTCCAGCGTGTAGAGCTGCTTGTCCTTCAGCGTCTCCGGAACCTCACCGTGCACGATCGCCTGCGCCAGGCCTTCGACGACGGCGGTCTTGCCGACGCCGGGCTCGCCGATCAGCACCGGGTTGTTCTTGGTGCGCCGGCTCAGCACCTGCATGACGCGCTCGATTTCCTTCTCGCGCCCGATGACGGGGTCGAGCTTGCCCTCCATCGCGGCGGCGGTCAGGTTGCGACCGAACTGGTCGAGCACGAGCGACGTCGACGGGTTGCCCGCCTCGCCGCCGCGGCCACCCGTTCCGGCCTCGGCAGTCTCCTTGCCCTGATAGCCGGACAGCAGCTGGATGACCTGCTGACGCACGCGGGTCAGCTCGGCGCCCAGCTTCACCAGCACCTGCGCGGCCACACCTTCGCCCTCACGGATCAGGCCGAGCAGGATGTGCTCGGTGCCGATGTAGTTGTGGCCGAGCTGCAGCGCCTCGCGAAGGCTCAGCTCCAGAACCTTCTTGGCGCGCGGGGTGAACGGGATGTGGCCCGACGGAGCCTGCTGGCCCTGGCCGATGATCTCCTCGACCTGGCTGCGCACGCCTTCCAGCGAGATGCCCAGCGACTCCAGTGACTTGGCGGCTACGCCTTCACCCTCGTGAATAAGTCCCAACAGGATGTGCTCGGTGCCGATGTAGTTGTGGTTGAGCATCCGGGCTTCTTCTTGAGCCAGGACGACGACCCTGCGGGCGCGGTCGGTAAATCTCTCAAACATCGGTGGTTACCTGCTCTCCATCTAGGTCGGCACGTTGCGCGCCTGAAAGCCGCCGACGCACCTGCCGTCCACTCTAATGGGCGGCCGCCCCTGGTGCCCTGCTTGGTTGTCCTTAGCCAAGAGGAGATCGGGCCGCTCGGTTGCACCCCATTCGCCCTGCACCAGGTCGCGTAGACGACCAACGCCGCGGACGGACGAAACGTTTCCCGGGCCTCCCGGCGGCTCGTTCGCCACTAGCGAAAGCACGACCCGGCGACGACGCCGGAGTCGTGTTCTGGCAACGACCGATTATGTTGCTGCGTGGAAGGCGTCGATGACGTCGGCGGGGATGCGGCCGCGGGTGGACACATTGTGGCCGTTGCGCCGGGCCCAGTCGCGGATCGCGGCACTCTGCTCGCGATCGATCGCCGCGCGGCCCCTACCCGCGCCGGCCGAGCGGCCGCGGCGGCGACCGCCAACGCGCCGTCCGGCGTCGACCCACTGCTTCAGGTCTCCGCGCAGTTTCGCGGCATTCTTGGAAGAAAGGTCGATCTCATAGCTCACGCCGTCGAGCCCGAATTCGACGGTCTCATCGGCGGCGCCTTCACCGTCGAAATCGTCGACCAAGGTGACGGTTACTTTCTTTGCCATTAGCTCCCACTGACCCTTCTGCCTTGCACATAGTGTCTAGTTTCTATCTCGAAACCCTGCACCAATGTGTCATACCAAGCCAGGCCATTCAACAAGGGGGTCCGTCAAGGACAGTTCAGCTACTCTGGCGGCGAACAATCGGGAACAAAACTGTCTCCCGAATTGACAGTCCAGTCAACACCATCAACAACCGGTCGACGCCCATTCCTGTACCGGTAGACGGCGGCATCCCATACTCCAGTGCGGCGAGGAAATCCTCGTCAAGGACCATGGCCTCATCGTCGCCGGCCGCGGCCGCGCGCGCCTGTGCGGCGAACCTTTCCCGCTGTATCACCGGATCGATGAGTTCGGAATATCCGGTGGCGAGTTCGATGCCGCGCACGTACAGATCCCATTTCTCGGTCACCCCCGGAATGCTGCGGTGGGCGCGGGTAAGGGGCGTGGTCTCCACGGGAAAATCGCGGACGAACGTTGGGGCCCAGAGCTTGTCGCCGACCGTGTGCTCCCAGAGTTCTTCAACCATCTTCCCGTGGCCGTAGCCGCGGTCGCGCGGTATTTCGACTCCTAGGCGTTCCGCGAACTCCAGCAGCCGCTCAACTGGCGTCTCCGGCATGACTTCTTCACCGAGCGCTTCGGACAACGACGGATACATTTGTATGGTTGCCCATTCGCCGTCGAGATCGTAGATTGTGCCATCGGGCAATGGCACCTGTCTGGTTCCGATGGCTTCGTCCGCGACTTCTTGAATAATCTGACGTGTCATCGTCGCGGAATCGTCGTAGGTTCCGTAGGCCTCGTATGTCTCGAGCATCGCGAATTCGGGCGAATGCGTGGAATCGGCGCCTTCGTTTCGGAACACCCGATTCAGTTCGAAAACCTTCTCCAAACCACCGACCAAGCAACGCTTCAGGAAGAGTTCCGGCGCGATGCGAAGGTACAGGTCGGCATCGAGTGCATTGGAATGCGTGACGAACGGGCGGGCGGCGGCTCCGCCGGCCAGCGTCTGCAACATCGGCGTCTCTACCTCGAGGAAGCCACGCCGCTCCAGCGCCGAACGCACCGCGCGGACGACGGCGACGCGCTGCCGGGCGATGGTGCGGGCCTCCGGTCGCACGATCAAATCGACATAGCGTTGCCGGACCCGCGACTCCTCGCTCATCTCCTTATGGGCGACGGGAAGCGGCCGAAGCGCCTTGGAAATGATTTGCCAGGAGTCGGCAAGCACAGATAGTTCGCCACGCCGCGAACTGATCACTTCGCCATGGACGAAGACGATGTCGCCCAGATCGACGTCGGCCTTCCATCGGTCAAGGGAATCCTGCCCCACCTTGGCCAGGCTGATCATCGCTTGCAGCTGAGTGCCGTCGCCGTCCTGGAGGGTGGCGAAGCAGAGCTTGCCGGAGTTACGCGCGAACACCACCCGTGCGGCAACGCCGACGATGTCGCCGGTCCCCGTGTCGACGGGCACGTCGGGATAGGCCGTGCGGACCTCGGCGAGGCTGTGAGTGCGGGCGACCTCTACCGGGTAGGGCTCGTGTCCCTCTGCGAGCAGCCGCTCGCGCTTGGCCTGACGGATCCGATATTGCTCAGGGACGTCGGCCTCGTCGGGCTGCTCGGGTGCTGTCACGACGTGCCAGCTTAAATGAACTCATGACGGCTCCCATCAACGCTGCGGCGGTAGCCGCCTTGGCAGACGAGCCGCTGGACTGGCGGTTCAAGGGGCTGCCCGCCTCGTGGTGGGGCCGCACGCCCGCGCAGATCTGCGCCGCCGCTCCGAACCTGATCGATGAGGGCGCCGTCGGACCACTGTGCGTGCTGCGTGCGCGGGCGCTGACGCACAACCTCACGACGATGGCCGGGTGGTGTCGCGATCGAGGGGTCGAGCTCGCGCCGCACGGCAAGACGCACATGGCCCCGCAGCTGTTGGCCCGCCAGCTCGAGGCCGGGTCGTGTGCCGTCACCGTGGCGACCATCAGCCAGGCCCGCGTCTACCGCGCGTTCGGTGTGCGCGATTTCATCCTGGCCAACGAGCTGGTGGACGCGGCCGGCTTGCACTGGGTCGCCGCGGAGTGCGACGCCGACCCCGGCTTCACGCTGATGTGTTGGGTGGACTCGCTTCGCGGCATCGAAGTGATGACGTCGACGCTCGCCGACACGGGCGCGATGCGGCCGTTGGATGTGTGCGTCGAAGTGGGCATGACGGGCGGCCGCACGGGTTGCCGCGGGCAGGACAGCGTCGACGAGGTGGCCCGCGCGGCCGCCGCGTCGCCAAAGTTGCGGCTGGTCGGGGTGGCCGGCTATGAGGCGGCGCGCGGTCACGATGTCGGGCCCGATGCATTGGCCGATGTCCGCGCCTATCTGGCGGAGGTTCGCGCGGCCATGGTGCGACTGGCTCCACTGTTCGAGACCGACAGCGCCGTCGTCACCGCCGGCGGCAGCACTTACTTCGACGTGGTCGCCGATGTGCTGACAGGCGACTGGCGGACGATCCTGCGCAGCGGGTGCTACCTCACCCACGACGAGGGGCTGTACGCCAGGACGTCACCCCTGCGGGATGGGCTGCGTCCGGCACTCTCGGTGTGGGCGCAGGTGCTGTCGCGTCCGGAGCCCGGCCTCGCATTGGTGGGTATGGGCAGGCGCGACGTGTCGTTCGACCAGGACCTACCCATGCCATACGGGCTCAGCGCCAGCCACGTCGCAAAGCTCAACGATCAGCACGCCTATCTGGTGCTCGGCGGCGACGATCGCGTCGATGTCGGCGACTGGATCGAGTTCGGAATCAGCCACCCGTGCACGGTTTTCGACAAGTGGCAGATGATCCCGGTGCTGGACGACGACGACCGCGTCGTCGACCTCGTCCGCACGTTTTTCTAAAGATTTCAGCGGGCCTGCTTCAGCCTGCCGCGCTGGCTGTCGCGGTTGCGCTCGAACACCAGCCGCAGGCCGTCGAGGGTCAGGTGGCGGTCGTAGTCGCGCACCGTGTGTAGGTCGGGCAGCACCAGTGGGGCGGTGTGTCCGGTGGCGACCACCGCGACATCGTCGCCTCCGAATCCTTCGATGTCCTCTCGTATCCGCGACACCAGCCCGTCGACCAGCCCGGCGAACCCGAACACCGCGCCGGCCTGCATGCATTCCACGGTGTTCTTACCGACGACGGACCGCGGCCGGGTCAGCTCGACGCGCCGCAGCGCAGCCGACCGCGCCGCCGCCGCATCGGACGACACCTGGACGCCGGGTGCGATCGCGCCGCCAAGGAACTCACCTTTGGCCGACACGACGTCGACGCAGATCGACGATCCGAAGTCGACGACGACCGCGGCCGTTCCGTATTTGTGGAAGGCCGCAAGGCAGTTGACGATCCGATCGGCCCCGACCTCCTTCGGGTTGTCGACGAGCAGTGGAATCCCGGTTCGCACACCGGGCTCGATCAGCACGTGTGGCGCCGACGGCCAGTACTGGTCGAGCATTTCCCGCACTTCGTGCAGCACGGATGGAACGGTCGACAGCCCGGTGGCACCGGTGAGGCGTTCGGAGTCGTCGCCGATCAGGCCGTCGATGGTCAACGCCAGTTCGTCGGATGTCACCTCGGCTTCGGTGCGGATCCGCCAGTGCTGCACCACCTTCGCGTGATCACCCGAGCCGGAAATCAGCCCGACGACGGTGTGGGTGTTGCGGACGTCGATTGCTAACAGCACGAGCTCACCGCGGAGACACCAGGTCGGCCGCATCGGCCGGCACGTGGGCGGGATCATGGCCGAGGTCGATCTGCTTGTTATCGGCGTCGACGAACACGATGCGCGGTTGGTATGCGCGGGCTTCGGCATCCTCCATCGTCCCGTAGGCGATCAGGATGACCAGATCGCCAGAGTGGACGAGATGCGCTGCCGCGCCGTTGATCCCGATCACGCCGCTGCCGCGCTCGCCGGTGATGGCGTAGGTGACCAGCCGCGCGCCGTTGTCGATGTCGACGATGGTGACCTGTTCGCCCTCGAGCAGATCGGCGGCGTCCATCAGGTCGGCGTCGATCGTCACCGACCCGACATAGTGGAGATCCGCCTGCGTCACTCTGGCGCGGTGGATCTTCGATTTCAGCATTGTTCGTAACATCAGTTCCTCCATGGCAATTCGTGATTTTCGTCCGATCCGACGGGTCGTCGCCCGTCGGTACCGGCGATTGATCCGATGTCTATCGCGATGTTGTCCAGCAGCCGCGTCGCGCCAAGCCGGACGGCCAGCAGCATGCGCGCCATGCCCTCTGCGGGCGGGGGTCCGAGCGCAGGGTCGCGCACCTGTAGGTAGTCGACGTCGATCGCGGGTACTTCCTCGAGTACCGCACGCGCGGCGTCCAACGCGGCGGGCGCCCCTCCGGAGGCGGCGTACATCCCGGCCAGCAGGGCGGCCGACAGCGCGCCCGCCTGCTCCCGTTCGACGTCGCTGAGGTATCGGTTACGCGACGACATCGCCAGCCCGTCGGGTTCACGCACGATCGGCACGCCGACGATCGACACGTCGACGTTGAGGTCGGTGACCATCTGACGGATCAGCACAAGCTGCTGATAATCCTTCTCACCAAAGAACGCCTGAACCGGCCGCACGATCTGCAGGAGTTTGAGCACCACGGTCAGCACGCCCGCGAAATGCATAGGCCGCGAGGCACCTTCAAGCTCGGCGCCAAGCGGGCCGGCCTGCACGGAGGTGCGCGGTCCGTCCGGGTACATCTCCGCCGCGGTCGGGGTGAACGCGATGTCGACCCCTTCGGCGCGCAGCTGTGCCAGGTCATCGTCGAGGGTCTGCGGGTATTTGTCGAGGTCCTCGTTGGCGCCGAACTGCAGCGGGTTAACGAATATCGACACCACAACGACCGAGCCGGGCACGCGTTTGGCGGCCCGCACGAGCGTCAGGTGCCCGTCGTGCAGGGCGCCCATCGTCGGCACCAGCATCACCCGTCGCCCGGTGTGCCGCAGTGCGCGGGTGACATCGGAGACATCGCGCGCGGAGGTGTAGGCGTTGAGCTCGCCGGCAGCGAACTGTGGCGGCTTGCGAAGCGTCACGCTAACC
The DNA here is from genome assembly GCA_963743225.1 of uncultured Actinomycetota bacterium. Classification (GTDB taxonomy): domain Bacteria; phylum Actinomycetota; class Actinomycetes; order Mycobacteriales; family Mycobacteriaceae; genus Mycobacterium. The sequence continues at coordinate 413,388 of CAVUPN010000024.1, read as the reverse complement.
CGCCTCCTCCAGCACCGCGAAGATCTCGTCGGGAGCGTGTGCACGCTGCGCGGTGCGCAGCGAATTCGCTCGATATGCCTGCGCCAGTTCGGGATCCACTTCGGCCAGTGCCCGCAGATGAATGGCGACCGCGTCGGCGTCTCCGCGGGCAACCGGACCGGTCAGTGCCGCCTGTCCCCGCTGCAGTGCGTTGTCCAGCGATGCCCGGGCCAGTGGTCCGACCACCCGCTCGGCGATGCCGCCCGGCTCCTCGCCGACGAGCTCCTGCCCGAGCAACTCCTGACCCCACAGCGCGGACCGCAGCGCTTCCACGGCGTCGAGCACAACGGTCACAATGTGATTGCTGGCATGCGCAAGCGCCGCGTGATACAGCGGGCGGGCATCCTCGCGGACCCGGAACGGTTCACCGCCGATCTCGAGCACCAACGACTGTGCAATCGCGTAGCCGACGTCATCCGCGGCGGTGATGCCGAAGCAGGTGTCGGGCAGTCGGGTGATGTCCTCGTCGGCGCCGGTGAAGGTCATCGCCGGATGGATGGCCAACGGAATACAGCCTTGTTCGGCCAGTGGGCTCAGCACCGCGATGCCGTTGGCACCCGAGGTATGCGCGACGATTGTTCCCGGTCGTACCGCGTGTGTGGCGGCCAGCCCGGACACCACGGTTGCGAGCTCGGCGTCGGGCACCGCGAGCAGGAGTAGCTCCGCGCGGCCCGCGACCTCATGGACGGGCAGCACCGCGGTGTCGGGAAGCCGGTGCTGGGCCCGCTGCACCGAAGCTTGGGATACCGCGCTGCACGCCACCACCACGTGATCGGCGCGCTCCAAAGCGACGCCCAGGGCGGTTCCGACCCGGCCGGCGGAGATGATTCCAACCGAGAGCCGGGCTGGACGCAGTCCTTCTACCTGCTCCATCGCAGATGGCCTCGCAAGATTCTCTGTTTCGTTCCGGTCCTGCGTTGCGGGTACCGGACGGTCGCTAAGAGACTAACTCAATCTTGACGGCGGCGACGACGCCCGCCTCCCGTTGAACCGCCCCCCATCCGGGCCAACAACTCGGCGACGGAGAATCCGCCGGTGGAGTTGCCGTCGGTACTCTCGGCCTCCTCGGCACTCCGATGGCGTGGTGCGGGCGCTCGCGGCGGCGGTGTTGCCAGCGTGGGCTGCGGCGACGGAGGGTGCGGACGTCCCGGATCGGTTGAGTCGGGCGGCGTGGAATGACGGCCTCGGGGGCGCGCCTCCGCGGGCGGCGCGGACATCGCCGGCTCGGGAGCGCGCCGCTTTCCGACGTAGTCGCCTGAGGATCCGTTTTCCGCGGCCGGGGACGCCCAGTTGCTGCCCGGCGTTCCGGCCGGGATCCACTGTCCCTCGGCGGGCGCCGGCTGCCAGTCGGACGCGGCCTGTCTGGCGGCGAGTTCCTCGGCCACCCGCTCCTCGGCGGCCCGCTCCTCGGCCGCACGGTGCTCGGCCGCACGCTGCTGGGCAGCTGCACGCTGCTGGGCCGCTCGCTGTTCCGCTGCGGCGAGCTGCTCGGCGGCGGCTCGCTCCTCGGCCGCACGGTGCTCGGCCGCCCGCTGCTCGGCCGCCCACATGAGGCGTTCCTCGGGAGTTGGCTCGGCCTCCGATGGCCTGCGATGCGCGCCGCCGAATAGCGGGGTAGGCGACCATTCATGTTCCGGCTCATGGGGTTCGGCCGGGACGTCGATGATCGGGTTTTCTTCCGTCCGCAGGTTGGGACTGTCGTCGGTGTCGATCCTGCTGCTGGAAACCCGGCCGGGACGCCCCGTCGCGGCTTCGGTCTCAATAGCCGGGCGATGACTGAGGTCGGCGTCGAAAAGGTACTCGAGATTGGCCCGCAGGGCAGCCAGCTCAGCGCGCAGCGCGGCCACCTCGTCGGCGGCCTGGGCGCGTATCTCCGTGGACAGCTCCCGGCGCAGCTCCGTTTCGACAGTCAGCTCGTACTCGCGCCGCGCCGAGATCTCGCGATCGAGCTGCAAGTCGTAGACGAGCTTCAGGTCGCGTGCCTTGGCCGCGTCGATGTCGCTCTGCCGCCGATAGATGACCGACACGAACGCCGCCACCACGGCCGCCCACAGCGCAAGGATGACGGCCAGCTTGAGCAACTCCACGCTGCTGGTGAACACCAGCGCGGAACTCGCCGTGATTGCCAGGACCAGCAACACCGTTAACAGCAGCCAACCCGGCCTGCGACCGCTGCGCCGCGGCCGGGCACCACGGGTCAGATCGGTCATGGGCCGACTGTACCCGCCACAGGTCACTCAGCGTGTCGTGCGTCGCGGCGATTCGCCGTCCGCTACTATCGGCCAGCTACTCCGGGGCTGCTTCGCCGTTCTCCGGTGGCTCCAGCGGTGACTTGCAGCAATGCTGGAGCCATAGCGCCGCGACCAACAGCGCAAGCGCACTCACCGCCGCGACAACAGCGCCTGCGGTGTCCTCTCCCGCGACCCGCAGCGAGTCCCGCCGTGGCAAAAGGTAGACCAGCACGCCGACCCACCAGCCCAGCACCAGGGCACCCACCCACGCCGACGCCTTGGCGATCATCACCGACCGGGCGACGGCCAGCGGATGCAGCCAACCGGGTCCATCGCCGATATGTCCCTCGTTGATCTTCGACCGCACGTAGAAGGCCCAGCCGCCCTCGGCGACAGCAACCGCCAACAGCGACAAGCCGGTCCACACCGTGATCGGGGGAAACCACCGGTACAGCACGCTCACCAACAGATACCCCAGGACGGCAGCCAGGACTGTCGCGGCCGTCAGGTCACGCTTGCGGGTTGGTCCCATCAGTCACTCGCTGCCCGCTCAGTCTCCACACCGAGCACCGCACCGGTGAGCCGCACACCCGAGCGCTCAGCGGGATCGAGTTCGGCGAGCAGCCGGGCGACGGGCTGCGCGACTCCGGCCACCGTCAGCGTGGCGTCCGGCTCGACGTCCAGCCAGGGGATCAGCACGAACGCCCGCAGATGGGCGAGCGGGTGCGGCAGGGTCAGATCGTCGTCGCGGGCGATCACTTCGGATTCACCGTCGTGGCATGTGACGAGATCCACATCGAGGGTGCGTGGTCCCCAGTGCTGATCGCGGACCCGGTCGGCGGCGCGCTCGAGCTCGTGCGCGCGGGCCAACCAGCCGTGGCCGTCGAGGTGCGGGTCCTCGGCGATCAGTACCGCGTTGAGGAACGGGCCCTGCTCGACCCCGCCCCATGCGTCGGTCTCGTAGACCGGGGACACCGCCCGCAGCGCGCCGCCGAGCCCGTCGACGACCGATTGCAGCCGGGCCAGCCGGTCGCCCAGATTGGAACCGATCGACAGCACCACCCGGCTCACGGCGGACTCCCGCGCCCGCCGCGGCGGGACCGGCGCGCCACGACGGCGACGTCGTCGAAGCGCAACGGGATCGGGGCTGCGGGCTTGTGCACGACGACCTCGACGGCGTGCACCCGCTCGTCGCCCATCACGTTCTCGGCGATCTCGCCCGCAACGGTCTCGATCAGGTTCCGGGCCGGTCCCCCGACGATGTCCGCGGCCCGCTTGGCCAGGTCGCCGTAGTCGAGCGTGTCGGCAAGGTCATCGCTGGCCGCCGCCGAGGCCAGGTCGATCCACACCGTGATGTCGACGACGAAGTCCTGGCCGTCGCGGCGCTCTTCGGCGAACACACCGTGGTGACCGCGAACGGTCAAGCCGCGCAACTCGATTCGGTCAGCCATCAGACCACGCATCGACGACCTTCAGCGCATCGACCGATGCCCGGACATCGTGGACCCGAACGCCCCATGCGCCGTGCAGGCCCGCCAGTGCGGAGATCACCGCCGTTGCGGTCTCGCGGCCGTCGGGTGGGCGGGGTTCGCCGTCGGCGCCGGCCAGAAGGGTTCCGAGAAAGCGTTTGCGTGACGCCCCGACGAGCACCGGGATTCCGGTGTCGACGAATTCGGGCAGCGCGCGCAGCAGCGCCCAGTTGTGCTCGCCGGTCTTGGCGAACCCGAGGCCGGGGTCGATGATCAGGTTCGCCGGATCCACCCCCGCGTGCACGGCGGCGTCGACGGCGGCCAGCAGTTCGGCGCGCACTTCGGCCACCACGTCGGCGTACGGCGGCACGTCGTGCGGGCGGGCGGCGCCGACCGTGCGCCAGTGCATCAGCACCCACGGCGCCTTCGCGTCGGCCACCACGCCGGCCATGTTCGGGTCGGCCCGCCCGCCCGACACGTCGTTGACGATCTGCGCCCCGTTCTCCAGTGCAGCCTGTGCGACCTCTGCGTGCATCGTGTCGATGCTCACAGTAAGGCCTTGTCCGGCAAGCTCTTTGACCACAGGCAATACACGCGATGTTTCCACCCGCGGGTCGATCGCGGGTGGCGCCTGGGCGCGTCGACTCGCCACCGACGTCGACGATGGCCGCGCCCTCGGCGGCCAGTGCGAGCCCGTGTTCTACGGCGCGATCACGGTCGAGGAATAGCCCCCCGTCGGAAAAGGAGTCGTCGGTGACGTTGACGACTCCCATGACCCGCACTCGCGTTCCCGAAGGGACCATAAGGCTGGGTGGGCTCACTTCCGCAAGATCAGATCCAGCGCCTCGGACCGTGATGCCGCATCGCACTTGAACTGTCCGCGCACCGCGGAGGTGGTGGTGATGGCACCGGGCTTGCGCACGCCACGCATCGACATGCACAGGTGTTCGGCCTCGATGACTACGATCGCGCCGCGGGGATCCAGCTTGCGCATCAGTGCGTCGGCGATCTGCGCCGTCAGCCTTTCCTGCACCTGTGGCCGCTTGGCGTACAGGTCGACGAGACGCGCGATCTTCGACAGCCCGGTCACCCGGCCGTCCTGGCCCGGGATGTACCCGACGTGGGCCACCCCATGGAACGCCACCAGATGGTGCTCGCAGGTGGAGTACAGCGGAATCTGCTTCACCAACACCAACTCGTCGTGCTGCTCGTCGAATGTGGTGTCCAGCACCGTATCCGGGTCGGTATAGAGACCGGCGAACATCTCCTTGTAGGCGCGGGCAACCCGGGCGGGGGTGTCCTCCAAGCCGTGCCGGTTGGGGTCCTCCCCGACCGCGATGAGTAGTTCCCGGATCGCCGCCTCGGCGCGCGGTTGGTCGAACGTCGGGGTGGTGAACGTCGCCGAATTGTTGTGCGGCCGCGTCATCGGAGCCTCCGTTTGGTGTCAGCCGTGGGCCGGCGGCTTAGGCCGGTTGGATTCCTGGCCCGCGTCCTCGTTGTTCGGAGCGGGCGTAGCGGTCGGGCCGCCGTGCGGCGGCTGCGGGCCGGGGTAGGGCTGATACGGCGGATAGGGCGGCTGCCAGCCGGTCGGCTGTGGCGGCGGGGGCGGGTACCACTGGCCGGGCGGCGCGTACTGCCCGGGCGGTGGCTGCGGCGGCCAGCCCGGAGCGTGCCAGCCGGCCGGGGCGCCGTAGTCGGGCTGGGTGGGGCCGTTCGGACTTCCGTTGGCGCCAGCACCATTCGAGCCGTTCGATTGCGACGCTTCGGCGGCGTCCGCGGACGCCTTGGCGATCGCCGCCTTGAACGCGGGCTCGGGTACGGGCTTCGGCCATTCCTCACCGCGCTCGATCGCCAGTTCACCCGGGGTCTTGATTGGCGGCTTGTCGGACGGGATGCGACCGCCGAAGTCGTCGAACATGGTCAGCCGCGGACGCTTCTTCACGTCGCCGAAGATCGCCTGCAGCTCCGCGCGGTGCAGCGTCTCCTTCTCCAACAGCTCGCCGGCCAACGTGTCAAGCACGTCGCGGTACTCGGTGAGGATCTCCCACGCCTCGGTGTGCGCGGCCTCGATGAGCTTGCGGACCTCGTCGTCGATGATCTGTGCGACCTCGTGGGAATAGTCGGCCTGCGTGCCCATCGTGCGACCGAGGAACGGGTCGCCGTGCTCAGTGCCGTAGCGGACGGCGCCCAGCTTGCTGCTCATGCCATATTCGGTGACCATCGCGCGGGCGATCTTGGTGGCCTGCTCGATGTCGGATACCGCGCCCGTGGTGGGCTCGCGAAACACCAGCTCCTCGGCGGCGCGACCACCCATTGCGAAGACCAGCCGGGCGATCATCTCCGAACGGGTCATCAGGCCCTTGTCGTCCTCCGGCACAGACATCGCGTGCCCGCCGGTACGACCGCGCGCCAAAATCGTCACCTTGTAGATCGGGTCGATGTCCGGCATCGCCCAGGCGGCGAGCGTGTGCCCGCCTTCGTGATAGGCGGTGATCTTCTTCTCGTGCTCGCTGATGATGCGGCTCTTGCGCCGCGGACCGCCGACGACGCGGTCGACGGCCTCCTCGAGGGCAGGACCGGTGATGACGGTGCCGTTCTCGCGCGCGGTCAACAGGGCAGCCTCGTTGATGACGTTGGCCAGGTCGGCGCCGGACATGCCGACGGTGCGCTTGGCCAGGCCGTCCAGGTCGGCGTCGGGCGCGATCGGCTTGCCCTGCGAGTGCACCCTGAACACCGCACGCCGGCCGGCCAGGTCGGGGTTGGACACCGGGATCTGGCGGTCGAAGCGGCCCGGCCGTAGCAGGGCCGGGTCGAGAATGTCAGGCCGGTTGGTGGCCGCTATCAGGATGACGCCCTGCCGCTCGCCGAAGCCGTCCATTTCCACCAGCAGCTGGTTCAGCGTCTGCTCGCGTTCGTCGTGTCCGCCGCCCATTCCGGCGCCGCGCTGTCGGCCGACCGCGTCGATCTCGTCGACGAAGATGATGCACGGGCTGTTCTGCTTGGCCTGCTCGAACATGTCGCGGACACGCGAAGCGCCGACGCCGACGAACATCTCGACGAAGTCCGAGCCGGAGATCGTGAAGAACGGAACGCCCGCCTCACCGGCCACAGCGCGCGCCAGAAGGGTCTTGCCGGTGCCGGGCGGGCCGTAGAGCAGCACACCCTTCGGGATCTTGGCGCCCAGCGCCTGGTACCGCGACGGGTTCTGCAGGAAATCCTTGATCTCGTAGAGCTCCTCGACCGCCTCATCGACACCGGCCACGTCGGCGAACGTGGTCTTGGGCATGTCCTTGCCCAGCTGCTTGGCCTTCGACTTTCCGAACCCGAAGCCCATCCGGCCGCCGGTCTGCATGCGGGAGAACATCACGAACAGGCCGACCAGCAATAGCAGCGGCAACATGTAGATGAGCAGCGACCCGAGCACGCTGCCCTGGTTCACCACCGTGTTGACCTTGGCGTTCTTGGCGCTCAGCGCATTGAAGAGGTCCACCCCGAACCCGGTGGGGTATTTGGTGATGATCTTGTCGCTGTCGCTGGTGTCGCCGTTGCCGGTCTTCAGGTCCAGGCGCACCTGCTGCTCGCGGTCGTCGATCTGAGCGCTCTTGACGTTGTCGCTGTTGATCTGGGCCATCGCCACCGAGGTGTCGACGGGCTTGTAGCCGCGGGTGTTGTCGCTGAAATAGAAGAACGACCAGCCCAGCAACAGCACCACCGCGATCACGGTGAGCGTGCGAATCACATTTTTCCGGTTCATCCAGTAACGCCGTCCTCGGCTTCGTCCTTCTCGGCCGCCTGCGGCCGGTGTCCTTCCAATACGCCCAGCTGGAATAGTCAAGGCTACCGCTAGACCAACGAACTAAGGTTCCCGACGGTGCTGTGCGCGTTTGCCGACCGTGCAGTGTCGTACGGGACACGCCGCGTCGGCGTACGAGATCGCACACTCGACGCGCGATTCGCGCTCTCGACGGCCCGACGCGGCTGTGCTTGGCTGAGATTGTGCTCACGTCGACCGAACGGTTAGTTGAGACCAACGGCGTTCAGCTGCGGGTTTTGGAGGCCGGCGAACGGGGGGCACCCGTCGTCGTGCTGGCCCACGGTTTCCCCGAACTGGCGTATTCCTGGCGACACCAGATCCCGGTCATCGCGGAGGCGGGCTACCACGTGCTGGCGCCGGATCAACGCGGCTACGGCGGCTCCAGCCGACCCGAAGCAGTCGAGGACTATGACATCCACGCGTTGACCGGCGACCTTGTCGGCCTGCTCGACGATGTCGGCGCGCAGCAAGCGGTGTTCATCGGCCACGACTGGGGCGCCATGGTCGTGTGGCACACCGCACTGTTGCACCCCGGACGCGTCCGGGCGGTCGCAGGCCTCAGCGTGCCACCGATTCCCCGCGCGCGGTCCCGCCCCACCGAACGGTGGCGGCAGAAGTTCGGCGACGACTTCTACATGCTTCGCTTCCAAGAGCCCGGCCGAGCCGACGCCGAGATGGACGCCGACGTGGCCGCCACCATGACCGGAATGTTCGCCGGGGTACTCGCGGAACCGGCGCCGTTGCCGGACTGGATCAGCGCCGACGAGTTCGAGCATTACGTGACCGAGTTCCGCAGGACCGGATTCACCGGGGCGCTGAACTGGTATCGCAACTACGACCGCAACTGGGAATCGACGCCTCAGCTCGCCGACGCACAGATCACCGTGCCGGCGCTGTTCGTTGGCGGCACGGCCGACCCGGTGGGTCCGACGATGAATCCCGAACGCGCCCGCGAGGTGGTCGCAGGGCCGTACACCGAAGAGTGGATCGAGGGTGCGGGGCACTGGGTGCAGCAGGAGCGCCCAGACGACGTCAACCGAATCCTGTTGGCATTCCTAAGCGAAGTGGAGCGGTCATGACGGGTAAACCCCTGCAATTCGGGGTGTTCATCACACCCTTTCATCCGGTAGGCCAATCTCCCACCACCGCACTGGAATACGACCTCGAGCGGACGGTGGCGCTGGACCGGCTGGGCTTCGAGGAAGTGTGGTTCGGTGAGCATCACTCCGGCGGATACGAGCTGATCGCCTGCCCCGAGGTGTTCATCGCGACGGCCGCCGAGCGAACCAAGCACATCCGGCTCGGCACCGGCGTGGTGTCGCTGCCCTATCACCACCCGTTGATGGTGGCCGACCGATGGGTGCTGCTCGACCACCTGACCCGCGGCCGGGTGATGTTCGGCACCGGACCGGGCGCGCTGCCGTCGGACGCGTTCATGATGGGCATCGACCCCGTCGAACAGCGGCGGATGATGCAGGAGTCGCTCGAAGCGATCCTCGCGTTGTTCCGGGCCGCACCGGATGAGCGCGTCAGCAGGCACTCCGACTGGTTCACGCTGCGTGACGCCCAGCTACACGTTCGGCCCTACACCTGGCCGTACCCCGAGATATCCACGGCAGCAATGATTTCCCCGTCCGGACCCAGGCTGGCCGGTGCGCTCGGGACATCGCTGCTGTCGCTGTCGATGTCGGTCCCCGGCGGCTACGCCGCGTTGGAGAACACCTGGGAGGTCGTCGTCGACCAGGCGGAGAAGTCGGGTCGCGACGAGCCCGACCGTGAGAACTGGCGGGTGCTGTCGATCATGCACCTGGCCGACACTCGCGATCAGGCGATCGACGACTGCACCTACGGCCTGCAGGATTTCGCGAACTACTTCGGTGCGGCCGGCTTTGTGCCGCTGTCCAATTCGGTCGAAGGCACTCAGTCGCCGCGCGATTTCGTCGCAGAGTATGCGGGCATGGGCAACTGCTGCATCGGCACACCGGGCGACGCGATCGCCTACATCCAGGACCTGCTGGACACCTCTGGCGGCTTCGGAACCTTGCTGCTGCTCGGCCACGACTGGGCCTCGCCGCAGGCCACCTACCACTCCTACGAGCTGTTCGCCCGCGAGGTCATGCCGCACTTCAAGGGTCAGCTGACGGCGCCGCGGGCGTCGCATGACTGGGCCAAGGGGATGCGCGATCAACTGCTCGGCCGGGCGGGCGAAGCGATCGTCAAGGCGATCAACGAGCACACCGACGAACTAAAGCTCGAGAAGGAACAGTAATGCGCGCCTCGGTGCTGCGCGACGGGCGGATGGTCCTTCGTGACGACGTCGCCGAACCCGTGCCCGGGCCGGGGCAGGTGCTCGTCGGCGTGAAGGCCTGCGGGATCTGCGGTTCGGACCTGCACTTCGCCAAGCACGGCGAGCAGATGGTGAAGCTGACCCGGGAAATAGCGGGCATGCCGGTGGAAGGCGGGCTGCCGGTCGACCTGGCCGACGACGTGTTCATGGGCCATGAGTTCAGCGCCGAGGTGCTCGAAGCCGGCCCCGACACCGAAGCGCCATCCCCAGGAACGCTGGTAACCTCGCTTCCGGTGTTGTTGTCACCGAAGGGTTTTGAACCCATCCTGTCCAGCAACACCACGATCGGCGGCTATGCCGAGCGAATGCTGTTGTCGGCGCCACTGTTACTGAAGGTTCCCAACGGCCTGGACCCGCGTCACGCGTCCCTCACCGAGCCGATGGCGGTCGGCCTGCACGCGGTGAACAAGTCAGCTATCCAGCCCGGCGAGACGGCCCTTGTGATCGGGTGTGGGCCGATCGGCCTCGCGATCATCGCTGCGCTGCGCCATCGCGGCGTGGAAAGCATTGCGGCTGCTGATTATTCACGCAAGCGACGCGAGTTGGCGACGACGATGGGTGCCCACCAGACCGTGGATCCCGCCCAGGGATCTCCGTTCGACGATGTCAAGCCGGCAGTGGTATTCGAGGCCGTCGGCATCCCTGGAATCGTCAATGACGTGATGCGGCGGGCGCCGATGGGTACCCGGCTGATCGTCGCGGGAGTGTGCATGGAGCCCGATACGGTCCTGCCGCTTTTCGGCATAGCCAAGGAGCTCAACGTGCAGTTCGTGAACGCCTACGACGCCACGGAGTTCGCCGAGTCGCTGCGTGCCATCGCAGAGGGCGAGATCGACGTGGCTCCGATCATCACCGGCGAAGTCGGTCTCGACGGTGTCGGCGCAGCGTTCGACGACCTCGCCGAGCCCGACGAACACTGCAAGATCCTCGTGACGCCCTGACGGTAGGGTGCCAGGCATGCCGATCGCAGCGAGAGCGAAACTTGCGACCCGTTTGATCGTCCTCGCCACAGCGGGGCTTGTCGTCGCCGGACTGGCGGGGTGCGACGCCCAATCGACGTCCGCGCCTTCGTTGATCCCGACACCTGACCCGAACACTCGCCAGGTCACCGTCGTCGGGTCCGGCGAGGTGCAGGGCAGGCCAGACACGTTGACGGCGAACGTCTCGATCGAGTTCAACGCGTCGGACGTCACCGCCGCGATGAACCAGACCAGCGAACGTCAGCAGGCCGTGATCAATGCCCTGGTGGGATCCGGCGTGGACAAGGCGGACATCGCCACGACCAATGTGAGCCTGCAACCACAGTTCGGCGCAGGCACCAACAATCCGGCCATCATCGGGTATCGGGCGAGCAATTCAATCTCCGTCAAGATCCGGCGGCTGGACACCGCGTCGCAAGCGCTGGCACTCATCGCCAGCACCGGCGGCGACGCCACGCGCATCAACTCCGTCAGCTACGCGATCGACGACGACTCGCAGCTGGTGAAGGACGCACGTACCCGGGCCTTCGACGACGCCAAGGACCGCGCCGAGCAGTACGCCCAGTTGTCCGGACTGACTCTGGGCAATGTCATTTCGATCTCCGAGTCGGCGGGCGCGACGCCGGTTCCCCCGCCCACGCCGATGCCGCGGGCGGCCATGGAGGCCGTGCCGCTCGAGCCGGGACAGCAGAGCGTCGGCTTCTCGGTGACGGTGATCTGGGAGCTGACCTGATCAGTCAGCGGGGGCGATGTCGACAGGGATGCCGTTGAGCACGGCCGTTCCCGACAGAGGATCCAGCTGGTTGCCGTCGTTGAGCTGGTTGACGTTGACGCCGGGCTGGCCGGCCGCGACGCCCTGCCGAGTACCGCCGCGGTCGTGACCCCATCCGTGCGGCAACGACACCACGCCGCGCCGCATCCCCGGCATCGGCTCGATCGGAGCCAGTAGCTCCCCGCCCGGCCCCTTGATCTTGGCGGTGTCCGCCAGGCCGAGATCGGCGACGTCATCCGGATGGATCTGCAGCGTGCACCGGTTCGAGCCACCGGCCAACGCCGGCACGTTGTGCATCCAGCTGTTGTTGGAGCGCAGGTGGCGTCGGCCGATGAGGACAAAGCCCTCGGCGCCCCGGCCGAGCGAGTCGCGTAGCCGCGCCGCGTCGGCGATCAACGGTTCGGGCGCGAGTTCAATGCGACCGCTTGGTGTTCGGAGCACTTCGCGCAGCCGGGGCCGCAGCGGACCCAGGTCGATGCCGTGCGGCGCGGCCTTGAGGCGATCGAGGGTGAGCCCGTCGGGCCTGGCGCCGAACGCGTCGCCGTACGGCCCGAGCCGAAGCATCATGTCGAGGCGGCGTTCGTAACCGGGGCCTGCCGCCAGCAGCGCGGTCAACTCGTCGACCGGACGACCCGCCACCGGCGATGTCGGGTCGGCGGACTCCTTGGCCAGTGTTTTCGCAATAACCTGCTCATCGACCAGCGAGGGATCACCGTCTGCGCCGATGCCGTACAGGATCAGCGCGATGCGGGACAGGATCTCTGCCTCGTCGGGACGCCCGTCGACCGGCAACGCCGGCGGCGAATAACGAACGTTGTTCCTCACCGCGAGGTTGTTCAGCGCGAAGTCGAAATGGGGACTCTGCGAGGGCGGCGGCGGCGGAAGGATGACGTCGGCATGCCGCGTGGTCTCGTTGAGGTAGGGGTCGATGCTGAGCATGAATCCGACGGCGTCCAGCGCCCGGTCGAGCCGGTCACCATCGGGCGCCGACAGCACCGGGTTCCCGGCGATCGTGATCATCGCCTTGATCTGGCCGTCGCCCGGGGTGTCGATCTCCTCGGCCAGTGCGGCAGTGGGCAATTCGGACAGCGCTTCGGGGTAGCCCGAGACACGGCTGTGCCAACGGCCGGTCTTGAAGCCGCGGCCCGGCTTCGGCGGACGTGGTGCGGGCATCGCCGCGCCGAGCGGGAACATCGCACCGCCCGGGCGATCGAGGTTGCCCGTCAGAACGTTGATGACGTCAACGAGCCAACTGCCGAGCGTTCCGAATTCGACTGTCGAGGTACCGATTCGGCCGTACACCGCCGCCGTGGGCGCCGCGGCCAGCTCACGGGCCAGCGCGCGAATCTCGTCGGCGGGAACACCGCAATATGCGGCGACACCCTCCGGCGCGAACCCGTCGGCAAGGCCGCGGACATCGTCGAGGCCGTTGACGTGGTCGGCCAGTCCGCCGAGATCCGGTGCGACAAGGTCCTCTTCGAAGAGCACATGCACGACGGCGAGCAGCAGCGCGGCGTCGGTGCCCGGCCGCGGGGCGACGTGCCGGTCGGCCAGTTCGGCCGTGCGGGTACGGACCGGATCGATCACGGTGAGCCTGCCGCCGCGTTTACGCAGTGCGCGCAGCTTGCCGGGGAAGTCGGCCGCGGTGGCCAGACTGCCATTGGACACAAGGGGATTCGCGCCGATGATCACCAGGTAGTCGGTGCGGTCGAGATCGGGCACCGTGAATGCGACTGGACTGCCGAACATATAGCCCAACGCAACGTGTTTGGGCATCTGGTCCAATGTGCTGGCGGAGAACACCTGATGGGTGCCGAGCCCGCGGATGAGCAACGGCGGGTACAGGCTGCCCGCGACGGTGTGTGCGTTGGGGTTGCCCAGATACACGCCCACCGACGCCCCACCGTGCTCGCGAATGACCTCGCCGAGCCGGTCCGCGACGACGGCGAACGCCTCATCCCACGTCGCTTCGGTCAGCACGCCGTCACGACGGACCAACGGTTGCGCCAGCCGGTCGGGATCATTGTCCAGCTCGGCGAAGCTCGCGCCTTTCGGGCAGATGAATCCGGCGCTGAACACATCGTCACGGTCGCCGCGTGTCCCGGTCACCCGGCCGTCCTCGATCGTGAGCGTCAGGCCGCAGGTGGCCTCGCACAACGGGCAGATCCGCAGGGCAGTCCGGGTCATGTCCCTAGTACTCCTCGTAGACCTTGGGGTCGAGCGTGCCGATGTAGGGCAGGTCGCGGTAGCGCTCGACGTAGTCGAGGCCGTAGCCGACGACGAACTCGTTGGGGATGTCGAAGCCAACATAGGCGATGTCGACGTCGTCACGAACCGCGTCTGGTTTGCGCATCAGCGTGCACACCTTCAGCGACCGCGGACGCCGCGACGCGAGGTTGCGCAGCAGCCAGGACAGGGTCAGGCCTGAGTCGACGATGTCCTCGACGATCAGCACGTCGCGATCGTTGATGTCGCGGTCGAGGTCCTTGAGGATGCGCACCACGCCCGACGATGACGTCGACGACCCGTAGGAGCTGACCGCCATGAATTCCAGCTGGGTGGGCAACGGAATCGCGCGGGCCAGGTCGGTGACGAAAAAGACCGCGCCCTTCAACACCGTGACCAGCAGCAGGTCCTGGCCGTTCGCGTCGATGATCTCCCGGTAGTCCGCACCCACCTGGGCACCCAGCTCGGCGACCCGTGCCTGGATCTGCTCCTCGGAAAGCAACACCGACTTGATGTCGCCCGAATACAGCTCGGCAGATTGCGCAGGCACGTCCACAGCGTGCCATGTGTCACCGCCCTCGACCAACGCGAGTTCGCCCTAACTCGTCAGACCGGTTCACGATGCAGGGTCAGCACCCCGTCCCGACGACCCGCGATTAGCCGCTGACTGCGCAACGGAGAGCCGACCGCCACACCGCCCTGGCCGCGCCAGGCGGTGACCAATGTGTCGACGCCGCGAATCTGCTTGTCGGTCAGATCGCTGGCGCCGCCGGCCAGCAGCCAGCTACGGATCACCCTGCGCCGAACGGCCTCCGGCAACACCGTCAACCGTCCGGTGTCCAGACCCTCGGCGGTGGACGCGGCGGCCAGTGCCCGCTGCGCGAGCTCGTCGAGCGTCTCGGTGTCCTCCCGCAGCGCGATCGCGGTGCGGGCGAGCGCCTCGGCCACACCGCCGCCGAGGACATCCTCGAGCAGCGGCAGCACCTCGGCGCGCAGCCGGGTGCGGGTGTAGCGGCGATCGGCGTTGTGCGGATCGTGCCAAGGCTCGATCCGCAGCTCCTCGCACGCCTCGTGGGTAACCGAGCGCCGTACGTCCAGCAGCGGGCGACACCACGGCGGGTCGTGGGGCCGCATGCCCGCGATCGATCGAGCGCCCGATCCGCGGCCGAGGCCGAGCAGCACGGTCTCGGCCTGGTCGTCGAGCGTGTGCCCCAGCAGCACCGGGGCATCGGCTCTGGCCGCGTCCAGCGCGCGATAGCGGGCGGTGCGTGCCGCGGCTTCAGGACCGCCCGTCGTGCCGACGTCGACGCAAAGGATCTGCGCGTCAACGCATCCCAACGCCATGGCCTGTTGCTGGGCGGTGGCCGCGACCCGGTGCGAATCCCGCTGCAGTCGGTGGTCGACGATCAATGCGGTGGTCGGTTTCAGTTTGGCGGCGACGGCGGTCAGGGCCAGTGAGTCCGGCCCGCCCGACAACGCGACGCACCAGCGGTCGTCCGCGGCGACGTAACGGCGGCCGAACGCGGCGATCGCGGTCTGCAACGTGCTTAGAGCACCCTGTCGATCCATCGCTGCGGTTCTTCGATTTCGATTGGCAGCGGCAGTGTTTCGGGTCCCGACCAGATGGTGTTGAACCGCGCCATACCCACCCGCTCGACGACGTGGTCGACGAACGCCTTGCCACGCGTGTACTGGCTCATCTTCGCGTCGATACCCAGGAGCGCCCGCAGCACCCTCTGCAGCGGCGGTTGCTTGCGCCGGCGCCGCTCGTCGAACCGCTGCCGGATGGTGGCCACCGACGGCACGACCGCGGGCCCGACAGCGTCCATCACATGGTCGGCGTGACCCTCGAGCAACGTGCCGAGGACCAACAACTGGTCGAGCGCGCGCTGCTGTGGCTCGGACTGAACAGCTCGCAGCACGCCGAGGATTCCGATCGAATTCGGTTCGGCCGCAACACCGTCACGGCGATCGCGGGCGAAGTTGGCCAGCCGGCCGATCACCTCGGTGATGTCTTCACCGGTCTCCTCCGTCAGGACCGCGAGCGCGTTCGACATGTGGTCGGCCAGCCACGGGTTCGCGCGGAACTGCACACGGTGAGTGACCTCGTGCAGGCACACCCAGAGCCGGAAGTCGGCGGGCAGCACCCGGAGCTGACGCTCCACGGCGATCACGTTGGGATACACCAGAAGCAGCTCGCCGCCGTTCGCGGCGAACGGGTCGTACTGGCCGAGAATGCCCGACGAGATGAACGCCAGCACGGCACCCGTCTGCGCGCCGGTGATGCGACCCGTGATGAAGTGTGGCCGCTCGCCGTCCTCCGCATCTTTTGTGCCGCTTGTCATCACCCGCATGGACTGGGTGGCGGCCCGGATCCACTGGGTCCGGTCGACGATTCGGGCGTCGGCGACCTCGCCGCCTTCGTTCAGCCCTGTCACTTCGCGCACCGGCATCTCGGCGCGCAGCGCAGCGCTGGACAGCTGGTCGATCACCTGACGGTGGGTGTACTCGGTAGCCGCCGGCCCCGGCCGGGCCAATTTCGCCCCGACCGTGGCGGCGAATCCCCAGTCGACGGCGCGGCCGACATTGAGCTTGGTGCCTCGGTTCATTCCTCGGCTCCCACTCGCTCCGGTCCTCGCTTCGCTGCGATCCTCACTCGCGCTCGCCTTCGGCCGCTCATTCCTCGGCTCCCACTCGCTCCGGTCCTCGCTCCGCTGCGATCCTCACTCGCGCTCGCCTTCGGGTCATGTGCTGCACCCACACGACCGCAGCGTCGCGGCCAGCGCGTCGATTGCGGTGCGACCGGTCGGGCCGGCGTTGTTGGAGAGCAGTGCGAAGGTCAGTACTCGCCCGCTGGCATCGGTGACGATCCCGACCAGCGAGTTGGTGCCGGTCAACGACCCGGTCTTGGCGCGCAGCCAACCGGCCGCCGCCCGTTCGGCGTCGTTGTCGAGGAACCGGTTGGACAACGTGCCGCTGCCTCCGGCGATGGGCAACAGGTCCACCAGCGGCCGCAGCTTCGGCTGGTCGTTGCCCGCGGCGGCATTGACGGTCTCATCGAGGGTCTCTGCGGTCAGCCGATTGTCGACGGACAAACCGCTGCAGTCCATCAGGTGCGATCGACCGGTGTCGATCTTGGCGGAGTCCAACTCGCCGAGCACCGCACGCACCGAGCCTTCGAAACTTTGCGGCGTCCCCTGTGCGGCAGCCACCTCCCGGCCGATCGCTTCCGCCATCACGTTGTCGGAGTTGTTCATCATCTCGCGCAACCGGTCGATCAGCGGCGGCGACTGCACCGACGCGATCTGCTGGCCGCCGTCGAACGCCGCGGGCAGCACCGTGACGGTGGCCGGGTCGACGCGCAGCGCGACGGCCAGCGCGCGACCGGCGTCGAGCGCGGGTGTTCTGGACCGTCCGGATTCGACGCTGACGGGCTGGGTACGGCCGCCGTCGAGCATCACGGCTTCCATCGGGGCGATGTCACCGCCGTCGATGTCGACCGGATCCCAACCCGGCGCCATCGTCGGGCCGCTGTACGCACTGATGTCCACCTGCACCGCGGTCACCTTGGTGCCGCTGCGCCGCACCTGATCGGCGAGGTCGCTGATCCGTGCCGCGTCTCGGTACCAGGTTTGCCCCCCTGCCGGCACGGCCGACAGCGTCGGGTCACCGCCACCCTTGAGCACGACGAGACCGGGACGCCGATCGGAGGCCATCACCTTCGTGGTGAGCCGGGCATCACGGTCCAACCCGAGCAGCGCGGCGGAGGTGGTCAACACCTTGGTCACCGACGCCGGTTGCATCGGCAGGTCGGCGCCCTGCGCCCAGAGCTGGGTCCCGGTGGCGGCATCGGTGATCCTGCCGGTCAGGATTCCCAGGTTCGGGTCGGCGAGGGCCAGCGCCAGGGTCGCCGCCAGCTTGTCGGGGGTGGGCTTCTCTGCAGAGTCGGCCACCGGCTTGATCCCCGGGTTGGCCATCGCCAATGCCGGTGCCGCCGGGATCGCAATGGTGTCGCTGGGTCGCCCATTCGTGAGCACCGCCGCGGCCGCGACGACCGCGGCAACTACCAGGACAACGGCCACCCCGATCACAGCGTGGGTGGACCGTCGCCACTGTGTCGGCCGCATGCTTCTCCTGACTCCGACCTCTCTCGCCTGCCACAGCAGGGTAGCGCTCCACTAGGGTTGACCCCCGACGACAACTGATTCAGCACAAGCAAGGAGCCGAGACCGTGCAGTTCGACGTAGTCATCGAGATTCCGAAGGGCTCACGCAACAAGTACGAGGTGGACCACGACACGGGCCGGGTCAAGCTCGACCGCTACCTGTACACGGCGATGGGCTACCCGGCCGATTACGGCTTTTTCCAGAACACTCTCGGCGAGGACGGTGACCCCCTGGACGCGCTGGTCCTGCTATCCGAGCCGCTGTTTCCAGGATGCCTCGTCGTGGCGCGGCCGGTCGCGATGTTCCAGATGAGAGACGAAGCCGGCGGCGACGACAAGGTGCTCTGCGTGCCTGCCATCGACGTGCGCTGGGAACACATCAAGGACATCGGTGACGTGCCGCCGTTCGAGCTCGAGGAGATAAAGCACTTCTTTATCCACTACAAGGACCTCGAGCCCAAGAAGTTCGTCGAGGCCGCCGGCTGGGTGGGCCGCGAAAAGGCAGAGGCCGAGGTGCTCGCGTCGTTTGAGCGGTACAAAACCCAGGGCCACTGAGCGCAGGAGTTTTCGCCGCTGTAACACGGCGTAACGCCGACGTGCTTTGCCGCTCGCATCATGGCGGTGTGTTCATGCATCAAGGCATGGGGTTGGACGTATTCAACGGAATGCCGATGCGCCGCGCCGTCCACGCGCTCTACGAGTGCTGCTACAGCGTGCCGCTGGCCGCCGACCTGGCCCGCGGACGCCCGTATGACGATCACGATGCGCTGTTCCGGCAGGCCGACCGGTTGCTGTTCGGGCTCGCGGAGGAATCCATCGACTCGATCCTGCAGGCCTACCCCGACGTGGGCCGGCGGCCGGGCAGCGAGAAATCCGCGGCCGAGCAGTGCGCGATCTTGGACGAGCGCCGCGAGGTGATGGACCAACTGGGTCAGGTGTCGAAGCAGTACCTGGACCATTTCGGATTCGGCTTCGTCATGTTCGTCAACGGCTATTGCGCTCAGGATGTGCTCGCGACGATGACCGACCGGATGCTCAACGACATCGAGACCGAGCGGAAAGTCGTCCGCAACGAGCTGGCCCGCATCAACCGGACCCGGCTCGACCGCATGCTGGGTCCCGAAGGCGGATACGACAACTGGTGACCGCTTAGCGCGTAGGTTTCACCGCATGACAAACGCCGTGCACGGCGACGCCGACGCCAAGCAGGACATCAAGGTGCGCCATCTGCTGTCGCACACCTCGGGCGTCTCCGGCTGGCAGGAACCGATCACGATCGAGGATCTCTTCGACTGGGAGAAGTCCACCTCGCTGCTGGCGGCCCAGGCTCCGTGATGGGAGCCGGGCACCGCGGCCGGACGACGCCGGGCGCATCGCCGAGCTCATTCCTCCTCCGCCGTTCGACATATCTTTCGACATATCTTTCGACGCACTGCCCGAAGACAGCGTCGGCGCTTAGTACGTTGTAATCGTGGCGATGCCGGAAATACCTGCGCAGTACCTACTATCGCCGTCTGCCCCGCAGCCACGCACGCTGGTCGACATCCTGTACGAGACGGCCGCGCGCTACCCCGACGCGCCCGCGATCGATGACGGTGCCGTCCAACTCACCTACGGCGAGCTGATCACCGACATCGAGGACAGCGTCGCGTGGCTGGCGGCGCGCGGCATCGGCCGCGGCGACCGCATCGGAATCCGCATGCCGTCGGGCAGTTACGCCCTCTACGTGGCGATCCTGTCGACCCTGGCAACCGGCGCCGCCTATGTGCCGGTGGACGCCGACGACCCCGACGAGCGGGCCGCGCTGGTGTTCGGCGAGGCCGACGTCGTCGGGGTGATCACCGAGCAAGGACTTGTCCGGGGTACCGGTGACTCACGCGGCTGGCGCGGCACGTCACCGTTGGGCCGCGACGACGCGTGGATCATCTTCACCTCGGGGTCGACCGGCACCCCCAAGGGTGTTGCGGTCACCCACCGCAGCGCCGCCGCGTTCGTCGACGCTGAGGCGCAGATGTTCCTACAGGACAACCCAATTGGTCCCGGGGACCGGGTGCTCGCCGGGTTGTCGGTGGCGTTCGACGCGTCCTGCGAGGAGATGTGGCTGGCCTGGCGGCACGGCGCCTGCCTGGTTCCGGCGCCGCGGTCACTGGTGCGCAGCGGCATGGATCTCGGACCATGGTTGGTGGCGCGGGACATCACCGTGGTGTCGACGGTGCCGACACTGGCGGCGCTGTGGCCCGCCGAGGCGTTGGAGGCGGTGCGGCTGCTGATCTTCGGCGGCGAGGCCTGCCCGCCGGAGCTTGCGGAGCGGCTGGCCGCCGGGCCCGACTCGGCCGGCCGCGAGGTGTGGAACACCTACGGCCCCACCGAGGCCACCGTGGTCGCCTGCGCCGCCAAGCTGGACGGCACCGGGCCGGTCAGCATCGGGCTGCCGCTGCCGGGCTGGGACCTGGCCGTCGTCGACAAGGACGGGGTGCCGGTCGGCGTCGGCGAGGTGGGTGAACTGGTGATCGGCGGGGTGGGCCTGGCCCGCTATCTGGACCCGGACAAGGATGCCGAGAAGTACGCGCCGATGCCCTCGCTGGGCTGGGACCGCGCGTACCGCAGCGGTGACTTGGTGCGGCTCGAGCCCGACGGCCTGATCTTCTGCGGCCGCGCCGACGACCAGGTCAAGGTCGGCGGTCGGCGGATCGAACTGGGCGAGGTGGACGCCGCGCTGGTGAACCTGCCCGGTGTCAGTGGCGGCGCCGCGGCGGTGCGGCGCACTGCCAGCGGGACGCCGCTGCTGGTCGGCTATGTCGCCAGCGCCGACCCGTCCTTCGACCTGGCCGCGGCACGGACGAACCTGGCCGAGTCGCTGCCCGCCGCGCTGGTACCCCGGCTGGTACTCGTCGACGAGTTGCCCACCCGCACGTCGGGCAAGGTCGACCGGGATGCGCTGCCATGGCCGCCGCCCGGCGAATCCGAAGAAGAGGCGCCCGACCTCGGCGGCACGATGGGTTGGCTGGCCGGATTGTGGCGCGACGTGCTGGCCGCTCCGGTCGACGGCCCGGAGGCCGACTTCCACGCGCTCGGCGGCGGCTCGCTGTCGGCTGCACAGCTGGTCGCCGCGCTGCGCCAGCGCTATCCACAGGTGACGGTCGCCGACCTGTACGACCACCCCCGGCTGGGCTCGCTGGCCGGATTCCTCGACGAGCTCGATCCGCCACCGGAGGTCGAGACGCGGGTGGTGCGGCCGACTCCGCTGCTGGCGCAGGCCTTCCAGACGGTGATGTCGCTGCCGCTGGCGACGCTGACCGGCCTGCAGTGGGTGGTCTGGCTGGCGGTGATCAACAACGTCGTTGCGACGCTGCAGTCCGGTGCCGTGGCTGGTCACGCTGAACTGGTGGTGGGTTCTCGGCGGGTTCGTCCTCTTCGTCACTCCGGTCGGGCGGATGGGCATCGCAGTGCTGTGCGCGCGAATGCTGGTCGGTTTTCTCAAACCCGGCACTTACCGCCGTGGCGGCGCGGTCCACATGCGCGTCTGGCTTGCCGAGCGGCTCGCCGATGCCAGCGGTGCGGAGAATCTGGCCGGCGCGCCGTGGATGGTGTACTACGCGCGGGCACTGGGCAACAAGATCGGCAAGGGCGTCGACCTGCACTCGGCGCCGCCGGTGACCGGCATGCTCACCCTCGGGCACCGCAGTTCGATCGAGCCCGAGGTGGACCTGACCGGACATTGGATCGACGGCGACCACTTCCATGTCGGAGCCATCACGATCGGAAACGACGCGACGATCGGCGCGCGCACGACACTGCTGCCCGGTGCGACGGTCGGAAGGAACGCCGACGTCGCCGCGGGGTCGGGTGTGGTCGGTCGGGTGAAGAAGGGCCAGTACTGGAAGGGCTCGCCCGCCGTCAAGTCAGGGAAGGCCCGTCATCCGTGGCCCGACCACCGCCCGGGCCGGGCGCCGCACTGGGTGGCGGTCTACGGGCTGACGTCAATGCTGTTGGGCGCCTTGCCGTTAGCCGCCCTGGGCGCCGGTCTGGCCGTCATCGGCTGGGCGATTCGAGATTCCGTATCGCTGACCGATGCCATCGTGCCCGCACTGGCATGGACTCCCGTCGCGACGCTGGTGGCACTGGTGGTGTACGCGGCGTTGACGGTTATCGGTGTGCGTGTGCTGTCGCTGAGGTTGCGCGAGGGGTATCACCCGGTTCGCAGCCGGGTGGGTTGGCAGTTATGGGCGACCGAGCGACTGATGGACGCCGCGCGTAACTACCTGTTCCCGCTCTACGCGAGCCTTCTCACGCCGACGTGGCTGCGCGTGCTCGGCGCGAAGGTCGGCCACGGCACCGAGATCTCCACTGCGCTGCTGACGCCGAAGTTCACCGTCATCGAGGACAGCGCATTCCTGGCCGACGACACCATGGTGGCGTCCTACGAGCTCGGCGGCGGGTGGATTCACGTCGCGAAGGCGACGATTGGAAAGCGAGCGTTCCTGGGCAACTCCGGTATCACGCAGCCCGGACGGAAGGTGCCCGACGACGGGCTGGTCGCGGTGCTGTCCGCGGCACCGCGCAAGGCGAAGGCGGGGTCGTCGTGGCTCGGCAGCCCACCGATCCGGTTGCGCCGCAAGCCGACCGCCGCAGACGCGCTGCGGACGTTCCACCCGCCGGTCCGCCTGAAGATCATGCGTGGGTTCGTGGAGACCTGCCGGCTGGTTCCCGTGATCGTGACGTTCGCGATCGGGGTCGGCGTGCTGTTCGCGTTGCAGGCCCTGATCGTTGAATTCGGTTACCTGTGGGCTGCGCTTGGTAGCGGGCTAGTGCTATTGACCGCTGGAGCCATCGCGGGCGCCATCGCGGTGATCGCGAAATGGATTGTGGTGGGACGTATTCGAGCCGTCGAACATCCGCTGTGGTCAGCGTTCGTATGGCGCAACGAGGTGTCCGACACCTTCGTCGAGACGGTCGCCGCGCCATGGTTCGCCCGAGCTGCCACCGGCACGCCGGTGATGAACCTGTGGCTCCGGGCGCTCGGGGCGAAGATCGGTCGCGGCGTCTGGTGCGAGTCGTACTGGCTGCCCGAGGCGGACCTGGTCACGCTGCAGAAGGGCGCCACCGTCAACCGCGGATGCGTCGTACAGACGCACCTGTTCCATGATCGGGTCATGCGGATGGATACCGTTGTCCTCGAAGAGGGTTCAACGTTGGGTCCGCATTGCGTGGCGTTGCCCGCGGCACGGTTGGGTGCGGGTGCCACCGTCGGCCCGGCGTCGTTGGTGATGCGCGGTGACGAGGTTCCGCCGTCGACACGGTGGCAGGGCAATCCGATCTCGCCGTGGAATGTGTTCCGCAAGAAGCGCGGTGATGCGCCGCCGGATAAGGCGCCCGGGGAAACCGCCGCGTGACCCGATCCAAGAAAGCGGCGAAGAAGGCCCCGGTCATCGACCCCTACCTGCCGTCCAACGGCAACTTCGGGTATCGGGTGTCGCGCTATGAGCTCGAGCTGGAATACAAGGTGGCGATCAACCGGCTCGCGGGCACGGCAACGATCACCGCGGTCACACTGGCGGCCCTGCGGACCTTCACGCTGGACCTCTCCGATGCCCTCACGCGTGACGAAGGTGTCGGTGAACGGACGGCGACCCGCCGCATTCGGCTGCTCGGGCGGCAAGTTACACATCACGTTGTCGTCGTCGCTGCCGGCAGGCGCGGCGATGTCGATCGTCGTCCGCTACGGCGGAACACCGCGACCGATCCGGTCCTATTGGGGTGAAGTCGGTTTCGAGGAACTGGCAGAAGGGGTGCTGGTCGCGGGTCAGCCCAACGGCGCGGCCTCCTGGTTTCCCTGCGACGACCATCCGAGCGCCAAGGCCAGCTACCGCATCCAGATCAGCACCGAGAACCCGTACCGGGCAATCGCCAACGGCGAGTTGAAGTCTCGTCGGATCCGCGCGGGCATGACGACGTGGACCTATGAGCAGGCGGAGCCGACGTCGACGTATCTGGTGACCCTTCAGATCGGTATGTACGAAACGTATCGGCTGCAGAAGGCGCCGGTGCCGATGCAGGCCGCGCTGCCGTCTCGGTTGAAGCGAAATTTCGACCACGACTTCGGCAGGCAGCCGCAGATGATGAAGTTGTTCGTCAAACTGTTCGGGCCGTATCCGCTGTCGACCGGTTACACCGTGGTCGTTACCGACGATGACCTGGAGATACCACTTGAGGCGCAGGGTATTTCGATCTTCGGTGCCAACCATTGCGACGGCCGGCGCGGCTCCGAGCGTCTGATCGCCCACGAGCTGGCGCATCAGTGGTTCGGCAACTCGGTGACGGCTCGGCGCTGGCGCGACATTTGGCTTCACGAAGGCTTCGCGTGTTACGCCGAGTGGCTGTGGTCGGAGGAATCCGGCGGCCAAAGCGCCGACGAGTGGGCGCGCCACTTCCATCGGCGCCTCTCGGATTCGCCGCAGGATCTGCTGCTGTCCGACCCTGGGCCGCGCGACATGTTCGACGACCGGGTGTACAAACGCGGGGCACTCACCCTGCACGCGTTGCGAATAGTCATCGGTGACGACAATTTCTTTGCGCTACTGCGTGATTGGACCACCCGACACCGCCATTCCACCGCGGTCACCGACGACTTCACCGGCCTGGCGGCCAACTATGCGGACGTCTCTCTGCGACCGCTGTGGGATGCGTGGCTGTATTCCAAGGACGTGCCGGCGCTGTGACCGACGCGGCCACTCCCACCGGCCCCATCACTCGCGGCAGCGTCGCACGGGTCGGTACCGCCACCGTGCTGACGGCGCTGTGCGGGTATGCGGTGTTGTACCTTGCGGCTCGAGACCTCGAACCGGCCGGTTTCTCGGTGTTCGGTGTGTTCTGGGGCGCGTTCGGTCTTGTGACGGGTGCTGCGAACGGCCTGCTGCAGGAGGCGACACGCGAAGTGCGGTCGGCGCGCTACACCGAGGTGGTGTCGGGCCCGCGCACGCATCCCATGCGGGTGGCGGCGATGGTCGGCGTGGTCGCGGCGGTCGTGATCGCGGGCAGTTCGCCGTTGTGGTCGGGGCACGTCTTCGTCGAATCGCGTCTGCTCAGTGTCGTGCTGCTGAGCGTGGGGCTGGCCGGGTTCTGCCTGCACGCCACACTGCTCGGCATGTTGGCCGGCGTCGGCCAATGGACGCAATACGGGGCGCTCATGGTGACCGACGCCGGCATCCGGGTGGCGGTCGCGGCGATCACCTTCGTCATCGGCTGGGGACTCGTCGGCTACCTGTGGGCGACAGTGGCCGGAGCGGTGGCCTGGCTGATCATGTTGATCGCCTCGCCGGCGACGCGCGCGGCGGCCCAACTGCTGACACCCGGTGGGACGATGACATTCCTCCGCGGGGCCGCGCACTCGATCGCCGCAGCGGGTGCCAGCGCGATCCTGGTGATGGGATTTCCGGTGCTGCTCAAAGTGACGTCGGGCGAATTGGGGGCGACGGGTGGTGTGGTGATCCTGGCGGTGACGCTGACCCGGGCACCACTGCTGGTGCCTTTGACGGCGATGCAGGGCAATTTGATCGCGCATTTCGTTGACCTGCGCTTGCAGCGGTTGCGGGCCTTGGTGGCACCGGCGGCTGTCGTCGCCGGGTTGGGCGCGGTGGGCGTGGTGGCGGCCGGGGTGTTCGGGCCGTGGCTGCTGAGGGTGGCGTTCGGCGAGGATTACCGCGCGGACGGCGCCTTGCTTGCCTGGCTGACGACGGCGGCCATCGCGATAGCACTGCTGACGCTGACGGGCGCGGCGACGGTGGCGGCGGCGCTGCACCGCGCGTATTCGGCGGGTTGGGTGAGCGCGACGGTCGCGTCGATGTTGTTGCTGCTGCTGCCGCTTGACCTGCAGACCCGCACGGTGATCGCACTGCTGTGCGGGCCGATGATAGGAATCGCCGTGCACCTGGCCGCGCTAGCCAGGGGATCAGCACGTTGAGCGTGTATTTTGGTCGGCATCGAGATGCGCTACCAGGATGTTTGGATCGTCGTACCCGCCTTTAACGAGGCGAGCGTCATCGGCGACGTCATCGCCGATATTCGCTCGGTTTTCGACCACGTTGTGCTTGTCGACGACGGCAGCAAGGACGGCACCGGCGATATCGCGCTGCGCGCGGGGGCGCACGTGGTGCAGCATCCGGTCAACCTGGGCCAGGGCGCGGCGATTCAGACCGGGGTCGAGTACGCGCGGGGCCAGCCCGGCGCTCAGGTATTCGCGACGTTCGACGCCGACGGCCAGCACCGGTTGAAGGACGTCATCGCCATGATCGACCGGCTCTCCGCCGAGGGAGTCGACTTGGTGGTCGGCACGCGATTCGCCGAACCGAGTGTGAGTAAGCCGCCGTTGGCGAAGCGGATCCTGCTGCGCACCGCGGCGTGGTTGAGCCCGAGCAGCCGCCAGTTGGGTCTCACCGACGCGCACAACGGCCTTCGCGTCTTCAACAAGAAGGTGGCCGACGGGCTCAACCTCACGATGAGCGGCATGAGCCACGCCAGTGAGTTCATCACGCTGGCGGTCGAAAACCGTTGGCGGGTAGCGGAGGAGCCGGTGGAAATCCTGTACACCGACTATTCGAAGTCCAAGGGCCAGCCCTTGCTCAACGGAGTGAACATCATCTTCGACGGGCTGCTGCGAGGGAGGTTGTCCCGATGAACTGGATTCAGGCGCTGCTGATTCTGTCGATCATCGCGCTACTGGTCTTTCTGTTGCGGTCGCGGACGAGCGCCCGCACAAAGGCCTGGGTCAAGGTCGGTGGTGTGCTGTTCGTGATCGCGGCGGTGTATGCGATCCTGCGGCCGGATGACACCACCGTCGTTGCGAATTGGCTTGGGGTGGACCGCGGTGCGGATTTGATCGGCTACGTGTTGATCATCGCGTTCGTGTTCACCACGCTCAGCACGTATATGCGGTTCAAGGATCTGGAGTTGCGCTACGCACGGCTGGCGAGGGCGGTGGCACTGCAGGGCGCTCGAGTGCCCGACGAGGGTCGCGTTCGATGTTGCGAGGTTCTTGTAGCCGGCCACCACGGCGGCGGGGTCGAGCGTGTCGGCGTCGACGTTGGTGCGTAGCACGTAGATGCCGTCGAGGGCGGCTTCGGCGGCGATGCGGGCCTGGTCGCGCTCGAAATCGAAGTGCGGTGTCGGTGATCTCGCGTCGGAAGTGCTTGCCCATCTTGTATTTTCCGATGGCCTTGCCGTAGGCCTCGCCGATGTCGTCGGCTCCGGCCAGGGTGCCGGCGGCTACCCGTTTCTTGATCGCGGCGAGCTGTTTTTCGGTCGCGGCCAGCAGGTCTTGGCGTTTGCGGGCGCGTTCGGCGGCCAGGGCGGGGTTGCGGCAGGCGATCAGCCGTTCGTCGGGGTAGTCGGGGTGGGTGATCTCGGCGAGGTCCTGGGTGTCGAACAGGCTCATCTGCAGCGGCCCGTCGTCGCGGGCGAGTTTGGCGATCGCAGGTGCGCGTAGCGCGGTGATCCAGTCGAAATCGGTGGAGGTGTCGGGGTTGTCGTTGAGTTCGCGCAGCGCGTCGATGCGGGCGGCGGTGATCATGCCGCGATCACCGACCAGCACGAGTTTGTCGATGCCGAGCTTATCCTTGACGACCTTGACGATCTCGGTGAACGATTCCGGGTCGGCGGTGTTGCCGGAAAACACGCGCACCGCAACCGGGCGGCCGGCCGGGTCGCAGAGCACCCCGTATTCGATCTGCTCGCAACCCTTCTTGCCGTCGCGGGAGTAGCCACGTGCAGCCAGCTCGCAGCATCGGCCGGTCATCCACGAGAGGTCAGGTCGAACAACGCCATCCGCGACGGATTGGCTTGCGGGGCAAGGTGCTTGTCGGCGAGCTTCTTCTCGATCTTGTCCTGCCGGCCGGCCAGCCAATCCATCGCGGCGTAAATCTCATCGGTGGACGCGTCGGCAACCCCCAGATCGGACCCGAGGGTGGTGTTGGGCCACCACGCCAGAGTGGACAGCTTCGACTTGGCCGCCCACCCGCGAGACGCTAGACGTTCTGCTCCTCGCGGAAGAAGGCGACGGTCTGGGCGATGCCGTCTTCGAGCCCGACCTTTGGCGTCCAGCCGAGCACTTTCTCGGCGCGGCTGACGTCGAGGCAGGACCGCCGCAGATCGCCAAGGCGAGGCGGGTGGAATTCGGGCTCGTCGGGTTTGCCTGCGGCGGCCGCGATCGCCGAATGTAATTGCCGGGTTGAGGTTTCCACGCCGGTGCCGATGTTGAAGCGTTGACCGCCGCCCTCATCGCCGGATGCCCTGACGAAGGCGTCGACGACATCCTCGACGAAGACGTAGTCGCGGGTATCGGTGCCGTCGCCGAAGATCTTCGTCGGCCTGCCGGAGAGCAGCGCCCGGGAAAAGATGGCGACCACACCGGCTTCGCCGTGCGGGTCCTGACGCGGGCCGTAAACATTGGCCGGTGCGATGTGTGAGCACTCGAGGCCGTAGAGATTGCGGAAGGTGTTGAGGTAGACCTCGCCGGCCACCTTGCCGGCCGCGTACGGCGATGCCGGATCGATAGGGATGTCCTCGCTGGTCGGGTACGTCGGCGGGGTGCCGTAGACCGATCCGCCCGATGACGTGTGCACGACCTTGCGGACCTCCGCGCGGCGGGCGGCCTCGGCGAGACGCACAGTGCCCACAACGTTCACCGACGCATCGAACGGCGGGTCCTCGACCGAATGGCTCACGGAGATCTGCGCGGCGAGGTGGAAGATCACCTCCGGCCGAACGTCGGCAAGGAGACCGATGAGGTCGGCGTCGACGATGTCGGCCTTCACGAACTCGAAGTCGGATTGCTGCTGGGCTTTGTCGAGGTTGGTGCTGCGGCCCGAGCTGAGGTCATCGATGCCTACGACGGCGTGACCATCTGCCAGCAGGCGGTCGACCAGCGTGGATCCGATGAAACCGGCTGCCCCCGTCACCAGTGTGCGCATCGGCTCACCATACCGACGGCCACTGTGTGCGTCTAGACCTCGGTGATACCTGCTTCGGGCACGTGGGTTTGGAGCTCGGTGACCTTCGCGGCGTTTTCCTCTTCCTGGGCCCGCATAGCTGCTACTGCCTGAACCGACGCGGCGTTGTGCTCAGTGCCGCGCGCAGCGAGAGCTTCGGCGGAAGCCGCGGCCTTCTCTGCGGCCGCCGCAGCCACCGAGTTGAGTGCGACGTCGATCGGGCTGGTCGGCGCCGAGGGTGGCGGCACCGGGCCGGGCACCGAGACTTCGGCCATCGTCGCGGCGATCTTGCTGACGTGACCGAGTGTCTCGTCGGGATTTAGCTTTATGTCCTTACTGGCCACAGCTGTTCCTCCTTTGTGACCTGCTCAGTGGCATAGACGATATCGGCAAAGTCCGGGTTGTCGCCACGCCACAGCGATAGTGCCTCAACGGCACGGTCCAGGTTGTGGTGTGCTCGGTAGAGCACGGTGGTGTTCGGGTCGCCGGACGGCTCGACCTCGATGAACCCGGGGCGCATGAACAGGGACTTGCCGTACAGGCGCACTTCGGCGAGAGCGGACCACTGTTCGTCTGAGACGGGCGAGCCGCTCGCGAGCGCACCGAGAATTTCCCGGATGACGGGTGCCACTTCGATGCGCAGTGGCTCGGCGCCGGCGAGTGCTGTTGCGACGGCGCCTGCGGTCGCCTCCCAGGCCGCCGAATGGCGCTCAGTCGGAGGCAGATTGGCGTCGGTGAGTTGTTCGTAACTCTGTGGGGACATGACGGCGAGGCGGTGCAGTCTGCTCTCGTCGAGTTCCGGTATGGAGGCGGTTGGTTCGAACGGCGAGCGCGTCGAGTCGCAGTCCTGGTAGTGCGGCACCCCGGCACGTCGAGCGGGAAGCACGGACGAGCCGCCCGGGTCGGTGGTGGCGGCCACCGCATACAGCTCGACGTTGGGATCCAGAACGCAGTGTTCGGCGGCGTAGGCGACCATTGTCGCGGTCGGGTTGACCCAGCCGAACCACTTGGCTTGGAAGCTGGCGGGCAGCTCGGGATCGGCGAAAAGCATTCGGGCGGAACGAGGTACGTAGACGCCCGGTGGGATGTAGCTCGCACCGTCGTTGCTGACGATGACGGTCTCGGTGCCGGTGGCAGTCTTGAAAATGCCGACACACCAATGCAGTCCGGGGTACATGCGGGAGGCATGCAAGAGCTCGTAGGCGAGCTGCACGGCGTCGTCGAGATGATCGTCCTGGGTTTCGGAGCTGACCATCGCTGCGCCGGTGCCTGTGGCGGCGATACCGGATGCGGCAAGGACGCTCGGCGGCACGGAGGTCGACGAGATGCCGGCAGCCGCAGCGCCGGGGGCGAGGGGGGCGCCGCCTGGCCCGCCACTGGCGGAGATGGTGGACGTTGACGGGGGCGTGGCCCCTCTGGGCAGGTCCGAGCCGAATGCGGCGAGGTTTCCCGGTGGCGGGGCGGCGATCATCGGTCCTGGCGTGCCCTGTGACGCCGCCGGAGCGGGCGGCGGCGTGTGGCTGGGAACCGGGCTGCTGGCCGCGGCTGGTGGCGGAGCGGAAGCCGGGGCGGATGCGGGCGAGATGTCGGTCGCCGCAGGGGGCGGCGTCGGGGCGGTCGGAACGGACGGCGGCAGCGGATTGCCGGCGCCAGCGGCAAGGCCTTTGGTGAACCCCTGCGACAGATCGTTGGCCGCGGTGGCGGGCGTCGGCAGGCCGGCCGGCGCGGTGGGTGTCGCGGGCATGCTCGGAGTGCTCGGCATCGAGGGAGTACTTGGCATGGAAGGCATCGACGGCGGTCGCATCGCGGCTTCCAGACATGCCGGAAGCAGGGCTCATCGGCGGAATGATCGCAGCGCTGCCAGCCTGAGCCTGTTGCAGGCCGGACGATTCAGGCCGACTCGGTAAGTCATCGCATCGCGCTCGACAGGACCGTCGCCGTGGCGAGGAGCGTCGCCTTCGGATCGGGATCCGGTTCATCTCTGCAGTGTCATCGAGAGCCGGTTTTGCGATCGGCGCCGCTTCTCGACCTTCGCGAGCGATTGGCACCGGTGGCGGATGACGGCTCCTGTGCGAATCGAGTCGCGGAGTCGGTTTGTCTTCGAACCGGCCCGGAGCAGTCCTGAAATCGCCTCCGCCTGCGCCGCCGACGAGTCCGAAACTGCTCGCGGCTTCCGGGCGGCATAGGGCCCGTCCGCGTGACACTGCTCTGCCGCCGCTCGACGTGCCGCTGGCGGGGTTTGGCTGCAGACCTGCGACGCAATATGCGCGCAATCGTGCGCGCCACAGCGCGGCATTCGCCGCAGCCGCTTCGCCTGTGCTCGAGCACGAGTAATGATCGCCCAAATCATCGACAGCATCGCCCAGGGTCCGAACCAGCCGCCCTTGCTATCGATGATCTTCTGTGATCTGCTTCGTGCGCGTCGTCTGATCAATGGCATCGAGCTGTACCCTGGCGTCCTTCACGATGCGACGCACTCATCGACTGACTCAGCCATTAGAATCGAACAGATCCGCTCTGCGTCTCGAACCGCTTTGCTATCGCCTCAGATACGCGACATGCATCGACTCGATCATCTCGCCAGAATTGTTAGCGAGGATTGCGTATGCCGAGACTAGCTAATCGTCGTGCGCGCCTGCGCGTCGATGCTGCGCGAAAGCTGCGCTGAGCCGTTGGCAGCGCCTGACCATGCCGCAGCTGGTGTGGCAGGCCACAAGCCACCCACGATTAGAGGCGAGAACTGTCGATGTCGGCTTCTACGTTCGCCGAGCACCAGACGGCCTACCAACCGAACTGCCCACCTTTCATGCAAGTTCCACCAGGCGCGTCCACTCGCGCATCGCCGACGATCGCCGAATCCATGATGCTCGGATCGTAGATCTGATGTCTCGTACATGCTCGGCGCCGCGATCCGGGTACATAGTTTTCGCGTATAGCAGCAGCATGCCATCGATATATCGCTGCAAGGTACGGGTTAGATAGCGCGGGGGTCTGCATGCTCGTTAGCACATCTTGGACTCGATCCGCCCAATCCTAGGTATCGCTGATGAATTTTGGAATCGCAGCCTTTCGCTCCGGCGTGTTTGGTTCTCCCGTGCGCTAGAAAGGCATTCGAGCTCTGTCGCTCTCTTCTCTCATCAGTGGACCGATCGCTCGACAAAGAGCCCTATCAGCATCATCGTACGAAGAGTTCCTGCGGTTCCGCTTGGGCTGCCGCTGGTGGCGGCGAAGGCTCGGGCGCCGCGGACCCGGCGACGATGCGACAACGACGAGCGCGCGCTGCAAGACAGCACGGCGAGACCAACACCGATTGGTACCAAGAGCCCGCTGCTGGTGGGCGACACGGGCTGTGTCGGCCATTGCGGTGCCGGCGGGCCGCTCGTCGGTAGCGGTAGACAGGCGCCGCTTGGTCCCGGAGGCCTTGTCCGCCCCCACGGCGGAGGGGCGCCATCAACCCAGCGTAGGATGCTGGCGAGCTTGACCGGTCATTGTCGATCACCTAACGGCTCGTGCCGCGAAGCACCTGCCGGCAGCAACTGTTTCTGAAGCCGTTATCCGCCTACCCGTACAGTCGAGGGGATCCGCCGACCAGCAGAAAGGACGTATGGCAGTCCGGCTGACCCGCACAAACTGGGTTGCTTCGACCGCCATCATTCTGATCGCGGTCCAACTCGTGATCCGGGCGATCCTCGCGTTCCGCGGCTACTTCTACTGGGACGACCTCATCCTCGTCGGCCGCGCCGGCACGCAGAGCCTTTTCTCGCCGACGTATCTCTTCGACGACCACGACGGTCACGTGATGCCCGGAGCATTCCTGATCGCGGGCGTGATCACCCACGTTGTCCCGCTGAACTGGATCGGCCCGGCCATCAGCCTCGTGGTGCTGCAACTGCTGGCGTCGCTGGCACTCTTACGCGCACTCCACGTCATCCTCGGCTGGCGGCCCGTCCTCCTCATTCCATTGACCTTCGCCCTCTTCACCCCCTTGGCAGTTCCTGGATTCGCCTGGTGGGCAGCCGCATTGAACTCTCTGCCGATGCTCGCCGCGATGGCATGGGTGTGCGCCGACGCCATCCTGTTGGTGCGCACCGGCAAGCAGCGATACGCCGTCACCGCAATCCTCGTCTTCTTCGGCGGCCTCCTCTTCTTCGAGAAGTCCGCCGTCATTCCTTTCGTCGCCTTCACGATCACCGCACTTCTGGCCCACGTCACCGGAGACGGAGCCGCGCTCCGAACCGTCTGGCGTCGCGGTGTCCGGCTGTGGACCGGATCGCTCGCACTGACCGTCGCCTGGATCGTTCTGTACCTCGTCGTCGTCGACCAGGAACGCTGGAGCCGCGATCTCCCGATGACCCGAGACCTGTTGAGCCGCTCCATCACTCACGGCATCGTGCCCGGACTCGTCGGCGGGCCGTGGGACTGGCAACGCTGGGCGCCCGCGTCGCCGTGGGCGACACCACCCGTCGTCGTCATGGTGCTCGGCTGGTTGGCACTCGCCGCGGTGGTCGTCCTGTCGTTCCTCCGCAAGGAGCGCATCGGCGCGCTGTGGCTTGTTGCCGGCGGTTATGCGATCGCCTGCCAGATCCCGATCTACCTCATGCGCTCGTCTCGGTTCACCGCACTGGAATTGGCGCAGACCCTTCGCTACCTACCCGACCTCGTCGTGGTCCTGGCTCTCCTCGCGGCCGTCGGACTCTGCGCACCCAACCGCGAGCGATCCCAATGGCTGGACGCCTCCAAGGCACGCACGGCCGTAATCGTCACCGCTGCGGTCGCTTTCATCGCCAGCAGCCTCTACTCGACCGCCACGTTCACGACGATCTGGCGCGAGAACCCGGCTCAGCCATACCTGCAGAACGCAAGAGCCGGCCTGGCCGAGGCGCACGCCGCCTCCAACGCTGCGATGCTCGACCAGGAAGTCGACCCACTGGTGCTCCAGCGTGTCGCCGCGCCGGAGAACCTGGCCAGCCACATGTTCGCGTTGCTGCCCGATCGGCCCGAATTCGATAGCACGACAACCGAACTACGCATGCTCGACAACACCGGCCGCGTGGTCGACGCCAAGGTGACCTGGGTGCGCACCATCGTGCGGGGACCGGACCCGCAGTGCGGCTACTTGGTACAGCCAGACTTCCCTGTGCGCATGCCCCTCGACGGACCGCTGTTGCCCTCGGACTGGACCGCGGAGATCAACTACCTCGCCAACAGCGAAGGTTCGATGATGCTGTCTCTCAGCGATGGCATTGAGACCAAGGTGCCGGTCCACCCCGGACTGAACCGTGTCTACGTACGGCTACCCGGCGCCGGCGATGCCATCAATGTGCGCGCCAACACCGCCGCGCTGTCTGTCTGCATCGCTTCTGGTCCAGTGGGATATGTGGCGCCGGTCTGATCGATCCGCATGCGAAGGTGGATCCATGACTGATGTGCGCGAAACAGGATTGAACGTCTTCCGCGAGCTGATGCCGGGCCTGTTGCCCGACGGCGAGGTGAACTTCGGCACAGGTGGATACGGCGGCGAGCTATTTGAACTTTCTGTCGAGAACGTCTTCGGTCGACTGTGGGGACGTGAGGGTCTCAGCCGTCGCGACCGCAGCCTCGTCACGTTGGGCATGCTGATCGCACTGAGGGCCACCGACGAACTAGCAATCCACTTCAAGATCGCGCGGACCAACGGCCTGACCGACGACGAGATCGGCGAGGTCATTTTCCACTCGAGCGGCTATGCAGGCTTCCCGGCTGCCGCCACCGCATGCAGAATCGCCGAAGAGGCCTTGAGCGATGGAGCCACCTAGGAGAATCGAACTCCTGACCTGCTCATTACGAGTGAGCCGCTCTACCGACTGAGCTAAGGTGGCGTGCCCGCGACGGGGCGGGACGAGTCTACGGCAGGCCGTGGCGACCGCCCAAGTCAGTTGCGCAGCGCCCGGCCCACCGTCGCGACCATCGCGTCGACCGCGAACTTCGGCTTCACATTGACCGCCAGCGCTTCACGGCACTCCAGCACCGCCTCGATACACCGCAACAGCCGGTCCGGCGGCACGACCGCGGCCATCGCCTCGACCCGGTCGGACATGTCGGGATGATTCTGCTGAACCTCGCCGGCCTGCGCGGCCACCAGCAGCGCATCGCGGAAATACGTTGCGAGATCGATCAACGCCCGGTCCAGAGCGTCGCGGGAAGCCCGCGTGTGACGCGACTTCTGCCTGCGCTCAAGTTCTTTGATCGCGCCCGTCGCACCGCGCAATGTGCCCGCAGTGCCCTTCCCGGTGCCGCCCGCACCCAGCGCCGTCCGCAGCTCCTCCGTCTCGGCCTCATCGCGGTCGACCGTCAGCGCCTCCGCCTCCGCCTCGGCAGCCGCCACCAGTTCCTCGGCGGCACCGTAGGCCCGCGACGGCGTCGCCGCGTCGCGCGCCAGCCCGAGCGCGCGCTGTCGCCGCTTTCGGGCCTCTTCGTCGGTGGCCAGCCGGCGGGCCCGCCCGACATGCCCGCCGCTGACCGACGCCGCCCAGTGGGCCTCCTCGGCAGGCAGCCCGTCGGAATCGATCAGCACCTGCGCGATGGCCTCCACCGGCGGCGTCACCAGCGCCACATGCCGGCAGCGCGACCGCAGCGTGATAGCGATGTCCTCGGGGTCAACCGACGGCGCGCACAGCAGGAACACCGTCGACGGCGGCGGCTCCTCAACCACCTTGAGCAGCGCGTTGGCCGCACCTTCGGTCAGCCGGTCCGCGTCCTCGATCAACACGATCTGCCACCGCCCGGTGCTCGGCCGCCGCGAGGCGATCTGCACGATGTTGCGCATCTCGTCCACCCCGATCGACAGCCCCTCGGGGATGATTCTGCGCACGTCCGCATGGGTTCCGGCCATCGTCGTGGTGCAGGCGCGGCACTCCCCGCAGCCGGGCACGCCGTCGGATGTGCACTGCAGCGCCGCCGCGAAGCACAGCGCGGCGATCGAACGCCCAGATCCTGGTGGGCCGGTTATCAGCCACGCATGTGTCATGGTCCCGATGGCGTTCGCATTGTGAGCGGGGTCACCGCGCGCGGCCTGCGCCGCGGCCACCAACTCCGCCTCAACGGCCCCTTGGCCCACCAGACGCGAGAAAACACCGGCCATCACACGTAACAGTAGTGCTGCGAACCGACACGTCCGTCCCAGAGCGCACTTTCTGGTCTCCCCGGCCCGATACGGTAAACGGGTGACCACCGAGGCCGAACCGATCGGGCGAATCAGCGCATTCGTTCGATGGGTGGCGCGCACGCCTTGGCCGGTGTTCACGCTGGGCATGCTGCAGGCCGACATCATCGGAGCGCTGTTCGTGCTGGGCTTTCTCCGTTTCGGGTTACCGCCCGAGGACCGCCTCCAGCTTCAGGACCTGCCTGCGGTCAACCTGGCCGTCTTTCTGGGCTACCTGTTCCTGTCCTTCACCATCGGCGCCTACGTCAGCCTGCGGCTGCTGATCCCGGTGATGCGCTGGCAGCGCCGCGACACCCTGCTCACCGAAAGCGATCCGGCCGCCACCGAACTGGCCCGGACCCGCGCATTGAAGATGCCGTTTTATCGCACCGTCATCAGCGTCACCAACTGGTGCCTTGGCTCCATCGTCTTCATCGTCGCCAGCTGGCCGGTAGCCAGTAAGTCGGCCCCAGTCGTCGCCGTGGCCACCGCATTAGGTGCGACGGCTACGGCAATCATCGGCTATCTGCAGTCCGAACGGGTGCTGCGGCCCGTCGCGGTCGCCGCACTCCGTGGTGGTGTGCCCGAGAACTATCGCGCGGCAGGCGTCATCCTGCGCCAGGTGCTGACCTGGGTGCTGTCCACCGGTGTGCCGGTCCTGGCCATCGTGCTGGCGTTGGTAGCGAGCAAATTTCAGATCCTCACCGCGCCCGCCGATCGGCTGATCACACCGCTCCTGATACTGGCCATCGCCGCGCTGGTGATCGGCCTGGCGGGCACCGTGCTTGTGGCGATGTCGATCGCGGACCCGCTGCGCCAATTGCGTTGGGCGCTGGGCGAAGTGCAGCGGGGTAACTACAACGCGCACATGCAGATCTATGACGCCAGCGAATTGGGCTTGCTGCAAGCCGGATTCAACGACATGGTTCGCGACCTGGCCGAGCGGCAAAGGCTGCGTGACCTTTTCGGTCGCTACGTCGGCGAGGACGTCGCCCGCCGCGCGCTCGAACGCGGAACCGAGCTCGGCGGTCAGGAACGCGACGTCGCGGTGCTGTTCGTCGACCTGGTGGGCTCGACGCAGCTGGCCTCCACCCGGCCGGCCTCCGACGTCGTCAGCCTGCTCAACGAGTTCTTCCGCGTCGTCGTCGACAGCGTCGGTCGCCACGGCGGCTTCGTCAACAAATTCCAGGGCGACGCGGCGCTGGCCATCTTCGGCGCACCGATCGAACATCCCGACGCGTCGGGCGCGGCGCTGGCGGCCTCCCGCGAGCTGCACGACGAGCTCATCAACGTCCTGGGCTCCGACATGGAGTTCGGCATCGGTGTATCCGCCGGACGCGCCATCGCCGGGCACATCGGCGCTCAGGCCCGGTTCGAATACACCGTCATCGGCGACCCGGTCAACGAGGCCGCCCGGCTCACCGAGCTCGCCAAGCTTGAAGAAGGGCACGTGCTGGCATCGGCGATCGCGGTCAGCGGCGCGCTGGATGCCGAGGCATTGTGCTGGGACGTCGGAGAGATCGTCGAACTGCGCGGGCGCAGCGCACCGACCCAGCTCGCCCGTCCGATCAACCTCGTTGAGGCCGGCGAGGAATCGGCCGAACAGGCCAGCGAGGTGTCGGGCTAGCTGCGGCTTGGCGGCCTTCTTGGCCGGCGCCTTCTTGGCGGCCTTCTTGGCCGTCTTCTTCGCCGTCCGCTTCACCGGACCGCGCGCACGCCGGTCGGCCAGCAGCTCAGCGGCCCGCTCGTCGGTGATCGACAGCACGTCGTCGCCCTTGCGCAGACTGGCGTTGGTCTCACCATCGGTCACGTACGGGCCGAACCGGCCGTCCTTGATGACCATGGGCTTGCCCGTCGCCGAGTCGGCACCCAACTCGCGCAGCGGCGGCGCCGAAGCGCTCTGTCCCGCACGACGTTTGGGCTCAGAGTAGATCTTCAACGCTTCGTCGAGCGTGATATCGAACATCTGCTCTTCGGTCGTCAATGACCGAGAGTCGGTGCCGCGCTTGAGGTATGGCCCGTAGCGGCCGTTCTGCGCGGTGATGTCCTCAGCCGTGTTCGGGTCGACACCCACGACACGGGGCAGGGACAGCAGACGCAATGCGTCCTCGAGCGTCACCGTCTCCAGGTCCATCGACCGCAGCAGTGAGCCAGTACGCGGCTTGGGCCCGGCGGGCTTCTTGCCCTTCTTCGCCGGAGCACCTTCTTCGGGCTCGTCCGGTTCGGGCAGCACCTCGGTCACATACGGCCCGTACCGCCCGTCCTTGGCGACGACCTCGTGGCCGGTCTCCGGGTCCACCCCGAGCGGGCGTCCTTCCTGCGGTGTGGAGAACAGCTTCTCGGCCAACTCCAGGGTCAGCTCGTCGGGCGTCAGCGAGTCATTGAGGTTTGCGCGCTGCGGTTTGGGCTCGCCGTCGTCACCGATGACCGTGCGCTCAAGATATGGCCCGTTCCTGCCGACCCGCACATAGATTGGGGTTCCCTGTTCGTCGTCAAACAGCTTGATGGAGTTGACCTCTCGGGCATCAATACCCTCGAGATTCACGCCCACGAGCTTCTTCAGCCCACCAGAACGGGCGATCGACTCGGGCACGCCGTGGTCGCCACCGAAGTAAAAGTTGTTGAGCCACACCGTGCGCCGCTCATGGCCGGCGGCGATCTCGTCGAGCTCGTCCTCCATCGCCGCGGTGAAGCCGTAGTCGACCAGCCGACCGAAGTGCTGCTCGAGCAGCCCGGTGACGGCGAATGCCACCCACGACGGCACCAGCGCGCTGCCCTTCTTGTGGACATAGCCGCGGTCCTGGATGGTCTTGATGATCGACGAGTACGTCGACGGCCGGCCGATGCCCAGATCTTCCAGCGACTTGATCAACGACGCCTCGGTGTAGCGGGCCGGCGGCGTGGTGACGTGCCCGTCGGGTGTCAGCTCCTTGGCGTCGACGCGCTGGCCTTCGGTCACGTTGGGCAGACGGCTCTCGGCGTCATCCGACTCGCCACCGGCAAGTTCGTCGATGCTCTCGACGTAGGCCTTGAGGAAGCCGGCGAAGGTGATCGTGCGGCCGCTCGCGCTGAACACGACCTGCTCCCCGTCGGTGGACTGCCCGGAAATCCGCAGACTCAGCGTGGTGCCTCGCGCGTCGGCCATCTGCGAGGCCACGGTGCGCTGCCAGATCAGCTCGTAGAGGCGGAACTCGTCGGTGTCCAGCTGGCTGTGCAGTTGACCCGGCGTCTGGAACACATCACCGGCGGGGCGGATCGCCTCGTGCGCCTCCTGGGCGTTCTTGACCTTGCGGGTGTACTGCCGCGGTTCCGGGTGCACGTACTCCTCGCCGTACAGCTGGCGGGCCTGGTTGCGCGCGGCGTTGATGGCCGACCCCGACAGCGTCGTGGAGTCGGTACGCATATAAGTGATGTAGCCGTTCTCGTACAGCCGCTGCGCGATGCTCATCGTTCGCTCCGACGAGAACCTCAGCTTGCGGCCGGCTTCCTGCTGAAGAGTCGACGTCATGAACGGCGGATACGGCCGACGGGTGTAGGGCTTCTGCTCGACCGAGGACACCGCCAGCTGCGCACCGCGCAGCCCCGTCGCCAATGCGCCCGCACGGGTTTCGTCGAGCACCAGCACCTCGTCGGCCTTCTTGAGCTCGCCGAGCGAGTCGAAATCCCGGCCCGTCGCCACGCGCTTGCCGTCGACCGAATTCAGCTTGGCGATGAACGTCGGCGGCTGCGCCTGCGAATCGGAGACGCTGGCGTCGAGTTCGGCGGTGACATCCCAATAGCCGGCACTGCGGAACGCCATCCGCTCGCGTTCGCGCGACACGATGATGCGGGTCGCCACCGACTGGACGCGGCCGGCCGACAACTTCGGCGCCACCTTCTTCCACAGCACGGGGCTGACCTCGTAGCCGTACAGCCGGTCGAGGATGCGGCGGGTCTCCTGGGCGTCGACCAGATCGTTGTCCAGGTCGCGCGGATCCTCGGCGGCGGCGCGGATCGCCGATTCGGTGATCTCGTGGAACACCATCCGCTTGACCGGGATGCGCGGCTTGAGCGTCTCCAGCAGGTGCCAGGCGATGGCCTCGCCCTCCCGGTCGCCGTCGGTGGCCAGATACAGCTCGTCGACGTCCTTGAGCAAGCCCTTCAGCTCGGTGACAGTGCTCTTCTTGTCGGGACTGATGATGTAGAGCGGCTCGAAGTCGGCGTCGACGTTCACCCCAAGGCGTGCCCACGGCTCTGATTTGTACTTGGCGGGCACGTCCGCGGCGGCCCTTGGCAAATCCCGGATGTGCCCGCGCGAGGACTCAACGATGTAGTTGGAGCCCAGGAAACCGGCTATTTTGCGCGCTTTAGTGGGCGACTCGACAATGACGAGTCGCCGCACACTACCGTTGCGTCCGCTGCCGCGGTCCCCGTCAGCCAACTGTGTTTACGCTCCACTTCTGTGTTGCCGTCCCGGCGACGATTCATGCGTTCGCGTCAATTCGAAGCCGTTGGCAACTGACAATTTCGCACCCCGAACGAGCCGACGCAAACTGACTCTCCGACCCTATGGGCTTAAATTCGAGGCCACAGCGAGAACGCCTCTACATCTCCCGGAGGTTCCCCCACGTTCTCTACCAGGCGCGATAGGCGTCTGCGGCCGCTGATACGGAGCGCCGGATGCACGCCTCGGGTTCCGATGAGAGTCGGTGCTATCCCAACCCGCATCAGGGCCGAGGCAAGCGCGGAATGGGTGTGGGTGGCGTGGGGATCGAGGCCCAACAAATAGCGGTCCGCCTCAGGGGTACCAGCCGCCAGCGTCCAGGCCCGCAGTTCACGCGGCCCGGGCAGCCAGTTCGGGGGCACTGTCTTGACCGCGCCCCGAGTCCACTCGGTGGCGATGCCGACCAGCCGCGCGTCCACCGAGGTCCGGACCAGCGGGGTGTTCTCATCGGTGCGGGCGATTTCGGGCTCCAAACCGGCCTCGACGATCATCTCGGCGAGGGCCGCCGCGCGCCACGGACGATCCACCACCACCGACAGCCGCGCGCCCGCCCCGACCACGACCACCTGGCCGGGTGCGGCGAGAAGCCCCGTCAGATCGGAGACCGCTGGCGGTACCGACTCTGCCGAGAAGAACGACAGCTGGCTCACGCAGACGACAGTAGGCCAGTGCCCTGCCGATGCGTTGTCGGCGGGCCGCAGTCGCGCCCAGAAACGACAACCCCCCGGCGGTCCGACTGGACTGCTCGGGGGGTTTCGTCAGGTTCGATTGCTTAAATGGATCGAACTCCAGTGGCCTGGGGGCCCTTAGGGCTCTGGCCAACCTCGAACTCGACCTTCTGGTTTTCTTCGAGGGTGCGGAAGCCGGAACCTTGAATTTCCGTGTAGTGGACAAACACATCGGCGGAGCCGTCCTCCGGGGCGATAAAGCCGAAGCCCTTCTCCGCGTTGAACCACTTCACAGTTCCCTGTGGCATCTTTCGATCTTTCCTTCTCTTCTTACCGGGTGCGGTTCACCGACTTCCGGTGCACCGGGCCCGTTCCGACCGCCATACCTTCGTGGAGTCGCCGGAACTTGACCCGACCTACAACCCTCGCAGGAACCGCGATCGCAACGTCGATCCTGCGAGTGCATATACACGAACACAGAAGCTGCGACCGTGCTTAGTCAATCACGTTCCAAGCCGCAGCGACAGTCTCGGCGCACGAACTAGGGAACAATTCAGCTCAGGAGGGCGAACGATGTCGGATTTCGGCCGCGAGCTGCTCGCCTGCGCGGTCGAAGGCACCGATCCAGACGAGAAACCGTTGCGCCATGTCGCGGACCTGCCGCCGAGGCAGGCCCGACCGCAGGCGTGGCCACACTGGGCGGACCCGGATGTGGTGCGGGCGTTCCATGATCGCGGCATCACCGCGCCGTGGTCGCATCAATTCGAAGCCGCCAATCTTGCGTACGACGGCCGTCATGTCGTGCTCAGCACCGGAACGGCGTCGGGTAAGTCGCTGGCATATCAGTTGCCGATCCTGACCACATTCGCCACCGATTCCCGAGCACGCGCGCTCTATCTGTCGCCGACCAAGGCCCTTGGCCACGATCAATTGCGAACCGCGCAGGCGCTCACCGACGCCGTGGCCAGGCTCGGCGCGGTCGCGCCCAGCGCCTACGACGGCGACAGCCCGGGCGAGGTGCGTCGATTCGCCCGCGAACGATCACGCTGGATCTTCTCCAATCCCGACATGATCCACCTGTCCCTGCTGCGCAACCACGCACGCTGGGCGGTGTTTCTGCGAAATCTGCGCTACATCGTGGTCGATGAATGCCATTACTACCGCGGGGTTTTCGGCTCGAACGTCGCGATGGTGCTGCGCCGGCTGTTGCGGCTGTGCGCTCGCTACTCGTCGAGTCCGACGGTGATCTTCGCCAGCGCGACGACCGCGTCACCGGCGGCCACCGCCTCGGAACTCATCGGGCAGACGGTGCTCGAGGTGACCGAAGACGGCTCCCCGCAGGGCGCGCGCACCGTCGCGCTGTGGGAGCCGGCGCTGCGCACCGACGTCGTCGGCGAAAACGGGGCGCCGGTACGGCGTTCCGCCGGGGCCGAGGCGGCCAGGGTGATGGCAGATCTGATCGCCGAAGGCGCCCGCACGCTGACCTTTGTGCGGTCCCGCCGCGGGGCCGAACTCACCGCGTTGGGTGCCCGTGCACGTCTGGAAGACGTAGCCCCCGAGTTGACGGAGCGGGTGGCGTCGTATCGGGCCGGCTATCTCGCCGAGGACCGCCGCGAACTGGAACGCGCACTGGCCGAAGGCGACCTACTCGGACTGGCCAGCACCAATGCTCTCGAATTGGGTGTCGACATCGCCGGACTCGATGCGGTGGTACTGGCGGGATTCCCCGGGACGGTGACGTCGTTCTGGCAACAGGCGGGCCGATCCGGCCGCCGCGGGCAGGGCGCGCTGATCCTGCTGATCGCACGCGACGATCCGCTGGACACCTATCTGGTGCACCATCCGGAAGCACTGCTGGACAAGCCGATCGAACGGGTGGTCATCGACCCGGCAAATCCGTATGTTCTTGGCCCGCAACTGCTCTGCGCCGCAACCGAGCTGCCCCTTACCGACGCGGAGGTGCGTGCCTGGAACGCCGAAGCCATCGCAGAGGCCCTCGTCGATGACGGGCTGCTGCGTCGGCGACCGAGCGGCTATTTCCCCAGCCCCGGTGTTGACCCGCACCCTGCGGTCGA
This sequence comes from uncultured Actinomycetota bacterium, assembly GCA_963743225.1. GTDB lineage: Bacteria > Actinomycetota > Actinomycetes > Mycobacteriales > Mycobacteriaceae > Mycobacterium. The sequence continues at coordinate 369,957 of CAVUPN010000024.1, read as the reverse complement.
CATCCGCGGCTCATCGGGCGGCCAGATCGCGATTCTGGAGACCGACACCGGGCGACTGCTGGGCAGCGCCGATGTGGGTCGGGCGCCGGCAACCGTTCATCCGGGCGCGGTCTACCTGCACCAGGGCGAGTCGTACATGGTCGACTCTCTCGACTTCGAAGACGGCGTGGCGTTCGTGCACGCCGAAGATCCCGGCTATACGACGTTCGCGCGGGAGCTCACCGATATCGCGGTGACGGGACCGGGTGAGCGAAATGCCTTCGGCCCGATCACTCTTGGTCTGGTACCGGTGTCGGTGAGCAATACGGTGATCGGCTATCTGCGCCGCCAGCTGACGGGCGAAGTCATCGATTTCGTCGAGCTCGATATGCCAACCCGCACGCTGGACACCAAGGCGGTCATGTGCACCATCACGCCGGAAGCGTTGCAGGACAACGGTGTCGAAGCATTGCGAATTCCGGGTGCACTGCATGCCGCCGAGCACGCGGCGATCGGACTGCTGCCGTTGGTGGCGAGTTGTGACCGCGGGGATATCGGCGGGTTGTCCACCGCGGTGGGTCCGGTGGCCGGATTGCCGACGATCTTCGTCTACGACGGTTACCCGGGTGGGGCGGGATTCGCCGATCGGGGCTTCCAGCAGATCGCCGCGTGGTGGAGCGCTACTGCGGCTGCGATCGAGGCCTGCGAATGCCCGCTCGGCTGCCCATCGTGTGTTCAGTCACCGAAATGCGGCAGCGGCAATGACCCGCTGGACAAACTGGGCGCGGTTCGCGTGCTGCGTCTGGTGCTCGGCAAATTGGAACGGCACATGCCCTAAGAAACCACGGTGACGGCCGACCCCTCGACGGCCGCCCCCATGGACCAGCGATCGACGGTGCCGGAATCGGGCACGCCGAGCGCCAGACGTCCTGTGGTGCAACGGTCGGACAACGCGATCCGTTTTCCATACCCTGGAGTTTGGCGCAGAGGAAAAATACCTCGTCGGAGGCCTAACCGCAACTTCTAGGAAGATGTCAGACAGCTTCGCCAATTGACAAATTTGTAAATTTCTGCGGATTTCGTTGCATGGCTGATCAGCGAATTCGCGGGATTGCGAGCGGTACAATCCGCGGGATGACCCACGACTGGCTGCTCGTGGAAACACTGGGCACCGAGCCCGCCGTGGTCGCGCAGGGTCGCCGGACCAAGAACCTCATTCCGATCAGCGCATTTCTGCGGCGGAGTCCTAATCTGATGGCGATCCAGACGGCTATCGCCGAGACGATCCGCAGCGGCGAGAGCAGGAACACCATTACGCCGAGGAACGACCGCGTAATCCGTACCGAACCGGTACAGATGTCAGATGGGCGCATGCACGGGGTGCAGGTCTGGATCGGTCCACCGGACGTGGAGCCGCCGGAGCGGCTGGTCCCGGGACCGGTCAAATGGGACCTGACGGCCGGGGTTGCCACCGACACGGTGGAGGCGCTGGTCAATAGTGGTCGAGACCCGTCAACCGAAGCCACCCAGGGCCGGACCTTCGCCGAAGACCTCCCCCTGCGCGAACTCAAACCGAGCGAATCCACAGTCCTGTCGATGGTGATCAAGTCCGAGCCGGGCATGACGCTCTGCAACACCTGGGATCTCACCGATTACCACGGCGAGACGATCTCCGTTGGTTTCGTTGTCCGCGCCAACCTGGAACCGCAGGACGATGGCAGCGAGCGGCTCATCTGTCGGGCCATGAACTGGCGCGCTGAGCAAGAGGGTGATTCCCTGCCGCCCGATCACTTGGCGCAACGAATCCTCGACGGGCTTGCGCAACCCGGCGTACACCGGGCGCTCGTCGATCCGGCCAACTGGACGCTGCTCAAGTGGCTCGACAAACCGGCCCCATTCTTCGACTGGCATCCAACAGAGTCCGGGGAGCCCCCCGTCAACCCGGCCGACGCCCAGCACATGGCAAGAATGACAGTCGAATTCGGCAACGGGGCGACCAGCGGTGTGTTGCGTATGCGGTCGAAAGATGGCGGATGGACTCCGGTGCACATGACCATCAATCGCATTGAGATCGAAAAGGACACATTTGCCGCCCTGCTGGCTCTGCGGCTGCCGACCGAGGATGAGTTGGCGGTAATGGAGTTCGACGAGCGCGCCGACGGAGACGACCAACCGCCATCGCCGAAGAAGCCGCGAAAAACCAAGCTGCGCAAGAGCAAATCCGCGAAGCCCGATTAAGTCGCAACCTATACCGGAGTCAGTGCGCCCTCGACGTCGCCAAATTGCCAACGACCGTCACCGAGCAACTCCAGGTGCTTGCCGTGATGCCGATTGACGGTGCTGCGGTGCGTGACGCTGACGAACATGGTGTCGGGTAGTTCGCGGCGCACCAGACTGTAGATCATGAACTCCAGCGGCTCGTCGAGCGCGGAGGTGGCCTCGTCGAGGAAGACAGCCTTGGGTTTGCTCAACAGAATGCGGGCAAACGCGATGCGCTGCTGCTCGCCGGGCGAGAGCACCTTGGCCCAGTCCTGGACCTCGGAGAGGCGGTCGGTGTAGTTCGGCAGCGCGACCGCCAGCAGTGCGGCCTGCAGCGTCTCGTCGGGAATATCGCCGGGCTGTCTCGGATAGGACACCACCGCGCGCAGGTCGCCCAGCGGAACGTAGGGCAGCTGGGACAGGAACATCGTCTCGTGCTCGCCGGCGGGACATCCCATCGTGCCGGACGTGTACGGCCACAGCTGCGCCAGACTGCGCAGCAATGTCGACTTGCCGGTGCCCGATTTCCCGGTGATGATCATCGCGTCGCCTGGGTCCAGCTGCAGATTCAGCGCGTCGATCAGGTGATCGCCGGCCGGATTGCGCACCTCGATGTCGTCGAGCACGACGGAGGGACTGGCTTCGACGTCCAGCTTCGGCAACGCGCGGCTCTGCTCGTTGGCCGTGACCAGGCCGTGGAGCCGAATGATGGAGGCTCGGTATCCGGCGAACACGTCGTATGAATTGCGGAAGAACGACAGCGCATCCTGGATCGCACCGAAGGCCGCCACCGACTGAATGACCGCGCCGAGCTGGATCTGACCGGCGAATAGCCGCGGCGCCTGCAAGATCCACGGCAGCGGGATGATGATGTGGCTCATCGATAGGTTCCATCCGGTGAACACCATGGTCTTGTTGACGAAGTGTTTGTAGTTGGACACCACCGGCTCGAACCGGTCGCGCAGCTGACGCCGCTCCGGTTCTTCACCGCGATAGAGCGCCACCGCTTCGGCGGCATCGCGCAGTCGCACCAACGCGTACCGGAATGCGGCGTTGAACTTCTCGTTGTTGAACGACAACCTGATCAGCGGCCGGCCGAGCCAGAACGCGATGACCGTGGCGAAGGCGACGTAGACGAACACCGACCAGAACATCGCGCGCGCAATTTCGAAACCGAACAGCGACAGGTCGCCGGAGAGGTTCCACAGGATTCCGGTGAACGAGATGACCGACACAATCGACGAGATCGCGCCGAAAGGCAAAGTGCCGTTGCTGGTCTGGTGCGGGGTGTTCGGTTGCGGCCCCGAGAGCGCGGTGAAGACGTCGACGTCGGCCTGGATACGTTGGTCCGGATTGTCGATGGTCTTGTCGATGAACCGGCCGCGGTAGTACGCGCGCCCGTCTAGCCAGTCGCCGGTCAGGCGGTCGGTCAACCACGTCCGCCAGGCCAGCATGAAGCGCTGCGTGATGAACAGATCGACCATGACGCGGGTGACGAGGATTGCCGCCAGCAGTGCGAAGAGTGCCAGGGACACCCAAAAGCCCATCACCCCAGAGTCTTTCACCACGTCTTCGCCGGTGGCCAGACCCTGCACGGCGATCTGTGCGGCCGAGTACAGGTCGCGGCTCTGATAGCTGAACAGCACGCTGAGTCGCACGCCGATGATCACCGACAGCAGCATGGCCGACAGCGACAGCCACGGCCGCACGCTGTGCGGTCCGGTGAAGTAGGCACCGGTGACGGTCCAGAACTGCCGGCCCCAGACGGTGAACTTCGCGATGAGCGCCAGCACTGTCATCGTGATGACCGCCGCGATGGCCCAGGCCCGCGCGATCCAGATCAACGAATCGACCAACGCATTGCCCCAGTCGATCGAGTACGAGAAGGGTTCGAGCGTGTTCACAGGGCACCTTCTTCGGATTCGGCGCAAGGTTTGGCCCAACCTACAGAGGCGGGGCTGACGGTGGTGGAAGCCCGATCAAGTCGGGCTCTCGGCCGGTCCCGCGCGTGCGGCGGCGCGCGCAGGCCCAGCGGTGATGGTGACGACTACGTCTAGCCCGTCCACAACGCAGTCGGCAACACCGACCCCCATCGCGTCCGCAATCAACGACGCCTCGCCGCAGGCCACGCCGCTGCCATCGGGCAGTCGCGCTGCAGCGGCCAACGCCGCCAGGTCGGCGGCCGCCTGTGCCCGGTGACGGGCGATCACCGCCGAGGCGAGATAGCACCCACCGATGGTGACCGCCAGCAGGACCGCCATCACCGCGACGGCGACCAAGGTGGCCGAACCGCGGTCAGCCCGCGCCCGGCTCGATCGCAGCCACCGTGTCCGCCCGGATGGTGATCCCCGGCAGCAGCATCGAATGAGCGGTGACCGTCGCAACCACACGCCCACTCTCTTCATGCAAAACAAGATGGGCGCCGAACGGAGCGATGTCGTGGGCGGCTTGCGCCGCGTCCCCGTCGTCGCCGCGAGCGGCAAGACGGGCGGCCTCACGGGCGGCGTCGATACACCGCACCTGCATCGACAAGGCGGTGAGCCCAGCGACACATAAGACCAGAACCACCACCAGGGCGGCGATGGCGAACGCTGCCTCGACGGTGGTGGCGCCGCCATCGCCGGTCAGACGTTGGTGTTCAGCGCGCGATTGATGATGTTGGTCAGCGCGGTCACGATGGAGTCGCCGGTGACGACCGTGTACAGAATCGCACCGAACGCCGCTGCGGCGATGGTGCCGATGGCGTACTCCACCGTGGACATCCCCGCGTCGTCGACCAGCAATAGCGTCATTCGTGTTCTCACTTCGCGAATCATGTTCGCCACCATTTCTTTTCCTCCCTGTCGGTTCATCGAACGGTTCGTCGGATGTCATGCCAGGCCCGACCGCAGCACATCCCCTGCCAACCCTGCGACGATCGGAACGATGCCAAGGCAGACGAAGGCAGGCAGGTAGCACAACCCGAGTGGGCCGGCGATCAGTACCGATGCGCGCTGGGCCCGGGCATCCGCCGCCGATGCGGCGTCGTGGCGTGATTGTTCTGCCAGATCGGCGACGCCCTGGGCGAGTGCGCTACCCGATGCAGCCGACCGGCGGGCCAGCCGAAGCAGCGCATCGCCGTGATTGTCCAGTGGCAGAGCGGGATTCGACCATGCGGTAGCGGGGTCCGCACCGAGCGCGAGCAGGCCCGCGGCCCGGTCGAGCACCTTGGCGAGTGGAATCGGCGCTGATGGCGCGGCCGCGGCCGCTGCGGTTGACACGGCCATCCCCGAAGCGAGGCACGCCGCGAACACGTCGAACGTGGACGCGACGGCGAGCGCATCCGATTCGCCTGACTGCCGATCCGGCGCCGCGGGACTTTCGGGTGCGGCGCGTGCCCGCGCCCGCGTCGGGCCCGCAGTGATCAGCAACGCGGCCGCCAACAACAAAGCGGCCGTGCTCATGCCTCGGCTCCCGCTCGCTCCGGTCCTCGCTCCGCTGCGATCCTCACTCGCGCTCGCCTTCGGGTGCTCATGCCTCAGCGCTCCACTGGTGATGCCGTCCGACCACAACAGGCCGCAGCAGGCGAACGTCACACCGACCACCAGCAGCCATCCTCCTGCGCCGCCGGACAGCAGGAAGCCCAGCGGGTCTGCGCCGATGAGTTGGCCGAGGCAGACGCCGAGCACCGGCAGCCCCGCCAACACCGCTGCCGTGGTGCGGGCACCGGCCATCCCGGCGTCCACCCTGGTCGAAAAGCGTTCACGCTCAACGATGTCGCGGTGCGCCGCGCGCATCAGCGTCGCGATCGCGAGACCGTGCGTCTGCGCCAACCGCCAGAAGAGTGCCAATCGCTCCCAGTGCGCAGGCAGACGCGACGCCTTGGCGAAGCTGCGGAGCCCGCCGGCAACGTCGGCTCCCATCCGCGCTCGCGCGGCAACGGCGCGCAGACTCGCCGCGACGGGTCCGTCGACCTCGCGCGCCGCGACATCGAACGCGGCCACGGGGTGGGCACCGACCCGCAGTTCGCCGACCAGGACGTCCAGCGCGCCCTGCAACGCCGACGCTTCGACGGCGCGAGCGCGCCGAGCGATCGACCGTCGCCGGCGCACCACCAGAGTGCCGACGAGAATCGCAGCGGCCAGCGTGGCGGTGACGGGCAGCATCATCGCCACCGCAATGGCGGATACGACCGCCACCACCATGGCGGGGAACCGGCGCCGAGTCGCCGATCCGCGTTCCAACCGGCGTCGCGCTGGCGGCGGTGCGACGACCAGCGCCAACGCCAAAGCCAGCGCCGCGGCCGTCACAGCGCTCCCCGGCCGCGAAGCAGGTTCCTCAGATCCTCCGCGCCGCGGCCGAATCCGCTGTCGGCGTGCCACGCGGTCGCGACCCCGACTAGGCCGATGCCGTCCCGCCGCAACACCGCGATCTCGCTCAGCCTGCGCTTCCCGTTCCTGTCCCGACCGACGTGAAGCAACACCTGCACCGCCGCCGCGAGTTGACTGTGCAATGCAAAGCGGTCGAGGCCCCCGAGCGCAGCCAGCGCCTCGAGCCGGGCCGGCACCTCGGCGGGATTGTTCGCATGGACGGTTCCCGCGCCACCGTCATGACCCGTGTTGAGCGCCGCCAGCAGGTCGACCACCTCCGCCCCGCGCACCTCGCCGACGACGATCCGGTCCGGTCGCATCCGCAGCGCCTGCTTCACCAGGTCGCGAACGGTAATCTCTCCTACCCCTTCAACATTCGCGCACCGTGCGACCAGCTTCACCAGATGGGGATGCTGCGGTTCCAGCTCCGCGGCGTCCTCCACGCAGATGATGCGTTCATCGCGGGATACCTCACCAAGCGCGGCCGCCAAGAGGGTGGTCTTACCCGCGCCGGTGCCGCCGGAGACCAGGAACGCCAGCCGCGCGGTGATGATCCCGTCGAGCAATGCGGCCGCCTCCCGAGCGATGGCCCCGGCCTGCGTCAGCGTCGCGAGGTCCTGCGTCGCCGGCCGAAGAACACGCAGCGACAGGCAGGTGCCGCCCGACGCGATCGGCGCGAGCACGGCGTGCAGCCGCACGGTGAACTGCCCTGCGCTCACACCGGTCAGCTGTCCGTCGACCCAGGGTTGTGCCTCGTCGAGGCGACGCCCCACACTCAAGGCCAGCCGCTGCGCCAGGCGCCGTACCGCGTCCTCGTCGGCAAACCGGATCGAGCTGCGCCGCAACCCGTTTCCGTCGTCGATCCACACCGAGTCGGGCGCGGTGACCAAGACGTCGGTCGTGCCCTCCGCACGCAGCAGCGGCTCCAGAATGCCCGCGCCGGTGAGCTCCGTCTGCAGCATCCGCAGATTGCTCAGCACCTCGGTGTCGCCCAGCACTCCGCCCGATTCGGCACGGATCGCGGCGGCGACCACATTGGGACGCAGCGGCGCCGATTCGGCCGCCAACCGCTCACGGACCCGGTCGATCAACGACACGCTCTCGCTCATGCCACGTCCGCCGATGGATGCTGCGCCAACACCGTCAGCACACGTCGCGCGGCGGTGGCAAGCGGCGAGCGATGGCGCATCCGCAGGCCGCCGCGCTCCATGCTCTCGGCCAGACCGGATTGTGGTCGCATCGCCGCCAGGAGGGGAAGACCGACGATCCGCGCCACGTCCACCGATCGCAACCCGCCCGGCGACGGACCGCGCACCACCAGACCGACATTGGGGTTGATTGCACTCAACGCCGCGGCAACCGCAGTGGTTGCCGCGCATGCCCGGACATCTGCCGACGTCACGAGAACGACCAAGTCGGCGGCGTCGGTGGCGACTTCGACCGCACGTGTCAGGCGGCGCGGCAGATCGCAGACCACAGTTGTGCCGCCACGTCGGCCCGCGTCGATCACCGCGGCCAACGGTCCGGGCTCGATGTCGTTGACTCCGCGGGCACACGACAGCACGTTGAGCCCGTCCCGCTGCGGCAACGCCTGGCGCAACGCGGTGACGTCGAGCCTCCCCTGCTCCAGGTCGAGATCGGGCCAACGCAATCCCGGCTCTTCCTCGCTGCCGACCACCAAATCGATGCCACCGCTCCACGGGTCGGCATCGACAAGCAGGGCGTCGGCCGCCGTTTGGGCGAGAGCGGTCGCGAACAGCGAGGCCCCCGCACCGCCGCGCCCTGCCATCACGGCGACGACCGCGCCCCGCCGTCCGTCATCGCGGCGGGACTCCGCAGCCTCCGACAGCGCGGCGACGAGATCGGCTTCGTCGGCGGGCAGTGTCATGACGCGCTGAGCACCGACCGCGATCGCGGCCTCCCATTCGGCGGCCCGCGGATCGGAGAGGCTGAGAAGAATGACGTGGCCGCGGCGGGGCAGCGCGGGTCCTGCGCAGCGGCGGGCCCCGGCGGCGTCGAGAAGCACGGCCGATGCTCCGGTCCAGGCTTGCCGACTCGGTGGCTGCATCGTGTGGACCACGGCCACACCCGCAGCGGCGGCGACGCGGTCGACGTCGTCGCGCATCGCCGATCCGGTGACCATGGCGAGGACGCCGTTGGCTGCGTTCATCAGCCCACAGTGCGGGCGCACACCGACGGAATGCCAGTGCCTCGTCGCCTTCTGTGGACGCGGGCCCAACTGTGGATGGTGTCAAAGCGGCCAGCGAAAACGCTGTTCCGCAACTACGCCAGACTTCCCCACCTATCCGGCCAACGAAAGGCTCCAGAAAAGGGACGACCCCCGCCAGGGGGGGAGGAGGCGGAGGTCGTCGTGTATCAGCCCCGGGGGGTCGGGCTGATGCACACCCGGCATAAGCCGAGTAATTGTCACTATACACACGGAAAGCCCAAGAGGCGCAAGTGGTGCTTGCCACCGAAAGCACCCGATAGCCTCGACGAAGTGCAGCCGTCGGCAGGTGTCGTGAACTGCCATTTTGGATGCTTGGTCGGTTGGTTTCGCGGACCGCCCCTATGCTGGGAGTTGTGACCGCAACCGATCCGGCGGCCGCGGGGGGTGCAGTACCGGAAACGAAGTCGAAAAACGGGCAGCCCATTCGCACGGCGGCCTTCTTCGATCTCGACAAGACGGTAATTGCGAAGTCCAGCACGCTGGCTTTCAGCAAACCCTTCTTCGACCAAGGGCTAATTAATAGACGCGCCGTACTCAAGTCCACCTACGCGCAATTTCTGTTCCTGATGTCGGGTGCTGACCACGACCAGATGGACCGCATGCGCAACTACGTCACCAACATGTGTGCGGGCTGGGACGTGGAGCAGGTCAAGTCGATCGTCGGCGAGACCCTGCACGACATCGTCGATCCGCTGGTATTCGCCGAGGCCGCCAATCTGATCGCCGACCACAAGCTGTGCGGACGCGACGTCGTCGTCGTATCCGCGTCGGGCGAGGAGATCGTCGGCCCGATCGCCAAGGCCGTCGGCGCCACCCATGCGATGGCGACCCGGATGGTCGTCGAGGACGGGAAGTACACCGGCGAAGTGGCGTACTACTGCTACGGCGAGGGCAAGGTGCAGGCTATTCGCGAGCTCGCCGCCCGCGAGGGCTACGCCCTCGAGCACTGCTACGCCTACTCCGACTCGATCACCGACCTGCCGATGCTCGAAGCGGTCGGCCACCCCACCGTGGTGAACCCCGACCGCGGGCTGCGCAAAGAGGCCGCCGCCCTGGGCTGGCCGGTGCTGACCTTCTCGCGGCCGGTGCCGCTGCGCGACCGCATCCCCGCACCATCGGGCGCCGCCGTCGCCACCACGGCCGCGGTCGGCCTGAGTGCCTTGTTCGCCGGCGCGCTGACGTACTCGTTGCTCCGTCGTTTCGCTTTATGAACGCGATCGCTTCGCTTTCCGGGTCCGACTTCACGTAGTAGCTGACGGGCGTGGCGATAACGATCAAATCTCACGCGGGCTTAGCACTTGCTGTGACCGTGGTCACGGAGTACAAAGGAACCACGGAAGCTTGGAGAGGCCAAGACCGAGCCAGAAGAGAAGGCCCGACCTCCCGATCCAGGCTACCCAGCACGGACCCCGGCACCCACGCGGAGCACATGCCGCGGAATAGGCAAAAGTGTTGCGGGCCTGCGTAATTGCGAAGAGCGGACGACTACGACGACCCTTTGGGTGGGGTTGCAGCCGCAGCGCATCGCAAGGACGCCGAGGCCGCCCACGCAACCCCAAACAGCACGCTTGGTAACCGGAGTCCGTGCTAGCGGGCGGCGAGCCGAACCAGTTTCGGAACGTCGCCCGCTTTCACTTTGCTGGGACCGCTATTTCGCGGCGGTTTCCGCGATCGACAGGGCCTCCCTCGCGCCTGCGCGCAGCGCGCGGCAACTCAGCACCAACCATGCCGCCAGCCCGTCGGCCGTGCCGGATGCGAATCCGCGCGCCGCGGCGCGGTAATCACCGGAATGGCGCATCCAGTACACCTCTGGGACACCGAGACCGTGTGGGTCGAGCCCGCTGGCAATCGTCACCAACCGCGACACTCCACGGGCGACAAGCCCGTCGGCAGTGCCGAAAGGCGCCAGCGTCAGAAGCTCTCCGTGGGCGACGGCGGCCAGCACCGTGGCGGGCACCTCAGATTTGCCGGTCACGATGTCGACCAACAGCTCCAGGCGCTGCCCGACGTCCGCGTCGGCCCGCGGACGCCCGAGCCGGTCATCGTCGACGAGGTCCGCGGCGGCCAGCATGTGCAGCCGCGCCAATGCCTGCATCGGCGCCTTCTGCCAGACGCCGACGAGCGTCGTCGCACCGCCCTCCAGCGCCTCCGACACCCGAAGTGCGCCGGCCAGCAGCGGATCGGGCTCGCCGGTTTCGGACAGCTGCAGCGCGCCACCCTCGAGCACCGAGGACGCCCGCGCCGCCCGTAGCGCCGCCTCCGCGGCGGTCGCCGGCCAGCCCCGCAAGTTCGTGCGGTGGCGGTGCGCCCTGCCGAGCGCCTCGCGCGCTTCGTCGCCTGCGGCGGCGACGCCGGGCAATTCGGCCAGCGGCGCCAGCGGGTGAGACATCACGCGAAGAAACGCTAGCCGAGGTGACTACGCTCACAAATATGTCCGAAAAGCACACCGAGGTTCCTTCCGCCTATCCGCCGTCCGATGACTTCGCCGCAGCAGGCCAACGCGACCGAAGAGCTGTACAGCGAGGCCGAGAAGGATCGGTTGGCGTTCTGGGCGAAACAGGCCAACCGGTTGTCCTGGGACACACCCGTTCGACGAGGTACTGGACTGGTCAGAGGCCCCCGTCGCCAAGTGGTTCGTCGGCGGCAAGCTCAACGTCGCGTACAACTGCGTCGACCGCCATGTCGAGGCAGGCAACGGCGACCGGGTGGCGATCCTGTGGGAGGGCGAGCCGGAAGGCGACAGCCGCACGCTGACCTACGCCGAACTTCTGGCCGAGGTGTCCAAGGCCGCCAACGCGATGACCGAGCTCGGCCTGGTCGCCGGTGACCGCGTCGCCATCTACATGCCGATGGTTCCCGAGGCCATCGTCGCCATGCTGGCCTGCGCGCGCCTCGGTGTGCTGCATTCCGTGGTCTTCGCCGGATTCTCCGCGACCGCCCTGAAGGCCCGCATCGAGGACGCCGAGGCCAAGCTGGTGATCACCACCGACGGACAGTTCCGCCGCGGCAGCGCGGTGTCGCTGAAGGAGTCCGTCGACGAGGCCGTCGACGGACAGAAGTCCGTCGAGCACGTGCTGGTGGTGCGGCGCACCGGCATCGACACCCCGTGGACCGAGGGCCGCGACCTGTGGTGGCACGACGTCGTCGATCCGGCGTCACCCGAGCACACACCGGAGGCGTTCGACTCCGAGCATCCGCTGTTCCTGCTCTACACCTCGGGCACGACCGGCAAGCCCAAGGGCATCATGCACACCTCCGGCGGATACCTCACCCAGGCGTCCTACACGCACTACAACGTATTCGACGTGAAGCCGGAGTCCGACGTGTATTGGTGCACAGCCGATATCGGCTGGGTCACCGGGCACACCTACATCGTCTACGGGCCGCTGTCGAACGGCGTCACTCAGGTGGTGTACGAGGGAACGCCGGCGTCACCGAACGAGCACCGCCACTTCCAGGTCATCGAAAAGTACGGCGTGACAATCTATTACACCGCACCCACGCTGATCCGGATGTTCATGAAATGGGGGCGGGAGATCCCCGATGCGCACGACTTGTCCAGTCTGCGACTACTGGGTACGGTCGGCGAGCCGATCAACCCCGAGGCGTGGCGCTGGTATCGGGATGCGTTCGGCGGCAACCGGACACCGGTTGTGGACACCTGGTGGCAGACCGAGACCGGAGCGATCATGATCTCGCCGCTGCCGGGCGTCACGGCGGCGAAGCCGGGCTCGGCGATGACGCCACTGCCGGGCATCACCGCAAAGATCGTCGACGAAGAAGGCAACGAATTGGTGCCCGGCGCCGACGAGGCCGAGCACGTCACCGGCTACCTGGTGTTGGACCAGCCGTGGCCGTCGATGCTGCGCGGCATCTGGGGGGACCCGGAGCGCTACAAGGAGACCTACTGGTCACGGTATGGCAAGCAGGGCTGGTATTTCGCCGGCGACGGCGCCCGCGTCGACTCCGACGGCAACATCTGGCTGCTCGGCCGCATCGACGACGTGATGAATGTGTCGGGACACCGGATCTCGACGACCGAAGTGGAGTCGGCGCTGGTCGGTCATTCCGGAGTTGCCGAAGCGGCGGTCGTCGGCGCGACCGACGAAACCACCGGCCAGGGCATCTGCGCGTTCGTCATCCTCGAGTCACACGTCAAGGACAACGACAACATGGTCGACGAGTTGCGCGACCAAGTCGCCAAGGAGATCGGAAAGATCGCGCGGCCGCGCGAGATTCACGTGGTTCCGGAGCTGCCCAAGACCCGCAGCGGCAAGATCATGCGGCGGCTGCTGCGCGACGTTGCCGAGGGTCGTGAGCTCGGCGACACGTCGACGTTGGTGGATCCCACGGTGTTCGAGGCGATTCGGGCCGGAAAGTAACCCGCCCGGGTCATCCGCCGACCGGAACGAAGCCGGATCCCGGCCGGTTCTTTGCGGTGATGTCCGCGAGCACCGCGTTGATCGACATGGTGACCGCCGGGGTGTGCAGCGGGATGTATTTGATGATGCAGGTCGGCAGGCCTTCGGTGAACGCGCCGTGGATCATCCCGACCAGCCGGTTGTTGACCGTGACGGGTGCCCCGGAGTCGCCCGGCTGACCACACACCTGGTTGACGATTGTTCCGGGTTCCTCGCCCGGGCCCCAGGTCACGCCGCACGAATACCCGGTGGTGCGGCCCAGCTTGCACGCGATGTCGCCGGCGATCGGATCGGGCCCGAGGCCGTCGATCTGGAACCCGTCCACGTTGTTCACCGGCCGTACCCTCTGCGGGTCGAACTGGATCACGGCGTAGTCGAGCGCGTCGTTGCCTGCCACCATCTCGCCCAGCACGCCGTTCGCCTCCGCGCCCTCGGCGCCCACCTGCGCTCCCGGCCCACCGCAGTGCGCGGACGTGAAGCCGATCAGATTGCCGCGGTTGTCGGTGCCGATCGCGGTCAACGTGCACAGCGTCTCGCCGTTGACGACGAGCCCCGAACCTCCGCCCAGCGGGACCGGCTCATCGGCATGCGCCATCGGCGCGGTCGGTGCCAGCAGTGCGGTCAGGGCCACGATCGCCGCCGAAATACGTAGGAGCCAGCGGTGCCCGGTCCTCAAAAAGCCATCCCCCATCGACGTCCCGACCCGCCTACTCAACTGTGAGGGTCAGTCTATCGTTCGGCCGGGATCGTTTACCTCGTCGCCACGTGGCAACATGATTCGCGGAGCGACATCTGTACGCCCGGAGCCGCCTTGGCGGCGACATCAAAGCGGGGAGGACCGTCCGTGACCAGTGGCGACCGGAAGAATGGTGTACCGACCACAGTGACCTCGATACCGCTGGTCGATCCGCACGCACCCAAACCCGACCCGTCGATCGGTGACCTGGTCAAAGACGCGACGTCGCAGGTGTCGACCCTGGTGCGCGCGGAGGTCGAACTCGCCCGCGCGGAGATCACCCGCGACGTCAAGAAGGGCCTCACCGGCAGCGTGTACTTCATCCTGGCGCTCGTGGTGCTGTTCTACTCGACGTTCTTTTTCTTCTTCTTCCTCGCCGAACTCCTCGACACGTGGTTGTGGCGGTGGGTCGCGTTCCTGATCGTGTTCGGCATCATGGTCGTCGTCACGGCGATATTCGCCCTGTTCGGCTACCTCAAGGTGCGTCGCATCCGGGGCCCGCAGGAGACCATAGAGACGGTCAAGGAGATCCCCGAAGCGCTGACCCCGGGCCACGACAAGGCCAAGGCGCTGAGCTCTTCCGACGGTAAGGCGGCGGCCAACCCGACCGCGGATCCGTCCGGCTGGTAGTGGCTCACGGAGCCGCACCGGCGGCGACATGAGTCCAAGCCGCACCGGCGGCGACATCGAACGGATGCCCGACCCGTCGGTGGTACGCATCGACGGTCCGTGGCGCCATCTGGAGGTGCACGCCAACGGCATTCGGTTCCACGTCGTGGAAGCCGAGCCCAAGGCCGACGAGTCGGGCAGGCCGCTGGTGGTACTGCTGCACGGTTTCGGCTCATTCTGGTGGACGTGGCGGCATCAGCTGCGCGGCCTCACCGGTGCCCGCGTCGTCGCGGTCGACCTGCGCGGCTACGGCGGCAGCGACAAGCCGCCGCGTGGTTACGACGGCTGGACGCTGGCCGGTGACACCGCGGGCCTGGTCCGCGCGCTCGGCCACCAGTCGGCGACGCTGGTCGGTCACGCCGACGGGGGGCTCGTCTGCTGGGCAACGTCGGTGCTGCACCCGCGGATGGTGCGGGCGATCGCGGTGGTCAGCTCACCGCATCCCGCGGCGCTGCGCTCGTCGGCCCTGACGCGGCGCGACCAGGGCCTGGCACTGCTCCCATGGATGCTGCGCTACCAGGTACCGATGTGGCCCGAGCGGTCGCTGACCCGGCACAACGCCGAGGAGCTTGAGCGGCTGGTCCGGAGTCGTGCCAGCGAGAAATGGCAAGCCTGCGAAGACTTTTCCGAGACCGTCGGGCACATGCGCCGAGCGATCCAGATTCCGTCTGCGGCTCATTCGGCATTGGAGTATCAGCGCTGGGCGGTGCGCAGCCAACTGCGCAGCGAGGGTCGTCGCTTCATGCGGTTGATGAAGCGACCGCTGGCCGTGCCGATGTTGCACATTCGCGGCGACGGCGACCCCTACGTCCTGGCCGACCCGGTGAATCGCACACAGCGATATGCGCCGCACGGTCGCTATGTATCCATCGCCGGGGCAGGGCATTTCGCTCACGAGGAAGCGCCGGAGGCGGTCAATGACCAGCTGTCGCGCTTCCTGAACCAGCTCGACGGGCCTGCTGTCAGGTGACACAGACGCCCGTGGCGACGGGCTGGGTGTTGCCGAGCTTGGCCAGCTGGCGCCCGACCTCGTTCGCGGTCAACACGAAGCCGGTCTCCGCGTCGTCGACGGCGGCACCGAACACCACGCCGAGCACCTGTCCCTGTCGGTTGATCATCGGACCACCCGAATTGCCTTGCCGCACCGTGCCTCTGATCGTGTAGACCTCTCGGTCGACGGTCTTCGTCTTATAGATGTCGGGGCCCTTGAGCTCGATGGTCTCACGCACTCGCGCGGGAGTCGCCTGGAACTCGCCACCGCCGGGATAGCCGACCACCAACGCGTCGGTACCGGTCTTCGCGGGCGCTTCGGCGAACGGCAGCGGAGCCGCAGGCAGCCCTGGTACATCGAGGATGGAGATGTCGGCGTCCGGGTCGTAGGAGACCACCCTGGCGTCGTAGGTCTGGCCGTCGCTCTCGACCGTGACGGTTTCCGACCCAGCGACAACGTGCGCATTGGACATCACCCGGTTCGGCGAGACCACGAAACCGGTTCCCTCCAAGACCTTTTGGCAGCCCGGCGCCACACCCCGGATCTTCATGATGCTTGGCCGCACGGCTGCCACCACCGGATCATTGATCAGTGCCGCGTCCGGCGCGTCGACATTGGCGATCGGGGTACGCCCGAACGGCCCCAGCACTTCGGGCAGGCCGGACGTGTCCAGCAGCGCCTTGGCCCGGCTGGGTATTGCCTTCAGCCAGGGCGGCGCCACTTCGTCAACTTGGCTCAGCACCTTCGAGCCGCGCACCGCGGCAACGAGATTCGGCTGGTTGGTCGACGTGAGCGGGGTCGCCAGCAGGTAGGCCACCACCGCCACGGCCAACACCATCACACCCACGCCGATCACCGAGTCGAACAGGCGCAACGTTCGGTTGCGGATTGCACCGCGCACTGCCCGGCCCAGCACCACGCCGGCGATCTCGCCGATTACCACCAGGCCCAGGATCAAGAACAAGGTGATGAAGAGTCGGGTACGCGTGCCTTCGACATGGACGACCACGTGCGGCGCCAACAGCAACCCGGCGACAGCCCCAAGCACCACGCCGACGAAGGACAGCAGCGAACCCAGCGCCCCCGAACGCCAACCCGAGACCGCGGCGACGAACGCGATCGACAGGACGGCCATATCGAGCCACTGCGACGAATTCATTGTTGGGCCTCCCCGTCGGTGCCATCATGACCGACGAGGGCCATCGCATCGTCCAACTCGCGCACGTCGGAGGTATTCCAGGGCTCCGCCCATCCGGCCACGTCGAGCATCGCGGAGATCACCTGACCGGTGAACCCCCACACCAACATCTCGTTCAGCAGAAAGGCCGGGCCCGCGAGGCGCCGCGTGTTCTCTTTGCGGTACACCATCAATCGGTTCTCCGGATTGATGAACGCGCGCACCGGTACGCGCGCCACAACCGCGGTTTCGGACTCGTCGACGACGGCTACCGGGCCTGGATCCGGCGAGTAGGCAAGGACCGGCACGACGTGAAACCCCGAAGGCGGGATGAACATCTTCTCCAGCGTGGCGAGCGGCTGCAGCCGGTCGGTGTCGATGCCGGTTTCCTCGTTGGCCTCGCGCAGCGCGGTGTGTATCGGACCTTCGTCACCGGGATCGGCCGCTCCGCCGGGAAACGCGGCCTGGCCGGCGTGGTGGCGCAGCGTCGACGCCCGAACGGTCACCAGCAGGTCGGCATCGTCTGGTAACCCGCCGGTCGGCATCCAGCGGACCTGAGAACAGCACAAGCACCGCGGCATCGCGGCCCCCGCCGGTCAGCGCGGCCTTGGCTTCTGCTGTCTTGCTGGCCGCCGAAATCATCGCCAGCAATTCGGCGGGCACCCGTCGCCGATAGGCCCGTTTCACGCAGTGGGCGTTGTCGACCAGCGGTTTGAGCCAAGCCGGAGCGGCGTCGGGAGTCAGCTGACTCCGTTCGCTCGTGGAGCTCACCCCGTCACTCCTATCTGTGGATCGACGGCAGCGGCGATGTCGTCGGCACTGGCGAACGAACGCGGCAGGATTTCGGCAACGCTACCGTCCGGGCGCAGCACCACCGTCGCGGGCATCACATTGGGCACCTGCAATGCCGCGGCGATCAGTCGCCTGCCGTCCTGCAGTGTCGGCAGCCGCACGCCCAGGTCGGCGAGCCGCAGCAGCGCAGCGGTCTCGTTCTCGTCCTGGTGCACCGTCACCACCGTCACGGCCGAACCGACCCGTCGCTGATACTCGGCCATCGCGGGCAGTTCCTCGGTGCACGGCGCACACCAGTACGCCCACAGGTTGAGCACCACCGCGCGCCCGGCCAGCGACCTGGCGACGTCGACATCGGTGCCGTTGCCCGCGCACTCGACCGTGATGCCCTGCAGTTTCTGCGGCCCCGCACCGGGCCCGTCGCCTGGACACGGCTCCAGATCGGCCTGCGCCCGTGGCCCGGCGAGCGCCTCGGCGGTATCCGCGTCGCGGTGTTGCCGGGCGGGATGCTGACCCGGCGTACCCGTCGATCCGTTGCGGTCCAGCTGCGTCCACAGCCCCACCCCCAGCGCGACGACCACCGCCAGCACCACGACGGTCCATCGGGTCGACGTCCTCATCGGGTGGGTGGGAGAGACATAGAGGGGTCCGGCCGGCTAGAGCCCGGCCAAGGCCAACAGGTGTTCGGTTTCCGGACCCTTGACCAGTGGCGCAGCGACGAGCGGGTCCGTCGGCCCGGTGCCGAACGACGGGCAGTCCCTGGCCAGCACGCACACGCCACAGGCCGGCTTGCGGGCATGGCACACGCGGCGGCCGTGGAAGATCACCCGGTGGCTCAGGTCGGTCCACTCGCTGCGCTCGATGAGGTCACCGATTGCGTGCTCGACCTTGACCGGGTCCTCCTCCTGCGTCCACCGCCAACGGCGGACCAACCGGCCGAAGTGAGTGTCAACGGTGATTCCGGGAATGTCGAAGGCGTTGCCGAGGATGACGTTGGCGGTTTTGCGGCCGACGCCGGGCAGCGTGACGAGCTCCTCCATGGTGGCGGGCACCTCGCCGTCGAACCGCTCGACGAGTTCCTGGCCCAGTCGCATCAGCGAGTTGGCCTTATTGCGGTAGAAGCCCGTCGGACGAACCATTTCCTCGAGTTCGGTCCGGTCGGCCTGCGCGTAGTCCTTCGCGGTCCGGTACTTCTCGAACAGCGCGGGGGTGGTCAGATTGACCCCCTTGTCGGTGCTCTGCGCCGACAGGATGGTCGCCACCGTCAGCTCCAGCGGGTTGGTGAAGTTCAGCTCGCAGTACACATGCGGAAATGCTTGCGCCAGTTCCCGATTCATTCGTCGCGCCCGCCGAACAAGGCCGAGGTGGGTCTCCGAGTCCCACTTGCGCGCAGCCGCGCGTCGGGTCGGCTTGGCCTGCGCCGGCTTCTCGGCCGAAGACTCACCTACTGTCACGGCTGCCAGCGTACTGAGATGGCCGACAAAGGGTACTGCGGACCGGTGACTATTCGTGATCCCACTGAGACCTTCGGCGTGTTTACTACCTCCTTGTGTCGTGGTTGCTCGTGGCCTTCATTCCAGGGTTGCTGATGTTGGCCACCTTCGGGCTGGAACGCCTTGAAACCGGCCTTAATCGCGACACCGTCTCGGCCACCGACGTGGCCGAGTTCCTGGAGCAGGCGCAGGCTGATGATGTGCATACGCTGGCACGAGACGGCATGCCCGAGGCATTGGAATGCATGCATCGGCGGCTGCAAGAACGTGAGTCGCCGGTCGAGGTTGCCAGGACTCCGATAATCGAGGATGAGTGGCCGAATTTGCCATCGCCGCTTTATGTGCACAACGCCGCCAATCCTGAGTTTCAGCCGTCTCGGCATGCCAATCGTGTGTAGCGTGGCTACTCACGAAATGGCCTACCTCTAGACTGATCTCGCTACCGGTTAGAGGTCGGCGTGCGCATGTCATATCAGCCAACAGCTTAAGAGGGGCAACGTGGACGAGATCCTGGCCAGGGCCGGAATCTTCCAGGGAGTCGAGCCCAGCGCCGTATCCGCGCTGACGAAGCAGTTGCAGCCCGTCGACTTCCCACGCGGGCACACCGTGTTCGCCGAGGGAGAGCCTGGAGATCGGCTGTTCATCATTATTTCGGGCAAGGTCAAGATCGGCCGCCGGTCACCGGACGGACGCGAGAATCTGCTCACCATCATGGGGCCGTCGGACATGTTCGGCGAGCTGTCGATCTTCGACCCGGGACCCCGCACGTCGAGTGCGACCACCATCACCGAGGTACGCGCGGTGTCGATGGACCGCGAAGCACTGCGCGCCTGGATCGCCGATCGACCCGAGATCGCCGAGCAGCTGCTGCGGGTGCTGGCCCGCCGGCTGCGTCGCACCAACAACAACCTCGCCGACCTGATCTTCACCGATGTGCCCGGCCGCGTCGCCAAACAGCTGCTGCAACTGGCGCAGCGGTTCGGTACCCAGGAGGGTGGCGCGCTGCGCGTGACACACGACCTGACGCAGGAGGAGATCGCGCAGTTGGTCGGCGCGTCACGGGAGACGGTCAACAAGGCGCTCGCCGATTTCGCCCATCGCGGCTGGATCCGCTTGGAGGGCAAGAGCGTGTTGATCTCCGACTCGGAGCGGCTGGCCCGCCGAGCCCGCTAGCGGAGGTAGTCGAGTTGGGCTTGGACGCTCCATTCCGCGGCGTCCCAAAGCTTTTCGTCGACATCGGTGTAGACGTGTTCGACGATCTGGCGGGCGGTCGCATCGTCACCAAGCACCCGTAGCGCATCACGCACCTGCTCGAGCCTCTCCTCGCGGTGCGCCAGGTACATCGCCGTGACGGCCGCGAGGTCGTCGAGGTCGGGGCCGTGCCCCGGCAGCACCGTTCGTTGACCCAAGCCGTGCAGCCGCTTCAACGACTCGAGATAGTCGGCGAGCCCGCCGTCCTCGGCATCGATCACCGTGGTACCCCGGCCGAGCACCGTGTCGGCGGTCAGCACGGCATCGTCGACCAGGAACGACAGCGAGTCGGCGGTGTGCCCGGGGGTCGCCATCACCGTGATGCGCAGGCCGGCGGCGTCGATCACCTCGCCGTCGGTCAGCGGGCCGCCGAGGCCGCGCAGGAACCCGCTGCCCACCGCACGGACCACCGCGCCGGTGAGCTCGACGATCTTGTCGATGCCGCCGGTGTGGTCGTCGTGTTTGTGGCTGATCAGGACCAGCGGGATCTTGCCGAGTTCGGCGATCTTGGTGATGTGCTCGTCGTCCTCGGGTCCGGGGTCGACGATCACCATCTCGTCGCTGCCCTGGCCGCGCAGCACCCAGGTGTTCGTGCCGTCCAGCG
Organism: uncultured Actinomycetota bacterium; assembly: GCA_963743225.1. Lineage (GTDB taxonomy): Bacteria > Actinomycetota > Actinomycetes > Mycobacteriales > Mycobacteriaceae > Mycobacterium. The sequence continues at coordinate 349,006 of CAVUPN010000024.1, read as the reverse complement.
TCAACAGCCCGGGGTTGTTGCACAGCAGCACCGATGCCGTGTCGGTCACCGGGCGCAACAATCCGTAGGCCGGATGCTCGATGGGAGCAGTCACTTCACCTCGACGATGAGCTCTACCTCGACGGGCGCGTCCAGCGGCAGTTCGGACACCCCGACCGCAGAGCGCGCGTGGGCCCCTGCCTCGCCGAACACCTCGCCGAAGAGTTCGGACGCGCCGTTGACGACGCCCGGCTGGCCATGGAACCCCGGTGCCGACGCGACGAATCCGACCACCTTGACGACCCGGGCGATGGAGTCGATACCGACCAGCGAGTGCACCGCTGCCAGCGCGTTGAGGGCGCAGACGCGAGCCAGCGTCTTGCCCACCTCCGGGGTGACCTCGGTGCCCACCTTGCCGATCACGCTCAGTTCGCCTGCCACGATCGGCAGCTGACCGGCGGTGTAGACGAGGTTTCCGGTGCGGACGGCCGGCACATAGGCCGCCAGCGGTTTGACCACCGAGGGCAGCTCGATGCCCAGTTCAGACAGCCGGGCCGACCAGGACCCGCCGCTCACTTCGGGCGCTTCAGGTACGCGACATGCTGCTCCCCGGTGGGCCCGGGCAGCACCGAGACCAGCTCCCACCCGTCTTCGCCCCACTGGTCGAGAATCTGCTTGGTGGCATGCGTCAGCAACGGGACGGTGGCGTATTCCCAGCGGGTCGGTTCGCTCATATGGGTGAGCTTATCGGGCGCCCAGGGAGGCTTCGTTAGCATGCACTGGTGGCTACCGAACCGAACAGACCCAAGCCGGTCGGCTGGCCGTCCCGCCTGACGAAGGCGCGATTGCACTTCGTAACCGGCAAAGGCGGCACCGGCAAGTCGACCATTGCCGCCGCGCTGGCGCTGGCGCTGGCCGCCGGCGGCCGGAAGGTGCTCTTGATCGAAGTCGAAGAGCGCCAAGGCATTGCGCAACTGTTCGACGTTCCGCCACTGCCCTACGATGAAGTGAAGATAGCCACCGCCGACGGCGGCGGAACGGTCAACGCGCTGGCCATCGACATCGAGGCTGCGTTCCTGGAGTACCTCGAGATGTTCTACAACCTCGGGCTGGCCGGCCGGGCGATGCGGCGCATCGGTGCCGTCGAGTTCGCGACGACGATCGCCCCTGGCCTGCGCGACGTGCTGCTCACCGGCAAGATCAAAGAGATCGTGGTGCGCAACGAAAAGCCCGACAAGAAGCGCTCCGCGTACGACGCCGTGGTGGTGGACTCACCGCCGACCGGACGCATCGCCCGGTTCCTTGACGTCACCAAGGCGGTCTCGGATCTGGCCAAGGGCGGTCCGGTGCACTCGCAGGCCGACGGCGTGGTCAAGCTACTGCACTCCGATCTGACCGCGATCCATCTGGTGACACTGCTCGAGGCGCTTCCGATGCAGGAGACGCTGGAGGCGATCGACGAGCTGCAGGAGCTGGGCCTGCACATCGGCAGCGTGATCGTCAACCGCAACATCCCCGCCTACCTGGAACCCGACGCGCTTGCCAAGGCCGCCGAGGGCGACATCGATGCCGACAAGGTGCGAAGCGACTTGACCAAGGCGGGAATCACATTGTCCGACAGCGACTTTGCCGGGCTGTTGACCGAAGCCATCCAGCACGCCACCCGGATCACGGCGCGTGCCGAGAGCGCAGAGCAGCTCGACGAGATCAAGGTGCCCAGGTTGGAGCTGCCCGCGCTGCAAGACGGGGTCGACCTCGGCAGCCTCTACGAGTTGGCTGACGCACTCGCACATCAGGGGGTCAGGTGAGTACCACGCCGGCCGCCCTGGACATGGCCTCGATCCTGTCCGACACCTCCAACCGCGTCGTGGTGTGTTGCGGCGCAGGCGGTGTCGGCAAGACCACCACCGCCGCGGCGATGGCGCTGCGCGCCGCCGAGTACGGGCGCACGGTCGTCGTGTTGACCATCGACCCCGCGAAGCGGTTGGCCCAGGCGCTCGGAGTCGAGGACCTGGGCAACTCACCGCAGCGGGTGCCGCTGGCCCCTGAGGTGACCGGCGAACTGCACGCGATGATGCTCGACATGCGCCGCACGTTCGACGAGATGGTGATCCAATACTCGGGACCCGAACGCGCACAAGCGATTTTGGACAACCCGTTCTATCAGACGGTTGCCACTTCGCTCGCGGGCACGCAGGAGTACATGGCGATGGAGAAGCTCGGCCAGCTGCTTGCCGAGGACCGATGGGACCTGGTGGTCGTCGACACGCCGCCGTCTCGCAACGCGCTGGACTTCCTGGACGCGCCAAAACGGTTGGGCGGCTTCATGGACAGCCGGCTGTGGAAGCTGCTGCTGGGCCCCGGTCGCGGTATCGGAAAGCTGGTGTCGGGGGCGATGGGGCTCGCCATGCGCGCGCTGTCGACGGTGCTCGGCTCGCAAATGCTCTCCGACGCCGCGGCTTTCGTTCAGTCGCTGGATGCCACATTCGGCGGGTTCCGAGAGAAGGCCGATCGCACCTACGAACTGTTGAAGCGGCGCGGCACCCAGTTCGTCGTGGTGTCGGCGGCCGAGCCCGACGCGCTGCGCGAGGCGTCATTCTTCGTCGACCGGCTCTCTCAGGAGCACATGCCGCTGGCCGGGCTGATCCTCAACCGGACCCACCCGACCCTGTCGTCGCTGCACGCCGACAAGGCCTCCGAAGCCGCCGACGACCTGCAAGCCGAGGATTCCGAGTCGCTCGCCGTCGCGGTGCTGCGGATTCACGCCGCCCGGGCCGAGACGGCCAAGCGCGAGGTTCGGCTGCTGTCGCGGTTCACCGGCGCCAATCCGCACGTGTCGATCGTCGGGGTGCCGTCATTACCGTTCGATGTTTCGGACCTCGAGGCGCTGCGGGCGATTGCCGATCAGATCACCGGCGAGGCTGCCGCGGCGTAGCCGCGCGAACTGGGCTGAGCGGGTTGGCTAGACGGCGCTGCGGTGTTTGCGCTGGGCGGCGAAGAAATCGGCCCAGGACACCACCTCGGGATGCTGCTTGAGCAGTGCGCGGCGCTGGCGCTCGGTCATGCCGCCCCAGACACCGAACTCGACGCGGTTGTCGAGGGCGTCGGCGCCGCACTCCAGGATCACCGGGCAATGCCGGCAGATCACCGCGGCTTTGCGCTGAGCGGCTCCTCGGACGAACAACTCGTCGGGATCGGCCTGGCGACATCGGGCCTGTGATACCCATGCGATGCGGGCCTCGGCCTCCGCGCCGTGGACCAAACTTTGGGGTGGAGAGATAGTGCTTGTCCTGCGCGCAGCGGGCCGTGTGCTCGACACCAGCGTTCCCCTTAAGTCCAAGCCGCCCCTTCAGCGACGGCGTAGTCCTCCGGTGTAGAGCGCTGATGCGATCTACGCCACACTGCGCAGGTCTTTGTTACCTGAATCGCACTGTAGGTACAAGCTAGGTGGTCACGGGGTATTTACGCAACAGTTTGATTGCCCCTGTTTTGGCACAACCGTGCCGTCTGACCAACTTGCTGGATCGCACAGCGATCCGTAAGCCCCTTTATGCTGGCAATCCAGCCGCGGCGGGGAGTCCGACCGGCGACCTCGTTACTCTGTAGGGCATGCCGGAGCGCCCGCCGAATCGACCGCCGCCGACGGTCACGGTCATCAAGCTGGCGTGGTGCTGCCTGCTGGCCAGTGTGGTCGCCGCGGCGCTGATGTTCCCGGTGGTCGGCGGATTCGGCCTGGTGTCCAACCGAGCCTCCGATGTCGTTGCCAATGGATCGGCCCAACTCGTCGAGGGCGAGGTGCCCGGGGTGTCGACGATGGTCGACGCCAAAGGCAACGTCATCGCCTGGCTGTATTCGCAGCGCCGTTTCGAGGTGCCCACCGACGAGATCGCCAACCCGATGAAGCTGGCCATCGTTTCGATCGAGGACAAACGGTTTGCCGAGCACAACGGCGTGGACTGGAAGGGCACCCTGACGGGTCTGTCGGGCTACATGTCCGGCAACATCGACACCCGCGGCGGCTCCACCATCGAGCAGCAGTATGTGAAGAACTATCAGCTGCTGGTGATCGCGCAGACCGACGCGGAGAAGCGGGCCGCCGTCGAGACCACACCGGCCCGCAAGTTGCGTGAGATCCGGATGGCGCTGACGCTGGACAAGACGTTCACCAAACCGGAGATCCTGACCCGCTATCTGAACCTGGTGTCGTTCGGCAACAACGCGTTCGGCGTGCAGGACGCCGCGCAGACCTACTTCGGCATCAATGCCTCCGAACTGAACTGGCAGCAGGCCGCCCTGCTGGCCGGCATGGTGCAGTCCACCAGCACACTGAATCCCTACACCAACCCCGAAGGCGCGCTGGCCCGCAGGAACGTCGTGCTCGACACCATGATCGAGAACCTGCCGCAGGAGGCCGAGGCGTTGCGTGCCGCCAAGGAGCAGCCGCTGGGCATCCTGCCGCAGCCACAGGAGCTGCCCCGCGGCTGCATCGCCGCCGGCGACCGGGCGTTCTTCTGCGACTACGCGCTGGATTACCTGGCGCACGCGGGCATCAGCAAGGAGCAGGTGGCCAGGGGCGGCTACCTGATCAAGACCACGCTTGACCCCGACGTGCAGGCGCCGATGAAATCCGCGATCGACGGCGTCGCGAGTCCCGACATCGACGGCATCGCCAGCGTGATGAGCGTGATCAGGCCGGGCAAGGAGTCCCATCCGGTGCTGGCGATGGCCAGCAACCGGACCTACGGCCTGAACACCGAAGCGGGCGAAACCATGCAGCCGCAACCGTTCTCACTCGTCGGCGACGGAGCGGGTTCGACATTCAAGATCTTCACCACCGCCGCGGCGTTGGAGATGGGGATGGGCATCAGTGCGCAGCTCGACGTGCCCGGACAGTTCCAGGCGAAGGGCCTCGGCAGCAGCGACACCCCAGGCTGCCCAAGGGAGACCTGGTGCGTGAAGAACGGCGGGGGCTACCGCGGCGCGATGAACGTCACCGACGCGCTGGCCACATCGCCCAACACCGCGTTCGCCAAGCTGATCACGCAGGTCGGGGTGCAACGCTCCGTGGACATGGCGGTCAAGCTGGGCCTGCGGTCCTACGCCCTGCCGGGAACCGCGCGCGACTACGACCCCGAGAGCAACGAGAGCCTCGCCGATTTCATCAAGCGCCAGAACCTCGGCTCGTTCACGCTTGGTCCGTTCGAGCTGAACCCGCTGGAGTTTGCCAATGTGGCAGCCACGCTGGCGTCGGGCGGCATGTGGTGCCCGCCCAATCCGATCGACAAGGTGTTCGACCGCCGCGGCACCGAGGTGTCGGTCACCACTGAAACCTGTGAACAGGTGGTTCCCGAAGGACTGGCCAACACCATGGCCAACGCGTTGAGCAAGGACGACCGAGGGGCAGGTACCGCCGCGGGGGCGGCCGGTTCGGTCGGGTGGGACCTTCCGATGTCCGGCAAGACCGGCACCACCGAGGCACACCGCTCGTCGGCATTCCTGGGATTCACCAACACCTTGGCCGCCGCCAACTACATCTACGACGACTCCACCGAGCCCGGCGAGCTCTGCTCGTTTCCCCTGCGCCAGTGCGGGTCGGGAAATCTGTTCGGCGGCAACGAGCCGGCCCGAACCTGGTTCGAGGCGATGAAGCCGATCGCGAACAACTTCGGCGAGGTCAGGCTGCCGCCTACCGATCCCCGGTTTGTCGACGGGGCGCCGGGGTCGAGGGTGCCCAGCGTCTCGGGTATGACCCAGGAGCTCGCGCGCCAGCGGCTCAAGGAGGCCGGCTTCCAGGTGGCCGACCAGGCCAGCTCGGTCAACAGCGTCTCCTCGTACGGCACGGTGGTCGGGACGTCGCCGGCCGGCCAGACCGTTCCGGGCTCGATCATCACCATCCAGATCAGCAATGGCATCCCGCCGCCTCCCCCGCCGCCGCCCGCCGGCCTCCCGCCAATCCCGGGCCTGCCGCCGGCGATGGGCTCGACTGTCGTGGAGATCCCGGGCCTGCCGCCGATCACCGTTCCGCTGCTGGGTCCGCCGCCACCGCCACCGCCGCCGCCACCTCCGTGATCGGTGTGGCTTAGGTAACGCGCGGCGGGTGAGAAGCGCTGTGGGCCCGCGACTGGCAGTAGGCTGCCATGCATGCCCGCCGCTTCTATCCTGAAGAATTCCGCCGCTGTGGCCGCCGGCACGCTCGTGGCCGGCATCGGCTACGCGTCGATCATCGAGCGGAATGCGTTCGTGACGCGCGAGATGACCATGCCAGTGCTGACCCCGGGTTCGACGCCGTTGCGGGTGTTGCATATCAGCGACATCCACATGCGGCCCAACCAACGACGCAAGCAGGCATGGCTGCGCGAGCTCGCCGGGCTGGAGCCGGATCTGGTGGTCAACACCGGCGACAACCTGGCCCATCCGAAGGCTGTGCCCGCCGTCGTGCAGTCGCTGGGTGACTTGCTTTCGGTGCCGGGGGTTTTCGTGTTCGGCAGCAACGACTACTTCGGGCCGCGGCTGAAGAACCCGGCCAACTACCTGACGAATCCGTCGCACCGCACGCACGGCCAGCCGCTGCCGTGGCAGGACCTGCGGGCAGCGTTCACCGAGCGCGGCTGGCTCGACATGACGCACACCCGCCGCGACTTCGAGGTGGCGGGGCTGCGGATCGCCGCAGCGGGTGTGGACGATCCGCACCTGTCCCGCGACCGCTACGAGACCATCGCGGGGCCTGCCGACCCCACCGCGAACCTGCGGCTGGGCCTGGCGCACTCGCCCGAGCCGCGGGTGCTGGATCGGTTCGCCACCGACGGCTATCAGCTGGTGATGGCCGGCCACACCCACGGCGGCCAGCTTTGCCTGCCGTTCTACGGCGCCATCGTCACCAACTGCGACCTCGACCGGTCGCGGGCCAAGGGTGCGTCGCGGTGGGGTGCCAACATGGCGCTGCACGTATCGGCCGGCATCGGCACGTCGCCGTTCGCTCCGCTGCGGTTCTGCTGCAGGCCCGAGGCGACACTGTTGACCCTGGTGCCGACGCCGACCGGCGGTCGTGACGCCGGGACGCGGGCGGGGCAATCCCACCCGACTGCCGCGGTGCGGTGAACTACGCGCCATCGAGCGCGGCCCGCAGCCAACCACGCCAATGGGCGGACAATGCGGTTCGGTTGATCGAGGCCGATGCCCGGCGCAGCGCCGACACGCATCTACTCCGCTATCCGCTGCCGTCGGCCTGGTGCGACGGAGTCGACGTCGCGCTGTACCTCAAGGACGAGTCCACCCACATCACCGGCAGCCTGAAACATCGGCTGGCGCGGTCGCTTTTCCTGTACGCGTTGTGCAACGGCTGGATCGGTGAGAACACCACCGTCATCGAGGCGTCGTCGGGGTCGACGGCCGTTTCCGAGGCGTATTTCGCGGCCCTGCTCGGCCTGCCGTTCATCGCGGTGATGCCGTCGTCGACGAGCGCATCGAAGATCGCCCTCATCGAATCTCAAGGCGGGCGTTGCCATTTCGTCGCCGAGTCCTCGCAGGTGTACGCCGAGGCGGAGCGGTTGGCGCAGGAGACGGGCGGGCACTATCTGGACCAGTTCACCAACGCAGAGCGGGCCACCGACTGGCGGGGCAACAACAACATCGCCGAGTCGATCTTTGCGCAGATGGACGAGGAGGCGCATCCGATTCCGGAATGGATCGTCGTCGGCGCAGGCACCGGCGGGACGAGCGCGACCATCGGCCGCTACATCCGGTATCGCCGCTACGCCACTCGGTTGTGTGTCGTCGACCCCGAGAACTCCGCGTTCTTTCCCGCGTATGCGCAAGGACGCGACGATGTCGTCACCGGGGTGTCGTCACGGATCGAGGGCATCGGCAGGCCGCGGGTCGAGCCGTCGTTTCTGCCCGATGTGGTGGACCGGATGATCGCGGTCCCCGACGCTGCCTCCATCGCCGCCGCACGTCACGTCAGCGCGGTGCTCGGCCGCCGGGTGGGGCCATCGACGGGTACGAATCTGTGGGGTGCGTTCAGCCTGCTGGCCGAGATGGTCGCCGAAGGGCGCAGTGGATCGGTGGTGACGCTGATCGCCGACAGCGGCGATCGCTATACCGACACCTATTTCAGTGACGAGTGGCTGGCCAGTGCCGGGCTTGACCCGTCGACCGCCGCCGGAGTGCTCGTCGAGTTCGAGCGTTCCGGCTGCTGGCTCTGATCCTCGGCTTCCCCGGTAAGGGGTCCGTCGGAGGTCAAGAACAGCCACAACGCGGCCAGGACGAAGAATCCCACATAGATGGAAGCTCCCAACCCAGTCATCTCGCGCCTCGCTTCAAGTTCCTCTGCGATCCGGCAATCTGCCGTCATTCTGCATAACAACACCGACAATCCAGATCCATCCCGCGGCGTGGCGTGACCTACGTCGCCAAATCGTGGCCGTTTTCCGTCACTTTGTGCACGTAGGGGGCAGCGATATCGATTTGGCAGCACACGTGGCGGGTGCGATACGCTGTCGTGGCTTCACGCGGGGTGTGGCGCAGCTTGGTAGCGCGCTTCGTTCGGGACGAAGAGGTCGTGGGTTCGAATCCCGCCACCCCGACTGTGAATCAGCAGGTTAGATACCCGACGACACGGCCGAAGCGAACTCCGGCGCCCTGGACTCACTGTGGAATCTGACAGTGGGTATGCGTCCGAGCTTGAGGCAGCGCCTGCTGAAAAGGACATCGTCGATGCCGAAGTGGTCCCTTTAAATGGAGACGAACGCTCAGCGGGCGGCTCGAGATACCCTCCGGTCACCCGCTTTCCGCAAGCCTTTGTCAGCGTTCCTGCTGGTAGGCGCGGGGGAGACCGGCTTTGTTATGTCATTGTCGACCACAAACGTTGGTTGTAGGTCCAGACACCACCTATAACAAAAAGCCGAGTTGGTTATACCTTGTCCAGGTGGACCCAAGGAGGTTTGTAGCTCCAGATTGGGGTCGCGCCCATTGTCTTTGAGTTGATCCTTGACGCTGCGGATCGCGTCGTCTTCTGAGCCACCGAGCGGGATCTGAATCCCGGCGGAGAATTTCTGCTGCAGCTCCTGCTCGAGCTTCCGCATCCCCGCCTTATTGATGCGGAGGTTGCGGCGGGGGGAGCTGACCCGCGCCGCTTATTAAGCCGTCGGCTCCTCGCCGGTCTCGGCGACATCGGGTGTGTTTTCCCGCGTGGCCATGCCGCCTTCCTTGCCCTCGTCCTTGGGCCCCGGCCGACCACCCTTCGGCTCCTCGGCGCTTTCGTCGTCGTAGATTCCACTTCCTCGAGTCATGACAACCCCTTTCACTGTGACGCGGTGCGCAGCTTCTCCAGCAGCGATCCCGCCGCTTCCTTGAGGAACAACTCCTGACTCTCGTCGCCGATCTGCACCAGCGCGATATCGGTGAAACCGGCCTCCCAGTACTTGCTGATGGCGTCGACGATGGCGTCCAGATCCGGGCCGCACGGGATGGATTCGGCGACGTCCTCGGGACGGACGAACTGCGTCGCACCCTCGAAGCCGGCCGTCGTCGGCAGGTCGGAGTTGACCGCCCATCCGCCCGCGAACCAGCGGAACTGGTCATGCGCGCGCGCTACCGCGGCGTCGCGGTCGGGGTCCCAGCAGATCGGGATCTGACCGATGACCCGAACGTCGCCGGGCAGCCCGGTGGCGCGTCGTGCATCGTGCCAGGCGTCGACCAAATCCTTGTCCGGCTCGACGGCGATCAGGTGGTCGGCCAGCGGAGCGAACACGTCGACAGAGCGATCACCGGACACCGCCGCCGCGATCGGGACCGGGATCTCGGGGACGTCCCAGATCCGGGCGGAATCGACCTCGAAGTACTCGCCCTTCCAGTCGACGAGTTCACCGGTGAACAGCTCGCGAATGATCTGGATCGCTTCCCGAAGCATCTCGTGCCGTCGCGCCACCGTCGGCCAGCGCTTCCCCACCACGTGTTCGTTGAGATTCTCGCCGCTGCCGAGGCCCAGGGTGAACCGACCATCGGCAAGGATCTGCAGCGTCGCCGCCTTCTGTGCGACGACCGCGGGGTGGTACCGCATGGTCGGGCAGGTGACGTAGGTGAGCAGCTCGACCCGCTCGGTGGCATGCGCGACCGCACCGAGCACAGACCACGCATACGGCGCATGCCCCTGCGAGGACAGCCACGGGAAGTAGTGATCGCTCGACACTTCGAAGTCGAAGCCCGCGCGCTCCGCCGAAACGGCATAACGGACAAGCTCTTTAGGTCCGCTCTGTTCGGTCATCAGGGTGTAGCCAAACCGCGTCATGACACCTGGTTACCCGGGTGTCAGACACCGAAACGGCTACAACCGGGCCTTGACCGCCGCCGAGAGCCTCGCGCCGTCGGCCTTGCCTGCGGCGATCGCGGTCGCGGCCTTCATCACCAGGCCCATCTGTTTCATGCCAGGGGCTTCGCCGGTCTCCTCGGCAACCTGCGCGATGGCGGTGTCGACGACGTCGGCCACTTCCGCTTCGGTGAGCGGGGTCGGCAGGTACTCGTCGATGATGCGGGCCTCCGCGTGCTCGTTGGCCGCCAACTCGCCGCGGCCGTTCTGCGTGTAGATCTCGGCCGACTCGCCGCGCTTCTTCGACTCCCTTGCCAACACCTTGAGCACGTCGGCGTCGGACAGTTCACGCGACTCCTTGCCGGACACCTCTTCGGTCTGGATGGCCGACAGCAGTATCCGCAGCGTCGCGGTGCGCAATCTGTCCTGCGACTTCATCGCAGTGGTCAGGTCTGCACGCAGCCGGTCTTTGAGTTCCGCCATGAGGCAAACGCTACGCCGTGGGTTCTGAGTCCTCGCCGACGAACCGCGCGTCGACCGCCGCCGATACCTCGATGTGCTCCGGCAGCAGTTCGACGTCCGGACCGCCTGCGGGCGCTGCGGCTGCACGCAGATGGGCCGCTGCGACACCGCTTTCCGGACGCAGGTTGTCACCCAGCATTCCCGCGTCGGCGATGGCGACCGGACGGATCGCGCCGAGGCCGAGTGCGTCGGCATACTGCTGCGCGCGACCGACGGCGTCTTCGACGGCCCGGGTACGGGCCTGCCTCTGCAGCTCCGTGCGCCGCTTCGCGGTGAGCGCCCACTCGACGCGGGAAACCCGGAATCCTTCGGTGTTCGCGACGTGCTGGCCGACCCAGCGCGACAGCGCGGGAAAGTCGCGGAACTTCACCTCGATGCCGACACTCGCGTGATGCACGAGTGGAAGCTGCTTGCCCTCCTGATTCCAGGGCCGGTTCGTCCAGGTGCGCAATTGCTCGGCAGACCACCATGTCACGGGGCCGTGATCCCCGGCCTTCAGCGGAGTGACGGACGCCTTGACGGCCTCCAGGTCACGTGCCACCCGGTCGTAGACCGGTTCCATCGCCGGTCCCTCGAAGGCGATGGTGGCGTGTACGGTCCCGCGTTCAGGCGCGTGGAACGCGGTGAAGTTCCCTCGCACAGTGATTTCGGTCGGCATGCGGCCACCGTAGCGCCGGCGACCGACCCACCCTGCGCCACGTTGTCAATTTTGGTGGTGATCGACAGGATGGTGGCCATGAGCTACGACGCCGGCGGGTTCGGTCAGGCCGGTCCGCCGCCGCCGGCGTACCCGCCGCCCGGCTATCCGCCGCCTGGCTATCACGGATACCCGCCGCCCGGCTATCCGCGGGCTATCCGCCGCCCGGCTATCCGCCGCCCGGCTACGCCGCCGCTCCGCCGGCACTCAAGCCCGGCGTCATCCCGCTGCGGCCGTTGTCCCTGACCGACATCCTCAACGGCGCGTTCGCCTACATCCGGGCCAACCCCAAGGCGACGCTGGGGCTGACGACGATCGTGGTGGTGATCGCCCAGATCATCTCGCTGATTCTGCAAGTCGGGCCGCTTGCCGCGGCGGGCGAACTCGGGGTGCTGCGTGGCGAGGAGGCGTCGACGGCCGCGGCCCTGGGTTCGTCCGCCTCCGGCCTGGCCGGCGCGATCACCACGCTGCTGTCGTCGATCCTGCTCAGCGGCATGCTGACGGTCATCGTGGGACGGGCCGTATTCGGCGCCGGAATCACCATCGGCGAAGCATGGCAACGGGTCCGCGGGCGACTGCTCGCCCTGATCGGCTACACCCTGCTGTGGCTTTTCGGTGTGGTCGTCATCATCGCGGTCGTCGTGCTCGTGGTCGTCGCCGTAGCGGAGGTCAGCGGCGGCGCCGCGTTCGTCCTCGCCATTCCGCTGGGTCTCGGATCGATTGCGCTGCTCGTCTACCTCTGGACGGTGCTCAGCTTCGCACCGCCGCTGATCGTGTTGGAGCGACTCGGTGTCGTCCAGGCGGTCGCGCGGTCGGTCAGATTGGTCAAGGGCGACTTCTGGCGTGTGTTGGGGATCCGGTTGCTGGCCACCATCGTCGCCAGCATCGTCGCCGGAGCGGTGTCGATTCCGTTCAGCCTGACGGGCCAGATCCTCTTGCTGAGTTCCGAATCCGTAACGACGATATTGATCGCGCTTGCTTTGGTCGCGATCGGCGGTGCGGTCGGCCAGGTCATCACCGCCCCGTTCAGCGCGGGCGCGGTGGTGCTGTTGTATACCGATCGGCGAATCCGCGCCGAGGCGTTCGACCTGGTGTTGCAAACCGGCGCGGCGATCGCACCCGGCGCGGCACCCGACTCGACCGACCACCTGTGGCTCACCCGGCAGCCGTGACGTGCCGGCAATAGACATCGACCGCGACGCCGCCCACGAAGCGGCGCAGCGCGAACTCGCAAAGCCCATCTACCCCAAGGCCTCTCTCACAGAACGGCTCTCGGAGTGGCTCGACGACCTGCTCTACCGCATCGTCCAGGAGGGTTCCTCGTTGCCCGGCGGATGGTTCACCATCAGCGTGCTGCTCATCATTCTCGCCGTCGCGATCGTGGTCGCCGTGCGAATCGCACGCCGCACAATGCGCACCAACCGCGGCGGCAAACACGCCCTCTTCGACACGCACGAACTCAGCGCCGCACAACATCGTGCGACCGCTGAACAGTATGCGGCGGCGGGTAATTGGGCCGCTGCAATCCGTCATCGGCTGAGAGCGGTCGCCCGCCAGCTCGAGGAAGACGGTGTGCTCAACCCGGTTCCCGGCCGGACAGCAACCGAGCTGGCCAAGGACGCCGCTAAGGCGGTACCAGATCTGGCCGGCGAATTGCTGCAAGCCGCAAACGCTTTCAACGACGTCACCTACGGCGAACGGCCGGGCACCGAGCCCGCATACCGGATGATCGCAGACCTCGATGATCATCTGCGGCGCGGTGCGGCGACGACCCGCACACCCGTGGCGGTCGTTACTGACAGCTGGACGGCGGTCCGATGACCACATCAACCGTCACGCCGACGGTCGTCCAGCGTTGGCGCAGTGCCCGCTGGATGATCTTGGCACTGGTGATCATCGCAGCGGTCGCCGTGGTCAGCACATATCTGACGGCACCCCGCCCCGGCGGCCGAATGGACCCTGCGGCAACGTCTTCCGGAGGAGCCCACGCACTGGTCGCGTTGTTGCGTGATCATGGCGTCGAGGTTGTCGTCGCCGACGACATCGCGGCGGTCGAACGCGCCGCACGCCCGGACACACTTGTGCTCACGGTTCAGACGTTCCACCTCGTCGACGAGGACCTGTTACGGCGGCTTGCGGCCGTTCCCGGCGATCGGCTGGTCATCGAGCCGGTGTCTCGGACAAGGGAGATACTCGCCCCTGAGGTTCGTCGCGACGCGGCGGGCAGTGTCGGCGGCTCGCCGGATTGCGATCTACGGGAGGCCACCCGCGCGGGGGATGTGCAGCTCGGCGCGAGCGATACCTTCGAGGCGTCCGGCGACGTACCCGTGACGCGGTGTTACGAGGGCGCGGTGGTCCGCTACACCGATGCGGGCCGCACCGTGACGGTCGTCGGCACGTCGGACTTCATGACCAACTCGGGTCTGTTGAAGCAGGGCAACGCCGCGCTGGCGATGAACCTCGCCGGCGCCCAGCCACGGGTCATCTGGTATGCACCGCAACGGACCGAGGGTGAATCATCCGGCGGGGCAACGCTATCCGATCTCATTCCCGACCGCGTGAGATGGATCGTCTGGCAGCTGTGCCTGGCGGTTCTGTTGATTGCGTTGTGGAAGGGCCGAAGGATCGGTCCGCTGGTCGCCGAGCAGCTCCCGGTCGTGGTGCGTGCCTCGGAAACCGTCGAGGGCCGCGGGCGGCTCTATCGGTCGCGGCGCGCGAGCGACCGCGCCGCCGATGCGCTGCGCACGGCCACCCTGCAGCGCCTCCTGCCCCGACTGGGACTCGGGCCCAACGCCGACCCGGCAGCCGTCGTCCAAACCATCGCGCAGCGCAGCCGCCAAGATCCGGAAGCCGTGCGGCACACGCTGTTCGGTCCGCCGCCTGCGACCGACACCGACCTGGTAAACCTTGCCCACGCGCTCGACAACATCGAAAGGCAGGTCGCACAGTCGTGACTCAGCCCGTTGCTCAGACCACCGACTCGACTAATGCACGAAACGCGTTGCTGGCCTTGCGGACCGAAATCGCCAAGGTGGTCGTCGGGCAGGACGCCGTTGTCAGCGGCCTCGTGATAGCACTGCTGTGTCGCGGCCACGTGCTACTCGAGGGCGTGCCCGGCGTCGCCAAGACTCTGCTGGTGCGGACACTGGCCGCGGCACTGCAATTGGAGTTCAAACGGGTGCAGTTCACCCCGGACCTGATGCCGGGTGACGTCACCGGCTCGCTGGTCTACGACGCGCGTACCGCCGAATTCGAGTTCCACGCCGGTCCGGTTTTCACCAACTTGCTGCTGGCCGACGAGATCAACCGGACACCACCGAAGACCCAGGCGGCGCTGCTGGAGGCCATGGAGGAACGACAGGTAAGCGTCGAGGGCGAACCGCGTCCACTGCCCGACCCGTTTATCGTCGCCGCCACCCAGAACCCCATCGAGTACGAGGGCACATACCAGCTTCCGGAAGCGCAGCTGGACCGGTTTCTGCTGAAACTCAATGTGCCGTTGCCGCCGCGTGATCAGGAGATTGCCATCCTGGACCGGCATGCCCGGGGTTTCGACCCGCGCGACCTGTCCGCGGTGCAACCGGTCGCAGGTACGGCCGAGCTGGCCGCCGGACGCGAAGCCGTGCGTGAGGTTCTCGTGGCCGACGAGGTGCTCGGCTATATCGTCGACATCGTCGGCGCCACAAGGCATTCGCCGTCGTTGCAGCTCGGCGTTTCACCGCGTGGCGCCACGGCGTTGCTGGCCACCGCGCGATCCTGGGCATGGCTGTCGGGCCGCAGTTACGTCACTCCCGACGATGTCAAGGCGATGGCCCGTCCCACACTCCGGCACCGGGTGGCGCTGCGGCCGGAGGCCGAGCTGGAGGGTGCCAATCCCGACGGCGTGCTCGACGGCATCCTGAACTCCGTTCCGGTGCCTCGATAGTGGTTCTCACCGGCCGTACCGGGCTGGTGGCGCTGATCTGCGTCCTGCCGATCGCGCTATCACCCTGGCCTGCAACGGCGTTCGCGGTATTGCTCGCCCTTTTGGTGGCTGCGGTTGTGGTCGATGTGTCGTTGGCCGCCAGCACCCGCCAACTGCGGTTCACCCGGTCAGGGGCCACTGCGGCGCGGCTCGGTGAGGTCGTCAAGGCCGAGCTGACCATCGAGAACACCGGCCGCCGCCGGTTTCGCGGCCAGGTCCGCGATGCCTGGCCGCCCAGCGCGCGGGCCGACCCACGAACCCACGCAGCTGGAGATGCCGGCGGGCCAACAGATTCGGGTGGATACCTGGCTGCGGCCGGTGCGCCGAGGAGACCAGCGTTCGGCGTTGGTCACCGCGCGCTCGATCGGTCCGCTCGGCCTTGCCGGCCGGCAGAGCTCACACCGTGTGCCGTGGCAGATCCGCATCCTGCCACCGTTCCTGTCACGAAAGCATCTGCCGTCGCGACTGGCCAAGCTGCGTGAGCTGGACGGCATGGTGCCCGTCCTGATCCGCGGTCAGGGCACCGAATTCGACTCTCTGCGCGAATATGTCATCGGTGACGACGTCCGGTCCATCGACTGGCGCGCCACCGCGCGCCGGGCCGATGTCGTGGTGCGCACGTGGCGGCCCGAGCGTGACCGTCGGGTCGTTATCGTCTTGGACACCGGCCGCACGTCGGCGGGCCGCGTCGGCGTCGACCCGACGGCCGCCGACCCGGGTGGCTGGCCGCGGTTGGACTGGTCGATGGACGCTGCGCTGCTGCTGGCCGTGCTGGCATCGCGCGCAGGCGACCATGTCGACTTCCTCGCGCACGACCGGGTCAGTCAGGCGAGTGTGTTCAACGCGTCACGCACCGACCTGCTCCCGCGGCTGGAAGGGGCGATGGGGCCGCTGCAGCCCGCGCTGGTGGAGTCGGACGCCACCGCGATCGTGGCTGCCGTACAGCGGCAGGTCCGTCGGCGTGCGCTGGTGGTGCTGATGACCGATCTGAACGCGTCGGCGCTCGACGAGGGGTTGATGAAGGTGCTGCCGCAACTGTCGGCCAAGCACCAGGTGCTGCTGGCCGCGGTCGCCGACCCTCGCGTCGACCGGCTCGCCGCCGGTCGGGCCGACGCCGCGCAGGTGTACGACGCCGCCGCGGCCGAGCGGGCCCGCAACGACCGTCGGACTATTGCATCGCGATTGCGCCGCAGCGGGGTCGACGTCGTCGACGCACCCCCGGAGGAGTTGGCACCGGTGCTGGCCGATCACTATCTGGCCATGAAGGCCAGCGGCAGGCTCTAGCGGGTCCGTTTCCCTCGCGAGCAGACACAAGTGTACCCCAAAACCATTGCAAATAGGGACTTTTGCGTCTGCTCGCGAGGGAACTCACTGCGTCGGCACGACGTCGGGTGCGTCGTCCACGTCACCGGTCTCTCCGGCCCGAACGGCCTTGCGGCCGAAGTGAATCACGTAGGCAAGGAAGCCGACTTCGGCGAGCACACCAATGCCGATGCGCGCGAACGTCGGCAACGGCGACGGCGTGACCAGGGCCTCGATCAGCCCCGCAACCAGCAGCACGGCGACGAGTCCGACCGCGACAGCCACCACCGCCCTACCCCGTTCGGCCAGCACTTGTCCGCGGGGGCGGTTGCCCGGCGAAACCACCGACCATCCGAGCCGCATCGCTCGCCGCCCCGGCCAGGAACACCGCGGTCAGCTCGATCAGCCCGTGCGGGGCGAGCAGACCGAGCATGATGTCGCCCTTTCCGGCGTTGAACATCAGGCCGGTCCGACGACTGCCGAGGTTGGCGGCGTTCTGAAACAGGACGCCAGGGGATCGGGTATGCCGAGCAGAAGCGACAAACCGATGCACTGCGCGGCGATCCAGACGTTGTTGGTCCACACCTGCAGCGCGAACGACCCCGCAGGGTGCTCGCTGTAGTAGTCGGCGAAGTCGTGGTTGACCAATTGGTCGATCTCACTGGGGGTTCCGATGGTCGACTGCACCTCGGGGTTGCCTGCCACCCACAGCGCGATGATCACGGTGACGGCGAAGAAGGCCACCGCCGTACCGAGCCACCACCGCCACGACTGGTAGGCGACAACCGGGAACGACACCGTCCAGAACCGGACGAACTCGCTCCACAGCGGTGCGTGCGCGCTGGTGACCGCCGACCTGGCCCGAGCCACCAGCGACGACAACCGACCCACGAGCACCGAGTCGCTGGACGCCGTCCGCACCATCGACAAATGTGTGGACACCCGCTGATAGAGCTCGACCAGCTCGTCGACCTCGGCGCCGGTCAGCCGCCTGCGCCGCTTGACCAGCGCGTCGAGCCGGTCCCACGTCGGGCGATGGGCGAGCACGAACGCGTCGACATCCACCTGGCAAATCCTAGTAGCGTGGATGATCATGGTCGGGCAGACAGAACAGGTGGTGACCGGTGACGCCGTCGTGCTCGACGCGCAGGTCGCCCAGCTTCCGGTCCGGGCGCTGTCTGCGCTGATCGATGTCGCGGTGATCTTCCTCGGCTACGTCGTCGGCGTGATGCTGTGGGCGGCGACGTTGAGCCAGCTCGACCCCGCGTTGTCGGGCGCAGTGCTGATCATCTTCACCGTTTTGACGATCGTCGGCTATCCGATGGTGTTCGAGAGCGCGACGCGGGGCCGGACGCTGGGCAAGATGGCGCTCGGTCTGCGCGTGGTTTCCGACGACGGCGGCCCGGAACGCTTCCGCCAAGCCCTGTTTCGTGCTCTGGCGTCGGTGGTGGAGATCTGGATGTTCTTCGGCGGACCCGCGGTGATCTGCAGCCTGCTGTCACCGAAGGGCAAACGCATCGGGGACGTGTTCGCCGGCACCGTGGTGATCAGTGAGCGCGGACCCAAGATGTCGCCGCCACCCGTGATGCCGCCCTCCCTGGCATGGTGGGCATCGTCTCTGCAACTGTCCGGGCTGGGCCCCGAACAGGCCGAGTTGGCTCGCCAATTCCTCTCTCGGGCACCACAATTGGATCCCCAGATCCGCGATCAGATCGCGTATCGCATCGCCGGTGACGTGGTCGCGCGGATCTCCCCGCCCCCGCCGCCCGGCGTTCCCCCGCAGTACGTCCTTGCCGCCGTACTGGCTGAGCGGCACCGTCGGGAGCTGGAACGGCTGCGGCCGGTCCCCGCGGGGCCGCCTCCACCACAGTGGGTTACGCCTCCCCAGTGGGCGCCCCCGCCACCCGGCCCGGCGGCGCATCCGCGGCCGGTCACGCCGCCCGCGTCATCCGACGGCGGCGGTTTCGCGCCCCCGAGCTGACCGCCACAGGCCGACGGCGAAGAGCGCCGCGCCCACCAGACCGGCGACACATCGCACGGCGTTCCACACCAACCACGGCTCGATGTACGCCCGCCATTCCCGTGCGGCATCGGCAGGTGTGAGTGACGAGAGGTCGTTGGCGTTCAGCCGGTTGTTGAGCGGCACGTTGAACACCAGCGTGACGATCCCCGCGAGCAGTGTGAATCCCGCCCCGGCCAACAGGATGGTGCCGCCGGGTTGACGCAGCCGGCGTGCGGCGAGGACACCGACCACCAGCGCGAGCACGGCGGTGGCGGCCATCAGCAGCAGGAACGCAGGGTTCGACCGCGCCTCGGTGATGATCCCGCCCATCGCGGTGACGGCCGTGACCGGATCTGTGCGATCGAGACCGGGAACGACGGAGGTACCGAAGGCATACGCGACGCCGCCGCTTGCCGCGCTGCAAACCAGAGCACCGACGATCAGACTGCCGAACAGGCGGTCGCGCATGCTCTGTAGTCAAGCATGCGCGGCCGCGTAGTCGGTCCGGGTCAGCGATAGCGCAGCCCGATCAGCATCAGCGCGGACGCGATGATGGCGGTGACGGTGCGGGCGTGGTTCCACGCCGTCCACGTCGAGAAGTACGCCTGCCATTCGCGGCACAGGGCAATGCTCCGGCGTGGTGGCACGCCGAACACGATCCGGTGGTCGGGCCTGCACTGCGGTTGATCTACAACAATCCCGCGCATCCCTGGACGGTGGCGAATCTGGCTGCGGCCGTATGGCTCTTCGCGTGCGGTGATCGCCCGCAGGTTCACCGAGCTGGTCGGCGAGCCACCGATCGCCTTCCTGACCGGCTGGCGCCTGGCGCTGACCGCCGACCTGCTGCGCACCAGCCAGGCAACGATCGCCGCGGTGGCCCGCCAGGTCGGCTACAGCACGCCGTTCGCGTTGAGCAGTGCGTTCAAGCGGGCGTATGGCGTCAGCCCGAACACGCACCGTGCCAAGGCGGTCTAAAGCCTGTGTGGGGCGTTTTCCGGTGGATGTCCAGCCACACAATTGGGGGTCTAGGTGGTTGGAGCCAGTGCGAAGATCAGCGGGGCGATCGGCTGCCCGGGCCCGCATGGTTGGCCCTTCACTTCGACCACCCCGCCCATGCCGTCGGTGTCGACGCTGTAGAACACGTCGGCCAGCATCGGCGTGCCTTGGCACATGGCTCCGTGCGGATCGGTGGCCACGCCTTCGTACCGGGTGCCTTGGCGGTTGACGGCCATGTCGACTTTGAACCCGTTGGGGGTGGTCAGCTTGATGGTCTCGAATCCGGTTTCTTCGATGTGCACGGGGATGGGTTTGAGGCCAGGCAGGTTGAAGTCGTAGTCACCGGTCGGCATGGCGGCTGCGGCCGCCGGGGCCAAGACCAGCGCACCGGCCGCGGCGGCGGTGCTGAGAATGAGTGTCTTTCGCATGAGTCTCCTTGTGTGTTGGTGATGGGGTACTGCCGGGGGCGCAACGATCACGCCCCCGGCAGCGGGGCGAGTTACGAAACGTCCTCGCCGTTGATGTTCTTCTTGTCGTCGCCGACAGCGGTGCTGACGTTGCTGTCGCCGTACGACCGGGCGGTGGAACGGTGGCCGAACACCGAGGTGAGGTTGCCGTTGCCCTTGGCGCTGGCACGGTTGTCGTTGCCGACGATCGTGGTGATGTTGTTGTCACCCTTCACGCCGGGCTTGTGCCACGAGTGCTTCGGCGTCACCTTGTTGCCGTTGCCGAACACCGAGGTGAGGTTGGTGTTCCCCTTGACACCGACCTTGTTCTCGTTGCCGAACGTCGTGGTGATGTTGTTGTCACCCTCCACCTTCACCTTGTTGTCGTCGCCGACAGTGTTGGTGAGGTTCAGGTTGCCCTGAGAACGCACCCTGTTGCCGTTGCCGAACACGTTGGACATGCTCAGGTTGGGCGTGAACGGGCTGGCATCCGGAGCCGGAGGCGGCACCGGTTACCTCGTTCTCGTTGTCGTTGCCGAAGGTGTTGGCCAACACCAGGTTGCCCTCGTGCCGTCTGGAAGTTGTCGTTACCGATCACCAGCGACTCAGCACCCAGCCCGGCAGCGAAGCTGTCGTTGCCGTTACCGAGGTTGAACACGTTCGACAGCACACCGAGAGCCACCCCCTGGTTGCCGTCACCGATGTTGAACACACCGTTGAGCAGACCGCCATGAGCCAGGCCGAAGTTGCCCTTGCCGACGTTGATCACCGAGTTGCCACCGATGTCGATGTTCGGTTCCTCCAGGTCCAGCACCGGGATGGCGGCGCTGTCGGCGAGCGCGGTGTTGTCGCCACCGATGTTGATCGCCCGGTTGAACCAGCCCGAGGCCACGAGCCGTACCGCTGTACGGGGTGCTGTTGTCACCGATATCAGCAGCCAGACTGCCCACACCGGCCGCGATGGCCGTGGTGTTCTTGCCCACCGCCAGCGACGTGCTGGCGAACCCGGCACTGGCAGCGGTGGCCCGGTCTCCCAACGCGATGGCCGTGTTGAACGCGCCACCACTTGCCACCGCCTGGGCGTAGGCACCCGAGGAGAGTGCGGTGTTGCCGAAGCCACCCACCGCGTGTGCCGTGTCGGTGGTGCCGAGGGCGATGGCGGTGTTGCCGAAGGTGGAGGAGCACTGCGCTCCGCCGCCCAAACCCCAGAACGAGGCGCAGGCTGCATTCGCCGTACCCTGTCCCACCAGCAGCGACGCGAACGCCGCTGTCACGGCGGCCCCAAGGGTCACCGTTCCTACCTTGCGAACCTTCATGGTTGCATTTCCTTTACTATGAAGATGGACGACGATCCGTTCCCCGTCCGGTTCTCTCGCCCCGATCGGTGGCGAGAGATGAGTGGCCCGAGCTCCCTTAAGTCCGGGCCACTCAGCCTGTGTTAGGGCATATACGGCCCTAGACGGCCATTCAGACTGTGTGATAGAGCCAGAACGGTTCTAGTGCTTCCGCGGGCCTGTGCTGAGTTCCGGCATTGCCTGCTTTGCCCGCTCCTCGTCCTGGCGGTTGAGCTCCCTCCATGTCCGAATTCGCTGTGTGCGCGTCACCCCGCGAGTCAGGCCGACTGCAACTGGCCAAGTGCTCGTCCGAACATCCTCGATGACGGCGTCAGCATAAGTCTGCTTTCCAGCATTTCATAGCGTTTTCGACATCGCTGCCTCCAGTTTCTTTACTTTTTCAAATACTTTGCTAGAGACGATTTGCGCAAACGTCATTAAAATGCCTGCTCAGCGGGGGGAGCTACATACCCCGTAGTACGTCGAACCGTCTCCAAATTGCTCGCTGACGGCGTTTCTCTATCGGGAAAGCGCCTCTTAACAGCGTGAAGACAGGCCGTATTCGGTCCAAGCCTTGGACGACACCGACGGACTGTAGGGCTTCGTCACCCTTGCGCGCGGCGGTAAACATGCGAGTCTCGTGAGAGCTAGCAGACAGAGCTAAAGATAGCTGTATGCTCCCGCAACTGAGGGCGGGCTGTTCGCCAGCCGACCCGTGGACATGAAAGCAAGCAGGGCCCAGTTGCTCGAGGTGTATTGCGAAGATAGCGCCGAGGGATGCCAACCGGTGGTGTTGCACTCCCTCGCACGGAATTTTGCTGGCGGCCCTCGAAGCAGCGTCCGCGGACCGCGCTACCAGCCTGCTGCCGGTTAGCTCTTGTGCAATCCAGTCGTCGGTCCCGGACCGCTTTACGGGCCGCGAGGTCACAGACCGGGTGAAGCCTTCGGAACTGGGCACTGATGCTGTTTCCGGGGAAACCGGGCAGCGCCTGGCATCAACGCCGACGGCTCGCCTGGGCCCGGTGGTTCGTCGGCGAACTCGACCCGCGCCGCAAGAAAATAGTCGGCCAAAAAGTGTAGGAATGACCCGGTCTGGTCGCTCCTACAGACATGACACATCCAACGACCGTTCGCCACCGAATAATGGGCATGAACCGCCGGGTGGCACGGCACCAGACCCATTTACCGGGTCACTCATTGCCTCCGTGAAGGGCGCGCGGTCGATGTGCCTGCGCATGAGATCGCGGCCACCGTCTCGGCGTGGTTGGCGGAATTCGATGCCAACAGCCCACTGGTCGACGAACTTGCCCAAGCGGTGCGCGCGGGCGACTGGCCGGCGGTGCATGCGATCGGCGAGTACTTGTCCGTCGACGTGACCGTCGCAGCCTGAGCTGTGTATTCGTCCCGTCAGAAAATGCTCGAAAAAACTGTAAGGCGCGCGGGACGCCACTGCTCCTACCTGTGAGAGCGGCTCATCGGGAGCCGCGACCACCACAAAGGGAGCACATCATGAACGCCATCCATCCCCGCAAGAAGTCCGTCATCGCTGCTGTCGGCGCAGCCGTCGCCGCCGCCGCGCTACCCGCGTTTCTCTTCGCCGGCGCCGGAACCGCGCAGGCAGGCACGTGGGTCAACACCAATCACCGACGCACTCGGTGTCACCGTCCACGTCCACTCGTTTGGCGGGAGCAGTGGCTGGTGCACCTATTCGGCCTCACCAATCGGCCCAGGCATCCCGGTCTACGGCGTCCCGTTCTATCTGCAGGAGAACGGAACCCACGATCTGTGGTTCCCGGGCATCCAGACGGGCACGACATGGAATGTCGACGTCCACTGCCCTAGCGCCGGCGCGGACAGCCCGACTCAACACGTCGTCTACTGAGCGCCCTCAACCGACGTCGGTGGCGTGGTCGTCGTGCCCAAATGTTGCGACGGTCACGCCACTCGACGTTGCATCACGATAGTTTCCGATATATCGTTGACGTATCGGAAACGCATGGGCGTTTCCCGTCGAAAGAAGGACTTTCACCATGAACGACCCATTCACACCACCCGGTGGACATGGCTTCGGGTTCGGCCCGAACAGCGCCGCGCCCTCCACGAACAGCGGCGGCAAGCCCGTCGCGAATTCCGCGAACACCTGCGCGAGCACGGCACCGGCCAGCACGGCCCGGGCGCCCCCGGCTTTCAGGGCGGCTTCAACTTCGGACCCGGCCGCGGCGGCTTCGGCTTCGACCCGCGCGGCGGCTTCGGCTTCGACCCGCGCGGCGGCGGTCCACGCGGCCGTCGTGGCGGAGGCAGGCGGGGCAAGCGCGGCGACGTCCGCGCCGCCATCCTGACCCTGCTGTCCGACCGTCCGATGCACGGCTACGAGATGATCCAGGAGATCTCCGAACGCAGCGGCGGCCTGTGGCGTCCCAGCCCGGGATCGGTCTACCCGACCCTGCAGCTGCTGGTCGACGAGGGTCTCATCGTCGGCACCGAAAGTGAAGGCAGCAAGAGGCTTTTCGAGCTCACCGAGGAAGGCCGCGCCGCGGCCGAAAAGATCGAGACTCCGCCGTGGGAGGAGATCGCCGAAGGCTGGAAAGATCAAGACCCCGGCCACGTCAACCTGCACACCGCGCTCGGCCAGCTGATCGGTGCGGTGGCGCAGTCCGCCTACACCGCGTCCGCGGAGCAGCAGCAGCGCATCGTCGACATCGTCAACGATGCCCGTCGCGAGATGTACAACATCCTCGGCGAAACCGAGTAGTACGGATCCGGTCGGAATAAGCCCGGCGGGAGTGGTGTACGCAATCAGTATGCAAACCTTCCCGCTGGGCTCATTCCAAGTCGGACGCGTCGGTTTCGGCGCCATGCAACTGCCCGGTCCCGGAGTGTTCGGTCCGCCGCGTGACCGGGACCAGGCGCTCGCCGTGCTGCGCCGGGCCGTCGAGCTGGGCGTCAACCACATCGACACCGCGCAGTTCTACGGCCCCAACGTCGCCAACGAACTCATCCGCGAGGCGCTGCATCCGTATCCGGCCGACCTGGCTTTGGTCAGCAAGGTCGGTGCCCGCCGCGACGACGACGGGCGCATGGCTTCCGGCGCAAGAGCCCGACGAACTTACGGGCCAGCATCGAGGAGAATCTGCGCACCCTGGGGACCGACCGCTTGGCCGCGGTCAACCTTCGCGTGCACGACGAAGACGACGACCCGAACGCGCCCGCCGACGTCGACCGCGAACTGTTCGACCGTCAGCTCACCGCCATGATCAAGGCCCGCGACGAGGGGCTCATCGGCGGAATCGGGTTGAGCAGCATCGTCATTGAGCATCTCCAGATCGCATTGGACCGCACCGAGATCGTCTGCGTCCAGAACGCGTACAACCTCGTCGACCGCACGTCACAGCCGGTGCTCGACGCGTGTATCGAGCACGACATCGCGTTCGTTCCGTTCTTCCCGCTCGGCTCGGCCTTCGTCCCCGACAACCCCGTCCTCGGCCATCCCGCCGTCAAGCGGGAGGCGCGGAAACTCGGCCGCACCCCGGCGCAGATCGCGCTCGCGTGGACGCTGTCGATCGCGCCCAACGTGCTGTTGATCCCGGGAACGTCGTCGGTCAAGCATCTCGAGGAGAACACGGCGGTCGCGGACATCGAACTGGACGCGGAGACCAAGGCGCCAGCTCGACGACGCGCGCGCTAAATCACTCGACGTCGACCCAGTCCAGCGTGCGCTGCACCGCCTTCTGCCAACCCGCGTAGCCGGCGGCGCGCTCGTCGTCACTCCAGTTCGGGCGTCCACCGCTTGTCCTCCTGCCAGTTGGACCGCAGGTCGTCGGGGTTCTCCCAGAAACCGACCGCCAGCCCAGCCGCGTAGGCCGCGCCCAGCGCAGTGGTCTCGGCGACCACGGGCTTGACGACGTCGACGCCGAGCACGTCGGCCTGGATCTGCATGCACAGGTCGTTGGCGGTGATGCCGCCGTCGACCTTGAGCACCTCCAGGTGCACACCCGAGTCGGCCTCCATCGCGTCGACGACGTCGCGGCTCTGGTAGCAGATCGCCTCGAGGGTCGCCCGCGCCACATGGGCGTTGGTGTTGAACCGCGACAGCCCGACGATCGCGCCGCGGGCATCCGACCGCCAGTACGGCGCGAACAGCCCGGAGAACGCCGGCACGAAGTACACCCCGCCGTTGTCGTCGACCTGCCGGGCCAGCGACTCGCTCTGCGCCGCACCGCTGATGATGCCCAACTGGTCGCGCAGCCACTGCACGGCCGAACCGGTGACCGCGATCGAACCCTCAAGTGCGTAAACGGGTTTGGCGACCCATCTCGGGCCGAACTGGTAGCACACCGTGGTCAGCAAGCCGTTCTCGGAACGCACGATCTTCTCGCCGGTGTTGAGCAGCAGGAAATTGCCTGTGCCGTAGGTGTTCTTGGCCTCGCCGGCATCGAGGCACACCTGCCCGACCATCGCGGCCTGCTGGTCGCCGAGGATCCCGGTGAGCGGCACCTGCCCGCCGAGCGGCCCGTCGTCACGGGTGATGCCGTAGGACTCCGGGTACGACGACGGTTTGATCTCCGGCAGCATCTGCCGCGGGATGTCGAAGAACGACAGCAGTTCGTCGTCCCAGTCCAGCGTCTCGAGGTTCATCAGCATGGTCCGGCTGGCGTTGGTGACGTCGGTGACGTGCACGCCGCCGCGCGGCCCGCCGGTGAGGTTCCACAGCACCCAGGTGTCCGGCGTTGCCGAAGATCGCGTCACCCTTCTCGGCGTCCTCGCGAACGCCGTCGACGTTCTCCAGGATCCACTGCACCTTGCCGCCGGAGAAGTAGGTGGCCGGCGGCAGACCGGCCTTGCGCCGGATCATGTCGCCGCGGTCGTCACGGTCGAGCGCCGAGGCGATGCGGTCGGTGCGGGTGTCCTGCCACACGATCGCGTTGTAGTACGGACGCCCGGTGTTCTTGTTCCACACCAGCGCGGTCTCGCGCTGGTTGGTGATGCCGAGCGCCGCAAGGTCGCCGGCCGACAGCTTCGTCGAGTTCAGCGCCGACGTCACCACCGATGCGGTGCGCTCCCAGATCTCGACCGGATTGTGCTCGACCCAGCCCGCCTTCGGCAGGATCTGCTCGTGCTCGAGCTGATGGCGCCCGACTTCGGCGCCGTCGTGGTCGAAGATCATGCAACGGGTGCTCGTCGTGCCCTGGTCGATCGCGGCGACGAAGTCGGCCAACGTGCTGCTCC
The DNA here is from genome assembly GCA_963743225.1 of uncultured Actinomycetota bacterium. GTDB lineage: Bacteria > Actinomycetota > Actinomycetes > Mycobacteriales > Mycobacteriaceae > Mycobacterium. The sequence continues at coordinate 322,235 of CAVUPN010000024.1, read as the reverse complement.
CCTCCTGACGGCTCAGTCGTCCATCATGGACTACATGCCCAGCGAGATCGTCGACATTGACCGCATGCCCCGAGGCGGGCCCGACGCGTCCTGCGTGGACCGGCTGCTGGAGACCGACCGCCTGGAGTACCTCGACCGCGACTCCGACGGAGATGCCGCAATGAAGCGCGCAAGCGCAGCGTGATCCGGGCGCTGGAGTGGACGGGCGAGGTCTTCGGCAACACCGAGAAGTTCGCGCGCATCGCCCTCGACGAAGTGGCCGACGTGCCAGATCCCAAGATCCTCGAGCTCGGCGCAGGCCACGGCGGACTGTCGCGCAAGCTGCTCGACTGGCATCCCACCGCCGAGCTCACGGTCACCGACCTCGAGGCCGCATCGGTAACGGCGATCGCCGCGGGTGAGCTCGGTGAGCACCCGCGCGCGACGGTGCGCGAGATGGACGCGACGGCGATCGACGCCCCGGACCGGCTATTACGACCTGGCGGTGTTCGTGCTGTCGTTTCACCACCTGCCGCCGTCGCTGGCATCGAAGGTGCTCGCCGAGGGCACCCGGGTCGCAACCAAGCTGCTGATCATCGACCTGCCGCGGCCGCCGACGCCTCTGCACCTCCTGCGGCTGGCGACCATGCTGCCTTTTGCCCCGTTGATCCCGTTCGTGCACGACGGCGTGATCAGTTCGCTGCGCACCTACAGCCCGTCGGCGCTGCGCGCGCTGGCCGCACACGCCGACCCGTCGATCGACGTCCAACTGCGCGGCGGGCTGATGAGCCCTCAGGTCATGGTGGCCGGCCGCCGGGCTCAGTCCATATAGCGGCGGTGATGGCCCCAGTCGTCGCCCTGCGAAATGAGCACCAGGATGAAGATGGCGTACAGGACGGCGAGCAGCAGTAGCAGGCCGCCGGCGATCCACAGCGAAAGCTGACCCAGTCGGCGCACCCGATCGGAGGCGTACTGCGCGCCGGCGTAATTGCCGGACGCCCACAGCGGATACACGTTGAGCGCATGGCTGAACGCGGAGAACGAGAGCGGCCAGAAGAACAGCACGGCGGCCACGGCCCAGCCGACGTTGTGCGGCGGCGGCGGTGCTAGCGGCACCGGCGGCGGTGTCTGGTGAGGAGTGGTGGGTTCGGGTTCGGTCATCTCAGACTCCCTGTCGATGATTGGCGACAACCTCGACGGTACTGCCACTGGCGCGGCTGGGCCGCCCGACAAACGTGCGGCGATTTATGCACGATTTCCTTGCGCGCGCGTCACTAAGCCTGTTGCATCGGCGTTGTGGGCGAAGAGGTGAAGCAGACCGACTTCAGTCGCGCGCACCGCCGCGAATACCGGCGCAAGGTCCAGCTGTGCCTCGACGTCTTCGAAACGATGCTTACCAGGTCCAGTTTCGAATTCGAGCGTCCGCTGACCGGCATGGAGATCGAATGCAACCTCGTCGACGCCGGCTACCAGCCCGCGATGAGCAACCAGGAAGTGCTTGCCTCGATCGCCGACCCGGCCTACCAAACCGAATTGGGTGCCTACAACATCGAATTCAACGTTCCGCCAAGGCCATTGCCCGGCCGGGCGGCGCTCGAGCTGGAAGCCGAGGTCCGGGCCAGCCTGAACGCCGCCGAATCGAAGGCGAACACGGACGGCGCCCACATCGTGATGATCGGCATCCTGCCGACCCTGATGCCCGAACACCTTTCGGGTGGCTGGATGAGCGAGTCGACCCGCTATCAGGCGCTCAACGATTCCATCTTCACGGCCCGCGGCGAGGACATCATGATCGACATCGCCGGCCCGGAGCGGCTCAGCCTGCAGACGGCGTCGATCGCGCCCGAATCGGCTTGCACCAGCATGCAACTGCATCTGCAGGTCTCCCCCGAGGACTTCGCCAAGAACTGGAATGCGGCGCAGGTGCTGGCAGGCCCGCAGCTGGCGCTGGGCGCCAACTCGCCGTACTTCTTCGGCCACCAACTGTGGTCGGAGACCCGCATCGAGCTGTTCGCCCAGGCCACCGACACCCGGCCCGACGAACTCAAGGCGCAGGGCGTGCGGCCGCGGGTCTGGTTCGGCGAGCGGTGGATCACGTCGATCTTCGACCTGTTCGAGGAGAACGTGCGCTACTTCCCGTCGCTGCTACCCGAGCTGTCCGACGAGGATCCGGTCGCCGAGCTGGCCGAGGGGCGCACGCCGCGGCTGCCGGAGCTGCGGCTGCACAACGGCACGATCTACCGGTGGAACCGGCCGGTGTACGACGTCGTCGAAGAAGACGGGGTCGGTCGTCCGCACCTTCGGGTGGAGAACCGGGTGCTGCCCGCCGGGCCCACCGTCGTCGACATGATGGCCAACTCGGCGTTCTACTACGGCATGCTGCGCGCCCTGTCCGAAGAGGACCGCCCGTTGTGGACGAAGATGAGTTTCGCTGCGGCACATCAGAATTTCCTCGATGCGGCCCAGCACGGAATGGACGCCAGACTGTACTGGCCGGGCATCGGCGAGGTGACGCCCGACGAGCTGGTGCTGCGTCATCTGCTGCCGATGGCCCGCGAGGGCCTGCGGCGCTGGGGCGTGGCCGACGAGATCTCCGACCGGTACCTCGGCGTCATCGAGGGCCGGGCCAAGACCGGACGCAACGGCTCGGCTTGGCAGGTGGAGACGGTGCAGGCCCTGCAGGAGCGCGGTCTGACCCGGCCCGAGGCGCTGGCCGAGATGCTGCGGCTGTACTGCGAGCGGATGCACAGCAACGAACCGGTGCACACCTGGGACGTCATACCGTGAGCAGGCTCGACCCGTACCCGCTGAAGTCTCGCCCGTCAGACCTCGGCAGTCGCGGCGGCCAGCGCCTCGGCGAACGCGCCCAGGTCGTCGGCGGTGCTGTCGACATGCGGTGAGACCCGCAGCACCGGCGCGGTCAGCTCGAACGGTGCGCGCTGCACCTCGGCGAACGTGGTGACGATGCGCCGTTCGGCGATGAGCCAGGACCGGACCCGCTGCGGGTCGCACCCTTCGTCGCGGCCAGGGTGGTGATCGAGGTCGGCTCGTCGACCGGCTCGACGACCCGCCACCCGTCGGTGTCGGCCAGAGCGTTGCGGGTCAGCCTGCCCAGCTCGGCCAGCCTGGCGCGGATGCGCTCGGGGCCTGCGGCCAGATGCTCACCAAGCGCAACCGAAAGGCCCACGTGTGCACCGACATTCGCTTCGCCGTGCGCCAGCTTCTCCATCACCGTCATCGGCAGGTCCCAGTCCGGCGGCGGAAGTCTCGGCCGGAGCCGCTGCGCCAGCGCGGGTTGGATCGCGAGCACACCGACACCCCGCGGGCCGGCGATCCATTTGCGCGAGGACGAGTAGATCGCGTCGGCGCCCACCGCACAGTCGATGTGGCCCAGCGCCTGAGCGGCGTCGATGACCAACGGCACTCCGAGGCCTCGGCACACATCGGCGAGCTCGCGCGCCGGCTGGACGATGCCGCGGTGGCTGGCCAATGGAGTCAGGTGAACCAGCCCGGGCGGATTGACCGCGAGGACGGTGGCGGCGTCGTCGACGGCGAGCCGCCCGTCGCCGTCGGCCGGCAGTGCGCGGACCTGAAAGCCGTTCGCCGCCATCACCGCCAGATTCGGGCCGTACTCGCCGGGCAGGCAGGCGACGGTGCGGTCACCTGTCCAGCTGCTCAGCAGCAGGTCAAGCGAGTGGTTGGCACCGGTGGTGTAAACGACGTCGGCGCCCGTCATCCCGGTCAGCGCCGCGACCGCGGCCCGGCCCGCGTCGAGCGCAGGCATGGCGGCCTCCGCGGCGACGTAGCCGCCCACCTCGGCTTCGTGCCGGGCATGCTGTGCGGTGGCGTCGATGACCGCGAAGCTCTGCCGCGAGCAGGCTCCGCTGTCCAGGTGCAGGCCGGCGACCGTGGGCCGCGCCGCGCGCCAGCGGTCCGCGAGTTCTGTCATTTCGTCGACAGCGACAGCCCGAAGTCTCCCGCCCCGTCGGTCCACCAATGTGTGCGACGCAGGCCCGCGTCGGCCAACTCCGCCACCACGCCTTCCGGCCGGAACTTGCACGACACCTCGGTGAGCATCTCCTCCCCGGCGGCGAAGTCGACGGTCAGATCGAGCGCGTCGACCCGCACCCGCTGAGCGGCTTCCGCCCGCAGCCACATCTCGATGCGCTCCTCCTCGGCGTTCCATCGGGCCACATGCTCGAACGCCTCGAGGTCGAAGTCCGCGTCGAGTTCGCGGTTCACCACCGCGAGCACATTGCGGTTGAACCGCGCCGTCACGCCCGCGCTGTCGTCATAGGCGCGCACCAGCCGACCGGTGTCCTTGACCAGGTCGGTGCCCAGCAGCAAGGTGTCGCCCGGTCGCAGGCGTGTCGGACAGTGCCGACAGAAACTCGGCCCGCGGCCCCGGCGTCAGGTTGCCGATCGTGGAGCCGAGGAAAGCCACCAGTCGCCGGCCGACCCGCGGGATCTTGCCCAGGTGCTCCTCGAAATCGCCGCAGACAGCGTCGATCTCGATGCCCGGATACTCGTCCAGAATGGCCGAACTCGCCGCCCGCAGCACGCCGGCGTCGACGTCGAACGGGATGAACCGGCGCAGCGATCCACTGTCGCGCAGCGCGCCGAGCAGCAGCCTGGTCTTCTCCGAGGTGCCGCTGCCCAGCTCCACCAACGTGTCGGCACCGGATGCCGCGGCGATCTCGGCCGAGCGATCGCGAAGGATCTCAGCCTCGGCCCTTGTCGGGTAGTACTCCGGCAGCCGGGTGATCTGGTCGAACAGGTCGCTGCCCACGGAATCGTAGAACCACTTGGGCGGCAACGATTTCGGTGTCTGGGTGAGGCCGTCGTACACGTCGCGACGCAGCGCCCGCGTCGCGGAGTCCGCGGCCAGGTGGTTGGACAGCGAGAGGGTCATGTCGATCCTTTCAAGCCGACCAACTCCACACTCGAGTCGGCGACCTTGACGAGATGGCGGTCCGGGATCTCCTGCCACTGCGGGTCGTCGTCGAACGGTTCACTGGCCAGCACCACGCCGTCGTCTCGACGCAGCACGAACAGGGTGTCACCCCACGTGGTGGCCAACAGTTGAGATCCGTTGCCTGCCAAGATGTTCAGCCTGGCATTGGGATCGGCGGCCGCGACCTCGGAAACGATGTCACCAAGTGCGTCGAGGCCGCGGTCGAAGATCAGCGCTGCCAGCAGCGCGCTGTCGTTGGTCGACTCGGCGGCCGCGGAGGGCGGCAGGACCGTCCGGTCGACCAGGCCGTTGTGCGAGAGCAGCCAACGCCCGTCAGTGAACGGCGCGGACGCCGACGGCTCGATCGGCATGCCGACGGTGGCCGACCGCACCGCGGCCACCACACAGCCGCTGCGCAGGCGCGGGTGCCACCGACGCGAACGACGCGTCGCCCCACAGCGGCGCGGCGCTGCGCCAGCGCCGGGCCACGCCGTCGACATCGAAGAACCCGACGCCCCAGCCGTCGGCGTTCATCAGGCCGTGCTTCTGTCGACGCGGGGCATACGACTGCACCAGCAGGCCGGACGGGGGATCGAGCACCAGCGACGCGACCGACCGCGGCTCACCGAGCCAGCCCAGGTGACGGCACATCAGGCGGCAGTCCCGTCGACGTCCCAGGCGAGCCGGACTCCGCTGAAGATCTGCCGCCGAATCGGGTGGTCCCAGTTGCGGAAGCTCGGCCGCAGGATGTCGGACGCGACCGCCCACGAGCCGCCGCGCAGCACCTTGTAGTCGCCGTCGAAGAACGGCTGGCTGTAGCGCTCGTAGATCATCGGGGTGAATCCGGGCCACGGCCGAAGCGGCGACGTCGTCCACTCCCACACGTCGCCCAGCATCTGCTCCGCACCGTAGGCCGACGCACCGGCCGGATACGCGCCCACCGGGGCGGGCCGCAGTGCGTCGCCGCCGAGGTTGGCCAGGTGCTCGGTGGGCTCAGACCTGCCCCACGGAAAACGCCGGCGCTCACCGGCTTCCGGATCCCACGCGCAGGCCTTCTCCCATTCGACCTCGGTGGGTAGCCGCGCGCCTGCCCAGGCCGCATACGCCTCGGCCTCGAAGTAGGTGACGTGCTGCACGGGTTCGTCGGCGGGAATGTCCTCGACGTGGCCGAACCGGGTGCGGGTGCCCAAAAGGTCCCCACCGTTCCAGAACTGCGGTGCGGTCAGCCCCGCCTCCTGGCGGTGTGCCCAGCCGCGCTCGGACCACCACCGCGGTTGCCGGTAGCCGCCGTCGTCGACGAACTGCCGCCATTCGCCGTTGGTGACCGGGACGCGGCCGATGCGGAAGCTGGGCACATCGACGATGTGCGCGGGCCGCTCGTTGTCCAGCGAGTGCGGCTCCGTCACCGGCGTCGACACCGAGGACGAACGGGCCGCCGGGCACCAGCACCGACGTGCCTGCCACGCCGGGCCTGCCGGGCGGAAGCGGTTTCCCCGAGTCCAACAGCGGCGGGCCCGACCGCAGGTTCAGCGCCTGCAGCATCGTTTCGTCGTGCTGGTTCTCGTGGCTGATCACCAGCCCGAAGTTGAACGTCGCCTGGCTGTCGGGACCGTCGTCGGCCAGCGAGTCCAGGGCGTCCAGCGCCTTGTTGCGGACCGTCGCGCAGTAGGCCCGCGCATCCGACGGCGGCAGCAGCGGCAGGTCGACCCGGCTTGCCCGCGAGTTCTCGAACGCGTCGTAGAGGCGCTCGACCTCGGGCGGCAGCATGCCCGGCCGGTCCGGGTTGCCACCGCGCAGCAGCCACAGCTCCTCCTGCTGACCGATGTGCGCGAGGTCCCACACCAGCGGGCTCATCAACGGGTCGTACTGGCGGCCGAGTTCGGCGTCGTCGAACTCGACGAGCCGCAGGGTGCGGTCGCGCGCCTTGGTCAGCCTCCGCGCCAACGTTTCGCGTGCGGTCACAGCTCCCCTTGCGCCAGTTCGGTGACCGCGGTGGCGATCCCGTTCCTCACCACCCGGTCGGAGAAGTCGTCGGCCGGGCAGCGTCCTTTCTCGACCGAACGCACCAGCTGCGCCATCGATTCCTCGAGTTCGACGGGGGCGCGTTCGGCGGCCGCCTGCATGCACCGCGTAGCGGCATCGTGCAGCCGCCGGTCACCGAGCCCGAGCTGTGCGGCGCGATCCCATGCCGTCGCAACCGGCTCGGTGGCTTCGGCGGCGATGTCGGCGGCGACCGGGTCGTCGAGCAGCGTGGTCGAGGGTGAACACCACCGCGGGCCACAGCGCGTCGGGCACGCTGTCCAGGTAGCGGATCTCCAGGAACCGGCGCGGCCGTACCGGTGGGAACAGAGTCGTCAGGTGGTAGTCCAGATCGGCGACCGTCGGTCGGCGGTCCCCGAGCAGCACCCGTCCGTCGGCCCAGTCGGCGAACGGCACCCAGTTCGTCACCGGCACTGCGTCCATTTCGGGCGTGGGGTGCACCAGCATCACGGGTGCCTTCATGCGCATACCGCGCCCAGTCGCTGGCCGGGTCCTCGCCGTTGACGCCGAGGATCGGGCCGCACCGGGCCGAGTCGAGCTGACTCCACACCCACTGGCGCGAGCTGCGCCACCCGGTGAACTTGCCGCCCAGCAGCGGCGAGTTGGCCGCGATCGCGACCATCGTCGGACCGAGCGCGTGCGCCAGCCGGACCCGCGCCGCCCAGTCGGCCTGCGGCCCGGCCTCGAGATTGACCTGCACCGACGCCGTCGACGTCATCATCGCCGCACCGGCGGCGCCGGTCTGACTGGCGGTGAAGAACTGTTCCATCGCGCGATACCGGTCACCCGGATTCACCCGCTTGGCCGGCCGCAGCGGGTCGGCGCCGAGCAGCACCAGACCGAATCCGGCCTCGGCGAACGCGGAGCGCAGCACGGCCCGGTCGGCGGCCATCGCGGTGATCGCGGGAAGAGCGCCGTCCATCGGCGGCCCGGACAGTTCCACCGCACCGCCGGGTTCGACGGTGATCAGACTTCCGCCGGGAAGGTCGGGCACACCAGCGATGACCTCGGTCAGCTCGTCCCACTCCGGGCGGCGCAGCGGCTCAGCAAGGTCGAAGCAGTGGGCTTCGATCTCCAGGCCCACCCGGCCGACCGGACCGTCCGCCAGACAGTTGGCGCCGATACGCTCCGCGGCACTGTTGGCGCTGGTCAGCTCGGCTTCGCCGGCGTCGATTGGGTGCGCTTCATCCAGGTCGGACGTGATGGCTGTGCTGGCGTGGGTCATACCAACCATCCCTTCCCGGTCCGGGACGCTCGCCGCCTGCACTCCATCTTCCAGACGACACTGACAAAGTCCCGCGATTTTCGCGTGACACGTCGGTGACGGGTACCCAAATACCCGCGCTCTACTGACCCAGGGTGTTCTGCATGGCGCCGGCCAGCACGTTCACCGCGGGACCGCCGTTGCCGGCCTGGCACACCTTCGCCTGCAGCAGAACGTTCTCGCGCAGCCGGGTCGTGTTGAAGCAGCGTCGGTCGGTGCCCGCCTCCTGCTTCACCCAGTCGGCGTCGGTCGCCGTTGCCGGCCCACCGGTGAACGACCACACCTCCGTGGTGAAGTTGTCCAGATGCATGGCCGTGGTCTGGCCCGAGCAGCCGACGGTTCGGTCGACGACACGGTGGAAAGCCCGGCCGGCGGCGTCGTTGGTGGCGAACACGCCGACCGCCTGCTTCACGAGGTGCGTCTCGTCGGTCGCCGACTCCTGAGCCACCGCGCCGTTGAACGACGCGAGGTCGGGGTCGGCGTACACCTCGGGCAGCCCAATCTCGGCCCAGTTGTTGCACACCGGAGTGTCCACGTAATACGACTGGAACGGATCGGTGAACGTCGACTCGAACCGCATCGGCGCGCCGACGATGTTGCCGACCGAACCCTTGCCGAGCACGGCGTAGTTCACCACGCCCGGATCCGACGGGCGCGCGTCCGCGGGCGTGGCCACAGCCAGACCGACGGCCAGACCGACGCCGGCCAGGGCGACGGTTCGCATCGACTAGACCTTCGCCGACAGCTTGACGTCGATGTTGCCCCGGGTGGCCTTCGAGTACGGGCACACGCCGTGCGCCTTCTGCATCAGCTCGTCGGCCGCGCTCTGCTCGAGGCCGGGCAGATAGCCGATCAGGTTGGCGTTGATGCCGAACCCGCCCTCGGAGTCCTTGCCGAAGCCGACCTGGGCGGTGATGCCGGTGGCGTCGTCGAGGTCGATCTTCTCGTTCCGCGCGACCAGGCGCAGCGCCCCGAGGAAGCAGGCGGCGTAGCCGGCCGAGAAGAGCAGTTCGGGGTTGACGCCCTCGCCGCTGCCGCCCATCTCCTTCGGCGGCCGGGTGTCCAGATCGATCTTGCCGTCGGTGGACTTCACGTGGCCGTCGCGGCCGCCGTCGGTTGCGGTTGATTCTGCGGTGTAAACGACTTCGATGCTCATGGGCTTGATCATGCCAGCCCGGCCGAAGACGGCAAGACGCGCCCGATCGGAGCGACTAGGACGTTGCCGCCGTTGGTGTTGGCGCGGACGCCCTCCTCGATCTTCTTGCCGAGATCGGGGTCGACGTTCTTCCAGTACTCGAACACCCGCGACAGCACGGGTTCGCGCACACCATCAGACACGTGGCCAATGATGTTGTGGGCCAACCTGTCCCGCGCTTCGTCGTCGAGCACCTCACGCACCAATGTGCCGGGCTGGCCCCAGTCGTCGTCGTCCTGGCGCAGCGCGTATGCCGTGCGGACCATGTCGCCGTCCGACGCCCAGTGCACCTCGGCCGCGCGCTTCGGGTCGACCTCTGGGCCGCCCATCGAGTTCGGCGTGTAGACGGGGTCGGTGGCGTTGCGGATGCGCATCGCCCCGTCCTTCGAGTAGGCGTTCACCTCGACCTTCGGCTCGTTGACCGGGATCTGCTTGTAGTTGACCCCCAACCGGGCGCGGTGCGCGTCGGAGTAGGAGAACCCGCGGGCCAGCAGCATCTTGTCCGGGCTCAGGCCGGTGCCGGGCACGATGTTGTTCGGCTCGAACGCGGCCTGTTCGATCTCGGCGTGGTAGTCGGTGACGTTGCGGTTCAGTGTCATCCTGCCGACCTCGTGCAGCGGGTAGTCGCCGTGCGGCCACACCTTGGTCAGGTCGAACGGGTTGAACCGGTAGGTCTTGGCCTCCTCGAACGGCATGATCTGCACCTGCAGCGTCCAGCTCGGGAAGTTGCCGTCCTCGATCGACGTGTAGAGGTCGCGCTGGTGATAGTCACCGTCCTCGCCGGCCAGCCGATCGGCATCCTCCTGGGTCAGGAAGTCGATGCCCTGGTCGGTCTTGAAGTGGTATTTCACCCAGAACAACTCACCGTCGGCGTTGAGCCAGCTGTAGGTGTGGCTGGAGTAGCCGTTCATGTGACGCCAGGTCTTCGGGATGCCGCGGTCGCCCATCAGGTAGGTGACCTGGTGTGCCGACTCGGGTGACAGCGTCCAGAAGTCCCACTGCATGTGGTGGTCGCGCAGGTTGTTCGCGGCCATGCGTTTCTGGCTGCGGATGAAGTTCTGGAACTTCATCGGGTCGCGCACGAAGAAGATCGGGGTGTTATTGCCGACCATGTCGAAGTTGCCTTCGCTGGTGTAGAACTTCAGCGCGAAGCCGCGCGGGTCACGCCAGGTGTCTGGGCTGCCGCGCTCGCCGGCCACCGTGGAGAACCTGGCCACCATCTCGGTCTTTGTGCCCGGCTGGAACACCGCCGCCTTGGTGAACTTGCTGACGTCCTGGGTCACCTCGAAATGGCCGAACGCGCCGCCGCCCTTGGCGTGGGGCTGCCGCTCCGGGATGCGCTCGCGGTTGAAGTTGGCCATCTGTTCGATCAGGTAGTGGTCCTGCAGCAGAATCGGACCGTCGGGACCTACGGTCAGCGAGTGCTCGACGCTCGGTGCCGGTGCACCAGCATCGGTCGTCGTGAACTTGTCGGTCATCGCTCGAACTCCTCACTGTGTAGCGGCCGTCATGGGCTGGGGCCGCCGGCGCTCTGAAAGCGCACACAGATTGGAAGTACCCCAAATTAGCGCCGACTCACCATGCCGAGCGTGCGGGTTCGTACGCGAATCGCGGGAAACGCGTAGAAATCCGCACACTCGGCAGTGGATCCCTACCGCATGAGCGCCCCATGAATCAGCTGTGAGCGGCTGCCCCCTGCGTGCTACCTGGACACGCTTTAATGGCAACCCCGAGTGTCGAGGAGCGAGCACGGCCCCACGGGGCCACGATTATCCGGTGGAGGATTCTCTCCGTCCCAAATAGTCAACGACACATTCCCCTGCCCCCAGTTGACGGTGTAGAAGGTGTGGCAGACATTCCAGTCCCAATTCGGGGGACCTGGGGAATTAAATGGGCCGCCGGGTCCTCCCCCAGGGTCATCGCCTGGGCACCAGGTATATGGGCCGGAGGGCGGCGCCGCCTGGGCGGTGCCTAGGCCCAGCCCCAAACCGGCCAGACACAAACCGCCGGACACCAGCACAGTCGTTGCGAACCGCGAAACTCGATTCATGGTTGGTTCCTTTCGTGAGGCGCCGTGGGGGTGGCTACCGATCCCAAGAACGACGGACGCCCATCTGCTCATAGCGACATCGTCGGGTCCGGGGAGCACGTTCGGATGGGGTAGTCGACTACCCCATTTATTGCTGTCCAGTCCAAAAAGCTCCCGGTGTGCTGGCATTTTGGAGTCAGTTAAGAAAACGGTTCAGGGGCGAGCGGGAGCCGTAGTGCTCGGCGCTCCGGGCGCCTGCGGAGGCTGCGGCGGCTGGACCCCGGGACCGCCCGGTCGGGACGGTCCAAAACCTGGCGGCCCTTCGAATTCAGCACGCGGGCCCGGGAACATGGGCGGCGGTCCGCCGCGGTGGATGATCGCTAGGTCGCGGTCCCCTCCGCCGTGGTGACTGCCGCGGTGGCCTCCCGAATGCGCGCCCAGAATGAAGCCGCTGAAGAAGACGACCGCGACGATGAAGACGACCCCGGCAGCGATGCCGACCCACGCGGCCACTGCCGTGACCCTTGAGCGGCGCGGCTGGGGGTCACGCTCGACGTAGGTAGGTTGCGCGACGTTGGTCTCCACGGGGCTGGTTGTGGGTTCATTAGGGGACGACGTTGGTTCGCTCATAAGTCAGAGCATGCAAACGGTTCTGATGCGCTTCTCTTGATTTGCATATGAGTCAGCTGTGAATGGCCCGCGCAGGTACTCCAGTAGGATCCCGAAGATGCCATGGCTGGGGCCGTGAACCAGGATTCGACTGTCGAGCAGGCCTTGGCCGGCGGCGCTCCGCAACACTTCGGTTGGTACCGATTCTTCTTCGAGGACCAACGGTGGGAATGGTCGCCCGAGGTCGCGCGCATCCACGGCTATGAACCGGAAACAGTCACCCCGACGACTGGCCTGTTGCTTTCGCACAAGCACCCGGACGACTACGAACACGTCGCGGCGACTCTCGAGGACATCCGCCGGACGCTGAAACCGTTCAGCACCCGTCACCGCATCATCACCGTGCAAGGCGCCACGCGCGAGGTCGTCGTCATCGGTGAACGCATGCACGACAACACCGGCCGAGTGATCGGCACGCAGGGCTTCTATATCGACGTCACGCCCACAGGCGCCACCCACGCGGCGATCATCACGGAAGCCGTCGCCGAGATCGCCGAGAACCGGGCCTCGATCGAACAGGCGAAGGGCATTTTGATGCTGGTCTATCGCATCCAGCCCGACGCTGCATTCGACTTGTTGAAGTGGCGCTCGCAGGAGACCAACGTCAAGCTTCGCGTGTTGGCCGAACAGCTGATAGCGGATGTGCGTGCCTTGAATTACGGCGAGACCGTGCCGCCCCGATCGACGTTCGACCGGTTACTACTCACGGTGCATCAGCGGGTCAGGGCCAAGGCCGCTGCGAGGGAACTTCGGGGCGAAGACGAGCCGGCATTGCCGTGACCCGTTCAGGCGCTGGTTTTGCGATGCGGATCGGCGACCGGCTTGGATTCGGCGGATCCCTTCTGCCGCAGGAAGATTGACAACCCAACAATCGCGGCGACCGCGACGAATTCGCTCTGCCAGTTCTGCATCGATTCGAACCAGAACTGCGACGTCGTCAGGTAGCGCCACACCGAGATGGCAGTTTCACCGTGTTGAAGCTGCTCCTCGTTGAACGCCTTGACGCCGCCGATGGCGTGCAGAGCGAACGAAGCAAAGAACAACGCGAAGAAGGCGATGGACAATGAGTGCTCGTAGAACCTGAGCGCCCAGCCGCCCTTACGCACCGGCCACGGCGTCAACCGATTCGGCGTGACGCCACGCGGATCCGCGTCTTGCGGGGCAGGCTGATGAAGTGGCTTCGACTCCGACGAACCCTTCTGGTACAGGAACGCGGTCAAAACGACGTACATGCCCATCTGCAGGAACTCGGATTCCCAGTTCTCAAAGGTCGCTTCGACGAAATCGCCGGTGGTGAGGTACCCGACGACCGAGACCTGTTCGTGGGAGCCGTGTTCCTGCTGCTCCTGGTTATAGGTCGCCGCACCCGACACGATCATGCCCAGGAAGAAAACTCCGAACAGCCCCAAACACGCTAGCAGCAAGCCATTTTCGCGCAATAAGCCAGCAATGCCTCGGCGCTGCGTCATACGGGACCTGCTTCCTTCGGTCAGCCGGACGCCAGTGGCTGTCCGGGCTTGAACGGGTTGAGCGCGAATCCGTTTCCCGGGCGTTGAGCAACGCTGACAGTAGTTGATTGTCAGAAGTCTGAGCAGATCACCCGCGTTGGTGGCGTCGATAGCACCGGCGGTTCGTGGGCGCTGCAGCGGACGGACTGCGGACGCCGCGCGGCGACCTTATCGAGCAGACATCCAGCGCTTAACGGCCCGCGGCACAGGCGAAGCGCGCAACGCCCGATGTTCGCGATGCGAATCCGATTTTAGACTGCCGTATTGGATGCGCACTCCGACTACGGTAAGGATCACGAGCCCGCCGAGGCCGGGCAGAGCGACAGCGGCCAGCATCCACAAGGAAGCGACTAGCAGGAATTCGTCGAAAGCATGGCGGAAAGACGACTCCGCACCCATCAGACTGGCGCCATTGGACGTTCGCGGTGCCAGCCCGGACAGCGCTGACGCCCGACCGAGCAAAATCACGTCGAGCGTTGCAACCCTGGTTGCGTTGCCGGCCCCCGACACGCCCGAGATATCGGCAACTGGCGGGCCCAGCGGCAATTGGGGCGCCACCGACGCACCCGCGGCCGCCGACGGCGCAGTACCGTCGATGCCTGCCGATCCGTCCCCTGCCCCGGCGATGCCCAACATGAAGTGGGAAAGGTCGGACGGCAGTTGCGTGAGCGGGACGACCGCACCGGCAACCAAGGTGAGCATGTCGTCTGCCGGCGCGATGACGTCAGACACCGGCGTGAGCACGTTGGTAACCGGCGCCACCGCATCAGGAACCGGCGCCACCACCGCATCAGTAACCGGCGCCACGACGTTCGGAACCGCGGCGACGTTCGGAACCGCTGCGACCGGACTGGGATCCGCGGTGACGAGGCCCTCGTCCGTCCCGCCAGCCTCTATCGTGGGCCTTATCGCGCCGGTGGAAGGCTGCGGCCTGGTTGCCGGCCCGAACCCAGTGTGCTCGTCGCGCCGGTCGAAGGCCGCTGGCCTGGTTGCGCGCCCGAGCCAGGTCTCCCCGTTACGCCCTGAATCGTCCCACGCACAGTATTAGTGACGTTGCCGACAGGGCTGCCTGCCGTAGGGCTGCCCCCGATCGGCTTACTGGTGCCGTCATCGTCGCCGTTCGGGGCGGAACCGCCTAATCCGGGATCGGCTACGGCGACCGCGCCCCCGCCCATCAGCACGCCGGCCGCGAGGACGCAAACACCTGCAGCGAAGCGCAATCGCGAACGAACCACCAATCCACTCGCTCTCTACTTCGCGGAACCCACCCGGGTGAACGACGTCTAGATTCGCGATATACCCATTAGCCGGTCCTCGAAACGCCATCGTCCCCTTTTTGCTGAGAGACACGGCGAAGTGCCGACGACGTCGGCCCGGACGGTCTGCTGACGGTGCAACGTGCGGATGGAAAGCCAGGATTAGCCTGTTGACCAGGGCTTGAACGGGTTGACCGCGAACTGGATGACCCGGTACGGCGCCTGGGCGCGCGGCAGGGTGTTCCACTGGCTGATGAACACGCGCAGTTCGTCGAGGGTGGATCCGGGCGAAATATACCCGCCGTACGGCTGGGCCAACCGGTTGTCCTGCGGCGGCGGCAGGTGCTCGGCGGGATCCGGCCACTCGCTGGCGAATACGACGGTGGTGACCGCCGCGGTGCCCAGTGCGGTGGGGTTGTCGGCCACCCGCACCTCCATGTTGCCGTTGCTGGCATTGAAGTAGGACAGCACCGTCTTGCCGTCGATCTGCCGGACGCTCATCTCGCCCACCCTGTCCGGCCACAGCGGCGTCGGGGTTTTGTTCCAGCCACCGTCGGGTCCGACCACCGACGACCAGCCCTGCCAGCTGGCACGGTCGGTGAAGCTCTCACGCTTTGCGCGGTACAACACCACCGGGCCGGTGCGGTCGAAGTTGTTGGCCACGATGTAGACCCAGCCGGTCGGCGAATCCGCCGTCGGGATCGGGTCGTAGTACCCGCTGACCTGGCTCTGCCGGCCACCTTCGAATCCCGCGTCACGCTCCGACTTGGGCAGTGTCGGCCAATTGCCCCGGGCCGGATCGGCTTTCACCAACCGCGAGGACTGAGGCCGCAGATCTTTGGTCGTGGTCACCATCATGTAGTTGTCGCGGTTGATCTGGACCACGCCCGCCGGCAGTTGCGACGAGCCCTGCGGCGTCGGGTCGGCGAGCAGCGGCTTGTCGGTGCCGGTGATGCCGTCATAACGCACCCCGGTCGGGTCGTCGATGGAGTCGGTCTCGACGTGCAACGCGATCGGCGAGTACCAGCCGCCGAAGCCGACGCCCTGCCCGGCGAAGCTGTCACCGCACACCTGCAGGATGCCGCTCGGAAACTCCACGAACTCGCACAGGTCGGTGGCACCGATGCCGTAATCCCCTGTCGGCGTGCCGGTTCCGGCGGTCGGCCCGATGCGCAGCACCTGGCCGGGCGCCAGCGGCGGCAGGACCGGCTCCGGAAACGGCGCGGGCGGGTCGGCGTGGGCGACGGGCACCGTGATCGCCGAGATCGACGCAATGGCGAGGATTACTCGCACTTTCCCGCCCAAACGTCGGTTTCGGCGCAAGGGGTCAGAGCTCGGCGGCCAGCAGCTCGGCTATCTGAATCGTGTTCAGCGCAGCGCCTTTTCGCAGGTTGTCGCCGGACACGAACAAGGCAAGCCCTCGACCGTCGGGCACACCCGGATCCTGGCGGATCCGGCCGACCAGAGACTCGTCGACACCGGCGGCCGCCAGCGGTGTCGGCACGTCCACCACCTTCACACCCGCGGCACCGTCAAGCAGCTCGCGCGCACGATCCGGCGACAGCGGCCTGGCGAATTCGGCGTTGATCGACAGCGAGTGGCCGGTGTACACCGGCACCCGCACACAGGTTCCGCTGACCAAGAGGTCCGGAATGCCGAGGATCTTGCGGCTCTCATTGCGCAGCTTCTGGTCCTCGTCGGTCTCACCGGAGTCGTCGTCGACGAGCGATCCGGCCAACGGGACCACGTTGAACGCGATCGGCGCTACGTATTTGTTGGACGGCGGGAACTGCAGCGCGCCGCCATCGTGCACCAGCTGTTCGCTATCGTCGACCACCGCGCGGGCCTGCTCGAAGAGCTCCTGCACCCCGGCCAGCCCGCTGCCCGACACGGCCTGGTAGGTCGATGCGACGATGCGCACCAGCTGCGCCTCGTCGTGCAGCACCTTCAGCACCGGCATGGCGGCCATGGTGGTGCAGTTCGGGTTGGCGATGATGCCCTTCTTGAGAGAGCGGGCCCGGTTGGCGACATCTCTCTTGAAGTTGACCTCGCTGACCACCAGCGGGACGTCCGGGTCCTTGCGGAAGGCCGACGAGTTGTCGATGACGATCGCGCCCGCGGCGGCGAACCGCGGCGCCTGCACCCGCGACATCGTCGCGCCCGCCGAGAACAACGCGATGTCCACGCCGCTCGGGTCCGCGGTTTCGGCGTCCTCGACCTCGATCTGCTGCCCGCGGAACTCCAGCTTCTTGCCCTGCGACCGCGCGGAGGCGAAGAAGCGAACCGCTCCAGAAGAGGAGGGCGGGAAGTCGCGTTCGTCCAGCAGCGTGCGCATCACCTGGCCGACCTGCCCGGTCGCGCCGACTACACCGATCTTGACCATTTAGCGTCCCGTCCCCGCGTACACCACTGCCTCCTCATCGCCGCCGAGGCCGAACTCCTCGTGCAATGCCACCACGGCCTTGTCCAGCTCGGTGTCCTTGACCAGCACCGAGATCCTGATCTCCGAGGTGGAAATCAGGTCGATGTTCACCCCGACCCCGGCGAGCGCCTCACAGAACCTCGCGGTGACGCCGGGATGGCTGCGCATGCCCGCGCCGACCAGCGACACCTTGCCGATGTGATCGTCGTAGAGCACCTTGCTGAAGCCGATGTCCTCCTGCAGCGCGGTGAGCTTTTCCACCGCGCCGGGCCCGCTGTCGCGTGAGCAGGTGAAGGTGATGTCGGTCTTGCCGTCCTCGATCTTGGAGATGTTCTGCAGCACCATGTCGATGTTCACATCGGCGTCGGCGACGGCGCGGAACACCTTGGCGGCGTAGCCCGGAACGTCGGGCACACCGACGACGGTCACCTTGGCCTCGCTGCGGTCGTGTGCGACTCCGGTCAGGATGGCGTCTTCCATGGGTATGTCCTCTATCGATCCGGTCACGAATGTGCCGGGCTTGTCCGAATACGACGACCGGACATGAATCGGAACGTCGTAGCGGCGGGCGTATTCCACACAGCGAAGCATCAACACCTTGGCCCCGCACGCCGCCATCTCGAGCATTTCCTCGAACGTGACGGTGTCCAGCCGCTTGGCGTTGGGCACGATCCGCGGGTCCGCGGTGAAGATGCCGTCGACATCGGTGTAGATCTCGCAGACGTCGGCCTTCAGCGCGGCGGCCAGCGCGACGGCGGTGGTGTCCGACCCGCCGCGGCCCAGCGTCGTGACGTCCTTACTGTCCTGGCTGACCCCCTGGAAGCCGGCGACCAGGACGATCAGCTCGTCGTCAAGCGCTTGTCGCAACCGCCCGGGGGTGACGTCGATGATCTTGGCGTTGCCGTGGGTGCCGGTGGTGATCACACCGGCCTGCGACCCGGTGAAGGACCGGGCCTGGGCGCCGAGCGATTCGATGGCCATCGCGACCAGCGCGTTGGAGATCCGCTCCCCCGCGGTCAGCAGCATGTCCATCTCCCGCGCCGGCGGAGCCGGGCAGACCTGTTTGGCCAGGTCGAGCAGGTCGTCGGTGGTGTCGCCCATGGCTGAGACCACCACGACCACGTCGTTGCCCTGTTTCTTGGTCTCCACGATGCGCTCGGCGACGCGGCGGATCCGTTCGGCGTCAGATACCGAGGATCCGCCGTACTTCTGTACGACGAGCGCCACTGTCAGAACCTCTCTGGTGCGTCAAGGTGATCCGAGAAGATCCCACCAAGAATAAGGGGTCGACGCACCTCATTTACTCCGCCGGAGGGCTGGAGCGGAGCGACCCGGGAATGACGTGGGTAGCGTCAGGATGTGGTCAAGAAACCCGCCGACGAGCGCTCGCGCGAGGAGCGAACGACTGGGGCTCGGCACGCCGAGACCCGGGTGCCGATCCATCCGCACCTCGCCGCGCGGTGGAGCCCACGCATGTTCGCCCCCGACGCCGTGTTGGCCGCCGAGCAGCTGGTCGCCGTCCTGGAGGCCGCACGCTGGGCCGCGACGTGGGGGCACCGGCAACCGGTGCGGTTCATCGTCGGGATGCGCGGCGACGAAACCTTCACCCAGATCACCGAGCTGTTGAAGCGGGGCAATCGGTACGCCCACGCCGCCGGAGCGCTGATCGTGGTGTGCATCGACGAGGGCGAGGACGACCGGACTGCCCGGTATGCGGCGGTCGACGCGGGCGCGGCGATCGCGCAGCTGACCATCGAAGCGGTGTCGCGCGACCTCGTGGCGCACCCGATGGCGGGGTTCAACGCCGACGCCGCACGGGAGGCGTTCGGGATTCCGGCCGGGACGCAGCCCGTTGCGGTCGTCGCCGTCGGTTCGCTCGGCGACTACGAGAACGCGCCGCCCGAGATCGTCGAACGCGACGCGCAGGGCCGCCAAAGGCTGCCGTTGGACGAGGTGGTGTTCACCGGCCATTGGGGAAGGCCGCTTCAGCTGTAGCGGTGGCGTCGTCGGCGGTGGCCGTCGCCACCTGGGTTTTGGCTGGGCCAGCTGCCTTGATACAGTGGCTTCGTGCAGCGGGTGCTCCTTCTCAGCAGCCGCGACGGGGTCTGATCCAGACCGGCTTCCCGTCGCGGGTGGTCGCGATGCGCCGGTCGAGTCCCTATTCACTCCCGGAGCAAACACCGTGAACAACCCAAATTCCACCGAACCTTCCGTCGACGCGTACACGTCGGCGCGAACCATCACAACGCCGTCGGGCGGCCCGTACGCCGGCCAGCCGGTATGGAACACCCAACGCGGCACGTCGATGCCGATCAGCCGGTACCGCAGCTTCGCCGAAGAGGTCCCGGGCGGGAGCCCGGCATCAGGCACAGCACCGGTTCCGTTCAACCGCACCTGGCCGGACCGTGTCGTCGACAGCGCGCCCATGTGGTGCGCAGTGGACCTGCGCGACGGCAATCAAGCGCTGATCGACCCGATGAGCCCGGCGCGTAAGCACCGCATGTTCGAGCTGCTGGTTCGTATGGGATACAAGGAGATCGAGGTCGGTTTCCCGTCAGCGAGCCAGACCGACTTCGACTTCGTGCGCGAGATCATCACGCAGAACAAGATTCCCGAAGATGTCACCATCCAGGTGCTCACCCAGTGCAGGCCCGAGCTGATCGAGCGGACCTTCGAGGCGTGTGAAGGCGCGTCGCGTGCCATCGTGCACTTCTACAACTCGACGTCAATCCTGCAGCGCCGCGTGGTATTTCGCGCCGACCGCGAAGCGATCAAAGCCATCGCCACCGACGGCGCCCGCAAGTGCGTCGAGGAAGCGGCGAAGTATCCAGACACGCAGTGGCGGTTCGAGTACTCACCGGAGTCGTACACCGGGACCGAGCTGGAGTACGCGAAGGAAGTCTGTGACGCCGTCGGCGATGTCATCCAGCCCACCCCCGACAGTCCGATCATCTTCAACCTGCCCGCGACGGTCGAGATGGCCACCCCGAATGTCTATGCCGACTCGATCGAGTGGATGCACCGCAATCTGGCGCGCCGCGACAGCGTGATTCTGAGCCTGCATCCGCATAACGACCGCGGAACCGCAGTCGCCGCAGCGGAATTGGGCCGCCAGGCCGGCGCCGACCGGATCGAAGGCTGCCTATTCGGCAACGGGGAGCGCACCGGCAACGTGTGCATCGTGACGCTGGGCCTGAACCTGTTCAGCCGCGGCATCGACCCGCAGATCGACTTCTCCAACATCGACGAGATTCGGCGCACCGTCGAGTACTGCAACCAGTTGCCCGTACACGAACGCCACCCGTACGGCGGCGATCTGGTCTACACCGCCTTCTCGGGCAGCCACCAGGACGCCATCAACAAGGGTCTGGATGCGATGAAGGTGTCAGCCGACGAGGCGGACGCCGACGTCGACGACATCCTTTGGCAGGTGCCGTATCTGCCGATCGATCCCAAGGACGTCGGTCGCACGTACGAGGCCGTCATCCGGGTGAATTCGCAGTCCGGCAAGGGCGGCGTGGCCTACATCATGAAGGCCGACCACGGCCTGGCATTGCCGCGCCGACTGCAGATCGAGTTCTCCCAGGCGATCCAGAAGATCACCGACGGCGAGGGCGGTGAGGTGTCGTCCAAGGAGATGTGGGACGTCTTCGCCGAGGAGTACCTGGCGCCGGTGCGGCCGCTGGAACGGATCCGGCAGCAGGTCGTCGCATCGGAGGTCGACGGCGGCACCGACACCATCACGGCCGTCGTGAAGATCGACGGCGTCGAGACCGAGATCGCCGGTTCGGGGAACGGCCCGCTCGCCGCCTTCGTCGACGCGCTGTCGGGCGTCGGGATCCACGTGCACGTACTCGACTACTCCGAGCACGCGATGTCGGCGGGCGAGGAGGCGAAGGCCGCCGCGTACGTGGAGGCGTCGGTGAACGGCCAGACGATCTGGGGTGTCGGCATCGCAACGTCGATCACCACGGCGTCGCTGCGGGCCGTGGTGTCGGCGGTGAACCGGGCCTCTCGACATGATTAACTGACCCGCGCGCAATACATGCGCGCTCGACCGTGAAGAAGGAGCGGGCATGGACTGGGGCTCAACGTGGGATTTTCTCTGGCACTTCCTGATCATCTTCGCGTGGATCGCGTACCTGCTGGTGCTGTTTCAGATCCTCACGGACCTGTTCTGGCGCGACCACAAAACGTCGGGCTGGGTGAAGGCGATCTGGGTGATCTTCCTGCTCGTCCTGCCCTGGCTCACGGCCGTGATCTACCTGATCGCCCGCGGTGAGGGCATGACCGAGCGGGCACGGCAGGCGGCGGTGGCCGCCCAGAAGCAGACGGACGACTACATCCGCCAGGCGGCGGGCCGTTCACCGGCGCAGGAGATAGCCGACGCCAAGTCGCTGCTGGAGGCAGGCACGATCTCCCAGGCCGAGTTCGACGCACTGAAGTCCAAGGCGCTCGGCTAGTTGCACTGACGACGGACGCGGCTTGTCGAGTGACGGTCAGAAAAGCGCGAACTGGCCACCGGTGAGGGTGTGATCGGCGAATTCCTCGATGTCGGTGCCGCCGATCACGCCGTCCAGACAGCCCATGAACTCGGTGTCGGAGACCAGCGGAACCCCCAGCTCACGGGCCTGATATCCCTTGCCCTGCTCGGGCTCGGGCTCGTTGCAGATCACCAGTGAGGTTTCCGGGTCGACGGCGTCGGTGTAGGCCAGCCCGGCGTGCAGGATCCGCTCGACGAGTTCCTCATGGGTCCGAGTCACCTCGGCCGACAGCGCGATGCGCATGCCCTGCACGACGGGGCGGCCGCGGACGAACCGGCCCGGGTTCAGATAGCAGCACGGCATCCGGGACGCGAGCATCTTCAGCGGACGCAGCTCGTCGTGCGTGACCTGGCCGTTGGGCCAGTGTCGGCGCTCGACGGGCCGCAGCGGCAACCAGACCTTGCGCTCCCGGGCCCGCACCAGCGCAGGCTTGAGGATCTGGGCCAGCACCAGGGCGTCGTCGAGCGCGTCGTGCGGCCTCATCTGGCTGATGCCCCAGTGCGCTGCAAGCGTCTCCAGCCGCATGTTGTCGACACCCAGCTCGAGCCGCCGCGCCAGCTCCACGGTGCACATGACGCTGTCGATGGGCAGCTCCAGCCCGGCCAATTCGGCCTCGGCGGTCAGGAACGAGTAGTCGAAGGACACGTTGTGGGCGACGAGGGTGCGGCCGCGCAGCACCTCGATCAGCTCGGCGGCGACATCGGCGAAACACGGCTTGCCGGCGAGCATCTCGGCGGTCAGGCCATGCACATGCGTCGGCCCGGGATCGACGCCGGGATTCAGCAGCGTGGAGACGCTGTGCTCGACGTTGCCGTCGTCGCCCAGCGCGAGGGCCGCGATGCTGACGATGCGAGCCTGACCTGGTCGGAACCCGGACGTCTCGACGTCGACGACCGCCCAGCCCGCGCCGGGATCGGCAGCCGGCCGGCCCCAGGTGTGGTGGCTCACACGGTCAGGATGGCACGGTGTCCCGACATCGCCAGATCGCTCGCGTGCGTGTCGGACACCTAAAATGCCGAGAATGGTCACCGCTCGTGGACGTATCGCGCTGGCGGCCGGAGCCGCGGCACGGTGGTCGTCGCGGGTGACCGGCCGCGGAGCGGGCGCGATGATCGGCGGCCTGGTCGCGATAACGCTGGATAAATCCATCCTTCGCCAGCTCGGCGAAAGCCGGCGCACGGCCATCGTTACCGGCACCAACGGCAAGTCGACGACCACCCGAATGGCCGCGGCGGCACTCGGCACGCTCGGAGGCGCCGCCACCAATGCCGAGGGCGCCAACATGGACGCCGGCCTGGTGGCCGCGCTGGCGGGCGCCCGCGACGCGGAGCTGGCAGCACTCGAAGTCGACGAGATGCACGTGCCACACGTCGCCGACGCGGTCGACCCGCAGGTGATCGTGCTGCTGAACCTGTCCCGCGATCAGCTCGACCGGGTCGGCGAGATCAATCACATCGAGCGCACGTTGCGGTCCGGGCTGGCCCGTCATCCCGACACGGTCGTCGTCGCCAACTGCGACGACGTGCTGATGACCTCGGCGGCCTACGACAGTCCCAACGTGGTGTGGGTCGCCGCGGGCGCCGGCTGGGCGAACGACTCGGTCAGCTGCCCGCGCAGCGGCGAGATCATCGTCCGCGACGGCGCGCACTGGTACTCGACCGGGACGGACTTCAAACGGCCCACCCCGCAGTGGTGGTACGACGACTCCAATATCTACGGCCCCGACGGGCTGTCGCTGCCGATGCGGCTCGCACTGCCGGGAACCGTCAACCGCGGCAACGCCACTCAGGCCGTCGCGGCGGCGGTCGCGATGGGCGCCGATCCGGCAGCGGCGGTGGCAGCGGCGTCGGGCGTCGACGAGGTCGCTGGCCGCTACAGCACTCTGCAACTCGGCGCGCACACCGTCCGGATGCTGCTCGCCAAGAACCCGGCCGGCTGGCAGGAGGCGCTGTCGATGGTCGACACTGACGCCGGGTCGGTGGTGATCTCGGTGAACGGCCAGGTTCCCGACGGCGAAGACCTGTCATGGCTGTGGGACGTCAACTTCGAGCATTTCGTCGATCATCCGGTGGTTGCAGCGGGTGAGCGTGGCACGGATCTGGCCGTGCGGCTCGGCTACGCGGGCGTCCAACACACGTTGGTGCACAACGCCGTTGAGGCAATCACGTCATGCCCGCCGGGACACGTCGAGGTGGTCGCGAACTACACCGCGTTTCTCCAGCTGAATCGGGCGCTGACCCGTGGGTGAGTCGACGGTTCGGATCGGGCTGGTGCTACCCGACGTGATGGGCACCTACGGCGACGGCGGCAACTCCGTGGTGCTCCGGCAGCGGTTGCAGCTCAGGGGTTTTGACGCCGAGGTCGTCAACATCACGCTCGACGATCCGGTGCCGTCGGGCCTGGACCTGTATACGCTCGGCGGCGCCGAGGACTACGCGCAGCGGCTTGCGACCAGGCACCTGATCCGGTACCCCGGCCTGCAGGATGCGGCGGCGAAGGGCGCGCCGGTGCTGGCGATCTGCGCGGCGATTCAGGTGCTGGGGCATTGGTATGAGACGTCGGCGGGTGAGCGTGTCGACGGCGTCGGCCTGCTGGACCTGACCACGTCACCCCAGCCGAAGCGCACCATCGGCGAAGTGGTAAGCCAACCCCTGTTGACCGGTATCACCGAAAAACTCACCGGCTTTGAAAACCATCGCGGCGGTACGGTTCTCGGCTCCGATGCGCAGCCGCTGGCCCGGGTGATCTCGGGTGCGGGCAATCGCGCCGGTGACGGCATCGACGGTGCGGTGCAGGGCAGCGTCGTCGCCACCTATCTGCATGGCCCGTGCCTGGCCCGTAATCCCCAGCTCGCGGATCATCTGCTGTCCCGCGTCGTCGGCGAATTGGCTCCACTCGAGCTGCCCGAGGTCGCGCTCTTACGACGCGAACGCCTCGCCGCTCCCCGCCGCGTGTAGTTGATATCCGCGAGATCGCCGTAAGCGAGGAAAAGTGCGAGAAGCGGCCTCGCTAGCGTCGATTTCGCGAAATCAGGTGAGGGCGCGGCGGCCGGACAACGCGCGGCCCAGGGTGAGCTCGTCGGCGAACTCCAGGTCGCCGCCCATCGGCAGGCCGGAGGCGATGCGGGTGACTGTCAAGCCGGGAATGTCGCGCAACATCCGAACCAGATAGGTCGCCGTCGCCTCGCCCTCGGTGTTCGGGTCGGTGGCGATGATCACCTCGGTGACGTCCACGCCGTCAACGCGCTCGCCAATCCTGTTGAGCAGCTCGCGAATACGCAGCTGCTCGGGACCGACACCCGACAGCGGATCCAGCGCGCCGCCCAAAACGTGGTAGCGGCCCCGGAATTCGCGGGTCCGCTCCACGGCCTGCACGTCCTTGGGCTCCTCGACGACACACACCTGCGACGCGTCGCGCCGCGAATCGGAACAGATCCGGCAGCGATCGTCATCGGACACGTTTCCGCACACCGCGCAGAACTTCACGCCGTCGCGAACCTTCCCCAGTACGGCAGTCAGCCGGTCGATGTCGGGCGGTTCGACGGACAGCAGGTGAAACGCGATGCGCTGCGCACTCTTCGGACCGATGCCCGGCAGCTTGCCTAGCTCGTCGATGAGGTCCTGCACCGGTCCTTCGAACAATTACAGCCCCGGTATGCCCAGCTCGCCCATGCCGCCGGCAAGCGGTCCCAGCCGCTCCTGTGCCAGCATGGTCACTTGACGGGCCGCGTCGGCCAACGCGCCGACGATGAGATCCTGCAGTGTTTCGACGTCGTCGGGGTCGACGACCTTCGGGTCGATCGACACGCCCACCACCTCGCCGCTGCCCTTCACGGTGACCTGTACCAGGCCGCCACCGGCCTGGCCGTGCACCTCGGCGTTGGCGAGTTGCTCCTGCGCTTCCATCAGCTTCTGCTGCACCTGTTGCGCCTGCGCGAGGAGCGCCGACATGTCGGGCTGGCCTCCGGGTTGCATGACAGTCCCCTTGCGTATTGGTCTCGACTTGGTTGCGCTCGCTGGCAAGCGGCGGTTTGGCCTTCCAAGCCTAGACGCCCACGGGCTACCTTGACGCGGTGCACGTGCCAGCCACCCTGCGTGTCGGCGGGATCGCGGCCGCCGGCCTGCTGATCGCGGCGTCGACACTCGCGGCCCCGACAGCCGCCGCGCCCGCCAACATCGCGGGCATGATCGTCTTCCTCGATCCCGGCCACAACGGGTCCAATGACGAATCGATCAGCCGGCAGGTGCCCACCGGCCGCGGCGGCACCAAGAACTGCCAGGAAAGCGGCACCTCGGCCAACGACGGCTATCCCGAACACAGCTTCACCTGGGAAACCACGCTGCGGATCCGCCAGGCGCTCACGGCGCTGGGCGTGCGGACCGCGATGTCCCGCGGCGACGACACCGGACTCGGACCGTGCGTCGACGAGCGCGCGGCGATGGCAAACGCGCTGAAACCCAACGCCGTCGTCAGCATCCATGCCGACGGTGGGCCGCCGACCGGCCGCGGTTTCCACGTGCTCTACTCGTCACCGCCGCTCAACCAGGTGCAGGCCGGGCCGTCGGTTCAGTTTGCGCAGGTCATGCGTGACCAGCTGCAGGCCTCCGGTCTGGTGCCCTCGACGTACATCGGCTCCGGCGGGCTCAATCCCCGGTCCGACATCGCGGGGCTGAACCTGGCGCAGTATCCGTCGATCCTCGTCGAGCTGGGCAACATGAAGAATCCCGCCGACGCGGGGCTGATCACCACTCCGGAGGGCAGGCAGAAGTACGCCGACGCCGTGGTGCGCGGTATCGCGGGCTTCCTCGGCGCGCAGCGCAGCTAGCTTCCCTCGACGGTCTTCTTCAGATTGTCCAAGACCTCGCCCTGAATCTTCTTCAGCCCCAACGGCGCAAAGGTCTTCTCGAAGAAGCCTCCGATGCCGCCCGCGCCCTGCCACGACGTCTTGACGGTGACGGACGAGCCGGGTCCGGCTGGTGCGACGGTCCAGTTGGTCACCATCGACGAGTTGGCGTCCTTCTCGATCACGGTGTGGCCTGCCACGTCGACGTTGGCCTTGACGTCGCGGACCCGCGACTTGGTGGCCTGCAGCTTCCAGCTCGCAACCGTTCCCGCACCCTGTCCACCCTCGAGCACCTGGTAGTCGAGGTAGTGCGGCGAGAGGATCTTCGGGCGGACCGTTTGATAGTCGGCGACGGCCGCCAGCACTTTCTCCGGTTCGGCGTCGATCAAGACGCTGCTGGACGCGCTGACCTGTCCCATCGGGTAAGACTCCCATCGTCATCGTGCGGTCGCATCGGCCGCAGGTGCGGACTAGCGTATATCCGTGTCTGTTCCGGCAACCGACGCCCGTGCCGCTCACGCCGCCGGCGTGCAGCGACTGCTTGTCAGCTACCGGGCCATCCCCCCGACGGCCACCGTTCGCCTGGCCAAGCCGACCTCGAACCTGTTCCGCGCCCGCGCCAAGAGCAACGCCAAGGGGCTGGACACGTCGGGTCTGACGGGTGTGATCGCCGTCGACCCCGACGCCCGGACCGCCGATGTCGCAGGAATGTGCACCTATGAGGACCTGGTCGCTGCGACGCTGCCCTACGGGCTGGCGCCACTCGTCGTCCCGCAGCTGAAGACCATCACTCTCGGCGGAGCAGTCACCGGCCTCGGCATCGAGTCGACCTCGTTCCGCAACGGCCTGCCCCACGAGTCGGTGCTCGAAATGGACATTCTGACCGGTACCGGCGAAGTCGTCACCGCGTCGCCTGAGCAGAACACCGATCTATACCGCGCATTTGCGAATTCCTATGGCACATTGGGCTATTCGGTTCGGCTGAAGATCGAGCTGGAACCCGTGAAACCATTCGTGGCGCTGAAGCACCTGCGATTCCACTCATTGCAGGAGCTGGTCGCGACGATGGACCGGATCATCGAGACCGGCGGCATCGACGGCACGCCCGTCGATTACCTCGACGGCGTGGTGTTCAGCTCGGACGAGAGCTACCTGTGTGTCGGCGTGCAGACCACGACACCCGGACCGGTCAGCGACTACACGGGCCAGCGCATCTACTACCAGTCGATCCGGCATGACGGCACCGAGAAGCACGACCGGCTCACCATTCACGACTACCTGTGGCGGTGGGACACCGACTGGTTCTGGTGTTCGCGCGCATTCGGCGCGCAGAACCCGAAGATCAGGCGGTTCTGGCCGCGGCGCTACCGGCGCAGCAGCTTCTACTGGAAGCTGATCGGCTACGACCAGCGCTTCAACATCGCCGACCGGATCGAGAAGCGCAGTGTCTTTTCGCCTGGCCCCCCGACCCTCGAACGCGTCGTTCAGGACATCGAGGTGCCGATCGAACGGTGTGCCGAATTCCTCGACTGGTTCCTGACGAACGTCCCGATCGAGCCGATCTGGCTGTGCCCGTTGCGGCTCCGCGACGACCCGAGATCAGACGGAGCCTGGCCTCTTTATCCCCTTCGGCCGCAGCACACCTACGTCAACATCGGCTTCTGGTCGTCGGTGCCGGTCGGGCCCGAGGACGGTTACACGAATAGAATGATAGAACGCAAGGTCAGCGAGCTGGACGGGCACAAATCGCTGTACTCCGACGCATTTTATTCGCCCGAAGAGTTCGACGAACTCTATGGCGGGGAAGCCTATAAGACCGTAAAGAAGACCTACGACCCCGATTCACGTCTCCTGGACCTCTATGCGAAGGCGGTGCAACGACGATGACGACATATAAAGAGCAAGAAACAAATGCGCCGGCCAGGAAGCTGACGCTGGCCGAGATCCTGGAGATCTTCGCCGCGGGTCAACTGCCTCTCAAGTTCACCGCATACGACGGGAGTACGGCCGGGCCCGAAGACGCCACCGTCGGCTTGGACCTGCTGACGCCACGCGGCACGACGTATCTCGCCACGGCGCCTGGAGAGCTCGGGCTGGCCCGGGCTTATGTATCCGGTGACGTCGAACCACACGGCGTGCATCCCGGCGACCCGTACGAGCTGCTGCGGGCCCTCGCCGAGAAGATGGACTTCAAGCGGCCACCCGCGCGGGTGCTGGCCAACATCGTCCGTTCGATCGGCATCGAGCATCTCAAGCCGATCGCGCCGCCGCCGCAGGAAGCGCTCCCCCGCTGGCGGCGCATCGCAGAGGGATTGCGGCACAGCAAGACTCGCGACGCCGAGGCGATCCACCACCACTACGACGTCTCGAACACGTTCTACGAGTGGGTGCTCGGCCCGTCGATGACCTACACCTGCGCGTGCTATCCACATCCCGACGCCTCGCTCGAGGAGGCACAGGACAACAAGTACCGGCTGGTGTTCGAGAAGCTGCGGCTGAAGCCGGGCGATCGGCTGCTGGATGTGGGCTGCGGTTGGGGCGGCATGGTCCGCTACGCGGCCCGTCACGGCGTCAAGGCGATCGGCGTCACCCTGTCCAAGGAGCAGGCGGCCTGGGGACAGAAGGCGATCGCCGACGAGGGCCTGACCGATCTCGGCGAGGTCCGGCACGGCGACTACCGCGACGTCGCGGAAACCGGCTTCGACGCCGTGTCCTCGATCGGGCTGACCGAGCACATCGGTGTGCAGAACTACCCGTCGTACTTCGGTTTCCTCAAATCGAAGATGCGCACCGGGGCGCTGCTGCTCAACCACTGCATCACCCGGCCGGACAACCGCGCCGGGCCCACGGCGGGCGGCTTCATCGACCGCTACGTGTTCCCCGACGGGGAGCTGACCGGTTCTGGCCGGATCATCACCGAGGCGCAGGACGTCGGCCTGGAGGTCGTGCACGACGAGAACCTGCGCAACCACTACGCGTTGACGCTGCGCGACTGGTGCGCCAACCTCGTCGAGCATTGGGACGAGGCGGTCGAAGAGGTCGGGCTGCCCACCGCCAAGGTGTGGGGTCTGTACATGGCCGGCTCGCGGCTGGGCTTCGAGACCAACGTCGTGCAGCTGCACCAGGTGCTCGCGGTCAAGCTCGACGACGACGGCAACGACGGCGGCCTGCCGCTGCGGCCGTGGTGGACGCCCTAACCGCTCCCGTCGATGGGGCGGGCGCCGAGTTCGTTCTGAAGTAGTTCGAGCGCGGCCTCTTCGGGGTCTCGGCGCGGAGTCTCGGAGTTGTCGTTGCCGGCCTCGGCCAGCATGCTGTCCTCTTCCTTGCGCTGAACTTCGTCGGCCGCGGCCGTGGCGGGAGCACTTGGCGCGCCGGCCTCCGCGGGCCCGACTTCGTAACGCACCTTCCACGCCATACCGAGTGCATCCTTCAACGCTTCCTCGACGACCTCGGTGTTGCGTTGTTCGTTGAGCCGCTTGGCCAGTGGAGCCGACTCGTGATTGAGCACGAGCGTGCCGCCGTCGACCGCGCGCACTACGGCACCAGCGAGCATCACCGCGAGTGAACGGCTGCGCTCCCGCACCTTGTCGAGCACGGTGGACCACTGCCGGCGTATCGCGGCGGCGTCCGGTTCCCCTGCGACCGCGGCGGCGGGCGCTTCCACCACCGGGTCGGCCGGAGGTTGCACAGGAGGAGGTGACGGCGGCGGAGGCTCTGCCGGTTCGAGGTCCGCCTTCGGCGCGGGCACCGGTTTCTCCGCACGCGGTGCTTCGGGCGGTGCGTCGGCCTTGGTCTTCCTGGTGAACTGCTTCGGCGGCTTGGTCGCCTGTGCGGCCCGCGGGGCCTCGGTGCCGGTATCGGCCGGAATCGACATCTCCAGCCGCGTCTCGATGCGTTCCATTCGTTGCAGTAGCGCCGACTCGGTGTCGCTGGCCGACGGCAGCAGCAGCCGCGCACACACCACCTCGAGCAGCAGCCGCGGTGCGGTGGCCCCACGCATCTCGCCGAGACCCGCGTGCACCACTTCGGCCCAGCGCGTGAGCGTCCCCGCGCCGATGCGGGCGGCCTGATCGCGCATCCGCTCCAGCACATCGCCCGGCGCGTCGACCACGCCGCGGGCGGCGGCGTCGGGCACCGCCTGCAGCACGATCAGGTCTCGGAAGCGTTCGAGCAGATCGGTGGCGAACCGGCGCGGGTCGTGGCCCGCGTCGATGACCGCCTCAACCGCACCGAACAACGCTGCGGCGTCTCCTGCGGCCAGCGCATCGATGGCATCGTCGATGAGTGCGACATCGGTGGCGCCCAGCAGCGCCAAGGCCCGTGGATAGCCGACCCGATTTCCATCCGCGCCGGCCAACAGCTGATCGAGCACCGACAGGGTGTCACGGGGCGAGCCGCCGCCGGCCCGGATCACCAGCGGATACACCGTCTCGTCGACCGCCACGCCCTCCTGTTCGCAAATCCGTTCCAGCAGCGCCCGCATCGTGCGCGGGGCCAACAGCCGGAACGGGTAATGGTGGGTGCGCGAGCGGATCGTCGACAGCACCTTCTCCGGTTCGGTGGTCGCGAACACGAAGATCAAATGTTCGGGCGGCTCCTCGACGATCTTGAGCAGCGCGTTGAAGCCGGCGGTGGTCACCATGTGCGCTTCGTCGACGATGAAGATGCGGTACCGCGACTGCGCCGGGGCGTAGAACGCGCGGTCCCGAAGCTCGCGGGTGTCGTCGACGCCGCCGTGGCTGGCCGCGTCGAGTTCGACGACGTCGACGCTGCCGGGCCCGTTGGGAGCCAGCGCGACGCACGAGTCGCACACCCCGCACGGCGTCGCCGTCGGGCCCTGCTCGCAGTTCAATGAGCGCGCCAGGATCCGCGCCGATGACGTCTTACCGCAGCCCCGCGGACCGGAGAACAGATACGCGTGGTTGATGCGCCCGGCCGCCAGCGCAGTGGACAGCGGCTCGGTGACGTGCTCCTGCCCGACCACTTCGGCGAACATTGCAGGTCGGTACTTGCGGTAGAGCGCCACGCTCAGCAGGCTACCGACGCGGACCGACGGATGGTCAGCCGCCATGGCTCACCGACTTGTGGATAGCTTTCCCGCCGCACGGCTGATCCGTCGGTCACTGCGCGCACCGTAGGTCCCGTGATCGAGTCGCCGTTCGTCGGAACCGAGGCATTGTCGGCGGGCCTCATCTCCGAGCGGGCGATGCGCCGCCTTTACGAGCCGGTGTATCCCAACGTCTACTGGCGGCGCGACGCCACCCTGACAGCGCGAGAGCGGGCGCATGCCGCGTGGCTGTGGTCGAAGCGCCGCGGCATCGTGGCGGGCCTGTCGGCAGCCGCGTTGCATGGAGCCAAGTGGATCGACCCGTCAGAGCCTGCGGAACTGATTCACGACAACCGCAGACCGCCGCCGAATCTGGTCGTCCGGACCGAGAAGCTGCTGTCGAACGAAATCGTTGGGGTGAACGGGATTCCCGTGACGACACCGGCCCGCACCGCGTTCGACCTCGGT
Organism: uncultured Actinomycetota bacterium; assembly: GCA_963743225.1. Taxonomy (GTDB): domain Bacteria; phylum Actinomycetota; class Actinomycetes; order Mycobacteriales; family Mycobacteriaceae; genus Mycobacterium. The sequence goes on along the minus strand of CAVUPN010000024.1, from coordinate 290,017 downwards.
CGCCATATCCGGTCTACGACCGCCGCCGTACAGCGGCTCGATGCCCTCGCCAACGCCACCGACGTCAAGCGCGTCGACGTCGAGGCGATACTCGCGGCTCATGCCGGCGCCCGCGGTATACCGCGACTGCTGCAGCGTCCTCCCCCTGGTCGACAGCGGAGCGGAATCACCACAGGAGACCGCTCGCTCGGCTGGTCTTGATCGACGCGGGCCTGCCGCCGCCGCGCACGCAATTTCGCGTATTCGACGAGTATGGGCAGTTCGTCGCGCGTCTCGACATGGCGTACGACGAGGTTTTGGTCGGTATTGAGTACGACGGCCCGCAGCACTGGACCGATCCCGCGGTGAGGCAGCGCGACATCGACAAGCAGTTCGCGCTGAACGAGCTCGGCTGGCTGATCATCCGGGTGAGCAGAGATCTGCTGCGGTACCGCCGCGCTACCTATGTAGCACGGGTGGAAAGCGCGTTGCGGTCGCGGGGATTTCGTTTGTGAAACTGACGACGCTCCTAGGCGGATTTCGTCGTCAGATTCACAATCGGCGCTAGTCCTTGAGCAGGGCTTCGGTGGCGGCCAGCAGCGCGCAGGTGGCCAACCCGTCGATGGCCTCCCGCAGGTCGGGCAGCGCCGGGAACGTCGGGGCGATCCGAATGTTCTTGTCCTCCGGATCTTTTCGGTACGGGAACGACGCGCCCGCCTCGGTGACGGCGATGCCCGCATCCTTCGCAAGCGATACGGTGCGGCGGGCGGTGCCCGGCCACACGTCGAGGTTGACGAAGTAGCCGCCCTTCGGGTCCGTCCACGATGCGATCTTCGACTCCCCGAGCCGGTCGTCGAGGATCTCCTGGACCAGCGCGAACTTCGGGGCCAGCAGCTCCTGGTGGCGCTGCATCTGCAGCCGCACACCGTCGGCGTCACCGAAGTACCGGAGATGACGGAGCTGGTTGACCTTGTCGGGGCCGATCGACTTCTTACCCGCGTACTGCAGATACCAGGCGATGTTGGCCAGCGAGCCGCCGAAGAAGCTGACGCCTGCACCGGCGAAGGTGATCTTGGACGTCGAGGCGAACACCAGCGGCCGATTCTGGTTGCCCGCGGCGGCGGCGAGGCCCAGCACGTCGATCTGTCGTACCGAGTCGTGGGTGAGCGTGTGCACTGCGTAGGCGTTATCCCAGAACAGCCGGAAATCGGATGCGGCCGTGCGCATTTGGACGAGCCGGCGCACCGTTTCCCAGGCGAAGGTGACACCGGTCGGGTTGGAGAACACCGGCACGCACCACATTCCCTTGATGGCCGGGTCGGCGGCGACGAGCTCCTCGATCAAGTCGACGTCGGGACCGTCCTCGCGCATCGGGATGTTGATCATCTCGACGCCGAGGCTCTCGGTGATCGCGAAATGCCGGTCGTAGCCGGGCACCGGGCACAGGAACTTGATTCGAGCGCCGTCCTGTTGTTCCTGAATCCACGGCCGCGGCGAATCCACGCCACCGTGCAACAGCGAAAACACCACCACGTCGTGCATCAGCTCGAGGCTTGCGTTGTTGCCCGCGATCAGATTGGGCACCGGGATGCCGAGAAGCTCGCCGAAGATGGCGCGCAGTTCGGGCAGTCCGTGCAGGCCGCCGTAGTTGCGGGTGTCGGTGCCCTCGCCGTCGCGATAGGCGTCCTTGCCGGAGCCCGGCAGCGAGAGCAGCGCGTTGGACAGGTCCAGTTGCGCCGGAGATGGCTTGCCGCGGGTCAGGTCGAGGTGGAGCTGCTTGGCCTGCAGGTCGGCGTAGTTGGACCGCTGCAACTCGTGCTGAGCCTGCAATTCCTGACGGCCGAGGGACTGAAACGACACCGTGCGCCTTTCACCGTCGAGAGCCGTGGACGTCAAAGTCTGAAAGAAAGGGGACCCCGCGCACCCGCCAGAGCCCATTGACCCTTGCTGCCTTCCGGCCCTGGGGGAGTTCACAGGATAGACGCCGCGCGGGGTCCATCGCGAGTGTAATACGCGGTCACCGGAGGGCGGAGCGTAGCGACCGGGGAATGGACACCGCGCGGCCCGACGGGCGTATTGGGCAGGTCGGTTACCATGGCCCGCGGAGGATTCGCCTAGTGGCCTATGGCGCTCGCCTGGAACGCGGGTTGGGTTAATAGCCCTCAGGGGTTCAAATCCCCTATCCTCCGCACTCGGTGCGGGGTGCGACCAGTGAATAGTCAAAGACTGGTCGCTCCTGGCCCAAAGAATTATGAGGAGGAGTATGAGCCGCAAAGTTGCGGTGGCTTGGCACGCGTTGTTCTCGATCGCCGCCGGCGTCTTGTACTTCTTCTTCGTTCTGCCGCGCTTTCCGGAGTTGCGTGGCGTCACCACCCACACGCTGGGCACCGTGCTGCGCATCGTCACCGGCGCCGTGATCGGGCTGGCGGCGCTGCCGGTGGTGTTCACCCTGTTGCGCACCCGCAGGCCGGAGCTGGGCACCCCACAGCTGGCGCTGAGCCTGCGGATGTCGTCGATCGTGCTGCATGTGATCGCCGGTGTGCTCATCGTCGGGACCGCGATCAGTGAGATCTGGCTCAGCCTCGACAGTGCCGGACGCTGGCTGTTCGGCGTCTACGGTGCCGCGGCGGCGATTGCCCTGCTCGGCATTTTCGCCTTCTATCTGGCATACGTGGCCGAGCTCCCACCGCCGCCACCGAAACCGCTGAAGCCGAAGGCGGAGAAGAAGGGGCGCCGTCGGCGGCGCAAGGCCGCCGAAGAGACGGACGCCGAGGCCGAGGAGACTGCGGAAGCCGTTACCGACGAGGCGACGACCTCCGACGAGAGCGACGAGGCATCCGAGGCCGAGGAGCCCGCTGAGTCCGACGAGCCGCGCGAAGAAGAGCCCGCCGAGGTGACGGCCGAGGAGACCGCGGACGACGCCTCCGCCGAGGGGGTCAAATCCGAGGAGGATGCCTCCGACGTGGTCGACGAGGCTGAGACACAACGGTGGACTGCGCAACAGGCGGACATCGGGAAAGATCACCCTGCGTCGACGCAAGCGGTCACGCGGCGGTGTCGCCGTCGAGGATTAGCCTCGAATCGACAGGGGAACCTCTCATTGCCACGATGTAATGAGATCCCCTCTCCAGCCGAAAGTCACCATATGGCCCGCATGCATCTTTATCGCCCGCTGATCGCGCTCGCCGCCGCAATTGCGCTGGTGGCGCCGGTCCGCCCGGCGATCGCCGCAGCGGCGCCGCTGGATACCGCGATCGCGGCGGTGGAACCCGCCGTCGTCCAGATCGACACGACCATCGACTACCAGCATGCGATCGGCGCAGGCACCGGCTTCGTGCTGAGCCCCGGCGGCGAGGTGGTGACCAATTTCCACGTCGTGCAGGGCGCCGACGTCATCACCGCCCACAGTGTGGGCACCGGCCAGAGCTTCCCGGTCGACCTGATCGGCTACGACCGCACCCACGACATCGCCCTGGTGCAGCTGCGCGGCGCCGCGGGCATGCCGACCGCCCCGCTGGGTAACTCGGCTCAGGTCGTGGTGGGCGACCCGGCGGTCGCGATCGGCAACGCGAACCCCGGCGGCCCGCCGACCCGCGAAGCCGGCACCATCATCCAACTTGGCCGGACGATCGACGCCAAGGACGCACTGACGGGCAGCTCCGACCAGCTGAACGGCTTGATCGAGGTCGCAGCCAACGTCCGGGCGGGCGACTCCGGCGGCCCTCTGGTGAACGGTGCCGGAGAGGTGATCGGCGTGACAACGGCGGCGACGGTGAACTACCGGTTCGCGCCCGGCGGCAAGGGATTCGCGATACCGATCAATCAGGCGCTGGCCATCGTCGACCAGATCCGGGCGCGCGCGCCGTCCGACACGGTGCACATCGGCCCGCCGACACTGCTCGGCGTCGGTGTCGCAGCAGGCGACCAGGAACGTTCGGTGCCGGGCGTCGTCATTCGCGAGGCGTTGCGCGGCGGTCCGGCCGAGCAGGCCGGCCTCGTCGCCGGGGACATCCTCACCAGCATCGACGGCGCACCGCTGGATTCGGCGACGGCGCTGACCTACGTGCTGGACCGGCACTACCCCGGCGATGTCGTGGACCTGACCTGGATCGACCTCAGCGGCCAAGGGCGCACCGGGAAAGCGACGCTGTCCGCCGGGCCGTAGCCCTATGCTGAGCGAGTGCCAAACACCTCTCCCTATCGGGTCGTCCAGTGGACGACGGGAAATGTCGGAAAGAGCTCTGTCGAGGCGCTAGCGAAGAACCCGAACTACGAACTCGTCGGGTGCTATGCCTGGTCGAAGGATAAAAACGGGGTCGACGTCGGCGAACTGGTCGGAATCGAACCGCTCGGCGTCGCCGCCACCAACGACGTCGACGCGCTGCTGGCGCTGAAACCCGACTGCGTCGTCTACAACCCGATGTGGATCGACGTCGACGAACTGGTGCGCATCCTGTCGGCGGGGGTCAACGTCGTGACGTCCGCGTCGTTCATCACCGGCCACAATCTGGGCGACGGCCGCGACCGGATCCAGGAGGCGTGCCGGCAGGGCGGCTCGACGATGTTCGGCTCCGGTGTCAGCCCCGGATTCGCCGAGCTGCTGGCCATCGTCGCGGCCACCGGCTGCGCCCGGGTGGACAAGGTCACCATCGCCGAGGCATCTGACACCACGTTCTACGACTCACCGGACACCGAGCGGCCGGCAGGCTTCGGTGCGGCGATCGACGACCCCAACCTGGGGCCGATGGCGGCCAAGGGCACCGCGGTGTTCGAGGAGGCGGTGCACATGGTCGCCGAGTCGTCTGGGCGTCGAACTCGACGAGGTGGTGTGCGAGACCGAGTACGCGCAGACGACCGAGGACGTCGAGATGGCCTCGTGGACCATCAAGGCCGGCCATGTGGCCGGCGTCTTCGCCAGCTGGCAGGGCCGCGTCGGCGGCAAGACCGTCGTCGATCTGAACGTGCGGTGGCGCAAGGGCCAGACGCTCGATCCGGACTGGAAGGTCGAAGGAGACCCCTGGAAGATCACCATCGAAGGCCTGCCGACGGTGACGATGCAGGTCGGCTTCCTTCCGCCGCCGGACTTCATCGAGAACGCCAAGACGATCGAAGACTTCATGGGGCTCGGCCACATCATCACCGCGATGCCGCCGATCCACGCCATCCCGGCCGTTGTCGCCGCCGCCCCGGGCATCGCGACGTACAACGATCTGGTGCTGCCGCAGGCACGCGGCGTCGTGCCGACGGCTTAGCGCGCTCCCGCTAGATGCAGGCGCTGCCCTGCACATAGCCGAACGGCCCCTGGGCACTGACGCACGCTTCGATCGGGTCCCAGCGCCTTGGGCCGTCCCACCACCAATCGTCGTCGTGTCCGTGGCCGTGTCCGCGCCCGGGTCCGTTCTCGGCTAGCCACTGCGGCCCCGAGACAACGGGAGTGGACGGGGCGGCGTTCGCTACAGGTGCAATTCCGACGACGGCCAAAGCCAGGCCACCGGTGATTATCGGTCCGGCTGCGGCTGCTTTCAGACTTAGCATTAAAACTCCTCGGCAAATTATTGTCGTGGTGCTGGCGCCGAAAGGTCAGGCTCAGGTTCACCTGCGCGATACCGTTGGCTCGCCCCGCCGGCCAAAGAGCTTGGCATCTCACGTCTTTCGGTTCCGCGAATCACTATAGCGCGAGACGCAACCCGGTATCGACCTAGCGCCGCCCAGGCTAAAGAATCTTCCCCTTGGCAAATTATTTTACGGTCCCGGCAAATTAATCTTGACCTCACTCGGACAACCGGCGCAGTGTGAGCACGTCAAGAGAGGGGCGGAGCATGAAGGTGCGTTGTTTGACTGTACTTCCGCCGGAATCACGTCGAGTTCTGACGGCATTCACTTACACCGTTTCGATGACTCTCGGTGGACTCGCACTCGGCCTTGCTGCAATCGCGGGCGCCGAACCAAACAGCGAGTGGGACATCGAGGCCTATGACAACTGCATGAGCAAAACCGTCAGGAACGCCGAATACTGCTGCGTCCTCTCCGGCGGAAGCGTCACCAGGGACGGGACGGTGCGTCGCCCCGGCCGCCGTGGCATCCGATGAGCAGTCGGGCACAGGCAAAACCCCTGTGCTACCGCAAGATCCGGGCATGATGCCGACGCGACCGACGGCATTCCAGCTTCCACCCGCATGAGCGCCTAGCGTCGGCCCGCCACTCGCTTCTTCGGAGCGTCGCTGTGCTCACCGGGCTCGCGGTAGGTCGCGCCGTACCGCGGCACCGTCATGGCGCCGCTGCTGCGCGCCGCGGTAATCGCATTGCGCAGCGGCCGCGCCACGGCTGCGAAGGAACCCATGTCGAGCACCATCGGCGTCAGCAGCCGGTTGTGCACGAAAGCGAACGCGCTGCCGGTTGACGGATCCGCCCAGCCGAGTGTTCCGCCGAGGCCGATGTGGCCGAATCCCTTCAGCAGGCCGGGAATCGGAGATTCGTGGTAGCCGAGATGGAACGGCATCGGCACGACCATGTTCAGATCGGGCCACACCTTCGGCTTGCCGATCAGGCCGTCGGCCAGCTCCGGTGACAGGAACTCCTCGCCATCGATGACACCGCCGTTGGCCAGGGCCGCGTACATCTTGGCCAAGGCGCGGCCGGTCACCACGCCATTGGCGGCCGGTACCTCGCCGTCGAGGAACGGAATATCGCGCTGCACAAAGGATTTGATGCCGGGAAAGTAAATCGAGCCGAGAGCACCGGAGAACGGCAGACCGGCCACCTTGGGTGCCACGAAGTTGAACACCGGATTGGGCCGCGCACTCTGCGGTACGAGGATCTGCGCCACCTTGGTAGGCGAACCGGCCGGCGGGCGGCCGAGGTGTAGGCCGTCGGTGTTGAGCGGACGCGCCACCTCGTCGCGAATCAGGTCGCGCATGCCCATACCCGTCACCGCTCGGCACAGTCCCGATACCAGCCACCCGTATGTCAGCGCGTGGTACGCCGGCCGTCCCCGCAAGTGGTCGACCGGCGCCGCGGCCAACCGCGACTCCATCAGGAGGTGATCCAGCAAGTCCTCCTTCTTCACACTCTTCAAGTGCGACAGGCCGGAACGGTGCCGCAGTACGTCGCGGACGGTGATGTCCGACTTACCGTTGGCACCGAATTCCGGCCAGTACTCGGCAACGGGGGTGTCATAGGACAGCAGCCCGCGGTCGACGAGCCGATGGACGACCGTCGCAGCCACCCCCTTCGTCGCGGAGAACACCATCGCACCCGTATTCGCGGCCCAGGCCACCTCCCCGGACCGGTCGGACCAGCCCGTCCAGACGTCGACCACCGGTTTGCCGGCGATGTAGACCGCCAAGGCCCCTCCGCCGAACCGGCGGCCAGGGAACAGCCCGGCGAAGATGCGGATGACGTTCGCGAATCGAGGATCGGCGGCTCCTTGCACGCCGCGCGGCAGGCCCTCCTCGGCACGAAGAAGCGACGACGTCGTCATAGAGCTGACAATGCGGCCGCGCGCGCACACATACGTTGCGATTCGCGATATTCAGCCACGACCCGGTGACTCACGAGCCCTGATCGACCATGTCGAAGACCTCCACCGAGTGCTCGAACGGGATCGGGGTGATACCGACTTCGGTGCCGAACGGGTGGTCAAGACGGTAGACGACGAACAGCAGCAATCCGAGCAGGACAGCGACGGCGCCGGACAGGAGCACGTGGGCACGCGTGCTGTCCAGTCGCAAGAAGGCCGTCATCCCGACGAGGAGAATGCCACCGAAAGCCAGGCCACCCCAGAGCAACCACGGGATTCGCGGTTCGGCGTCCAGTACCCGCGTGTTTCGCTCTGAGGCCAAGACCGTCAGCTGGCCGAGAAACTCCCCGGTGATGGCCGACTTGGCTTCAGGATCCTGCCGGCCGACCACCCGGTACATCTCGGTGATCGCGCCGCGTGCCGTCGAGCTTGTGCCACCGTCGTTCTCGATCTGGCTCGCCCACTCTGGGCCCTTCACAGCCATCGTGTAACTGCGCAGGAGATCCCGCATCTCTCGCTGCTCCGGGGCGGGCATGGCGACGGTTTGGCGGTACATGGTCGCGAGAGTGGACGCCTCGTTGGCGACGTTGGCCCCGGCCGAGGAGAACTGCTCCCACGCGACCACGACGGTGAATCCGAGCAGCGTTCCGTACACCAGAGCGACGGTGGTCACGAAGGGCGAGAGCGTGGCGTTGTACTCTCTGCCGGCCGAATGGCCGACAACGCGATTCACGAACCAGATCGTTCCGACCGCCAGCAGTATCGACGCGGCGATGACCAGGAGCAGAGCAAGCCACACATACATGGCCCGAACCCTATCGGGCGCGTTATTCAGCCGATGATCTGCGTTACCGTTGCCTGCAGGCGGGCACCTGGGGGACCCTCGAGGGCGACGTCCTGCAACACCCGAGCCTGGTCGCCCTGGACCGTGAAGTCGCCGACTTGTGGCTGATGCCCACCGGTCACCTGGTACACCACCTTGATCTCTTTTTCCGGCAACGGGTGCATGCCAATGTATTTGGGCTCGATGCGGTACTTGTACACACATCCGCTCGGCCCGGAGCATTTCTGGTCCGTCACCACCACCCCGATCTGGAACTCGGCCGGAATGGGGACCTGTGGCCGCGGTGGCGGTGGAGGCTGTCGTGGGGTCTGCGTCGCGGCGGGTCGGGTCGGTTTGTCCGCGATGAACAACGCGATACTGACGCCGATCCCGGTGGCGACCAACGCGAAGATGGCCAGGGCGGCAATCAACCGACGGGCGTTCATCTACCCTCCATCTGCTCAGACTGCACCACGCTGGCACAGCGTGGTGCACCGACACCGATTTGCGTTGAAGTAGCTCGATACTCGAGCGCGTTCGGCCGCCTGCAGCCATTGTTAACGGCATGCACGAACACGTGGCGGGCTACATCGCGGGGCCGGTCAACGCGGAGGACCTCGTCGTCGCTCCTGGCGGCGAGTGGGTGCTGACGTCGGGGATCGGTGTCGAGTGATGGCGAATGGGTCTACATCGGCGGGTGGAACTCGCGCTGCATCAAGAAGGTTCGACGCGGCAGCGCTGACGATCCCGAGATCACCACCGTCGGCCTCGACATCATGGTCGACAACATCACATGGTCAGCCTCGCGGCCGTCGGGGTTTCGGAAGATGATTTACGAGGTATCCCACCAGCGTTATTGTCGCGACGGAAGGACTCCAGACCCGTGATCGTTCTCGGTGTGATCCTCATCCTTGTGGGCTACCTGTTGCCCGTACCTGCCATCATCGCCACGATCGGCTGGATTCTGCTCGTCATCGGCGTCGTGCTCTTGATCCTCGGCCAGGTTGGACGCCCTGTAGGCGGCCGACGCTATTGGTACTGACTCTCAGCTTTTCTTGAATGGCCGCTGAGCCGCTAAGCGTTCGGTGGTTCGACAACGTCGGCGACGCCGTGTTCGCGGGCGAACGCGTCGTAGGCACCGGCGATATGCTCGGCGGTCGCTTCCGGATGCTCATGAGCAATCGCATCGATAGCCGTGAAAGTCTTGTCTCCCAGACCAATCCAGCGGGACGGACGCAGACCATGAGCGATGGCACAGTTCAGCGACTCCTGAAACGCATCGCGCAGGTCTTCCCCTCCGCTTGACATATTTCAACGCTACGCAAGCAAACGCCGTCCATCCGGTGCCGCAGCAAATATTTAACCCAAACGTCAACCTAACCCACCGGATTCCCCTCATCGTCCCAGTTCGCCGCCACCTTCTTGCTGGGCTGAACGCGCGGCGGCTCACCCGGCATCTTCGGGGTGCCGTCATGCTCTTGGCCATGCTCGCCTAGGTCCCGGACTGCCGACCCCGCCGGACGCCGCCCCCTGACAGCCCACGGAAGCAGGCTGCTGTACTGGTGGCCGGTGCTCCTTGTTATGCGGTGTTATGCGACTTACGACTGCCATAGCGGGGCCCTAATGCCCTAGTTTGCGGCAGTCTGCGGGGAGAAGATGTCCATCATGGTGGACTGCCTCTGTTCCGGCTGAACGACGCAGGCGGCAGCTGCCCGCGTAGTCGAAGCACGATGATGCCCGGAGGACTGCACCATGACCAAACCGATTCCGCCACTGGACCTTTCATGGCTGCTGATGGAGGCACCCGCCGGCACGACACACGTCGGGGCGATGATGCTGTTCAAGAAGCCAGCGCGCGGCGCGTCCGTCGTGCGCGACATCGTGGAGGCGTACCGGTCGTACCCGCCGGTCCCGCCCTTCAACTATGTTCCGGAGCTCATGGGCGGCGGCGCGCCCCACTTCCGAGAGGTCACGAGCTGGGACCCGCACCACCACATCCAGCATGTGTCGCTCCCGGCCGGGGCCTGTTACGACGACCTGCTGCGGCTCGTGGCCGATCTGCACGAGCCGATGCTGGATCGCGACCGGCCGCTCTTTCGCTGCTGGGTGATCGACGGGGTGCCCGACGGCATGTTCGCGGTGTACACGAAGATTCACCACTCCGTCATCGACGGCGCCTCCGGTATGAAGAGGCTGTACGAAGGACTGAGCACATCCAGTCGGCACACGGTTCTCACGCCCGCCTTTGCACTAGACGCGCCGGCACCCGCGCCGCATCCGCCGACACCGGTGACGGAGAAAATCGCCCATTCGATCCGCGCGGCGGTCACGCAGGTGGAAGCGCTCAACCAGGTCTCGGTCGGCGCGCTGCGCAAGACCCTCGCCGCACTGGTGGGATCGCATCTCGAAGGCAGTGTGCCGTTCACGGCGCACCGGGCCCCAACCAACGAGCCGCTGAAAACAGGGCGGAGATTCGCGACGCTCTCGCTGCCAATCGACGAGATGCACGAGGTCGGTCGGCACTTTGGGGCGACCCTCAACGACGTGGCGGTCACCGTCGTCGACGCCGGGCTGCACGCCTACCTGCGCGAGACCGGCCGCGCGTTTGCGCATCCGTTCATCGCGATGGTTCCGGTGTCACTGCGCGCCGACGGCGACACGGAGATCGGCACGCGGGTGTCGGCCATGTTCGTGCGTCTCGGCAAGCCCGGCGCGACTGCGGCGGAGCGGATCCAGCAGGTGGTCGATTCGATAGCGACGGCCAAGAAAGAGCTGGGCGGCATGTCGAAGGAGGCGGCGATGACCTACGCGGTTGGACTCGTCACGGTCGCGGGCCTGGCAGTCTCGACGCACTTGGACCGTGTCATGCACCCGGCCTGCAACCTCGTCATCTCGAACGTTCCGGGCGCCAAGGAGACCCGATACCTCAACGGCGCACGCCTGGTCGGCATCTATCCGGTCTCTGCGCTCGCCGCCTCGGTCGGGCTGAACGCCACACTTACCTCCTATCACGACCAGATGGACTTCGGGTTCGTCGCCAACGCCGAGGCCTTCGACGACCTACCCGAGCTCGCGCGCCACACACTGGAGGCGTACGAGCAACTCAAGGCAGCGGCGGGAAAGCAGCCGGCAGTCAGCTGAACGACTGCGGGCCTCACCTGCGCCTGTTTTCCCTCTTCAGATCGGTGTCTCGGCTGGGCTGCACGCGCTTGGGCTCGCCCGGCATCTTCGGGGTGTCTACGTGCTCCTGGCCATGCTCACCTGCGTAAATGCTGGTCGCTGAGCTGTGCCATGCGGCAAGTTATCGGGCGAGAACTCGCCCGTTTTCTTGCTGCCATGAGGCGAGTCGCGATTTTGCACTCGTCGATTCTTAACTACACCTGTGCCACAGGGCATTTGGGTGTGGGCCTCGTCGGTCCAGACCATTATCGTGAGGGCTGTGACTCCTGATCACGCCGAGGGACCGCAGTATCACGTCCTGCCGACTGACGATCCTCTGCGTGCGCTGAACATTTTGCGTGAAGCCGCTGGGCTACAACCACTTTCCGACGAGCACGATAATGAGGGCGGCTGAACCCGTGAGGGCCGACGTCGAGCGCAGGGAACCACGCTGCCGGATATGCCGTGATGAGACTGTGCGCGTTGCCGTCAACGACCTCCTGGACTGGCGCGGTGTCCCGGTCAATCTGGGCCGTGGCAAGACTCACCTGGTCACCTACGCAGATATCCTGCGTGACCTGGCGCCCCTCAACGAGGGCCGTGACAAGAGGGACCGGATCACCTACGACAGCCTCTGGATTCACGCCAAGAGGCATTACGACCTTGCCGGGATAGCCGCCTACTGGAGAGTCCCGATGGACAAGGAGTTCAAGGAGTTCAAGAAGGCCCTGCGGGGATAACGGGGTGTACGACGCCTATCGAATAGCCCCAGAGAAACTGGCATTAAGTACGAAGGAAATTGGTCCCTGGGGGCACTTAGTGACACTTGACTACACCTGTGCCACAGGGCATTTGGGGTGAAGGTGCAGGTCACCGATGCCTGCGCACCCCATATCACGGCCAGTTCGTTTTCCACTTGCCGACGGCACAAACGTGATTTAGACCAGGTCGGCTATAGGCGGCCTACAGTCCACCGCGTGCGCGTGACCGAGGCCGTCGAGCTGATCGCCTGCCACATCTTCCACATGGCCGACCGCGATCATCAGCGCGTCTCCATGGAGATGGTGCGCACCCGGCTGGATCGGCTGCGTGAGCATCCACCGGGCTGCTGTCAGTTGTGCCGGGCTGCAGCCATGGTGGCGCCTGCCGACGTCTACCGCATCGCCAAGCAGTGGGAGTGGCAGACCACCGCCAGCAGGCTGCGCACACTGCGCTGATCGACGATGTTCGTCGACGTCAATCGTCGTCGACGTCAATCGTCGAATCCCCAGGACAGTCACCGGGTCCGGCCTATCCCCTCACACCAGCGCACCCGTGATCTTGATTCCTAGCGCGACACAGAGGAGCGTTTGGGCGCCTGGAGTTCGTGTTTTATGCAGAATGCAAATTTCACGCACCGGTCGCGACTTCGTTCGACGGTTACGCGGCGTCGCGGGCTGCCCATCCCCAACCACGTTCGCCGAGCGCCTCCATCCCCAGCACGGCTGGGTGCAGACAAGGCCGTGCCAGGCGCCGATGGGCGTCGTAGGCCGGTCGGTCGGCGAAGCTGCGGTGGCCATTGCCACAGTGACAGACCGCCAGCCCGGCGAAGGTGGCGTCACAGCCGCAACTGGCAACACTCATCGAAGCTCACCAACTCAGGCCGTCAGATCGCAGGAGACGATGCCCAGCGACGTTCACTGTCGCCATCTGCACTGTCGTTCTTGCTCGCTACCCGCATCGTGTCGGCATGGATTCGCCTCGCGATGATAGCGGCTGCAGCTGGCTGCGCGGTGGTGACCGCCGTGGTCATCTTTGGCAACTGGAGCGCAGCAGCCAGAGTGTTCGCGCGGGTGGTCATCGCGGTCTTTCATTCGGCACAACCCCAAACCCAGGAAACCGCGGCGCGCGCATCGAATCACACACCGCATACGCCCGGACTGACTTCGCGTTCCGAGCACCCAGATCAATTGGCGGTACCGGCATGCCGGTACCGCCTACTCCCTCGTTGTCACGTACGATCCGTCGCCCATTTGGTGTGCAGTACGTCTTATGCCGTCGGTGTCGCGGCCTGCGCGACCGGCACAAACTCGATGACGATCGAGCTCATCAGCTCGGTCCCCTCGTTGCCGGCGCCATCCGGGATGTTCGCGGGGATGTATTGCGTCGAGCCGGCCGGCGTGTACTGCACGCCTGCGGTTATCGACTCTTCGACCATCGTGCCGTCGGCGGCGTAGACGATGCGTCCGGGAGCGCCCGGACAGGCGGTCGTGCCGGTTTCGATATACATCAGTGCTGGGTACGGAACGACGGCCGCGTCGATGACCGTGCCTGGCGCCATCGCTAAGCGAGAGATCCGTACCTCGATGGGGCCTTCAGGCATATCGCGGACGATGCCGCCGACGAGCAAGGGCACGGACGCGATGCCGGATTCATCCAATGAGGGTGCGGTGGCAACGCACTGTCCGGCCTCCGGCGTTGCCTGGGCAACGCGGCGGTCGCCTGAGAAGAGCGCGGCCGCCGCCCCGCCGATCACCACACCCCTGATCGCCGTCCGGCGGCACATCTCCTGGCTCTCGCTTCGGCGTTTTCCATCGGGTTGAGCAGCTTTCATGGTCACTCCTCTCCTAACACATACTCGCGGATCTGTCGGCGATTGGATGGGTTTCGTACATGCGCACCGCGACAACGAGTGCGGAGGCGACGGTGATGGTGGCGGCGGCCCAGATGGCGGCCCGCACTCCCCAGAGGTCGGCGGTGATGCCGCCGACGATGGCGCCGGCGGCGTAGCCGCTGTCGCGCCACAGCCGGTAGACCCCGATAGCGCGGGCCCGCCACAACGGATGGGCGACATCGCCGACGGCAGCCAGCAGGGTGGGATAGACCATCGCGGTGCCCGCGCCGAGCAACGCGGTCGCGGCCAGCCACCAGTTGAACGTGTCACCGGTGGCGATCAGCGCTAGTCCAGCGGCTTGGGTGAGCATGCCAGCGGTGATGAGATGTTTGCGACCCCACCGATCAGAAAGGGCGCCGGTGGCGATTTGGCCGATGCCCCAGACCGCGGGATAGACGGCGACCAGGATGCCGATGCGGTCGACGGGCATGCCGGTGGTAGCGAACAGGATCGGGAACAGCCCCCAGGACAGGCCGAAGTTGAGGTTATTGACCAGCCCTGCCTGGCTGGCCGAGGAGAGCGCGGGTTCGGTGAAGCTGGTGCGCAGGAAGATCTGCCGGTTCGTCGGTGCGATGTCGGGGTGGCTGTTGTCGTGTTGGCTGGCTTCCAGCTGGGCGTGGCCGCGGGTTTCGCGGACGAACACCGCACACAGGCCGAGGGCGATCAGCGCGTAGGAAAGGCCGAGCAGAAACGGTGCCGGGCGCAGTCCGTAGTGGGCGGCGAGGAAGCCGGCCACGAGCGCAGTAAGGGCTACCGCGCCGTAGCCGGCGGCCTCGTTGAAGCCCATGGCCAGCCCGCGTTGGCGGGGTCCGACGAGATCGATTTTCATGATGACGGTGGTCGACCAGGTCAGGCCCTGGTTGATACCCAGCAGCACGTTGGCGGCGACTACCCAGCCCCACGAGGGAGCCCAGATCAGCATCAGTGGCACCGGGATGGCGATCAGCCAACCCGCGATTAGGACGGGTTTGCGCCCGAAGCGATCCGACCAGGTGCCAGCGACGTAGTTGGCGGCGGCCTTGGTGATACCGAACGCGAGCACGTAGGTCAGAAGGAAGGTGTATCCGGTGAGGTGGAAGTGCTGCTCGGCCAGCAGCGGCAGCACCGTCTGTTCCTGGCCGACCATGCCGCCGACGAGGGCGTTGACCAGAACCAGCAGACAGAACTGGGCGAGGTTGGCCCGCAACCCAAGTCGCGGTTGATGGTCGGTGGTGCTCACCCGCCGGTCTCCAAACGGCCGCCGGTGACCTGGACCCAATCCTGCGGTCCGCCGTCGAGCACGACCAGGTTGTGGTGACCGGCCGCCTCCAGCAGGCTTGCCGCGCCCATGGCGCGTTCGCCATGCCCGCACATCACCACGGTGGGTTCGTCGGGGACGTCTGCGACCCTGTGCGGTATGTCGCCGAGTTCGACATGCATCGCGCCGGGGAGATGCCCGCCCAGATATTCCGATCGTTGCCGGATGTCGAGGACCCGTCGGCCGTCGAGCTCCCCGGCGTCGGTCAGCGGGGTGCTGGCGGTGTCGTGGCCAGCTGTGGTCCACGCCGCCATCCCACCGTCGAGTTCTCCGATGATGTTGTCGTAGCCGATTTTCGCGGCCTGCCAGGCGATGTCGGCATCGTCTTGGTCGGAGTCGCGCACGACGATCAGGGGCCGGTCGGCCGGCGCGAGCCAGCCCAGCCAGCTGGCGAACACTGGCCGCAACGGGATCGAGATGGCCCCGCGGACATGGGATTGCGCGAACCGGGTCACCGGGCGGGCATCGATGACGATCGCGCCGTCGGCCAACCGGGCTCGCACCTCAAACACGCTCAGCGGCGCCAGTATCGGGTCGGATTCCAGCAGCGGCGGGCCGACGCGGTTGATCTCACCGAGCGCGCGGAAGTAGGACGGATAGCTGCCCAGTGAGCCGAGAAGCTGCGCCACAAAGGCGTTCTCGTCAGGGGCTTGTAACAGCGGGTTGGTGGCCAGCTCGCGCGCGATGGTGCTGGTGCGTTCGGCGCCTGGCGGTGCCGAACAAAACGATCCGGCGCCATGGGTGGGCCACACCTGCACCTCACCGGGCAGGGCGGCCAGCCGACGCAGCGAGCCGTATTGGGCTCGAGTCAGTTCGTCGGTGCGCTCATCGGAGACCAGGTCGGTGCGGGCGGCCGAGCCCACCAGCAGCGATCCACCGGTGAACACCCCGACCTCGCGTCGACCGTCCAGCAGCAGAAACGCCAAATGCTCGTGCGTATGTCCCGGTGTGAGAAGGGCGCGCAGCCGCAACCCGCCCAGATCAACCTCGTCGCCGTCATGAAGCCCGGTATGGCTGAACTCGCGATGACCGGCTGCCGAGGCCAACACTCTTGCACCGATGGTGGCGCCGAGTTGGTATGCGCCAGAAAGAAAATCGGCATGCAAGTGGGTGTCAGCGGCGAACGCGACGGTCAACCCGCGCCGGGCCGCGGCCGCATGTACTGCCCGCAGATCACGGCTCACATCCACAACCAGGGCCCGCCCGTCACCCAGATCCACCAGGTAAGCCGAGTTGCCCAAGCCCTCGTCGACCAGCGGAACCAGATCAACTCCAGTCATGGACCCTTCCCTTCATGCGACGACGGCGCGCGCTCTCCCTCGATGTTCTACACTATTCCAAAGATGATTGGAGAATGCTATGGGTGATCGGACCGCCAAGAACGAGTTGTTCGATCAGTTCGCCAGGGTCGGCAAGGCCTTGAGCAGTGGAAAGCGCCTGGAACTGTTGGACCTGCTGGCCCAGAGCGAGCGCACCGTCGATGCCCTGGCCCGCGCCAGCGAGCTCGGCCTGACCACCGCATCGGCGCATCTGCAGACCCTCAAGGCGGCCAACTTGGTGAGCACCCGCCGCGACGGCACCAAGGTGTATTACCGGCTCGCCGGCACCGACGTCGCCCGCCTACTGGCGTTGGTGCGGGCGGTGGCCAGCGCCCACCTGCCCGATGTCGAAGCCGCCGCCAACGCCTACCTCGGCCCAGGAACCGAACAAGTCAGTCGCGCCGAGCTAATCGAGCGGATAAAGACCGGACACGTCACGGTGGTCGATGTGCGGCCGCGGGAGGAATACGCGGCCGGCCACATTCCCGCCGCAGTGTCTATTCCCCTCGATGAACTCGCCGACCAGCTCGCCGAACTGCCCGACGACCAAGACATCGTCGCCTACTGTCGCGGGGCATATTGCGTGCTGGCCCACGAGGCGGTGCGGCTGCTCATCGAGCACGGCCGCTCCGCCATGCGCCTAGCCGACGGCATGCTCGAATGGCGTCTGGCCGACCTTCCCGTCGCCACCTGATCGCGACTAGTCGATTCGACAGGAAAGCGAACTGAACAGAAGGAGGGTAGCCATTGCCTACCGCAACGACGGGCGAAGCCCGAATCGAGATCAACGCCGCGCCGCTGACGGTCTATCAACTCGTCAGCGACATCACCCGCATGGGCGAGTGGAGCCCGGAATGCTATCGGTGCGAATGGCTCGACGGTGCCACGACCGCGGTGCCAGGCGCCCGATTCCGCGGACATAACCGGCTCGGCAAAATCCGGTGGCACACCGATGCGATCATCACCGCTGCCGACCCCGGACAGGATTTTGCGTTCACCACGCTGCACAAGGATGGCCGTGAAGAAACGTTGTGGCGCTACCGAATCCGCCACCTCGGCGCCGGTACCGAGGTGATCGAGTCCTACCAGTTTCTGTGGTGCCCAGTCGCTAACCGGATAGCCGAACTGCCCATCCCTCGCGACAAACAGCTCCGCCGCGGAATCCACGAAACCTTGAACCGAATCAAAACCGCAGCCGAACAAGCTCGCGACTAGCCCAGAGGCGGCGGGCGCATCCCAGAATGTGACTCTTTGGAGGATCGAGCGCTGAGACGCTGAACACAAACCGCTCGACTCGTTCCATTCGGAAACCGCCATCTTCGAATGCGGCCTCGGTGTCTCGCGCTAAGTGGCAGCCGCCGGAGATCGTCGGCCAGATCGTCGCGTCGGCCGTCCGTTGCACAGCGCGCTGAAACGGGCGCCGTGAGGCAACGTGTTCATTGAAACGCAGTTCAACGCCGGGTCGGACAACGCGATGTAGCTCAGCCACGGCCGCGCCGAGATCCCTGACCGAGCAGAGGACCAAGGACGCGACCGCGGCGTCGACGCCGGCGTCCTCGAGCGGTAGGTCCTCGGCGGTCCTGTCACCCACCGAAACCGGAACCGCGGACCTCTCGGCGGCCCTCATGGCCAAAGTCCGCAGATACGGTTCGGGCTCGAAGGCATGCACCCTCGTCACTGTCGGGGGGTAGTGGGCGAAGTTGAGGCCGTTGCCGGCACCGATCTCGACGACCTGCCCGGCGAGTCCGGCCAGCATCCGCCGTCGCTGATCGGCAAGGCCCCGCGACTCGGCGGCGCCGTCCTGCAGCGCCTCGTAGAAGGCGCCGACGAAGAGCCTCTCGGTGCGCTGGCGTAGCTCGCCGGTGTAGGTGGCGATCGACTGCGCACGGGCGGCCTCGGCGATCAGATCGGTGATCCGATCGGCGGTCAATGTGCCGTCGGCAGCGGCGTCCACGATGGTGCGCGCCGAACACCGGCGCGCCAGGCAGGGATCAAAACTGTCTTGGGGGTTCTCCGCCAACTCGGTCATGACCAAGGCTTCTTGCGACGGGTGCTTACGTCGAGGCGATAGTGTTGTTTCATGTCCATGGCGGGGCCGCCGGTGACCGTGCTCGGCGAAGACGAGTGCTGGAGCCTTCTGTCCAGCTCGTCGTTAGGCCGGTTCGTCACCTGTCTGGACGGGCGGCCCGAAATCTTCCCCGTCAACTTCGTCACCCAACGCCCTACGGTGCTGTTCCGAACTGCCGAGGGCACCAAGCTCTTCGGCGCAGCGACGCACCCCTTCGTGGCTTTCGAGGCCGACTACCACGACGCCGAACTCACCTACGGGTGGAGCGTCATCGTCAAGGGCCGGGCGCATGTGTTGTCGACCAACGCCGAAATCGGCGAAGCTGAGCGGGCCCACCTGCGGCCATGGACCGCGACGCAGAAGCTTCGCTATGTGCGGGTGAACGCCTCGGAGATCACCGGTCGCCGGTTCAAGTTCGGCCCAGAACCTGACCACGCAGTCGTCTACGACTGAAGCGCCACAGCACCTTGATCGGGGGCAGCCACATGCTCTTGGACAGTAGCGGTTGCAGGTCTCAGGACTCTTTCACCTGCGAGTACCAGATCCGGTCTGCGACAGCGACGATGTCGTCGGAGATCGCCGAGATCCGCCGGTAGAACTCGCGTCGGGCGGTGACGACCCTGATATCGGTGACTTCGATCAGGTCACCGGCGGCCTGGCGATAGATTCGCTCCAGATTGCGCTGCGACTTGACCGCGGCGTCGGCGGCCTCAGTCGCGGGCGGGGCGAGCTTGCTGCGCCGCTCGTCCAGGGACGTGAATGCGGTCTGGAGGTGCTGGGCGCCCTCGGCGATCAGGACGGCCATGTCAGCGGTCGCCTGATCGGGCGGGAAGGCCATGGCTTCGGATTCGCGCACGGTGTTCTTGGCGCCGTTGATCACTTTGTCGAGATCGCGCGACAACTGGAACAGGTCCTCGGGCTGCAGCGGCGTGGTGAAGGCCTCGCTGACGGCGTCGACGAGTTTGCGCCGCACTTCGTCGCAGTCGTGCTCGGCGGCGCGGACGTCGTCGGCGCGGGCGGAGTCCCCGCCTGCCCACGCGGTGAAGGCCTCCATTCCGTTTACCGTGATCGCTGCCTGCTCCTGCAGCATTCCGATGACATCGGGGGTTTCGGGGAGAAACCAGCGACTGCCTTTGCGGCTCATAACGCTCTCCAAACGAGTAGTACGGCGACCGCCATCAGCGCGGCCGCCGGAATCGTGGTCAGCCACGCGATGCCCATCTCGCGCACGATCTGCCAGCTCACGTGCTTCCACCGCCGCCGCCCGCCGCCGACACCGACGACCGAGGAGGCCACCACCTGGGTGGTGCTCACCGGAGCTCCGATGAGGGAGGCGCCGAGGATGACTGCCGTGGACGAGGCCTGACTGGCGATGGAGTCGATGGGTGTCAGGCTGAAGATGCGCTGGCCGATCGTCTTGACGATGCGCCATCCGCCCAACGCTGTGCCCGCGGTCAGGGCCACGCCCGTAACGACTTTCGCCCACAGCGGCACCGACATCGTGGTGGTCTGCCCGGAGGCCAGCAGCAGGACCGCGATGACGCCCATCGACTTCTGGGCGTCGTTGCCGCCGTGGCTGAACGAAAGTCCCGCTGCCGCAACCCATCCGCTGCCGCGGACCGGACCGATCCACCGCGTCGTCCAGCGCCGCGACATCAGGCGCAGTAGGCGCAGGAGCAGGAACGCGACGGCGAAGCCGAGGGGCGGGGAGATCAGCAGGGCGACCAGAACACCGATGACGCCGGTGGGGTGCCAGCCGTCGAAGCCGCCCCACTGGACGGAGCCGAGTCCGCCCGAGCCCGAGAGAATGCCGTCGGCGACGGCCGCGCCGACCAGACCCCCGACCAGAGCGTGCCCCGACGACGACGGCAGGCCCCGCCACCAGGTGATGGCGTTCCAGGCTGTCGCGCCAGCCAGGCCCGCCCCGACTACGGGAATCATCTGGGCCTGCGGCACGGTGACGATCTTGCCGATGGTGTCGGCCACGGCCGTGCCGAGCAGGACCGCACCGCCCATGTTGAACACCGCAGAGAGGGCGACGGCCTGGCCCGGGGTCGCTGCCCGCGTCGCCACCAGGGTGGCGATGGCGTTGGAGGCATCGTGGAAGCCGTTGGTCAGGGCGAAGGCCACCGCGAAGCCGATGGCGATGACCAGCCCGACGTGCAAGTGACTTCTCCGTGAACGCCGACCGCGCGGTGAATCGGCCGTGTATGCCGGGTGAACATAGCAAAAACTGTGGGTGAACGGCGAGGCCCAATCACCCGATCGGTGGCGTAGTGACCGGTCTGCTGCGTGTCAGACTAGGTCCATGGCTGCGCACCCAAGGCTGTGCCGTCGGCCAGTTCGCCCGGCGCCGGGGTGTCGCCGCCGCCAATCACTGCCCCGACGGTGGCACCGCCTGACTTGAAGGTCGTAACCGTTTGCCACAGTATTGCTGTTAGCTCGCGTAGGGCATCCGCCCGAGGAACAGCGCCGGGTCGGCGGCGTGACGGTGCCCACGGCGGGCTCGCAGGTAGCGGTCCAGTGCCAGCCCGGTCTTGCCGCCGAAGTAGGCCACCCTGACCCGTGAGCCCTTGCCGGTGACCTGGACGGATTCGGCGTCGAGGTTTAGCCTCGATCCACTGATGGGCTGTGGTTGGGCCACGCCGACTATTTGTGATCTTGATTGTCGTCGGGTGGCGCGTGGCATCTGCTGGTCTGTCCAGCTTTTCCTGTGTGCTCCGGTCGGGCCTTTCGGCGGGTGGTCAAGCTGTTGCGCGTGTTGGTGGGCTGTATCCGATGGTGTTGTGCCACAGCGCAAGCCAGGCCTTCGACCAGGGCCAGTGGGTGGGCAGGTGCAGGATGGGTCGACGTTGCGGGCGGGCCAGGCGAGCGGGTACGTTGACGATCCTGCGTCGCAGCGTCGATCCGCGTGCTCGGGTGTGCTGGTCGTCGGCGAGAATCCCGGCGGCGCGCAGCAGATTGTGGGCGATCGCCGCGCACAGGATCCAGGCCGAGTTGGCGCCGAATCGGCCCGACGGGATATGCGCCAGCGGTCCGTCGATCAGATCGGCGAACACTGTTTCGATGATGGCGTGTTGGCGGTGGGTGATGTCGGCCTGCTCGACAGGGGCCTCGGTGTTGGTGAAGAACGGGTGATAACGCCAGACCGGGAACAGGGCATCGTGGTAGCGGGCGTCTTTGACCCGGCGCACCACGAGTCGGGCGGTGATCCGATCGGGGGTGGATGCGAAGGCGGTGTAGGCGATTTCGGCGACCTCGGCATCAGAGATCCAGGCGCCGGTGTCGGGATCGTGCACGGCGCCGGGATAGGACACCGGGGTCCACGCATTCTCCTCGATCGCGGCGATCGCCCGCTCGATCGCGCTGTTGCGGGTCATCACCAGCGAGAACGCGGCGCCGTGGCGCACACAGGCGGCCACCACCGCGCGGTTACCGTAGGCCGAATCCCCGCGCACCAGAATCTGGCCGGCGGCCCCGGCGGCGCGGGCGGTGCCGACGGCTTGGGCGACCATGCGCCCGGCGCCCTTGCCCGAGTTGGCGCGCCCGGCGCGCAACCGCATCCCGGCGATCACCGGCGCCGCGCCCGCGGTGCTGATCGTGGTCGCCAGCGGGGACAGCCCCTTGCGCAGGACCTGCTTACCGGCGATCTTGGTGTGCCCGTAGGAGGCGCCCTGCTTGGCGTGCCCGTAGACCGGGCGCAGCAGCGAATCGATGTCGACGAACACCTGCTCGGCCGCGCCGGGCAGCAGATCGACCGACCGCACAACGCCACCAGATGCTCGCGCAGTACCGACTCCAACTGGCGGGCATGCCCGAAGGTGAACTCCCGCAGAAGAGTTCCGACTGTTGAGGGTGCGTACACGCCACCGAACACGCTCTTCATGCCGCCCGAGCGCAGCACATCGATGTCGTCGATGCTGTCCGCGCCGGCGCACATACCCGCGATCAGTGTGGTCAGTTTCGGTGCCGGGTTCGCCGACCCGGACTTGATCCTGGGTTCGGCGATCAGCACCTTGTCCGAGAGCAGCTGCCCCAGCCCGGTCTGCTCGGCTAATCGCATCACCGGGACCAGCCCAGCCAGCGACACGAGACTGTCCTCGTCGAACACCGCTGATTCCGCGGCGAACCTATGCGAAACTTGCACCGGAAGTGCCTTTCCGAACTGGACCCGATTGTTGCCTCAGAACACCAATCATCCCAGTTCAGAGGGCACTTTCCTCATTCCGACACCCCGCAGCCACCAATTCACTCAGTGGATCGAGGTTTAGGTCCTTGGTGTCGATGCCGGTCAATTCCGACACTCGCAGCCCACAATCGATCAGCAGCCGGAGCACTGCCGCGTCCCGTAGGTCGTTGAAGCCCTTCCCCTTGCAGGCGTTGATCAATGCGGTCAGGTCCTCATCGGTGAGGATTGGCACCGGCGGCGGTTCGGGTTTGTCGACGACGATTCCGGCCAGCGGGTCCTTGGCCAGGATGTCTTCGGCCACCAGCCAAGTTGACGAATCGGCGCAGGCCACGCCAGCGGGTGCGGATGGTGCCGGTGGTCAGGCCACGGGCACGCAGGTGCGTCGAGCCAGCCGAGGACGTTGTCACGGGTCAGGTTGGACAGGTCAGCCGGGAGACCCTTATCGGCCAGCCACCGGCTGAAGTAGGTCGATGGACTGGCCGTAGAGGACCAGGGTGCGGTCGGCCTTGCCCTCCACCCGAAGGGAGCGGTTGAAGCTCGCCACGCAGGGACTCCAGAGTCTCGGACACGTGTCAAGGTTTTCGGGCAAGTGCGCGCCATGCTAGCCGTGGGCTAGGCCGGATTCCCCTCATCGTCCCAGTTCGCCGCCACCTTCTTACTGGGCTGCACCCGCGGCGGCTCGCCCGGCATCTTCGGGTAGTTCGGCGGATACGGCAGATCACCGAGGCCTCGTTCTTCGTCGGCCTTGACCATCTCCAGCAGCGGCTCGATCGACTGCGCGGCGGAGTCGAGGTCGGCCATCGCATCGCCCCGCTTCTTCACCAGATCCGGAACGGTGGCGATGGTGTAGTCGTCGGGATCGGCGTCGCGCAGCTCGTCCCACGTCATCGGCGTCGACACCGTGGCGATCGGGGTGGCCCGCACCGAGTACGCCGACGCGAAGGTGCGGTCGCGCGCGTTCTGGTTGTAGTCGATGAACAGCCGCTTGCCGCGCTCTTCCTTCCACCACGACGTGGTGACGGCGTCCGGTGCCCGCCGCTCCACCTCGCGGGCCAGCGCGATGCCGGCCCGCCGCACGGCGATGAAATCCCAGTCCGGCTTGATGCGCAGATACACATGCACGCCGCGGCCGCCGGACGTCTTCGGGAAGCCGACCAGGCCGAGTTCGTCGAGCAGCGGCTTGAGCACGTCGACGGCGATCGCGCTGGCCTCCTTGAAGCCGGTTCCCGGCTGCGGGTCGAGGTCGATGCGCAACTCGTCGGGGTGCTCGGTGTCGGCGCAGCGCACCTGCCAGGGGTGCAGCGTGATGGTGCCCATCTGCGCGGCCCACACGATCGCCGACGGATGAGTCACCCTGAGCGCGTCGGCGGTGCGGCCGGACGGGAACGTCACGACGCACGTCTCGAGATAGTCGGGATGCTTCTGCGGCACCCGCTTCTGGTAGATCTCCTCGCCCTCGATGCCGTCGGGGAACCGCTGCAGATGGGTGGGCCGGTCCCGCAGCGCGGTCAGCATCGGTCCGGACGCGACAGCCATGTAGTACTCGACCAGCTTGCGCTTCGTGCCGTCCTTCCCCAGCTTCGGGAAATAGACCTTGTCCGGGCTGGTCAGGCGAACCTTGACGCCGTCGACGTCGAGTTCTTCTGCGGGCGTGGCCATTTCAGGACTCCAGTACGTCGTAGAGGTCGTAGTTCACCGGCACGTCGAGCTGGTCGAAGGTGCAGCTCTGCGGATCGCGGTCGGGTCGCCAGCGGACGAATTTGACCGCGTGGCGGAACCGTTGGCCGTGGCCTGATGTCGCCGGCCCTCCGGCTCCGTGCACCGTGTTTCCCTCCATCTGGTCGTAGGCCACCTCGACGACCTTCTCCGGCCGCACCGGGATCCACCGCTTGTCAGCAGCCGAGTTCCACCGGCTCGGCTCACCGTCGACGGGCTCGTCGCCCTCGCGCAGCGGCTCGAGATCGGCGAGCAGCTTCACCCGATCCTTCGCGGTGAATGAGGCTGCGCCGCCGACCATCTGCAGTTCGCCGTCGTCGCGGTAGAGGCCGAGCAGGATCGAGCCGACACCTTCGCCGCTCTTGTGGATGCGGTAGCCGATGGCCACGCAGTCGGCGTCGCGGGCGTGCTTGACCTTGACCATCTCGCGCTTGCCCGGCAGGTACGGGCCGTCAAGCCGTTTGGCGATCACGCCGTCCAGCCCGGCGCCCTCGAAGGTGGTCGAGCCACTGCACGCCCTGTTCGGGGTCCTCGGTGGTGCGGGTGACGTGGCACCACTGCTTTTCGTTCACCGCCTCGGACAGCGCTTCGCGACGGGTCCGGAACGGCTCCTTCAACAGCGACGTGTCTCCGGTGGCGAGAGCGTCGAAGCCGATGAAGTGCGCGGGGGTCTCCTCGGCGAGCATCTTTACCCGGCTCTCGGCGGGGTGGATGCGCTGGCTCAGGGACTCCCAGTCCAGCCGGATGCGTCCGCCGATCTCGCGGGGGACGACGACCTCGCCGTCGAGCACACATCGCGGCGCCAGTTCGTCGCGCAGCGCGTCGAGCAGCTCCGGGAAGTACCGGCCGAGCTCCTTGCCGTTGCGCGACTGCAGCACCACGTCGTCGCCGTCGCGGAACACCAGCGCCCGGAAGCCGTCCCATTTCGGCTCGTAGGACCACACCCCCGCCTCGTCGGGCACTTTCGCCTGCGCCTTGGCCAACATCGGTTCCACGGGCGGCTGTACGGGTAGGTCCACGCTTTCCATACTCACGTAGACCGGCGAACCCGGGCAATGTCATCGTTGACCGGTGAAGCTGCCCGTCATGCCGCCGGTTTCGCCGATGCTGTCGAAATCGGTGACGACGATCCCACCCGACGCGTCGTATGAGCCCAAGTGGGACGGCTTCAGGTCGATCTGCTTCCGCGACGGCGACGAGGTCGAGCTGGGCAGCCGCAACGAGCGGCCGATGACCCGCTACTTCCCCGAACTGGTCGCAGCGGCCAGTCGCGGAACTGCCCGTTCGGTGCGTGATCGACGGCGAAATCATCATCGCCACCGACCGGGGGTTGGACTTCGAGGCGCTGCAACAGCGCATCCACCCGGCCGATTCGCGGGTGCGGATGCTCGCCGAGCAGACGCCGGCCTCCTTCATCGCGTTCGACCTGCTCGCCCTCGGCGACGACGACTACACGCAGCGGCCGTTCAGCGAGCGCCGGGCCGCCCTCGTCGACGCACTGGCCGACTCGGGCCCGTCGATCCACGTCACGCCGGCGACCACCGATCTCACCACCGCACAGCGATGGTTCTCCGAGTTCGAGGGGGCGGGCCTCGACGGAATCGTGGCCAAGCCGCTGACCATCCCCTATCAGCCGGACAAACGCATCATGTTCAAGATCAAGCACCAGCGGACCGCCGACTGCGTCGTCGCCGGTTACCGGTTGCACAAGTCCGGTGAGGACGCGATCGGCTCGCTACTGCTGGGGCTCTACAAGGACGACGGCACCCTCGCCTCGGTCGGCGTCATCGGCGCCTTCCCGATGGCCAGGCGCCGACAGCTGCTCATCGAACTGCAGCCGCTCGTCACGACTTTCGACGACCACCCGTGGAACTGGGCCGCCCACATGACCGGCGAACGCACACCACGTCGCAACGAAGGCTCTCGCTGGAACGCGGGCAAGGACCTCTCGTTCGTCCCGCTGCGACCCGAGCGGGTGGTCGAGGTCCGATACGACCACATGGAAGGCGAAAGATTCCGCCACACCGCACAATTCAACCGCTGGCGCCCCGACCGCGACCCGCGCTCATGCACCTACGAACAACTCGAGCAGCCGGTCACGTTCAGCCTCGGCGACATCGTCCCCGGCCTTCGGACGGGAGGCGGCGGCTCCACCGAACGTGAACTGACGGTGAAAGTTGTCGATTTTGGCACTCACCGCACGTTGGGCGCCGCAAAGGATTTGGCCAACGATCTGCATGGCTCGCGTTAGCCGGTCAGGTCGTCGGAGCGTCCCGCGGCGAGCCGGGACCACTGCGCGGTGGGCCGTCCATCGGTGCGGAACTGCTCGCCTCTGGTGGCGTACGGCTGCGGCCACCCTTCCGGCGATTCCTCCCAGGTTTCCTGGCGGCCGTACACGGTGAGATCGAGCAGGTGGTAACTGGTGGCGCCGGCCTCCGTGCCCCGACCGGTGCTCCAGTACGTCTCGAACACCCGGTCACCGTCGCGCAGATAGCACGCGTAGAAGCCGAACTCGCGACCGTCGAGAATCGCGTGAGAGTCACGCGCCGAGTACCACGGCATCTCCCAGCCCATGAAGTCCCGGTATCGCGCGCTTTCGTCGTAGCGGCCCTCGCAGAACGTCGCGTACGTGACGTCGCGACTGTGCAAATACGAGAGCTCGCGCGCGTGCCCGGTGAAGAACGTGCAGCCCTCGCACTGGTCCTTCGCCGGCTTGCCGTCGTGCCACATGTGGAAGTACACGAGCAGTTGCCTGCGTCCCTCGAACACGTCAAGTAGGGGCACTGTGCCCTGCTCTCCGACGAGCGGCGTCTGTGCGTCCACCTCGACCATCGGCAGCGACCGCCGCGCGGCCGCGATCGAGTCGCCCTCACGGGTGTGTGCCTTCTCGCGCACCAGCAGCCTGTCGACTTCGGTCTGCCACGTCGTCCGGTCAACGACATCGGGCAACGGATGAGTCGTTTTCATCGTCAGCCTCCTTCATCGGGTCTCTATTAGGTAGACCGCCCGAAGGACGCAGACTCATCGGGCCACTTGACCTCAACCATCGTTGAGGTTGCAGGCTGGCCCCATGCATCAAGTTCTGAATGACCTGTGGCAGACCCGGACCGACTCGCCGTTTCCGGGACTGACCACCCACGCATTTCTGTGGACCGGTCGCAACGCGCTGTTCTATTCGACCGCCACCGACGCCGACTTCGAGGCCCTCGAGGAACTCGGCGGCGTCGCCGACCAGTACGTGTCGCACCGCGACGAGGCCGGCCCGATGCTTGCGCGGATCGCTGACCGGTTCGACTCGTCTCTGCATGCGCCCGTGGCCGAGTTGCTCGAGATCGGCCAGCACGCCCACGTCGACGTTCCGCTGGGTAGTCGCCACGTCGACGTCAACGGGGTCGAAGTCATCCCGACGCCCGGACACTCACCGGGCAGCACCTGCTACCTGGTGGACGGCGCCGAAGGCAGGTACCTGTTCACCGGCGACACCCTGGTTCTCGGCGATTCCGGCGACTGGTGGGCCGGCTACATCCCGGGCATCGGCGATGCCGATGCGCTGGCAAGCAGTCTGCGACTGCTGCGCACGCTCACCCCAGACGTGGTGATCTCCAGCGCATTCCAAGGAGACTCGGCCGTGCACAGAATCGAGCCTGGCCGCTGGCCGGAGCACATTGACCAGGCCCTCGATGGCCTGTCCGCGGGTTTGACGACCTACTGACCGGGCACTCCTTACGCATGTCCGTTACAGCATTTCAGGACCTTCCGCTCGCCGATCGGGACCGCGAATGGGACGGCGACGCCGCGGAGAAACGGGTCCGCAAATGGGCCGACGCCCAGGATGAACCGAATCAGAAGTACCGGGACGCACACGTCTGGTACGACAGCGATAACAAAGACAACTTCACCGCGTACAAGCTGCTGATCGCCGACGTCGTCGACGGCAAGCTGGAAGCCGTCCCGCGTGGCGTGATGGCGGCCGGCGGGATCATGGAAGGCGCACGCGGCGGCGTCGACCTCCCCAAGGACGACATCGACCGGGTGAAGAGCCACCTCGCGAAGTACTACGAGAAGATGGGCGACACGGCGCCCTGGGAGCGTGACTGAGTCCGCTAGATTGCGGGCGTGACCCCAACCGGCGCGGGCCGCTTCGCCCCCAGCCCGTCGGCCGACCTGCACATCGGCAACCTGCGAACCGCCGTGCTGGCATGGCTGTTCGCCCGTTCCACGGGGCGGCGCTTCCTGATGCGCGTCGACGATCTCGACGACCGCACCCACGCCGACATCGCTACCCGCCAGCTCGACGACCTCGCAGCGATCGGCCTCACCTGGGACGAACCGGTTGAGTGGCAGACCGAGAATCCACAACGCTACGACGGCGCGGTGGACGTGCTGGCCGGGCGTGGCCTGCTGTACGAATGCTATTGCAGCAGAAGGGATATCCAGCAGGCGCCTCGGGCACCGCACGCCCCGCAGGGCGCATACCCCGGAACGTGTCGTGACCTCACCGACGCCGAGCGAGCGACCCGCCGGGAAGAGACCGGGCGCCCGCCGGCACTGCGCCTGCGGACCGACGCGATCGTCTACACCATCCACGATCTGCTGCACGGCGAGTACACCGGGATCGTCGACGACTTCGTGGTTCGTCGCGGCGACGGCGTAGCCGCCTACAACCTCGCCGTCGTCGTGGACGACGCGGCACAGGGCATCGATCAGGTGGTGCGCGGCGACGACCTGCTGGCGTCGTCGCCCCGCCAGGCCTATCTCGCGAACCTGCTGGGCAACCCGGAGCCGACGTATGCGCACGTCCCGCTGGTGCTCAACGAGGATGGCGCGCGGCTGGCCAAACGCGACGGCGCCGTCACGCTCGCAGAGATCGGTACGGAGCGGGCGCTGGCGCAGATCGCGGAATCCCTTGGCTGGCAGGCGTCCAGCCTCGACGAGATGCTCGCGCAGTTCGATCCGACCAAGCTGCCGCGGCAACCCTGGATCTACCCGTCCTAGGCCGACGGTCTCGACGGGCGAGCGGCCTTTCGACGCGCGCTCGGCGGCCGCGAGCAGCTCGTCACGGAACTGCGGGTGTGCGATGGCCGCGAGCGCCTCACCGCGCTCCTTGACGGTCTTGCCTTCGAGTTCGGCGGCGCCGTACTCGGTGACGATCACGTCGACCTGGTGCCGCGGCGTCGTGATCACGGCGCCGGGGCCGAACCACGGCACGATCCGCGACTGCAGTTTGTCGTCCTTCTCGAATGTCGAGGGCAGGCAGATCAGCGAGCGGTCCGCCAGCTCGAGGCCGGCGCCCGCCACGAAGTCCTCGGCGCCGCCGATCCCGCTGAACTGGTCACCGGCGATCGTGTCAGCCACCACCTGGCCGTGGATGTCCATCGCGAGCGCGCCGTTGATCGAGATCATGTCGTCGTTGGCGCCGATCACCTCCGGCGAGTTGACAATCTCGACCGGCAGGAACGCGATGGCCTCGTTGCCGTCCAGCCACTCGTACAGCTCCGGCGAGCCGAACGCGAACGTCGTCACGCTAACCCGGTCGTACTGCCCCTTGCGTGCGTTGCTGATCTTGTCTGCGCGATGCAGCTTCATGCAGCCGTCGGTGAACATCTCGCTGTGCAGGCCGTAGTCGCCGCCGTCCCCCTCGGCGAGCAGCGTCGCGATCTGGTTGGGGATCGAGCCGATCCCCACCTGCAGGGTGGCTCCGGACGGGATGAAGCCGACGGCGTGCCTCGCGATCGCCTTGTCGACGTCGGTGGGCGGCGCATCGCCTCCTGGCAGCGCGAGCGGCGCCTCGGTCGAGAGCACGAGGATGTCGATCTCGTCGACGTGCAGCGCATGGCGATGCTCCTCACCGAGCCCGAAAGTCCTTGGGTAGGAGTCGGATACCTCGACGACGAGCAGCCGGTCGGGATCAGCGCCCGCCCGACGCAACTCGCCGATCGTGCCACCTGCGTGTAACGAGAGGGAGCACCACCCGTCGGCGTCGGGCGGAGTCGCGACGGTCGTCATCACCCGCGGCGCCTGTCGTTCGAGCAGCGGCCCGAAGCGCCGGAAGTCCGCGGGCGTGAAGCCGATGTCGGCGCCGCTGTCCCGCAGCGCCCGCTCGAGCGGACCGAAGAAACCCGACAGGTAGTGAACTCCCTGGCGCGAGAACAGTTCAGTGAGGACCGCGAGCAGCGCGCCATACACCCGCAGATCGGTCCAGTCCTCGCGCACGCCGAGCGCGCGCAGGAACGCAGGCGGCTGGCCGGGGCCGAGCGCCATGCCCAACGTGTCGGCGGTCTCGAGCCGTGCGGCGGCCTGCTCGGCGGTCAGCTCCTCGGGCATGATGGTGTCCACCATGTCACAGCCGAGGAGCCTGGAAGCGGACGTCATCGTCGTCGGGGCAGGGCTTTCGGGGATGGTCGCCGCCCGCAAGGTGCTCGATGCAGGGCTGCGGCCGCTGGTGTTGGAGGCCGACGAGCGCGTCGGCGGACGAATCCTGACCGAGGAAATCACACCCGGGGTGCCGATCGAGCTCGGTGCGCAGTGGATCGGCGACACCCACGAGCGGATGTTCCGGCTGGCGGCCGAACTCGGGGTGGAGACCTACCCACAGTATGACCAGGGCGAGACGACCTATGAACTCGCCGGCTCCGGCGTGCTGCGCGAGAGCGAGTTTCACGCCCGCTTCGCAGGAGAGCTGAAAGAACTGGAGCTGGTGCTGCGCCGGCTCGACGTGCTGGCGGCCGAGGTTCCCGTCGAAGCCCCCTGGCTGGCACCGCGCGCCACCGAATGGGACGGGATCACCGCGGGCGCCTGGTATGACGCCCAGGGCCTTTCCGTCGTCGCCCGCAACCTACTGGAGATCTGCACCGTCGGAATCCTCGCGGTGCCCACCGCCGAGGTGTCCTTCCTGCATTTGTTGTTCACCATTCAAACCTGCGGCGTGACGGCGGAACTCTTCGCAGAGTCGGAGGGCGGTGCCCAAACCACGCGGTTCGTCGGCGGCACCAGCGAGATCCCCCGTCGACTGGCGGCCCTGATCGCCGACCACATCGTGCTCGATGCGCCCGTGCTGGTGATCGAGCACACCTCCGACGCCGTGACCGTGCACTGCCGCGGCGGCCTGGTAGCTCGCGGACGCCGGACCATCGTTGCGATCTCACCGACACTGGCGGGCCGAATCATGTACGACCCACCACTGTCCGGCGTTCGCGACCAGCTCACCCAGCGGCTGCCGAACGGCTCGGCCATGAAGGCGTTCTTCGTCTACGACGAACCCTTTTGGCGCGCAGACGGATTCAACGGTCAGCTCATCTCGGACGTCGGCCCGGCCCGGATGTCCAACGACACCTGTATTCCGGGAGACGATCACGGCGTGATCCTGTTGTTCCTGGAAGGCGATCAGGCCCGTACCGTTGGCCGGCTGCCCCAGTCGCAGCGCCGTGAGGCGATGGCCGCAGAGCTGGTGCGCCACTTCGGTGCAAAGGCTGCGAGTCCGGAGTTCTACGTCGACGGGGAGTGGTCGGACCGGCAGTGGACGCGCGGCTGCTACAACGCCAACCATGGGCCGCACGTGTGGACCAAGTACGGTCCCGCGCTGACGGCGCCGATCGGTGCGATCCACTGGGCGTCCACCGATACCGCAACCTACTGGAGCGCCTACATGGAAGGCGCGGTCGACGCGGGCGAGCGTGCTGCGCACGAGGTCATCGGCGAATTGGTGAGGTGACCTTCAGATCAGGCGCGGCAGGAGATCTCCATACTGTCGGACTCACGGGCCGGGAAGTTCACGCTGACATAGCCGTTGGCTGGGTCGCGCACGTAGTCGAGGTACGGCTGCAGGGCGGGCATGCTCGTGTTGTCGGCGACCACCAGCGCTCCCGGCGCCAGCCGCGGCTCGAGCAGATCGAGTACCTGGACGTAGAGGTCCTTCCACCCGTCGAGCAGAACCAACTCGATGGGCCCTTCGACCTCAGCGAGGGTCTGCAGCGCGTCACCCTGCAGCACGGTGATCAGGTCGTCGAGCCCGGCGTCGGCGAAGTTGCGGGTGGCCGCGGCGACCTTGTCCGCGTTTAGCTCTGTAGTCACCACGCGACCCGCGCCGTTGTCGCGGACCGCCGACGCCAGGTGGATCGCGGAGATACCCAACGACATACCGAACTCCACCACGGTCGTCGGGCGGGATGCCCGCACCAGCGCGTAGAGGAGGCGGCCCGCGTCAGGAGTGACCGGCAGGTAGAACTCGCTCAACGCGTCGGCGCGCTCCTGTGCGCTGGATTCGGGCGGCACAGCAGCGTTGCCGACCATTTCGCCCAGCTTGGGTATTTGCGCGTCGGCCTCGGCGAACATCCGGTCGAGGGTGGTCGAGACGCGCGAATCAAGCAAGGTGGAAGTCATACCCACGAAGGTAGTCCACACTGTGCAGATGCCCATTCTGCACATCGAGCACGAGATCAGCGATTTGGCGGTCTGGCTCGACGCATTCACCAGGTTCGCGCCCGCTCGGGAGCAGGCCGGCGTCACGCGCACCGAGGTGTACCAGCCGAGCGACGATCCGAATTACATCGTGATCAATCTGAGTTTCCAGAACACCGATGCGGCAAGCAATTTCCGCAACTTTCTGATCAATCAGATCTGGTCGTCACCGAATTCCGCGCCGGCCTTGGTGGGCCCGCCGATGGCTCGCGTCTTGACGGAAGTGGACCTCTAGATCGTCACCCGCAGGCTCGACATCCCTCTCAACGTCAGGTTCTGCTTGTATTCCGGCTCGCCGTCCATCCGGGCGTGCGGGAACCGCGCCGTCACCGCCGACAGCGCGACGGCCGCCTCCAGTCGCGCCAACGGCGCACCCAAGCAGAAGTGCGGCCCCTTGCCGAAACCCAAGTGCCGGATCGACTCTCGGTCGGGATCGAATTCGCCTGGACGCTCGAATGCCGCCGGGTCGTGTTGGGCCGCGGCCAGGAGCAGCATCATGGTGTCGCCCTTGACCACGGTGGTTTCGCCAATTGTCATGTCGTCGGCCGCGATTCGGCCCATCAACTGAACGGGCGGGTCGTAGCGCAGCGTTTCCTCGACCACCGCCGATACCCGTGACGCGTCCCTGCCCAGCGCCGCCCACTGCCTGGGGTTGCGCAGCATCGCCAGGATCGCGTTGGCAATCAGATTGACCGTCGTCTCATGGCCGGCGACCAGCAGCAGATTGCAGGTGGCAATGATCTCGTCCTCGGTGAGCTGATCGCCGGACTCCTCGACGTGGATCAGCCCCGACATCAGGTCGTCACCGGGATCGGAGCGGCGCCTGGTGATCAGGTCCCGCAGATACTTCCGCAGCCACAGCCCTGCCTGCAGCCGGCTCTCGAACCCGTCGGCCGCCTGACCGGTGAACGTGATGAACGGGTCGAGCGCCTGGGCGAGCAGCGCGGAGGCGCGGCTGAACTCGGGTTCGTCCTCGAGCGGCACGCCGAGCAGGCGGCAGATCACCGCGACCGGAAGCGGGTAGGCGAGATCGGCGATGACATCGAAATGGCCCTGCTCGGCAACCGTGTCCAGCAGCGTGTCGACCAATGCGGTGATGTCGGGCTCCAAGGCCTTGACCACCTTCGGCGCGAACGCCTTGCTGACCAGCTTGCGCAGCCGTGTGTGGTCGGGCGGATCGAGGAACAGGAACCCGGGCTGGCCCAGCGGTCGAGGCTCGTTCCCGGCCGCGATCTCACGTTGCGCGACGGTCGATTTGAGCCGGTCGCTGGCCGACGACGGGTGCCGCAGCACCGTCGTCGCAGTCCCGGTACGACGAGAACACGGTGAGGTTGAACTCGGGCAGCCGCAGGGGGCCGCGCTCACGAATCTGCTCATAGGCGGGATACGGGTCGGCCCGGTTCGACGGGTCAAGCAGGCGCACCAGCAGTTCCTGCGCCTGCGTGGTGGTGGTCATTCACTTATTGTGCACGCGTCAAAGAACACCGCAGGTCACGTTTGGTAATACCGGCCGAGAACATGCGCACGCAGCTCGTCGAACTCACCGGTCCTGATCGCCGCGCGAATCTGGTCGACAAGCCTGATGACGAACCGTTCGTTGTGGATGGTGCACAGGGTGGCGGACAGGATTTCCTTGGCCTTGAACAGGTGGTGGATGTAGGCGCGGGTGTAGTGCTCGCAGGTGTAGCAGTCACATTCGGCGTCGATGGGTGTGAAGTCGCGGCGGTAGCGGGCGCCGGTGATGTTGTAGCGACCGGTCGTCGAGTACACCGCCGCATTGCGCGCGACGCGTGACGGCGACACACAGTCGAACGTGTCGGCGCCCGCGGCGACCGCGTCGAACAGGTCGTCGGGCTCGCTGATCCCCAGCAGGTGCCGCGGCTTGTCGGCGGGCAGCTCGCTGCTGACCCAACCGACGATGGTGGCCAGGTTCTGCTTCTCCAACGCGCCGCCGATCCCATAGCCGTCAAAGCCGCGGCCGTGGTCGTCGACGATGGACACCAGCCCGCGCGCCGCCTGTCGCCTCAGGTCCTCGTACTGGGCCCCCTGCACCACACCGAACAGCGCCTGCGGCCGCCGGTCCGGGTTCGCGGCGGTCAGCCTGCGATGTTCGGCCAGGCAACGCACCGCCCAGCGGTGGGTGCGCTGCACAGACTCCTCCTGGTAGCCGCGGGTGTTCACCAGCGTGGTCAGTTCGTCGAACGCGAAGATGATGTCCGCGCCGATCTGATGCTGGATCCCGATGGACACCTCGGGAGTGAAGCGATGGGTGGATCCGTCCAGGTGCGACGTGAAGGTGACGCCGTCGTCATCGACGCGGGCCAGCCGTTCCTTGCCTTCGGCGATGATGTCGTCGGCCCGGACACGTTCGGCGTCCATCGCCAGCACCTTGCGGAAACCGGCTCCCAGCGACAGCACCTGGAACCCGCCGCTGTCGGTGAAGGTCGGGCCGGGCCAGTTCATGAACGCGCCCAGCCCGCCGGCCTCCTCGACGATGTCGGCGCCGGGCTGCAGGTACAGGTGGTAGGCGTTGGCCAAAATGGCTTGTGCGCCAAGTTCTTTCATGGTTTCCGGGATGACGGCCTTCACGGTCGCCTGGGTGCCGACGGCGATGAATGCCGGGGTGTGGATATCGCCGTGCGGGGTTCGGATGACACCGGCGCGCCCGAGCCGTCCCGGAAGCTCCGCTTCGATACTGAACGACGGCTCCATCACGACGTGTATTCAACCAATCGCCGAACGCCCCCGGAGGCGCCGTCGTAGATTTCGGTAATGGGCACGCGTGTGATCGCCGTAGCGGCAGTGCTGGTCGCGGGCACCGCGAAGGTCACCATGACGGGCGCGACGTATGACATCAGCGGCACCGCCGACGGTTTCAAGACGGACAACCCGAGCTTTCGCACCGGCGGCACATTCGCGATCAATGTGTCCTGCTAGCTGGCTAATCGCGCTGGTCGGGCATGGGCGAATTTCGCAAACCCAAGACCGCCGGTGGGTGGCACTCCATACTCTGTGAGACGGTCCGCCGATCTTGACGGCCCGCGACAACAAAAGGAGAACAAGGGTGAAGCGTGGTCTCGTGGTCGCCGTAGGCGGCGCGGCGATTTTGATCGCCGGTCTGTCCGGCTGTTCATCGGAAGAGAAGTCCGAAACCTCAGGGGAAACGTCTTCGGCTGCCTCAGCAGAGGGCAAGAGCACAGTCACAATCGACGGCACTGACCAGGCCGTCCAGGGCACGGTTGTTTGCAGCACGATGGGCGAGAACGTCAACATCGCTATCGGCGACGCCACCACCGGCATCGGTGCGGTGGTCGGCACTGGCGACAGCCCGGTGGTGCATTCGGTCGGCCTGGGCAACGTCAACGGAGTCACGCTGGGATTCCAGGAGAACGCCGGCCAGGGTGAGGCCAAGGCCGAGAAGGACGGCAGCACCTACAAGATTTCCGGCACCGCGGTGGGCGTCGACATGGCCAACCCGCTGCAGCCAGTGAACAAGCCCTTCGAGATCGAGGTCTCCTGCCCGTAGGCAGGTACCGACCCCTTGACTCGGCGGCGTCCCCTCGGGGCGCCGCCGTTGTCGTAAAGAAGGTGCGCATGTCCAAAAAGTCGTCTGCAACCGGCGTCGTCCTCATGCACTCGCTTCCCGAGCGCGGCCTCCAACCCTGGGTGGAACGCGCGACCGCTGCGGCCCGGTCGATGCCGGGGTTTCAAGCGTTGCGCATGGCGGTGACCGAGGGTGGCCTGCATTCCGCGGTGGCCGTTTCCTTTGACACCGCCGAGCAGCTACATCACTGCCTTGACTCCGCGACATGGGAGACGGTGTTGTCCGAGGGCAATACCGATGGGGTGATGCGGAAATCGTCGGATCTACTGATCGTTGAAGGGCACCGGCTGCCGCCGGGCACCGCCGCGTTTCTCTATGACGTGATCGACAGCGCCACAGCCGAATTCGTTGCGGCCGTGACACAGCTCGTGACGTCGACGGCGAAGTTTCCTGGGTACGTGGGCACCGTGCTGTTGCCACCGGCGCCGGAGGCGGACATCGACGAGTGGACTGCGATCCTGATGTTCCGTAGCGACGATCAGTTGGCCACGTGGGTGACATCCGATGAGCGTGCCCGCCGCATCGCGCAACTGCGAAAGCACCTGAGGAAAGACTTCGACACCCTGTCGGTGGACGCACCGTTTGCCTCGATTCTGCGTATCGACCACGGGCTCCCGAGGGTTACGCCGAGGTGGAAGACGGCGATGGTCATCCTGCTGGTGCTCTATCCGACGGTGATGATGCTGTCTCGCTTCCTCGGACCGGTCCTGCGGGACTGGGGCACCGAGCCGTGGCTGACGACGTGGCTGAGTCAGGTCGCCAGCCTCGCGATCCTCACCTATGCCCTGATGCCGTTGGCGACGAGGGCGTTCAGCCGCTGGCTTGATCCGGTCGACGGGGCCGGTCTCCGGGTGTCCGCGTTCGGAGCGATCGCGGTCATCGCGGTGTACGCGGCGACGCTGTGGCTATTCGCCGCGGTCGACTCACTGGACTTCTGGCGGCACTGATCGTCAGGCTGGCACGGTGTAGCCGGCCGCCGACTGCCGCAGCTGCCAGATCTGCGCGGGGCACAGCTCGTTGACAGCCTGGTTGATCAGGTAGCCGCCCTGGTAGTAATCCGCGGTGTTGAAGTCGCGTTTCACCTCGTCGACGAGCTGCGGGTAGCTCATCTTGGCTTCGACCCGATCGCAGATGCTGTATCCGTATCCAAGTGCGGCCTCGGCGTTCGGGAAGTTGTACCCGGGACGCACGTGCACATTGACGAGGTAGGCCACGTGGTCGGCTTGGGCCGATGGCGCAGCCGCCAGCGCGACGGCCGAAAGGGCCGCCACCGAAGCCAGAGTTCTCTTCATACCGCTGGTGAGCCTAGTCACGCCTCGCCGGCTGGGGCCGGTTGCGGCGATATGTCAAAGTGGATTAATGAGCGCACGCCAGATAGCCCGTTTGTTTGGTGTTGCGGCGATGACGACTGGGGCGCTGCTGTGTGCACCGATCCCAGCCGCGTCCGCCGCATCGTGCCCCGACATCGAGGTGGTGTTCGCCCGGGGCACCTTCGAGCCGCCTGGCGTCGGCGGGATAGGACAGTCGTTCGTCGACTCGGTTCGCTCGCAGGCGGGCGCGAGGTCGGTCAACGTGTATCCGGTCAACTACCCCGCCAGCACCGATTTC
Source organism: uncultured Actinomycetota bacterium (assembly GCA_963743225.1). GTDB lineage: Bacteria > Actinomycetota > Actinomycetes > Mycobacteriales > Mycobacteriaceae > Mycobacterium. Next base: position 251,626 of record CAVUPN010000024.1, on the reverse strand, counting down.
CCGACAGCCATCCAGGGCATCAGGGACGCGGCCAACCGCATCGAAGCCACGGCGGCCAGCTGCCCCGACACGAAGATCGTGCTCGGCGGCTTCTCCCAAGGCGCCGCGGTAGCGGGGTTCGTCACCTCGGAGGCGGTCCCGGACGGCGCGCCCGCCGAGGACGTGCCCGACCCGATGCCGCCAGACGTGGCTGAGCACGTCGCCGCCGTCGCCCTCTTCGGAAAGCCGTCGCCCCAGTTCATGGAGGCGATCGGCTCGCCACCCGTCGAAGTCGGCTCGCTGTATGCAACGAAAACCATCGACCTGTGTGTCGCCGACGACCCGATTTGCGCCGGCAGTGGGGACGGGGCGAACCACAACCTCTACAACGTGAACGGCATGACCACCCAGGCGGCGAGCTTCGCGGTGAGCCGCGCGCAACCGGCAGAGACGCAGGCCCCGGCGCCGTAGAGCTTGCTTCAATCCGCGGAAGCAGCAATTTCCGCGGGTTTCGACACGGTCACGGATGCATACCTATCGGTACATCACTGATCACAGCAGCCACATCCATCACTATCGTCACATCAGCCAATTGCGGAACGTCAAAGCGGCGTCCTGCCCCTGGGGAAGGTGTGACATGTCGCCGTGTCCTCGAATCGGGTCGAGATCGGCGGCTTCGGCCGCCGCTATCGGACTCGTTGTTGCGATCGGCGTCGCGCAGCCAGCGGCCGCCGAGCCCTGCACAGGTGCCGCCGCGGCGGCCCAACCTCCCGCGGCGCCAAACGCCACGGCAACTCCGGCGCTGCCCGGGCTCAACGGCCCACCGATCGGGCACAGGCCCCGCAAAGCGAACGACAACGCGCCGCTGCCCAACCTCGGCCGGCTGTCGCGGTCGATCCTCAAGGCCTTCACGCCGCCGTCCGGGCGGGTGCAACAGCAGGCGGGCGTGGCGCCTCAGCCCATTCCCCCTCCGCCGAGTCCGGATGCCGCGGCCATCGCTGCGCCGGCACCAGCGCCGCCGCCTGCGCCCGCGCCTCCGCCCGGCCCGCCACCTGGAACGTCGCTCGTCGGCTGGGTGACCGGACCGGACAGCCCGAACAAAACCATCGAACGATTCGCCGTCACCGGCACCGACCTCGGGATCATGTGGGACAACGGCGATCCCGCCAACAAGCAGGTGCTGATGGCCTTCGGCGACACGAACGGCTACTGCAGTGTCCCCGGCAAGCAATGGCGGTACAACATGCTGTTCCGCACCGCAGACCGCGCACTGACCAAGACGATCAACGTTCCGAATGGCGTGATGCGCAACAAATACTCCGGCTCACCTGTGTGGGCGCCGGGCATTTCCAAACAGATCATCAACAGCATCAAGTTTTCGCCAACGGAGACCGGAATCATTCCGACCGCAGGCACCTCGGTCGGGGGAAACCAATACGTCAGCTTCATGTCCATCAGGAAGTGGGACAGCCCCGGATCGTGGACGACCAACTTCTCGGGTATCGCAGTGTCCCCCGACAACGGCGAGAACTGGGGTGTCTACCCGCAGAGCATCCGAGCGGTCGCGCCGGACGCCGTTCCGCGAGTTCCGTTTGTCGCGGGGAATGAGAATTTCCAAATGGGGGCCTTCCTTCGCAACGGTGACGGCTACGTCTACTCGTTCGGGACACCCGCCGGACGCAGCGGGGCGGCGTATCTTTCGCGAGTCCCTCAGGGCCTGATCTCAGAAGTCAACCGCTACGAATACTGGAACGCCGACAACAATGCCTGGGTCCCGAACAACCCGGCGGCCGCGACGCCGGTGATCCCGGGTCCGGTGGGTGAAATGTCGGCCCAGTACAACACCCATCTCAAGCAGTACCTGGTGCTGTACAGCAACGGCGCCAACGACGTCGTGGCGAGGACCGCGCCTGCTCCTCAGGGACCGTATGGTCCAGAGCAGATGCTCGTGTCGTCAATGGAGATCCCCGGCGGCATCTACGCGCCGTATCTGCATCCGTGGTCGACGGGTAAAGAGGTGTACTTCAACCTATCGCTGTGGTCGGCATACAACGTGATGCTGATGAAGACCGTGCTGCCATGACGCCGTTATCCGCAGGCGATCGCGCACTTCGTCTGTCGTCGATCGCGCAACGATCGAGTGGGTCCCTGCCCCAGCCGCGATCGCCGAGCAACTCCATGCCCATCAGTACTGGATGCAGACAGGGCCGTGCCAGCCGTCTGTGGGCCTCGTAGGCCGGTCGCGAGTAGTACTCCGCCTCGGTGATCACGGGTTCGGCCGTCGACGGCTCGCTGCGCCCTGCCCTGCGCCGCGCCGGTCGAAGTGCGCGATGCCCGCTGCCCGCAATGCGAAACCGGCTTTGCCCTCGCGGTATCCGACACGCACCCCGGTCAGGGTAAGGATCACAAGCCAGACGACGGCTGGCAGAGCGACAGCGGCCAGCGCCGTCAGCGAAACGGCTACCGGGAGGTCGCGGGGTACATGCCGGAAAAACGACCGCACACCCTTCGGAATGACGCCATTGGGCGCTGGCGGTGCCATCCTCGGCAGCGACGACGCTCGACCTGCCTCGCTCACCGCGCCGAAAACAGGTGCACCCGCGGTCGCCGACAACCCAGCACCGTCGATGCCTGCCAATCGGTTCTCTACCGGCTCCCCCGTGATGACCACCATGAAAGCGGAAAGTTCGGACTGCGGTTGCGTCAGCGGGACGACCGCACCGGCAACCGATGGGTGCATGTCAGCCGGCGCGATGACGTCAGAAACCGGCGCGACCACATTGGGAGCCGGCGCGACCACATTGGGAGCCGGCGCGACCACATTGGGAGCCGGCGCGACCACATTGGGAGCCGGCGCGACCGCATTGGGAGCCGGCGCGACCACATTGGGAGCCGGCGCGACCACATTGGGAGCCGGCGCGACCACATTGGGAGCCGGCGCGACCACATCGGGAGCCGGCGCGACCACATCGGGAGCCGGCGCGACCACATCGGGAACCGGCGCGACCACATCGGGAACCGGCGCGACCACGTTCGGAGCCGGCGCGACCACATCGGGAACCGGCGCGACCACGCTATCAGGAACTGCGGCGACCAGATCGGGAACAGCGGCGGCGAGGCCCGAGTCTTTTTTCTCGTCCTTTGTGTCCGTGCCGCCAGGCTCTTTCTTCGGGCTTTTCGCGCCGGTGGAAGGCTGCTGGCCCCGTTGTCGGCCCGAGCCAGGCGTGTTCGTCACGCCCTGAACCGTCTTCCGCCGAGTGTCAGTAACCTTGCCGACCGGGCTACTCGCCTTAGTGCTGCCCTGGCGTGACGCGTTGGTGCCGCCATGGCCGGGCGCAGCGGAACCGCGGGAATCGCGATCGGCGACGGCGACCGCGCCCCCGGCACTACCCATCAGCAGGACCGCTGCGAGCACGCAAACACCTGCAGCGAAGCGCAAATGCGAAACTGCCCTGCCAGCGACGATTACATCGATAGCGCGTCCGAGGGTGCTAATGATGCGAGCGCTCATGACCCCTCCTTGGGCCAGTCGCCTTGCGGGTCAAGGCCGCCCCAGCCGTCCCAGCTGTCGGGGCGTCTGTCGCGGGGGGCGATGATGCGCCGTCGCAGCTCCAGCAGCAACTCCTCGGTGGAGGCGCGGCAGGGGGCTTCGGTGGCGGTGTGGGCTAGCGGGCCGTGGGTGGTGCGGCGCTGCTTGACCACGATTTCTGGGGGTTCCCCGCCCGTCAGCATGGCGTCGATGCTTCCCGGCGCCCAGGACAGCTTGTTCTCCAGGATGGCGTAGCTGCCCGCGCTGGCCTTACGCACGCCCTGCTCGATGTCGGCCAGCGTGCGCACGGTGAACGGCAGGCTGTCGGCCAGGTCGATGCGGTTGCGGTAGCCCAGCGCGACGCGGCGACTCACGACGTGGTGGCCGAGGCGTTCCAGGGCGTGTCGATCCATGAAAAGATCATGACGCATCAGAGCGGAAATGTCGAGTCGCTATGCCCATTTCATTCCGTCGGTCGCACGAAAATAATTGGAAGCTCGTTCTCGGGAATCCCCGCCAGATCGGCCCGTACCTGGGTGATCGTGTCCCAAAAACAGTCCTGCCACCTTCTCCTCGGACAGGCCCACTACCTCGATCTTCGGCAGCTCGGCCACTTCCCGGCGGACCATCTGGGGCTCGGGCAGCACCTCCCCCGGTCCACCGCTTCTAGCGGATGGCGACGGAGGCAATCAGACGCTATTGATTGCGTTTCTTTCCTTAAGTCACTACTGTGAGTCATATCACGATGGAAGATCGTTCCTTATTACGGATATGATTGCCAGTAACTTCTTACGATCGACACTAGACGGGAGACCCTTATGACCGAACCGCATGTTGGGTACAGCAAAGACCAGATCGCGCAGGCGGTGCTGGACACCGAGCTGGACACAACCCCCGCGAACGCCGTCGTCATCGACGCGGTCGCGAGGTTCCGCCCACGGTCCGACCAGCGCGGACAGCAGGGTGAGATGCACGACGTTTTCATCGTCACCAGCGAAGGCTCGGGTGGCGAACACATCGCGCGGACGGTCTACGCCGCCAGCGAAGACGACGCGCGCCAAACACATCAGGAAAACTACGCCGACGAGCCCATCGTGGCCGTTCACCAATAACCATCCGGCTCGTCACATTCGGCGGCGGGACGCCCTGACCTAGAAGTCGCGGCGAACAGTTCGGCCTCGCGCTTGGTGCGGAAACCGCGCTTGTCGGTCTGCCGACGGTAGGGCATCGCTTAGCATGCCACCTACCTGCGCTAACAGGACGATCGTTGTGGCGGTGGCGGAGGGATTTGAACCCTCGGACGGGGGTTACCCGTCACACGCTTTCGAGGCGTGCTCCTTAGGCCGCTCGGACACGCCACCGTGTGGCAGCCTACCGAACACCGAACGGTCTACTCCAATCGCTGCCGGGCGAAGAACGCCTCCAGCGGAGCCGCGCACTCCTGCGCCAGCACTCCGCCGACCACGGCAGGACGATGCGTCAGCCTTCGGTCGCGCACGACGTCCCACAGCGAGCCGACCGCACCCGTCTTGGGTTCCCACGCGCCGAACACCAACCGCGCCACTCGCGCCATGACCAACGCTCCTGCGCACATCGTGCAGGGCTCGACGGTCACCGCCAGCGTGGTGCCCTCGAGCCGCCAACCGTCGCCGAGTACCGCCGCCGCGGCGCGCATCGCCAGGATCTCCGCGTGCGCCGTCGGATCGCCGAGCGCCTCGCGCGCGTTTGCCGCCCGCGCCAGCTCGGTCCCGTCGGGCGCGACGATCACCGCACCGATCGGCACGTCGCGGGGTCCTGCCCCGCCTGCGGCATCGAGCGCGGCGCGGATGAGGTCTTCGTCGGTCACCGATCGAGACGGTCGAGCACAGCCGACAGTTCTTCGGCGAAGCCCATCTCGCGAGCGATGCGGCCGATTTGCTCGTCGGCGTAGAGGTCCAATTCCGAGATGATCACGCCCAGCACCGCCTCGGGCAGGCCGACATCCGATAGAAGTCCCAGGTCACCCTCCTCGAACGGATCCGCATCGTCGAGGTCCTCCGGACTGATGTCGGCATCAAGCTTTTCCAATGCCTCGGCGGCGATGTCGTAGTCCAGGGCCGCGGTGGCATCCGACAGCAGCAGCCGGGTTCCCGCCGGCGCCGGCCGGACGATGACGAAGAACTCGTCATCGATGTCGAGCAAGCCGAAAACGGCGCCCGCACTGCGCAGTTCGCGCAGCTCGGTTTCGGCCGCCGCCAAGCTGGTCAGTGCGGCGGGACGCATGGCCGAGCAACGCCATTTGCCGTCCTCCCGCACGACGGCCACCCCGAAGCCGTCGGGCAGGTCGGCGGCCTGGTCCCCCGCAGGTGCCCGCTGTGGTCCCATGGGCGCTTACGCTAGTCCCCGACCAGCGTCTATGACTAGGAATCGACACCGCCGGACGTCAGGCGTCCAGGCCGTGTGCCACCCTTGAAGCCGTGACGAAAGTGCCCGTCTGCGTGCTGGGTCTAGGCCTGATCGGCGGCTCGGTGATGCGCGCGGCGACCGAGGCAGGCCGCGAAGTCTTCGGTTACAACCGGTCCATCGAGGGCGTACGGGCCGCGAAGGCCGACGGGTTCGACGCCACCGAGAAGATCGAGAAGGCGTTGAAACGCGCCGCCAAGTCCCGCGCACTCATCGTGCTCGCCGTGCCGGTGCCCGCGCTGCCGATCGTGCTCGGGCACGTTCGCGACATCGCCCCGGACTCCCCGCTGACCGACGTGACCAGCGTCAAAGGTTGCGTGCTGGATGCAGTCAAGTCTTTCGGCCTACTGGCCAACTTCGTCGGCGGTCATCCGATGGCGGGCACCGCGCGGTCCGGCTGGGCGGCGGGCAACGCACGGATGTTCGTCGGGGCGCCGTGGGTGATCAGTGTGGACGAGCACGTCGACCCGGCGGTGTGGGCGACGGTGATGGGCCTTGCACTGGACTGTGGCGCGGTCGTCGTGCCGGCCAAATCCGATGAGCATGACGCTGCAGCGGCAGCCATTTCGCATCTGCCGCACCTGCTCGCCGAAGCCCTCGCCGCCACCGCGGGAGAGGTGCCACTGGCGTTCGCACTCGCCGCCGGTTCATTCCGCGACGGAACCCGGGTGGCGGCCACCGCACCAGATTTGGTCCGGGCGATGTGCGAAGCGAACTCCGAGCAGCTGCTGCCCGCCCTCGACCGTTCGATCAAACTGCTGACACGAGCACGTAAGTCCCTGGCCACCCAGGGATCGGTGGCCGACTTAGTCGAAGAAGGTCACGCCGCACGGATGCGCTCCTCCAACTTCCGGCGCTCTCAGATCGTCACGATCGTCGTCGGACAAGACGGCTGGCGCGACGAACTGGCCGCCGCCGGGCGAGCCGGCGGAGTGATCAAATCCGCTCTGCCAGTCCTGGGTAATCCAAAATAAAGCCGTCCGTATCCACCGTCACGGTGGTGTCGGCGGCAGGCGAATGCAGCTTGATGCCGTCGGACGCGCTGCTGTAGCTGATCGTTGCGGGGTTCACCGCCAGGTCGGGCAGCGTCACGTAGACCACGGGCAGCGCAACCGACTCGGTGCCTTGATACAGGCCGGTCCGCCGAATGGGCAGAGTGTTGAAGAACGGGCTGAAGACCACGTCGACGTCGAGAGCGCCGTCGTAGGAGGACCGGTTGGACTGACCGGAATGGTCCTGCACCAGCCACATGTTCTCTTCGTCGCGGGCGATGGACAGCTGGCGTTCCCGCTCCGCGAGTGTGACCGTCATCGAGAGCCGTTTGGTCGCCCCGGACTCATCGGTGACGAGATCGTAGGACGCGGAGAACGCCGGGTGCGTCGCCGTTGCCGCCGCGACGATCCGGCCGTACGCCTTGATCCGGTTGCCGGACAACTGCACACGGACGGATTCCATCCGAGGGACATCGTGGGCGCGCCACGTCAAGATTGCGGGCCAGGCAGCGGGCTGTTCTGCACTCACCCATCTACCGTAGGCGAAGGATCCCCTCGTTCGTAGCCCGCTGAGAAAGTGCTCTTCGTCCGTGTTCGGGCGCCCGCGCCGGATTCCAGGGCGACTTCGTCACCCAGCAACGGCTGCGGCATTTTCCTCAGCCGTCCGGTGCCGGGTACCGACGCCCACACCGCGAAAGCCAGCGCGGCGTCGAGGATCAACGCGAGCGCGGTGACCATCAGGGCGCCCACCAGTGCGAGGTAGAACTCCCGCACCTTGATGCCGTCGATGAGGTACCGGCCGAGGCCACCGAGGCTGGCGTAGGCGGCGACGGTGGCGGTAGCGACGATCTGCAACGTCGCGGTGCGCAAACCGCCCAGTATCAGCGGCATCGCGTTGGGCACCTCCACCCGCAGCAACACCCGACGTTCGGTCATCCCCATCGACCGCGCGGCGTCGACCACCGCCGGATCGACATTGGCGATGCCCGAATACGTGCCCGCCAGCAGCGGCGGGATGCCGAGCAGCATCAGCGCGACGGTCGGCGGGACCAGGCCAAGTCCCCACAGGAGCACTCCGAGCAGCAGCACGCCGAGCGTCGGCAGCGCGCGCAGCGCGTTGACACCCGTGACGACGAGGAAGGTGCCGCGCCCGGTGTGCCCGATGATCATCCCGACCGGTATGGCGATCAGTGCCGAGAAGATCACCGCGATGACGGTGTACTGCAGATGCTCACCGATGCGGGCGGCCAGCCCGGCCGGTCCGCCCCAGTTGGCCGCGGTGAAGATGAAGGACAACGCCTGGTTGAGGAAGTTCACGCCGCGGCCGCCTTCGCGTCGGGGCGCGCGCCACGGCCGACGCGCGTTGCGCGGGCCGCTCGGGTCCACGGCGTCGCCAGGCCGCCCGGCGAGCATGATCAACGTGTCGACGACGACCGCAAGTACGAAGATCGCGATGATGCCCGCGATGATCTGGTCGCTCTTGTTGGACTGGTAGCCCTCGGTGAACCAGGTGCCCAGTCCTCCGATACCGATCACCGAGCCGACCGCCACCATCGAGATGTTGGTCACGGCGACGACGCGCAGGCTGGCCACCAGAATCGGGATCGCCAGCGGCAGTTCGACTTTCAGCATCCGAGTGAGCGGTCGGTAGCCGACCGCGGTGGCGGCGTCGAGAACCGGAGCAGGCGCGGCATCAAGCGCTTCCGGTACGGCTCGCACCAGCAGCGCCGTCGTGTACAGCGTCAACGCGACGATCACGTTGGCCTCGTCGAGGATGCGCGTCGGGATGATCAGCGGCAGCACCACGAACAGCGCCAGCGACGGAATGGTGAAGATGATGCTCGCGGTGATGGTCGTCAACCGCCGCAACGTAGTCGTCCGCTGAACCAGCGCGCCCAACGGCACCGCGATCAACAGACCGAGCACTATCGGAATCAGGGACAGCCGCAGGTGAATTATGGTCAGCGCCCACGCGTCGTCGAGGTTGTTGAACAGATATCGCACGCGTCAGCCCCGCTGCTTCTTCAGCGCCTCGATCACATCGTCGGCTAGTACACCACCGATGGGCTGCCCTTCGCCGTCTACCGCCACGCCAAGGCCGGACGGTGACGACAATGCGGCGTCGAGCGCCTGACGCAGCGAGTCGTCCGGGCGAAACAACGAGCCGCCCGCAATCGTGCTGTCGTAAAGGGACTTTCCATCACGGTGCAGCGTCACCCCGTCGGCGTTGATCCACGCGTACGGTGTTCCGTCGGGCTTCTTCACCAGCACCCAGTCACCTGCGTTGAGTTGCAGACCGTCGATCTCCGGTTCCGACACCGATCGAATGTCATGCAGCGGCAGGCCGGTCGCGTGGCGGAACTGCAAGCCGCGGTAGCCGCGGTCGGCCCCGACGAAGCTGGCGACGAAATCACTTGCGGGGTTGGACAGTAGCCGGGGCGGTTCGTCGTACTGCTGTAGTACACCACCTCGGCCGAACACGGCGACCTTGTCGCCGAGCTTCAGCGCCTCGTCGATGTCATGCGTGACGAACACGATCGTCTTCTGCAATTCGCTTTGCAGCCGCAGGATTTCGATCTGCAGCTCCTCACGGACAACCGGGTCGACGGCACTGAAGGGCTCGTCCATCAACAGGATCGGCGGATCGGCGGCCAATGCGCGTGCGACGCCGACGCGCTGCTGCTGACCACCCGACAACTGAGCCGGATAGCGGTTGGCGAGTTTGGGATCCAGCCCCACCCGCTCCAGCACGCCGAGCGCCGTCTTGCGGGCCGCCCGGCGCGACTCGCCCTTCAGCACCGGCACCGTCGCCACATTGTCAACCACCCGCTGGTGCGGCATCAGCCCGGCGCTCTGGATGACGTAGCCGATGCCCAGCCGCAGCTTGACGGGATCGACCTTGGTGACGTCGTCACCGTTGACCGTCAGAGTGCCCGAGGTGGGGTCGATCATTCGGTTGATCATCCGCATCGACGTCGTCTTGCCGCAGCCGGAGGGCCCGACGAACACGGCAAGCGTGCCGTCGGGAACTTCGAGGGTCAGGTCGTCGACGGCGACCGTGCCGTCGGGATACTGCTTGGTGACACTTTCGAAAGTGATCATCCACTCATCCCTGTAGTCGGCTCTTCGCGCAAGCGCTCATCGCTGAATAGGCTTGTCGAACCCGTTGTCTTGCACCCATTTTCGTGCCGCCTCATCGGGGTCGATACCGGCGTTCCCCTCCGTTGCCGTGTTCAGCTCGATGAGGTCTTCGGTGGTCAGTTTGGCCGAGACGGCATCGAGCACGGTCTTCATCTCGTCAGATTTCTTCTGGGAGCTGACAAGTGGGACGACATTGGCCGCAAGGAAGTTGTTCTTCGGGTCCTCGAGCACCACGAGGTTGTTCGCTTTGATCGCAGGCGACGTGCTGAAGATGTCGGCCGCGGTCACCGTTCCGTCGACCAGCGCGCGCACCGTCGCGGGCCCGCCGCCGTCGCTGATCGCCACGAAATTGTTCTGCGGCACGTCCAGGCCGTACTTCGCCTTGAGCCCCGGCAGGCCCTCGGTGCGGTTCAGGAACTCCGACGGTGCACCGAACTTCACCTCGGGCGAATGCGCCGCAAGGTCGGCGATGCTCTTCAGATTCCACTTCTTCGCCGTCGCTTCGCTGACCGCCACGGTGTCCTTGTCCTCCGCGGGGGACGGGTTCAGGATCGACAGGTCGCCGGGAAGCGTCCGGAACAACGCCAGCAGAACGTCGTCCGGCGTCGTCACCTTGGTGTTCTTGTCGAAGTACTGCAGCAGGTTGCCGGTGTATTCGGGAATCAGGTCGATCGAATGATCCCTGACCGCGGGGATGTAGGTCTCGCGGCTCCCGATTCCGAACTGGCGGCCCACAGTGAAGCCATTGGCCTCCAATGCCTGCGCATAGATTTCGGCGATGATCTTCGACTCCGGGAAATCGGCCGAGCCGACGACCACCGACTTGAGGTCACCGGACACCTCGCCGCCACCCAGCGGGTTAGAACTGCCGCAAGCCGCCGTGATCAGGGCCACGACAGCCGTCAGGATTACGAGATTCCACCTACGCGTCTTCGACATACCCCTCGACATACCCAGTGTCCTCTCGGCGCAATAGCTCCACCGGACACTATCGAGATGCGCGCCTGCACGCCGCGCTTTGCTTCACCGTGAAAACCCAATGTGGTTTCATTCGAAGCCCGAAAGGGCAAAGATGGACCCATGACCAGCGATGCACCGCCGCCAGCGGCCGAACCGCCGAGTAAGTCCTCAAAAGGGACACCCCCGGACCCCACGGCCACGGCCGGCGAATACCTGGCGTCACCCGAGTCGGCGGTCAAATTCACCCGCGCGGCGGCGCTGTGGTCAGCGCTGATCGTCGGATTTCTGATCCTGATCGTTCTTCTCGTATTCATCATGCAGAACACCGATTCCACGACCATCCACTTCTTCGGGTGGGACTGGAACCTGCCGGTCGGTGTGGCGATCTTGTTTTCCGCCGTGTGTGGAGGGCTGCTCACCGTCGCCGTGGGGACCGCGAGGATCTTCCAGCTTCGCCGGGCGGCGAAGAAGAACTTCAAGGCGCTGGACTCGAAGCCGTAGCCTTGCGCACTTCACCGGCGATCACGTCGGGATGGGTGTACGGAATCATGTGGTTGCCGTCGACGGTGACCAGCTGCGTGCCCGGCAGCGTATCGGCGAGCCTGCGGACGTGGTCGATCCCGGCCAGCTGATCACCCTCCGCCGCCGACGATCACCGACGGCACCTCGATCTGCGGCACGTTCTCGTCGACCCAGTGTGAGGTCTCGTCGAACTGCAGTTGGTCGGAAGCGAAGGCCTCGAGATTGCCCGGCGTCATGGTCACCGACAGCAGCCGCCGCTCATATGTGGGGTTCACCGGTTCGGGGGCGAACGCCTCCTCCGCAGCGGATGTGGCGGACACCCGCTTGATGAGATTGCCTGCGGTGACGTCGATGACGGGCTCCACCACCGGCAGCTGACTGAACCGGATGTAGCGGGCCTGCAGCACGTCCATGGTCGATGACCGGATACCGCCCGCTCCGGGCGCAACCAGAATCAACTTGGCGACGTCCTTCGGGTATCGGCGCGCGACGCCGAGCGCGAGCGTGCCACCGAACGAGTGCCCGACCAGGATCGCCGGGGCGAGCCTCCGCTGCATCAACATCTCGTGGACGACGTCGATCTGGTCCTGGTAGGACAGCCAGCCGCCCCTGGACCACCCGAAGCCTGGCCGGTCGATCGAGATCACATGCAGGCCCTGCAATTTCGGGATGACGGGGTCGAAATCCTTGTGCGTCCCGGGAAGCCCGTGAATCATCACCACCGGAACACCCTGACCGGGTTGCTCGACGTAGTGAATCTCCTTGCCGTGCAGGCTGATGTACTTTCCGTCGGCCGACGGCATCGACGGCAGCTTCGCCACCGTGTTGTTGGCCACCGTGATGCCGACGAGGAGCACGACCAGCGACCAGACGCACACGTCGCACAATCCAGCGCCGTTTCGCGCGAGTCGGCGTCTTCTCGGCGGCCACGGTCACCCCCGCAGTGCGCTCAGGCCCGCGGCGATGAGCGGGCCAAGCGCCTCAGCGACTCTGTCGGTGTCCTCGGCGACCCCGCCACCCATCCGGCCCCGAAATGCGATGCCCGCGGCGATGATCGCCAGCTTGAAGTACGCCAGCGCCATGTAGAACTCCCAATGGTCCAGCGGTTGGTCGGCCGCCAGCGAGTAGCGGTGCGCCAGCTCGTCGTGCGGCGGCAACAGCGGTGACGTCCAGGCTGCGTCGGCATGAACCAGGTCGAACATCGGGTGGCGGTACACGCACATCAACGCGGCGTCGCTGAGCGGGTCGCCCAGCGTGGACATCTCCCAGTCCAGCACCGCCCGCACCGTGGTGGCGTCTTCGGAGTCCAGGATCGTGTTGTCGATGCGGTAGTCACCATGCACGATCGACGTCCGGCTCTGCGGCGGAATCGCTTCTGCCAGAGCCGAATGCAGGCGCTTGACCTCCGCATCGCACGGATCGTCTCGGCAGCCGCACCAGTTCCCACTGCGACCCCCAGCGCCGCACCTGGCGTTCGAGATAGCCACTGGGCTTACCGAAATCGCCAAGGCCGACCGCCTCGGGGTCGAGTGAGTGCAGGTCGGCGAGCACGCGGATCAACGCGTCGCGCAGTCGCTGATCGTGGCTTTGTCCCCCAGCGCCTCGAGTTGGTCGGCATGGCGCACCACGCGGCCCGGGACGTACTCCACCATCTGAAACGGCGCGCCGCCCACCGAGTCGTCATCGCGCATCGTGACCGCGCGGGCGACCGGAACGGGGGTGTCCTGCAGCGCGGCCACCACCCGGTACTCACGCGCCATGTCGTGCGCCGACGGAGTCAGACCGTGCAACGGCGGCCGGCGCAGCACCCACTTCGACGCATCGTCGGCCACCAGGAACGTCAGGTTGGACCGGCCGCCGGAGATCAGCTCGGCGCGCAGTTCGCCGGTGCGCGGGATGCCGACCTCATCCAGGTGGCGGTCCAGGGCGACCGAGGTCGAGGCCTTCCAGCGAAGTTGTCACCGGACTTGTCTACCACCGCTGATTTCTCGGGAGCAGATCCCATACGTGTTCGGTGCCGTTGACGGCGGCCACATACAGGCTGCCCTCGCGTGAGGACAGCAGCCGGGTGACGCCGGCGTAGTCGACGTTGAACGCACAGGATCTTCTCGGTACCCAGGATGCTGTGCAGCAGTCCGTTGATCACGCCGCCATGGGTGAACACCGCGACGGTGTCCTCGTGGTCACCCGCGGCGGCGATGTCGCGAACTGCCCGCGTTGATGCGAGCCAGAAACGCCGGCTCGTCGACGCTGCTCGGCAGATGACCGCTCGCCAGTCGCGCCAGCTCCTCGGGGAACTCGGCGGCGATCTGCTCGATGGGGATGTAGTGCTCGAGGTCGCGGTCGTACTCGGCGAGGCGCTCGTCGATGTCGACTGTCAGGCCCAGGGCATCGGCGACCGGCTGCGCGGTCTGGACGGCCCGTCGCTGAGGACTGCTGACCAGCCGGGTTATCGGGAACCGCGTCAGCGCGTCGGGCAGACGCTATGGGCCTGCTCGAGGCCTTCGTCGGACAGGTGCGGGATCGGAACCCTGCCCAGGTTCGCTGCGGAGCGGCAACGCGTGCCGGATGAGTAGCAACTGCACCGTGACACGATAGGGCCCGTGCGAGCGTTCGCCTGTCCGGTGTGCAACAACTTCACCGCGTTCGAAGCGGCCCGCTGCCGCAACTGCCACGCCGACGTCGGGCTTCACCCGCCGACGAACACGATGCTCGCCGTCCTCGACGGCGCGGCGAGCGTCGACGGCCAACGCTGGATCCGGTGCACCCAGAGCCAGACACTGGGCTGCAACTGGCTGGTCCCCGACGAGCAGGAGGCATACCGGCGCGGGCGGTGCCTGGCGGATTCGCTGATCCGACGCGAACCGGACGCCGCCGACACGATCGCGCGGGAGAAGTTGGTGCCAACGGCGGCGGCGTTGCGGCGTCTGGTGCATCAACTCCTCGATCTGGGTCTGCCCGTCGACCCGTTCTGGAGTCGGGACGGCGGCCTGGCCTTCGACCTGCTGTCCAGCTACAGCGAGGGCAAGAAGGTGATCATCGGACACGCCAACGGCGTCATCACCATCGACCTCGTCGAATCGCTCGACGCCTACCGGGAGTCGCTGCGGGTTCGGCTCGGTGAGCCCTACCGCACGATGCTCGGCCACTTCCGCCACGAGGTCGGCCACTACTACCAGAACGTGCTCGTCGAGACCGGTTCCGGCGCAGAGAAGTACCTCGCCGACTGCCGGGACGCTGTTCGGCGACGAACGCATCAGCTACGCCGACGAGATCGCGCGCCACTACAAGTTCGGCGCACCCGACGGCTGGGCGCAGACATTCATCTCGGAGTACGCGACCATGCATCCCTGGGAGGACTTCGCGGAGTGCTTCGCGCACTACCTGCACATCACCGACAGCATCGACACCGCCGCGAGGCGGGCATGGTGCTGCGCGCCGACCGCGTGCGGTTCTCCGTTCCGCGAGACATCGAGCCGCTGGAGTCCTACGCCGACGTCCCGATCGAACGCATGCTGTACGACTGGCATGGATGTCGCTGTTGTTCAATCGCGTCAACACCGCGATGGGCAAGGCTCCGCTGTACCCGTTCGAGATCCCCGCCCCTGTCGTCGCCAAGCTCGCGTTCGTTCATCGGGTGATCCGCGAGACCGCCCGCGACAAACTGACTGAGGAGAACCGATATGGGTTACGCCGACGAACTGTTCGACCTCACCGACCGGGTCGTGCTGGTCACCGGCGGCAGTCGGGGGCTCGGCCGGGAGATGGCGTTCGCCGCGGCCCAGTGCGGCGCCGACGTGATCATCGCAAGCCGCAAGTGCGAGGCGTGCGAGGCCACCGCCGAGGAGATCGCGTCGGCAACCGGACGCGCCGCGATGCCCTATCAGGTGCATGTCGGGCACTGGGACGAGCTTGACGGGCTGGTCGATGCTGCCTACGACCGGTTCGGCAAGGTGGATGTACTGATCAACAACGCCGGCATGTCGCCGCTCTACGAGTCGCTGAGTTCGGTCACCGAGAAGCTGTTCGACTCGGTCGTCAACCTCAACCTCAAGGGGCCGTTCCGGCTGTCGGCGCTCGTCGGCGAGCGAATGGTGGCCGACGGCGGCGGGTCGATCATCAACGTCAGCTCCAGCGGGTCACGCCGTCCCCGGCCGGAGCAGCTGCCGTATTCGGCGGCCAAGGCGGGGCTCAACGCGTTGACCGAAGGCTTCGCGCTCGCGTTCGGGCCGACCGTGCGTGTCAACACCCTGATGCCCGGCCCGTTCCTGACCGACATCAGCAAGGCCTGGGACATACCGGCGACCACGAAGGGCGCGCAGCACTTCGCACTCAAGCGGCTCGGTAACCCACCGGAAATCATCGGCGCTGCAATGTTTCTGGCGTCGGACGCGTCGAGCTACACCAGCGGATCGATCATCCGGGTCGACGGAGGAATCCCCTAGCCGCTACGGCGTCGACGATGTTGAAGCCCGGGTCCGGCCGGTCCACCACCGCGAGGATCGACGGCAGCGCGTCGGCGTCTCCGGTGACCTCCAGCCCTGGTGAGTCCGCGTCCCCCGCCGCAAACGCCAACAGCCGCAACTTGTTCGCCAGCTTGATCGTCGCCTGCGCCGTCGATTCGTCGGCGGGCACCTTGCGGTAGACCAGCACACCGTTGCGCAGCGTCAGCCGGTAGTTGGTCCCGGTGTCGAGGAAGGTGACGTCGACGGCGACGTCGAGATCCCAGGCGCGCGGGCCGTTGACGTTGATCGCGAAGGTGTCGAACATCTGCTCGGGAGTCAGCTGGCCCATGATCGACGGCGACGCGGTCTGGGTCGGGGTGCCGAAGTTGCCCTCCCGAAGTTCCGTCGCACCGGATAGGAAGAAGTTGCGCCAGACGCGCGTTCTCCGCGCCGTAGGCGAGCTGTTCGAGCGTGTCGGCGTACAGCTCGCGGGCCGCTGCGTGGTTCTCGATCGGTGAAGATCGCGTGGTCGAGCAGTGTTGCCGCCCAGCGGAAGTCGCCGTCGTCGAACGCCTTGCGGGCGATCTCGACGACGCGGTCGATGCCACCCATCGCCTCGACGTAGCGCGGCGCCGATCGCTTCCGGCGGGTGCGCCCACAGCCGGCCGGGGTTGCCGTCGAACCAGCCCATGTAGCGCTGGTACACCGCCTTGACGTTGTGGCTGACCGAGCCGTAGTAGCCGTGGGTGTGCCACGCCTTCTCCAGCGCCGGCGGCATCTGGAAGCTCTCGGCGATCTCGATCCCGGTGAACCCCTGGTTCAGCTGCCGCAGGGTCTGGTCGTGCAGGTATGCGTACAGATCCCGTTGCAGCGAAAGGAATTCGACGATCCGGTCCTTGCCCCAGGTCGGCCAGTGGTGGGATGCGAACACGACGTCGGCGCGGTCGGCGAACGTGTCGATCGCCTCGGTGAGGTAGCCGGCCCAGCCGTGCGGGTCGCGCACCAGCGCGCCGCGCAGCGTCAGCAGGTTGTGCAGGTTGTGGGTGGCGTTCTCGGCCATGCACAGCGCGCGGAACTTCGGGAAGTAGAAGTGCATCTCCGCGGGCGCCTCGGTGCCCGGCGCCATCTGGAACTCGATCTCGACGCCGTCGATGGTGTGCTTCTCGCCGGTCTCGCGGATGTCGAGCGTCGGCACGATCAACGCCACCTCACCCGTGCGATCGCGATCTGGCCGAGCCCGCAGCCCACCTGGCCCTGCGGTCCGCGGGCCAGCACCGCCCCGTACATGTAGGCGGCCCGCCGCGCCATCGCCGTGCCGGCGTAGACGTTCTCCTGCACGGCGTGCTCGGTGAAGTGCTCGGGCGCGATGATCGCGACCTTGCCCGCGTCGACGTCGGCCTGCGTCGTCACGCCGAGCACGCCGCCGAAATGGTCGACGTGGCTGTGGGTATAGATGACGGCGACGACCGGCCGGTCGCCACGGTGGGTGCGGTACAGCGCCAGCGCGGCCGCCGCCGTCTCGGTGGAGATCAGCGGATCGATGACGATGATCCCGGTGTCACCCTCGATGAAGCTGATGTTGGACAGGTCGAGGCCGCGGACCTGGTAGATGCCCTCCACCACCTCGTAGAGCCCCTGCTTGGCGCACAGCTGGCTCTGCCGCCACAGGCTGGGATGCACCGTGCGCGGGCGCATCGCCGGTCAGGAACGAGTAGACGTCGTTGTCCCACACCACCCGGCCGTCGGCCGCCTTGACGACGCACGGCTCCAGTGCGCCGATGAATCCCCGGTCGGTGTCGGTCGAAATCCGCGGTGTCGGAGAACGGCAGGTTGGTCAGATGGTCGCGGTTCGCGGCCTCGATGACTGCGGTCGGCGGCTTCTGGTTCATGCCGCAGACATTGCCACTGTTCGGCGTTGCCCATCTGCGAGCGGTGATTGACTGACCGCATGGATGTGCGCCGAGTAGTGACCGGACACGATGCGTCCGGCAAGTCCGTGTTCGTCAGCGACGAGACGGTCGAACCCGATCGGACCGGTGGTGCTGCCGGCAGTCCGAGTTCTACCTGCTGTGGGGCGGAGACGAGACGCCACAGTTCCCCGATGACGGCATCATGCCCGAGCTGGCACACCTACTTTCCGCCCGATCGGTGGCTTCCGGTTCGGCCTGTTCACGCTTCGCGCCGGACACCGGGCGGCGCCGAACAGGCGCTCGTCAACGCCGAGGAGGCGGTGGCCGACATCGGAGGCCAAGCTGCCAGGACTGCTGTGGCTACATGGACCCGTCGGATCCAGGCATGCACACCACCGACACCATCGACTTCGAAGTGGTGCTCGAGGGCACGATCGTGCTCGAACTCGACGACGGCGCCGAAGTCACCCTGCACGCGGAGACACCGTGGTGCAGAACGGAACCCGGCATCGCTGGAGGAACCCCGGCGACACACCGGCCCGGATGGCGCTGTTCATCTGCGGCGCCAACCATTCGGCCGTGCCTCCGGCGTGACGACCTAGCCGCCGTGCTCGGCAAGCCACGCCTGGGCTCGACGGCTTCGACGCCCGGGACAGCCACGCATCCTGGATGAGCTCGGCGAGCTCCTTCTTGCCGATCTCGCGTAACGCGCTGGCGCGCACCAACACCGATGGATGACCGTCGAACCGGTCGGTGGTGAAGAACGGCGATTTCGGGTCCTGGATCAGGGCCAGCTTGTCGCTCTCGGACTCCACCCAGATCATGACGACGTCAGCGTAGCGCTCACCGGTCTCGGGGTCCTCGGCGTCGGGCTGCGGCGTGCGGAAGAACACGAACGACTTCCCGCCCACCTGATAGATCGCGTTGCCCTTCGGTCCCTCGATCTGCTTGACATGCGGCATGGCCGCGGCGATCTCGTGCACATCGCTGACGTTGGCCGGCCGGTCACGCATTGCGGCGTTCCAAGCGGTGCAGCGTGACGTCGGACAGCTCACCATCCTCGACGGTTGCTGTCATGTAGGTGCAGAACGGTTGCCTGCGGCGGTCGGTCGGCGACCCCGGGTTGAGCAAGCGGAGGCCGGTCGTCGCCGTGGTGTCCCACGGGATGTGGCTGTGCCCGAACACCAGGACGTCGGTATCGGGATACTGCTTGGCCATCCGCGCCTCCCTGCCCGCGGCCGCGCCGGTCTCGTGCACGACGGTGAAGCGCGCGCCGCCAAGGTTCGCATCGGCCCGCTCGGGCAGCCGCGAGCGCAGCTCGGCGCCGTCGTTGTTGCCCCAGCACGCGACGAGCCGGTCGGCCTTGCCCTCCAGCGCGTCGAGCAGCGCCGCGTCCACCCAGTCGCCCGCATGGATCACGACGTCGGCGCGGGCCACCTCGTCCCACACCTGACCAGGCAGGTCACGCGCCCGCTTCGGGACGTGGGTGTCGGCGATCAAGCAGCAGCCTCACGGTCAGGCGAGAAGCTCGGCCATCTTCGGCATGAGCGCCTGTAAGCCCTTCAGGGGTCGCACCATCACCTTGACCGACACGATCCGCTCGTCGTCGTTCCAATGGATCATGTCGATGCCGTTCAAGTACATACCGTCGATGGTCGCGGCGAACTCCAGGATCGCCGAGCGTTCGCCGTACCACTGTTCGACATAGTGAAAGTCGGTGCCGCTGAACACCTTCGCCGCGGCGGTCAAGTACGCGAGCGCCTTGTCGCGACCTTCCTGCGGCGTGAAAACCGCTGGTGAGTAGAACACCGCATCCTCGGCCAGCAGGCCCTCGAGTTCGGAACCGCGGGCGTTCTCGATGATGTCGATCCAGCGCGCGATCACCGGTGGTGTCATAGCCACGACCCTAGCTCCCAAGAAAGATTGTAAGCACTCACTATCTTTGATACGCTGCCCGCATGACTTACGACGTGATCGTTCGCAACGGGCTCTGGTTCGACGGAACGGGCGCCCGACCACAGCGCCGTACGCTGGGCATTCGCGACGGCATCGTGGCCGCCGTCTCCACCGAGCCACTCGACGAGGCGAACTGCCCCGACGTCATCGACGCCGAGGGCAAGTGGATCGTTCCGGGCTTCATCGACGTCCACACGCACTACGACGCCGAGGTGCTGCTCGATCCGGGTCTGCGCGAGTCGGTGCGACACGGAGTGACCACGCTCCTGTTGGGCAACTGCTCGCTGTCGACGGTGTATGCGGACTCCGAAGACGCCGCCGATCTGTTCAGCCGCGTCGAGGCGGTGCCGCGCAAGTACGTGCTCGGCGCCCTCGAAGCCAAGAAGACCTGGTCGACCCCCGCCGAATACGTTCGGGCGCTCGACGAACTGCCACTGGGGCCCAATGTCAGTTCCATGCTTGGTCATTCGGACCTGCGGACCTCGGTGCTCGGACTCGAGCGTGCCACCACCGAAGATGTCCGGCCGACCGACGCGGAGTTGGAACGGATGGCCGAACTGCTCGAGCAAGCGCTCGACGCCGGCCTCCTCGGGATGTCCGGGATGGACGCGCCGATCGACAAGCTCGACGGCGACCGCTTCCGATCACGGGCACTGCCATCGACATTCGCCACTTGGCGAGAACGGCGCAGGCTGATCAAGGTGCTGCGCAAGCGCGGTCGCATCCTGCAGAGCGCGCCCAACACCAAGAACCTGGTCTCCGCGCTGATGTTCTTCCTGACCAGCAGCCGGATGTTCGGCCGCCGCCCCGGGGTCCGCATGAGCCTGCTGGTTTCGGCCGACGCCAAGTCCGCGACCGGTGCCGTGCACGTATTCGGCCCCGGAACAAGGATTCTCAACAGAGTGTTCGGATCGTCCGTGAAATTTCAGCACCTGCCGGTCCCGTTCGAGCTGTACTCCGACGGCATCGACCTGCCCGTCTTCGAGGAGTTCGGCGCGGGCACCGCGGCACTGCACCTGCGCGATCAGATCGAGCGCAACGAACTTCTCGCCGACACCGAGTACCGCCGCCGGTTCCGCCGTTCGTTCGATCGCAAGAAGCTCGGTCCGACGTTGTGGCACCGCGATTTTCACGACGCAACCATCGTCGAATGCCCGGACAAGACCCTGATCGGTAAGAGCTTCGGCCAGATCGCCGACGAACGCGGACTGCATCCGCTGGACGCCTTCCTCGACGTGCTCGTCGAGAACGGCGAGCGCAACGTGCGGTGGACGACGATCGTCGCCAACCACCGGCCCAAGCACCTCGACGCGCTGGCCAAGGACCCGTCGATCCACATGGGCTTCTCCGATGCCGGTGCGCACCTTCGCAATATGGCGTTCTACAACTTCTCGCTGCGACTGCTCAAGCGCGTCCGTGACGCCGAGCGCGCGGGCCGTCCGTTCCTGACCGTCGAGCGCGCCGTGCACCGGCTCACCGCCGAGGTCGCCGACTGGTTCGGCCTCGAGGCCGGCACGCTGCGTGAGGGTGACCGCGCCGACTTCGTCGTCATCGACCCGGACGGCCTCGACGACTCGGTGGACGCCTACCACGAGGAGAAGGTGCCGTTCTATGGCGACCTGTCCCGCATGGTGAACCGCAATGACGCCGCGGTCGTCGCGACCGGAGTCAACGGCGTGGTCGTGTTCCGCAAGGGCGAGTTCCGCGACGGCTACGGCAAGACCGTGAAGTCCGGACGGTTCCTGAAGGCAGGCGCGGGCAAGTCACAGCGGGAACGCGTGTCCGCCTGAGATGGCCAGGACCCAGCAGCAACGCCGCGAGGAGACGATCGCCCGACTGCTCGACGCCAGCATCGACACGATCATCGAGGTCGGGTACGCCAGAGCCTCGGCGGCCGTGATCACCAAACGCGCACAGGTATCCGACGGCGCGCTCTTCCGGCACTTCCCGACCATGGGCGACTTCATGGCGGCGACGGCCCACGAGGTGGGGCGGCGGCAACTCGAGGCGGCGACGACGCGGTTCGCGGAGATCCCGTCCGACAAGCCGGCGCTCGAGGAGGTGCTGACGATCATCAGCGACGTCACCGGTAACCCGACCAACACCGTGATCTACGAGCTGAGGGTCGCCGCCCGCACCGACGAAAAGCTGCGGGACACCCTGCGAGAGGTCATGGCGGCGTACGTCGCGAAGATCTACGAAGCCGCGCGGGCGGTGCCCTCCGCCGACGAGCTGGAGACGCTCGGCGAGGAGAACTTCGCGGCTCTGGTGGCGGTGCTGATCAACACGTTCGACGGCGCCGCGATGTTCCGGCATGTGCTGGCGCAACCCGAGATCGAGGAACGGCGGATCCCGCTGCTGCTGTCGCTGCTAACCCCCGACGAAGGAGCTTCGGGGTAAGCGAACCGTCGAGCGCGCAGGCCGGGCGATTGCGACGATCCAGCAACGGTCCGTTGACATCGCCATGTCGTCAATGATGAGGCACATACGCTAATGGCATGCAGGAGCAGCGCAGGGCGGTAGCGATGCCAGCCAAGCTGATCTTGTACATCTTGACCGCAGGCATGCTCGTAGCAGCGTTGGCATTCCCGGTCGTCGGTGGTGTCGGCGCGATGGCCAACCGACTGTCCGACGTCGTGGCCGACGATTCGGCTCAGCTCCTGGATGGCGAGGTCCCCATCGTTTCCACGATGGTCGACGCCGCGGGAAACCCGATCGCGTGGATCTTCACACAGCGCCGATGGGTGGTTCCCGGCGACCGCATCGCCGACACCATGAAGCTGGCGATCGTCTCGATCGAGGACAGGCGATTCGGTCGTGCACAACGGCGTGGACGTGCAGGGCTCCCTGACCGGACTGGCCGGCTACCTGCAAGGCGTCGTCGGCACCCGCGGTGGTTCGACGATCGAGCAGCAGTACGTCAAGAACTACAACCTGCTGGTGAACGCCCAAACCGACGCGGAGCGGCGGGCGGCAATCGAGACCACTCCGACGCGCAAGCTGCGCGAGATCCGGATGGCTCTGGAACTCGACAGAGCGCTATCCAAGCCGGAGATCCTGACGCGGTATCTGAACCTGGTGTCGTTCGGCAACGGTAGCTACGGCGTGCAGGAGGCGGCGCGAACCTACTTCGGTGTCAATGCAGCAGATCTCAACTGGCAGCAGGCGGCGCTGCTGGCCGGGATGGTGCAATCCACGAGCGCGCTCAACCCGTACACCAACCCCGAAGGTGTCTTGGCGCGACGGAATCTCGTGCTCGACACCCTGATCGCCAACCTGCCGGACAGGGCCGACGAGACTTCGCGCCGCGAAGGCCCAGCCGCTGGGCATCCTGCCCAAGCCCAACCCGCTGCCACAGGGCTGCATCGGCGCGGGCGATCGCGCGTTCTTCTGCGATTACGCGCTGTCCTATCTCGCGCGCGCCGGCATCGACAAGGAACAGGTCGCACGAAACGGCTACCTGATCCGCACCACGCTCGACCCCAAGGTGCAGGACTCCGTCAAGCGGGCGATCGACAAGGTCGCGAGCCCACGATCTCGACGGCGTCGCAAGCGTGATGAGCGTCATCAAGCCCGGCAAGGACGCGCACCGCGTGCTGGCGATGGCGCGACAACCGCACGTACGGGCTCGACCTCGGCGCGGGCCAGACCGTGCAGCCGCAGCCGTTCACACCGGTCGGCGACGGCGCCGGATCGATCTTCAAGATCTTCACCACCGCCGCGGCACTCGACATGGGGATGGGGATCAACGCCCAACTCGACGTCCCGCAGAAGTTCGAGGGCGCGGGGCTGGGTGACAGCAACACCCCGGGGTGTCCCCCGCGCACCTGGTGCGTGAAGAACGCGGGCGGCGGCTACCGCGGCCCGATGAACGTCACCGACGCGCTGGCGCAGTCACCGAACACCGCCTTCGCGAAGCTGATTCAGCAGGTCGGCGTTCCCCGCGCGGTGGACATGGCGGTGCGGCTGGGGATGCGGTCCTACGCCGAACCGGGGAGCGCCAGGCGCCTATGACCCGAACAACAACGGCAGCCTCGCCGACTACGTCAAGCAGCAGAACCTCGGCTCCTTCACGCTCGGCCCACTTGAACTCAATGCGCTCGAGTTGTCGAACGTCGCCGCCACGCTGGCCTCGGGCGGCATGTGGTGTCCGCCGAACCCGATCGACAAGGTCCTCGACCGCCGTGGCCGCGAAGTGCCGCTCGCGCAAGCCAAGTGTGAACAGGTGGTTCCCGAGGGCCTTGCCAACACGCTGGCCAACGCGCTCGGCAAGGACCACACCAGCGGAACGGCCGCCAGTGCGGCCGGTTCCGTGGGCTGGAGCCTGCCGATGTCGGGGAAGACGGGCACCACCGAGTCCCATCGGTCGTCGGCATTCCTGGGTTTCACCAACCAGTACGCCGCCGCCAACTACATCTTCGACGACACCCCCACCCCGTCCGACCTGTGTTCGTGGCCGCTGCGCAAATGCTCCAGCGGCAACCTGTACGGCGGCAACGAGCCTGCCC
Organism: uncultured Actinomycetota bacterium; assembly: GCA_963743225.1. GTDB lineage: Bacteria > Actinomycetota > Actinomycetes > Mycobacteriales > Mycobacteriaceae > Mycobacterium. Next base: position 227,242 of record CAVUPN010000024.1, on the reverse strand, counting down.
GCACCTGGTACCTGGCGATGAAGCCGATCGCCAACGACTTCGGCCCGGTGGCGCTACCCCCCACCGACCCGCGCTACGTCAACGGTGCTCCGACCATTCGGCTGCCCAGCGTGACCGGCCTGAAGTTCGACGCGGCGCGTAAACGCCTGCAGGACGCCGGTTTTCAGGTCGCCGACCAACCCACACCGATCAACAGCTATGCGTCGAAGGGATCCGTGGTCGGAACCACGCCGAAGGACAAAGCCGTCCCCGGCTTCGCTCATCACGATCAACACGAGCAACGGGATCGCCCCGGCGCCGGTGTACCAGTACCAACCCAGGCAGGACCGGCCACCGGCGCCGCCACCCCCACCGGAGGCGCCACCGCCGCCACCGCCCCCCGATGTCAACATCATCAATATCCCGGGGCTGCCGCCGATTACCTTGCCTGCTCCGCCGCCTCCGCCGCCAGGGCCGCCACCACCGCCGGGGCCGCCACCACCGCCGGGGCCGCCGCCGGAGGCGCCGCCGCCGCCGGCCCCGCACCGGCCCCCGCACCGCCGCCCTGACAGAACGCGCTGTTGGCAGCCGGCGCCGCAGCGGACACTTCTGCGGAGCGTCAACATTTGATGACGGTTCCCCGCGAGCAGCCCAGGGCGGATACCCATGACTCGACTCATCACACGAGCGCGCCCGAAGGGATTCGAACCCCCAACCTTCTGATCCGTAGTCAGATGCTCTATCCGTTGAGCTACGGGCGCTTGTCTTCAGTTGTGTGGCGGAGGCGAGAGGATTTGAACCTCCGGTCGCCTTTGAGGGCGACAACTCATTAGCAGTGAGCCCCATTCGGCCGCTCTGGCACGCCTCCCGACGTTTACCGCCGATCCGACAGCGTACACATCCGCAACGGCACCAGGCAAAGCGCAGTTCGGCCACCCATAGACTGGTCGGGTGCCTGCCCGTCTGCGCCCTGAACTGGCCGATCTCCCGGCATACACGCCGGGCAGGACCGTGCCGGGCGCGATCAAGATCGCGAGCAACGAGACGGTGCACGGGCCGCTGCCGAGCGTGCGGGCGGCCATCGACAAGGCCACCGACAACGTCAACCGCTACCCGGACAACGGCTATGTCGAGTTGAAGGACCGGCTCGCCAAATACCTGGACAACGGAGCCTTCGCCCCCGAACACATCGCGGTCGGATGCGGGTCGGTGAGCCTCTGCCAGCAGCTCATCCAGATCACCTCGACCGTCGGCGACGAGGTCGTCTACGGCTGGCGCAGCTTCGAGATCTACCCGTTGCAGACCCGCACGGCGGGCGCCACCCCCGTCCAGGTGCCGCTGACCGACCACACCTACGACCTCGACGCGATGCTGGCCGCCGTCACCGACCGCACCCGGCTGATCTTCGTGTGCAATCCGAACAATCCGACGAGCACCGTCGTCGACCCCGACGCGTTGGTCCGATTCATCGAGGCGGTGCCGTCCGACATCCTGATCGCGCTCGACGAGGCCTACGTCGAGTACATCCGCGACGACATGCTGCCGGATAGCTTCGGGCTGGTCCGCGCGCACAGCAATGTCGTTGTGCTGCGGACGTTCTCGAAGGCATACGGCCTTGCGGGCCTGCGCGTCGGCTACGCCGTCGGCGATCCCGACATCATCACCGCGCTCGGCAAGGTGTACGTGCCGTTCAGCGCGACGAGCATCTCGCAGGCGGCGGCGATCGCATCGTTGGACGCCGCCGACGAGCTGCTGGCCCGCACCGACGCCGTCGTCGCCGAACGTGCCCGGGTGAGCGCGGCGCTGCGCGAAACCGGCTATACCGTGCCGCCGTCGCAGGCCAACTTCGTCTGGTTGCCGCTCCCCGGACGCGCCCAGGAGTTCGCCAATGACTCTGCGAGCAGCCGCATCATCGTCCGGCCTTACGGCGATGACGGCGTGCGAGTCACCGTCGCCGCCCCGCACGAGAACGACGCCTTCCTGGAGTTCGCCCGCCGCTGGATTGGGGAGCGCGCCTAGCCGCGACTTCTGCAGGAGGGCTGTGGATTGCACAAATTCACGACCCTGGTGCAGAAATCGACGGTCATTGCGACCCGCTCGGATTGCGTCCGGTGTACGCGACCAGCCGGTCCAGTGCGCCGGCATCGTCAGGCACCTCCACCGGATCGTCGAAGCCGGCGGTCGTGCGGCCCTGCGGCGTGATGATTCCCTGCGCCAACCCCATCACGTACTCGGTCAGTGAGTCGGGCGCATCGAGATCGCGTCCCATCGCCATTGCGTAATCCCAGGCGTGGATGAGGAATTCGAGCGACAGGATGCCGGCCATCACCCGTGCTGGGGCTTCGTTCTGGCCGAAGGCCACGGTGCCGTCGAGCCCGCGGCGGTGCCACGCGTCCAGCGCTGGACGTGCCGCCGCGATGACCTGGCGCTCCACCGAGTCGGCCGCGTCCCGCTCGGGCAGCTCCGCACCCGCGGCGCCGCCGATCACGGTGATGGAGTTCATCAGGTGATCGGTCAGCTTGGCGATGTCGAACTCTCGGCACGGAGTCTGCTTGGACAAGTCGTCGTTGGCGATCGGGTGCAGCACGTTCTGGAGCACCACCAGGCTGGCTTCCGCGCTGGCGAGTTCGTCGGTCGGCGGTGAATCGGGACCGGAGGACAAATCGGAGGGCATGAGCCCACGCTACGTCGCACGTGCGCCTATCGTTGCGCAGATGAGAACCCATCTGCGGGTCACAGCAGCGGCGCTGATATTCGTGGGCCTGGCCACCGGATGCTCACGCACCACGCCTGGCACCGTCGCGATGACAACCGAGCCGGGACCGCCGATCGCGTCGCCGCGAACACCCTCCGCGGACGACCCCGGCTTCCCGAGCATCCCGGGTCTGCCGGACATCAACATCCCGGGTTTGCCCGGGATACCGGGCTTTCCGATGCCGGGGAACACCGACGTCCCCGAGGTTCCCGCACCGGCGAACGCGCAGACGATGAAGTGCAGCGAATACTCCAAGCTCGACGAGGCCACCCAGCGGGCGGTCATTCGCGCGATCCTGGCCGAGGCGAAGAACCGGCAGGGGCCCGAGTCCGAGATGGTCGCGGCGATCATGGCGACCACCATGTGTGAGTTTCTGCCGAGCGCCGTCGTGAAAGAGGTGGTGGCCGGCGGGTAGCCGCCATGGGTGGCTAGCCTCTCCAGTCATGGGTGATGCATACGAATCCGTGACGCGTCGACATCGACAACCATGTCGCGCGGGTGACGCTGGTCGGTCCCGGCAAGGGCAACGCGATGGGGCCGGCGTTCTGGGCCGAGATGCCGGAGGTGTTCGCCAAGCTCGACGCCGACCGCGATGTCCGCGCGATCGTGCTCACCGGCTCGGGTAAGAACTTCAGCTACGGGCTCGACCTGCCTGCGATGGGCGGATCGCTATCGGGCGTGATGGCCGACGGCGCCACGGCCCGGCCTCGAGCGGACTTTCACGCCACCGTCCTGCGGATGCAGGGTGCGATCAACGCCGTCGCCGACTGCCGCACCCCGACCATCGCGTCGGTGCACGGCTGGTGCGTCGGCGGCGGCGTGGACCTGATCTCGGCCGTCGACATCCGCTACGCCAGTGCGGACGCGAAGTTCTCGGTGCGCGAGGTGAAGCTGGCGATCGTCGCCGATGTCGGCAGCCTGGCCCGGCTGCCGCTGATCGTGAACGACGGTCATCTGCGCGAACTGGCGCTGACGGGCAAGGACATCGACGCCGCGCGGGCCGCAGAAGATCGGCCTCGTCAACGACGTCCTCGACGACGCCGAGGCGTCACTGGCCGCCGCGCACCAGACCGCCGCCGACATCGCCGCCAACCCGCCGCTGGTCGTCAACGGCATCAAGGACGTTCTCGATCAGCAGCGGATCGCCCGGGTGTCGGAGAGCCTGCGCTATGTGGCGGCGTGGAACGCCGCGTTCCTGCCGTCGAAGGACCTCACCGAAGGGCTCAAGGCGACGTTCGAGAAGCGGGCCCCGAACTTCACCGGGGAGTGAGAGTCAGACCCGGGGAATAGGCGTCCAGCCGAGCTCGGCCTTCGCCTTGGCGTTGGACAACGGCAGCCAGGTCGTGCCGAACGCCGTCGCCGGATACGAGGCGACCATGCCCACCAGCCGGTGCGGAATCGGTATCGGCCGCGGCCGGTGAAGTTTCGCGGAGAGCTCGCGGGCATAGTCACCGAACGACTGGGGCCGGTCGTCGACGATGTTGTACATCTGCCCGCCCCGACCGCGTTCGATGGCATTGGCCGTCGCCTTGGCGACGTCCTCGATGTGCACCCACGACACAATCCCGTTGCCGGTCATCGCCGGCAGCGCCCACCACTTCGCGAGTCGGACGAACAGTTCGTCATGCGGCACACCGGGTCCGTAGAAACACCCGTACCGCAACACGATTCCCTCGGTGTCGCTGTGCTCACCTGACGACAGGACCGTCTTCTCCATGCCGCGCAGCGCCGCAAGCATCTCGTCCCCACCCTTCGGCGGCGGTCCCGGATATGGGTCGGTCTCGTCCATCACCGCAGGCCCGGTCGTCGGATAGCCGTAGGCGAAAACCACCGACTCCGCGACGATCCGACGCACACCTGCCCGCTGCGCGGCCCGCACCAGGTTCGGCGCCCCGTGGCCCCATAACGCACGGGCCGGCTCGAAGTCCTTGGGCCGCTTCGGCCCCCATTTCGGCAGGGTGGTGAGCAGCGAAACGACCACCTCGGGCCCGATGTCGGCCACCACGTTCTCGACCTCGTCGGCATCGAACACGTCTGCCACCACCGGTTTGGCCCCCGCCGCCTCGATCTGTGACGTCTTGGACGACGACCTGGTCATCCCGACAACTTCGTGGCCTCGGGCATCGAGCTCGCGGAGCAGTGGTAGGCCGGGGACGCTGGTAGCGCCCGCGACGAGGACACGCATCAGCGCTGACCGGCTTTCTCCGCAGAAGCACTGGCGCGCAACGCAATCGCCAGTATCACGGTGGTCACCACCAGACCGCCCGCTTCGATCCAGCCGATCACATCGCCCGCGCCGTGGTGCGGGTCGATGATGTGGCTGACCGAGTGCAGCGCCCAATGCAACGTGGCGAATGCCAGGGCGGGCACCCGCCACGACTGTCGACGCACCGCCGCCAGCAGCAGCAGACCCTGCGGCACCTCGAACGTTGCGTTGTCGAAGATGTAGTGATCGTTGCGGATGCCGAAGGTCCCCAGGGTGTCGAAGAACGTTCCGGGAAAGAACATCATGAACAGTCCGATTCCCAGGCGCGTACAGCCCGAAGACGATCAGGGTCACCTCGACGAACCCGCCTCTTGTGCGAACAGGTGTCGTTGTCATACGTTCACGCTAGTTCCTCAATGGCCTCCAGAGAGGCTCCACTTTCATGGCAGTTTCGGGTACCACTTCCGGTCCAGAGCTCCTCGTCGAGCTCGACCGTGCCGGTCCGGAACCCCTGCACCGCCAGCTCGCCGACGTGCTGCGCACCGCCATCCGCACCGGTCGGCTCGCACCGCACACCAGGATGCCGTCGACGCGGGTGCTCGCCGCCGACCTCGGCGTCTCCAGGAGGCTCGTCGTCGACGCGTACAGCCAGCTGGTCGCCGAGGGCTTCCTGTTGAGCAGGCACGGCTCCGGTACCCGGGTCGCGACCGTCGACGCGGCGACGGCACCGCAACACGCCCAACCGACGCGACGCTTCGACGTCGACTTCCTGCCCGGCTCACCGGATCTCAGCAGCTTCCCCCGCACAGCGTGGCTGCGGGCACTGCGCCAGGGCCTGACCGATATCGGCTCGGATGCATTCGGATACGTCGACCCGCAAGGCCTGCCCGCCGCGCGCGCCGCCGTCGCGGACTATCTGCGACGCACCCGCGGCGTGCAGGCCGACGCGCAGCACGTCGTGCTCTGTTCGGGAGCGACGCAGGCGATCGCGCTGCTTGCGCGCGTGCTTCAGGGCGGCGAGCTGCCGCTCGCCATGGAGGACCCGGGGTTCTGGTTGCACCGAATGGTCCTGCGGCACAACGGTATCGAGCCGCTGACTGTGCCGATCGATGACGACGGCTCGACGTGACCGCATTGGCGGACAGCGGCGCGACGACGGTGCTGTCCACCCCCGCACACCAGTCGCCGACCGGCGTTGTGCTCTCCGCCGCCCGGCGCACCGCGCTGGTGGAATGGGCGCGCGCCGGTCACCTGATCATCGAGGACGACTACGACGCCGAATACCGCTATGACCGTGCGCCTGTCGGCGCCCTGCAGGGCATCGCACCGGATCGGGTGATCTACGTCGGTTCGACGAGCAAGACACTGGCGCCCGGACTGCGCATCGGGATCGACGTTAGCGCGCCCCGTACTCGCACTTTTCCGCGCTAACGTCGATCTCACGGAAGAGGGGAGAGTGCCGAGGAATTTCGCCACTTGCCCGGGCCGCCCGCTGACGCGGGAAACTGTTGGCATGGCAACGGTGGATGTCGAGGTCCACACGACGATCGACCGGCCCCGGCCGGTGGTCGCCGCGTACTGCTGCGACCCGGACAACGTCACCGCGTGGTACGCGAACATCAAGGCGGTCCAGTCGGAGACGGAGCCGCCGGTGGCGCTGGGCTCGCGGTTCCGGTTCACCAGCGGGTTTCTCGGCCGGACGTTGGAGTACACCTACGAAGTGGTCGAGCTGGTACCGGCCGAGCGGTTCGTGATGCGTTCCGACAGCGGCCCGTTTCCCATGGAGACCAGCTATGCGTGGAAAGACGAACCGAACGGATCCACCTTGATGACGCTGCGCAATCGCGGAGAGCCGACGGCATTCGCCGGGCTGGCGTCGCCGATCCTGGCAACGGCCATCAGGCGGGCGACCGCCAAGGACCTGGCCCGGCTCAAGTCGATCCTGGAAGACCGCTGAACAGTTGTTTTGAGAAGGAACGCCAGGCCTGCGCGCCGTCAGCTTGTCTCAGCACGCCGGCTTGTTACGCTCCCTCGGGGGAGCTTGGGAGAACTGAGACCCAACTGGATCCGCACGTAGTAGGAGCAGCATGACCGAGCGTGGGGCCGCCCGGCATCTCGTCGAGCACGCCGCACCCGACCGGCTGGTTGTGGCGCGCGGCCTGTTCACCGGCCCCAGCGCTCAGGTGAGCGACGACTTGTATGCGCGCATCGTCAGTGGTCGAGCACACCGCGATCGCTACGCGCTGCATCTCGAAAAGGGTGCGACCGTCGACACCAACACCTACTTCGGCCGGCTCCCGGCGAGCTATTTCCAGCGATGGACCACCGTTACCGACGTCCAGCTGAAGCTGGTGTTCGACACCTCGAGCCCGGCGCGGCTGCTGCTGCGCGGGTCGAACATTCACGGCGGTGTCAGGACGATCGCGAACACGGAGGTCGACGGCACCGGTACCGCCGTGTTGTCGGCCCGGCTCAACGAGTTCGTCGACGGCGGCGCGCTGTGGATGGAATGCACCGCAGTGGGCGGTCCGCTGACGATCACCGACCTCGAGTGGACGGCGCCCGCGCCGCCGACGATCCGGCCCGCAGCCATCACCATCTGCACCTTCAACAGGGCCGACGATTGCGCGACCAACGTCGCCGCCGTCGCAGGGGACAAGGGCCTGCTGGCCGGCATCGACGCGATCTACGTCGTCGACCAGGGCACCGACGCCGTCGAGACCCGACCGCTGTTCAACGACGTAGCCTCACAGCTCGGCGACAAACTGGTGTACCTGCGGCAGCCGAACCTGGGTGGCGCAGGCGGGTTTTCGCGGGGGATGTACGAAATATCTAGTATCGCCGATCATGCGAACGTCATCCTGATGGACGACGACATCCTCTGCGAACCCGAGACGATTCTGCGGCTCAACGCCTTCGCGAACCTCACGCCGTCGCCGACGATCATCGGTGCGCAGATGCTCTACCTGAAGAACACCCGGCTGCTGCACGTCGGCGCCGAGCAGACGCAGATGGGTCGGCTGCGGGCCGGCCGGTGGGCGCCCAATGCTCTGCACAACGCCGACGTCATCAAGCACCGCCAGCACAAGCGCGTCGACGCCGAATACAACGCGTGGTGGTCATGCCTGATCCCGTCGGAGGTGATCGCGGCGATTGGCCTGCCGTTGCCGATGTTCTTCCAGTGGGACGACATCGAATACGGCCAGCGCGCGTTGGCGGCCGGCTTCCCCACGGTGACGCTGCCCAACGCGGGTGTCTGGCACGCCGACTTCCACTGGAAGGACCGCGACGAGTTCATGCGGTACTTCAGCGTCCGCAACTCGCTGATCACCCACGCGCTGCACGGCGACATCGATACCAAGGCGACCGGCCGATGGCTGGCGCGCGAGATCGCCGAAGCCCTCGTGTCAATGCAATACGGCATGGCGTACACGATGATTCGCGGGCTCGAGGCCTTCCTCGAAGGCCCGGAGGCCCTGCACGACGGTGGCCCGGCCGCACTTGCCGCCATTCGTTCCGAGCGATCCGAATTCAGCGAAACCATCGTGCATCCGGCGGTGAACATCCGCGAACTCACCGACGTCGTACCGCGTTTCCATCCGACCGGTCACAAGCCGCGTAAGGACCGGATCAACCTGGTACTGGCCAAACGAGCGGTGTTCCAATGGCTCGGCCGCGTCATCCCGGGACCCGTCGCCATCGCCGCAGAGGACAACCAGTGGTGGCACGTCTCGCTTTTCGGGCACGCGGTGGTCACCGACGCTTCCCAGTCCGGCGTGCGGGTCCGGCGCCGCGACAAGAAGAAGCTCACGGAGCTGTCGAAACGAATGCGCAAGGCGCTCCGGCAGTTCCGCGCGCAGGCACCGTCGCTGCAGACCCGCTATCGGGAGGCCGTTCCCGAGTTGACCGGCCGGGAGAACTGGGCACGGCTGTTCGACAGCTGATCAGTGCAGGCGCACGACGACCTGCTCGTTGTTGGCTGTGTAGGCCAGATACTCGAAGGTGCGCCCGCTCTTTTCGACGAACTCCGTCCAGGCCCGAAACTCGTGCTGCTGCCAGCCGGGGTAGTTGAAGAACTCGTCGAACAGCAGCACCGCGTCGGGGGCGAGACGGTCGCCGACGAGATCCAGCACCGTCTTGGTCGACGAGTACAGGTCGCAGTCGACATGCAGGAAGGCGATCTGTTCCTCGTTGCGGGCGAGAAAGCCGGGGAGCTCGTCCTCGAACAACCCGGCAACCACCTCGGCTCCCTCGACAGTGGGAATCTCCGCCTGCGAGAACTCCCCCACGGGGAACCCGGTCCGCCACGCCTCGGGCAGGCCGGTGAACACGTCGAAGCCGACGACCGTGCGGTCGGCTGAAACCGCATCGGCGATGATGGTGAGCGTGGTACCGGTCGCCACACCGAATTCCAGCGCCAGGCCGGGGCCCTTGATCAGACCCAGCGCGTGGCGCAGCGTGTCGTGCGGATGCCAGAACACCGTCGCGTTGGGCATGTGCTCGAGCACGAAAGCCGAGCTCTCTTCGGCCGTGTTGACGTCGCGCGAATACCAGATGTCGCGCCGTGCACTCTGTTCCAGCTCCCAGAACCGGTGATGCAGACGGTCGCCCTGCTCGGTGACGCGATCGCCCAGCCGGTCGAGCGCCGCCATGGTGTCGGCGTGCAGCTGGTGTCGGTGTTCGTCGATCTGTTGTTGCCGGCGGGCGAACTCTTCCTCCACCACTTCTGCCACCGCGCGTTGCAGTTTCTGTCGCGCGGAGCGCTTGAACCGATCGAACATGCCACAACCGTAGCGGGACCATAAACTCCTGGCGGTGGCGGAGGGATTTGAACCCCCGGACGGTTTTAGCCGTCTCTCGCTTTCAAGGCGAGTGCATTAGGCCGCTCTGCCACGCCACCGCGAACAAGAGTACGGGGTATCAGACCCGGCCGACCTTCGTAGCCGCCGGGGTTCCCTGGAGGCTGATGCTGATCCGGCGGCAGTTCTCTCCCATCGCCGCGATCTGCGGTCGCGACAGCTTGCCGAGAAAGTGTTCGCGCACGCCCTGGCCGTAGGTGAGCATCGCCTGGCGCACCAACGAGCGGCCGTCGTCGGTGATGCTGGCCAGTACGCCGCGCCCATCGTCGGGGCTGGCGCCACGCCGCACCAAGCCCTGTACCTCCAATCGGCGGATCTGCCGGGTTACCCGGCTCGGCAGCGACATCAGCCCCTCGGCCAAATCACCCATGCGTTCCGAACCGGTCGGCGACTTGTCCAGGATGTCGAGAAGGCGCACATCGTTCAGCGTCAGATGATGCGCTTCAACCAGCGCCCGATTCAGGGTCGCGTACATGCGCAGCGCCGAGTCGAGGAAGTTTTGCCACGACCTCTGTTCAGCGATGTCCAATCCGGGCATATCACCAGCCGTACGCCCGGCAATGATCCCCTCCATCTTCGAAATGGTAAACGACAAAGCCATTGCCACGGGCTGGAATTCGCAGGTAGTAGGGTTTTCTGAATGCGTGCGATCGTGGTCGAATCCGCCGACCGGCTGAGCTGGCAAAAAGCCCCCGATCCAGCGCCAGCGGCGGGTGAAGTGCTGGTCAGGGTCAGCGCAGCGGGGGTCAATCGCGCCGATTTGCTGCAGGCCGCGGGCAAGTATCCGCCCCCGCCGGGAGCAAGCGAAATCCTTGGCCTCGAGGTGTCGGGCACCGTCGCCGAGGTCGGTGAACAGGTGGGTCAGTGGTCGGTGGGGCAACCCGTCTGCGCTTTGCTGGCCGGCGGTGGTTACGCCGAGTTCGTCGCGGTGCCCGAGGGTCAGATCATGCCGGTGCCGGACACGGTGGACCTACACCAGGCGGCCGCCCTGCCGGAGGTGGCGTGCACGGTGTGGTCCAACTTGGTGATGACCGCGAACCTGTCGGCCGGCCACCTGGTGTTGATTCATGGCGGTGCCAGCGGGATCGGCACGCACGCCATTCAGGTGGCGCGGGCGCTGGACAGTCGGGTCGCCGTCACCGCCGGTTCGACGTCCAAACTCGACCTGTGTAAGGAACTCGGCGCGGAGATCGTCATCAACTACCGGGACGAGGATTTCGTCGAGCGGGTGCGCGACGAAACGGACGGCGCCGGAGCCGACGTGATCCTCGACATCATGGGCGCCGCCTATCTGGACCGCAACGTCGACGCGCTCGCCAACGATGGTCGGCTCGTCATCATCGGCATGCAGGGCGGCGTCAAGGGCGAGCTGAACGTCGGAAAGATGATGGCCAAGCGCGCCGGCGTGTTCGGCACCACGCTGCGGGCGCGGCCGGTTGAAGGGCCGAGTAGCAAGAGTGAGGTCGTCGCCGAGGTGGTCCGGAACGTGTGGCCGATGGTCGTCGACAGCCGGGTACGCCCGATCGTCGGGGCGGAGTTCCCGATCGAGCAGGCCGCCGCGGCACACGAACTGCTGAACTCCGGCGAGGTGGCCGGGAAAGTGCTTCTGCGAGTGGCGGACTAGACGATCAAGCGGCGAGGGACGAGCCGCGTTGTGGGGGCACCTCCCACGCGAAGCGTAGGGGGAGAGTCCGACCCGAAGATGTAGTCAGCCAAGTGAGGCCAGCGCGCGAATCAACTGGTCGACCTCCGCGGTCGTCGTGTAGTGCGCGAGGCCGACCGTGATCGCGCCGCCGATGTCGTTGACCCCGATCACGTCGAGGACCCGCGAGCTCGCATTGGCGATGGCCAGCACGCCGTTGTCCGCCAGCCGCTGCCTGACTCGTTCGGCCGGCACGTCCCTGACCACGAGGCTCAGCACGGGAATCGAAACCTCGGGCCTGCCGATGACCATGATCGGCGGCAGCGACTTCAGCGAGATCAACAGATAGTCGAACAGCCTCGTCATGTAGGAAGCGGCAGACTGCATCGAGAGGGCGAGCCGTTCACGCCGCGTCCCCGTCGCAGACTCGTCGAGGGACGCCAGATACTCGACGCTTGCCACCAGACCGGCGAGCAGACCGTACTGGTGCACGCCGATCTCCAGCCGCTCGGCTCCGGTGGCATACGGGTTCAGCGCGATCGAACTGAACGAATCGATGACAGCGGGGTCGCGGAAGACGAGTGCACCGACGGGCGGTCCACCCCAGCCGAGGGCGTTCACCGCGACCACGTCCGCATCGATCTCGTCCATGTCGATCAGGCGGTACGGCGCGGCCGCCGAGTGATCGACGACGACCAGCCCGCCGTCCTCGTGCAGCAACTTCGTCACGGCCTTCAGATCCGTGACGGTGCCCAAAGTCGAAGAGGCAGAAGTGATTGCGACCAGCCGGGTCGACTTGGTGATCAGGTTCTCCCACTGCCAGGTCGGCAGCTCGCCGGTCTCGATGTCGACCTCGGCCCATTTCACCTTGGCGCCATAGCGATTCGCCGCGCGCAGCCACGGAGCGATGTTTGCCTCGTCGTCCAACCGGGTGACGACCGTTTCATAGCCCAGCCCCACCCGTGCCGAAGAGGCGTCGGCCAACGAGTTGAGCAAGATGGCGCGGTCGGCCCCGAGGATGACACCGCTCGGGTCGGCGTTGACCAGGTCCGCGATCGCATGGCGGGCCGCGTCCAGCACCGCGGCGCTGCGCTGAGCCGACGGATGCGGACCCACCGTGGTCGTCATCGATCCGCGGAACGCCGTCGAGACGGTGGTGGCGACGGAGTCCGGTAGGAGCATGCCGTGCTGGGCGTCGAAGTGCACCCACCCGTCGCCCAGAGACGGATGCAATCCGCGCACCCGGGCGACGTCGTATGCCATGCCAGCCACCTTAGAGAGTCTGTGAAGTCCACAAACCGACAGCGTTCATTGGGTGCCCAACCCCATGTGGGCAGTGCCGGATCGGGTCACCCTGGGCAGCCATACTAGTCGACGTGAGCCTGGCCTTCGGAGTGCTACTGGCGGTGTTGTTGCTGGTAGTACCCGGAGCTATGGTGGCACGCGCGTACCGATTGCCCCTGCCCATCGCGGTGGCCGTCGGGCCCGCACTGACCTACGGCGTCGTGGCACTGGCCATCGTTCCGTTCGGCGCGATCGGCATCCCGTGGAATCCGTGGACGGCTCTCTTTGCTCTGGCCGCCGTGACCGCGGTAGCGGCGTGTTTGCCGTTGGTGCTGAAGCGCTTCCGCGACCGTGACGCCGAGGCGCTGGCGATCTCCCGCGGTCCCGCGCTGACGGTGGCCGCCGGCGTTCTGCTCGGCGCGGCCCTGATCGGAATGGCGGCGGTCATGGGCTTGCCGAACTGGCAGTCGATACCGAGCACCTGGGACGCGGTCTGGCACGCCAACACGATCCGGTTCATCCTCGACACCGGGCAGGCATCGCCGACACACATGGGCGAGCTGCGCAACATCGAAACCCACGATGCGCTGTACTACCCGTCGACCTTCCACGCCCTCGCCTCGATCTTCAGCCAGCTGACGGGTTCGGCGCCCACCAGCGCCTACACGCTCAGCTCACTTGCGGCTGCGGTCTGGCTGTTCCCGGTGAGCGCGGCGACCCTGACCTGGAAGCTGGTGCGGGTCCGGTTCAGCGAATGGCAGACCGCAGGTGCGGCGGCGACCGCCGCGGCCCTGTCGGCGAGCTTCACCGCGATTCCCTACATCGAGTTCGACACCGCGTCGATGCCCAACCTGGCCGCCTACGGCGTTGCGGTGCCGACGATGGCGCTCGTGATGTCGGCTGTGCGCCATCGCGACCGCATCCCGCTGGCCGTGCTGGCATTGGTCGGGGTCTTCTCGGTGCACATCACCGGCGGTGTGGTGACGGTGCTGTTCGTCGCGGCGTGGTGGTTGGTGGACGCGCTGTGGCATCCGGTGCGCAGCAGGCTCTCGGATTTCATCGCCCTTGTGGTCATCGCGGTGCCCACGGTCTGCCTGCTGCTGCCGCAGTTCGCCGGCGTGCTGCGGCAGGCCGAGATCATCGAGGGGCATGCGTTCGACACCCACGAAGGTAAGAAGCGGGGACTGATCGACGCTGTGGTGCAGCACACCCGCCACCTCAACGACTTCCCCATCCAATGGGTGTTGATCGCGATGGCCGGCGTCGGCGCGGTGATCCTTCTGGTCAAGAAAGTCTGGTGGCCGCTGGTGGTCTGGCTGGGACTAGTGGTGTGCATCGTGTACTCGTCGGCGCCGTTCGGCGGCCCCGTCGGCGCGCTCACCGGGAAGTTCAGCGACCTCTTTTACAGCGACCCGCGCAGGCTGTCGGCCGTCGTGGCGATGCTGCTGACGTCGGCGGCGGGGCTCGCGGTGTTCGTACTGGTGAGCGCTGCAGTGCACGGCATTCGCAGGCTCGTCGGTCCGGATACGGCATCCCGTCCTGCGCTCTGGTACGGCGCGACGGCCGCGGCACTGATCGCCGTCACCGCCGTCACCGCATTGGCCTACTTGCCGCGGCACCGCTTCCTGTTCGGCGAAAAGTACGACTCGGTGATCATCGACAAGGAGGACCTCGAGGCGTTCGCCTACCTGGCGACGCTGCCCGGCGCGCGCGACACCGTGATCGGTGACGCGAACACCGACGGCACGGCGTGGATGTACGCGGTTTCCGGGCTGCATCCGCTGTGGACCCACTACGACTACCCCGTCCAGCAGGGACCCGGATATCACCGCTACATCTTCTGGGCCTACGCCGACGACGCCGACACCGATCCGCGGGTCGCCGAGGCGGTGAAGGCGCTCAATATTCGGTATGTGCTGACCAGCACGCCGGTGGTGCTGAAGTTCGCAATGCCCGACGGGCTAGTGTCGCTAGATAAGTCACGGTCGTGGGAGAAGATCTACGACAACGGCGAGGCCCGGATCTATGAATGGCGCGGCACGTAGAGAGAATGTAAGGCGGATGACTACGAACACCGACGACGACAACATCGAAATCATCGGCAGCGATCAACAGATGGCCTCCGATGAGGACGCCGACGGCAAGTCGCTGACCGATCTGGTCGAACAGCCGGCCAAGGTGATGCGCATCGGCACGATGATCAAGCAGCTGTTGGAGGAGGTGCGGGCCGCACCGCTCGACGACGCCAGCCGCAACCGGCTGCGGGAGATCCACAAGACGAGCATCCGCGAGCTGGAAGACGGGCTTGCGCCGGAGCTGCGCGAGGAACTGGAGCGGCTGACGCTGCCGTTCACCGATGACGCCGTCCCGTCCGACGCCGAACTGCGAATCGCGCAGGCGCAGTTGGTCGGCTGGCTGGAGGGACTGTTCCACGGCATCCAGACCGCGCTGTTCGCCCAGCAGATGGCCGCCCGTCAGCAGCTGGAGCAGATGCGTCAGGGTGCGCTGCCGCCCGGCATCGGCGTACCCGGACAAGGCGGCGGGCCCGCGTCCTCCGGGACCGGGCAGTATCTGTAAGTCTGAGGAATTCGGTGACTCGGCCTTCCGGACCGCACGTCGAGACGCGCAACGCGTGGGTGGAGTTCCCCATCTTCGACGCCAAGGCGCGCTCGCTGAAGAAGGCTTTCCTCGGCAAGGCGGGCGGCACGATCGGGCGCAACGAGTCCAATGTCGTGGTCATCGAGGCACTGCGGGACGTCACCATGTCGCTGGAACTCGGCGACCGGGTGGGCCTGGTCGGGCACAACGGCGCCGGGAAGTCGACGCTGCTGCGCCTGCTGTCGGGGATCTACGAGCCGACCCGGGGCGTGGCGACCGTGACGGGCCGGGTGGCACCCGTGTTCGACCTCGGCGTCGGCATGGACCCGGAGATATCCGGCTTCGAGAACATCCTCATCCGTGGCCTTTTCCTGGGTCAGACGCGCAAGCAGATGCTGGCCAAGGTCGATGAGATAGCCGAGTTCACCGAGCTCGGCGACTATCTGTCGATGCCGCTGCGCACCTACTCGACCGGCATGCGAGTGCGGCTGGCGATGGGCGTCGTCACCAGCATCGACCCCGAGATCCTGTTGCTCGACGAGGGCATCGGCGCCGTCGACGCCGATTTCCTGAAGAAGGCGCAGGCGCGGCTGCAGGGCCTGGTCGAGCGCTCCGGCATTCTGGTCTTCGCCAGCCACTCCAACGAGTTCCTGGCACGACTGTGCAAGACCGCGATGTGGATCGACCACGGCACCATCAAGATGACCGGCGGCATCGAGGAGGTCGTGCGGGCCTACGAGGGCGAGGACGCCGCGCGCCACGTGCGGGAGGTCCTCGAAGAGAACGCGCGTGAGGGCGATGAGCCGCTTGCGCGAAGAGCAGACGGCACAGCGTGACTGAATCCGTATACGCCGTGCTGGTCACCCATCGGCGGCCCGACGAGCTGACCAAGTCGCTGGACGCCCTGACCACCCAGAGCCGCGTCGTCGACCACATCGTCGTCGTCGACAACGATGACGATGAGCGGGTGCGCGACCTGGTGGCCGGCCAGCCCGTCGCAACCACATATCTGGGGTCGCGCCGAAACCTCGGTGGCGCAGGCGGTTTCGCGCTCGGGATGCTGCACGCGCTGGCGCTCGGCGCCGACTGGATCTGGCTCGCCGACGACGACGGACGCCCGCAGGACCGCGACGTGCTTGCGACCCTGCTGGCATGCGCCGACGAACACGGTCTGGCCGAGGTTTCGCCGATGGTGTGCAATCTCGACGACCCGGACCGGCTGGCGTTCCCGCTGCGTCGCGGGCTGGTCTGGCGTCGCCTGGTGAGCGAGCTGCGGACCGAGGGTGCCGGGCAGAGTCTGCTGCCTGGAATCGCGTCGCTGTTCAACGGCGCGCTGTTCCGCGCGGCCACCGTCGAAGCGGTCGGCGTGCCGGATCTGCGGCTGTTCGTGCGCGGTGACGAGGTGGAACTGCATCGTCGGTTGGTGCGATCGGGCCTGCCGTTCGGAACCTGTTTGGACGCAATCTATTTGCATCCCTGCGGCACAGACGAGTTCAAGCCGATCCTGGGCGGCCGGATGCACACCCAATACCCGGACGACGCGACCAAGCGGTTCTTCACCTACCGCAACCGCGGCTACCTGCTGTCGCAGCCGGGTCTGCGCAAGCTGCTGCCACAGGAGTGGCTGCGGTTCGGCTGGTATTTCCTGGTGTCCCGCCGTGACCCCCGCGGTCTGGTCGAGTGGCTGCGGCTGCGCAGGCAGGGCCGCAGGGAGAGGTTCGAGCGGCCATGACGTTCACCGACGCCGCTGCCCAGTCCCGGACGATGTCGCGCGCCTGGCGCGACCTGGTCGACGGGTTCGCCCGCCGCGAGCTCTGGCTGCACCTGGGCTGGCAGGACATCAAGCAGCGCTACCGCCGGTCGGTGCTCGGGCCGTTCTGGATCACCATCGCCACGGGCGTCACCGCGGTCGCGATGGGCGGGCTGTACTCGAAGCTGTTCAAGCTCGAACTGGCCGAGCACCTGCCCTACGTCACGCTCGGCTTGATCATCTGGAACCTGATCAACGCGGCCATCCTCGAAGGCGCCGACGTGTTCATCGCCAACGAGGGCCTGATCAAGCAGCTGCCGACGCCGCTGTCGGTGCACGTGTATCGGCTGGTGTGGCGGCAGATAATTCTGTTCGCGCACAACATCGTGATCTTCGTGGTCATCGCGATCATCTATCCCAAGCCGTGGTCGTGGGCCGACCTGGCCGTGATCCCGGCGCTGGGGCTGATCGTGCTCAACTGCGTCTGGGTGTCAATCTGTTTCGGCATCCTGGCCACCCGGTACCGCGACATCAGCCCGCTACTCTTCAGCCTGGTTCAGCTGCTGTTCTTCATGACGCCGATCATCTGGAACGAAGCGACACTGGAGCAGCAGGGCGCCGGACGGTGGGCCAAGATCGTCGAGCTCAACCCGCTGCTGCACTACCTCGACATCGTGCGGGCACCGCTGCTGGGCGCCGAGCAGGAGGTGCGGCACTGGGTGGTCGTGCTGGTGCTTACGGCGATCGGCTGGATCCTCGCCGCGATCGCGATGCGGCAGTACCGGGCGCGGGTGCCGTACTGGGTTTAGGTTCACAGGCACTTCACAGGACGCTGTAGCGTTGACGACCCATGAGCATCCCGCCATACGAACCCCCGACGTCGCCTGCCGTCGCCGCGGAGTCGGGAACACGCTGCTGTGTCCGAAGTGCGCTGGCGTCATGAAGACCTACGAACGCAACGGCATCCACCTGGAGCAGTGCGACACCTGCAAGGGCATCTTCCTCGACTTCGGCGAGCTCGAGTCGCTGACCCAGATGGAGAACCGGTTCGTCCAGGCCGCGCCGCCGCCACCGCCTCCGATGCAGGGCTACGGCTACGACTACGGGCCCGGCTGGGGACATCGCGGCAACAAGCACTACCGCAAGCAGGGCTTCGGCCGGCTGTTCTTCTCCAGCTAGCCGCGACGATCAGCGCGAGCGCGAGCCGCGTTGTGGGGACTCCGCACGCGAAGCGTAGCGGGAGAGTGCGGCCATCGGGATTAGCCCATCCGGCGCACGCCGCGATGAGCAGCTCGTCGTCGGGGTGATTGGCGGCGGCCTGGACGACCGCGGCCCGCGCGAACGGCTCCAGCACCGGCCACGGGTCCCCGGCGGCAGTGCGGGTCCGTCGGCGTCCCGGTACGCGTCGAGGAACGCCGTCCAGTCGGCGTCGGGGATCAGCCCGGCCGCCCAGAACCCGGCGGGTCGGGCGAGGTCCCACGCCGGATCGCCGACGCCGAGGTCGTCGACGTCGATGAGCAGCCACGGTCCGTGTCGCGATCGCCGGCCGAGCTGGCCGAGATGCCAGTCGCCGTGCACCAGGGTCCGCGGCCGATCCGGTTGAGCCGGACCGCCAGGCCTCGGCGGGCAACTGCGGCGGCGGCGCGGCGGACGACGTCGTGGTCGCGCGCGATGTCGACGGCGCGCCGCAGCCGCTGCGGCCACCCGTGCGCCGGTGTCCGTGATCGGCACGGTCTCGGTGTGCAGCCGGGCCAGTAATCGGCCCGCGTCGGCCCACGGCAGGCAGTCAGGTTGGGGCACAACGGTTTCCACCCGCGGCCAACGGGTGCGCCACCGCGTGCCAACCGGTTCCGGAATGGTGCTCAGCGGCGAAACGAACGAACCCGACTCCGCTGCGATGAGGAGCCGGGTCCGTAGTGCCCTCGGGTCGGTACCCGGCCGGTGCAATTTGTCGACGGCATCGCCGTCGACGACGATCTCCGCACCGGTCCGGGTCTGCACCCCTCGAGTATCAGCGCTGTGGCAGTCGCTGGCGGACGGTCACGTTGATGCGGTTCCACGCGTTGATGGTGACCGCCGTCGCGATGACCTGGCCGAGCTCGCGTTCGGTGAACACCGCCGCAGCCCGTTCGTAAACGTCGTCGGGCACACCGTCCACGATCTCGGTGATCGCCTCGGTCAGCGCCAGCGCGGCGCGTTCCCGTTCGGTGAACAGGTCGCCCGCCTCCTCCCAGGCCGCGAGGACGTCGAGCTTCTGCTCGCTGACCCCGTGCTTGCGGGCATCGACGAGGTGCATGTTCAGGCAGAAGGCGCAGTGGTTGATCTGCGAGGCGCGGATCTTGATGAGCTCGCCGAGCTCAGGATCGATGTCCTTGGCCGAAGCGGCGCTGAGCCCCATCATCGCGTCGAGCAGCTCGGGCGACGCCTTGTAGATCTTGAGGCGGTCGGCGGCGTGGATCTGGGTTTCGAGTGTCTGTGTCATGACACCAAAGGTAGTGCGGATAGACCCATCTACATGGTTCAATCTCACCGGTGACTTCATGGGCCAATTCGGGCAGTCGCGATCTGCATCTCGACCTGCGCGCGGCCATCACCCCGGGGGCGCGCGGAGCGCGGGAACTGCTGCTCACCGCGCTGCGGGACGCCGTGCGGTCCGGTCGGTTGGCACCGGGATCGATGCTTCCGCCGTCGCGCAGTCTCGCCGCCGACCTCGGATTGGCCCGCAACACGGTCTCCGAGGCATACGCCGAGCTGGTCGCCGAGGGCTGGCTGGCGTCGCGGCAGGGCGCAGGCACCTGGGTGCTCAACCCGAGCGGAGCACAGGCGCCCCCACGGCCCCGCGGTGTGCGGGCCGCACCCGTGCACAACCTGATGCCCGGCTCGCCCGACGTGTCGGAGTTTCCGCGCACCGAGTGGCTGGCCTCCACCCGCAGGGCCCTGTCGACGGCACCCACCGAGGCGCTGCGGATGGGCGATCCACGCGGCAGGCCCGAGCTGTGCAACGCGCTCGCCGAATACCTGACACGGGCGCGAGGCGTACGAACCTCGGCGGAGTCGGTGGTGGTCTGCGCGGGCGTCCGCCATGCGGTCGAACTGCTCGCGCGCGTCTTTCGCGGACGGGGCCCGATCGCCGTCGAGGCATACGGGTTGTTCATCTTCCGTGACGCGCTCGCCGCGCTGGATGTACCGACGGTGCCGATCGGTGTCGACGAACGCGGGGCGGTCATCGACGATCTCGACGGCATCGAAACGCCCGCCGTGCTGTTGACCCCGGCCCATCACAGCCCGTTCGGAATGTCGTTGCACCCGGCCCGGCGCACCGCCGTCGTCGACTGGGCGCAGCGCACCGGCGGGTACGTCTTCGACGACGACTACGACGGTGAATTCCGCTATGACCGCCAGCCGATCGGCGCGCTGCAGGCGCTGTGCCCGGACCGGGTGGTCTACCTGGGATCGGCCAGCAAGAGCCTGTCGCAGGCGTTGCGGCTGGGCTGGATGGTGGTGCCCGACAACCTGATCGATGCCGTGATGGACGCCGCGGGAGGGCAGCAGTTCTACGTCGACGCGGTAGCCCAGCTGACGATGGCCGACTTCATCGGTACGGGCAGCTACGACAAACACATCCGGCGCATGCGGATGCGCTACCGCAGGCGGCGCGACGCTCTCGTCGACGCACTGTCCGGGTTCGATGTCGACATCAGCGGGTTGTCGGCCGGTGTCAACCTCGTCCTGACCCTGCCCGACGGCGCCGAGCATGAGGTGCTGCGGCGGGCGGGTGAGGCCGGGATCGCGCTGCAGGGTCTGGGGATCATGCGCCATCCGCTCGCCGGTCCCGAGATCCCCGACCCGGACGGAATCATCATCGGTTTCGCCGCACCCGCCGACCACGCATTCGCCGCGGCCGTTGACGCGCTTTTGGACGTCCTGAAAGCCGCCGGGCTGGCGGTCTAGCCTCCCTTGTAGACGTTCACCTGTACGCCATTGGCGAACGTAATGCACTCCTTCGACGCCCCTTCACCGGTGCAGCACGTCTCGTTGAAAGTTTCGGGGTCGTACCAGTGAAATCGCACTGTCTGTGACGAGTACTGACCGCCCTTGCTTGCACAGTCGGACGCGATGTCCGCATTGGCAACAGGTGCGCCCACGAACATCGCGGTGAGCGGAATGACGAGCGCGGCTAGGGGCCCGGCGCGAAGTACAGAGGGTCTCATGCGCTCACAGTTTAGTCCTTCTGAAGTGCGCCGAGCTGGCAAAGTAGGGGCTATGAGTCAGCAACGTCGCCCGATGGGGCTGTACGAACGAACCATGGAGAAGGTCGCACGGACGCCCGTCGGGAACTGGTATCTGAAGAAGCTCGCTCCGCGACTCGACCCGCCGCTGCTGCGGCTGACGGGCGGCAGGGTCAGCAGTGTGTACCCGGTGTCGGTGATGCTGCTGACCACGACCGGGGCGAAATCCGGCCTGCCGCGCAGGCTTCCGCTCGTGTATGCCACCGAAGGCGACCGGCTCCTCCTGATCGCGTCGAACTACGGCAGGACGACCCACCCGTCGTGGTACCGGAACCTTGTCGCCAACCCGAAGGTCGAGGTGCTCGCGGGCAAGCGCAGCGGGACGTACGTCGCCAGCGAGATCACCGATCCCGCTGAGCGCGAACGCGCCTGGGACCTAGCGCTCGACCAGTACGCCGGCTATGGCGACTACGAGTCGCTTGCAGGCGACCGGACGATCCCCTTGGTCCGTCTGGAGCGCGCCGCCGGCTGAGTTATCCACAGTCGTAATTTCATCCACAGGTAACGGTTGAGCTGGTGGTTTCGGTCGGAGCGTGCCGGGCGAGCCGAGTAGATTCGAAATTATGTTCGAACAGCTTGCCTCATCCGCGGCGACATCTGCCGGTGCGGCCGCGGTCGGAGAGTGGGCGCGGGTGGAGAACGCCGCGTGTGCGCGACGGTTATCGGCGACCGCTGATGTGCTGGAATCCCGGCTGGCGGAGGACGGATCGGCAGAGCGCGATCAGTGGTGCCTGGACAACTGGGATCTGGTGGCCGCCGAGATCGCCGCCGCTCACGACGTCTCGCTGGGAGTGGCTTCGCACCAGCTGATGGTGGCGATGGCGCTGCGCGAACGGTTGCCTCGAGTCGACGAGGTTTTTCACACAGGACGAATCGGGTACCGCGTCGTTTCGGCGATCGTGTACCGCACCCGCGCTGGTCACCGACCCACAAGCTCGGGCGAAGATCGACATGGAATTGGCTGTCGCTGCGGTCGGCTGGACACGGCTGTCGGTGCCCAAGGTGGAGCAGGCTATCGACTATTGGGTCGACCGCATGACCCCTACGCGTTACGACGGATCGAACGTCGCGCTCGCGGCCGCCGCGTGGACTGGATCTCGTCGGCTGGCAAGGGCGGCTCGACGATCGAGCCGATGGTGATCGACCGCGACGCCGCCGCTCTCGACAGACGCCTCGCCGCGTGGCCAGTGCCGTCTGCGAGAACGCTCCGCGCACTGCCGATCAGCGCCGCTCCGACGCGCTGGGGCGCTGGCCGCCGGTTCTCAGCGGGTGACCTGTCTCCGCGACAACGAAACCTGTTCGGCCGTCGGCCGTGAACCGAATGCGGTGGTCATCAACGTCATCGCCGATGCAGACAGCCTCGCCGACGACACGGGCACGGCCGTCGACGGTGCGATTCCCAACCGCGCCAGCCCGCCCGGGAGATGACAATCCGTGACGCGCTGATGCCCGACCCGCCGACGGGCACCGCCAACACCGATCCCGGTGTGATGATCGGCGGGCCGAGCATCGCCGCGCCGATCCTGGCGGCCAAGGTCGCGGCCGGAGCGAAGATCCGGTGGGTCAGCCACCCCGGCGACGCCGCACCCGAGCCGCGGCACCGACCGTCGACGAAGCTGAGCCGGTTCGTGCGCTGCCGCGACATGACGTGTCGATTCCCCGGTTGCGATGAACCCGCCGACGTCTGCGACCTCGATCACACAATCGCGTACCCGGTGGGTCCGACGTGCGCGTCGAACTTGAAATGCCTGTGCCGAAAACACCACTGGCCAAAACTTTCGATCGGTGGCGGGATCGACAACTACCCGACGGCACCGTGATCTGGCACGCCCCCGACGGGCAGACCAACACGACTCATCCGGGCAGCCGGATGCTATTCCCGTCCCTGTGCTAGACCCACCGCACCCGTCGACTTATCCGCCACCGCGGTGGCAGCCGCTGCCGCGGCCGAGGAGCAGTCTGGGCGCGGACTGGCCATGCCGCGTCGGCGGCGCACCCGCGCCCAAGACCGCGCCGCGAGGATTGAGGCTGAACGGCTCCGCAACGAAGTCGATCCTCAACCCAGCCGGGTCGCCGCCGCACCGGCGCCGGCCCTAGCGGAGAACTTCGCATCGTGGCTGGCGGCGCTGCCGCCGGGTGATGAAGCCCCGCACCGTTCTGACACCTTCTGAGTAGGCTGCCCGGGTGGCCGAGCCCCCGATGCAGCCGAACCTCTCCCTCACCACGCAGATATGGCGGTTCATCGTCACGGGCGGGTTGGCGGCCATCGTCGACTTCGGGCTGTATGTCCTGCTGTTGTGGGCCGGGCTGCACGTCAACGTGGCCAAAACCATCAGCTTCATCGCCGGCACGACCACGGCGTATCTGATCAACCGCCGTTGGACGTTCCAGGCGCCGCCGAGCAGGGCCCGCTTCATCGCGGTGTGCGTGCTCTACGCGCTCACCTACGCCGTGCAGGTCGGCATCAACTACCTCTTCTACATGCAGTTCGAGAACCTGCCGTGGCGGGTGCCGCTGGCGTTCGTCATCGCCCAGGGCACCGCGACGGTTATCAACTTCATCGTGCAGCGCTCGGTGATCTTCCGGTTGAGGTAGGCCGCGGGAACAGCACGGTACCCTCGTCACGATGTTTCCGACCACCACACGACGCCTCACCGGCTGGGGTCGAACCGCCCCGTCGGTGGCTCAGGTGCTGTCGACCCGCGACCGGGAGCTGATCGCCAAGGCGGTCGCAGCGGCCGCCGATGGCGGCACCCGCGGCGTCATCGCGAGGGGGCTGGGCCGGTCCTATGGCGACAACGCCCAGAACGGCGGCGGGCTGGTCGTCGACATGACGGCGCTGAACACGATCCATTCGGTGGATCGCGACAGCCACCTCGTCGACGTCGATGCGGGGGTGAACCTCGACCAGTTGATGCGGGCCGCGCTGCCGCTCGGTTTGTGGGTGCCCGTGTTGCCGGGCACCCGGCAGGTCACCGTCGGCGGCGCCATCGCCTGCGACATCCATGGCAAGAACCACCACAGCGCGGGCAGCTTCGGCAACCACGTGCGGTCCATGGAGCTGCTGACCGCCGACGGCGAGATCCGCCACCTGAGCCCCGACGGCGGCGACTCCGAGTTGTTCTGGGCGACGGTCGGCGGCAACGGGCTCACCGGAATCATCCTGCGCGCCACCATCGCGATGACGCCGACGGAGACCGCCTACTTCATCGCCGACGGCGACGTCACCGCGGGCCTGGACGAGACGATCGCGTTCCACAGCGACGGCAGCGAGTCGAACTACACGTATTCCAGTGCCTGGTTCGACGCCATCAGCGCGCCACCGAAACTCGGCCGGGCAGTGATCTCCCGTGGCTCCTTGGCCACAGTCGACCAGCTGCCCGAGAAGATGCGCGGCAACCCACTGAAATTCGATGCACCGCAATACTTCACAGCGCCCGATATTTTTCCCAACGGTCTCGGAAACAAGCTGATCTTCGGCGCGATGACCGGGCTGTGGTACCGGACGGGCAAGACCTACCGGGGTAAGGCCCAGAACCTTACGCAGTTCTACCACCCGCTCGACATGATCGGTGAGTGGAACAGAGCTTATGGCTCAGTGGGTTTCAGCCAGTACCAGTTCGTGGTGCCCACCGAGGCGGTGGAGGCTTTCAAGGGCATCATGTACGACATCCAGCGCTCGGGGCACTACTCCTTCCTCAACGTGTTCAAGCTGTTTGGTCCCGGCAACGAGGCGCCGCTGAGCTTCCCGATCCCCGGCTGGAATGTCTGTGTCGACTTCCAGATCAAGCCCGGTCTCAACGAGTTTCTCAACGAACTCGACCGCCGTGTCCTGGAGTTCGGCGGGCGGCTGTACACCGCCAAGGACTCACGCACCACCGCCGAGATGTTCCACGCCATGTACCCGCGAATCGACGAGTGGATTGCGGTGCGCCGCAAGGTCGATCCCGACGGCGTCTTCGCCTCGGACATGGCCCGACGTTTGGAGCTGCTGTAGATGGTTTTCGATGCCACGGGCAACCCTCAGACCATCCTGCTGCTCGGCGGGACATCGGAGATCGGGCTGGCGATCTGCGAACGCTACCTGCGCAACGCGGCGGCCCGTGTGGTGCTGGCATGCCTGCCCGACGACCCCGGCCGTGACGACGCCGTCGCGCAGATGAAGGGCGCCGGGGCACGCTCTGTGGAGCTCATCGACTTCGACGGTGTCGACACCGAGAGCCATCCCAAAATGATCGATGAGGCGTTCGCCGGCGGTGATGTCGACGTGGCGATCGTGGCGTTCGGCCTGCTCGGCGATGCCGAGGAGTTGTGGCAGAACCAGCGTAAGGCGGTGCAGATCGCCGAAATCAACTACACCGCAGCCGTTTCGGTCGGTGTGCTTCTCGGTGAGAAGATGCGGGCACAGGGCTCCGGGCGGATCATCGCGATGAGCTCGGCCGCCGGTGAGCGGGTGCGCCGGTCCAACTTCGTATACGGATCCACCAAGGCCGGGCTGGACGGCTTCTACCTCGGCCTCGGGGAGGCATTGCGGGAGTACGGGGTTCGAGTGCTGGTGATCCGCCCCGGCCAGGTACGCACCCGGATGAGTGCACACATCAAAGAAGCGCCACTCACCGTGGACAAGGAGTACGTCGCCGAACTGGCGGTCACGGCATCGGCCAAAGGCAAGGAACTGGTATGGGCGCCGGGAGCGTTCAGGTACGTGATGATGGTGTTGCGGCACATCCCGCGGCCCATCTTCCGCAAGCTCCCCATCTGAGATCCCCGGGGTCGATGATGCGTGGCGCACTGGCCGTGCTGGGCCAGATGGCGGTGGCGGCCGTCGTGGCGGTCATCGTCGCGATCGTCTCGCTGACCGCGATCTCCCGGGTGGAGTGGCCCGCCTACAACTCGTCCAACCAGCTGCACGCACTGACTACGGTCGGCCAGTTCGGTTGTCTGGCAGGGCTGCTCGCGGCCGGCTGGCTGTGGCGGCGTGGGCGTCGGTTGGCGTCGCGCGCAGCGGCGCTGGTCTTTCTGTCGGCGTTCTCGGTGGTGACGCTGGCCATGCCATTGGGCGCCACCAAGCTCTATTTGTTCGGCATCTCCGTCGACCAACAGTTCCGCACCGAGTACCTGACCCGCCTGACCGACACCGTCGCGCTGCGCGACATGACGTATTTCGGGCTGCCGCCGTTCTACCCCGCGGGCTGGTTCTGGATCGGCGGCCGGGCGGCGGCGTTGACCGGCACACCGGCCTGGGAGATGTTCAAGCCGTGGGCGATCACCTCGATCACCATCGCGATCGTGATTGCGTTCGTGTTGTGGGCGAGCATGATTCGCTTCGAGCACGCGCTGATCGTGTCGACGGCGACGGCCGCCGCGACGCTGGCATATTCACCCGCCGAGCCGTACGCCGCCGTCGTCACCGTGCTGCTGCCCCCGGTACTGGTGCTGGCCTGGTCCGGGTTGCGTGGCCGAACGCGAGGCGGCGGGTGGGCCGCGGTGGTCGGTGTCGGCGTCTTCCTCGGCTGCGCCGCGCTGTTCTACACCCTGTTGTTTCTCTTCACCGTGTTCACGCTGACCGTCATGGGGCTCGCGCTCGCGGCGGCCCGCCGGCATTGGGAACCGCTGTTGCGGCTCGCGGTGATCGCGGTGATCTTCGTGGCCATCGCGCTGATCGGCTGGCTGCCGTATTTGATGGCCGCCGTCGGTGAATCGGCCGCCGATTCGGGTACGGCACTGCACTACCTGCCGTCCGACGGTGCCGAGCTGTCGTTCCCGATGCTCGAGTTCACACTGCTGGGTGCGCTGTGCATGGTCGGCACGCTGTGGCTGGTGGTGCGTGCCCGCAGCTCCACGCGCGCGGCCGGTCTGGCGTTCGGCGTAGTAGCCGTCTACGCCTGGTCACTGTTGTCGATGCTGACCACGCTGGCCGGCACCACGCTGTTGTCCTTCCGGCTGCAGCCCACGCTGACCGTTCTGCTCACCGCGGCAGGGGTATTCGGATTCATCGAGGTGACCCTCGCGGTCGCGCGCCGGTATGGCGCTGAGAGCGGGCGCCGGATCGTAGTGGCCGCAGGCGCGATCGGCGCGATCGGCGCCATGACATTCGCCCAGGACATCCCCGACGTGCTGCGGTCCGACATCGTCGTCGCCTACACCGACACCGACGGGTACGGCCAGCGGGCCGATCGCCGTCCGCCAGGCGCCGAGAGGTATTACCGCGAGATCGACGCCAAGATCCAGGAGGTGACCCGCAGGCCACGCAACGAAACGGTGGTGCTGACCGCGGACTACAGCTTCTTGTCGTACTACCCCTATTACGGGTTCCAGGGACTGACGTCGCACTACGCCAACCCGCTGGCACAGTTCGAACAACGGGCGGCCGCGATCGAGCATTGGGCGACGCTGGAGGACGCCGATGAGTTCATCGCCGACCTCGACAAGCTGCCGTGGAAGGCGCCGACGGTTTTCCTCATGCGCAGCGGCGGTGCAGGTGATTCCGCCGATGCCTACACGCTGCGACTGGCATCCGACGTCTACCCGAACCAGCCCAACGTCCGCCGTTACCACGTGACGCTCGATGCGGCGTTGTTCGACGACCCCAGGTTCACCGTCACCGACATCGGCCCCTTCGTGCTGGCCATCCGGCAGCCAGAGGGCGGCTGATGGCCGTCGAGACACCGCCCCAGCCTGGCCAATTACCATCAAGCCCCGTGGTCCAAGACCGGGCGATGGGAACCAATCACCGCACCGCGCGGCTGGTGGCCATCGTCGCCGGGCTGCTCGGCGCCGCGCTGGCATTGGCCACCCCGTTCCTGCCGGTCAAGCAGACGACCGCCCAGATCAACTGGCCGCAGAACGGCGTGCTGCAGAGCGTCAACGCACCGCTGATCGGGTATGTGGCCACCGACCTGACCATCAGCGTGCCGTGCTCCGCGGCCGCCGGCCTGGCCGGGCCGCAGAACACGGGCAAGACCGTTCTTCTGTCCACGGTGCCCAAACAGGCGCCGAAGGCCATCGACCGTGGCCTGCTGATCGAACGGGTCAACAACGACCTGCTCGTCATCGTCCGCAACACCCCGGTGGTCAGTGCGCCGCTGAGCCAGGTGCTCAGCCCGGCATGCGAGCGGTTGACGTTCACCGCGCACTCAGACAAGGTCACCGGCGAGTTCGTCGGGCTCGTCACGGGGCCTGACACCGACGACCCCGGCCAGCCCCTGCGCGGCGAGCGCAGCGGCTACGACTTCCGGCCCCAAATCGTCGGCGTGTTCACCGATTTGGCCGGGCCCGCGCCGCCGGGCCTGCAGTTCTCGGCCACGGTGGATTCGCGTTACAGCACGTCCCCGACGCTGCTGAAGATGGTCGTGATGATCGTCGGGCTGGCCATGACGGTGATCGCGCTCGGCGCCCTGCATGTGTTGGACTCCGCCGACGGCTTGCGGCACCGGCGCTTCCTGCCGCCACGATGGTGGTCCATCCGCCCGTTGGACGCTCTGGTCATCGCGGTGCTGGTGTGGTGGCATTTCGTCGGCGCCAACACATCCGATGACGGCTACATACTGACGATGGCCCGGGTGTCCGAACACGCCGGTTACATGGCCAACTACTACCGGTGGTTCGGCACCCCGGAAGCGCCGTTCGGCTGGTACTACGACCTGCTGGCGTTGTGGGCGCACGTCAGCACCAACAGCGTCTGGGTTCGGCTCCCGACGCTGCTGATGGCGCTGACCTGCTGGTGGGTGATCAGCCGCGAGGTGATCCCGCGCCTCGGGCACGCCGTCAAGACGAATCCCGCCGCCAAGTGGACGGCGGCCGGGATGTTCCTGGCGTTCTGGCTGCCACTGAACAACGGCCTGCGACCGGAACCCCTTATCGCGCTGGGCATTCTGCTGACCTGGTGCTCGGTCGAGCGCGGTGTGGCCACCAGCCGCGTTCTGCCGGTGGCGATCGCGATCATCATCGGGGCACTCACCCTGTTCTCTGGGCCTACCGGCATCGCGGCGGTCGGAGCGCTGCTTGTGGCCGTCGGACCGCTGAAAACCATTGTGGCCAGCCATACCTCGCGGTTCGGCTACCTGGCGCTTCTGGCGCCGGTGCTCGCCGCGTGCACCGTCGCGATCATCCTGATCTTCCGCGACCAGACCTTCGCCGCGGAGATCCAGGCCAGCACGTTCAAGGCGGCGGTCGGGCCAAGCCTGAGCTGGTTCGACGAACACATCCGCTACGAGCGGTTGTTCATGGCCACCCCCGACGGATCGGTCGCGCGCCGGTTCGGCGTGTTGACGGTGTTGCTCGCCCTGGCGGTGTCGGTGGCGATGTCGTTGCGCAAGGGCAGGATTCCGGGCACCGCGGCGGGCCCGAGCCGGCGCATCATCGGCATCACCATCATCTCGTTTCTTGCCATGATGTTCACACCGACCAAGTGGACGCATCACTTCGGTGTGTTCGCCGGTCTCGCAGGATCGTTGGGGGCACTGGCCGCGGTCGCTGTCACCGCCGCGGCAATGAAGTCGCGACGGAACCGAGCCATGTTCGCCGCCGCTGTGCTGTTCGTGATGGCCTTGTCGTTCGCCAGCGTCAACGGCTGGTGGTATGTATCCAACTTCGGCGTGCCTTGGTCAAACCAATTCCCGGAGTGGAGGTTCGGCTTCACCACCATGCTGCTCGGGCTGGCCGTCGTTGCCCTGCTGGTAGCTGCCTGGTTCCACTTCTACGGCCACGACCGTTCGCCACCCGAAACGAGCACTTGGCGGTTGACACGAATTGCCCAGTCGCCGTTGGCGATTGCCGCGTGGCTGGTCGTGGTGCTCGAAGTGCTGACACTGACCCTCGCGGTGATCGATCTGTACCCGGCGTGGTCGGTCGGCCGCTCCAACCTCGGAGCGCTCGCCGGCAAGCGGTGCGGACTGGCCGACTACGTGATGGTCGAGCAGAATCCCAACGCGGGCATGCTGACTCCCGCGGGCGCGCCGGTCGGCGATGCTCTCGGTGCGGGCACCGCCGAAGGGTTCGGCCCGAACCGGATCCCCACCAACCTCTCCGCGGACGAAGTGATGGGCGACGGCCCCGGCACGTCAAGCAACTTCGCCGACTCGGCCGAGGGCGAAGATTCGACTGACGCGGCGGGCACCGAGGGCGGCACCACCGCCGCGGCCGGTATCAACGGATCCCGCGCGCGACTGCCCTACACCCTCGATCCGGCCCGGACACCGGTCATGGGCAGCTGGCGAAGTGGCACCCAGCAACCGGCTGCGCTGCGCTCGGCGTGGTACCGGCTGCCTGCCGACTGGAGCGAGCGCGATCGGTCCTCTTCGATCCTTGTGGTGTCGGCCGCTGGGCGCTTCGACCCAGGAGATGTGGTCGTTCAGTGGGCGGGCGAGGACGGCGAGCCGGCAGGCGGCGTCGGCTTCGCCGACGTCGGGGCGCCACCGGCCTGGCGGAACCTGCGGGCACCGCTTGGCGCGATTCCGGCCGACGCGACGCAGGTACGGCTGGTCGCAACCGACGACGACCTATCACCACAGCACTGGATCGCCCTCACCCCGCCACGCATTCCGCAGCTGCAAACGCTTCAAGAGATCGTCGGCTCGCAGGACCCGGTCCTACTGGACTGGCTGGTCGGCATGGCCTTTCCGTGCCAGCGGCCGTTCGACCATCAAAACGGCGTCATCGAGGTGCCGAAGTGGCGCATCCTGCCGGACCGGTTCGGAGCCGAGGCCAACTCGCCGGTGATGGACAACGTGGGCGGCGGCCCGCTGGGCATCTCCGAGCTGCTGGCGCGGGCGACCACCGTGCCGTCCTATCTCAAGGACGACTGGTTCCGCGACTGGGGCGAGCTGCAGCAGCTCACGCCGTACTACCGGGACGCCAAGCCGGCACGGCTTGATCTCGGTTCGGCCACGCGAAGCGGGCTGTGGAGCCCGGCGCCGCTGCGTCATTAGGTGGGTCGCCTAACATCGACCCTCGTGCCACGCGACGAGTCTGGGCGGACGAGGGTTCACGCCATCGCCAGGCTCATCGCCGT
This sequence comes from uncultured Actinomycetota bacterium, assembly GCA_963743225.1. Taxonomy (GTDB): domain Bacteria; phylum Actinomycetota; class Actinomycetes; order Mycobacteriales; family Mycobacteriaceae; genus Mycobacterium. Next base: position 195,868 of record CAVUPN010000024.1, on the reverse strand, counting down.
AGTCGCGGGCATCGCCGGGGTGCTGCTGTGTGCCCTGGTCCCTCTGCTTCCGGTCAAGCAGACCACCGCCACCATCGCATGGCCTCAGGCCCCGGGTCCGGGCGGCATGGTCGCCGACATCACCGCCCCGCTGGTTTCGGGTGCTCCGCAGGCCCTCGATATCTCGATCCCCTGCCAGACCATCGCCACGCTGCCCGCCGAGGGCGGCCTGGTCCTGTCCACCGTGCCGAAAGAAGCCAGAGACGTCACGAAGGGCGGCCTGTTCGTCCGGGCAACTGCCGACGTGGTATTCGTCGCGTTCCGCGACACCGTGGCCGCAGTGGCCCAGCGCCGCGCGGTGGCCGCGGGTGCCTGCAGCGCGCTGCATATCTGGGCCAACGTCGGGCAGGTCGGCGCCGACTTCGTCGGGATTCCCGGCGCCGCAGGCACCCTCGCGCCGGAGAAGAAGCCTCAGGTCGCCGGTGTCTTCACCGACCTCGAGGTGGCCGCCCAGTCGGGACTGTCCGCACGCATCGACGTCGACACGCGATTTATCACGACGCCGACGGTGCTGAAGCTGGCCGCGATGGTGCTCGGTGTGATTTCGGTGGCCGCTTCGATCGTTGCGCTGGCGGTCCTCGACAGGCGCTCCGGAAGGCGGGTACGCGCCGCGTGGCGGCGCTTCCTTCGGGTCGGCGTCATAAGCTGGATCACCGACATCGGCGTGATCGGGACCCTGCTGCTGTGGCACGTCATCGGCTCCACCACATCCGACGACGGCTACAACCTGGCGATCGCCCGGGTGGCCGGGGACGCCGGATACACGGCCAACTACTACCGGTTCTTCGGGGCAAGCGAGGCGCCGTTCGACTGGTACCAGAGCGTGCTCGCACAGCTGGCGTCGATCAGCACGGCAGGGGTGTGGATGCGGCTGCCCGCCACCGCGGCGGCGATCGGGACCTGGCTGATCATCAGCCGCTGCGTGCTGCCCCGACTCGGCCGACGGATCGCCGTCAACCGGGTCGCGGTGTTGACGGCGGGCGCGGTGTTCCTGGCCGCATGGTTGCCGTTCAACAACGGTCTGCGGCCGGAGCCGATCATCGCGTTCGGCACCGTCGCCGCCTGGGTGCTCGTGGAGAACGCGATCGGAACGCGCAGACTGTGGCCCGCGGCGGTCGCGATCATCGTCGCGATGTTCAGCGTCACGACCGCACCGCAAGGGCTCATCGCGCTGGCCCCCCTTCTGGTCGGCGCACGAGGCATCGCGCGGAACATCCGACACCGCCGCGCTGTCGACGGCCTGCTGGCGCAGATCGCGCCGCTGGTGGCTTCGCTCTCGCTGATCTTCGTCATCGTCTTCCGCGACCAGACGCTGGCCACCGTCGCCGAGTCCGCCCGCATCAAGTACGTCGTCGGCCCGACCATCTCCTGGTACCAGGAGTTCCTGCGCTACTACTTCCTGACCGTCGAGGACAGCGTCGACGCGTCACTGACCCGCCGTTTCGCCGTGCTGGTGCTGCTGCTCTGCCTGTTCGGGATGATCGCGGTGCTGCTGCGCCGCGGACACGTGCCCGGTGTCGCAGCGGGCCCGGTGTGGCGGCTGATCGGCACCACCGCCGTCGGGCTGCTGCTGCTGACCTTCACACCGACCAAGTGGGCCGTGCAGTTCGGCGCATTCGCCGGGCTGGCCGGCGCGCTCGGAGCCGTCACCGCCTTCGTCTTCGCCCGCGTCGGCCTGCACACCCGACGCAACCTCGCGCTTTACGTCACCGCGTTGCTGTTCGTGCTGGCCTGGGCGACATCGGGCATCAATGCCTGGTTCTACGTCGGCAACTACGGCGTGCCGTGGTTCGACAAGCAGCCGGTGATCGCCGGGTTCCCGGTCACCTTCATATTCCTAATCCTGGCAATTTTGACCGGCCTGCTGGCCGGCTGGCTGCACTTCCGGATGGACTACGTCGGACACACCGAGGTCGCCAACACCGGCCGCAACCGGGCGTTGGCCTCCACACCGCTGCTGGTGGTGGCGAGCATCATGGTCGTGCTCGAGGTGGGCTCGATGGCCAAGGGTGCCGCGCAGCGCTACCCGACCTACACCACCGCCAAGGCCAACGTCGGGGCACTGACCTCCGGGCTGAGCAGTACCAGCTGCGCCATGGCCGACGACGTGCTGGTCGAGGCCGACACCAATGCCGGTCTGCTGCAACCCGTTCCAGGTCAGCGCTTCGGCTCCTACGGTCCCCTTGGTGGGCAGAACCCTGTCGGGTTCAACCCCGACGGTGTCAGCGACACCCTGGAACCCGTCGAGCCCGTGATGGCCAATCCCGGCACGCCGAACTCCGACGGATCCCCCAACAAGCCGAATGTCGGGATCGGCTATGCGGCGGGCACCAGCGGCGGGTACGGACCCGAGGGCGTCAACGGCTCGCGGGTCTTCCTACCATTCGGCCTCGACCCGAAACGCACCCCCGTGATGGGCAGCTACGACGAGAACACCGTCGCCGCCAAGGCCACCTCGTCGTGGTACCAGCTGCCGACACGCACGCCGGACCGCCCGCTGGTGACCGTCGCGGCCGCCGGGGCCATCTGGTACTACGAGGAGGACGGCTCGTTCAACTATGGGCAGTCCCTCAAACTGCAATGGGGGGTGCACCGGACGGACGGCTCGTATCAGGCGCTCGGCCAGGTGCAGCCCATCGACATCTTCATGCAAAAGGCTTGGCGCAACCTGCGTTTCCCGCTGGCCTGGGCTCCGCCGGAAGCCAACGTGGTACGCATCGTCGCCGACGACCCCAACCTGTCCACCGACCAGTGGTTCGCGTTCACCCCGCCGCGGGTGCCGGTGCTGGAAACCGCGCAGCAGCTGATGGGTTCGCAGACCCCGGTGCTGATGGACATCGCCACCGCCGCAAACTTCCCGTGTCAGCGGCCGTTCTCCGAACACCTTGGCGTGGCCCAACTTCCGGAGTACCGCATCCTTCCGAACCTCAAACAGACCGTGGCGTCGTCGAACCAGTGGCAATCCTTGGAGGACGGCGGTCCGCTCCTGATCACCCGGGCGCTACTGCGCTCCGACAGTCTGCCGTCCTATCTGCGCGACGACTGGTACCGCGACTGGGGAGCGATCGAACGGTACTACCGGCTGGTGCCCGAGTCCCGGGCGCCTGACGCGGTCGTCGATCAAGGTTCTGTGACCGTGCGTGGATGGACCCGTAACGGACCGATCAGGGCGCTGCCATGAGCGAAGCTTGCGAGCGAATAGTCGACAGGGCATGCGGCGGCCGAGCCTGCGAGGTCGCCGCATGAGCGACGAGGTCGGGGTAACCCGCTGGGTGGCGACGATCGCCGGCCTGATCGGCTTCGTGCTGTCGGTCGCCACCCCGTTCCTGCCGGTGGTGCAGACCACGGCGACGCTGAGTTGGCCGCAGAACGGTCAGCTCAATGACGTGACGGCACCGTTGATTTCACAGGTGCCGGTCTCGATGACGGTGACCGTGCCATGCGAGGTGATCCGCTCGATGCCACCGAACGGCGGCGTGGTGCTGGGCACGGCGCCGAAGGGCGGCAAGCAGGCCGCACTCAATGCGCTCTTCGTCAACGTCACCAGCCAGCGGGTGGACATCACCGACCGCAACGTCGTGGTGGCGAGTGTGCAGAGGGCACGGGTGGCCGGCGGCGGAGGTACCCCCGGATGTTCCCGCATCGAGATCACATCGACCGACGCCGGAACGTTCGCCACCTTCGTCGGGCTCACCGATCCCACCACCGGCAAGGAGCAGCGCACCGGGTTCGCCGACCCCAACCTGCGCCCGCAGATCGTCGGAGTGTTCACCGATCTGGTCGGACCCGCACCGCCGGGTCTGTCGCTGTCGGCGACCATCGACACCCGGTTCTCCACCAAGCCAACGCCTTTGAAGCTGGCCGCCATGCTCGGCGCGATCGCGGCGACCGTCATCGCGCTGGTCGCGCTGTGGCGCCTCGACCGCCTCGACGGCCGCCGGATGCGCCGCCTGATCCCGGAACGCTGGCGCACCTTCAGCGCCGCCGACGTCGTCGTGGTCGGCGGCTTCCTGCTGTGGCACGTGGTCGGCGCCAACTCCTCCGACGACGGCTACATACTCGGCATGGCCCGCGTCGCCGACCACGCGGGCTACATGTCCAACTACTTCCGGTGGTTCGGCAGCCCCGAGGACCCGTTCGGCTGGTACTACAACCTGCTGGCACTGATGACCCATGTCAGCGATGCGAGCATCTGGATGCGGTTGCCGGATCTGATTGCCGCCCTGGTGTGTTGGCTGCTGCTGTCACGGGAGGTGCTGCCCCGGCTCGGGCCCGCGGTTGCGTCGTCCAAGGCGGCGGTGTGGGCGGCCGGCCTGGTGCTGCTGGCGGCGTGGATGCCGTTCAACAACGGCCTGCGGCCCGAGGCGATCATCGCGACCGGCGCACTGATCACCTACGTGCTGATCGAGCGGGCCATCATCTCCGGCCGCATGACTCCTGCAGCGCTTGCCGTCATCGCCGCGGCCTTCACGCTCGGTATTCAGCCGACGGGGTTGATCGCGGTGGCGGCGCTGCTTGCCGGTGGCCGGCCACTACTGCGAATCCTGGTGCGCAGGCATCGCATCCTCGGGACATGGCCGCTGGTGGCGCCGCTCCTGGCGGCGGGCACCGTTGTGCTGACCGTGGTGTTCGCCGACCAGACGTTGGCAACCGTGTTGGAAGCCACCAGGATTCGCACAGAGATCGGCCCGAGCCAGACGTGGTACACCGAGAACCTGCGCTATTACTATCTGATTCTGCCGACCGTGGACGGCTCGCTGTCGCGACGCTTCGGCTTCCTGATCACCGCGCTGACCCTGTTCTCATCCATGTTCATCATGTTGCGGCGCAAGCGGATTCCCGGCGTCGCCCGCGGCCCGGCATGGCGCCTGATGGGCGTCATCTTCGGCACCATGTTCTTCCTGATGTTCACCCCGACCAAGTGGGTGCACCACTTCGGATTGTTCGCCGCCGTTGGTGCGGCGATGGCGGCACTGGCCACTGTGCTGGTGTCTCCGAAGGTGCTGCGCTGGTCGCGCAATCGGATGGCCTTCCTTTCGGCGCTGCTCTTCATGCTGGCGCTGTGTTTCGCCACCACCAACGGCTGGTGGTACGTGTCGAGCTTCGGCGTTCCGTTCAACAACGCGATGCCGAAGCTCGGCCCGTTCGTCGTCAGCTGGGTGATCCTGGCCTTGTCCGCGGTGGTCGCGGCGTATGCGTTCTGGCTGCACTTCGCCACCCGCGAGCACGGCGAGGGCCGCTTAGCGCGGGCACTGACTGTGGCGCCGATACCGGTCGTGGCGGGCTTCATGGTGGTCGTGTTCGTCGCATCGATGCTCGTGGGCGTGGTACGGCAGTACCCGACGTACTCCAATGCGTGGGCCAACCTGCGCGCGTTCGCCGGCGGCTGCGGGCTGGCCGACGACGTGCTCGTCGAGCCCGATACCAACGCTGGTTTCATGAATGTGCTGCCCGGGGACTACGGGCCGCTGGGTCCGCTTGGCGGCGATGAGCCGGTCGGGTTCACTCCCAATGGCGTGCCCGATCGCATTGTGGCCGAAGCGATCCGGATGACATTGCCGGCGCCGGGCACCGATTATGACTGGAACGCTCCGATGAAGCTGACCACCAAGGGTGTCAACGGATCCACGGTGCCGCTGCCCTACGGCCTCGACCCGGCGAGTGTCCCGGTGGCCGGCACCTATCTCGACGGCCCGCAGCAGCAGAGCACACTCGCCTCGGCGTGGTACGAGCTGCCGCCACCCGACGATGCCCACCCCCTCGTGGTTATCACCGCGGCGGGCACGATTGCGGGCAACAGTGTGCAGTACGGACACTCCGACGGTCAGGCCGTCGAGCTGGAGTACGCGCGGCCGGGGCCGAACGGCGCACCGATGCCCGCGGGCCGCCTTGTACCCGACGACCTCGGTCCCACTCCGTCGTGGCGCAATCTGCGATTCGCCCGCTCCAAGATTCCCGCGGACGCCGTCGCGGTCCGCGTTGTGGCCGAGGACCGTTCGCTGACGCAGGGGGACTGGGTCGCGGTGACCCCGCCGCGAGTGCCTGAGCTGCGCTCGCTGCAGGAGTACGTCGGCTCGACGCAGCCGGTGCTGATGGATTGGGCGGTGGGACTGGCGTTCCCGTGCCAGCAGCCGATGCTGCACGCCAACGGGGTGACCGAGGTGCCGTCGTTCCGGATCACGCCGGACTACACCGCCAAGAAGCAGGACACCGACACATGGGAGAACGGCGTCGAAGGCGGTCTGCTCGGCATCTCCGATCTGCTGCTGCGCCAGCACGTGATGGCGACATACCTGTCCCGAGACTGGGGCCGTGACTGGGGTTCGCTGCGCAGGTTCGACACCATCGTCGACGCCAAGCCCGCCGAGATCGAACTCGGGACCGCCACCCGCAGCGGGCTCTGGAAGCCGAACAAGATTCGGGTCGGTGCGTAAACCGTAAGGTTCGAGTGTGGTCGACCGAGTGGCTTGAAATCACCCCGATCTAGGTTTCTTGACTTATTCCAGAAAAGGGATAAGACTTCCGAGAGTGCCCACGGCGTCGGAGTTTCAGGAGATGCTGCGAGGCGTAGCACTGCGGGTCACCCGCCCGCGCGTTGCGGTGCTGACGGCGGTGCACGCCCACCCGCATGCCGACACGGATTCGATCATCCGGTCCGTGCGCGCGGTCCTTCCCGACGTGTCCCATCAGGCGGTCTACGACTCGCTGAGCACGCTGACCTCGGCCGGTCTGGTGCGGCGAATTCAGCCATCCGGCTCGGTCGCACGCTACGAGTCGCGGGTCGGCGACAACCACCACCACGTCGTCTGCCGATCCTGCGGCGTCATCGCCGACGTCGACTGCGCCGTCGGCGACGCACCCTGCCTGACCGCATCTGACGACGATGGCTCCCTCGACGGCTTCGCGATCGACGAGGCCGAGGTCATCTACTGGGGCACTCTGCCCCGACTGCTCGGCAGTCACAAGTTTCCCGATCGCATCCGTGATCGCAGCCCAATCACCCACTCCCGGAAGGAATGTTGTGTCATCTGATAGCCGTCCCCCCACCCCCGAGACCCCGACGCGCAGCAGCGGAAGCGAGAGCGAAAACCCGGCCATCGACTCGCCCACGCCCAAGGCGCACGCCCCGCTGACCAACCAGGACTGGTGGCCCGAACAGATCGACGTGTCGGTCCTGCACGCGCAGTCGGCGAAGGCCAACCCGTTCGGCGACGGACTTCGACTACGCCGAGGAGTTCGCGAAGCTCGACGTCGAGGCGCTCAAGGCCGACGTCATCTCGGTGATGACGCACTCGCAGGACTGGTGGCCCGCCGACTACGGCCACTACGGCGGCCTGTTCATCCGGATGAGCTGGCACGCCGCCGGCACCTACCGCATCTTCGACGGCCGCGGCGGCGGCGGCCAGGGCGCGCAGCGCTTCGCCCCGCTCAACAGCTGGCCCGACAACGCCAACCTGGACAAGGCGCGCCGGCTGCTGTGGCCGATCAAGAAGAAGTACGGCAACAAGATCTCCTGGGCCGACCTGCTGGTCTTCGCCGGCAACGTCGCGCTGGAGTCGATGGGCTTCAAGACCTTCGGCTTCGCGCTTCGGCCGCGAGGACATCTGGGAGCCCGAGGAGATCCTCTTCGGCGAGGAGGACGACCTGGCTGGGCACCGACAAGCGCTACTCCGGCGACGCGGGAGCTGGCCAAGCCGTTACGGCGCCACCACCATGGGCCTGATCTACGTGAATCCCGAAGGCCCGGAAGGCAAGCCGGATCCGCTGGCCGCGGCCAACGACATCCGCGAGACGTTCGGCCGCATGGCGATGAACGACGAGGAGACCGCCGCGCTGATCGTCGGCGGCCACACTCTCGGCAAGACCCACGGCGCCGGCGACGGCGACCTGCGTCGGCCCCGAGCCCGAGGGCGCCCCGATCGAGCAGCAGGGCCTGGGCTGGAAGTGCGCGTTCGGCACCGGCAAGGCCGGTGACACCATCACCAGCGGCCTCGAGGTGGTCTGGACGACCACCCCGACGCAAGTGGGGCAACAGCTTCCTGGAGATCCTGTACGGCCACGAGTGGGAGCTGACCAAGAGCCCGGCCGGCGCCTGGCAGTTCGAGGCCAAGGATGCCGAGGCGACCATCCCGGATCCGTTCGGCGGGTCCGAACCGCAAGCCGACGATGCTGGTCACCGACGTCTCGATGCGGGTGGACCCGATCTACGGCGAGATCACCCGGCGCTGGCTGGACCACCCCGAGGAGCTTGACCGAGGCGTTCGCCAAGGCGTGGTACAAGCTGCTGCACCGCGACATGGGACCGATCACTCGCTACCTCGGGCCCGTGGGTTTCCGAGCCGCAGCTGTGGCAGGACCCGGTGCCGGCGGTCGACCACGAGCTGATCGACGAGCAGGACGTCGCGGCGCTGAAGACCAAGGTCCTCGAGTCCGGCCTGTCCGTTTGCGCAACTGGTCAAGACCGCGTGGTCGTCGGCGGCCAGCTTCCGCGGCACCGACAAGCGGGGCGGCGCCAACGGGGCGCGGATTCGCCTTGAGCCGCAGAAGAACTGGGAGGTCAACGAACCCGCCGAGCTGGCCAAGGTGCTGCCGGTCCTCGAGACAGATCCAGCAGGACTTCAACGGCTCCGCCTCCGGCGGCAAGAAGGTCTCGCTGGCCGATCTGATCGTGCTGGCCGGTTCCGCGGCGGTCGAGAAGGCCGCCAAGGATGCCGGGTTCGACGTCACGGTGCCGTTCGCGCCGGGACGTACCGACGCCACCCAGGAGAACACCGATGTGGAGTCGTTCGCGGTGCTCGAGCCGCGGGCCGACGGTTTCCGCAACTACGTGCGACCGGGCGAGAAGACGCCGCTGGAGAAGCTGCTGCTGGAGCGGGCGTACATGCTGGACGTGACCGCGCCGGAGTTGACGGTGCTCATCGGCGGTCTGCGGGCTCTGGGCGCCAACCACGGCGGCAGCAAGCACGGCGTGTTCACCGACCGGCCGGGCGTGCTGACCAACGACTTCTTCGTCAACCTGCTCGACATGGGCACGGAGTGGAAGGTGTCGGAGTCAGCGGAGAACGTCTACGACGGTCGCGACCGGGCGTCGGGCCAGACCAAGTGGACGGCCACCGCCAACGACCTGGTGTTCGGGTCGCACTCGGTGCTGCGCGCGCTGGCCGAGGTGTACGCCCAGGACGACGCCAAGGAGAAGTTCGTCGAGGACTTCGTCGCCGCGTGGGTCAAGGTGATGAACAACGACCGGTTCGACCTGGACTGATCAACGGCACTGTCTCGGCGCCCCGTGGGTTCCTCCGGCTCGCGGGGTGTCGTGCGTTCGGCCCATGGGACCGCGGCGGTGACGCGATGCGCGGGCATGCCTGCGTGCTCGCATGCCTATTTGACGGCTGTCCCGACTCGGCGGGGAGGTCCCCGGGCTCTGCGCTCCGCCGTAACTGCTTCAGTTAGCGACCTCGTGTGGCCCGGCCGTCGGGATTCGCGGCGTGCCGCCGCTTGTCGAGGAGGGTTACCCGGCGATTCTCCACGACGAACCACAGCGCTCCGGCAATCGCTCCGAGCACCGCGATGAGCACCGTCGACGTGACCCACTCGTAACGTTGGTAGGCGGCGGCGGCCACGGTGCAGATCACCCCGAACGTCGCCACGGCCAGCAGGATCAACCCAGGCCAGAAGAAGTTGTCCTTCATGACGATGCCGGCATGCGGTTGGGTGGTCCGGGAGTGATCGCTCGGATCGTGATCCGTATCGCCCATCACGCCTCCCTCTGTCGTAGGACGAGATAGAAAAATGGTAACGATCAAAGAGACGCGAAACCTTCAATTCGCAGGTTGTCGCTATTACGGAGCTGTGACGTGAGCCCGCGTCGACGAGGGTCAGGTCGAGCCGATGGGTTCGCCGGCCAACACGTCGGGCAGCGAAATCGCCCCGATCGTCGTCACTAGCCACACCACGAGCGTGGTCGCCAACCAGGAGGGAAAGCCGTCGATGGTGAGTCCGTGTGTCGATGCCGCGGCGAGACCCAACGCAAGAATGGTCACTGCCAGGCCGCTACCCCCCAGGAGTAGCGACGCATACGCATGGGGCAACTTCAAGATCAACAACGACAGGATCACATGCGCTGCCGAGAACACCAGGACGGCCACGATGAACCCGGACGCCGACATCGATACCCGGGGGACAACCCACGCGGCCACCAACAGTCCGATCGCGAACGACCCCAGAAGCACGACCGCACGCGCCACGTTTCGCCTCATGATGACAAGCGTAGGTGTCAGGCTTGTGGGTGGGAAGGACTAGGACGGTGACGCCCTGTTCTCTCGTCGCCCAGCGTTGTGCGCGAACGTGCGCACACCGCGAAATCGCAGCCATTTTTTCGCCATCAGCGCACGTTGGACGGAGACACAAACGCTCGGCCGGGAGATGACCCGTGTGTCCTAGATCGGCGTCAGGCCGTGCTTGCGCTGCACGCGCGCGATCTGCTTGTCCCGCAACAGATGCAGTGACTTGCGCAGCAGCAGCCGGGTCTCGTGCGGCTCGATCACCGCGTCGATGAACCCGCGCTCGGCGGCGATCCACGGGGTCGCCATGTTGAGGTTGTAGCCCTCGATGAAGTCGGCGCGGATCTTCTGCACCTCCGGCGCCGTCGGATCCGGGAACCGCTTCACCAGCAGCTGCGCGGCGCCCTCGGCGCCGATCACCGCGATCCGCGCGGTCGGCCAGGCGAAGTTCAGGTCGGCGGACAGCTGCTTGGATCCCATCACCGCGTATGCGCCGCCGTAGGACTTGCGGATCGTGATGGTGACCTTCGGTACGTCGGCCTCGACGACGGCGTTCAGGAAGCGGCCGCCGCGCTTGATGATGCCGCCCTTCTCCTGCTCGACGCCCGGCATGAAGCCCGGGGTGTCGACGACGAAAACCAGTGGGAGATTGTAGGAGTCGCAGAACCTGATGAACCGCGCGGCCTTGTCGGAGGCCTCGTTGTCGATCGCGCCGGACAAATGCATCGGCTGATTGGCGAGCACGCCGACCGGCGCGGCCGTCGACGCGCGCGAACGCGGTGATCATGGCCTGGCCCTGCTGCTGTGCGACGTCGAAGACGTCGCCGTCGTCGAAGATCCGCAGCAGGATCTCGTGCATGTCGTAGGCCATGTTGTCCGCTGTCCGGCACGATCGAATCCAGTTCGAGATCGTGCGGGGTGATCTCGGGCTCCAGGCCCGGGTTGACGATCGGCGCGTCGTCGAAGGTGTTGGCGGGCAGGAAGCTCAGATAGTCGCGGACGTACTGGAACGCCGCCTTCTCGTCCTCGACGACCTGATGGATGTTGCCGTAGCGGGCCTGCGCGTCGGCGCCACCGAGTTCGTCGAGGGTGACATCCTCGCCGGTGACGTCCTTGATCACATCGGGCCCGGTGACGAACATGTAGCCCTGATCGCGCACCGCGACCACCAGGTCGGTCTGGATCGGCGAATACACCGCTCCGCCAGCGCATTTGCCGAGGATGATGGACACCTCCGGCACCAGGCCGCGCAACAGTTCGTGGCGGCGGCCCAGCTCGGCGTACCACGCCAGCGAGGTGACCGCGTCCTGGATGCGGGCGCCTGCGGAGTCGTTGATGCCGATGATCGGGCAGCCGACCATCGCCACCCACTCCATCAGCCTGGCGACCTTGCGGCCGAACATCTCGCCGACCGAGCCCTGGAACACCGTCTGGTCGTGGCTGAACACGCCGACCGGGCGGCCGTTGATGGTGCCGTGGCCGGTGACCACGCCGTCGCCGAACAGCGCATCGGGATCGCCCGGCGTCTTGCACAGCGCACCGATCTCCAGGAAGCTGCCCGGGTCGACGCAGCGCATGGATGCGGGCGCGGGCACTCGGAATGCCCTTCTTGTCCCGCTTGGCGACGGCCTTCTCACCACCGGGTTCCTTTGCCAGCTCCAGCTTTTCGCGAAGTTCGGCCAGCAGTTCCGCGGAGGTTTTGTTGGTCACTTCGCCTGCTTCTCCTGCGCGTCGATGCGGTTGATGGCCTCGCTCATGTGCGCGCCGACCTTGGCAATGTACGGCTCGTCGATCGCCTGGATGTGCTCGCCCCCGATCGGCACGACCTCCAGCTCGGACACGAACTCACCCCAGCCGCCGTCGGGCTTGCGGGTGGCGTACCGCGGCTCGAAGAAGATCGCGTCGTCGTGGTAGCGGTCGGCCATGTAGAGCGTGACGTGCCCGTCGTAGGGCTCGATCTTGGCGGTGTCGATCACGCGGTTGTCCAGATAGGACGTGCGCTGGTGCTCGATGATGCCGCCGGGGATCTGCACGCCGCTCTGCCTTGACCGCGTCGAGGACGAACTGCACCTGGCCCTCGTCGTCGAGCTCCTCGAGCTGCTCGTACGGGATCGCCGGGACCTGCACGTTGAACGTGCGCTCGGCGAAGCGGGCGTAGCGGTCCCAGCGGGCGCGGGTCTCCTCCTTGGTCTGCGGGACCTCTTCTCCGGCGCGCACGGCGTCGATCAGCCCGACGAACCGCACGTCGGCGCCCGCCCGCTTGAGCCCGATCGCGCAGGCGTAGGCCAACACCCCGCCCAGCGACCAGCCCGCCAGGATGAACGGGCCGTTGCCCTGCATCTCAAGCAGTTTCGGCACGTACTCGGCGGCGCGCTCCTCGACGGAACCCTCGACCCGCTCGATGCCGTACATCGGGGTGTCCGCCGGCAGGCGCTTCAGCAGCGGCTCGTAGACCACGGTCGAACCACCGGCCGGGTGGAAGACGAACACCGGAGTTTTCGAAGATCCCGCTGGATCCTTGACGGTGCCCGCAGGGTCCGCACGAACCCGTCGATCTCACCGGCCTCGAGGTGGTCGCGCACGATGGTCGCCAGCGCCTCGATGGTCGGCGCGGTCTTCACGTCCTCGACGGTGATCGTGCCCTCGGCGCGTTCCGAAAGCCGTTGCGCCATCTTCTCGGCGGTCTCGTCGTCCAGCGCGGGCAGCGCGTTGAAGATGCCGCCCGGCGACTTGCCCGTGACGATCGCCCACGTCGCGAACGTCACCCGTTCGGCGGCCTCGCGCGGCGGCACGTCGGCGCCCAACGCCTCGGTGACGGCCTCCTGCGTCAGCACCTGGGCGGCGAGGGCAGCGGCCCGGGGGGCACTCGGCGGCTGATCGGGGCCGGCCGGGTTGGTGGGGGGCGGGGGAAGCGGCGCATCCGTCGCGGGTGCGGGTGTCTCCACAGCCGGTGCGGGTGTCTCCGTCGCCGGAGCGGCGCCCGCCATCACCGCGGCCTGCTCCGCCGCGATCTCCTCGGGCGTCATCGTCTTCTGGTGCTCGTGCAGCTCTTCGACCTCGTCGCGGTGCTCGATCGCGTACTCGATGAGCTTCTCGACGGCGTACAGGTTCGCGTCCCGCACCGCGGTCAACTGGATCGGCGGCAGGTCGAAGTCGTATTCGACGCGGTTCTTGATCCGCACGGCCATCAGCGAGTCCAGGCCCAGCTCGATCAGCGGCACCTCCCACGGGAGGTCCTCGGGCTCGTATCCCATCGCACCGCCGACGATCGCCGCCAACCGGTCGTGCACCGTCTCCCCGGAATCGGGCGACCACTTCTCGAAGCCCGCACCGAGATTCGCACCCTGGGTGAGGTTGTCGGACAGGATCTCTGGAGCCGCTTCGTCTTCTTCCTCGAAGACGCGCGGCGCCTCGGCAACCGCGACGCCGGTGGCCACGGCGGCAGGCAGTGCACCCGCCTGGCCGTCACGGCTGACGATCGCGTCGTACACCAGCGTGAACGATTCGTCGACACGCGCGTGCACCTGAATGCCGGCACCGCCGGGGTGACGCGTCAGCGTCGTCACCAGGCGAGCGCCCTCACCCGGCACCGCGCGCTGCTCGGACGCCGTCAGCTTGGCTTCCGGAAGCACCTGGGCCGCTGCGGCTTTCACCAGCGCAGCAAGGTCTGCCGTGCCCCTCGGCGCGTACTCCCACACGTGGCGGCCGTCGGGCATCGCGACGTGGTTGCCCGGCATCATCGTCGAGCTGTCACCGGTGAAGCGAGCCTCCAGCCAGTGCGGCTTCCGGCGGAACTTGGTCGGTGGGACATCCGCGTACTCACCTCGGGAAAATAGAGTGCGGAAATCGAGGTCATGGCCGTACACGAACAACTGAGCCATCGCCGCGGTCATCGCGTCGACTTCGTCCTGCTTGCGCGCGAGCGTCGCGATCAGCTGTGCATCGTGCAGTCCGGCGGCCGCCGTGGTCAGGCCAACCTGCATGAGCGCAACGGGATTCGGCGCCAGCTCGAGGAACGTGGTGTGACCGTTGTCGACGGCGTTGCGGATGCCGTGCGTGAAGTAAACGCTGTGCCGCAGGCCCTTCTTCCAGTAGTCCACGCCGTGGATCGGTTCGCCGCCCGGCCGGATGTAGCCGCCCTCGTGCACGGTGGAGAAGTAGCCGGTGGTGAGCGGATGCGGCTCGATGCCCTGCAACTCCGCCGCCAGCTCACCGAGCAGTGGGTCCATCTGCTGGGTGTGGCTGGCGCCCTTGGTCTGGAACTTGCGAGCGAACTTGCCCTCTTTCTCGGCCCGCTCGATGATCGCGTCGACCTGGTCCGGCGGACCGCCGATGACCGTCTGCGTCGGTGCGGCGTAGACGCACACCTCGAGATCGGGGTAGTCGGAGAACACCGTCTTGATCTCTTCGGCGGAGTACTCGACGAGCGCCATCAGCCGGATGTACTCGCCGAACAGCATCGCCTCGCCCTCACCCATCAGGTGTGAGCGTGAGCAGATGGTGCGGGTGGCGTCGGCCAGCGACAGACCGCCGGCGAAGTAGGCCGCCGCGGCCTCGCCGAGTGACTGACCCACCACCGCAGCGGGTTTCGCACCGTGGTGCTTCAGCAGCTCACCGAGCGCGATCTGAATCGCGAAGATGGTGACCTGAGTGGTCTCGATGCCGTAGTCCTGCGCGTCGTCGAGGATCAGCTCGACGACGGAGTACCCGAGCTCGTCCTGGACCAGTGCGTCGACCTTGTCGATCCACTCGGCGAACGTCTCGTCGCGCAGATACAGGCTCTTGGCCATCTTGCGGTGCTGGGCACCGAAACCGGCCAGCACCCATACCGGACCGTTGGTGACGGGGCCGTCGGCGCTGTACACGTTCGGGTTCTGCTTGCCGTCGGCAACTGCGCGCAGTGCCTTGACCGCCTCGTCGTGGTCGTGTGCCATCACCACAGCGCGAGACCGGCCGTGGTTGCGCCGCGACAGCGAACGGCCGATCGACTCCAGCGAGGAAGCGCGGCCTTCTGGGCTGTCGATCCAGTCGGCGAGCTCGGCGGCTGCCGCCTTCTTGCGGGACGTCAGGAACGCCGAAATAGCCAGCGGCACAACCTGTTTGGGAGGATCCGCGGCGTCCTGCGCCTCGAGTTCCTCACGGGCGACCTCGATCAGCCGCTTGGCCTCATCGGTGAGGCCCGGCAACTCGGGCTCTCGCTCGTCGGTGTCGTAGGCATGCTGGCCGAAAAAGTCCCCAGAGGAATCGTCGGCTTCATCCAATGCTCTTCGCCCAAGAGGCTCATCGCTGATGAACTCGCCGTATTCGTCCATCCGCACCCCGCCGACGTACACGGCGTCGGCGTCCGAGGTGGTCGACTTCTCGGCGACGGGTTCCGGTTCGGGTTCGGGCTCAACCAGATCCGACGGCAGCACCTCGCGCAGCACCAAGTGCGCGTTCGCGCCGCCGAAGCCGAAGCCGGATACGCCGGTGATGGCGTGCCCGCTGTAGCGCGGCCAGTCGGTGACGGTGTCGGCGACCTTCAAGTGCACCGCATCGAAATCGATGTAGGGGTTGGGGCCGGTGTAGTTGATCGACGGTGGCAGCTTGTCGTTCTTCAGCGCCAGCGTCATCTTGGCCAGGCTGGCGGCGCCCGCCGCCGACTCCAGGTGGCCCACATTAGATTTCACCGCGCCGAGCAGCGCCGGCTTGTCTTGTTCACGCCCCCTGCCGACGACCCGGCCGAGCGCGTCGGCCTCGATCGGATCGCCAAGGATGGTGCCGGTGCCGTGCGCCTCGATGTAGTCGACGGTGCGCGGATCGATGCCGGCATCCTTGTACGCCTTGCGCAGCACCTCGGCCTGGGCATCGGGGTTCGGCGCCAGCAGTCCGTTGGAGCGGCCGTCGTGGTTGATCGCGCTGCCCGCGATGACGGCCAGGATCTCGTCGCCGTCGCGCCGGGCATCCGCGACGCGTTTGAGCACCAGCATGCCGCCGCCCTCGGAGCGCGCATAGCCGTCGGCGTCCTGGGAGAACGACTTGATGTGGCCGTCGGGCGCGAGCACGCCGCCGACCTCGTCGAATCCGACCGTGACGAGCGGGGTGATCAGCGCATTGACCCCACCTACAAGCGCGACGTCGGCTTCGCGGGCTCGTAGCGCCTGCACACCGTGGTGCGCGGCGACCAGCGAGCTCGAGCACGCGGTGTCGACGGACACCGACGGCCCACGGAAGTCGTAGAAGTACGACACCCGGTTGGCGATGATGGAGGTCGCCGTGCCGGTGATGGCATACGGGTGCGCGACCGACGGGTCGGACATCGCCAGGAATTGATAGTCGTTGGTGGAGCTGCCGATGTAGACGGCGACGCTTTCACCGCGCAGCGCCGACGCCGGGATACGGGCGTGCTCGAGCGCCTCCCACGTCAGCTCCAGGGCCATCCGCTGCTGCGGGTCGATGTTGTCGGCCTCCATCTTCGACAACGCGAAGAACTCGGCGTCGAAACCCTTGATGTCCTTGAGGTACCCACCGCGGGTGCGCGCCTTGGCGACCCGTTCGGCGATACGCGGCTCCTCGAGGAACTCCTCCCAACGGCCCTCGGGCAGGTCGGTGATTCCGTCGCGGCCCTCGAGCAGCGCCCGCCACGTCTCGTCGGGCGTATTCATGTCGCCGGGGAAGCGGGTGGCCAGGCCGACGATCGCGATGTCGTCCTTGTCCACGTCGCGCGACCAATCGAAGGAATCCGACTCGTCGTCATCCAGTTCCGGCTCACCCTCGACGATGACGGTGGCAAGGGACTCGATGGTCGGATGGCGGAACGCGACGGTGGCCGTCAGCGTCACCCCGGTGAGATCTTCGATGTCGCTGGCCATCGCGACCGCGTCACGCGACGACAGGCCCAGCTCGACCATCGGGGTGGCATCGTCGATCGCATCGACGGACTGACCGGTCGCGTTGGCGACCCAGTTGCGCAGCCATTCACGCATCTCGGCGACGGTCATGTCGGTGCGCGGGGGCGCGGTCGGGCGTTCGGCGGCGAGCTGGAAGCCTTCGCCGGAATTGGATGTCGCCGCCGTTGCGGCTCCGGGGTTTGATGTCGCCGCCGTTGCGGCTCCGGGGTTTGATGTCGCCGCCGTTGCGGCTCCGGGAGTGTTCTGCGAATCCGGTTCTGTGTCAGACATATTCAGTGTTAGTCCGTTTGGTCGGGGAAGGCGTTGGCCACCTTCCCGCTACGCAGGCTGCCGTCCAGATAGGCGGCGCGGCAGGCGCGGCGGCCGATCTTGCCACTGGAGGTGCGCGGGATCGCACCGGCAGGGGTCAACAGCACGTCGCGCACGGTTACGCCGTGGCGCACCGCAATCGCGGCGCGGATGTCATCGGCGATGGGAGCCATCTCCTGCTTGTGCGAGCCGGGCGCCCGTTCACCGACGATGACCAACTGTTCCGAGGTGTCGTCGGGGTCGCGTTTCAGACCGGCATGGGTGTTTTCGAACACCTCGTCGGGAAGCTGGTTGGCCGGAACCGAGAACGCCGCAACGTATCCCGTGCGCAGCGCCTTGCTCGACTCCTGCGCCGAGTACTCGAGGTCCTGCGGGTAGTGGTTGCGGCCGTCGATGATGACCAGGTCCTTGACGCGGCCGGTGATGTAGAGGTCGCCATCGTGGTAGGCGCCGTAGTCGCCGGTGCGCACCCACAGCCCGTCGTCGGGAGCTCCATCGGCATGCGACGGACTGGTCCGTGACTTGAGGATGTTTTGAAAAGTCTCTGCGGTCTCGCGTTCTCTGTTCCAATAGCCGGTGCCCATGTTCTGGCCGTGCAGCCAGATCTCACCGATCTGGCCGTCGGGCAGCTCGGTGGCGGTGTCGCAGTCCACGATCGTGGCCCACTCGGCGACACCGACCTTGCCCGCCGACGCCTGCGCGACCGCGGTGGGCGAGTCGGCGGGCACCTCGACGAACCGATGGTTGTTCAGGGCGTCGCGGTCGACGCTGACGATCTTGGGCGGCTCGTCCATCGGGGTGGTCGACACGAAAAGCGTCGCCTCGGCCAGACCGTAGGACGGCTTGATCGCCTCGGGTTTGAAGCCGTACGGCCCGAAGGCGTTGTTGAAGTTCCGCACCGTTGCGGCCGAGATCGGCTCGCTGCCGTTGAGGACCGCCCTGACGTGAGAGAGGTCCAGCGGCGGCTCGCCCTCCTTCGGTAAGCCGCGCACCGCCGCATGGTCGAACGCGAAGTTCGGCGCGACCGAGATGACACCGCCGGTCTCGTCGTCTTCCTTGCGCGCCATCTCGCGCATCCAGCGGATCGGCCTGCGCACGAACGCGGCCGGGGTCATGAACGTGACGTAGTGGCCGATCATCGGCGAGATCATGCACGTGATCAGGCCCATGTCGTGGAACAAGGGCAGCCAGGAAACACCCCGGTCACCTTCCTCACCGCCCAGCGCCTCGATCACCTGGACCACGTTGGTGGCCAGATTCAGGTGGGTGATCTGCACACCTGTCGGGATCCTGGTCGAGCCGGAGGTGTACTGCAGATAGGCGATGGTGTCGGGAGTCACATCGACCTGCTCCCAGGTCGCACCGACCTCGTCGGGCACGGCGTCGACGGCGATGACACGCGGACGCTCCTTGGCCGGCCTGCTGCGGAAGAACTTCCGCACGCCCTCCGCCGCCTCGGTGGTGGTCAGGATGGCCGACGGGTGGCAGTCGTCGAGGACGGCGTGCAGGCGCCCGACGTGGCCGGGCTCGCTCGGGTCGAACAGCGGCACGGCGATCCGGCCGGAATACAGCGTGCCGAAGAACGCGACCATATACTCCAGGTTCTGCGGGCAGAGGATCGCGACGCGGTCACCGGGCTCGGTCACCTGCTGCAGGCGGGCGCCGACGGCGCGGTTGCGAGTGCCGAAGTCGGCCCAGTGCAGATCGCGCGCGACGCCGTCGCGCTCGGTCGAGAAGTCCAGGAATCGGTAGGCGAGCTTGTCCCCACGCACCTTCGCCCACTTTTCGACGTGCCGGACCACGCTGCCGTTGTCGGGAAACCTGATCAGTCCGTCTTTGATGAACGGGTTATGGAACCCCATCGCACTCTCCTGTCGAAACCACACTCGTTGCCACGCACGTTCTCGCGTGGACTGTCGGGTCGCCGCGGCGCATCCGTCAGTACTCCGTCGTCCGCGCGAATCCCGAAACCTCGCAAGATGCTACAGAGGCGTCGGTCTTCGCTGCCCGATCACATGACAGCTGCCCGATCGCACGGGCCGCTATGCCCTGTGACCAGGACTTCTCGCCCAGCCATCAGTCACTAGTCTTAGTTATTTCTTAATGTTAGGTGACCGTCTGGCGCAGGCCAAATCTATGCCGGTCACATGTCAGCCATGTTTTGGATGCGGAGCGTTATCGATGACGCGCCGCGCCCAGTCCAGTGTCCACTGCGTGGCGGGCTGACCGTCGAGATTCCAGAATTGCGGCGTGGCGTACATGGCGTGCACCGGTTGACCCGCGCCGCCCGCGAGCACCTCCATCGTCTTGGGCAGGTTACCGATCGAAAACGCCTCTTCGGGCGCCGAACAGATCAAGTCCCCCGTCGCGCAGATCTCGTTGGTGCGGTCGTTGAGAATGCCGAAGCCGCCCGGGCGCGGTCCGGTCATCGTCAGGCCCATCGACGACAGCATCGGCACCTCGTTCAGCGTGATCTCGGCGCCTTGGCCGGGCGGATTCGGTCCGACGTCCATACCGACGCTCGGTTGCCTTCGACCATCGGCGATCAACGTCACACCGAGCACCAGGTCCGCGTCGACCGGGCCACGACCGTTGCCGATGTCGCTGGCCATATCGCCGGCGATCACCGCGCCCTGGGAGAAGCCGACGAGCACGTAGCTGGTCAGCGGGCAGCGGTTGTTCATGTCCGTCATCGCCTTCACGGCGGCGCGGGTGCCCTCGGCGCGGCTGTCGTTGTAGTTCATCTGCCCGTCGGCCGACAGCGGATTGTGGAACTGGGCCGTGTAGGGAACGGTGAAGATCTCGAGGCGTTCGGTGCCGAACTGCTCGCGGATCGGGTTGGTGACGTTGAGCAGCAACGCGATCGGGAACTGGACCGGGTTGAACGGGTCGAGTTGCGGTGACGACTCCCAGGTGCCGGGGATCGACATCAGCTGCACGTCGGGACAGCTGGCGTCCTGGAACTCCGGCCGCGGTTTCGAGGTCGGCGGCACGGCCGTCGGCGGCACCGCCGTCGGCGGGATCGCGGACTCCGTCTTCTCGGGTTGGCGAATCATGATCCATACCACCGCTACGACGAGCGCAACGACGAGCGCCATCGCCCCCGCCGCGATCAGGGCGAGGATGCGGTGGCGCTTGCGTCGACTGTTGGTGGCCATGTGGTCTTCAGCAGAGCCTTTCCGTGGCGACGCGGATGTAGTCGTCGGTCGCGGCGTTCACGTCAGGCGCCGGCGGCACCACCGCGTTCAGCTGGGTGTTGCGCACATCGTTGCGGACCAACGGGGTCACGTAGTCTCGCACGGCTTGGTCGGTTTGCTTGGCCGCCCGCGCCTGGCACACATATGACCCGATGCTCAGTGCCAGCAGATCGCTGGACGGCTTCACGCCCGCGGCCTTCAACGCATCCAGATAATTCCGCTGCTGGCCGGTCACCGTCAGCGTGTTCGGCTCGGTGCCCGCGGCGGGCGGTTGCGGTCCGCCCTTCGCTTCGGCGCGGGATTGAATCGTCGACGGGGGCGGAACCGACATGGTCGGCAGCATGCCGTCCCCGGAAGTGCACCCGGTCAGCACCGCTGCGACAGGCGCCACCAGCGACGACGCTACGGCGACGGCTCGGAGGGTAGGAGCGTAGCGACTGGGGATAAGGCCCTGAGCCGACCACCTCGGCGACCGCCGAACCGTGTGCTGCACTCCTCCACGGTACCGGGGCTATCGGCTCACCTGATCGTGGTGACGAGTTCGCCCGACATCGCGGCCAGCTGCGGACCCCACGTCGACCAATCGTGCTGACCGCCGGCCGGGAAGTCGAAGTGCCCGTTGTGCCCGGCGACGTCGCGATAGTGATAATAGAAGGTGCGGTTGGAGCCATACGCCTGGTCGCAGTAGCCGATCATCGCCGCCGGATCGCTGCATCCGAGAGTTTGCGGGCTGAACACCCACAGCCTGGTGTTGTTGTCGGCCAGCAAATTGACGTGCACCTCGGGGTCGTGCCACTTCCACCGGCCCTCCTGTGGCATACCCCACATATTGCGGATGTCGACGCCGCCGAACTGGGCGAGGCCCGCCGTGATGGCGCCGTTGACGTAGGTATTGGACGGCGTGAGGAAGCCCGACAACGAGCCCGCGTAGCGGTACCGGTCGGGATGGAACGTCGCGATCGTCATCGCCCCGGTGCCGCCCTGGGCGGCTCCGACGATGCCGTGCCCGTTCGGCGCCAGGCCCTTGTTGGCGGCCAGCCAGTCGGGCAGCTCGTTGGCGAGGAAGGTCTCCCACTGCTTGCTGCCGTCCCGCTCCCAGTTGGTGTACAGGCTCCAGGCGCCGCCGGCGGGCGCGGCCACCGAGATGCCCTTGCCGGCGAGGGTGTTCATCGCGTTACCCGCCGTGACCCAGTTACTGACATCGGGTCCGGCGTTGAACGCGTCGAGCAGGACGACGGCATGGGGACCGCCGCCCTGGAAGGCGACGGGGATGTCGCGTCCCATGGCCGCGGACGGCACCATCAGCATCTCGACGGCGTCGGCCCTGGCGATCGGCGACACGGCCGACCACAGGCCGGCGGCCAGTATCACGGACAAGAATGCTCGAATCATCGCACGCATCTACCCACCCTCACGTTTGGCTATCCCTGCCGCAACGTAGTGAACCACATCACTACAAAGAAGCGCTCCCGAAATGGCTGACGGCGGCGACCCCGAAGGATCGCCGCCGTCGACCTCATATCTGGTTCGAGCCGCTTACTCGCCTGCCCCCGATGCCTCCGTCGTCTCGGCCGCCAGGGGTGCCGCCGGATCCACAATTGGGGTGGACGGTTGCGGGGTGGCACCGAGCACCCGCTGGATGTCGGGCTTCATCTGCTGCAGCTGCGCACCCCAGTACTCCCAGCTGTGAGTACCGGCGGACGGGAAGTTGAACACACCGTTCTTGCCGCCCGCGGCGATGTAGGTCTCCTGGAACGTCTTGTTCGTCCGCAGGGTGAAGCCCTCGAGGAACTTCGCGTTGAAGTTGTCGCCGGCGACCTCACCGTTGACGTCGCCGGGCTTGCCGCTACCGCAGTACACCCAGATGCGGGTGCCGTTGGCGACCAGCGTGCCGATGTTGACCATCGGGTCGTTGCGCTTCCATGCCGGGTCGCTCTTCGGGCCCCACATGTCCTCGGCCTTGTATCCGCCTGCGTCACCCATCGACGTCCCGACCAACGTCGGCCACCAGCCCTCGGACAGGTTCAGGAAGCCCGACAGCGATGCCGCGTACTGGAACTGCCCGGGGTAGTAGATGGACAGCGTCATTGCGGTCGAACCGGCCATCGACAGGCCAACCGCGGCGGTGCGGCTGGAGTCGACACCCTTGTTGGCCGACAAGTACGCGGGAAGCTCACTGGTCAGGAAGGTCTCCCACTTGTACGTTGAGCAACCGGCCTTGCCGCAGGCCGGCTTGTACCAGTCGCTGTAGAAGCTGGACTGGCCGCCGACCGGCATGACCGTCGCGAGACCCGAGTCGAGGTACCACTCGAACGCCGCGGTGTTGATGTCCCAGCCGCTGAAGTCCTCCTGGGCACGCAGGCCGTCGAGCAGGTACACCGCGGGCGCATTGGGCCGCCGTTCTGGAACTGGACCTTGATGTCACGGCCCATCCCCGCCGACGGAACCATAAGATACTCGACCGGCAGACCCGGCTTTGAGAACGCCCCCGCAGTCGCCGAGCCTCCGACGGCGGTGACCAGGCCGGGCAGCACGGCGGCTGCGAGAGCCGCGACCGTGAGCCGGCGCGCCCAGGCGCCGCGCTTCTTCCCAACGAACTTCATGCTTCTACCTATCCCATCTGTCGTATGCCGCACCCAAGATCCAAGCCCCACTCGGCTCGGGTGCCCGTGTAGTCAACCACACCTTGGTGTGATATCTCTTGTCAGCTTCTGTCCTCCCTGGTCGCCGCTCAGCCGTTGAGTGTTGCGATCAGGTCGTTTCATGTCCAGCGCCGTGCCAACGGCAGGTGTCGATTGGTTATCGCCCCGACGGGACTGCCGTGTTACACAAGCAGATGGTCTCGCCGCCTCACAAATCGCTGAGGTCAGGGCCCCGTCGCGGGCAAACCGGTGTATGCGGGGACCTCAGGCGGCGGCACTTCCAGCCCGCAACGGATGAGCTCATACATCGGCACCCGGTCGATCCGGTACTTGGTGAATTCATACGCGTGCACCACGTTTGACAAAAACCGCCGCGGGCCCAGCGGGCCACGGATCGAGGCCAGCATGGCCTCGGTCGCCGGGCAGTCCAGCGCCACCCGCGCTTGTGCGACCCAGTCCTCATCGATGTACGGCGGAATGTAGGGATGCGTCGTCAAGAAGGGTCCCTCGGCGACTGCCCAATCGGGAAAGAGATTCTTGTCGTGTCCGATGCGCCCGTCTTCCAATCGTGCGGTGTGAGCGGCCAACGGATTCGCAAGGCCGATCTGGTCGACCACCCGAACGTCAAGGCCGACATTCATGCCCAGCATGCCGAGGTTGGTGAAAAACACTGTGTGCGGGCCCTTGTAGGCCTTTCTCTCCTCTGGTGGCATGTCGGGCGGCGGCGGTGCCGCGGGCACCACGTCCCACTGGTCGTAGTTGCCCGACGGCAGCAGCAGTGCGCCGTCGGGGGTGTTGTTGAGCGCGACCAGCACCGCGCGCATCCGCGGGTAGTCCAGATAGTCCGCGGCGGTCAGTGGGTGCGCGTTGCCGGTGGCCTGCGAGTAAAACCGTCGTTCGTCGACGATGCCGGTGTACGTCACGCGCGTGGCGTCCGGACCCATCCCCGGCGCGTTCGCCGCCCACAGCGACCAGCCGACCACCGCCAGCCACAACATCGAAGTCATCGCCGCAAGTTGATATCCGGTGCCGCGGCTGAACTTCGTGCCGTCCGGTAGCAGCACGGGAATGACGGCCACCGGAGCCAGCAGACAGAAAATCGGCGTCAGTAAGACCCTGCCGTGCATGAAGTCGCCGCCCTGCCGAATCCAGTAGACGGCCTGCAGCAGCCCGCTGACGAGCATGAACATCACCACCGCCGCCGGGCTTTGCACCATGCGCGCGAGCCGGCTGTACCCGGGCGGTGCCGCCCGCCGGACCCACCACGGGCGGCTGCGGGTGACGAGCAGCACCAGCGCCAGCACCGCCAGCAGCAGCGCGGGCACCCACAACAGGTAGGGCTCGTCGAAGTTGGCGAGGTAGACCCAGCCTTGCGCCCACTTGTTCCCCGAGGCGTCCTTCGCTAAAGCCGTTCCGGGGAACAGCAATCCGTAATACCCCATGCGGAAGATCTGGTACGCGACCGGAATCAGTCCGCCGGCCACCACGATCAGCGTCCGACGGCGCCAACCCCGTGCAGCGATCAGCATCATGACCAGTGCCAGGCCGCCGATCAGGGCCAGCTCGGGTCGAACCAGTACCGACAGGCCCGCAACGAAGGCCAGCGCCGCATCGAAGAACCAGCCGACCGCATTGTGTTGCGGGACTTCGATGGTGCGCGCCGCCGGCCGACTGCCGCGGCGGGCCAGCGCAGGCGGAACGGTCTCCGCCGGGTAGGCACGCAACGCCTGCGACCAACAGACCATCATCCACCACAACAGGCCGAGATATGCCAGCACCAAACCGTTTTCGAGTCCCGAGGTGGCGAAGTCGCGGGCGGGCGGCACCGCGATGTAGACCAACACACCTGCGGGCAGGAGAAGTGCCCGACGACCCTGCAGGCTCGGTGCGTACAGCCGGCCCGCACCGAGCATCAGGAAGACGACGCCGGCCACGCTGAGCACCAGTGCCAGCACCAGGGCGACGTACTCGAGTCGTACCGGGCCGCCGATGACCCCACCGAGATAGTTCAGGTACGTCCACAGCGTCGACGTGTTCGACTCGACCCGCTCACCTTCGTTGAACACGGGGCCGTTGCCGGCCATCAGGTTTCGCACGGTGCGCAGCACGATGAGCCCGTCATCGGCGATCCAGCGCCGCTGCCACGCCCCCCAGCTGAACAGCGCGGCGGCCACCAGCACGCTCAACCAGAGGCTGATCCGCGAGGTGATGTCATAGGGAAACGCAGGCCCGCGCTTAGCCCAGGAGAACAGCGGCACCGATGGTTCCGATCCACGCGACGGCCAGAAGCTGCAGCACCCGGTCCTTCAACGCGATCTCCTCCGGTTCGCCGGCCAGCCCGCTGTCGACGTCGACGGCGTAGCGCAGGATCGCGATCGTGAACGGGATCATCGTGACTGCGTACCAGGACGCGTTGGCACCGTCGCGCTCGAAGGCCCACAGCCCGTAGAAGACCACCATCGCGGTCGCCGACAACGTCCAGACGAAGCGCAGATACGTCGACGTGTAGCTCTCCAGCGACTTGCGGATCTTCGCGCCCGTCCGGTCGGCGAGCTGAAGTTCGGCGTAACGCTTGCCCGCGGCCATGAACAGCGAGCCGAAGGTCATCACCAGCAGGAACCATTGCGACAGAGGGATATTGGCCGCCACGCCACCGGCGACCGCCCTGATCAGATACGCCGAGGACACGATGCAGATATCCAGCACCGCTTGGTGTTTGAGACCGAAGCAGTACGCCAGCTGCATGGCGATGTAGACCCCGATGACCACGGCCAGGTTCGGCGTCGCCAGGAAGGACACCGCCACCGCCGCGGCCGCCAGCACCGCTGCGGTGCAGTAGGCCAGCCACTCCGGCACCACGCCCGCGGCGATAGGCCGGAACCGCTTGGTCGGATGCTGGCGATCGGCCTCGACGTCGCGGGCGTCGTTGAC
This sequence comes from uncultured Actinomycetota bacterium, assembly GCA_963743225.1. Lineage (GTDB taxonomy): Bacteria > Actinomycetota > Actinomycetes > Mycobacteriales > Mycobacteriaceae > Mycobacterium. The sequence goes on along the minus strand of CAVUPN010000024.1, from coordinate 169,580 downwards.
CAGATACACCGCGGACGCGGCCAATGAGAACGCCACGAACGCGATGGAGACCTTGATCGCGACTTCGCGGTAGTCGTACTGCACGTCGCTGCCCAATGCGGCCACCGGTGCAATGAGCACGAGCAGGTTCTTCACCCACTGGCGCGGCCGCGCTGCCTTGATCAGACCGGTGATGACATTGCGGGGTGGGCCTTTGACGGGGGCCGGTTCTTCGCTCATCTTCGCCGCGCTCTCTGCACTGCTTTCACTCGAGATGCTCATGAGTCTCCTTCGGCCCGGTCGGCGATGAAGCCGACCGCCTTCGCGACAGCCGCGCCGACCGCAACACCGGTGATCACGTCACTGGGGTAGTGCACGCCAAGAACCATCCGGGACAATGCCATTGGCGGCACGAACAGCGCAGGCAGCGGCAGACCCGTGGTCCGTGCCATCAGTATCGACGCCGCGGTGGTCGAGGTGGCGTGCGCGGACGGGAAGCTGAGCCGGCTCGGCGTTCCGACGTTGACGACGACGCTCGGGTGGTGTGGCCGCTCCCGCCGCACCAGTCGCTTGATCACGACGGCCGCGGCGTGTGCCGCGAACGCCCCGACCCCGGCGGCCAGCCACGCCCGTCGCCGCCGAGGCTGCAGCAGCGCCCCCAGCGCGGAAACGACCAGCCACCCGATGCTGTGCTCGCCGAAGTGCGAAAGCGCACGTGCACCCGCAACCACGCCCGGCCGGTCGGCCAACGCCGACTGCACGGCCACCAACGCGGCTTCCTCACCGCGCTGGGCCCACGCGCGAAGCGCAGGGGATGGCTCATCCATGTGCGGGCGTTTCTACGGATTCCCCCTGGTCGTCCCCTACGCTGCGCGTGTGGGCCCCCTGCTCCTGCCCCCGGGGGACGAACACGGCCTCCCACTGCTGCACACCGGAGAGCACCGGCAGAGCCTCGCGATAGACCTTGCGCATCTCGTCGAAGCGCCGCGCGAGCTTGCGCTGGCGGCGCAGCGACTCCCGCAACAATGCGAACATCTTCGCGCGGTCGCGCTGGCGATACACCACACCCCGGCTGTCGGCGGTGGTGACGGTCACTCCGTCGACAGTGCACAACAGGAACCATCGGGAGTCCTGGGTGGGCACGTTCAACTGCGGCCGCTCGTGATGCGCCGGTTCCGCCTTGGTGAGGTTGTGCAGTACTCCGCGAATGAGCCGAAGTGCCTTGCCGGGCGCGGTTTTCGGCTCTCCGACACGACCCACGATCCCAGACGCGGAGGGCAGTTCGGTCGCGGATGGCAGTATCACTGCGTCGGGGTAGTCGCGGCGGAGCCGGTGCACCTCCGGCAGGGCGGACTCCAGGATGGAAAAGATGTGTTCAGGCCCCGCGAGAAAGTCGTCCATTGCCTTGTTCTGAACGGCTACGGTCGAATATTCAAGGCACAAAAGATGTTTGAGCGTGGCCTTTAGATGACTGCGGACCAGCCCACGCACGTCACCGTCCCAGTGCAACGCCGCGACCACCAACCGATTGCGCAGGTGGAAGTAGGCCTGCCAGTCGATGGCGTCGTCCTTGTCGCTCCACGCCATGTGCCAGATCGCGGTGCCCGGCATGGTGACGGTGGGGTAGCCGTGCTCGGCGGCCCGCAGCCCGTAGTCGGCGTCATCCCACTTGATGAACAGCGGTAACGGCTGACCCAGCTCATCGGCGACCGCTCGCGGGATCATGCACATCCACCAGCCGTTGTAGTCGACGTCGATGCGGCGGTGCAGCAGCTTGCTATCGGAATACCGGTCGTTCAAGGGATTTCGAGCGAAATCGTGGTCGTACTTGGTGTGCGGCGCGTTGGTCCACATGAAATCACCCCGGCCAACCACCTCACCCATCACGTGCAGGTGGGCCGGATCCTGAAGGTTGAGCATCTGCCCGCCGACCAGCATCGGCGTCTTGGCGAACCGGTTCATCGCCAGCGCCCGCAGTATCGAGTCGGGCTCGACGCGGATGTCGTCGTCCATGAACAGGATCTGCTGACAGTCGGTGTTCTTCAGGGCTTCGTACATGACGCGGCTGTAGCCGCCGGAACCGCCGAGGTTGGGCTGGTCGTGGATCGATAGCCGGTTCCCGAGCGGCGCGGCGGCTTCGGCGAACTCGGGGTGGTCGCGAAGCTTGTCCTTGCCCTGGTCCGGCACGATGACCGCGCCGATCACGTTGTCCACCAACGGGTCCGACGTCAGCGCTCGCAGGGTGTTGACGCAGTCGTCGGGCCGGTTGAAGGTCGGCATGCCCACCGCGATGTTCGCCGTGCCCGGCGCGGGCACCGGCGCGTACCAGCCGGCGTTCTGCAGGGTGACCGGGCTGTCACTGGTGATGTCGAACCAGATCCAGCCGCCGTCCTCGAAGGGCTCGAGGCCGATCTCGAACTCGACTGCCCCCGGCTCGTCGCCGTCGTGGTGAAATGGCCTGCCCTCGACGAAGATCCTGGCGCCGGTGGCTTTGCTCCTGTACACGTCGACTCGGCCGGTGCCGGTCAACTCCGCGTGCAGCACCACCGATGTCAGCGTCGACCAGCGCCGCCAGTAGCTCGCCGGAAACGCGTTGAAGTACGTCGAGAATGACACTTCTGATTCGGCGCCGATCTGCAGCGTCGTCCGTGTCGCGGCGTGGGCGCGGCGGGCGTTGGTGTTCGACTCCTCGATGTAGAGCTTGCGGACGTCGAGCGGTTCGCCGGGGCGCGGCAGAATGATGCGGGCCAGCAGACTGACCGCGGCTTCACTCATGCCTCGACTCCCGCTCGCTCCGGTCCTCGCTGCGCTGCGATCCTCACTCGCGCTCGCCTTCGGGAGCTCATGCCTCGACTCCCGCTCGCTCCGGTCCTCGCTGCGCTGCGATCCTCACTCGCGCTCGCCTTCGGGAGCTCATTCCGTGTCGCTTTCGCGAAGCGGTGCACCGTCACGCAGATGCGGAGCGAGCATGTTGTCGTACATGCTCAGCGCGCTGGCGATCGCCATGTGCATGTCGAGGTACTGGTAGGTGCCCAGCCGGCCGCCGAACAACACCTTGGCCCTGGTGGTTTCGGCCTTGGCCCTGTCCCGGTAGGTGGCCAGCAACGCGCGATCGGTTTCGGTGTTGATCGGGTAGTACGGCTCGTCGTCGTCGTCGGCGAATCGCGAGTACTCCCGCATGATCACCGTCTTGTCGGTGGGGTAATCCCGTTCCGGGTGGAAGTGCCGAAACTCGTGGATTCTGGTGTAGGGCACGTCGAGGTCGTTGTAGTTCATCACCGGGGTGCCCTGGAAATCACCGGTGGGTAGCACCTCGACTTCGAAATCCAGTGTGCGCCAGCCGAGTCGGCCATCTGCGTAGTCGAAGTAGCGGTCCAGCGGACCGGTGTAGACCACTGGGGCGTCCGGGCTCTCTGCGCGCAGCGCCTCGCGCACCTCGAACCAGTCGGTGTCCAGCCGCACCTCGATGCGGTCGTCGGCGGCCATGTTCTTCAGCCACGCGGTGTACCCGTTGACGGGCAGGCCCTCGTAGGTGTCGTTGAAGTAGCGGTTGTCGAAGTTGTAGCGCACCGGCAGCCGAGCGATGTTGGCGGCAGGCAGCTTCGTCGGGTCGGTCTGCCACTGCTTGGCCGTATATCCCTTGACGAACGCCTCGTAGAGCGGACGGCCGATCAACGAGATGGCCTTCTCCTCGAGGTTCTGCGCGTCTGCGGTTTCGATCTCGGCGGCCTGCTCCTTGATCAGCTGGCGCGCCGCATCAGGGGTGAAGTACTTGCCGAAGAACTGCGACACCAGGCCGAGGCCCATCGGAAACTGGTAGGCCTGCCCGTTGTGCATCGCGTACACGCGGTGCTGATAGCCGGTGAAGTCGGTGAACTGCCGGACGTAGTCCCACACCCGTTTGTTGGAGGTATGGAAGAGGTGCGCCCCGTACTTGTGCACCTCGATGCCGGTCTGCGGTTCCGGCTCGGAGTACGCGTTGCCGCCGATGTGGGGGCGGCGCTCGAGGACGAGGACGCGCTTGCCCAGCTGCGTCGACACGCGCTCGGCAATCGTCAGACCGAAGAATCCGGAGCCGACGACGAAGAGGTCAAAACGAGCGGTCATCGGCAGCCAGGGTATCCGACCACGCTTCGCCTGCCCGAATCCATTAGCGGCCCAAGGTCGCGATTCGCTCACGATTCCATATCGTCACTCTAGACCCATTAGTCACAGCAGTACCATCGTTCACGTATCCGCACAGAACACGTAGTCCACAGATTGAGGAGACTTCCGTGCCTAACCGACGTCGACGCAAGCTCTCGACAGCCATGAGCGCAGTCGCCGCCCTGGCCGTGGTGAGTCCAATTGCAGTAACCGCTATCACCGATCTGACCGAGCCCGCGCCACAACCTCGTGAATTCCGCCAGGCCGCCACGATCACCGACCTGCCCAGCGAGCTGATTTCGGCGCTGTCTCAAGGGTTGTCGCAGTTCGGCATCAACCTGCCTCCCATGCCGACCGGCTTGCTGACCGGTTCGGATGCTGGAATGCCCACAACGCTCACCGCACCCGGCGGCCTTGGCATGGCCCCGTTGAACTCACCCGGCGGCCTTGGCATGGCCCCGCTGACCACACCCGGTCTCGGCACCGACCCTGCGGCCGCTGTTCCGGCGCTGGGGGATGCGTCGCTGGCCAATCCGGCGCTGACCAGTCCGCTTACGGCTGCCAACCCGGCGCTGACCAGTCCGACGGGAGCCGCTCCCGGCGGCCTGACGACGCCGCCGGTAACGGGTACCGACCCGGCGCTGGCCACCACGCCGATCGCCAACGGCGTGGGTCTGCCCGCGCCCGGCGAGGTGCCGATCGCGGCGCCCATCGGGCTCGACCCGCTCGCTCCGGGAGCGGGCACGTACCCGATCATCGGCGCCGACTCCCTGGGGGCGTCGTCACTCGGGGCCATGCCGAGCACCGATAGTGGCGGCCTGCTCGGCAACGTCGATAGCGCGTTCCAGGCTTTGGGTGGCGACCAGGCGATCGATCTGCTCAAGGGTGTGGTGATGCCGATGATCACATCGGCAATGAAGCCCGGTGCCATCCCTGGCGCCGCGCCGGCACCAGCACCTCCCCCGGTCCCGGCCCCGGCCGCATAGTCCTGCCCCTAAACGGCACCGCAGAAGCCAAGTGGCGGGCTCTGCGGTGCCGTTGCAGGACATTGATGAGCACTTCCACCGTGTCGAAACACTGGTAACAACTGACACTTGCGTAACATCGATCCGTGCCGTCCCGTCGACACCCGATGCTGTTCACCGCGCTCGCGGGCACCGTGGTGATTTTGCCGTGGGCGCTGCAGGGCACGCCGTCCGGAGACGACCAGCGCCCGCTCGCCGAACAGACCCAACTGGTTGCGCAGCCACTGACAGGCATCGGCGGTGGTCAGACGATCCGCGAGATTCACCAGGACACACCGTTCTCCCTCGTCGCGCTGACCGCCGCGGACCTGAGCGGCACCTCGGCCCGGGTGCGGGCCAAGAAGACGGACGGCTCGTGGGGACCGTGGTACGAGGCCGAAAACCTTGACGGGGTCGGCGACGGATCGCCGGCGCCGCGCGGCACCGAACCGGTGTTCGTCGGTCTCACCACCACCGTGCAGATCGCGGTGACCCGGCCGGCCGGCACCACGGCATCGGCCCCGCCGCAGCAACCGGAGACGGCGAAATCAGACCTGGGCTACCTCCCGGCCAACACGAACCAGCCGTTCGGGCAGAACATCAACGCGGTGCTGATCAGCCCGCCGCAGGCGCCGATGGACAACCTGCCGCTGCCGAGCGCGGCCGCCGCCCCCGGCCAGCCGCCCAACATCATCACCCGCGATCAGTGGGGTGCCGACGAATCGATGCGGTGCCCGAACACCGTCTACGACAACGGGGTGCGGGCCGGCATCGTGCACCACACCGCGGGAAGCAACGATTACGGACCGCAGGATTCGGCGGCGATCATCCGTTCGGTCTACGCCTATCACACCCGCACATTGGGCTGGTGCGACATCGCCTACAACGCGTTGGTCGACAAGTTCGGACAGGTTTTCGAGGGCCGGGCAGGGGGCTTGGACAGGCCGGTCGAGGGCGCCCACACCGGCGGATTCAACAAGAACACCTGGGGTGTGGCGATGCTCGGCAACTTCGACGTCGTGCCGCCAGACCCGATCCAATTGCGCACCGTCGCACGCCTGCTGGGCTGGCGACTGGGCATGGACCACGTCGACCCAAGGGGCACAGTCGTTTTGACGTCGGCCGGTGGATCGTTCAGCCACTTCCCGCGCGGCGCCACCCCGACCCTGCCCTCGATCTTCACCCACCGCGACGTCGGCATCACCGAGTGTCCTGGCAACGCCGCCTACGCCGTGATGGACCAGATCCGCGACATCGCCGCCCGCTTCAACGACCCGCCGCTTCCGCCGACCCTGACCGACTTACTTCGCGGCGGTGCGATCTTCGCCCGCTGGGAGTCGATGGGCGGCCCGAACAGTCCGCTCGGCGCACCGAAATCACCGGAGGCTGCCGGTGAGGGAAGCGCGCGCTACGCCACCTTCGAAAAAGGTGCGGTCTACTGGTCACCGGAAAGCGGGGCCGAACCCCTCACCGGAGCGATCTATGAGGCGTGGGCGTCGCTGGGCTACGAGCGTGGTGCGCTCGGCCTGCCGACCAGCGGCGAGATACAGGAGCCGCAGTGGATCGTGCAGAACTTCCAACACGGCACGCTTAACTTCGATCGCGAAAAGGCCACGGTGACAAGGGTTATCGACGGTGTCCCGGTGGAACTGCCGCCACCGTCGATCGACGGGCCACCGACACAGCTCGAGCGGATCAAGCCCATCGATCCCAGCTGACTACAACCCGACTAAAGCCAGACCTGTCGGGCTCCTCAACGCGGCTCGTGCCTCGCCGCTTGATTGTCGCCCGACTAAAGCCAGACCTGTCGGGCTCCTCAACGCGGCTCATGCCTCGCCGCTTGATTGTCGCCCGACTAAAGCCACCAACGTTCCAGAACGCGGGCCACGCCGTCGTCGGTGTTGGGCGCGGTGACCTCGTCGGCCGCCTCCACCGCCTCGGCATGGGCATTACCCATCGCCACACCGAGACCGGCCCACCGCAGCAGCGGGACGTCATTGGGCATGTCGCCGAATGCCACCACGTCCTCGGCGGTGATCCCGTACGGCCGCGCGACCTCCTCGACTCCGGTGGCCTTGCTGATGCCCAACGGCACCACCTCGATCAGACCGTTGTTGGTGGAGTAAGTGATATCACCTTGCAGGCCAACATGTTTGGCGAGCACTTCGGCCATGTCGGCGCTGCGCGCATCGGCCTTGCGAATCAACAGCTTGATCGCAGGAGCGCTGAGCAGATCCTCGATGGACACCTCGGTGTTGTCCGGGTTGAGCCAGGCATGCTCGTAGCCCGGCGAGCTGACGAACTGCGGGGTTGCCGCGTCGTGAGCGCTGCGCCCGACCCGCTCCACCGCCAGTCCTGCACCTGGGATGACGCGGGTGGCGATCTCGGCGAGCTCCCCCAAATCGTCGGCCGACAGCGTCCTGGCCGACACGATGCGGTCGGTGGACGGGTCGTAGATCACCGCGCCGTTCGCGCACACCGCCATCGGCTCGAAGCCCAGCGCGTCGACCACGGGTTGCACCCACCGCGGCGGGCGCCCGGTGGCCAGCACGAACCGAGTGCCCGCATCCACCGCGGCGCGCACGGCGCTGCGGGTACGGGAGCTGATGTTCTCGTCGGCGTCGAGCAGCGTGCCGTCCACGTCACTGGCGATCAGCGCGGGCAGTGTCAGCGTCTTGCCTCTCGCTCGGCTCGCTTGCGGGCCCGTTCGGCCAACTCGGCCTCGTCGAGCGCCTTGGCCTCGGCCATCGTCGGCGCGGAGCCGCCCATCCGGCGCGGCACCCAGTACGCCCCCTCGGGATGCTCATAGGACTGCTGAACGTCGTGCAGCAGCTTGGTCATCGACTCGCGCATCGCGGCGTCGGTCTGCTCGATGGTCTCCGCCGCATCCAGCGGTGCGCCGACCACGACGGTGATCGGAATCTTCGCGCGGCCGAGCTTGCGTGGATGGTCCTTGGTCCACCGCCGGTGCGCACCCCAGACGATGAGCGGAATGATCGGCACCTGCGCTTCGTGGGCCATTCGGGCCGCGCCGGTCTTGAACTCCTTCAGCTCGAAGCTGCGGCTGATGGTGGCCTCCGGGTAGACGGCGACGAGCTCGCCCGTTCGAAGCCGCTCCACCGCCACCGCATATGCGCCCGCACCGGCCCGCCGGTCGACCGGGATGGTCCCGGTGTGCTTGATCAGAAAGCTGACGACCTTCACTTGTGTCATCTCTTCCTTGATCATGAAGCGCAGTCGTCGGTGCCGCTTGTACGCGGCCAGCGCGGCGGGCGCCCAGTCGATATAGCTGGTGTGATTGATCGCGACGACCGCGCCGCCACGCTCGGGGATGTTGTCCAGGCCCAGATAGGTGATGCGGCTCCCGGAGACCGCCACCGCCGACGAGACGGCGATTTCCAGCGTGCGGAAAACCGGCTCCATCGACACCTACCCCGGCGCTCCGGCCGGGCCCCGCTGCTCGCGGCGGGCGGCCTTCTCCGCAGCCTCCTCGGCGTCCATCCGGTTCGCCTCGGCCAGCGTCGGCGCTCCGCCGCCGAGCCGGTGGGGCACCCAGAACTCGCCCGGCGGATGGGGACCGTAGTCATCTTGTACCCGCTCCAGCAGATGCTGCATCCGCGAATGCAGCAGCGCCGTCAGCTCGGTCGCGGGCAGCGTCGGGGGGATCGGTTCACCGACCGCCACCGAGATCGGAACCTTGGGCCGCCACATGTTCTTGGGGTGGCCCTTGGTCCAGACTCGCTGGGCGCCCCAGACGATGTGCGGAACGATCGGCACGTCGGCGGCGATGGCCATGCGGGCCGCGCCCGACTTGAACTCCTTGATCTCGAAGCTGCGGCTGATCGTGGCCTCGGGGTAGACGCCGACCAGCTCGCCTTCCTTGAGCTTCAGGCACGCCTGCTCGTAGGAAACCGAGCCACTGTCGCGGTCAACTTCGATGTGGCGCAGGCTGCGCATGAGAGGACCGGTGATGCTGTGGTCGAAGACCTCTTTCTTCGCCATGAACCGCACCTTGCGGCCGCGGTGCTGCTTGTATGCGGGCAGGCCCGCGAAGGTGAAGTCGAAGTAGCTGGTGTGATTGATGGCCACCACCGCGCCGCCGGAGACAGGCAGGTTCTCGACGCCGGTGACGGTGAACGTCAGCCCTTGCATCCGCCAGATCAGGCGGGCGAGTTGGATGACTGTCCCGTATACCGGTTCCACAGCCGCAAGCGTAGTGCGCAGAAAGGGTGACGGGTGAGCATCCCCTCCGAGCCGGTGCCGGTGCCCGGCGTCGTCGCCGAGACTCGCGGCGGGCAGACCGGTCGCCGCGCGGCTGGTGGTGTGCCACGGCGAGCTGTTCGACGCGTACGGTATCGACCCGGACCCAGAGCGCGTCGACTTCTATCGGCGCTGCTGGAACGCCGGCGACGTCTCCTCCCACTAAGATCGACCGGGCGGACGTATCGCAGAGAAAGGGCATTAGTGCAGGTCACGAGCGTCGGGCACGCTGGTTTCCGGATCGACACACCGGCCGGGAGCATCCTGTGCGACCCCTGGGTGAACCCCGCCTACTTCGCTTCGTGGTTCCCGTTCCCGGACAACAGCGGGCTGGACTGGGACGCCCTCGGCGACTGCGATTACCTCTACATCTCGCACCTGCACAAGGACCATTTCGATCCGGAGAATCTCCGCGAGCACGTCAACAAGGACGCCGTCGTGCTGCTACCCGACTACCCGGTGCCCGATCTGCAGCGCGAACTGGAAAAGCTTGGCTTCCACCGCTTTTTCGAGACCACCGATTCGGTCAAGCACACGGTCAGCGGCCCCAAGGGCGATCTCGACGTGATGATCATCGCGTTGCGGGCCCCGGCGGACGGCCCGATCGGCGACTCCGGACTGGTAGTCGACGACGGAGAAACGGTGGCGTTCAACATGAACGACGCCCGGCCCGTCGACCTCGACATGGTGCACGCGGACTTCGGCCAGGTGGACGTGCACATGCTGCAGTACTCCGGGGCGATCTGGTACCCGATGGTCTACGACATGCCCGCGCGGGCCAAGGAGGCGTTCGGCACCCAGAAGCGCCAGCGCCAGATGGACCGTTGTCGCCAGTACATCGCCCAGGTCGGCGCCGGCTGGGTGATCCCGTCGGCGGGTCCGCCGTGCTTTCTGGATCCGGACCTTCGTGACCTCAACGACGACCACGGCGACCCCGCCAACATCTTCCCCGACCAGGTGGTGTTCCTCGACCAGATGCACACCCACGGCCATGACGGCGGCCTGCTGCTCATCCCCGGCTCGACCGCCGATTTCACTGGGTCGCAGTTGAATTCGCTGAACCATCCGGTGCCCGAAGACGAAGTGCGTGCGATCTTCACCACCGGCAAGGCGGACTACATCGCCGACTACGCCGACCGGATGGCGCCAGTGCTGGCCGCCGAGCGGGCCCGCTGGGCACCCGCCGGGGGCGAGCCGCTGCTGGAGCCGTTGCGCGCGAGGTTCGAGCCGATCATGAGCCAGAGCGACCAGATCTGCGACGGCATCGGCTATCCCGTCGAACTGCGGCTGGGTGTCGAAACGGTGGTGCTGGACTTCCCGAAACGGGCCGTGCGCGAACCCATCCCGGACGAGAAGTTCCGATACGGGTTCGCCATTGCGCCCGAGCTCGTGCGGACCGTGTTACGCGACGAGGAACCGGACTGGGTCAACACCATCTTCTTGTCCACCCGCTTCACGGCATGGCGGGTGGGTGGCTACAACGAATATCTGTACACGTTCTTCAAATGCCTCACCGACGAACGCATCGCGTACGCGGACGGCTGGTTCGCCGAAGCACACGACGACACGGCGTCGATCGAGCTGGACGGCTACCGGATGCAGCGCCGGTGCCCGCACCTCAAGGCCGACCTGTCGAAGTTCGGCGTGGTCGAAGGGTCGACGCTGACCTGCAATCTGCATGGCTGGCAATGGAATCTGGAGAACGGCCGATGCCTGACGTCCAAGGGCCACGAACTGCGTTCCGAGAAGATATGAACATACCTCGCCAGTACTACGACGACGGGTTGATCCAGCTCGACCGCGAAGCGATCACATTGCGGCGCTATCACTTTCCGTCGGGCACGTCGAAGATCATTCCACTGCGGTCGATCCGCGGGTACAAGGCCGAGCCACTCGGGATGTTCACACAGCGGTTCCGCATCTGGGGCAGCTCGGATCTGCGCCGGTGGCTGCCACTGGACGTGTGGCGGCCGATCAAGTCCACGCTGGTGACCCTCGACGTGGCCGGTGCGCGGCCCAAGCCGGCGTTCACTCCGCAGCGCCCGAAGGAGTTTCTCGCAATGCTCGACGAACTGCTCGAGCGCTAGCAGCTAGCGCTAGCGGGGCTCCAGCACTTCGGTGCCGACGAAAGGCACCAGCGCATCGGGCACCCGCACGCTGCCGTCGGGCTGCTGGTGGTTCTCCAGAATCGCGACCAACCACCGCGTGGTGGCCAGCGTCCCGTTCAGCGTCGCCGCCGTCTGCGGTTTGCCGTTTTCGTCACGGTAGCGAATCGCGAGCCGACGGGCCTGAAACGTCGTGCAGTTCGACGTCGAGGTCAGCTCCCGGTAGGTCCCCTGGGTCGGTATCCAAGCCTCGCAGTCGTACTTGCGCGCGGCCGACATTCCCAGATCCCCCGCCGCGATGTCGATCACGCGGTACGGCACATCGATACTGGCCAGCATCTGGCGCTCCCAGCCCAGCAGCCGGTCGTGTTCGGCCTCGGCCTGGTCCGGTCGGCAGTAGATGAAGCCCTCCACCTTGTCGAACTGGTGCACGCGGATGATCCCGCGGGTGTCCTTCCCGTGGCTGCCCGCCTCACGGCGAAAGCAGGACGACCAGCCGGCGTAGCGCAGCGCGCCCGCGGACAGATCGAGGATCTCGTCGGAGTGATAGCCGGCCAGCGGTACCTCCGACGTGCCGACGAGGTAAACGTCGTCGGCCTCGAGCCGGTACACCTCCTCGCTGTGCGCGCCGAGGAACCCGGTCCCCTCCATGATCTCGGGACGGACCAGGACAGGCGGGATGACGAGGGTGAAGCCGTTCTCCGTCGCCAGCCGCACCGCGAGCTGCATGAGACCGAGCTGCAGTAGCGCGCCGTTCCCGGTGAGGAAGTAGAACCGCGCGCCCGACACCTTGGCGCCGCGTTCGAGGTCGAACAGGCCGAGCGACTCGCCGAGCTCCACATGGTCTTTCGGATCGTCGATGGCCCGGGGCTGACCGATGGTGTCGAGCACCACGAAGTCGTCTTCGCCACCGGCCGGGACACCGTCGATGATGACGTTCGCGATGGCCATATGCGCTGCGGTGAAAGCCTTTTCGGCATCGGCCTGTTCGGTCTCGGCGGCCTTCACCGTAGCGGCGAGCTCCTTGGCCCGCTCCAGCAGCACGGGTCGTTCCTCCGAGGAAGCCGCGCCCACCTTCTTGCTGGCGGCCTTCTGTTCGGCGCGCAGGTTGTCGGCGGCCGAGACCGCGGCACGCCGGGCCGCGTCGGCCTCCAACAATGCGTCGACGAGTCCGGGATCCTCACCGCGGGCACGCTGTGACGCGCGCACCACATCCGGGTTTTCCCGCAGCGGCTTGAGGTCGATCACGGCGCAACCCTACCGTCGGGAGCACAACCCCATAACGTTACATCTGCCTCACTTGTCACAGTGCCCGGCGCGCCTGTCACAATGGAGCGGATGTTGGAAGCACCCGAGCGGGCCGCATTTCTTGACGAGGCGGAACACTCCACGCCAAAAGTGACGTGGTGGCGCAGTCTGCACGCCACGTCCACCCGCCGCGCGCTGCTGTTGACCGCGCTCGGAGGGCTGCTCATCGCCGGAGTGCTCACCGCGCTGCCGGGCGGCGAGGGCAACCCCAACGGTCTGCATTCCAGCACGATTTCCCTCGGTCTGCGCGGCGCCGAGACGTTCGGTAAGGCCAAGGCCGGCGACTGCCTGAACTGGCCGGAACGCACCCCCGACGATGCGAAGGTCGTCGAGTGCAAGGACGAGCACCGCTTCGAGGTCGCGGAGTCGGTGGACATGCGTACATTCCCTGGCAGCGAGTACGGACCCGACGCCGCACCGCCGTCGCCAGCCCGCATCCAGCAGATCAGCCAAGAGCAGTGCCAGGTGGCGGTGCGGCGTTACCTGGGCGAGCGGTTCGACCCCAACAGCCGCTACACCGTCAGCATGATGTGGTCCGGCGACAAGGCGTGGCAACAGTCGGGCGAGCGACGCATGCTGTGCGGTCTGCAACTGCCGGGCCCCGACAACTCGCAGCTCGCCTTCCAGGGCAGGGTCGCCGACATCGACCAGTCGAAGGTCTGGCCCGCCGGCACATGTCTGGGCATCGACCCGTCCACCAACCAGCCCACCGACATCCCCGTCGACTGCGCAGGCCCGCATGCCATGGAGGTCACCGGCGCGGTCAACGTCGGCGAGAAGTTCCCCGCCGGGCTGCCACCCGAACCCGAACAGGACGCGTTCATCAAGGACGCGTGCACCCGGATGACCGACGCCTACCTGGCGCCGATCCAGCTGCGCAGCACCACGCTCACGCTGATCTACAGCACCATCTCGCTACCCAGCTGGGCGGCAGGCAGCCACCAGGTGTCGTGCAGCATCGGCGCCACGCTCGGCAACGGCGGCTGGTCGACGTTGCTGAACAGCGCCAGGGGCCCGTTGCAGATCAACGGCCAGCCGCCGATACCGCCGCCCGACATCCCCGAGGAACGGCTGAACTTCCCGCCGATCCCGATGCCCGGCGTCTCGTCGTCGGGCGGTCAGCGCAGCAGCCAGACCGGTTCCAGCCAGTCGACGCAGCAGACCCGACAGAGCCAGCAGAGCCAGCAGACCCAGCACGGCCAGCAGTCGGCCGGGACGGGCTCGCCCCATGGGCCGTCGACCGCTGCCACGCCGGCACCGGAGCCGGCACCGGAGCCGGGCAACACCTTCCTGAACGGGCCGCCACCGGGCGAGGCGCCGCCACCGGGTGCACCGCCACCTCCGGGGGCCCCGCCACCGGGGCACCGCCACCGGGGGCCTGCCACCGCCACCTCCGGGGGCCCCGCCACCGCCGCTGGATCTGGCCCCGCCACCTCCAGGAGCGCTGGTCCCGCCACCGCCCGCGCCGGGCCCACCGCCTGTCGAACCCATCCTCCCGCCGCCGCCCGGGGTGTAGTCCGGTGGCCGTGCGGATGAGCCCGCAACGGTTTGACGAGCTGGTATCGGACGCACTTGATCTGATTCCCGCCGACCTTGCCGCGGCGTTCGACAACGTCGTCGTTCTGGTCGAGGACCGAAACTCCGACGAACCCGACCTGCTTGGCCTCTATCACGGCATCGCGCTGACCGAACGCGACTCCAACTACGCCGGTTCCCTCCCCGACACGATCACGATCTACCGCGAGGCCCTGCTCGACGTCTGCGAGACCGAGGCCGACGTGGTCGACGAGGTGGCGATCACCGTCATCCATGAGATCGCCCATCACTTCGGCATCGACGACGACCGTCTGCACGAACTCGGCTGGGCGTAAGCGAGCCGAGGCAGCCCGCATGGGCGCGGCAACCGCGGATTGTCGGCCGATGGTGTTATGAACAGGCCATGCGCAGCGACTGCCGGGGGTGTCGAGCCGACCTGGAGCACTGCCACGGCACCGTCATCCATCACGCGCTGCGGTGGTCGGAATGCACCGAGCAGGACTGCGTCACCCCCGAGGTGATGCACGCGTTCACCATCGATTGCGAGGCGATCGGCTGCGCGTGCGCTCAGCCCATCGGGTCGGCCGACTGGAGTGCGTCCTCGACCGGGTGAACGTCGGGCTCCGGATAGAACGGCGGCGCCTTGTCGCCCCAATGCAGACAGCTCCAGCGACCATCCGTGATCGGTGCCAGCACAACGGATTCGGCGTTGGACAGGTGATGGTCCAGGGCGAAGCTGCCGTCCACCCCCGCCAGCGTCGCCGCCGCCAGCCGGATTGCCGCGCCGTGGCTGACCACGACGATGTCCCCGTGCCACGCGTCGTCGTCGAGGTAGCGCAGCCGCAGTTGAGTGATCACCGGGACATAGCGATCGAGCACTTCGCGGCCGGTCTCGCCCGCGGGCAGCCGCAGGTCCAGATCACCCTCGTGCCACCGCTGGTAAATGGTGTTGAACTCCTCGATGGCCGCGTCGTCGCTGCGGTCCTCCAGCTCGCCGACCTGGACCTCGTGGATGCCTTCGAACTCGTGGGGTTGCAGACCGAGTTCGTCGCCGATCTCGGCGGCCGTCTGCGAGGCCCGCACGGCGACCGAGTGAGCCACCATCGCGATCCCGTGTGGCCAGTCGCGGACGACGGCCCGAGCCTGCTCGCGGCCCAGGTCGGTGAGCTCCGCGCCGGGCGGGCGGGTATCGAGCCGGCGCTCGACGTTGCCGTGGGACTGGCCGTGGCGGACCAGTACCAGCCGCCCGCTCATCGCTCAGATCCCGGATCGGGTGCCGGCTTTCCTTCTCTCAACCGCACCAACCAGCGGGATGCCTCGTCCAATTGCGGCGGCACCGCCCCGGCGGCCGACCCGGTTGGCCATGAACCCAGATATCGCACATCTGCACAACGACGATGAAGCGCCTTGAGTGCCTCGGCGACGGCGTCGTCTTCGATATGCCCGACGCAGTCGAGGAAGAAGATGTAGGTACCCAACTCTCTTCGGGTGGGCCGGGATTCGATGCGGGTCAGGTCGATGTCGCGGATCGCGAACTCGGTCAACGCCGATACCAGCGCACCGGGAACATTGTCGAGTCTCAGCACGACCGACGTCCGGTCCGCGCCGGTGTTCGGCGGCGGCGGGCCCGGCGAGCCGACCAACACGAAGCGGGTCCTGGCGTTGGGTTCGTCGACGACATCAGATGCCAGCGCGGTCAGACCGTACCGTTCGGCGGCCAGCGCAGTGCTCACGCCTGCATCGGCGCGGCCGTCGGCGACGTCGTTCGCGGCCGCCGCGTTGGAGTTGGCCGGTATCAGCTGTGCCTTCGGCAGGTTGCCGGCCAGCCAATGGCGGACCTGGGCGCCTGCCACCGGGAATGCGGCGACGGTCTGGACGTCCGCCGCGGTGGTGCCCGGGCGCACCACGATCGTGAACGCCACATCGAGGGTGAGTTCGGCGAAGATCTGTAGCTGCGGCCCAGTCGCCAGGCTGTCCAGCGTCGGCAGCACCGATCCCTCGATCGAGTTCTCGATCGGCACGCACGCGTAGTCGGCGTCGTTGGACCGGACGGCCGTCAGCGCGGCGGTGGTGCTCTCGGTGGGTATCGGTGTGACCTCACGCGATGGGCCGTTGCCAGGCACCATGCCGTTGTTCGCCATCCGGATCAACGCCGCTTCGGTGAAGGTCCCTTCTGGTCCGAGGTAGGCGATGCGGGGCACGTTTCAACCCTATCGGTTCGGCGCTGGGTCCCCTCTGACGTCGAGAGGTGCGTCTTGCGGGCTTGGTTAGGCTTAGCTAAGTTAGGCTTACCTCATCTACGGAAGGCGATGCGATGGCGGCACCGGCACCGACGACGGCCGAGCGGATCCGCAGCACCTGTGTGCGGGCGGGCGGCGCAATGCTCGCGATCGAAGGAGTCGAGCCGACCGCCAGCGCCGTACACCATCTGCTCGACGACGGCTCGTTCGCGATCACCGTTCCCATCGACGGCGCAGTGTCCGGCATCGTGGTCGCCGCCGGGACCGCGGGCGCGCAGGCCGTTCTGGAGATGACCGACTATGCCCCGCTGCCGCTGCGCGAGCCGGTGCGATCGCTGGTGTGGATCCGGGGCCGCGTGCAGGCCGTCCCCGACGCCGAGGTGCCCGAACTACTCGACCTGATCGCCGCCGAAGACCCGAATCCCGCTCTGCTGCAGGTGAACACCGCCGACGAGGCGGACGGCGACACCCGGCTCACCCTGGTACGGCTCGAGGTCGAGTCGGTCGTCGTCGCTGACTCGACCGGAGCGGAGGCGGTCGGCGTTGGGGCGCTGCTGCAGGCGCGGCCCGACCCGTTCTGCGTGATGGAGTCGTGCTGGCTGCAGCATCTCGAGGTCGCCCATCGCGACGTGGTCGATCGGCTGGCGGACCGGTTGCCGACGACACTGCGGCGTGGCCGGGTCCGGCCGCTCGGGCTCGACAGGTACGGCGTGCGGCTGCGGGTCGAAAACGAAGAGGGCGATCACGACGTGCGGCTCGCATTCGCGAAACCCGTCGACGACGTCACCGGGTTGAGCCAGGCGATCCGGATATTGATGGGCTGCCCGTTCCTCAACGGACTGCGGGCGCGGCGCGCCTGACGAACACCTCGGGTGTGGGCCGCCCGCTACCGTAGCTTCGGTGACCGCGCCCGACGAGCTGACCGAACCCGACCGGCGCGCGCTGCGCATCGAGATCGCCGTCGTGCTCGCGGTGACGTTCGGGCTCAGCGCATACACCGCGATCCTCGAACTCGTCGAGGCGATTCTGCTCAATCTGTCCGCGCAGACCGTAGCGCTCAACCCGCGGCTGTCTCCATTCGACCTGATCAACCTCGGGCTGAATCTAGCCCGGGTGGCGCAGCTGGTTGCTTGGGGAGCGCTCGGCGTATACCTACTGTGGCGCAGCGGCTTTGGGCCGGACAAGATAGGACTGGGGCGTATCCGCTTGCGCTCCGACGTACTGGGCGGCATCGGACTTGCGGCGCTGGTGGGGCTGCCCGGCCTCGGGTTGTATGTCGCGGCGCGCGCGTTGGGCATGAGCGTGTCGGTGGTGCCGTCGACGCATGAGAACTCGTGGTGGCACATTCCGGTCCTGATCCTGCTGGCCTTCGCCAATGGCTGGGCCGAGGAAGTCATCGTCGTCGGCTTTCTGCTCACCCGACTGCAACAGCTGAGGGTGAATCCGGTCGTCGCACTGGTGGCCACCAGCCTGTTGCGCGGCGCGTATCACCTTTACCAGGGCTGGGGCGCCGGCCTCGGCAACGCGGCCATGGGCCTGGTGTTCGGCTACGCGTGGCGGCGCACCGGGCGGTTGTGGCCGCTGGTCATCGCACACGGCGTGATCGACACCGTGGCGTTCGTCGGATACGCCTTGCTGGCAGGCCATCTTGGCTGGCTGGGTAGTCACTAGGCGTAACTACCCAATGTCCGAAAGTGAAGCGTCGGCCAGATCACTGGTGTATCCGCCGGGTTTATCGGCACATTGAGGCTCAGCGAGCGCACCTGCAAGGACCGGATGGTCTGCACCATCACCATGGCCGGGGTCGAAGAGCTGGAGAGCCGGGAGCTGCTCTAGCTACTTCCACCTATGCTTCCCGCCGTGATAAACATCCCCACACCCGTGCCCGGGATTGCAGCCCCACCCCGGGTTCCAGTCAACCCAACCTGGTCCTGACACGCAGGCTTCCAGAAACACACCGTTCCAGCAGAGGCCGGGGTCGTCATTGGCCGAGGCCGTCGGTGCCCCGACGAAGGCGAACGCGGCCGACATCGCCACCGCGGCGAGGGTGACGAGAATCTTGTTCATGGCACACACCTCCTCTAGGTGTGTACCCAGTTTATGCCAGCCGGTCACTGTAGCTGGCTGAAGTAACCGCATCGCCAGTGCACGTACATTCTCTCTGTGAGCGGCAATCGGCCACCCCGCCCGGGCCCCGATCCCAGGCGGCGTCGGCCACCGCCTCCGCGCGAGCCGTCGCAGGTGATCCGGCGGGACCCCAATCGCCCGCCACCGGTATGGCCACCGAATCCCCCGACCCCGCCGCGGCGACCACCCCCGCCACAACCAACGCCGCCACCGTCCTACCGGCAGCCCAATCCGGTTGTGCGCCAACAACCGTCGCCGCCGTCGCGACCACCACGACCCAGGCGCCGCCTGCGTAGGGTGGCGCTCGCGTTGTTCCTGGTGCTCGTCCTCGCCGTCGCAGGTTTGGTCGGCACCGCTTTCTGGATCGACACCAAGCTGCACCGAATCGCGGCGCTGCCCGAATACGCCGACCGGCCCGCAGAAGGCAAGGGCACGACCTGGCTGCTGGTCGGATCGGACAGCAGGCAGGGACTCACGCCCGAGCAACAAGCCGAGCTGGCCACCGGCGGCGACATCGGCAATGGACGCACGGACACGATCATGCTGGTGCACGTCCCCGCGTTCGGGTCGAGCACGCCGACCACCATGGTTTCGATACCCCGTGATTCCTACGTGGAGATCCCCGACTACGGGTCCGACAAGATCAACTCGGCGTTCGTGGTTGGCGGCGCCCCACTGCTGGCCCAGACCCTCGAACAGGCAACGGGCATCCGGCTCGACCACTACGCCGAGGTCGGGTTCGACGGGTTCGCAGCGGTGGTCGACGCCATCGGCGGGGTGACGATGTGTCCGGCCGAGCCGATCACCGACCCGCTGGCAGGCATCGACCTGCCCGCGGGCTGCCAGAAACTCAACGGGCGCAACGCGCTCGGCTATGTCCGAACCCGCGCCACACCGCGGGCCGATCTCGATCGGATGGTCAACCAGCGTCAGTTCATGTCGGCCCTGCTGCATCGCGCGGCCAGCCCCACGGTCGCACTGAACCCCCTGCGCTGGTACCCGATGGCGCACGCGGCGGCCGACTCGCTCACGGTCGACGCCGGCGCCCACGTCACCGACCTCGCTCGGCTGGCGTGGGCACTGCGGGGCGACATCACCACAACGACCGTCCCGATCGGCGAATTCACCGGCAGCGACTCGGGTTCGATCGTGGTGTGGGACGAGGAGGTCGCCGACCAGTTGTTCGCCGCGCTGAAATCGGACGCCCCCGTGCCGCAGGACGTGCTCGACGCCGGAGCGCCAGGCTAGTCGCGCCCGGCCCCGGTCAGCCCGTTCTGCAGCCAACCCTTGGTGCGGCCCGGGTGGTTGGTCGCCACCCACGCCACCCCGACATCGCGGCAATACCTGACGTCTTCGTAGTGGTCGACGGTCCAGCAGTACAGCGCGCGGCCCTGCGCGGCGGCGCGGTCGACCAGTTCGGGGTGCTCGCGCAGCGTCGCGATCGAGGGGCCGACCGCCGTGGCGCCGACGGTGGTGGCCGCGCTGCCCCCGAGATAGCGGGAGGTGTCGCCGAGCAGGACGGTGGGCAGCATCGGCGCCGCGCGCCGGATCCGCCAGACCGCGGCCGCGGAGAAGGACATCACCACCGCCCGCGACAGGTCCGCCGAGGCCGGGGAGGCGATGCCGTACCGGTGTAGCAGCGCCAGCACCTTGCTTTCCACCAATGCGCCGTAGCGCACGGGATGCTTCGTCTCGATGAAGATCTTCACCGGCCGGTGCCAGTCGAGCACCAGGGACACCAGGTTGTCGAGGGTCAGCAGCCCGGTGTCACCCCGAGAGCCGTCGGCCCGCCAACTGGCGTGCCACGAGCCGAAATCCAACTCCTTCAGCTGGGCCAATGCCATATCGCTGACCAGGCCGGTGCCGTTGGACGTACGGTCCACCCGGCGGTCATGGACACACACCAGATGGCCGTCTCGCGTCAGCCGAACATCGCATTCCACACCGTCGGCACCCTCTTGCAGGGCGAGCTCATAGGCGGCGAGCGTGTGCTCCGGACGATCCGCCGAAGCGCCCCGGTGTGCCACCACGAACGGGTGACCGCCGAGCGTCGCGTCGCCCGAGTTCATACGGCTATGCTGCCGGGTTCTGGCCTTCGGACTCAACCGGAACGCCGGATTCGCCCGCAGATTCGGCTTCGTCAGGCGATTGGTCGGCGACGATCACCCACCGCTTGGCCGGCCGCTCGACCGGACTGCGCTCGAAGCCGAGGAGCACCCGGGCGACCAGAACCATCGCCGACATCGCGATCAGGTAGGCGACGATCGTCGTGACGGTGTTGTCGGCGATGCCCTGAGCGTCGGTGGTGAAGCTGGTCGCGATGGAGAACACCGACACCGCCGTGCTGAGCACCCACACGACCCACCACACCGCGATGGGGCGACGAAGACGGGCAAGGCAGTCTTCGACGCTGGCGAGTTCGAGGACGAGTACCGGCGCCCACACCAGATTCACGAACGGCACAAGGCAACCTGCGCGCAGCGCCCACAGCGGTCGGTGTTCTTGGCGCCCAACGTGTTTGAAGGCCGCCGATCGGCGCGCGATCAACCAGTTCGTCAGCAACACGAGGGTCGCGAACACCAGGAACAGGGCGGCCACGCTGACAACGACGCCGAGCCAGGTGGCCAACCATGCCACCACCGGATTCAACAGCACGCTGCGGTTGATGATCAGCAACGCGTAGCGCACGATGTGCACCAGCGCGGCGATGCCGAGCACAGCGATCGTCGTGACCAGGGTGGCGCGCAGCGCCGCGAGCGAAGGCCCGCGGCGTGGCGCGGCCTGCTGCTCCACATCGGCCGTGTCGAACCGCTCCACGAGACCCCAGCGGGGAATCACCGCATAGCGCGGGGTGGGGCCCAAGTTCCGCGGGCGTCGTCGGGCAGGCGGCGCGGCGCCCGGGCGAACCGCAATCCAGCGGAACCCGGCAGGCAGCCGAGGCGGGCCATTCTGGCCGCTCTGACTGCTCGGGCGCATCGGGGGTGCGGTCGGACGTGCGCTCCACTCCGAAGGCGGTGGTGCCGCGGACGGCGCCAGCAGGGTGCCGTTACACCGCGGGCACCAGACTCGCTGCCGGTCCCGCACGTTCCACCGCGTCCCGCACCGGGAACACACCTGGATCATCGGACCAGCCTAGCGACGGTTGCTCAGACGACCGGTCGTCCGGCATCGGCCCAGGCCTGCATGCCGCCGTTGACGTTGATCGGCGCATATCCATTGCGCGCGAGGTACTTGGCCACCCGCAGTGAGCGACCACCGAGCTGGCAGACCACGAACAGCTTGGCGCCGGGATCGATCTCGCCGATCCGCGCCGGCACCTCGCTCATCGGAATGTGCTGTGCTCCGGCGGCGTGGCCGCGCTGCCATTCGTCGTTTTCCCGGACGTCGAGAAGGACGACCGATTGATCGAACGTCGTCGGCACGTCGGAAATCTCGGCCTGCCCGACTTCCATTTCGTCCATGCGGTCATGCTACGAGGACCGATGTCGATCGACACATGTCATTCAGCAATGTGGGGCTATCCACAGTTTCCACAGGTTCATCCACAGGCCCCTATCGGCGGAAACCCGGTTTGAGCTTCTCAATCTGGGTATTTACTGGAGGGTGC
The DNA here is from genome assembly GCA_963743225.1 of uncultured Actinomycetota bacterium. Classification (GTDB taxonomy): domain Bacteria; phylum Actinomycetota; class Actinomycetes; order Mycobacteriales; family Mycobacteriaceae; genus Mycobacterium. The sequence continues at coordinate 147,268 of CAVUPN010000024.1, read as the reverse complement.
TGTGGATAAGCTGGCACCGTTACCGAATAGTGATCAACAGGCTTCGGGGGTCGCGAGCGAAATGTGTTGCCGCTCTAACCTTCGCAGCGGAGCCGTTCGATTTTTCCATCGCCAACCGAAGGGCTATGATCGGCGTCACAACAGCAGCAGTTGTGACAGATCTCACGGGGGTGGGTAGTTGATCGTGCAGGTCAGGAGCGTCTGATGACGTCGCGTCCGTTTGGATCGGGGTCCGCCGCGCCGACATCTGAGTGGCAATCGTCCGCCACTGATGTGTACGCGCGGAACCAGCTGATGGCATGCGTGCGCGCCGGCCTGATCGCACTCGTGCTGTTGGGCATTCTCGCCCTCATCGTTCTGTACTGAGTCAAGACAAGCCGAATATCAGGCGGGCGGGTACACGCCCATGTCCTTGGCCTTTTCGGTCTGCCAAAAAATGTCGCCGATCTCGTCGATCGTCTTGAGAAGCTTCTCGGCGACCTTGACGTCGGTCGACTTCTTGACCTCACCCGCGCCATGCACCCCATCCCAGAACAGCTGGTGCAGGTTGGGGAACTGGTCGAAGTGGTCCTTGGTGAAGAAGTCGGCCCACAGCACCATCAGGTGATGCTTGACCTCCTCGGCGCGCTGCTCCTTGATGATGATGGCGCGAGTACGGAAATGGTCATCATCGGAGTCGTGAAACTTCTTGAGCGTCTTCAGGCACGAGAGCGCCTCGATCTTGGCCTGCGCGGGGTCGTAGACGCCGCAGTACAAGTCGCAGTGAGCATGGGCAGGCGTGGCGTTGGCGAAAAGTCGATGCAGCATGGACCTAACCTACCCTTTTGAGGTGGACCGAAACCATCCGCTGCGGCACTGCCCGCTGCGTCGGTTCACCGTCGTCGAGGACTCGATGCGCCCGGCGCTGCGCCCCGGTGACGGCCTCCTGGCTCTGCGCGGCGGCGACCCTCGGCCGGGCCAATTGCGGGTGTTTCGCGACCCGACACTGTTCTCCCGCTGGCTCGTCAAGCGAGTCGGTGACGTGCGCGGCGCGGGTCGCAGCGCGACGTTCGAGGCTCGCTCCGACAACCCCGGCGCACCGGGCGTCGTCGACTCGCGGCAGTTCGGGTGGGTGCCCGCGGCGGGTTCCTACCGCGTGGTGTGGACGGTCTCACGACGCGGCAACGGCGAGGACTGACACAGCAAAGTCGACCGTTAGCACTCGTGTCCTCTTGCGTGCCAGGCATTGCTGGCTCATGCTGAGCGGATCGACCCAGTGGAGTGTCGGGCAAGAGGCCGAACAACCACCGAGTATTGGGGTCGCGGAGGCGAGATGGAGACGGGGTCCGGTCGGGCGATCGAAATCGCTCCTTTTCATTCGCGGGGATCACTCAAGGGATTCGTGGTGTCGGGCCGATGGCCCGATTCCACCAAAGAGTGGGCCCAGGTGCTGAGAGTCGCCGTCCGGGTCGCCTCGCTTCCCGGATTGCTCTCCACCACAACAATTTTCGGAGCCCGCGAAGAGCTACCCGATTCTCCGGAGCCCGGCACTGTCGGATTGGTTCTCGCTGAGGGCACCGTCGTTGGTGAAAGCGCCATACCGCCTGGATATTTCGCCGACCATCAACCGCCGGCCCTTCTCATGCTGCATCCACCGTCGGAAACCACCCCGTCACTACCCGAGTGTTCTGGTGCTGCGTCGGGCTGCGTTCTACTGCCAGGTCTGCCCCACCTCGGCCTCGACCACCGTGCCGCATGGGTGGAAGCGGAATCTGACGGCACGGTCACCTCGATGATCAGCCGCGTCGGGATCGATCCGATCAGCGATCCCGATACGGCGATCTTGGCTATGCTCCTTGCCGCATAAGGGTTTTCGAAGCTCATAGTTTGGTTTGCGAAACCGAGAATACGGGTGCCCGAACTTGCGCCCGGCGGTGGCGGATGTCCCGATCAGTCGATATCGTTGGTGTCATCAGCGAAGGGGAGTAGCCCCCAATCGTCGTGTCGACATACTGGCGAATAGCCCGGCCGGCGAACCGCAGCAAGCGGTGGGCGAGACCTTCGACCGAATGTCCGACGGACCGTACGATTTCGGCCGTCGGGCAACGCGTCGAAAGGTTTCGAATGCTTGCCGCCACACTCGTCAGTCTCGGGGTCGTATTTCTGGCCGAGCTCGGCGACAAATCCCAACTCATGACGATGACGTACGCGCTGCGTCATCGATGGTGGGTCGTCCTGTCCGGCGTCGGTATCGCCTCGTTCCTGGTGCATGGGCTATCCGTGACGATCGGACACTTCCTGGGGCTGACCCTGCCGGAGCGTCCCATCGCATTGGCCGCGGCCGTCGTGTTCCTGCTCTTCGCACTGTGGACCTGGCGCGACGGTCGAGTCAACGGTGAAGAGGGCGTCCGCCCGGTCGCCGAGCCACGCCACGTACTGCTCGCTGTCATCTCCTCGTTCGTCCTGGCCGAGCTGGGCGACAAGACCATGCTGGCCACAGTCGCCCTGGCCAGCGACTACAACTGGGCCGGTGTCTGGATCGGCGCGACCGCGGGCATGGTGCTCGCCGACGGCGTAGCGATCGCGGTCGGTGCCGTGCTGCACAAGCGGCTGCCCGAGCGGCTCCTGCACCGCATGGCCGGCGTGCTGTTCCTGTTGTTCGGCCTCTGGATGCTCTTCGACGGTGCCTTCGGCTGGCGATGGCTGGCGATCACCACAACCGGCTCGGTGGCCGCCGTCGCGGTGACCATGGGCGTGGTCGGCGTCGTTCGTCACCGCCGTTCGGCGGTGTTGACGGCCGCGCCGCTGGAACCGTCGCCGGACCGGCCGTAACCCTCCGCTGGCAATTTCGGGGCAGGATGCCAACCCGCAGCTCGTCGGGAGGGGGTCCGCGAGAATGCAATTTCAGCAAACGCACGGATCCGATCCCGAACCCCCGCCATCCGTTGCCCGGTGACCAACTGGCGAGGGGAAAATCAGTGGTGGCGGGACCATGAGCTAAGTTACTGCCACGTATCCGTCAAAATTTGCTTGAAAACAAGATAAGACATCGATGTGATATGGGCTAAACACCCTGCTTAGCGCGGTACCGAGCCCCGTGAAGAAAATGCCGCGTTAACTTTTATGCCGTTTGCACTTGGCTGTTGGCACAAGTCTCGCTACGATGATCAGCAAATACGCCGCCTATCTAGTCCGCTCTACCAGCAAGTGGAGGTCAAATCAATGAGCAACACGTTCGCCGCCCGCCTAAACCGCCTGTTCGACACGGTTTACCCGCCCGGGCGTGGCACGCATACGTCGGCTGAGGTGATCGCCGCCCTCAAGTCGGAGGGCATCACCATGTCGGCTCCTTATCTTTCGCAGCTTCGTTCAGGCAACCGAACGAACCCCTCAGCCGCGACCATGGCCGCCCTTGCCAACTTCTTCCGTATCAAGTCGGCTTACTTCACCGACGATGAGTATTACGAGAAGCTGGACAAGGAATTGACGTGGCTTGCCAATATGCGTGACGAGGGCGTCCGCCGTATTGCGGCAAGGACGGTTGGCCTATCCGCAGAGGCGCAACAGGACATCGTTCAGAAGGTTGACGAGTTGCGTCGCAGGGAGAACCTCGACGATTAGCCCGCGGGGCTCCGCACTGCGGCACCTGGCGAAGTAACTCTCCGACGTCGATCAGGACACGGCCGCGCGGTCCAACTGTCGGTATTGCTTCGCGATGGCCAGGATCCACTCCCGGTCCGAATAGGACGTTGGCTGACGCAGCCACCCCAAGCCAGGGAACGAGGAACGTCTGGTCGCCGCGTCCACTCCGCCGCGGCCGGCGAAAATCCAGTCCGCGATGGCGTGCGCCTGTTCCTCGGGCGCCACTGACGGGATCTCGACGTCGGAGATGTCTGCGAACTCGGGCTCCAGGTCCATGCTCGACGCCGCGCCGGTGGCATCGACCGGTCGCCGCCGCGCGGCCTCCGCAGCGGTCGCCTCCAGGAAGAGCGCGTCGGAAATCAGCGACATCCGCTCGGCCACCCGGAAGACGAGTGGCCCACGCGGGCGCACCCCGATGCCCACATCGGGATGGCGACGACCGAGTTCGTCGAGCAGGGGCTGAATGGTCCGGAGTTCACGGCGCGCGCCGAACCAGTCTTCGACGCTGGGGAGCAGCGAGCCGGCGGCCACCACCAGCATGGCGCAGCCGAGCAGCGTGGCGGCGGCACCCACTCCGACGAGCTGCGTGGTGCCCACCGCACGCAGTAAGAAGAACGCGCTGGCCAACACGATCAGCACGATGCCGACGGTGAATATGAACAACGCTCGGCCGCGTCGGCTGCGATTCGAATGCCGCATCCCGGCCCAGGACACCAGGGTCAGCGCCAGCAGCACATACAGCAGTGGCAGCAGCCACGGCAACGCCGTGCCGTTGGAGCTGAGGTTGCGTCGTAGATACTCCTCTGGCGACATTTCAGGCTGCTGGCCCGCGGCGAAGAACGTCACCATGCTGGCAATGGCGATAACGACGGCGATCGCGTACTGCCACATGGCGATTCGACGAAGGGTGGCGGGTTTGCGCGGCGAGGAGACCGTCGTGATCATCACGCAGCTGCCCGCGGCGCAGGCGATCAATGCCAGCTGGCTCAGACCCATCGAGATGTTGGGCCAGTGCAGCAGCGTGTCAAGCAGCAGCGTCAGAGGTTGCCAGTTGAGTGCTGCGACCAACCCGAGGCTGCCGAGCGCCAGGATCATCGCGGTGCTCACCAGCGACTGCTTGTTGACGAGGGCCCAACCGATACGTAGGCCGGTGGCAAGACCGAGCAGACCGGCGATCACCCAGATGATCAACCAAACGCCTCTCCGAGCCGAACCTGCACGATCGAGGAGCGGTCGGACGGCAGCCTGCCCAAGCGGTAGATGAGCAGTGCCGCGAAATCCTCCGCTTCCTGCTCGGCGTCTTCGCCGCTCGGTCCCATGCAGCCGGTGCGCTGGTTGAGCATGTATCCGATCAGGTCGGAGCTGGCGAATTCCGTTTCCTGACGCGCCGCCTGGACGACCGGGATGCCCTCGTGGCCTAGGACCAGGTGACCGAGTTCATGGGCCAGGGTGCGGTCCCAGGCGGGCAGGCCCCTCTGAATCATGAAGACGTCTCGGTCGGCGTACTGACGCCATTGGCCGCACACCCCGGGAGGCAGGTCAGACATCTTGAGTTCTATCGGCCGGCCGCGGTCCTCGCTGACGGCGTCGAGAAGACGGGGCAACGAGATTTCACCGCGTCGCGGGGCGAGATCAAGCACCGCACTGACGGCGCGCGTTACACGACGACTGGCTGGCATTACAACCCCCTATCGATGAGTCCACTATGCGCTGCCCACCCCGGTTCAGGGGAGCAGTTTGTCCTACCTCATGAAGCGAGCTGTGCCGCCTGCTCGCACGGCGTGGCCCGCCTTCGCCTGGCGGTACCCTACTAATCCCCCCGCACCGGTGAGTACAAGAATGCCCGCAATGCCAGGCAATGCCAAGGCCGCGACCTGTGGCAGTCCGGCGGTTCGCAGATATTCGGTGTATCCGATCCGGTAGCCCGAAGCGGGCGCGGCGTTGCTGCCCACGTTGGCCGGCGGCTGGATAGGTCCGGCGGGCGGCTCTGCGGTGACGGCGCGCGGCGCGCCCAGCGGTGAGCCGGCCGGCGTCCCCGGCAATCCGGCGCTCCCGTCGAGGCCGAGCGGGGGCGCGACGATCACCGGCAACGCGATGGGTGCCGCGGCGCCGACGGGGCCCGGGACCACCGCCGGAGAGCCCGCTTCGGGCACAGCGGGCCCGCCGGGTGCTCCGGGCTCACCCGGCGTCAGTTCGCCGGGCAGTTGCATATCCGGGACCGTCGGCGGCTTGTAGCCCGGGAGTTCGACGATCGCGCCGCCACCACCACCGCCGATGCCGGTAGGCGGCTCAGGTTCCTCGCCACCCGGCGGTTCGTTGGGGTCGGGACACGGTGTTGGTTTCGTCGTCGGGGCTGGTTTCGTCGTTGTCGGCGGATCGGTCGTCCTCGGCGGTTTCTTCTCACCGGGTACACCGGGCATTCCTTGCTCCCGGCCAGAGCCAACCTGGGTTTGCGGACGATTCCGCGGTTTCGATGCGTCCTGTTGACCGCTGTCCATGCCTAGCGCGCGGCGAATGACATCGCCCAGCGAGTCGTTGACCCGGCGGTCCTCGGAATTTCCGTAGCCATTTCCAGGGTCGGCGATCGCAATGGCGCCTCCGGCACCAGCCATGAACAGCCCAGACGCGACGAGGCATGCCGACCCGGCGACACGCACACGTGAGGCCACCCGGTCACCACCTCTCAACGCACTCCCGGCACAGGGTTTGACGGGTGTGACAATTGTCGCACAGTACGTCCCCCTCGGTTTGCTAGTAGGTGGAACCATTCCCTTATCGGGGCACACGGGCGGCCGTCGGCGCCCAGGCGATAGTGTTGGGCTGCGCCATCGCAGACACGAATGGCCGAAAAGCCGACGAGATGACCGGAAGGCGGCCGGGATGGGCCTGTTCAAGCGACGGAAAAGCCGCGCTATTCGGCGAGCTGAAGCCCGCGCCATCAAGGCCCGCGCGAAGCTGGAAGCCAAGCTCGCGGCGAAGAACGAGAGCCGTCGCATCAAGACCGCGCATAAGGCCGAAACCAAGGCCCTGAAGGCGCAACTACGGGCGCAACGGGACAGCGACAAGGTCGCGCTCAAGGTTGCTGAGACGGAGCTCAAGGCGGCCCGCGAGGGCAAGCTGTTGTCCCCGACGCGGATTCGCCGGGCGCTCACGGTTTCGCGGCTGCTGGCCCCGGTCGTGGTGCCTCTGGCCTACCGCGCCGCCATGGCTGCCCGCGGCTTCCTCGACGAACGGCGGGCGGACCGGCTGGGAGTTCCGCTCAGTCAGCTCGGCCAGTTCTCCGGGCACGGCGCACAGCTGTCGGCCCGCATCGCGGGGGCCGAGCACTCGTTGCGCCTGGTGGCCGAGAAGAAGCCGAAGGACGCCGAGACCAAGCAGTTCGTCGCCGCCATGACCGAACGGCTGACCGACCTGTCTGCGGCGGTGACGGCGGCCGAGAACATGCCGACGTCGAATCGCCGCACCGCCCACAACGCGATCTCACAGCAGCTCGACGGCATCGACGCCGACCTGTTGGCCCGCCTCGGCGTGGCCTGACGGGCCACCGCCGTGACCACTGAGCCGTCGAGCGCCGCGGCCCGCCTGCGCGGGGTGGCCGCTGGACTGCTCACCGCGGCGCTGGCCGTGGCCGCCCACGGCATCGCAGGCAGCGGTGCGCCGGCCGGCACGGCCGTGGTGCTGTTGGGCGTGCTGGCCGCGACGGTCGGTGCGCTGACGGCCACCATCACCCGCACCGCCGACGTGCGCGTGCTCCTCGGCCTGCTCGCGGCCAGCCAGCTCGTCGGCCACCTGATGCTGGGAGTCACCGGCCACAGTCATGGCGGGCCGACGTCGCCTGCCCCGGCCATGGTGGTTGCGCACGGACTTGCAGTGGTCATCGGGGCGATCCTGATCGCGGCGGGCGACCGGCTGTGCCGTGCGGTGTCGCGAGCCGTCAAGGTGGCCGTGCCCACCGTTGTCCCGCCGATACCCGGCAGGCCGAAGGTCGTCACCGCAGGCGCCGATCAACCGCTGCGTTCGGCCCTTCTGCTCGCCGCATCGGTGTCACATCGGGGTCCGCCGGTCAGCTGCGCCCGCTGACCGTCCGATCCCCGATACAAGAAAGCGACAATCGAATGCGTTTCCCATCCCTGGCGCCCAAGCGCGCCCTCATCACCGTTGCCGGCACCGGAGTGGCGCTGTCCATCGGACTGGCGTCCGGTGTCGGGTCCGCGTGGGCTCACGTCCGCGTCGACGCCGACAATCCCGCACCGGGCACCACGTCGGTGGTCACCTTCCGGGTGCCCGGTGAATCCGAAAATGGCGCCCTGACAACACAATTGAGTGTCAAGCTGCCCGACGTTGCGTCCGCGCGAACCGAAGTCATGCCGGGCTGGACGGCGAGCCTGGAGCGAGACAATGCGGCGGGCACCGTCAGTTCGATCACCTGGACGGCCAATCCGCAGGTGGGTATTTCGTCCGACCAGTTCGCACTGTTCCGGATGTCGGTCAAGCTGCCCGAGGGTGACAGCGTCACGTTCCCCGCGACGCAGACCTACTCCGACGGCACGGTGGTGCGCTGGGACCAGCCCGCGCTGCCGGGTGGCGGTGAACCCGAACATCCGGCGCCGGTGCTGAGCCTGACCGGTGCCGCGTCGGCCGGGTCCGACACACACGAGATGACGGCGCAGGCGGCTCCGTCGGCCACCGCCGCGGACGACACCGCGCGCTGGCTCGCCGGTGGTGCGGTCGTCCTGGCCGCCGTTGGTATCGGCGCGGCACTGATCGCCCGGCGACGGACATGATCCGGGCCTGCCTGGCCACGCTCGTCGCCGCCCTTGTGGCGGCGGCGGCGCTGGCCGGTGCCGGCATCGCGTCAGCGCACGCCACCCGCATCGCGACCGACCCCGTCGAGGGGACCGAGCTGGCTCAGGCCCCTCAACGGGTCAGCGCGACCTTCAACGAGGCGCTACAGCCCGAGTTCGCCGCGATGACCGTGGTGGGTCCCGACGGAAACCTGTGGTCCGCCGGTGACCCGCAGGTCAAGGGCGCCGTCATCGGCGTCGGTGTCCGCCCGCTCGGACCCGCGGGCACCTACACGGTGAACTACCGGGTGACCTCGGCGGACGGCCACCCGGTGTCGGGATCCTGGTCATTTCGGCTCACGGTCGCCCTCACCGGCACACCGGGTCCGGCGGCCAAACCCGCGTCCGATACCTCCGGAGGCGGGATCCCGGTGTGGCCGTTCCTGGTGGTCGGGGTGCTGATCATCGGCGGTGGAATCTGGTGGGCGACACGACGAAAGACGTGACCCGGCGCCGCGCGGTGGTGGGCGGCGTCGTCGTCGTGCTCGTCGCCTCGGCGGCGGCGTGGGCGTTGGCGTATCCGCAGACCGCGCCCGCCGCCACCCTGGTGCGCGCACTGGCCGACTGCGCGGCCGCCGTCACGCTCGGCCTGACAGTGGTGCCGATGCTGGACGCCGGTCGCTACCGACGTGAGTTGGCCCGACGGGCCGGCGTGCCACTCGCGTTGGCTGCCGGCTCCTGGCTGGTCGCCGAGCTGACCCGGCTGGTGGTCGGCGCCGCCGAGGCCGCTGCGCTCCCCGTCACCCGGGTCGACCTTTCGGCGACGGTGGAGTTCGCGTTCGCGACGCCTGGCGGGCGATCCGGCCTGTTCAGCGCCGTGGCCGCCGGGCTGGTGTTGGTGGTCGTCCTCACCGCGCCGAGGACCCCGCCCGCAGTGATCGCCGCCACCGGAATCGCAGCGGTCGGGTTGGTCGCGCGCACGATCGGCGGCCACTTGTCGGCCAGCTCGCTGGGCGCCGTCGCGATCGCGATCCACGCACTGGCCGCCGCGTTGTGGTGCGGGACGCTTGCGGCGCTGGTGGCAACCGTCGACCACCGCGGACAGTGGGCCCGGGTGCTGCCGCGTTTCTCCGAGCTGTCGCTGTTCTGCGTGATCGCATTGCTGGCCGGTGGCGTAGCGGGTGCGCTCGTAGCGGTTGATTCGTTCACGGAGTTGTTCGCCACCGGATACGGCCGGGTGTTGCTGATCAAGATCGTGCTCACCGTTGTGTTGATGACGCTGGCCTGGCGCAACCGCGCCAGGTGGCTGCCTGCGGCAAAGTCGCACCGCGTCACCGCCGATGTGTCACGGTCCCGGTCGCTCTTCGAGCTGGCAATCATGGCGGTGGCGTTGACCATGGCCGCCGCACTGTCGGTTACCGGTTAGGGTGGAATGACTGAGGACGAGGCACTGCAAAGGAGCAGCCCGATGGCAGACCAGCAGGATCGACCCGACGAAAAGCCTGACGCCACACCGCCTGCGCCCGCACCGGAAGCGGCGCCCCCCGCACCGGATGCCCCACCGCCCCGGCTGCGCCGCCGCCTCCACCGGCGCAGCCGCCTCCACCGGCGAAGAAGCAGCCGCCGGCCAAGGCGGTGAAGAAGGCGCCCGCGAAAGCAGCCAAGAAGGCCGCGCCGGCCAAGAAAGCTGCCAAGAAGGCGCCACCCAAACCTGAGCCGAAAGTTGCACCGAAGCTGGCCGACACCAACGGCGAGCGGAATATTGCGGATGCGGCCAAAGAAGCAGCGGCGCAAGCCAAATCGACCGTTGCCGCGGCGGGAAACCCCACGACCGGGCCGAGTACAGTGCCACTGGTCGGACCTGACCAGTCGCGGCTGCCGCTGGCCGCGGCGATAGCCGCAGGCGTGCTTGCGATCCTGCTGGTGCTCGTCGCACGTCGGCACGGCGACGACTGACAAATCACTTGACCCTCACGTGACGTCAGGGTCGATAGTGGCGGCATGGGCGCCAAGACGGTCGGTGCGGTAGCCAGCCTCACGGGTGTCTCGCGCAGGACGACTGGCTGCAGATTAGGCCGACGGTGACGCGCTGCGCGGCGCTCGCAGAGGCCAAGCGCGACGTCGAACCGGGCTCACCGCAAGCCGACGAATTGGCCGAGCGGCACCGCGCGTCGATCGAGAGATGTTACGACTGCGGCGACGAGATGCACCGCAACCTGGTGGAGATGTATCTGGCCGACGAACGGTTCACCCGCTACTACGACGACGTCGAGCCGGGGCTGGCGCAGTTCCTCCACGACATCGTCGTCGAAAGCCTCAATAACTAGCCCGTAATCGAAGTTAGGTTGAGGCCCATGGCTGGGCATCCTCCATCGGGCACGGTGACGTTCCTGCTCACCGACCTCGAGGGCTCCACCCGGATGTGGGAGCAGGAGCCCGGCGCGATGAAGGCGGCGATGGCTCGCCACGACGAGCTTCTGGAGAAAACGATTGCGGCCCATCGCGGTTACGTGTTCGCGCGGATGGGCGACGGGATGGCGGCGGCATTCGCGACAGCGAGAGACGCCGTCTCTGCGGCAGCGGCGTTCCAACAAGCGCTCGCGGCGGAGCCCTGGGGTACCGCACACCCACTACGCGCGAGGGTCGGACTGCACACCGATGAGGCGGTCATCGTCGATGACACCGGCTACGCAAGCCTGCCGATCAACCGGTGCTCCCGCTTGATGACCGCCGCCCATGGCGGTCAGATCGTCGTCTCCGGTGCCACCGAGATGCTCCTGCGTGACCAGCTGCCCGACGGAATGGAGCTCGTCGACCTCGGTGAACACCGGCTGCGTGACCTCGGTCGTCCCACCCGGATTTTCCAGCTGATCCGGGGCGGTGATCGCGAGGACTTCCCACCGCTGCGGACCCTGGACTCGTTCCCGGGAAACCTTCCGGCGCAGGTCAGTTCGTTTATCGGGCGCAAGGCGGACGTGGCGCGGGTGGCCGCGGCACTCGATACGTCGCGGGTGGTGACGATCACCGGTGTGGGCGGAGTCGGCAAGACCCGCTTGGCACTACAAGTCGCCGCCGATGTGCTGCCCCGCTATCGTGACGGCGCGTGGCTGGTCGAGCTGGCCCCGGTGCGCGACTCCGACCGGGTCGTCGAAGCGGTCGCGGCAGTGTTCCGCGTGACCAACCGCAGCGGGCCAATCGCTCGAGGACGCGCTGCTCGAGATGCTCGCACAAAAGCAGCTCCTGCTGGTGCTGGACAACTGCGAGCACCTGCTCGGCGTCGGTCGCGCGGCTGGTCGAGCCGCATTGAACGTCAGTGCCCCGACGTCGTGGTACTCGCGACCAGCCGCGAGGGACATGGCGATCGACGGCGAACAATTGATCGCGCTGCCTCCGCTGGAGGCCGGGCAGCCGGGCGACGACATCGAGCGACTCGTACACACCGACGCGTCAGCTTGTTCGTCGAGCGGGCCCGGCACGTCAAGGCCGACTTCGCGCTGACGGACAACAACGCTCGGGCAGTGGTCGAGATCTGCCAGCGTCTCGACGGTGTCCCGCTGGCCATCGAACTTGGCCGCGGCGCGCGTGATCGCCTTGAGTCCCGCCGAACTGCTTCGTCGGCTCGACCGCCGATTCCAGGTGCTATCCGGTGGACGACGAGGCGCGGTCGAGCGGCACGCGACGCTTCGGGCCGCCATCGACTGGTCCTACGAGCTGCTGGACTCCGCCGAGCAGCGACTTCTCGCCCGCATGTCGGTGTTCTCGGGAGGCTGCACCCTCGAGGCCATCGAGGAAGTCTGCAGCGGCGATCCTGTCGAGCGCGAGGACGTCATGGACCTGGTCACCGGTCTTGGTGGCCCGCTCACTCGTGGTCGCGGAAGACAGCGACCTGGGCACTCGATATCGCCTGCTGGAGACCATCCGCCAATACGGCGAGGAACGGCTCGCGGACTGGGGCGAAACCGAAGCATTCGAAGGTCCGGCATGCTCGCGTTCTATGCCGAACTCTCCGCTCATGCTGCCGAAAACGACCTACGGTCCAGATCAACTCGTCTGGACCCGACAAATCAAGCTCGAGCGGGACAACGTCCGCGCCGCCCTGGCGAAGGCCATCGACTCCGGCGACGCTTGCAGCTGGCCGTTCAGTTCGTGGCCGAGCATCCCATCCAATACAGAGCCGAGGGACCGACCGGCGAGATAGTCGTCAGTAGACGTCCGCCGGTGCTCGGCATGCCTGGAGCATCCGAACAGCCGGGATATCCCTCCGCGTTGGTGGTGGCAGCGTATAAGGCGCAGTCGATCGGCGATTGGCAGCGCGTCGACGAGCTCTGCCAGCAGGCGCTGGAGGCCGAACGAAAGGCTCGCCGCGCGTCTCACGGTCCGAGGATTGAGATGGAAACCTGCAGCCTGCAGGCCCAGAACTTCGCTCGCGACCGGCGCCTATGCCGACGCTATCTCGGCGTACGCCAGGGCCGCCGAACTGGCCGAACGCCGACGGATATCCCGGGCTGGCCGCAATCTTCCTGGCCTACAAGGTCAATTGTGCGCTGCTCGGGGGTACTGCGGCCGAGGAAATGGAACCGACGGTAGAGGAATCTGTCAGCGTTGGCGCGACGTCCGGGATGCCGGGCGCCATGGTCATGAGCCTCAACTCGCTGGCGATGACGCTAGTCGAGCGTGACCCGAACGTGCCAAGGCAGTTCTCCGCGAGAGCATCGAACTCGCGAGCCACGCCCGGCCAGGAAATGGCGACGGGTTTCCTCATGGCCTGCCCTGGTTGCCGCGAGGCTCGGAGAGTGGGACCTCGCGCTCGCACTGGCCGGCCGGACATGCAGCTGTGGCGGTGGAGTCAGACCCTCATGCAGCCGCACCCAGTCTTGGCCGTATGTGCGCGCGCGCTTGCTGAGGATCGACCCGAAGTAGCCGGGGTGCTGCGTGGTGCGGCGTACGCCGCCTTCGCGCGGAAGCGACTGGACAGCATCCAGGGCTCAGACGACGGATCGAGGCAATCCCACGTCAACTTCTTCTCGCAGGCCTTGCGCGAGACCGGTGACATCGTCACCGCTGTCCTCGGCGACGACGCCGCAAGCGCGAGCTGCGTGCCGAAGGCGCAGCGATGAATATGGACGAAGCAATCACCTTATGCTCTGGCCAAGCATCGACCGAACCTCCTCACCGGTCCAATCGCTAGCATCGACCGGTGACCATCGAACCTCGCCCCACCGCTGACCTCGTCGACGAGATCGGCCCCGACGTCCGCAGCTGCGATCTGCAACTGCGCCAGTTCGGCGGCCGGTCGCAGTTCGCCGGGACGATCAGCACCGTGCAAGTGTTTCGAGGACAACGCGCTGCTGAAATCGGTTCTCTCCGAACCGGGTAACGGCGGCGTGCTCGTCATCGACGGCGACGGCTCGCTGCACACCGCGCTGGTCGGCGACATCATCGCCGGCCTCGGTGTCGAGAACGGCTGGGTCGGGCTGATCATCAACGGCGCGGTGCGGGACGCGGCGACGCTGCGCACCCTCGACATCGGCATCAAGGCGCTGGGCACCAATCCCGCGCAAGAGCACCAAGACCGGCGACGGCCAACGCGACGTCGCCGTCGAGTTCGGTGGCGTGGTGTTCGTGCCGGGCGAGATCGCCCACAGCGACGACGACGGCATCGTCGTCGTCGCCGCAGAGCTGAGCGTTCTAGACCGAAGCCCCCACCGGCGCATGGTGTTTGGTGAACTGCAGCGACTCTTCGTCCACCTTGCCGTGCCGGATCATCCGCATGTCGAAGCAGGTAGTTCTGCTTGAGCCGCCACGGCGCCCGTGACCCGACTTCGGGAGCAGGTGGTCGACCGCCGTAGAAGTAGCCGGGGGTGAAGTCCATGAACGGCAGCTCATCCACGGTATCGCCGGGATGCTGCGGTTCGACGGTGTCGAAACCGTTGGCGTCCATGTAGTTCAGCAGCGGCAGACGAACTCCGAGACCAGGTCGGCCTTCAGCGTCCACGAGGCATTGGTGTAGCCGAAGGTGAATGGCGATGTTCGGGATGCCGGAGAACATCAGCCCTTGTAGGTCATCAGCGATCGTCAGGTCGATCGGCTCGCCGTTCGCGTCGGATCGCAGCGCCGCCGAACAGCTGCATGTTCAAACCCGTTGCCGTGACGATGATGTCGGCATCCAGCTCCTCACCGGACGTCAGCTTGATCCCGGTCTTGGTGAACCGTTCGATGGTGTCGGTGACGACGTCGGCCTTGCCCTTGCGGATGGTCTTGAACAGATCACCGTTGGGGGCCAGGCACACGCGCTGGTCCCACGGGTTGTAGCTCGGGCTGAAGTGCTTGTCGCAGTCGTAGCCCTCCGGCAGCCGGCGCTCACGCCATCGTGCAGCAGCGTCTTGGCGCATGAACTTCGGGAACTTCCTGGCGATCTGGTACTGCACTGTGCTGCTGCGCGATGATCTTCCAGCGGATCGCCGCATAGGCCGCCTTCTCGGGCAGCAGCTTGTTGACCCGCGCGGCGAAGGGGTCCTTGTCGGGCATGCCGGCGATGTACGTCGGCGAGCGCTGCAGCATGGTCACGTGACCGGCGCCCGAATCGATCAGCGCCGGAATCAGGGTCACCGCGGTGGCGCCGCTGCCGATGACGACGATCTTCTTGCCCTGCGTAGTCGAGATCCTCCGGCCAGTGCTGCGGGTGGACGATCGTGCCCTGCGAAGTCCTCGGAGCCGGCGAACTCGGGCGAGTAGCCCTCGTCGTAGTTGTAGTAGCCGCTGCAGCGCGAACAGGAAGGAGCAGGTGATCTCGACGCTGCTGCCCGTCGCGATTCGACGCGCAGCGTCCAGCGATTGTCGGCGTCGGACCAGTCGGCGGCGACCACCTTCTGGCCGAACCGGATGTGCTTGTCGATGCCGTTCTCGGCGGCGGCTTCCTTCAGATAGTTCAGGATCGACGGCCCGTCGGCGATCGCCTTCTCGGACGTCCACGGCTTGAACCGGAATCCGAGCGTGAACATGTCGGAGTCCGAGCGGATGACCCGGGTACTTGAACAGGTCCCAGGTGCCGCCGAGGTTCTCCCGGCGCTCCAGGATCACGTAGCTCTTGTCGGGGCAGCGGTCCTGCAGATGCCAGGCGGCGCTGATGCCGGAGATGCCGGCTCCCACGATGACGACGTCGACAAATTCGGTCATGCTGTAAAGCTATCAACGCCGTGTCGAATAAGTCAACACTGTGTCGAGAAATTCGACATGCTGTAAAGTACTGTGCCGTGACAACCGTCAGCCAGCCCCGCGCAGCCCGCGGTCGCCGCGCCGCCCGGCCGTCGGGCGACGACCGTGAGCTGGCCATTCTCGAGACCGCGAGGCGGCTGCTGGAGGAGCGGTCGATCGCCGAGATCTCCGTCGACGACCTCGCCAAGGGCGCGGGCATCTCCCGGCCGACGTTCTACTTCTACTTCCCCTCCAAGGACGCGGTGCTGCTCGACGCTGTTCGAGCGGGTGATCATCGGAGGCCGACGCCGCGTTCGAACGGCATGCCAGAGCATCCGCCGCAGATCCCTGCGAGGCGTGGCGCGCCGGTATCAACGTCTTCTTCGAAACGCTTCGGCGCGCACCGGGACGTGACGCGCGCCGGCATGCAGTGCGGGCACGCCAACCCCGAGGTGCGCGAGCTGCTGGTCGACGTTCATGCAGAAGTGGATCGACCGCACCGCCGCCGTCCATCGAGGCCGAACGCGCACGCGGCGCACGGCGCCGGTGACCCTGCCGGCCCGGGACCTCGCCACCGCGCTGAACCTGATGAACGAGCGCGCCTGATGGTCGCGTCGTTCACCGACGAGCAGCCGCTCGATCGCGCGAGACCATGCTGGTCGACACGCTCGTGCACATCTGGGTCACCAGCATCTACGGCGACACGCCCTAACTTGTCACCCCTCGATGCGAACATATGTTCGTGTCGGGCAGCGCCAACCATCCTGCACGCCGACCTCGACTCGTTCTACGCATCGGTCGAGCAGCGTGACGACCCCGCGCTGCGCGGCAGGCCGGTGATCGTCGGCGGCGGCGTCGTGCTCGCGGCGAGCTACGAGGCGAAGGCCTACGGCGTGCGCACCGCGATGGGCGGACGCCAGGCCCGCCGGCTGTGCCCGCACGCCATCGTCGTGCTCGCCGCGGATGTCGGCGTACTCGCAGGCCAGCGACGCGGTGTTCGAGGTGTTCCACGACACCACCCCGCTCGTCGAACCGCTGTCGGTCGACGAGGCCTTCCTCGACGTCTCCGGGCTGCGGCGGGTGTCGGGCACACCCGGTCGAGATCGCCGCGCGGCTGCGCGCCGCAGGTCCGCGACCGCGTCGGGCTGCCGATCACCGTCGGCATCGCCCGCACCAAGTTCCTGGCCAAGGTGGCCAGCCAGGAGGCCAAGCCCGACGGGCTGCTGCTGGTCCCGCCCGACCGCGAACTGGCGTTCCTGCATCCGCTGCCGGTGCGCCGGCTGTGGGGCGTCGGCGTCAAGACCGCCGAGAAGCTGCACGCGCACGGCATCGAGACGGTGGCCGATGTCGCCGAGCTCGGCGAGTCCACGCTCGCCGTCGATGGTCGGCGGCGCGATGGGCCGTCAGCTGTTTGCGTTGTCCCGCAACATCGACCGGCGCCGGGTGGTGACGGGCGTGCGTCGCCGCTCGGTCGGCGCGCAGCGCGCGCTCGGACGGCGGGGCAACACGATGTCGGCGGCGGAGGTCGACGCCGTCGTGATCAATCTCATCGACCGAATCACCCGCCGGATGCGCAAGGCCGGCCGCACCGGCCGAACGGTGGTGCTGCGGTTGCGGTTTGACGACTTCGGCCGCGCCACCCGGTCGCACACGATGCCGCGCGCGACCGCGTCGACCGATGTGATCCTCGACGCCGCCCGCGGCCTGGTCGCGGCGGCCGCACCGCTGATCGCCGAACGTGGGCTGACACTGGTCGGCTTCGCGGTGTCCAACATCGACCGCGACGGTGCCCAGCAGTTGGAGCTGCCGTTCGAGGAACACGCCGACACGGTGGCGATCGACGACGCCGTCGACCAGGTGCGCAAGCGTTACGGCAACTCCGCGGTCACCCGCGGCGTGCTCGTCGGCCGCGATCCCGGCCTGGAGATGCCGCACCTGCCGGATTAAACAAGTTGCGCGGCAATGAATCCGGCGAGCAGGACACTAAAGCCGCCGATCTCCCCGACGATGAGCGCAATCATGCCCGCGTGCAGGCTACCGGTGGGATGTTCGAACTGGTTGGTGGTGTCACGCTTCACGCCATGACGGATGTAGGTCACGATCGCGATGACGAAGAAGAGCACCACTACCATCGCCGCGGTCAGATTCACCCACGTAGGCCAGCCGCTCAATTCGACGAACGCCGCGATCAGCAGGGTCGCAAAAGAGTAAAGCAGCGCCGCTCGATGCGCGATGTCCACATAGGGGTGCGCCAGATGGTTCTCCGATGTGGCCATCTGCCGGTATTTCCAGACGCCGAGAGCGAGCGCCAGCAGAAAGATGAGTCCGGCCGCCAGCAGGGTCAGCCTGGTGTCGATTCCGAGAGCCACGGACCTACGTTACGACGCCGTCCACTCCAGTAGTTTCTCGGCGGGCCAGGTGTTGACGATCCGATCCGCCGGCACCTTTGCGTCGAGCGCACGTTGCGCGCCGTAGCCGAGGAACTCGAGCTGACCGGGTGCATGCGAGTCGGTGTCGATCGAGAACAGGCAGCCGATCTCCAGCGCCAGGTTCAGCAGTCGAGTCGGCGGATCGCGGCGCTCGGGCCGCGAGTTGATCTCGACCGCGGTGCCGTTGTCGCGGCATGCGGTGAACACCTTCTCCGCGTCGAACTTCGACTCCGGCCGGACGCCGCGGCCACCGGTGACAAGCCGTCCCGTGCAGTGGCCCAGCACATCGGCGTGTGGGTTGGACACCGCGTTGATCATCCGCCGCGTCATCGACGGCGCATCCATGGCCAGCTTGGAGTGCACGCTGGCCACCACGACGTCGAGCCGATCGAGCAGCTCGGGCTCCTGATCGAGCGAACCGTCCTCGAGGATGTCGACCTCGATGCCGGTGAGGATCCGCATCGGCGCCACGGTGTCGCGCAGCTCGTCGATCACGTCGAGCTGCTTGCGCAGCCGCTCCGGCGACAGCCCGTTGGCGATCGTCAGCCGGGGCGAATGGTCGGTCAGCGCGCAGTACTCGTGGCCCAATTCCCTTGCCGCGAGCATCATCTCCTCGATAGGCGCCGAGCCGTCCGACCAGTTGGAGTGCACATGAAGGTCGCCACGCAATGCGGCTCGGATCTCACCGCCGCCGAGATCTTGTGCGGCGGAGCGCAATTCGACGAGCGCATCCGGTTCTCGGCCCGCCCACGCCTGGGCGATGACCTTCGCCGTCTTGGGCCCGATGCCGGGCAACGACTGCCAGCTGTTCGCGGCGCCGTGGCGCTCGCGGTCGGCATCGCTGAGCGCTTCGACGATGTCGGCGGCGTTGCGGTAGGCCATCACCCGCCGCGAGTCCTCCCGCGCCCGATCCTTGTAGTACGCAATCTGACGCAGCGCGACGACCGGATCCATGGCTCCAGTGTGCCCGCTCAGGGCGCGTGCCAAGCGGGATCACGACCGCTCGACGCGATGACCCGGTCCAGACCCGGTGCGTCGTCGGCGATCGGCACGGCGGGCCCGAACATGCCCTCGGTACCCGACGCGTCGAACTGCGCGAGATGCGCCAGGCAGGCCGCCACGCTGGCCGGGTCGCCGTCGTAGGGCCGGCCGATGGCACGAGCGACGTCCCAGCCGTGGATGACGACCTCGGCGAGCGCGACCGAGCCCGCGACCTCGCCGGGGAGGTCGATACCGCCGGCGCGGGTCATGCCCTGCCAGGCATCCGGATCCCGCCACGCCGTCGCCAGCGCGGCCAGGCGGTCCGGGTAGGCGGTGCGCCAGTCGGCGTCCAGCTGTGCGCCGTCGGTGGGTGGCGTGTCGGTCAACGGGCCGAAGTCCTTGCCCGCCGCGGCGGTGAACGCCGAGGCCAGCATGCCGACGTGGGCGACCAGCTCGTCGAGGCGCAGCTTCTCGCACGGGGTGGGCAGGGTGAGCTGTTCGTCGGTCACGTCCGCCAGTACGTCGGCGGTGCGCTGGCAGGCGGGGGTCAAATCGATCATGTCTAGGTACGACCGGCGCGACGGCGCCAACTCATCGCCGCGAGCGGTTTCGTGGCACCGTGAACGAGAGCCCGGACCTGGTCCTCGTTGGCGCCGCCGACGAGGAACAACATCTCGTCGTTCGCCTCGAGCACGTCGTCCGGTTGCGGGAGGATGATCCCGCTGTCGCGAATCACGATGGCCAGCAGGGTGTTCTCGGGCAGGGGTAGGTCGCGCACCCGCTGGCCGACCAACGGATCGTCCTCGGGCAGCGTCAGTTTGGCCAAGCTCACCTGGCCCTGTCTCAGTTCCATCAGCCGCACCAGGTGACCGATGTCGATTGCGCCCTCGATCGCCGCGACCAAGGCGCGCGGCGCAGAGACCGCGACATCGACGCCCCATGCCTCGGTGAACAACCACTCATTGCGCGCGTCGTTGACCCGTGCCACCACCCTGGCCACCCCGAACTCGGTCTTGGCCAGCAGCGCCGCCGTGAGGTTCACCTTGTCGTCGCCGGTCGCCGCGATCACCACATCGCACGTCTGCATTCCGGACTCTTCGAGCGAGGTGAGCTCGCACGCGTCGGCCAGTAACCAGTCGGCGTCGGGAACGGTCTGCGGTTCGTAGTGGCGGACGTTGTTCTCGATCAGCAAGACCTTGTGGCCGTAGGCGAGTAGTTCCTGGGCGACGGACCGGCCGATCGCCCCGGCGCCGGCGATGCCGATGCGCATCGTCTGATGCTCGTCAGCGCGGTCCGACGCCTCGGCGGACCGCCTTCTGATTCGGAACACGGAATCATAGTGACCCATGCGGCGTCGCCCTGGTTAACTGCGGGATGAAATGAGCTTGCAGCAGCTGTATCTGGTGCTGCTGGCCGGTGGGCTCGTGCTGCTGGCCAGCATCGTCGCCACCCGGGCGGCCAGCCGAGTCGGGCTTGCCGAGCCTGCTGCTGTTCCTCGGCGTCGGCGTCATCGTCGGCGAAGACGGGCTGGGGCTGCATTTCGACAACTACCTGCTCGCCGATCACCTCGGCACGGTGGCGTTGGCGATCATCCTCATCGAAGGCGGCCTGACGACGAAGTTCGCCGACGTGCGAAGGGTGTTGGCACCCGCGGGAATGTTGGCCACCGTTGGCGTGGCGGTCAGCATGGCGATCACCGCGGCGGGGGCGCACCTGCTGCTCGGGATCGACTGGCAACTCGCACTGCTGCTCGGCGCCGATCGTCTCCTCCACCGACGCCGCCGCCGTGTTCTCGGTGCTGCGCGTCGTGCCCTTGCCGCGGCGGGTCGCCGGCCTGCTCGAGGCCGAGTCCGGATTCAACGACGCGCCGGCCGTCATCCTCGTCCTGATGTTCAGCGTGGCGCCGCTGGAGCTGTCCCCGGTGCACGCGCTCGGCGAGATGGTCTACGAGTTGGGTGTCGGTGCCGCGATCGGGTTGGGGTGCGGACTTCTCGGCTCAATCGCCCTGCGCCGCATCGCCCTTCCGGCATCCGGCCTCTATCCCTCTGGCGACCTTCGGGCTCGGCATGGTTGCGTTCGCCGCGGCGGGCAGCGCCCACGCCAGCGGGTTCCTCGCCGCGTATCTGGCCGCGGTCGTGCTCGCCAATTCCGGACTGCCGCACCGCTCGGCCACCCGGTCCTTCGCGGAAGGGCTCGGCTGGCTCGCACAGATCGGCCTGTTCGTCCTGCTCGGCCTGCTGGTCGACCCCAGCGATCTCGGCCGCGAGATTGGTGCCCGCGATCGTCATCGGGTTGGTCCTGCTGCTGGTCGCCCGGCCGTTGTCGGTCGTCGTCTCCCTCGCCGGATTCCGGGTGCCCTGGCGCGAGCAGGTTTTCGTGTCGTGGGCCGGGCTGCGCGGCGCCGTCCCGATCGTGCTGGCGACCTTCCCGATCGTCGAGGGTGTCCCCGACGCCATCCGCCTGCTCAACATCGTGTTCATCCTGGTGGTGGTGTTCACCCTGGTGCAGGGGCCCAGCCTGCGCCCGCTCGCCCACCGGTTGGGCCTGATTCCGCAGGAGGCCACCCGCGAGATCCAGGTCGAGGCGGCTCCCCTCGACGTGTTGGAGGCCGAGCTGTTGACGATGACCGTGCAGCCGCCGTCCCGGCTGCACGGTGTCACCGTCCTCGAACTGCGGCTACCCGACCCCAGCGTCATCACCCTGATCATCCGCAACGGTCATACGTTCGTTCCCCAGCCCGACACCCGGATCGCGGCCGGTGACGAGCTACTGATCGTCACCACCACCAAGACGCGCTCGGCAGCCGAACGCAGGCTGCGCGCGGTGAGCCGCCGCGGCAAGCTCGCCTACTGGTTCGACGAGTACGGCGAGACGGACTGACCGGGACTAGGGTCGATGTAGTGCGATTCGCCTTCAAGACATCCCCGCAGAACACCACCTGGACCGACATGCTCGCGGTCTGGCAGGCCGCCGACGACATCGACGTCTTCGAGTCCGGCTGGACCTTCGACCACTTCTATCCGATCTTCTCCGACTCCACCGGCCCGTGCCTGGAGGGCTGGACGACGCTGACCGCGCTGGCGCAGGCCACCAAGCGGCTGCGCGTCGGCGTGCTGGTCACCGGCATCCACTACCGCCATCCCGCCGTGCTGGCCAACATGGCCGCGGCGCTGGACATCATCTCCAACGGCCGGCTCGAACTCGGCATCGGCGCGGGCTGGAACGAAGAGGAGTCCGGCGCCTACGGCATCGAACTCGGCTCCATCAAGGAGCGCTTCGACCGCTTCGAGGAAGCCTGCGAGGTGTTGATCGGCCTATTGAGCCAGGAGACAACGAGTTTCGACGGCAAGTTCTATCAGCTGAAGGACGCGCGCAACGAGCCGAAAGGCCCGCAGAAGCCGCACCCGCCGATCTGCATCGGGGGCAGCGGAGAAAAGCGCACGCTGCCGCTTACCGCGCGCTACGCCGACCATTGGAACTTCGTCGGCGGTCCGCCCGAGGAGTTCGCCCGCAAGCGCGACGTACTTGCTGCTCGCTGTGCGGACATCGGTCGCGACCCCAAGGAGATCACCCTGTCGGCGCATGTGCGGCTGGAACCAGACCTCAACTACGACAAGGCCGTCGACGAGGCGGGCGCGCTGGGCAAGGAGGGTCTGGACCTGGCGATTGTCTACCTGCCGCCGCCGCACGACCCGGCAGTGCTGGAACCGCTGGCCGAGAAGATCAGGGATTCGGGGCTGCTCAGCAGCAAAGTTGGCTGACGGTAACGAAAATATAACGGTCAGGCAAAGGGATGGTCACAGCGCGACGTAACGTCGTAACCAGCGTCGTGAGACGTGGCTAGAACCCGTAGCGGAGTAGCTCATCGCGAGTGACGAGGCGCTCCGCCTTGGCCGGGAACTCACGGCACTTCACTGGGTGGCGGAACCATGACCAGGCGATTCGACTCATCCGCGAACGCGACAGTGGGTTCATGTACATGTCGTTCACTCCTGCGATATAGCAATTGCTGAACCGGGGCACTACGTTACCGCAGTGCCCTCATGAAGTCATTAGATACCGCAGAACTGGCAAACAGAATTAGGCGCGCCGATTAAACATCAGATGATTTTAGTGAGGTAGAAGTGACAGATGGGGTTTAGTGATTGGTGCGGTCCGGCTTGAGGAATACGTCATCAAGCGTGACGGTCCGAAGCCGGCGGTCGCGGATGATGTCGACGAGTTGCCCGTAGACGTGCGTGACGGGCAGGTGGTTGAGATGCCCGATCACGATCGCCCCCGGCGTGAAGTACTTCTCGGCCATCGTCACGATCCGGTCCTCCGGGCTCACGACGTGGTCCTCCAACGAACCCGACCACCGGAGATCTTGTCGACGTGCGCGTTGTGCTGTCCGTACGGCGGCCGGAAGTACGGTCGCACATCGATCCCATAGGTCTTCCACAGGAAGTCGTGGTTGTGCCGAAGTTGTTTTGCCACAGCGGTTAACGGCAACTTCGTCAGGTCCGGGTGAGACCAGGTGTGGTTGCCGAGCTGAATCTGGCCGTCGTCGACGAGCGACCGCAGCAGGTCCCGGTTCTCGGTCCACGACCGGTAGGCGCCGTTGACGAAGTACGTCAGCCGCACGCCCGTCGATCCGGTCCGCACCGCGGAGAGCACCACCAGAAAGTGCCGCCGGTCCAACCGATTCATCGCAACTACTGTCGCGCGAGCAGCTGCCGGGAGCTGCGCTCCGTGGTGGCGGATGAAAATTGCGCGCCGAGTGTGCGGTGTCGTACGGGACACGCGGATGAGGCGTCCGATTCCGCACCCTCGCGGATGCCGCGATTGGGCGGGGACCGCCGACCTCGGCATTTGGCTTGTTTCGGGTCAGAGAGCACGACGAAAAGCACCCCTTACGTTGGTGTCGGGGGCTTTTGCGTTCCCCAGCTTGCGCGCTGGGCCCACGCCGCTGGGACAGCTACCGCTGGGGTACGGCGGTGGGCTTGATCGGGGCGGGCAGCGCGGTGCGGCCCATCAGATAGCGGTCGACGCCTGCCGCGGCCGCGCGGCCCTCCGCGATCGCCCAGACGATCAGCGACTGGCCCCGGCCCATGTCGCCTGCGACGAATACACCGGGCACCGAGGTGGCGAACTCGGGGTCACGCGCGACGTTGCCGCGATCGGTGATCTCGACGCCCAGGTCGGTCAGCAGACCCTCCCGCTCGGGGCCGACGAAGCCCATCGCGAGCAGCACCAGGTCGGCTTCCATGTCGAAGTCGCTGCCCTCGAGCTTCTCGAACTTGCCGCCGGCCATCTTGACCTCGTGTCCGCGCAGGCCGGTGACTTGTCCGTCGCGGCCGGTGAACTCCTCGGTGTTCACCGAGTACACCCGGTCGCCGCCCTCCTCGTGGGCGGAGGACACCCGGAACATCAGTGGGTAGACGGGCCACG
The DNA here is from genome assembly GCA_963743225.1 of uncultured Actinomycetota bacterium. Taxonomy (GTDB): domain Bacteria; phylum Actinomycetota; class Actinomycetes; order Mycobacteriales; family Mycobacteriaceae; genus Mycobacterium. The sequence goes on along the minus strand of CAVUPN010000024.1, from coordinate 122,829 downwards.
GAGTGGAGTCGGCACGGGTTTCCGGCGGGCGCGGCATGATCTCGAACTGGTGCACGCTGGCCGCACCCTGGCGGTGCACGGTGCCCAGGCAGTCGGCGCCGGTGTCGCCGCCGCCGATGATGATCACCTTCTTGCCCTTGGCGGTGATCGGCGGCTCGCCGTCATCGCCGAGCACCGCGTCGCCCTGCTGCACCCGGTTCGACCAGGGCAGGAACTCCATCGCCTGATGGATGCCGTCCAGGTCGCGGCCGGGGATGGGCAGATCACGCGCCGCGGTCGCGCCGCCGGCCAGCACCACGGCGTCGAACTCGGCGCGCAGTTCTTCGGCGGTGATGTCGACGCCGACGTTGACGCCGGCGCGGAACTGGGTGCCCTCGGCCGTCCATCTGCTCGAGCCGGCGGTCGATGTGGCGCTTCTCCATCTTGAACTCCGGGATGCCGTAGCGCAGCAGCCCGCCGATGCGGTCATCCCGCTCGAACACCGTCACCGTGTGACCGGCGCGGGTGAGCTGCTGTGCGGCGGCCAGCCCGGCCGGCCCGGACCCGATGACGGCGACCGTCTTGCCGGTCAGCTTGTCTGGCGGCAGCGGAACGACCCAGCCCTCGTCGAAGGCGTTGTCGATGATTTCCACCTCGACCTGCTTGATGGTCACCGGATCCTGGTTGATGCCGAGAACGCACGATCCCTCACACGGCGCCGGACACAGCCGACCGGTGAACTCAGGGAAGTTGTTGGTGGCGTGCAGCCGCTCGATCGCGTCGCGCCAGCGGTCGGTGCGCACCAGGTCGTTCCACTCCGGGATCAGGTTGCCCAGTGGACACCCGTTGTGGCAGAACGGAATTCCGCAGTCCATGCACCGAGTCGCCTGCTCGCGCAGTACGTCGTGGGAGAAGTCCTCGTAGACCTCTTTCCAGTCGAGCAGCCGCAGCGGGACCGGCCGCCGTTGCGGGGTCTCGCGCTCTGTGTACTTCAGAAAGCCTCTGGGATCAGGCATTCGCGGCCGCCATGATCGCCGTATCGACATCCTCGCCGGTGCGCTCCGCCTCCGCGATCGCCTCCAACACCCGCTTGAAGTCGCGTGGCATAACCTTCTTGAAGTGCTTCAGCGCTCCGCCCCAATCCGACAGAATGCGTTGTCCGACCGCCGAATCGGTCGCATCGACATGCGCCACGATCGCGCCCTGCAGCCAGTCGACGTCGTCGTCGTCGAGGGCGTCGAGGTCCACCATCTCGGCGTTGAGGTTCTCCTCGAACGTGCCGTTCGGGTCGTAGACGTAAGCCACTCCACCGGACATACCCGCCGCGAAGTTGCGGCCGGTGGACCCGAGGATGACGACCTTGCCGCCGGTCATGTATTCGCAGCCGTGGTCGCCGACCCCTTCGACCACCGCGTGCGCGCCGGAGTTACGCACCGCGAACCGCTCGCCGACCACGCCGCGCAGGAACACCTCGCCGCTGGTCGCACCGAACAGGATCACGTTGCCCGCGATGATGTTGTCCTCGGCGACGTAGTCCTCGGGTGCATTGTCCGACGGGCGCACCACCAGCCGGCCACCGGAAAGGCCCTTGCCCACATAGTCGTTGGCGTCGCCGTAGACCCGGAGGGTGATGCCCTTCGGCACGAACGCCCCGAAGCTGTTTCCGGCCGATCCGTCGAAGGTGATGTCGATGGTTCCGTCGGGAAGCCCCTGGCCGCCATACGCTTTGGTGAGTTCGTGACCGAGCATGGTGCCCACGGTGCGGTTGGTGTTGGCGATGGTGGTGGAGAACCGCACCGGAGTGCCCGAGTCGAGGGCCTCCCGGCTCATCACGATCAGCTGCTGGTCGAGCGCCTTGTCCAGGCCGTGGTCCTGACGGGAACTGCAGTACAGGTCCTGGTTCATGAACGCCGACTCGGGCTCGTGCAGCACCGGTGACAGGTCCAGCTTGAAGGCCTTCCAGTGCTCGGCGGCCTGGGTGGTGTCGAGCGAGCCGACCTGGCCCACCATCTCGTTGACGGTCCGGAAGCCCAACTGCGCCATCATTTCGCGAGCTTCCTCGGCGATGAACATGAAGAAGTTCTCGACGAATTCCGGCTTGCCAGTGAACCGCTGCCGCAGCAACGGGTTCTGGGTTGCCACACCGACCGGGCAGGTGTCCAGGTGACACACCCGCATCATGATGCAGCCGGTCACCACCAGCGGCGCGGTGGCGAAGCCGAACTCCTCGGCGCCGAGCAGCGCGGCGATCACGACGTCGCGCCCGGTCTTGAGCTGGCCGTCGACCTGCACGACGATGCGGTCGCGTAACCCGTTGAGCAGCAACGTCTGCTGCGTCTCGGCCAACCCGAGCTCCCATGGCGCACCCGCGTGCTTCTGCGACGTCAGCGGCGTCGCGCCGGTGCCGCCGTCGTGGCCGGAGATCAGCACCACGTCGGCGTGCGCCTTGGAGACGCCCGCGGCGACCGTGCCGACGCCGTTCTCGCTGACCAGCTTCACGTGCACGCGGGCCTGCGGGTTGGCGTTCTTGAGGTCGTGGATCAGTTGCGCCAGGTCCTCGATCGAGTAGATGTCGTGGTGCGGCGGCGGTGAGATCAGGCCGACACCCGGCGTGGAGTGCCGCACCTCGGCCACCCAGGGGTAGACCTTGTTGCCCGGAAGCTGGCCGCCCTCACCGGGTTTCGCGCCTTGGGCCATCTTGATCTGGATGTCGGTGCAGTTGGTCAGGTAGTGGCTGGTGACGCCGAATCGCGCCGACGCCACCTGCTTGATGGCGCTGCGGCGCCAGTCGCCGTTCTCGTCGTGCTCGAACCGCTTGACATCCTCGCCGCCCTCGCCGCAGTTCGACCGGCCGCCAAGCCGGTTCATCGCGATGGCGAGGGTCTCGTGCGCCTCGGCGGAGATCGAGCCGTAGCTCATCGCGCCGGTCGAGAACCGTTTGACGATCTCGCTCGCCGGCTCGACCTCGTCGAGCGGAACCGGCGTGCGGACACCGTCTTTGAACTTCAACAGACCGCGCAGCGACGCCATCTTCTCGCTCTGGTCGTCGACCAACTGGGTGTACTCCTTGAAGATCGAGTACTGCCCGGTGCGCGTCGAATGCTGGAGCTTGAACACCGTGTCGGGGTTGAACAGGTGGTACTCGCCCTCGCGGCGCCACTGGTATTCGCCGCCGACCTCGAGTTCGCGGTGCGCCCACTCGTCGGGCCGGTCCAGGTAGGCCAGCGCATGCCGGGCGGCGACGTCGTCGGCGATGTCGTCGAGGTCGATACCGCCCACGGCACAGGTCAGCCCGGTGAAGTACTCGTCGAGCACCTGCTGCGAAATGCCGATGGCCTGGAACAGCTGTGCGCCGGTGTAGGAGGCCAGCGTCGAGATGCCCATCTTGGACATCACCTTCAGCACGCCCTTGCCCGCGGCCTTGACGTAGTTCGCCTTCGCCTTGTCACTGCTGATACCGGTGATCGCGCCGCGTTCGACCATGTCCTCGATGGATTCGAAAGCCATGTAGGGGTTGATCGCGGCGGCACCAAAACCGACCAGTGCGGCCATGTGGTGTACCTCGCGGGCGTCACCCGCCTCAACGACGAGCCCGACCTTGGTACGGGTGCGGTCGCGAACAAGATGGTGGTGCACAGCCGCGACGCTCAGCAGCGACGGGATCGGCGCCATCGACTCGTCGGACTCGCGGTCGGACAGCACGATGATGCGCGCGCCGTCACGGATGGCGGCAGACACCTTGGCCCGGACGTTGTCGAGGGACTCCCGCAGACCCTGGCCGCCGCGGTTCACCGGGTACAGACAACGAATCACCGCGGCGCGCATCCCGTGCTTGTGGCCGCGGATCTCGTGATCGGGATCGACGCAGATCAGCTTCGACAGCTCGGCGTTGCGCAGGATCGGCTGCGACAACATGATCTGTCGACAGGACTCTGCGTCGGGGTTGAGCAGGTCGCCCTCGGGCCCGACGGTGCCTCCCAGGCTCGTCACCAGCTCTTCGCGGATGGCGTCGAGCGGCGGATTGGTCACCTGGGCGAAAAGCTGCTGGAAGTAGTCGTAGAGCATCCGCGGCCGCTGGGACAGCACGGCGACCGGGGTGTCGGTGCCCATCGAACCTAGCGGCTCGACGCCCTTGACGGCCATCGGCGCAACCAACAGGTTCAGTTCCTCGTAGGTGTAGCCGAAGATCTGCTGGCGCAACACAACCCGGTGGTGGGGCATGCGGACGTAGTCGCCGGCGGGAAGCTCGTCGAGGTGGAACAGCCCGGCTTCCAGCCACTCCTGGTACGGGTACTCGGCGGCCAGCTCGGCCTTGATCTCCTCGTCGTCGACGATGCGACCCTGCGCGGTGTCGACAAGGAACATCCGGCCGGGCTGCAGCCGCATCTTCTTCACCACGGTGGACGGGTCGAGGTCGAGCACGCCTGCCTCGGAGGCCATCACCACGAGTCCGTCGCTGGTCACCCAGATGCGCGAGGGGCGAAGGCCGTTGCGGTCCAGGACCGCGCCGATCACCGTGCCGTCGGTGAAGGACACCGACGCCGGTCCGTCCCACGGCTCCATCAGCGAGGAGTGGTACTGGTAGAACGCCCGCCGCGCCGGGTCCATCGATTCGTACCGCTCCCAGGCCTCCGGGATCATCATCAGCACGGCGTGCGGCAGGCTGCGTCCGCCGAGATGAAGCAGCTCGAGCACTTCGTCGAACCGCGCGGTGTCAGACGCGCCCGGGGTGCAGACCGGGACGACCTTGTCGAGATCCTGACCGCCGAATAGGTCAGTGTTGATCAGCGCCTCGCGCGCCCGCATCCAGTTCTCGTTGCCGGTGACGGTGTTGATCTCGCCGTTGTGAGCGATCCGCCGGAACGGGTGGGCCAGCGGCCACGACGGGAACGTGTTCGTGGAGAACCGCGAGTGCACGATGCCCAGAGCGCTGGTGAGCCGATCGTCCTGCAGGTCGAGGTAGAACGCCTTCAGCTGCGGCGTGGTCAGCATCCCCTTGTAGACGAAGGTCTGACCGGAAAGGCTTGGGAAGTAAACGGTTTCGCGGCCCGGACCATCCTGCCCTGGACCCTTCGTTCCGAGCTCGTGCTCGGCACGCTTGCGCACGACGTAGGCGCGCCGCTCCAGATCCATGCCGGAGGCGCCCGAGATGAACACCTGCCGGAACGTCGGCATCGCGTCGCGCGCCAGTGCACCGAGCGACGACTCGTCGGTGGGCACGTCGCGCCAGCCGAGCACCTGCAGGCCCTCGGCCTCGGCGATCTTCTCGACGGCTTCGCAGGCGGTGGCGGCGTCCTTCGACGACTGCGGCAGGAATGCGATGCCGGTGGCGTAGCTGCCGGGCTCGGGCAGATCGAACTCGACGACGGCGCGCAGGAACTCATCGGGGACCTGGAGCAGGATGCCCGCTCCGTCGCCGGTGTGCGGTTCGGCACCCTGGGCACCGCGGTGTTCCAGGTTCAGCAGGGCCGTGATGGCCTTGTCGACGATGTCGCGGCTGCGGCGGCCGTGCATGTCCGCGACCATGGCAACGCCACACGCGTCATGCTCGAACGCTGGGTTGTACAGCCCTTGACTGCTGGGCGCCATTCCCACCTAGCCCTTCAAACACCTACATGAGTCCGTGGCAGCCGTCGACGACGGCTTCAGCCGGTCTTGGCGGTGGCGGTGCCTCCGTGCAGCACTGAACGACGACCCCTACCCCACTCGCGACAAGTGGGGAAAACGATATGACAAACCCCGCCTGACATGCCAACTTAGTCATACCTAACTAAACTCATTGGCCCCCGAGGCTGGGGGTCGCCATTCGCTGCCCATGATACGGGCGATGTCGTTGTGCGCCTTTAGCTTTCGGCCATCTGATTCGCGGCCCCGATGGCCGTCCGCCGAGTCTCGGTGCGACCGAGATCGCCGGCGCAGATTGCTGGGCCTATGACGGTAGGCCCTTTTTACTGCGCTGAAGTCGATACCGAATGTTTGCTACAAAGCCTAGCCAGATTCTTAGAGATGGGTCGCGCGGCCGGCCCGCTCCCCCCTCGTCGAGCGGGCAGGCTGCGGGCCGATCAGCGGTGTACCGGGTAGCCGCCGCGCTCCGCCAACGACCTGAGCTGCTTCAGTGCGAATGTGCGGCCCCGACCGCCCTCTGGGATGTGGATGCCGGCCCACAGGCCCTGGGCGCCGGGCATCTCGCACGCCTCCTTGGCGCACAGCCAGCGTCGCGGGCAGGCCCGGCACACCGCCTTGGTCTGGTCATCGGTCGCGGTCATCCACCGGTCGGGGTCTCGCGTGCAGGCGCCGATCTGGCTGTCGGTCAGTACTGGCATCTCGATCATGACGGTCATGACAACGTCCTCTCGCTCGGTGGTTGCTAAAACCGTAGCGCTATTTCCGTAGCATTGCAACACTTGCTACGGTTCTGCTGCTTTGGCGAGGTTGGCCTTCTCCCGTCGGATGGGCTGGCTACACTGGGCGAGTGGAAGAGGACGCCGGTGATCCGGGCGTTGCCCGCGCCGGCGCCGCGGTCGCCGCCCGACGTCGCGAATTGGACATCAAGCAGCGGAATCTCGCTAAATACAAGATCATCAACGCGGGCGCACTCATCGCGTTCGAGAAGGGCCGCAGCTGGCCGCGGGAGCGGACAAGGGCCAGGCTCGAGGAGGTTCTGCAGTGGCCCGCCGGAACCATAGCGACGATACGGTACGGCGGTGCGGTGCCCGGCGCCGCGCCCGAGCCGCCGGCGGACGACGGTGCCGCATCGCTCATCGTCGGCGCCGTCGAGGTCGCGATGAAGACGTTCGGAGCCGCGATCGAGTCGCTGCCGCCCGACGACGACGCCGACTTCTCCACGCGTGCCACGGTGATCCTGGCCGACCTGCGCAAACTCGAAGCGGTGGTGGCCCGCGCCGCCCAGCGCAGCCGGGGCACCCCAGACGTGGTGTTGGCCCTGCGAACGGTTCGCGGCTGCTACGACGACCTGATGTTTCGCGCCGCCGGGGCACCAGGGGCGACCCTGGGTCAGCGGCTCTACGTCGCGCGCCGTCGGGCCAACCTGACCGCCGCCGAGACCGCCAACGCGGCCGGGCTGCCCGCGGAGCTGGTCGATGCGGTCGAGGCGGGCGAACCGGCCACCGACGAGGACACGGCCAGCCTGAACGACCTCATCGCGTCCCTCGATAGCTGATACTGGACCCCGTGCCGCTGCCCGATCTTGTCCGCAACGTCGGCGACGTGCTGTCGCGTGCCGACACGTTGTTCGGCACCGTCGATCCCAACGCGGCCACACCGTCCGCCGACCAGTTGACCGACGCCACCGACGCGATCCGTTCCGGGCAGGAACAGGCCGCCACGATGACCGGGGACGTGCTCACCAACTACGCCGATTTCGCGCAGGGCAGCCGCGACGCGCTCGACCAGCTGTCGGGCGTCGAGTCCGACCTGGGCCAGCGACTGCAGGAGGCCGCCGACGCGGTGAGCGCGGCGAAGACGGCGTCGCAATCGGCACTCGACGTGGTGTCCTCGGCTTCTGACGCACTCGATCAGATGCCCGAGTCGCCGGCGGCCGAACTGGCCGTCCTGCATGCGCTGCGGGCGCAGGTCGGCCACGAACTCGAGCTGCTTCGCACCCACCAGGCGATCGCCGCCCAGCTGGGCGCGCAACTCCGCGGGCTGGACTACTGAGCCACGCCGGCATCGGGCCGTAGGTCGAGCCGCCGCAGCAACTGGGCGTTGAGCGCGACCACCACCGTCGACGCCGACATCAGCAGCGCACCGACCGACATCGGCATCACGAACCCGATCGGCGCCAGCACACCGGCCGCCAACGGCACCGAGATCAGGTTGTAACCCGCTGCCCACCAAAGGTTTTGCCGCATCTTCCGGTACGCCGCCTTGGACAGGGTGATCACCGACAGCACCGAACGCGGGTCCGAGCTGGCGAGGATGACACCGGCCGACGCGATCGCCACGTCGGTGCCGGCGCCGATGGCGATGCCGACGTCGGCCTGGGCCAATGCCGGAGCGTCGTTGACGCCGTCGCCGACCATCGCGACTCCCTGCCTCCCGCCCAGCCTCCCGCCGAGCCCCTCGGCCTGCAGCTCGGCGACCTTGGCGGCCTTCTCCTCCGGCCGCACGCCTGCGAACACCCGGTCGATGTCCAGTTCGGCGGCCACCACCCGCGCCACGGGTTCGGCGTCCCCGGTGATCATCACGACCTCGATGCCGAGTTGGTGCAGTGCGTCGACGGCCTGACGCGACTCCGGTCGCACTTCGTCGGCCAGCTTCAGCGCGCCGACCACGGACCCGTCGACCAGAACGTGCAGCACGATCGCGCCTTCGCCGTGCCACGGTTGTGCCTCGGGCAGCTCCGCCCGGCCGGCCTCTTCCAACAGCCGCGGCCCTCCGACACGGACCTGATGCCCGTCCACCGTCGCGGTCACCCCGACCGCGGGCGACGACGAGAAGTCCGACGACGCAGGCACTGTCAGGTTGCGCAGGCGCGCCGCATCGACGATCGCGCGGGCCAACGGGTGCTCGGAATCCGCTTCGGCGGCGGCCGCCAGCGCCAGCACGTCATCGTCGCCACGCCTGCCGGTCGCGGCGATAGCCGTCACGCTCGGCTCACCTTTCGTCAGGGTGCCGGTCTTGTCGAACAGCACGGCGCCGACCGTCCGCATGCTCTCGAGTGCGAGCCGGTCCTTGACCAGCACGCCGCCGCGGGCCGCGCGTTCGGTGGCGATGGAGACCACCAGCGGTATCGCCAGACCGAGCGCGTGCGGGCAGGCGATCACCAGCACGGTGATGGTCCGGATGACCGCCTCTTCCGGCCGACCGATCAGGCCCCAGACCACGGCGGTGATGACGGCGGCGCCCAGTGCGAACCAGAACAGCCAGCCGGCCGCTCTGTCGGCCAGCCGCTGCGCCCGCGACGAGGAGTTCTGCGCCTCGGTCACCAACCGCTGGATGCCGGCCAGCGCCGTGTCGTCGCCGACCGCGGTCACCGTGACGCGAAGGCCCGAATCGGTCGCGACGGTGCCTGCGACAACGTGTTCGCCGACGCCGCGGCGCACCGGGCGGGACTCACCGGTGACCATCGACTCGTTCATGTCGGCTGCGCCGTCGACGATCTCGCCGTCGGCGGGCACGCTGCCGCCGGGCCGCACGACGACGACATCGCCCACGCGCAGATCGGACGGCGCGACCGTGACGATGCCGTCGCCGTCGACTCGCTCGGCCTCGTCGGGCAGCAACGCCGCCAGCGAGTCGAGTGCCGAACTGGTCTGGGCCAGTGAGCGCATCTCGATCCAGTGGCCGAGCAGCATGATGACGATGAGCAGCGCCAGCTCCCACCAGAAGTCGAGCTGGTGGTCCAGCACCCCGAGGCTGGCGCCCCAGGACGAGATGAACGCCACCGTGATGGCCAGGCCGATCAACAGCATCATTCCCGGTGTGCGGGAACGGATCTCGCTGATCGCGCCGGTCAGGAAGGGTCGGCCGCCCCAGAAGTACATCACGGTGCCGAGCACCGGCGACACCCATCGGGCACCAGGGAACTCCGGCACGGCGTAGCCGAGGATCATCGCGAACATGCTCGAGAGCGCCACGGTGGGGATGGCCAGCACGACCATGATCCAGAACAGCCTGCGGAACTGGGCGACGTGATCGTGATGACCGCTGTGGCCCTGGTGTCCGGCATGGCCAGCGTGTGCCTGGTGTTGTGAATGGGCGACCTCGGTCATGGCCGTATTGTATACCCCATGGGGGTATCTGAGCGGGTAATGTTCGTCGCCGATGACGGAACCGGCAGCAGGCCCCGATCAGCCCGACGATTCCATGCGGGGTTCGGTACACATCTGCGTTACGGCGATCGTCGCGGGCGTGGTCATCGGCTTCGTGGGCGCCGCGTTCCGCTGGTGTCTGCAGGAAGCCGATGACCTGCGCATCGACCTTGTCGACTGGGCGCACCAGCTACCGGGACCAGGCTGGCTGGTCCCGATGGCCGCGGCCGCGGCCGGCGCAACCCTGGCCGCCCTGATTGTGCGGTGGGAGCCGCTGGCCGCAGGAAGCGGCATCCAGCATGTCGAGGCGGTTTTCCGGGGCGATGCCCGGCCACCGCTTCTCCGCTTGCTTCCGGCGAAGTTCGTCGGCGGTGTGTTGAGCATGGGGTCTGGGCTTGTGTTGGGCCGCGAAGGGCCGACCGTGCACATGGGCGCGGCGATCGGAGCCGAAGCGGCGCGGCGCGCTCAGCTGCCCGATTCCGAGGTCAGGATGATGCAGACGGCTTTGGGCGGGGCCGGTCTGGCGGTCGCGTTCAACGCACCGATCGGAGGGACCCTTTTCACGCTCGAAGAGGTCACGAAGTCGTTCCGGGTAAAGACGATGCTGGCAACGCTTTTCGCGGCTGTCGCAGCGGTGAGCTGCTCTCGACTGGTCCTGGGTAACCATGCCGACTTCGACGTCGAGCCCATCGGCGCTCCTTCTCTCGCGTGGTTGCCACTCTTCGTCGTCTTCGGACTGCTGACCGGATGTCTGGGTGCCGTTTACAACGGGTTGACGTTGTGGTTCCTTGACCACGTCGCTGCCATCCGCCGAATCCCCACCCTGACGAAGGCGGCCGTCATCGGTGCCATCATCGGGTTGGCGATGTTCGTATACCCGCTCGCAGTGGGCGGCGGCGAGGACCTGACACAACGGATCCTCGGCGGACAACACATCGTTCTTTCCGTCGTCATCGGGATCCTTGCGGTGCGGTTCGTCGCCGGCCCCCTGTCGTACTCGGCTGCGGTGCCGGGCGGACTATTCGCGCCCCTGCTGGCCGTGGGTGCGCTGTGGGGACTCCTGTTCGTCGGAGGGTTCGACGCGCGTGTGGCCCGAAAACGCAACGCAATTGGCGATTCCGATGGCACTCGTCGGAATGGCGGCATTCTTCGGCGCTACTGTGCGCGCGCCGCTGACCGGGATGGTCGTCGTCACGGAGATGACGGCCACCACCGAGGTCATGGTGCCGATGATGGCCGCGACCGCTGCGGCGGTGTTCGCCGCGTACATCCTGGGATCGCCGCCGATATACGACAGTCTTCGAGAGCGGATGCCTGACGAAGCATCCATCGAGCGGCGCGGAAATGCCTAGCGGCAAGCCGATGATGTTCCGGAAACGATAATTTCGGTCTAGCCACGATTCGGCAACAACGCATTCAATCCGCCCGGAACGCGTGCGACTCTCACACGCATGACCACACCCACCATGCTGCATCGTCTGACAGCGGAGTTCATCGGCACCTTCTGGTTGGTCCTCGGCGGCTGCGGCAGTGCGGTTTTCGCCGCCAAGTTTGTATCCGGCGGTGTCTCACTGGGAATCGGATTCCTCGGTGTGGCACTGGCATTCGGCCTGACGGTACTCACCGGTGTCTACGCGTTCGGGACCATTTCCGGCGGCCACTTCAACCCGGCCGTGACGCTGGGCGCCGCCCTCGCGCGCCGCGTCGAGTGGAAGGCACTGCCCGGCTACTGGATCGTCCAGGTGCTCGGCGGCCTGGTCGCCGGGCTGGTGATTCTCGTCGTCGCCAAGGGTAAGGATGGCTTCACCGCGACGGGCAACATGGCCGCAAACGGATACGGCGAGCACTCACCGGGCGGCTACTCGCTGCTTGCCGTCGTGATCGCCGAGGTCATGCTGACGGGCGTGTTCCTGCTCGTCATCCTCGGCTCCACCGATGACCGCGCACAGGCGTCAAAGGGATTCGCAGGACTGTCGATCGGGCTGACGTTGACATTGATCCACCTGATCTCGATCCCGATTTCGAACACCTCGGTCAACCCCGCGCGCTCCACCGGCGTCGCGTTCTTCAACGGCGACGGCGCACCCGCCCAGCTCTGGGTGTTCTGGCTGGCACCACTTGTAGGCGCGGCGATCGCGGGGATCGCGTACCCCTACCTGTTCGGCGGAACCGAGGAACTCGCCGACCAGCCGGTCCGCGACGACGCTCTGGACGACGCGGGTGCCGCCTGACCTACTTGACCGGTGCCTTCTTCTTGGCGCTGCGGGCGGCGCCCTTCTCGGTCGTCGCGCCCTTGTTCGCCAGCTGTCCGCCCGAGTTCTCGAGGTGGGCGCGCACGAACCACTGGAACTTCTCCAGCTCGCCCGAATGCGCGATCAGCATGTCCTCGGTGACCGGGTCGAGGTCCTCCACCCGCTCGATACTCTTCCGGGTGTCCTCGATGACACCGGTGTACACCAGATCGAGCGCGCCCAGGTGTGCCTGAACGGTGTCCCGCTCGACTGAGTAGTCGTCCCACGTGCGGTCGTTGAGAATTGCGCCGGGTGTGCCCAGTGGCGACCTGCCCAGTGTCGCGATGCGCTCGGCGACCTCGTCGGCGTAGCCGCGCACGAGTTCGACCTGAGGGTCGATCATCTCGTGCACGCCGATAAAGTTCGGTCCAACCACGTTCCAATGCACGTGCTTGAGCGTGAGATGCAGGTCGTTGTAGCGACTCAGCGCCTTTTGCAGAATCTCGGCAACCTCGCCGCCCTCTTTGTTTGACATTCCGGGAACTGTAGAACTAGTCATCAGTAGCTCCTTCGCATGATTGACTTCCCGGCACGTGTACCCGCGCAGGTCGGCCGGTAACCCCGTTGGTGACTTAGATGACGCGCAGATTCGGAATCGCCTGACGGGCACCGAACCGCGGGTTGCGAGCCAGCCCACTGACCTCGAGCAGCCGCACCGCCCGGTGGCGGTGCGGACGCATCGGCTCGAGCAACTCCACCATCGCGTCGTCGTCGATGGGATGGCCGAGAAGGGTCCAGCCGACCACCTTGGCCAGGTGATAGTCGCCGACGGAAAGCGCGTCTGCGTCGCCGAACGCGCGTTGGGCGGTCTCGGCGGCTGTCCACACGCCGACGCCGGGCAGCGAGGTCAGCGCCTCGCGGGCCTGTTCGGCGGGAAGTCTGACCAGTCGTTCCAGCGAGTCCGCCCGCTGTGCGCAGCCGACGACCGTGCGCGCCCGGCCGGGGTCGACGTTGGCGCGGTGGAACTCCCAGGACGGGATGCGGCGCCACACCTCTCCCGGCGGCGGGACCCGCATCGGCGCCGGTACCGGGCCGGGGGCCGGCGTGCCGAACTTGGTGACCAGCAACCGCCAGGCACGAAACGCATCCTTGCCCGCCACCCGCTGTTCGATCACCGCCGGAATGAGGGACTCCAACACCCGCCCCGTACGGCCCAGCCGCAGATGCGGCACCCGACGGTGGGCCGCGGCGACGGTCGGCTCTTCGGGGGCGAAGCCGGCTGCGTCGTCGTCGGCGCCAAGTATGGCGGGCAGCACTTCGGCGAATTCCGTTGCGCCGCTGCCCCATGCCTCGCAGTCGACGGTGTCGGCCGCCGACCGGCTGATCCTGGCGGTCACCGGCCCGCTGGCCATCAAGGCTCGTGCGCCAAATCGCTCCGTCGGCGGCGACCCGGTAGCACGGGTCGCCGCCACCGCGGCGCAGCGGTGACAACGTGTGACCGGGACTCGCGGGCCCCGGAAACACTACGCTTGCCGCAACCGCTGTCATTCGCCGACCGCTCCCCTGAGTTTTTGGGACAGTGATGACGTAATCGTGACATTGATTCCGATTCAGTTTCCTCGGGTGGGGTTAAGGACAGACCGCAAATAGGCTGGCGGTTTCCGCCGGGTCGAGCTGGGAAGGGGTGAAGTTTGGGCGTTGACGGTCGGCTGTTCGCGCCTGCGCTTCATCCCGCGCCGATGATGGCCTGCCAGGACGACAGTCAGTTCGAGATCTGGCGAAGCAACGTTCGCAAGGCGGTGTTGGACACCGTCGACGAGTTCGTCACCGGCCGATGCGCGGTCGACTTGCGCGGTGCAGGGGTCGACATCGCCGCCGACGTGTTGGTCGGGTTCGTCGACGGCGGCAAGTGCCTGCGCTCGACCTTCATGTTCCTTGGCTGGTTGTGCGGGGCTGAGCCGTCGGAGGCCGCGTTGCGTGCCGCCGCCAGCCTGGAGCTGCTGCACACCTTCGCGCTGCTCCAGGACGACGTGATGGACGGCTCTCCGCTGCGCCGCGGGCACGTTTCTGCCCACGTCCAGTTCGCCCGCTGGCACCGCGACCGCGGCCTGTCCGGTTCTTCGGAGCGGTTCGGCGAATCGGCGGCGGTCCTGCTCGGCGACCTGTGTCTGGTCTGGGCCGAGCAGATGCTGCGCGACAGTGGCGTCGATCAATGCGCGCAGGCGCGGGCCTGGCCGCGATACGACCAGATGCGCACCGAGCTGGCGGTCGGCCAATTCGCCGATCTGGTGAACGACGTCGGCGGCCTGCCTACGCTGGATGCGGTGCTGGAGGTGGCGCGACGCAAATCGGGCAATTACACGGTGCGCCGTCCACTTGAGATCGGCGCAGCGATGGCAGGCTGCGGCCCGCAGCTGCTGTCCCAGCTCGGGGGCTACGGGGACGCGGTCGGCGAGGCTTTTCAGTTGCGCGACGACCTGCTCGGCATCTTCGGTTCGCCCGCGATCACCGGCAAGCCCGTCGGCGCCGACCTGACCGAACACAAGGCGACCAGCGTGGTGGTCGCCGCTCACCACATGGCCGATCCGACGCTGCGCCGACAGCTCGCCGAGCTGATGAGCACGCCCGAACTGGACGAGACGGATGTCGACCGATGGCGCGCCCTAATCGCCGCGACCGGCGCGGTCCAGAGGATCGAGGACATGATTTCCGACCGGCTGCGCAGGGCATCGGACTGGATCGACGCGGGGCGGCTGGACGGCGCGGTTCGTTCGGCACTGCTCAACATGGCGTCGGTCTGCACGCAGCGGGCGGCATGATGCGCACCGTCGAGGGCAGAACCGATCACGTGGTGGTTGTCGGCGCCGGCCTTGCCGGCCTGTCGGCCGCACTGCATCTCGCCGGGCGCGGCCGCTCCGTGACCGTCGTCGAGCGCGGTGACGTCCCGGGTGGGCGGGTCGGCCGGCTGGACATCGACGGCTACCGGCTCGACACCGGCCCGACGGTTCTCACCATGCCGAACCTGATCGACGAGACATTCGCGGCGGTAGGCGAATCCACCGCCGACCGGATGGAGCTCGTGGCCGTCGACCCCGCCTACCGCGCCCTCTTCTCCGACGGCACCGCGCTGAATGTGCACAGCGACCGCGGAGCGATGGCCGCCGAGGTCGAGCGGTTGGCCGGGCCGCAACAAGCGCAGGGTTATCTCCGGCTGCGGGACTGGCTCGCCCGGTTGTATCAGGTCGAGTTCGACGGCTTCATCGCCTCGAACTTCGACTCCCCGCTGTCGCTGTTGACTCCGCAGCTCGCCCGGCTGACAGCGCTGGGTGCCTTCCGGCGGTGGGACCGAGTGGTGAAACGGTTCATCACCGATCCTCGCTTGCACCGGATCTTCACCTTTCAGGCGCTCTACGCGGGGGTTCCGCCCCAGCGCGCGCTCGCGGTCTACGCCGTCATCGCATACATGGACACCATCGCGGGCGTGTACTTCCCGCGCGGCGGAATGCGCGCGCTGCCCGACGCACTGGCCGCCGCTGCCGCTGATGCCGGTGTCGAATTCCGCTACGGCGCAACCGTATCGGGACTGGATCGCGGCGATGACCGCATCAGAGCGGTGGACACCGACCAAGGCGAGCGTATCAACGCCGACGCAGTGATACTCACCACCGAGCTTCCTGACACCTATCGGCTGCTGGGCCGCACCCCGCGTCGGCTGCTGCCGCTGCGACCATCGCCGTCCGCGGTGGTCGCCCACGTCAGCTGCAAATCCGTGGATCGCGAAATGCCGCACCACCACATCCTTTTCGGTGATGCGTGGGAGCAGACGTTCCGCGACATCATCGATGACGGGGTGGTGATGCGCGACCCGTCACTTCTGGTGACCCGGCCGACGGCAGGCGATCCCACGCTGGCGCCGACCGGACGCGACCTGCTCTACATTCTGGCGCCCGCGCCGAATCTCGCGCGGGGCACTGTTGATTGGGCGACCGTCGGCGACTCGTACACCGACAGCCTGATCGACGCTGTCACCGATCGGCTCCCCCAATTCGGCACCGATGCCGAACTGCTGCACGTCGTGAACCCCGCGGACTGGGCCAGGCAGGGAATGCTGGCGGGCACCCCGTTCGCGCTCGCCCACACCTTCGCCCAGACCGGGCCGTTCCGTCCGGCCAACACCATTCGCGACATCGAGAACGTCGTGCTGGCCGGGTCGTCGACCGTGCCGGGTGTCGGCGTGCCGACCGCCCTGTTGTCGGGGCGGCTGGCCGCCGACCGGATCACCGGAGCCGTGACCCGCCGCGTCGCGACCCACATCGGGAGTGGGCAATCATGATCCGCTCCGAGCTCGACGCCGCCGGCGTGAAGGATCCGGCCCTTCGCAGTGCGTACCAACTCTGCCGTGTGCTCAACGCCGAGCACGGCCGCACCTTCTTCCTCGCCACCCGGCTGCTGGCGCCCGAGCAGCGTCCGGCTGTCCATGCGCTCTACGGGTTCGCCCGCCGGGCCGACGACATTCTCGACGACTTCGATACCACCAGCAGCACCGCCGACCGCGCCGAACGGCTTCAGCTGCTGGCGACGCAGCTGTTCAATCAGCTTGTCCAGCAGGAGGACTGCGGTGACGATCCCGCTCTGCGGGCGGTGGTGCACACCGCGCGCCGGTACGGCATCCCCTGGGAGATGTTCGACGACTTCCTGACGTCGATGCGGATGGACCTGACCGTGACGGACTATCCGGACCGGACCGCGTTGGAGCGCTACATGCACGGCTCGGCCGAGGTGATCGGATTGCAGATGCTGCCGGTTCTCGGCACAGTCGGCCCGCGCGAGGATGCCGCACCGTACGCCGCCGCGCTGGGAAAGGCGTTCCAGCTCACCAACTTTCTCCGCGACGTCGACGAGGACCTGCAACGGGGCCGGGTCTATCTGCCCGCCGACGAGCTGGCCGCGTACCGCGTCGACCGCGACGTGCTGACGTGGTGCCACACCAACAAGCGCACCGACGCGCGGGTGCGCCGTGCGCTGACCGAGCAGCATGCCGCCACCCGGCGGGTATACGAATTCGCTCGCAAGGGCATCGAATTGCTCGACCCGCGGTCCCAGCCCTGCGTTGCGGCGGCGTACACGCTGTACTCGGAGATCCTGGACCGCATCGAGAGCATCGACTTCGCGATCTTCAACCAGCGCGCGACCGTGGGCACCGGCCGACGACTGCAGGTGGCGGGTCTCGGGCTGATGCGGGCCTGGCGCGCGCGGTTGACGCAGGGTACGAAGATCTAGAAATGAATCACTGGCAGTATTTGATCGTGCTGGCCGCGTGCCTGCTCATCACCGCGCCACTGGAGATGTTCGGTTCCGGTGTCTACCGGCACGCACGGCGGGCCGCGATCGCGGTGCTGCCCGTTGCGGCCGTGTTCGTGGTGTGGGACGCGGTGGCGATCGCCGCACACGTGTGGACATACAACCCGCAGTTCGTCACCGGCCTTGAACTGCCCGCCCGGATCCCGATCGAAGAGCTGCTCTTCTTCATCGTGATCCCGCTGTGCGGGCTGCTCACCTACAACGCCGTAGACACCATCCTGACCCGCCTGCAGAAGGCCCGTGCCCGCTCGGGGCAGTCGTCGTGACGGGTCTGGGCTACACGCTGCCCGCTGTGCTGGCGGTAATCGCGGTGTGCGCGTTGGAGTTCGGCGTGCTGCGGACCGGTCTGTTTCGCAGGCCCGCCTACTGGATCTCGATGGTGATCGTATTCGCCTTTCAGATACTGGTCGACGGCTGGCTGACGAAGCTCAGCGCGCCGATTGTCATCTACGACGACCGCCACACCAGCGGCATCAGATTTCCGTTCGACATCCCCGTCGAGGATTTCCTGTTCGGCTTCGCCTTGGTGACCGCCGTGCTGCTGCTGTGGGAACGGCAGCGGTTGCGCGATCGCAAGACAACGGACGCGCAATGACCGACCGCAAGCTGCCGCGCGCCGAGGTGCCCGCCGCGTTCGACGCGGGCGCGGCCGCCTATGACGTCCTGGTGGGCGCGAACCCCGGATACCACCGCCACCTGCAGATGTCTGCACGGCGGATGCGGCTATCCCGACCTCGGCCGCGGCCTGCGCCTGCTCGACGCGGGCTGCGGCACAGGTGCGTCCACCGCCGCGCTGCTGTCCGTCGCACCGCACGCCGAGATCATCGCGGTCGACGCATCGTCGGGCATGCTGGCCGAGGCCGCCGCCAAGCGCTGGCCCGCGACGGTACGGTTCGTGCACAGCCGCATCGAGGACATCGCCGATGCAGGCGTCGACGGGCTGTTCGACGGCATCTTCGCCGCATACCTGCTGCGCAATCTCGAGGACCCCGACGCCCAATTGCGTACGTTCCGAACGCTGTTGCGGCCCGGCGCAACGCTGGCGGTACACGAGTACTCGGTTCGCGACTCCCGGCTGGCGACGGCGATGTGGAACGCGGTCTGCGCGACGGTCATCATCCCGATGGGCCGGCTGCGTAGCGGTGACGCCGGCCTGTACCGCTACCTGCGGCGCAGTGTCAACGACTTCGACGGTGCCGATGCCTTCCGAAACCGGCTGCGCGCCAACGGCTTCACCGCTGTGCGCAGCGAGACGGTTCCCGGCTGGCAGCGCAACATCGTGCACACCTTCCTGGCAGAAGCGCCGCGATGACCGATCCCCGCCGCGCCACCCACCCCGCACCGCCCGGCCTGCCCGATGCGGGCGCGCTGGCGAGAACACCGCACGTCGTCGTGGTGGGTGCGGGCATCGCCGGGCTGGCGGCGGCGGCCGGGCTGGTCGAGCGCGGGGTGACGGTCGATGTCGTCGAGCGGGAGTCCTACCTCGGCGGGCGCGTCGGCGGCTGGACCGAGAACGGCCTCCCGATGAACCGCGGCTTCCACGCGTTCTTCCGCCAGTACTACAACCTGCGGGACCTGTTGCGGCGCATCGACTCCGGGCTGGGGATGCTCACGCCGGTCGAGGACTATCCGCTTGTCGACGGTCAAGGCAGACGCGACACGTTCCGCGGATTGCCGCAGACACCTCCGCTCAACGCGCTGGCGTTCGCATTGCGCAGCCCGACGTTTCGGCTGCGCGACCTGGCCCGGCTCAACGCCCGTGCGGCCGCGCCGCTGGCGGCCGTGTCGGTTCCGGGCATCTACGAGCGGCTCGACCACGTCGACGCCGATAGTTTCCTTCGTGCGATCAACTTTCCCGATGCCGCACGGCATCTGGCGTTCGAGGTATTCTCCCGCAGCTTCTTCGCCGAACCCGCCGACCTGTCGGCCGCCGAGCTGGCCACCATGTTTCACATCTATTTCCTCGGCTCCAGCGAGGGCTTGATCTTCGATGTGGCGAACGCCAATTTCGATGTGGCCCTGTGGAATCCCCTACGCCAGTACCTCGAGTCGTGTGGCGCACGGTTCCACACCGGTGTTTCGGTCACCTCGGTTGAGACCGGTCCGCGCTTCCGCGTGGGTCGCGACGCCGGCGCCGACCTCGAATGCGACGGTGTGGTGCTGGCCACCGACGTGACCGGCCTGCAGCGCATTGTCGACGGCTCACCCGGTCTCGGTAACGACGACTGGCGCGCCCGGATCGCACGGCTGGGGACCGCACCGCCGTTCGTGGTGCAGCGGCTGTGGCTGGAGCGGCCCGTAATGTCCGACCGTTCGGCGTTCCTCGGGACGGGCGGACGCCCGCCGCTGGACAATGTCAGCGTGCTCGAACGCTACGAACGGGAGGCGGCGGGCTGGGCCCGGCGCACCGGAGGTTCCGTCGTCGAACTGCACTCCTATGCCGTTACCGGGCCGCGCGACGGTCTGCGCGACCGCATGCTCGCCCGGCTGTATGAGCTGTACCCGGAAACAGAGCCATCCCGAATCGTCGACGAACGGGTGGTGTGCCGCAGCGACTGTCCCCGGTTCGCGCCCGGGGACCACGCCGAACGGCCGACCGTGGCCACGCCGCAACCCGGCGTCGCGCTCGCCGGTGACGGGATCCGCGTCGACCTGCCGGTGGCGCTGATGGAGCGCGCCGCGACGACGGGGTGGTCGGCGGCGAACCACCTGCTCACCCACTACGGGCTGGCCGGGCATGCCCTCCACACGGTCCCGATCCAGGGCCGGTCGCCGACCCTGCGACGGCTCGCGCAGCGAGAAAGGCAGTTGGCGCGATGAGCATGCTGTCCGGACTCAAGTCGCGGTGGTCGAAAACCTCGCCGTTCAAGGTGCTTCCACGGGCCCAGTGGGCGGGTCAGCGACCCACGTACCAGGATGCGCAGCCCGCGATCATCGACGCCGCACTCGAACGGTCCCAGCGCAGGCCCAGCGGCAACTGGTACGCGTTCGCGGCAAGCGACGCGATCCGCAAGCGCCCGCTCGGCACTTCGGTCGGCGGGCTGGAGATCGTCGCGTGGCGTGGCACCGACGCCACCTTGCACGTCGGGCCGGGGACCTGCCCGCACCTCGGGGCCGACCTGTCCACCGGCACGGTGGACTGCGGTGCGCTGATCTGTCCATGGCATGGCCTCCGACTGGCGGGCGGACGCGAATTCGGTTGGAAGCCCTACCCGGCACACGATGACGGCGTGCTGGCCTGGGTGCGGTTGGACGGAGTCGGCGGCGAGGAGCCGACCGATCGGCCGATCATGCCTGCGCGGCCCGACGGTCCGACACTGCATGCGGTAACCCGGCTGGTCGGCACCTGCGAGCCGAGCGACATCATCGCCAACCGGCTCGACCCGTGGCACGGCGCCTGGTACCACCCGTATTCGTTCGCTCAGCTCGAGGTGCTGTCGGCGCCACCGGCGGACGT
The DNA here is from genome assembly GCA_963743225.1 of uncultured Actinomycetota bacterium. Lineage (GTDB taxonomy): Bacteria > Actinomycetota > Actinomycetes > Mycobacteriales > Mycobacteriaceae > Mycobacterium. The sequence continues at coordinate 102,028 of CAVUPN010000024.1, read as the reverse complement.
CGACCTGCCCGAGGACGCGGACCGCTTCCTTGTGCCCGTGACGTTTCACATCGGCCGGTTCGGAGTCCCGGTCGTGGCCGAGTTCACCAGCCCGGAGCCCCGCACCATCGTCATGCGCATCGTGGACGGCGAAGGGGCAGGCAGCGTCGTGGAAACCCACGCCACGCCCGTCGGCCCCGGACCCGACGGGCTGCCGCGCACCGCGGTGATCGAGGCCGTCGTCGCCCATTCCGACCGCCCCGGCTTCGTGCACGCGCTGCGCGGCCAACCGTTCATCGCGCCGTTGATGCGGCAGGCGGCCACCCGGCTGTGGCGTGACGACCTGGCCTACGCCGAACGGCGCTACCTGGTGCGCACCCGCGGCTAAGACGCGACGGCGATCTCCGCCTTGTCCGGATAGAACGCGACGTGACCGGCGATGTCGCCGACCGCGGGGTAGGGCTGCTGATAGGTCCACATCACGTCCTCGACGGTGTCGCCGGCGGTGGTCGTCACGTGGTAGTAGCTGGCGTCGCCCTTGTACGGGCAGTACGTGCTGGTGTCGCTGGACGTCAGCACGCCCTCCACGACGTCATGCAACGGGATGTAGTGCACCGCGGGATAGGTGGACTCCTGCAGCGTCAGCGCGTCGTCGGTTTCGGCGACGACTTCACCGTTCACCCGCACGGTGACGTGCTTGCCGGTGGGCTCGACGGTGATCGGGTGGTCGGCGGTGGGCTCGCGGACGGGTCGATCGGTCATATGTCAGGCAACGCCGCAATCGCCGCGCCTGTTCCTCCCTCGTCGATGCCCGTCGATACGATCCCGTCATGACTCAACCCGATGCGGCCTCCGCGCAGGCCGAGGTGTCGATCGACGCCGACCCCGACACCGTGTACCGCCTGATCACCGATTTACCCACGCTGGCGTCGCTGGCCGAGGAGAACGAGTCGATGGAGTGGCGAAAGGGCGACAAGGTGAGTCCCGGTGCGGTGTTCAAGGGTCACAACCGCAACGGCTCGCACCGCTGGAGCACCACCTGCACCGTCACCGAAGCCGAAGCCGGGCCGCGTTTTCGCCTTCGACGTCCGTTACGCGGTGCTGCCGATCGCGCACTGGCGCTACGACATCGTCCCCGCCGAAGGCGGTGGCTGCCGGGTCACCGAGCGAACCTGGGATCGCCGACCCGGCTGGTTCAGCAAGACCGCATGGGTCGGCACGGGAGTTCGCGACCGCGACGCGGCCAACGCCGAACACATCAAGCTCACGCTGGCGCGGCTGAAGGAGAAGGCCGAGGCCGGGTGACGATCAAGCGGCGAGGCAACGAGCCGCGTTGTGGGGGTACCTCCCACGCGAAGCGTAGGGGGAGAACCCGGCCAAACAGCCGAAGCGGGCTAGGGCCTGCCTGCGATCTTGTCGGCGACGACGGCGATCGGTGACGTCGTCGATCGACCGCGGCCTTCGTGCCAGTCCGCCAGCTTGTACGCCTGATACATACCGCGCACCCCCAGCCAGCGCAGCGGCTCGGGCTCCCAGTTGGGCGAGCGGTGGCCCACCCACGGCAGCTCGGTCAACGGTCCGGGCCGGTCCAGAACCAGATCGGCCAGGGTGCGGCCGGCCAGGTTGGTCGCGGTGACACCGTGGCCGACATATCCACCGGCCCAACCCAATCCGGTGGACTTGTCGAGCGCGATGCCGGCCGACCAGTCCCGCGGCACCGCCAGTACACCGCACCAGCCGTGTGCGATCGGCACGTCGCGGATCTGTGGCAGCACCGCGCGCAGCGTCGCGGCCAGATGCTCGATCGTGCGCTCGGGGACCCGCCCGTCGGCGTCGGTGCGCGAACCGAAGCGGTACGGCACGCTGCGGCCGCCGATCGCGATGCGATTGTCGTCGGTGCGCTGGGCGTAGAAGAAGCCGTGCGCGGCGTTCCCGAGCGTCTCGCATCCGCGCCAGCCGATGGTCTCCCACACGTCGTCGGGGATCGGTTCGGTGGCGATCATCGAGCTGTTCATCGGCAGCCAGCGGCGCCGCAGACCCGGCAGCGCCGCGGTGAACCCCTCCGTCGCCCGCAACACGATCGGCGCGGTGACGGTGCCGTGCGGCGTGATCGCCCGCCCGGCGGTGATCGCGGTGACGGGCGACTGCTCGTAGATGTCGACACCGAGACGGGCCACCGCGTCGGCCAGCCCACGCGCCAGCCGGGCCGGCTGGATACGCGCACAGTGCGGATTGTGGTAGGCCGCCAGCACCCCGTCGAGCCGGATCCGTTCGGCGGCTTCGGCTTTCGTCAGCCGCTCGACGTCGACCTTCCAGCTGAGCTCCTCGTCGATCTCGTCGGCCAACCGCGACGCCTGGGCGGGGTTGCGGGCAATCCGCAGGGTGCCGCCCTTGACGATGCCCGCGTCGATTCCTTCGCGGGCCGCCACGTCGATCACCTCGTCGACGGCGTCGTTCAGCGCCCGCTGCCAGGCCATCACCCTGTCGCGGCCGTGCTCGCTGCGCCATCCCGTTGCGGTCCCCGGGGACCAGCCCCGACAGCCAGCCGCCGTTGCGGCCGGACGCGCCGAACCCGGCGAACCGGGCCTCCAGCACCGCGATGCGCAGCGACGGGTCCGCCCGCTTGAGGTAGTACGCCGTCCACAGCCCGGTGTAGCCGGCGCCGACGATGCACACGTCGGCGTCGCGGTCGCCAGGCAGTGCCGGACGGTAGTCCGGCAGTCCGTCGTACCAGTGCGAGACGCGGCCGTTGATCGTGGGCATCAAACGATTGTGGCACTCGTTGATTTGTCGGTCGCCGAGCGCATGGTGTGGGCAAGTACCTACGAAAGGACATGCCATGTGCTGGCAATGCGATCACCCCGGCGCGACCACCACCGACTACCTCAAGGAGCTGCGCGCGACGATCCGCAAGCATAAGTGGGTCGTGCAATACGTCGAGGATGACAAGAAACCGTTCGCCTACACGATCGGGCTGCATAAACGCGGATTCGCCGAATATCTCGTCACCGGCGTGGATCCCGAGCGGGCATTGCGACTGCTGAACGCGGTAGCCAATTACACGGTTCGCGAGGTTCAACCCGCGCCAGGAGACCTCATGGATCTAGGCGGGGAAGTGCAGCTCGAATTCGTGAAGGTCAACCAGCCTGATGCGCACTTGAATTTCGCGGTCGCCCTCTACGGTCCCAAAGTGCAGGCACTGCAGCTTGTTTGGCGTGACCAGAGGGGCCATTCTCCGTGGTGCCCTGATTTCGACGAGGGTCGCGGTAGTCAACCGGTGCTCGGGAAGCGTGGTCCTCAGAACGCGTAGCGGTGGTACTGCGCCATGTAGCGCAGCGACGAAGACACCGACATCACCTTGGCCATCACCCGATAGGGCCAGGACACTTTGGCGAACGTCGCGGAGTCGAACGGCGACACCCACTGCAGCAGCCGCACGCCCGGCACCGCCTCGAGGATGTCGTCCGGCCCGTCGATCCCCCAGTACAGCGTCGCGCCCGCCCGCTTCACCACGGTGTTGGTCCACTGGGTCTTGATTCCGAACCGGCTGAACGCGTCGAACTGCAACTCACCGGACGGCGCGTGCTCGACGATCCTGCGCAGCAGTGCGACCCCGTCGGCCTTGGTGAGGTACATGGTCAGGCCCTCGCCGATCATCAGCGTCGGCCGATCGGCGGGAACGTCGGCGAGCCAGGCCGGGTCGGTGACCGATGCCGCGACGACGTGGCAGTGCTCGCGCGCGGGAAAAAGCTGCCTGCGCAGCTCGGCGACGTCGGGATAGTCGACGTCGTACCACTCGACGCCGGGGCCCGGGTCGAGCCGGTAGTACCGGCTGTCCAGGCCGCAGCCCAGGTGCAGCACGATCGCCTCGGGGTGCACGGCCAGAAACTGGCGCGCCCAGTTGTCGAAGTGGGCCGAGCGGGTGGTCACCGACGGCGAGGTGCGCGCCGTGATCGTGGTCTTCGACCAGTCGTAGTCGATGCGCTCGACGATGTCCTTGGCCCACCGGTCACCCAGGATCGGCTTCTCGAGGTCGGCGTCCAGCGCCTTGGCGTAGAACGTGGCCAACATCGTCTGCGGTGCACCGGACAGGTCGACGTGCAGTTTCTCGGTCACGTCATTCGAGGCTAGTCCTGCCAGGCGACACACGCCGAGCGCCTGAACGCCCACGCGCGCGTCGTTCAGTGACGGTTAGGGCACGGTGACGGTGACCGTAGGCGGCGGCATTGACACGCCCTGAGCGGTCGTCGACAATCACCGCATACGCCCCGGGCGGTGGGATCGGTTGGAAGATCACCTCGATCAGTTGGTCGGTCCACGTTGTGAACTGCTGCGGCGTGAGGGACACGCCCGCCTGAGTGAGGGCCACTGTGCCTTGCACTGTGCCGAACCCGTGACCTTCGATGATCACGAACCAGCCACTTCTGGTTGGTGTCGACCTCCGCCTTGGCTTTCAACACGGCGGCGGTCGGGGCACACGGAGCCGGCGGGGGATCGCCGCCGTTGAGCACGAGGCAGCCGGTCAATGCCGCCCGCACGCTTTCGAGCACTGCCGTCATACCGCCGTTGTCCAGGTCTGCGGCGATCTTGACTGGTAGAACATCGTCGTCCACCGGCACGCCATGGAGGCGAACCCGGCCGGTGTCGATGGTGAGCGAATCGTCGGCCGAGATCTTGAGATCCCCGAGCTCCAGTTCGGCTTCGAGTTCTAGTTTCGGCAGTGCAATCGCGCGGATCACGTCGGGCCCGATCGCCAGCAGCGCGGCAGCCGCCAGCGCCACGTCGGTGGGATCCGGTAACTCGGGAGGATCCACCGACCCGAGTTGGAGCGATTGAATGAACGCCCGCACGCCCTCTAGATATTCGACGACGCCGCTGTCCCCGACTCCCAAGGTCACGTTCAGCGTTGGGCTCGGTAGCTCGACGGTGATCTCGGGGACCGTGACGGTGATCTCGGGCAGCTCGACTTCGATGGGGTCGGCGCTGATACTTGGTGTTCCGGACAACCGAGTGTCCAGCTTGACCGGATCTAGTTTCAGGCTGACCGGCCGCTCTTCTGGACTGCAGAGCGATGCAGAAACCTCAGCGCGCATACCTACTCCGCCTTTCTGGGCTTCTTTCGTACTTTCGCCGCCTTGGCGTCGACCACCGGCGCCGACTGCTGGGCGGCCAGCGCCTGCACGGCCTCCTGCCATTGCTTGGTGTACTCGTTGGCGTAGACCTCGAACGCCGACTGCCACTGTTCGGTCAACTGACCGAGAGCGGTCTGCAGGGCTTTCTCTACCTGTTCGGTGTAGGCGGAGAGGACGCGTGACAATTCAGACGCGACAGCCTCGCCGATCTTCAGCGGGTTTGCAGAACCGCCGGGTGCCGTGTCGGGTGAACTCGAGGGCTCTCGCTGTTCCCCCACGGTTCGACGGTAGACCCAACACGACCGCCGCGTTCGCTAATTGACGGTCTTGCTCTTGCGCTTGGCTTCCCGCAGGCCCACCCAGAACCGCGCCGCCTCGCGGATCGACTCCTCCACCGGCCTTGGCTCCCAACCCAATTCGCGCCGGGCCTTGGCACAGTCCACCGGGGCCTCGGCCCGCATCAGCCGCAGCGACGCCAGCGAGAGCTGCTCGTCGGTCCCGCGCAGCCGCGCCTTGACGGTCCCCAATGTGGCCAGCGCGTAGGACATCGTCAGCGGAAGCGACTTGGCCGGCGGAGCCACCCCGGCCGCCTCGGCGGCGATGCGGGCGACCTCGGCGTTGGTGATCATCTTCTCCGAGATGAGGTACCGCTCGCCGACGCGGCCCTTCTCGGCAGCCAGGATCATGGCGCGGGCGGCGTCGTCCACGCCGACGGCTTCCAGCTCGATGCCCTTCATGACGAACGGCAGCTTGCCGAACGCCGCCCCGGCGATGATGGCGCCGTGTGGTGTGCGGCCCCAGTCGCCACCGCCGTAGGTGGTGGATACACACATCGCGACCGCAGGCAGGCCGCGCTCACGCGCGTACTCCAGCACCAGTTCTTCGGCCCGCACCCGGGACCGCACATACGGCGTCAGCCCGCGGTTGATGATCATGTCGTCTTCGGTGGCGACGCGGCCGCGTTTGCGGCCAACCGTCACATAGCTGCTGGTGAAGACAAAGCGTTGCAAACCAGCATCTTTCGCGATCTCAAGGACGTTTCGCGTGCCGTCCACATTCGTGTGGAACAGGGGCGCCGGATCCTTGAGCCAGCCGCGGGTGTCGACGACGCAGTAGTAGACGACGTCGCAGCCCGTCATCGCCTCGCGCAGTACGTCGTCGTTCCAGATGTCCCCGACGAACCGCGTCACCTTCAGGTCGTCGATGCCGATCGTGTTGGCGCCGGCGCGCACCATCACACGGACGTCCTGCCCGTCAGCGACGAGCTGACGGGTGACGTGACTGCCGAGGTAGCCGTTGGCGCCGATGACGAGAACGGTCATCGGGCACCGCCGAACTGCCGCAACCAGGCGGCGGCCTCCGTCAGGAAGGGTGCCGAGTTCTTCGGCCTTGCGGCACCACTTCGCCGTCGCCGACACGAACCGAAGCGGGTTGTAGATGTCCTCCTGACGGCACCACTGCCCGTCGCCGGCGTAGGTGACGATCGAGATGTTGGTCGCGCTGATGATCGTGCCGTCGCCGGGGTCGCGCATCGGGTTGTCCAGCTCGCAGATGACGCGACCGGTCGGCTCGTCGATCACCGACCACAGCGACGGAAACGACGTCATGTAGCTGCCGGGGAACGTCTCCATCGTCGCCCAGATCCACTTCCGCACTTCGTCGCGGCCGCGCATGGTTCCCGCCGCGTGCTCGACGTAGACGACGTCGGGGCTGTACTGCTCGACCCAGGGATCCCAGTCGCGGGTCTCGGCGGCGCGGGCCACCGTCTGCTCGAAGTTCGCGAACGCCTCTGCCAGCTCGTCGCGGGTGAAGACCTTGCTTGTCACGGGAGAAACTAGAACACGTTCTACGTGTGTTTGTCGAGCTTCGCCTACGCGCCGGACCGACGGCAGTGGACCTACGCCGAGCTGCTTGCCGACGCCGCAGCGCTGCGCGCGCTTCCTACTGCAGCATTTCGAGCCGGGCGAACACATCGCGGTGTGGGCGCACAACCTGCCCGAGTGGGTGCTGCTCGAGTACGGCGCCGCGCTAGCCGGGTTGACGCTCGTCACCGTCAACCCGAGCCTGCTGGCCAGCCGAGGCGTCCTACATCCTCGGGCAGTCGCGGGCGGCCGGCTTGTTCCTCGTACCCGAGGTTCGCGGCAACCCGCTGGCGGCGCACGTCGACGCCATCCGCGTCGAGCTGCCTGACCTGCGCCACGTTCTGCGGCTCGACCTGCTAGACGAGCTGACCGCCGACGGTGGAGGACGCGACGTCACGCTGCCGACAGTCCACGCCGACGACCCTGCACAGATCCAGTACACAAGCGGCACAACCGGGTTCCCGAAGGGCGTGGTGCTGAGCCACGACAGCATCATCAACAATGCCCGGCTTTGGGTCGACCGGATCGAAATTGCTGACGGCGCCGGTTGGCTCCTTCCGCTGCCTCTGTTCCACACGGGTGGGTGCGTGCTGGGCGTGCTCGGAGCGCTCGACAGACGGGCGACGCTAGTGCTTTTGCCGATGTTCGAGCCCGGCCTGTTCCTCGAGCTGATCGAGCTCGAGCGGGTGGGGTTCGCCAACGCAGTCCCGACAATGCTCATCGTCGCGATGGATCACCCCGATTTGTCGGTTCGGGACCTGTCCTCGTGGCGATCGACGGCTGCGGGCGGTGCGCAGGTGCCCGAGGCGTTGGTGCGTCGGATCGAAGACGCGCTTGGTGTTGACTTCACGATCGTCTTCGGCCAGACCGAATGCTCGCCGTTGCTCACGAGCACCTTCCCGTCCGACAATGCCGAGGACAAGGGGCTGACGGTAGGACCGCCATTGCCGCACACCGAAATCAGGATCGTCGACCCGGTCTCGCTGGAGACCGTGCCGATCGGCACGTCGGGGGAGTTCTGGGCACGCGGGTACTTCACAATGCTCGGTTAACGGTCTCAGTAGGCACTGAGCACTCGGCGATCGCCGAGCGGAGCCTCCAGCGGCACCTCGAGCGTGCCGAACAACGCGATCAAGATGCACGGTCGGCCGACGGCCTCCGGCAGCGTTCCGCTGTGCAGCTCCACGGTCACCGTCTCGCTGGTTTCCTGCACCGTGGCGTGTACGCCGTAGCACGTGTCCGTACCCGACGTGAAGTTCACGTTCAACGCGTTGTCGGTGCCTGCGCGGCTCCATGACTCGACGCCGATCGGATGTGGGTCCACGATGGCCGGATTGTCGGCGAAGACCACGCCGCCCGGCGGCACCTCGGGTGGCGCCGACGGCACCGCCGCCGCCGTCGGGACTCCGAACATCAGGAGAAGCAAGCCTGTCAGTGCGATGGCCATCGCTGTCCGCATGCGTCCACAGTAGCGACGCTGACCTGGATTAATCGACCGGCGTATACCGTTATAGGAACGCCATGAAAAGCAACTATCACAAGAATCCCGAAGCGGTCGGTGCGCTGTCACCGGAGCAGTATCACGTGACGCAGAAGAACGGCACCGAGCGGCCGTTCACCGGCGAGTACTGGGACAACCACGAGCCGGGCATCTACGTCGACGTGGTTTCCGGAGAGCCGCTGTTCGCGTCGGTCGACAAGTTCGACAGCGGCACGGGTTGGCCGAGCTTCACCAAGCCGATCGAGACGGGACATGTCGTCGAGAAGCGCGATTTTTCGCACCTGATGATCCGCACCGAGGTGCGCTCGGCGAACGGCGACAGCCACCTCGGCCACGTATTCACCGACGGGCCGAAGGTCGACGGCGGGCTGAGGTACTGCATCAACTCCGCCGCCCTGCGGTTCATCCACCTCGACGACCTCGAGGCGCAAGGATATGGGCAGTACCGGCAGCTGTTTCAGACAACCACCAAGGAGGGCGCGTGACCAACCGACAGAAGGCGATCCTGGCCGGCGGCTGCTTCTGGGGCATGCAGGACCTGATCCGCAAGCTGCCCGGTGTGATCTCCACTCGGGTCGGCTACACCGGCGGCGAGAACGCGAACGCGACGTACCGCAACCATCCCGGCCACGCCGAGGCGATCGAGATCGTCTACGACCCCGCGCAGACCGACTATCGGGCGCTGCTGGAGTTCTTCTTCCAGATCCACGACCCGACGACGAAGAACCGGCAGGGCAACGATGTCGGCACGAGCTATCGCTCGGCGATCTTCTACTCCGACGACGAGCAGAAGCGGGTAGCGCTGGACACCATCGCCGATGTCGATGCTTCGGGGCTGTGGCCGGGCAGGGTAGTCACGGAAGTCACCCCCGCGGGTGATTTCTGGGAGGCCGAACCCGAGCACCAGGACTACCTGGAGCGCATGCCATGGGGCTACACCTGCCACTTCCCGCGGCCGGACTGGAAGCTGCCGAAGCGGGCCACGCAGCTGGGCCCACGCGCAAGCCGGGGAGCTTGACTTACTTGCCGTGGGCTCGCAGCTGGTAGAGCCCGCGGGTGACCGAGACGGTTTGGCCGGCTTCGTCTTTGACCACCGCGTCGAGGGTGAAGTCGGCCTTTCCCTTCTCGGCGGCCTCGGCCTCGATCCGGCCGATCTCGTCCTCGTCCAGGCTGGCCTCGGCGCGTAGGTCGCTGCGGGCCATCCCGGTGAACTTGATGTCGACGTTCTTCACCAGCGGGTAGTACTTGGCGCTGTCGAACGTGGAGAGCGCGATGATGCCGCCGAGGATTTCGGCGACGGTGAACTGCACGCCGGCGTACACGACGCCGAAGTGGTTGCCGTTGCCCTCCAGTGGCACCGAGGCGGCGGCGTAGCCGCGGCGTGCCTCGACCGCCTTGATGCCCATCTTGTGCGCCGGCGGGATGGTGTACTCCATGGCGCCGTTCATCATGTCGACGAGGTTGGTCACAACCGCACAGACTACTTGCGGCGATGCACCACCACTCGGCCGCCGTCCTTTGGCGTATAGGCGATACCGCGGAAATGCACCTTCTCGTCCGGCGCATCGTCCGTCTCGATGGCAAAGTGCCGCAATATCGTTCGCAACACCACATCCATCTCGGTGTTGGCGAACGCGGCGCCCAGACACCGCCGGGTCCCCCCGCCGAACGGCACCCACGCGAAGGCGGGTGGCCGCGTCCCGACGAACCGGTACGGGTCGAAACGGTCCGGGTCTGCGAACAGGTCGGGGTTCTCGTGCAGGTCGGTGATGCTCACCACGATGTTGTAGCCCTTCGGGATGGACCATTCACCGAGTGCGAACTCGGGCGCGGCAACATGGCGGCCGGCGAAGTCGATCACCGTCCTGGCCCGCTGTATCTCCAGGATGGTCGCCTGCCGCAACTCGCTGCCCTCGGCGTCGTTCTCTTCGACGAGCTTGGCGACGATGTCGGGATGACGGCGTAGCCGCTCGAACGCCCACCCCAGCGTCGAGGCGGTGGTCTCGTGTCCCGCCCCGACCAACGTCAACAACTCGTCGGAGATGTCCTGACGCGACATCGCGCTTCCGTCTTCGTATCTGCTGCGCAGCATCAACGCCAGGATGTCGGTGCGCTCGTCGAAATGCGGGTCCGCCTCCGCCTTGTCGATCAACGTGTTCACGGTGCGGTCGAAGTTGCGGCGGAATTCTGCCAATCGGGCCCACGGGCCGTAGCGCGCGAGGCGCGACGGCGGCTCGGGCAGCGTCGCCATGCGTGAACCCAGCTTCGCCCACGGCGGGATGATCTGCCGGAGAAAGTCGAGTTCGACACCGTCGGCTCCGAAGACGGTTCGCAAGATCACGTTCAACGTGATCCGGTTCATCGGTTCGAGTGTTCGAAACTCTTTGCCCTCAGGCCAATTGGCGCTCTCGCGCAGCGTCTCTTCCTCGATGATCTTCTCGTAGTTCTTGATGCTCTGGCCGTGGAACGGCGGAGCGAGCAGCTTGCGGCGGTCGCGGTGCTCCGCCCTGTCCAGCGCGAAAACCGAACCGGGCCCGAAGACCCTGCTCAGGTTGGGGTGGACATTGATCAGGTCATCAGTGCTCGCCATGAAGACCTGACGGATCAGCGCCGGGTCGGACACCAACACGGTATGGCCGAAGAACGGGAGGTTGAGGACGATGACCCGCCCGTAGCGGCCGAACGCCTTGGGCAGCATCCACCGGCGAAAGCCCGCGAACGCAACTCCCTGGACCGCCTTCGGCAGCCGCAGCACCGGTGGCCGCTTCGTGGGGTGGGTCGGCGAGGGGGCTTGTGCGTTGACGGTGGCGGCGTCAGTCATCTCGGTTCACTCCCAATCCATCGCGCGGTACCACAGCGTACCGTGCATTTCTCCAAACGGTACTCTGCGGTACCGTGTTGTGACAAGCTTTGTCGGGAAAGTTCGGGAGGATTGGTGGTCGTGACCGTCGCTGAGGATTGGCAGCCCGTCGTCGATGGCGACGTGGTCAGCCCATTTCGGCGCCGGTTACTCGACGGCCTGGCGGCGTCGATCGGTGAACGCGGCTACCGCGCCACCACGGTGGCCGACATCGTCCGGCACGCCCGCACCTCCAAGCGCACCTTCTACGGCGAGTACTCGAGCAAGGAAGAGTGTTTCGTCGAGCTGCTGACCGCGGGCAACCGGGAAATGATCCTCCTCATTCTCGGTGCGGTCGATCCCGAGGCGGACTGGCGCGCGCAGGTCCGGCAGGCCGTCGGGGCCTGGGTGTCCGACATCGAGGCGCGGCCGGCGATCAACCTGAGCTGGATACGCGAACTTCCCGCACTCGGCCATGACGTGCGCGCGTTGCAGCGGCGCGGTATGGCCGCGATAACCGACATGCTCATCGACATAAGCAAGAACCCGGGATTCCGTCGGGCGGGCATCGAGCCGATCACCCGCCAGATGGCCGTGCTGTTGTTCGGCGGGCTCCGTGAACTGAGCGCGCTGACAGTCGAAGAGGGCGCCGACGTGCGCGACATCGTAGATACCGCGGTGGCCGGTTCGATCGCGATCCTCGCCGCGGGACGCGCCGACTAACCCAGCATCAGCCGCGCGGACTTCTCCAGCCGGTCGGCGATCTCGGCATAGGACCCGTAGCCCATTCCGGCCCGCACCAATGCGCCGGCATACAACAACTCCAGCGACTCGATCACATCCGGGTCGCGGTCGGATCCAAGCGCCGCCACCAACCGGTCATGGATGGCGCGGCCGATTCGTAGCCGCAACACCTCGACGTCTGGATGCCTGCCGAGCAGCGCACTGGTGACCGCGCCGGCGAACTCCGGTTCGTCGGCGACGAGCAGGGCGATGTGCCGCAGTACGTCGATCACCCGGCCAGCCGCGTCGCCGGATTGCTCGGTCGCCTGGCGGCGCCGTCGCGAGCCTGCGCCAGAACACCTCGGCGACCAGATGCTCCTTGGACGAGAAGTAGGTGTACGCGGTCGCCGCGCCGACGCCGGCCTCGGAGGCAACCCGTCGCACGGTCAGACCGGCAAATCCATCCCGCGTCAGGATCTCGACCGCGGCCTTCCCCAAGCGTTCGACGGTGTCGGCTTGTTTGGCGGTCAGACGGCGCCGAGTCGACTCGAGCGCCATATCGGACACATGTCCGGACGCTACTACAACCCCCATACCCCAGCAACGGTAAGTTGGACGCCGATGAGCCACACCGACACCGCACTGCCCGCATCGGCCGCACGGCTGTTCGCGCTCGCCGACCAGGTCACCGGTTTCATGCCCGCCGACGAAGGTCGCGCGCTCTACGACACCGCGGTCCGCTACCTCGGCGACGGCGTGGCCGTCGAGATCGGCACCTATTGCGGCAAGTCGACGCTGCTGCTCGGCGCCGCTGCCCTTCAAGGCGGAGGGGTGGTCTACACCGTCGACCACCACCACGGGTCCGAAGAGCACCAGCCCGGTTGGGAGTACCACGACACGTCGCTGGTCGACGCCGTCAGTGGCCGGTTCGACACACTGCCCACACTGCGCCATACGCTCGACGCCGCCGAGCTCGACGAACATGTCGTCGCGGTCGTCGGTAAATCAGTTGTCGTGGCACGGGGGTGGCGAACACCGCTGCGGCTGTTGTTCATTGACGGCGGCCACACCGAAGAAGCAGCGCAACGGGACTTCGACGGGTGGGCGAAATGGGTCGACGTCGGCGGCGCCCTGATCATTCACGATGTGTTCCCCGACCCGCGCGACGGCGGCCAGGCGCCCTACCACGTCTACCGTCGTGCAGCTCGACACCGGAGACTTCCGCGAACTCGCGGCAACCGGCTCGATGCGGGTGTTGGAACGCGTATCCGGTACGCCCGGAGAGGCCTTCGACGTCAGCGGCTCGTAGCGCAGGCGCAGTCGAACTCGCCTTCCAGACCACGCGGCAGCGCTACGCCGCGGAAGATGCCGCTGGCCGGCGTGGTCGACGACAGCGCATCGGCGGCCAGGATCATCGCGCCGCCCGTCCAGGTGGTGCGCTCCTCCGGCCAGCGCTTCCCGTCCGCGAACACCAGGCCGGTCCAATAGGACCCGTCCTCTTCGCGTAGATGGTGCATGGCCGCGAACTGCTCACGCGCGCGTGCTGTCTCGCCAATGGAGTCCAATGCCATTACCAGCTCGCATGTTTCGGCTCCGGTCACCCACGGCCGGTCGTCCACACACCGGATACCGAGGCCGGGGACGACGAAGTCGTCCCACCGCTCGTCGATGCGGGACCGGGCGGCCGCGCCACGCAGCGCGCCGCCAAGCACGGGGTAGTACCACTCCATTGACCACCGGTCCTTGGACACGAACAGGTCGGGGTGGTGGGCGATCGCGTGGCCGAGCTGGCCGACGGCGACCTCCCACTCGGGCTGCGCGTCGTCGAAGTAGTCCGCCAAGGCCAGCGCGCACCGGAGGCTGTGGTAGATGCTCGCGCATCCGGTCAGCAGCGCCTCGGATTCAGGTCCGGAGTCGCTTCGGGCCCAAGCGATCTCGCCGCTGGGCTGCTGCAGGTCGAGCACGAAGTCGACCGCCTTGGTAACGACGGGCCACATTCTTTCGGCGAAGCGCCGATCGTCGGTGATCAGCACGTGGTGCCAAACGCCGGTGGCGATGTATGCGCAGAAGTTGCTGTCGCTGTTGGCGTCCTCGACGACGCCGTTGCGCAGCTGGATCGGCCACGAACCGTCGGCGCGCTGCGTGTTCCTGGACCAATCGAACGCTGCGCGTGCGGGTTCCAGCAGACCCGCGGCGGTCAGCGCCATCGCGTTCTCGACGTGGTCCCACGGGTCGGTGTGGCCACCGTCGGACCACGGGATGGCGCCGGAGGACTCCTGCGTCGCGGCGATCGACTGCGCGGTCTGGCGGCACTGCGCGGGGGTCAGAACCCCAGGCACGCCCGGTACGTCAGGAAGCAGCAACAGACACCGCCGGCTTCTGGAAGTACAGCGCCACACTCTTGCCGATCAACGGGTTCAGCAGCGACTCGGCCGTCCGGGTCAGCCATGGTCGGCTCATCATGTCCCACACCAACAGCTTGTGGTAGGCCTTCACGGCGGGATGATCCGAGTTCGACGTCCCAACAAGGCATTTCAGCCACCAGAACGGCGAGTGCAGGGCGTGCGCATGATGGGTGTGGGTAAGGCGCAGGCCGTGAGCGAGGACCTTGCCGCGCAGTTCGTCGGCGCGGTAGATCCTGATATGACCACCCTCGTTGGCGTGGTACTCGTCGGACAGTGCCCAGCACACCCGTTCGGGTAGCCACCGCGGCACCGTGATGGCAAGCGTGCCACCTGGTTTGAGAACACGGACGAGTTCGGCGATCGCCCGGTCATCCTCGGGCACGTGCTCCAGGATCTCGGACGCGATGACACAGTCGAATACGCCGTCGGCGAACGGCAAGTCGAGTGCGTCGCCCTTGACCGCCTCGGCTCGCGCCGATGCAGGCACCTCGCCCTGGTCCTTCATCGCCTGCAGGATTTCGTCGACGTCGTTCAGGTCGCTCGCGTTCTGGTCGAACGCGATCACGTCGGCGCCGCGCCGGTACGCCTCGAAGGAATGCCGGCCTGCCCCGCAGCCGACGTCGATCACCTTCGTCCCGGCGCCGATTCGCAGCCGGTCGAAGTCGACGGTCAGCATTGTCCAACCCGGGTGCGGGCCTGCTCGTACACCGCGACGGTCTGTGCCGCAACGGATTCCCAGCTGAACACGTCGAGGGCGCGCTGGCGGCCGCTCGCTCCGAGGCGACGTAGTTCCAGCGGCGAGTCGAGCAGTTCACCGAGCACCTTGGTCAGCTCGTCGACGTCGGCAGGCGTGACCAGGCGCGCGCAGTCGCCGTCGGGCCCCACCACCTCCGGCAGCGCCCCGGCCCGGCTGGCGACAATCGGTGTGCCGCTGGCCATCGCCTCCACCGCGGGCAGCGAAAAACCTTCGTACAGCGAGGGAATGCACGCGACCTCGGCAGACGCCAGCAGGTCGGCCAGCTCTGCATCGGTCAGTCCGCTGGAACTGTGCACGATGTCGGAGATGCCGAGCTCGGCGATCAGCTTCTCGGTCGGCCCGTTCGGCTCCAGCTTGGCGACGAGCTGCAGTTCGAGATCGCGCTCGACACGCAGCCGTGCGATCGCGTGCAGCAGATGACTCACGCCCTTGAGCGGGACGTCTGCACTAGCGATCGCGATGACGCGGTTGCGCACCCGCCGCTCGGCGGGCTTGAACAGCGCGGTATCCACGCCGAGCGGAACCACGTGCAGTTGGTCGGGTGACACCACGAAGTCCTCGGCGATGTCGGCGGCCGACGTCGACGACACGGTCAGCAGCTCGGGGATCTGGCGCGCGACGTCCTTCTGCATTTCGGCGAAGCCATACCAGCGGCGCACCAACGGCTTTCGCCACCAGCGCGCGGCCGCCACGTCCAGAACGCGGTCGCGGGTGATCGGGTGATGCACGGTCGCCACCACGGGCAGACCCAGCTCGGCGATCTTCAGCAGGCCGGTGCCAAGGCACTGGTTGTCATGCACGACGTCGAAGTCGGCTCGGCGCTCGGCCAGCACCCGGGCGGCGCGCAGGCTGAACGTCCTTGGCTCCGGAAATCCGGCCGTCCACGTCGTCAGCAGCTCGAGCAGGTCGATCCGGGATCTTGATCTCGTTCGGCCATGGAACGCGGAACGGGTCGGGCTCGCGATACAGATCCAGGCTCGGCACCTTGGTCAGTCGCACCCGCGGGTCGAGCACCTCGGGATAGGGCTGGCCCGAGAACACCTCGACGTCGTGGCCCAGCTCGACCAGTCCGCGGCTCAGGTGGCGCACGTAGACGCCTTGCCCACCGCAGTGCGTCTTGCTCCGGTAGGACAGCAGGGCGACGCGCATACTCAATTCACTCCGGGGTTCCGGGCTGACGAGCGCTTGTGCGAGGAAACGACATACGAAGCACGCTTATCGCCACGACCTGCGGTCACAGTCGACGACAGGCCACTGGACATGTGTCCAGACTATAGTTTGACTGTCTATCCGACGCAACGCGGCCACCCTGTCTGACTACCACAGTCACATTTACACGTCGCACTCAGCCTGTCGATTCGAGACGGCCGCCATCGGGTACCCAGAGCGGCATCTGATCACGGATCGAGGCAGGAATGACCGCACACATCGAAGCCCGCTTTGAAATCGCGAACTGGGACGAGACGCCGTTCGACGAGGGGGTTGGCGTATCCAAACTGACCGAGGCCCTCGTCGGCAAGAAGTACTCCGGCGACGTCGACGGCACGTCGACGACGAAGTGGCTGATGGCCTACTCGCCCGACAAGACCGCGACATACGTCGGCATTGAACGCATCAAGGGCACGGTCGGCGGCAAGCGCGGCAGCTTGGTACTGCTGCACGACGGCTCTTTCGCCGACGGCGCGGCTACGGCAACGCTGCGTGTCGTTTCGGGCACCGACGAGCTGGCCGGAGCGAAAGGCGGCGGGAAGTTCCGCGCGGACCCGGCCGGCTCCATCACGCTGGACCTCGACGGCGTTTGACCACGCTAGGGCGGCGGGAAGCCGCCGGTGGCAACAGGCCCCCAACGCCGCGGAGTGACCCGGATCAGGCACTTGCCCTGATCGGTCATCGCCTGCCGGTACTCGGCCCAATCGGGATGCTCACCGGAGATCGACCGGAAGTAGTCGACCAACGGCTCGACGGCGTCGGGCAGGTCGATCACCTCGGCGTCACCGTCGACCTGGACATAGGGCCCGTTGAAGTCGTCCGACATGACGGTGATGCTCGCGGCGGGCGTGCGGCGGATGTTGGCCGACTTGGCGCGCTGCGGGTAGCTGGCGATGACGATGCGGCCGCCGTCGTCGACGCCGCCCGTCACCGGCGAGCTCTGCAGCGAGCCGTCGGCCCGAAACGTGGTGAGCACCATGCGATGTCGCGGGCGTAGGAATTCGAGCAGTTCGGGCAGGCCGACCGCATCCGCGGTGGCGAACTTTCTGGCCACGCGGCCAGCCTAGCGATCGACCGAAGGACACCTATGGACGGCGAAGATGCATTCGACCGGCTGATGTCGCTGCTCGACTATCCGATGTTCGTGGTCACCACCCGCGCCGGCGACGAGTTGTCGGGTTGCCTCGTCGGCTTCGCCACCCAGGTCAGCATCCAGCCGTCGCGGTTCCTCGTCGGCTTGTCGAAACGCAATCGCACCTACCGCACCGCATCGCGGGCCGACCACGTGGCCGTGCATCTGGTGCCGCGCACGCACGCCGAGATCGCCCGGCTGTTCGGCGGCGAAACCGGCGACCGGGTCGACAAGTTCGAACGGTGCGCGTGGCACGCCGGTCCGGAGAACATGCCGATTCTCGACGACGCCGAGGGCTGGTTCGTCGGACAGGTGCTGAATCGCTACGACGTCGGCGACCATGTGGGGCACCTGCTCGAGCCGGTAGCCGGCGACGTACCCGACCGGTTCGAGCAGCTCGTCACCTTCGCCGACGTCCGCGATCTGGAGCCTGGCCACGAAGCCTGAGTACCTACAGGTACCGAGGACCTCGAAAACCAGGTAGTTCACCACTCGTGGCGTGAGCTCGCCGCGTACCTAGCGTGACTGTGTCCAATATCAGCTCGTCCGAAAGGACTGAACATGTCAACCAAGATCGCTCGCAAAAAGGTGGTCGCCGCTGCGACGGCGCTGACCGCAATGATGGCGCTGACGGTGCCGGCCACCGCGCACGCGGATAGTCAGATCGTCCGGCTGCAGGGAGGCGGCATACGTTTCCTGGACGCTCACGAGATCCCCGACCTCGATTTCAACGTGGTCACCAGGTCGTTCCAGGGCTTCGACACCACCCAGCAATGGCGGATGAACGACCTGGGCGGGGGTATCAACACCATCCAACAGGTCAGCAGCGGCCGTTTCCTCGACGCGCATGAGATCGCCGAGCTCGATTTCCGCGTCGTCACGCGCCCCCAACAGGACAACGACACCCAGCGCTGGCGTGTGCAGAACTTCGGCGGCGGCTTCGTGACGATCCAGCACGTCAGCAGCGGCAGGTTCCTCGAGGCGACGCTCGACGGCGACTTCCAGGTCGTCACCCGGCCGCAGGGCAGCCAGCAACAAGAATGGCGGCTCGGCGATCCCTAAAGAGCACGCGCTCCGCTCAAATCAATCGATGAGTTCCTAACGAAGGTCAAGCCACCTGGTGGCTCGTAGGCTTGGTGGTGACCGGCTGGGATGTTCGAGCGCTTGGCGACTCCTGTGACTCCTGGCCCGCCGCCTTCTAGGTCATCGAGACTGCACTATGTGAGATCGACGTTAGCGATCTCGATACTCGAATTTTTTGTCGCTAACGCCGATCTCGCGGCGGGACATGTCGGCCGGCGTCGATAATATTCGAACATGAGTTCTAAAAATGACATCAGCGCCGCACTGGAGGCCATCACGGTGGCGCACAACAGGCTGTTGGGCACGCCGCTGCACACACTGACGTGGTCGGAGCGGGTGTCGCTGCTCCAGCAGGTGGACGAGCTGGGTAAGAAGCTGGCGGCCTTCGACCGGCGCTTGATTGGGCGCCTCATCAGCGAAGCGGCGCCTGCTCAGTTCGGCGGAGCCTCATGGCCTGAAGTGCTGTCGCGACGGCTTCGGATCTCCCCGGCCGAGGCAGAGCGACGGGTCGCAGCGGCGTTCTACAGCACCTTGCCGGACGAGCACCGGCCATCGGCTTAGCACCGAGCGAGACTGACGAATTTCGTCTGCGGGGTTGCGCTCGGTCCGAGGTTTCCGCTCTGATGGTTGGCTGTGCCTGAGATAAATCGTCGTCGCGTCATGTTGATGTCCGGAATCGGCTTGCTGGGAGCCGCCGCGATCCCCCTTTCGGAGGCCCGGGCTTACCCGCCCCGACCGGGCGCACCGGCGGATCGGGTGCCGACTACCCTCCGCGCCGGCCACGGGGTCCTACCTGTTCCAGGACGAGTTCGACGGCCCGGCCGGCTCGGCCCCCGATCCGGCGAAGTGGTCGGTGTCGCGGGCCCGGGAGTCAATGCAGGACCCGACGTTTTGGGAGTTACCCGAGAATGTCGGGCAGTACCGCGACGATCGCCGAAATGTGTTCGTCGACGGCAAGTCCAACCTCGTCATCCGCGCCGCCAAAGACGGCCCCACCTACTACAGCGGCAAGGTTTACAGCCCGTTTGAAGCGGGCATCGGCCCACCTGGGAAGCCCGGATCAAACTCGACTGCCTCACTGCCGGTTGCTGGCCCGCGTTCTGGTTGTCCAGTGATGCGCAGGGCGAAATCGACGTGATCGAGTGGTACGGCAACGGCACCTGGGCCTCGGGGACCACCGTCCACACAAAAGCGAACGGCGGCGAATGGGCGACTCACGGGCTTTCGTTTGACAGCGCCTGGCACACGTGGCGGGTCCAATGGGACGACGCCGGCATGCGCTTCTGGAAGGACTACACCGACGGCGCGCAACCGTATTTCGACGTGCCGGCGAACTCGATCGCCGAATGGCCGTTCAACAACCCCGGCTATCGGGTGTTTCCCATCTTGAATCTTGCGGTTGCCGGCTCCGGCGGGGGCGATCCCGGCCCGGGTACCTATCCCGCGCAGATGCTCGTCGACTGGGTACGCGTCTGGTAGCTACCCAGGGTCTGCCTTCCGCTTCAGGGTCCACGCCGGGATCCAGTGCGTGACCGACCGACGCCTGGGGCCGTAGGCGATCGCGTACGTGACCAGTCCCCACCAATGGCCCTGCTCGCAGATCCCCCAGCAGCTCAGCCGGCCCTCGACGACCGAATGCATCTGCAGCCCGGCCGGGTTGTAGCCGCCGGGGCGGTGCGGCTCACGCGGAAACAGCGCGGCGAGGTCGACGAGGACCGCGATCGGCGGCTCGACAGGACGAAACGCTTGCTGCACGGGTTGACCGTTGTAGCCGATGGACTGGAGCTCGCCCACTGTTCGATCATACGTTCGAATGCGGTCGGCTCTACGCTGAACGGGACCGACCGGGAGCAGCCGATGTACATACCTCGCAAGTTCGCACTGACCGCCGACCAGACCGCGGAGGCGCTCCACCGGGCCGAGTTCGCAAACCTGGTCAGCCACGACGCGGCCGGCCTGATGGTGACGCCGCTACCCCTGATCTACGACGAGCCCCAGCATTCATTCATCGGCCACGTCTCCCGCGCCAACCCGCACTGGCATGCCGACGGAGCCGAGTCGGTTGCGATCTTCTCGGGCCCGCAGACGTACATCTCCCCCAGCTTCTACGCGACGAAAACGGAAACCGGCAAGGTCGTTCCCACCTGGAACTACGAGCTCCTCAACGTTCACGGCCGGCTGGTCATCCATGACGACCCCGAGTGGGTGCTCAACCTGGTGACCATGCTGACCAACCGCCACGAGGCGAGGCGAACTGAGCCCTGGCAGGTCACCGACGCGCCGGAGACGTACACCGAATCGCAGCTACGCGGGATCGTCGGCGTCGAGCTCGTCATCGCCAAAGTCGAAGGCAAGGCCAAGATGTCGCAGAACCAACCCGACCGGAACCGGGCCGGCGTCGTCGCCGGCCTCAGGGAGTCCGACGCGGCGCAGGATCAGCTCGTCGCCGACCGGGTGGCCGCCTTCGACGACGGCAGCACGAACGCGAAGGGCCGGGGATAGCCCAGACCCACCAGCCGCGAGTGCCGCACCGCGTCCAGGTCGGCGGGTCGCACCTCGCCCGAGGAGGGTTCATAGCACTGCAGCGTCTCGCCACTCGCGCCGACGATCAGCACCCAGTGCCTGGGAATGAAGCGGCCAACCAGCATCGCGACCGGCCAGCCGGCCTTGACGTCACGCAGCACGTCGGTCAGCCGGTCGCGTTTACCGCGGAACAGCCGCCACCGGTATCTGACGCCGCGTATCTCGGTGCGCGTGGTGAGCGCGCGAGCGATGCCCATCGGCGTGGTGCCGAGCATGCGCGGCCAGACGCGATTCACCTCGGTGTGCACCCGCAACTGCTCGTCGCCGAACCAGGAACTCGGGGAGTCGGTCAGTGCGGCGCGGTAGGCCGGGTCCACGAGCGCGCCCGCCACCACCGCGACACTGGGACCGCATGTGGTCGAGTCGCGCTGCTGTAGTCGTAGATCCGAAAACTTCATGTCCACCAACCAGGCTAGGGTGCGATATGCGGTTATCCACGCGAAATCAGCTGAGCGGAACCATCACCGAGGTGAATCTCGGCGCGGTGATGGCAACGGTCAAGGTCCGTCTCGACGGCGGCGACCAGATCGTCACGTCATCGATCACCAAAGACGCCGCAGAGGAGCTCGGCTTGGCGGCCGGGATGCCTGCGACGGTGTTCGTCAAGTCCACCGAGGTGACGATCGGGGTCGACTAGTACAGCTGGCGTCGTGAGTCGTTAATTCGGGTGCAGATCATTGGCCAAATCCCTTGCGGCGCCGAATGTGCGGCAGTTGCGAAAATCCGAGAACTTTTTCGCCGTACCTTCACGTTGGGTGTGGTGACGACCGGACTGACCTTTAATGACTCACGTCGCTAGTCGCCGAGTAGGGCTTCGCCGCGCTCCCGTAGCTCCACCTTGCGGATCTTGCCCGTCACCGTCATCGGGAACTCGTCGATCACCTGGACGTATCGCGGGATCTTGTTGTGGGCGATGTGGCCTGCACAGAACGCGCGCAGGCTTTCCACGGTGGGCGGTTCGGCGCCCTCCCGAATCCGGATCCACGCCATCAGTTCCTCGCCGTACTTCTCGTCCGACACCCCGACCACCTGCGCGTCGACGATGTCGGGGTGGCCGTACAGGAACTCCTCGATCTCGCGCGGATAGATGTTCTCGCCGCCGCGGATCACCATGTCCTTGATCCGCCCGGTGATCGCGAGGTAGCCGTCGTCGTCCATCACCGCGATGTCACCGGTGTGCATCCAGCCGTCGGCGTCGATCGCCTCGGCGGTCTTCTCCGGGTTGTCCCAGTACCCGGCCATCACGCAGTAGCCGCGGGTGCACAGCTCACCCGGTGTCCCGCGCTCGACCTGCGCACCGGTCTCCGGGTCGATGACCTGGATCTCGGTGTGCGGCACGACCCGGCCCACCGTCGTCACCCGCCGGGTCAGGCTGTCGGTCGGCAGCGTCTGGGTCGACATGGGCGACGTTTCGGTCATGCCGTAGGCGATCGCCACCTCGCTCATGTGCATGCGGTCCATCACGTTGCGCATCACCTGCTCGGGGCACGTCGATCCGGCCATGATCCCGGTCCGCAGCGCTGCTCAGGTCGAAGCTGTCGAAGTTCGGTAGCTCCAGCTCGCCGATGAACATCGTCGGCACTCCGTACAGCGATGTACATGCTTCTGCCGCAACGGCTTTCAGTGTCGCCTCCGGCTCGAAGCCCGGCGCCGGAATCACCATGGTGGCGCCATGCGATGTGCACGCCAGGTTGCCCAGCACCATTCCGAAGCAGTGATAGAAGGGCACCGGAATGCACACCCGGTCCTGCTCCGTGTATCTCAGCCCCTCGCCGCCGAGGTAGCCGTTGTTGAGGATGTTGGTGTGCGTCAGCGTGGCGCCCTTGGGGAAGCCGGTGGTGCCCGACGTGTACTGGATGTTGATCGGGTCGCTCGGGCTGAGACCGGACTGCACGCGTGACAGCGCGTCGGTGTCGGCCGGGGTGTCGGCGATCTGCTGCCACGGCTCCCATCCGATGATGATCACGTCGCTCAGCGCGGGGCACCGCCCCCGCACGTTGTCGAGCATCGACGCGTAGTCGGAACTCTTGAACTCCGGCGCCGCGAAGACCGTGCACATCGACGACTGGTTCAGCACGTACTCCAGCTCGTCGGCTCGGTAGGCGGGATTGATGTTCACCAGGATCGCGCCGACCTGCGCGGTCGCGTACTGGATCATCGGCCACTCGGCGATGTTCGGTGACCACATCCCGATCCGGTCGCCGGGCTTGGTGCCGCGTTCGATCAGCGCGGTGGCGATCCGGCGGGTCGCTTCGTAGAACTCGGCATAGGTCCAGCGGCGCCCGGTCTCGCACTCGACCAGCGCCTCCCGGTCTCCGTAGGTCGCGACCGTTTGCGCCAGGTTGTCGCCGATCGTTTGGTCGAGCAGCGGCGGGCTGGTGGCTCCGGAGTCGTAGGACAACATGCGTCGGGCTCCCTCCACCGTGGATTTTTCGCCGACACGGGGTACAGGACACCTTAGGACGAGCGAAGGGGCGGTGGAGGGGAATGTCCGACGGGGAGACGGTGCAGCCGTGACCTTCGATATCACCCCGACCGGGGCGCAGCACGACCTGGCCCGACGCACTCATGAGTTCGCCGAATCGGTGATCCGTCCGGTGGCCGCGGACTACGACGCCCGCCAGGAGTTCCCGTGGCCGGTGCTGGAAGAAGCGGCTGCCCAGGGCTTTTACAGCCCGCTGTTCTACCGCGACCTGATCGGCGACCCCACCGGCCTGTCGCTGCCGATGTTCATGGAGGAACTGTTCTGGGGTTGCGCCGGCATCGGGTTGGCGATCGTGATGCCCGCGTTGGCGCTGTCGGCGATCGGCCAGGCGGCCTCACCCGAACAGATGCTGCAGTGGGCGCCGGAATGCTTCGGCGAACCTGGCGATCTCAAGCTCGCGGCGTTGGCGATCTCGGAACCGGAGGGCGGCAGCGACGTGCGCAATCTGCGCACCCGGGCCCACCGCGACGGCGACGACTGGATCATCGACGGCCACAAGATGTGGATCGGCAACGGCGGCATCGCCAATGTGCACGTGGTGAACGCCGTTGTGGACGAGGAGCTGGGGCATCGGGGCCAGGCCCTGTTCATCGTGCCCGGCGGAACCCCCGGCCTGGAGATGGTGCGCAAGCTGGACAAGCTCGGCTGCCGTGCGTCGCACACCGCCGAGCTGAAGTTCAACGCGGTGCGGGTGCCTGGCGACAACCTCCTCGGCGGGCAGGAGAAACTCGAACACAAGCTGGCCAAGGCGCGCGAGGCCATCGAGGGCGGCAGGCATTCCGGCTCCGCGACGATGGGCACGTTCGAACAGACCCGGCCGATGGTGGCCGCTCAGGCGCTCGGCATCGCCAGGGCCGCAATGGAATACGCAACCGAATACGCAAACCGCCGCGAGGCGTTCGGGGCGCCGATCATCGACAACCAGGGCATCGCGTTCCCGCTCGCCGACCTGGCCACCGCGATCGACGGGGCGCGACTGCTGACCTGGCGGGCGTCCTGGATGGCGGCCACCGGTGTGCCGTTCGAGCGCGGCGAGGGATCGATGTGCAAGCTGGCCGCCAGTGAGGTCGCGGTCCGGACCACTGAACGCGCGATCCAGACGATGGGCGGCTGGGGCTACATCAAGGACCATCCGGTCGAGAAGTGGTACCGAGATGCCAAGCTGTACACGATCTTTGAAGGCACCAGCGAAATCCAGCGGGTGGTGATCTCCAACGCGTTGGGTGCCGCCGACGGCAAACCACCGTTGCACGTCGATCTCGAACCGTCCGGCGGTCCGCTGAACCGGATGTTCGGCCGCGGCACACCGGCGCGCACCCAGGTGGCGAACTCCGCCCTGTCGGTGCGCGATCGCATCCCGCAGCCGGTCATGCAGCTGGCGATGAAGGTGCTCCGGCCGCCCAAGAAGTAGCGTGGCGCCATGGGCGTCAGGATGATGGATCTGCTCAGCGCCAACCTCGACGCGTTGCGGTATGAGCTGACCGCCAAACGGGTTCGGGTTTCCCTGGCCGGCGAACCGGTGGCCGACACCCGGGACGCGCGGCTGGTCTGGGAGCCGCGCCGGGTCGTCCCGACCTACGCCGTTCCGGCCGCGGCGCTGACGGCGCAACTGGTTCCGGCCGGCGCCGAGTCGGGCGACGAGGAGGCCGGCTTCCGGCTGCCGGACCTCAGCTCCCGCCCGGTGCTCGACCCGTCGATCCCGTTCGCCGTGCACACCTGCCCGGGCACCGTGTTCGACGTCATCGCCGGCGACGAGACCGGCGGCCGGGCGGCCTTCCGGCCCGACGACCCCGACTTGGCCGACTACGTCATCCTCGAATTCGACGCGTTCGAGTGGCGCGAGGAGGACGAGCCGATCGTCAGCCATCCGCACGATCCGTTCGGCCGGATCGACGTGCTGCGCAGCAGCCGCCACGTCCGGATCGAACACGACGGCAGGCTGCTGGCCGAGTCAACGCGGCCGATGCTGTTGTTCGAGACACTGCTGCCGGTCCGGTTCTATCTGCCGCGCGAGGACGTCGTGACCCTGCTCGAACCGAGCGACACCGTCACCTATTGCGCCTACAAGGGCCGTGCTTCCTACTATTCGCTGCCCGACGGCCCCCGCGACGTGGCCTGGAGCTACCACGAGCCGCTGCACGACGCCGAACCCGTGCGCGATCGCATCTGCTTCTTCGACGAACACCTCGACGTGACCGTTGACGGCGAGCGCCGTGAGCGTCCGGTCACCCCGTGGACCGACTGAGACCGAAGTTACCGATACCCTTGGTTTCGAATCGGGGTGATCTGGCAACATTACCGGCGAGTAAGAAGTTTCCTTCGAGACTCAACAGGTGGGGCACATGACGGGTTCAACGGAGATTTCGTTCATTGCCGCGGCGAACGAAGGTGGCGGCGCCGAGATCGGCCAGGTGATCGGCATGACGGCCGTGGCCGTGGTCATCGGGGTGCTGCTGTGCTGGCTCGGCTACCTGCACCGGGCCCGCAAGATTACCTGGGTCAACAGCGTCGCCGAATACGCCGGCCGCAAGTTCAAGCGGCCGCCGTGGGTCGCGGTGCCGATCGCGCTGTTCATCGCGACTCTCATCTGTGCGCTGTTCGGTTTCATCTGGGACGTCAGCCTGCACATCGGCAAAGGCCGCGACCCAGGGCCGCTGGCTAACCCGGCGCACTACTTCATCCTGATCGGCTTGTTCCTGCTCTTCGTCGCAGGCTGCGCGGCGATCATCCTGCCGTACGAGAAGCCCGGCCCGTTCGCGGTTCGAATCACCCGCAACTGGTACGCGCCGGTCAGCGGTTTCCTGATGGCCGGCTGCGGCCTGTACGCATTGACCGGTTTCCCGCTCGACGACGTCTGGCACCGCATCTTCGGCCAGGACGTCACGCTGTGGGGGCCGACCCACCTGATGATGATTGGCGGCGCGGGATTCTCGACGATCACTGCGCTGCTCCTCGAATACGAGGGCCAGCGGGCTATGGGCGACGATGCGCCTAAGGAAGGCATCGGCCTGAAGTTCATCAAATATCTGGGATTCGCGGGCATCATCATCGGCCTGTCGGTCTTCCAAATCGAGTTCGACTTCGGCGTGCCCCAGTTCCGCCAGGTGTTCGAGCCGATGCTGATCGCGGCCGCCGGCGCGTTCGGCCTCGTCGCGGCCCGGATGATGCTGGGCCGTGGCGCCGCCATCCTGGCCGCGCTGATCGCGATCGCACTGCGCGGCCTCGTCGCACTCATGGTCGGCCCGGTGCTCGGTGCGCCGATCAACTGGTTCGCGCTGTACCTCGGCGCGGCGATCGTCGTCGAACTGCTCGCGCTCACCCCGGTGTTCAAGCGCCCCATCGTCTTCGGTCTGATCAGCGGTCTGCTGGTCAGCACCGTCGGGCTGTGGCTGGAGTCGTTGTGGATCGATGCCGTCTATCACTACCCGTGGCCGTCGAGCATCTGGCCCGAGGCACTGATGATGGCCGTCCCGGTCACTGTGTTGACCGGCGCCTGCGGAGCGATGCTCGGCATGGTGCTCACCGATCAGCGGCTACCGGGCCGCGCCATCGGCATCGGACTGGTGGCGCTGACGGTGGTGGTCATCGGCGGGGCGACCGCCAACGGACTGCGCTACGAGGTACCGCCGAACACCACCGCCACGATCACGCTGACGGAGGCGCCCGGCTCGCCCGACAAACGCATGGTTACGGCCGACGTGCGGATCAATCCGCCCGATCTGATCAGCGATGACCCGAACTGGGTGTCGGTCCTCGGCTGGCAGGGCGGCCTGGCCAACGACCGGGGCATCTTCATCGACCACTTGGAGAAGCTCGGACCCGGCCACTACCGGTCCACCCAACCGATGCCGGTGTGGGGCTCGTGGAAGACGCTGCTGCGGGTGCAGGACGGCAGGATTCTGACTGCCGTGCCAATCTTCCTGGCCGAGGATCCGGGTATCGGTGCGCCTGAGGTCGCCGCAGAGCCGACGATGACCCGGCCGTTCGTCGCCGAGATCACCATCCTGCAGCGCGAGCGCAAACCGGATACGCCAATGGTGCTCTGGACCGTCGGCGGCCTGGTGGTGCTCACCTGCACGCTGATCATGATCGGCGGCCTCACCTGGGGCGCGGGCCGCATCAACAGGAGAGAGCCCATGGACACCAGGACGGAGCTGCAGCCATCGGCACAGGCATGACGCCGCAGCCGAACATCGGCGACATCACCATCCTTGCCGACCATTCGCTGCTGCTTGCGATTCCGGCCTTCGTGCCCGCGTTCATCGTGGCGGGCGTCGTCGCGTTCATCGCGATGAAGGATCGGCGAAACAGAGACGGGCCTCACAGTGAAGAGCCAGGCTCCACCGGCCATGATGATTGACCGTGACTTCAACCCATCGCGATAAGCGACTTCTCGCATTGCTCGCTGCCGGTGTGCTGTTCATCGCCGGTTGTGGTGGTGGCTCCGACGGCGCGCAGACCTCGTCGTCCACGCCGTCGACGGTCAGCCCGTCGGACATGTCCAACGAACAGCAGCCCCCCGACCGTCTGGACATCGACGTCACCATCAAGGGCGGCGAGGTCGATCCGACCAACGCCCAACTCGAGGCCAAGACCAAAGAGGCGATCGTCATTCGGGTCAACAGTGACGTGGCCGACGAGCTTCACGTGCACTCCACGCCCGAGCACAGTTTCAAGATCGAGCCGGGGAAGGCGCTGCAGTTCCAGTTCGCGGTCGACGTGCCCGGCCAGGTGGAGATCGAGCTGCATCAACTGCAGAAGACGATCGCCGTCGTGCAAGTGCGGCCGTGACGGACCGATCCGTCGCGGTGCTGGCGCACGGCCTCGGCGGGTCGACCGATCTGCCGATCCCCTTTACCTACGCCCTCATCGGTGCCGCGTGGGCGCTGACCTTCACGTTCGCCGTGGTGGCGTTCGCCTGGCGGAAGCCCCGGTTCGACCCCGCCAAGGACGGCCGGCCGCTGCCGCAGTGGGTGACGACGGCGACGGACGCCGTGGCCACCCGATGGGCGCTGGCCGCGGCGGGTCTGCTCTTCGCCGTCTGGGTGGCGGTGGCAGGGTTGTTCGGGCCGCGGGACAACAACCCGCTGCCCGGTGTGTTCTACGTGCTGCTGTGGGTCGGGCTGGTAGCGGTGTCGCTGGCGGTCGGACCGGTCTGGCGAGCGATCTCCCCGATACGCACGGTGTATCGGCTGCTGCGGGCGGCGGGCCTGCCGTCCGGTCGCGGCTATCCCGCGCGGTTGGGCTAC
Organism: uncultured Actinomycetota bacterium; assembly: GCA_963743225.1. Taxonomy (GTDB): domain Bacteria; phylum Actinomycetota; class Actinomycetes; order Mycobacteriales; family Mycobacteriaceae; genus Mycobacterium. The sequence continues at coordinate 73,089 of CAVUPN010000024.1, read as the reverse complement.
TGGCCGGCCATCTTCGGTCTGTTCGCGTTCGTCTGGCTGGAACTCGCCAGCCCGGATCCCGGGTCGCTCGGCGCGATCACGCTCTGGCTGTGGGTCTACATCGTCGTCACCCTCACCGGCGCGATCGCCTGCGGCGACCGGTGGTTCGGCCGCGCCGACCCGTTCGAGGTGTACAGCGTCGTCGCATCGCGGTTCTCGCCGTTTCGTCGCAACCCGCGCAGCGGCCGCATCGAGATCGGCAACCCCTTCGACCACCTGCCGTCGCTGCCGATCCGGCCCGGAACGGTGACCCTGCTCGCGGTGCTGCTCGGTTCCACCGCCTTCGACAGCTTCTCGGCGATGCCGGTCTGGCGCGACTTCGTCGACCGGCACACAGAATCCGCCTCGGCTTCGACCCTTCTACGAACGACCGCGCTTGTGGTCTTCGTGACCGTTGTGGTGGTGTCGTTCTCGTCGGCGGCCCGGGCCACCGGCGGCGTCGACGGACGCACCCGGCGGGAGTTGCCCGGGGTGATGGCACATTCGCTGATTCCGATCGTGCTCGGCTATGTGTTCGCCCATTACCTCTCCTATCTGGTCGAGCGGGGGCAGCAGACGATCATCGGCCTGGCCGACCCGCTCGGCCGTGGCTGGAACTTGCTCGGCCTGGGCAGTGCAGAGGTGAACTATGTTCTCTCGCTTCACCCTTCGGTGTTGGCAACCATAAAGGTCTGCTGCGTGGTCGGTGGGCATGTCGCCGGTGTGATCGCCGCGCACGACCGGGCGCTGCGGGTGTTGCCTGCCGGATACCAGCTGACGGGACAACTGGCGATGATGCTGGTGATGGTGGGTTACACCTTCACCGGGCTCTATCTGCTGTTCGGCGGATGACAGATCCTCTTATTCGGCAGGTGTCTTGCCCTGTAGTCCTTTACATTGTCGTTGTGCCGGGCGACGACACCATTGAACAAGCATTAGCCGGGGGTTCGCCGCAGCTGGTCGGGTGGTTCCGCTTCTACTTCGCCGACGAACGGTGGGAGTGGTCGGAACAGGTGCAGCGGTTGCACGGGTACGAGCCGGGTTCGGTCGTGCCCACGACCGAATTGGTGCTGTCACACAAGCATCCCGACGACTACGTTCAGGTGGCGGCCACCCTGGACGACATCCGGCGTACGCACCGGACGTTCAGCACCCGCCACCGCATCATCGACACCGAGCAGGTCGTGCACGACGTCATCGTGATCGGCGACCAGCTCTACGACGACGACGGCGACGTGGTCGGCACGCACGGCTTCTACGTCGACGTGACGCAAACGGGGCGTGCGCACGAAGAGTTGGTCAGCGCGGCGGTCGCCGAAATCGCCGAGAACCGCGCGGCGATCGAGCAGGCCAAGGGCATGCTGATGCTGATCTACCGGATCACCGAGGAATCGGCGTTCGAACTGCTGAAGTGGCGCTCGCAGGAGACCAACGTCAAGCTGCGCATCCTGGCAGACCAGCTGCTGGCCGACTTCGGTCAGCTGAGCTACGAGGAAACCCTGCCGCCGCGCGACACGTTCGACCACCTGCTGCTGACCGCGCATCTGCGGGTGGATGCAGCCGGGCCGGCCCGAACCGCGTCATAACACCCGGGCGCGCCCGCCGCCACAGCGTTAACGTTGGGTATGCGAGCGCTTCTCATCGTCGACGTGCAGAACGACTTCTGCGAGGGCGGCTCCCTCGAAGTGGTCGGCGGGCAATCGGTGGCCCGCGCGATCAGTGAGTATCTGGCCACCCCGCGCGACTACTCCCACATCGTCGCGACGAAGGACTTCCACGTCGATCCCGGCGAGCACTTCTCCGACCACCCCGACTTCGCGGCGTCCTGGCCGCCGCACTGTGTGGTCGGCACGGCGGGCGCCGACTTTCACCCGGAGTTCGACCCCTCCGCCGTCGAAGCGGTGTTCACCAAGGGCAGGTACTCGGCGGCGTACAGCGGCTTCGAGGGCACCGATGAGGCCGGCACCCCGTTGGCGGACTGGCTGCGTCAACGGGACGTCGACGAAGTCGACATCGTGGGCATCGCCACGGACTACTGCGTGGTTGCGACCGCCACCGACGCCGCCGAGGCGGGTTTCGCCACCCGCGTGCTGCTGGACCTGACCGCCGGTGTCGCACGGGAATCCAGCGCAAAGGCCGTCGACGATATGCGTGCCGCCGGGGTCGAGGTGACCGGCTCTATGCCCGCGGCCTGAGCCTATTCACCGGTCCACCTCGGCGGGCGGCGTTCCAGATACGCACGGACCCCCTCCTTGGCGTCGTCGAGCCGCATCAGCTTCAGGTGAATGTCGGTCTCGCGGCGCCCGACGGCGAAGCGGTCGAGGTCGAACGAATCCCACAGCAGCCGCTTGCTGGCCGCCACCGACGCGGGCGCGGCGTTCTCGGCGATGTCGTTGGCCAGGTCGAGCGCCGCCGGTAGCACGTCGTCGGCGTCGAGCACGCGGCTGCCCAGGCCGAGCGCCACCGCGCGGTGCCCGTCGAAGGTGGCACCGCTCAGCAGGATTTCGGCGGCATTGGACAGGCCGACCAAGCGCGGAAGGATCCAGTGCGAGTAGGCGTCGCCGACCATCCCGCGCCGCACCTGAACAACCCCGTACTGCGCGTCGGCCGCGAAGTACCGGATGTCGCACTGAAGGGCCAGCGTCAGGCCCAGTCCGAGCGCGTGCCCGTTCACCGCGGCGATCACCGGTTTGGAGAGCATCCACGCAGGCACGTCGATGCCCGCTGCGCTGAACGCAGGCCCCGGCTCGGTGAAGGTCCGCTCGCCTGCGCCGAGATCGGCACCGGCGCAGAACGCAGGCGGAGTGCCGGTCAACACCACGACACGGACTGAGGCCTCGCCGTCGCACCGCAGGTAGGCGTCGGCCAGTTCCTCGCGCATGCCGTCGCCGACGGCGTTGCGCTGCCGCGGCCGGTTGAGCGTGATGGTTGCCACACCACGGTCGGCGGTCACCAACAGTGTCCGGTAAGAGGGCAGGTCGGCGGGGTCAGGCAAGGGATTCACCTCCGGTGCGGCCGAGCTTGGCCGGATGGTTGTGATGCTGCCGCATCGGGCATCCCCGTATCGTCTCGTTGGTCAGTTCCCGGTTCGTCTGGGTTTCATCTGCGTTCGTCTGGAGTGTGCCCCTTGGCGTCGGTGCCGGAAATATGGCCGGGCAAGGCCTACCCACTCGGTGCAACCTATGACGGCTCTGGCACCAATTTCGCGGTGTTCAGCGAGGCCGCCGAGCGGGTCGAGCTGTGCCTGTTCGACGGCGACGGCAACGAAACCCGGGTGACGCTGCCCGAGGTCGACGGATTCGTCTGGCACGGCTTCATCCCCAATCTCGAGCCGGGCCAGCACTACGGCTACCGGGTATACGGTCCTTACGACCCGGACGCAGGTCAGCGGTGCAACCCGAACAAGCTGCTGTTGGACCCCTACGCCAAGGCCATCGACGGCACGATCAGCTGGGACCAGTCGGTGTTCGGCTACAACTTCGGCGATCCGGAGAGCCGCAACGACGACGACTCGGCCGCGAGCGTTCCCAAGTCGGTGGTGATCAACCCGTACTTCGACTGGGGAGTCGATCGCCCGCCCGGCCATGAGTACGCCGACACGGTGATCTACGAGGCGCACGTGAAGGGTCTCACGCAGACGCACCCCGACATCCCGGAGAACATTCGCGGCACCTACGCCGCCGTCGCACACCCCGCGATGATCGAGCACCTCACGTCCATCGGGGTCAATGCGATCGAGTTGATGCCCGTACACCATTTCGCGAACGACTCCACGCTGATCGAGAAGAAGTTGTCCAACTACTGGGGCTACAACACCGTCGGCTTTCTGGCGCCTGACCCCAAATACAGCAGCAGTTCAACCCCGGGCGGACAGGTGCAGGAGTTCAAGGCCATGGTCCGGGCACTGCACGAGGCCGACATCGAGGTGATCCTCGACGTGGTCTACAACCACACCGCCGAGGGCAACCACCTGGGGCCGACGCTGTCCATGCGCGGCATCGACAATGCCGCGTACTACCGGCTCGTCGAAGACGACAAGCGCTACTACATGGACTACACCGGTACCGGCAACAGCCTCAACGTCGGTCACCCGCACACGCTGCAGCTGATCATGGACTCGTTGCGGTACTGGGTGACGGAGATGCACGTCGACGGGTTCCGTTTCGACCTGGCCTCGACGTTGGCCCGCGAGTTCTACGACGTGGACAAGCTGTCGACGTTTTTTGAACTCGTGCAACAGGATCCGACGGTCAGCCAAGTCAAGCTGATCGCCGAGCCGTGGGACGTCGGTCCCGGCGGCTACCAGGTCGGCAACTTCCCGCCGCAGTGGACCGAGTGGAACGGCAAGTACCGCGACACCGTCCGCGACTACTGGCGCGGCGAGCCGGCCACCCTCGACGAGTTCGCCTACCGGCTGACCGGGTCGGCCGACCTCTACGAGCACACCGCCCGCCGCCCGGTGGCGTCCATCAACTTCGTCACTGCACATGACGGGTTCACCCTGCGTGACCTGGTGTCCTACAACGACAAACAGAACGACGCCAACGGAGAGGGCAACCGCGACGGCGAGAGCCACAACAGGTCGTGGAACTGCGGGGTCGAGGGCCCCACCGACGACGCGGCGATCAATGCGCTGCGCGCCAAGCAACAGCGCAATTTCCTCACCACACTGCTTCTGTCACAAGGTGTTCCGATGATCTCGCACGGCGACGAGTTGGGCCGGACGCAGAACGGCAACAACAACGTGTACTGCCAGGACAACGCCCTGTCATGGATCGACTGGGAGCACGCCGACGCCGACCTGATCGAGTTCACCCGTTCGGTGTCCGGGCTGCGCGCCGCGCACCCGGTGTTCCGCAGGCGGCGCTTCTTCAGCGGACGACCGGTGCGCAGCCGCGGCGCAGAGGGCCAACCCGACATCGCGTGGTTCGCCCCGGACGGCTCGGAGATGACCGACGAGGACTGGGAGTCCGGGTTCGCCAAGTCGATTGCGGTCTATCTCAACGGCCACGGCATTCCCGATCTTGACGTGCGGGGACAACGTGTCTCCGACGATTCGTTCGTGCTGTGCTTCAACGCCCACCACGAGCCGATCGACTTCGTCCTCCCTGCAGACGAATTCGGTGCCGCCTGGGTTCCGGTGATCTACACCGCGGCCGAAGCCGCGGAAGCGTCCGAGCCCCTCGGGGCCGGCGCGAAGGTGAGCGTGGACGCCCGTGCAGTCATGGTGCTGCGGGCCGCCAAATAGCTACTCACTTGACGACGTCGAAGAACGAATCGCCGTCCTCCGGCGTCCCGTCGATCTGACCGCGTTTGTGCCCATGCCGCTGCGGATCGATGCGGTCGAGTTCGTCGTCGGGGGTTAGCACGATCGGCTCGTCATCGGCGTCGTCGGCGTCGCGCAGGTCGTCCCCCGCAAGCGGGTGGGCCCACCGCTTGCGAGGGGAGTGCCCCCAGTCGCGCGGGGACACGTCGGGAGTTTCCTCCGCCAGCCGCTCGTCGAGCGTTTCGTGGTCCTCGGCCTCGATCCACTCCTGCGGCGGATCGACCACCTCATCGCCGTCGTCATTGCGTACCTGGTCGGAGTCGAGCTGCTCGGCGGGCTCCAGTGGGTTGTCGTCGAACTCGTCAGGGGCCATGCGCCCATGTTGCCCGACACGGGCGCGGCTAAACCGCGCGGTCTACATTGACCGCAGGGGGCGGGCGGGCGGCTCAGCCGAAATCATTGCCCATACCACGCAGTATGGTACCGTTTAGCCGCTGAAGCAGCCGTGGTCGCGTTTTCGGCACCGAGGGGTGCCGCCGGCCGGGCGGGCTGGAAGTAGAAGCCGAAGAGCGGCGGTGACTACCGGCGGCCACGGTTGCAACAGCACCTGCCGGATATCGGCAATCCCTAACGTCGCTAATTTTCCGCACTCGTCAATAGCTGGTCGCCGTATGCTGCCGTCCATGACCCCGCCGCACGGTGCCGCCCACCGGCTGTCGGTCACCGACTGGATCCAGGCCGGTTTCGCCATCCTCGCCGACGACGGCCCCAATGCGCTTCGCGTCGACCGGCTCTGCGAGCGACTCGGCGTCACCAAGGGCAGCTTCTACTGGCACTTCGCCGATCTGGCGGCCTACCGAGACGCACTCGTCGACGCCTGGGGCAGCCTGCAGGACCAAGACCGCCAGCGCTTCGAGAACTCGCCGGACGTCGAGCCCCGCGAACGGCTGCGGTTCATGATGCAGGCCGTGATGAACCCCCAGCAGTGGGCGCTCGAACGGGCCATGCGGGTGTGGGCATTGACCGACGAAGCCGCAGCGGCGAATGTGCGGAAAAGCGATGTCCGGGTGCTGCGCGCGGTTTACCAAGCCTTTCTCGACGCGGGTTTTGAGTCCGAGGATGCCAAGGTCAGATCGGCCGCCTTCTTCGGGGCGGGGATGGGCATGCTGCACGGTTCCAAACCCAGCGATGCGCCCGTCGAGCTGCGGGAGCGCTTCCTCGATTTCGTGCTTCGCGACTAGCCGGACGGCTTGAGGCCGGTCTTCCCGTCGAGGTACTGCAGCAGATCGTGGGCGGCCAGTTCGACGTCCTTGTGCCGCCACTCCGACGCACGGTAGACGCAGGCGATCAGGCCGGTGCGGTGCACGCGGCGGAGGTCGCCGTAGACGAACGCGTAGCGGGCCTTCGTCTGGTCCGTGGCGCCGTCGGTCAGGCCGAGATGCCACTCCGCGTATTCGTCCCATGAGTGTTTCTCCAGGAACGCGTTCTGGGCGTCGGCGTTGGGCTGCACTTCTCCCCAGTCGCTGTCGAGGACGTACTGCTTCGCATCGATCAGTTTCCGCGCCCTGGTCACCGCGACCTTGTTCACCACGTACCTGGCCATGCCAACGGTTACCCGCTGCGCAGTGCACGCAAAGCGTCGGCGAGCGTCCAAACGGAGATGCCCAGCAAGGCGATGTCCTTCATCAGGAAGCCTCCCGCCGCGGACAGCGCCGGGAAGCCGCCCTGGGACACCTCGAAGACACCTGGAGTGGTGACCATGAAGCTGATCGTGGCGGCGAACAGCATGATTGCGAGCAGGCTTCCGAGCACCGACACCCGCGGCCACCACGGCTTGACGGCAAGCAGCGCCGCGGCTGCCAGCTCGAACACGCCGAGCAGCGCCGAGAAGGTGTAGACGGAGAAGATGTCGTAAAGCCAGCCCATGAAAGGGCTCGCGGACACCAACGGCCGGATGCCCTCGGCCTCGTAGTTCATGAATTTGAGGCCGCCGTACCACGCGATCACGATGACGAGGCCGTATCGGGCGAGCAGTCCGCCCACCATGTCGAGGTTGCGCTGTCTGGTGTATGCAATCCGTTGAGTCGTCATATAGAGGTGGTGCCGCACTCGGCGGCGAGCGTTACGCCGACGGATTCAGGCTGCCGACCCGCTCGCTTTGCATGACTTCGGTCGCCGCCCGTTCCCCGGCGCGCACGGCGCCGTCCACCCAGCCACACATGACGGCCGAGCTCTCCGTGCCGGCCCAGTGGATGCGTCCGCACGGTTCCCGCAGCGCATGACCGAACTCGGTGAGCACACCCGGCGGCGCATGGCTGAGCATCCCGCCGCCCGAGTAGCGCTCGACCGTCCAGTTCTGTTCGATGTAGGAGACCGGGGCGCCCGCCTTCGATCCGAACCGCTCGACGAGCTCCTTCAGGATCGCTTGTCTGCGTGCGGCCTCGTCCAGCGCGCCGATCTGTCTCGCGATCGGGCCTTCGGTGATCACGCACAGCACGCCGGGCCGCGGCGCGTCGGTCGACGCGTCGATGGTGATCGTCGCGGGTGATCCCGGCGCCGCCGATTGTCCGGACAAGCCGTCGGCGCGCCAGAACGGTTCGTCGTAGACGATGTTGATCTTGAAGATGGCGCCGCTCGGCATGCGCTGATGCAGAAATGACCGATCAACGGGAAGCATTGGGTCGTAAAAGATTTGACTGGCGATAGCGATCGGCACCGCGACAATCGCCCGTCGCGCCCGGACGGCCATGTCGTCGGTGCGCACCGTGACGCCGTCGGCGTCCTGCTGGATTCGCCGGACCGGCTGCGACGGATGCAGCGATTCGCCGATCTCCGCGGCCATCGGCCGATAAACCGCACCCATCCCGCCGACCACGCGAGAATCCTGGGCGGCGTCCTTGGTGCCCAACACGAAGCCCGGCCCACCGCCCGACGCCAGCTGGTACAGCACGAACAGCATGGACACCTCTGATGCAGCAGAGGTGTAACAGCCGGCAAGGGCCGTTTCGAGAAGCGCATGGGCCGGTTTGGACAGCGTGTGGCTGCTCAGCCACTTCGCCAAGGTGGTCTGGTCCCACTTCTGCGCGTTCTTGGCATTCCACGGCGCCTCGAGCGGGATCGACTTGCACATCTGGCCGAGCTCCAGGAAGACGGCGCCGATGTTCGCCGTCGTCCACGGGCTCATCGACAGCGGAACGGTGCCCTTGTAGCGGTACTGCTTGCCGTCGACGACCATCATCGCCTCGCCGTCGATGTACTGCTTGTAGCTCGCTACCCCGAACTCCTTCATCAGCGCATAGATGCGGTCCTGGCCTGGACCGACCCACGCGCCGCCGCGGTCGATCCACAGGCCGTCGTCCTGCACCTCGGTGAACGTCCGCCCGCCAACTCGGTCACGGGCTTCCAGCAGCGCCACCGAATGCCCCGCCTGCTTGAGCCGCAACGCGGCCGTCAGACCAGAAAAACCCGCGCCAACCACACAAAAGTCCGCGTCAGCCATCAGAGATGTCACGATCGGATGGTCCGCCTCCGGCAGCGGCCGCGGGAGGTTTTGGCAATCCTTACGCGATCGTCAGCAAATCAGCCGACGATCCGCGCGATGGACCGCAGCGGGATCGGCAGCCACGTCGGCCGATGCCTGGCCTCGTAGGCGGCCTCGTACACCGCCTTGTCCAGTTCGTAGGCGGCAAGCAGGGTGCCCGAGTCGCGTGGGTCGGCACCGGACACCGTGGCATAACCCTCGCAGAACGACGCGCTGTTGCGGTCCACCCATTCGCGGGCGCGGGCGGCCACCTGCCGATGGCGATCGACGTCCTGCTCCATGAGCCGTTGGTAGGCGGCGTACTCGAGCGAGCGCAGCACCCCCGCAACGTCGCGCGTCGGTGAGTCCGGCCGCCTGCGTTCGTCGAGCGGCTGGCCGGGCTCGCCTTCGAAGTCGATCAGTAGCCATCGCTCCGGAGTGCGCAGCACCTGCCCCAGATGCAGGTCGCCGTGCACCCGCTGAACCGTGATCGTCTCCTCGGCCAACTTGCGGTAGCGCTCCTCGATCAGCGGAAGGTAGTTCTTCAGTTGCGGAACCGCCGCGGCCGCGGCCGACAGTCGTTCCAGCGCGGTGTCTGTCGGGAACAGGGTGGTCGACGTGCCGAGTTCGTCGGCGAGGGTGGCATGCACCGAGGCAACCGCTTCACCCAGCCGATAGGACTCACCCGCGAAGTCGCCGCCCACCTCGTCGGCGTAAAGGTCGCCCTCGGCGAATAGGTCTCGTGTGCTGGCGGTCGCCATGTCCCAGCCCTCGGCGGAGTTCGACGCGAACGCGGTCACCATGCCCAGCGCGCAGGGTTCGCCGTCTCCGCCGTCCCAGGACGTCTCGTACGAGCCGAGCAGCCGCGCCACGTGCGGGTTACCCGCACGCGCCAGCACCCGGTTCAGCTCGATGTCGGGGTTGATGCCCGCGGTGATGCGACGGAAGACCTTGAAGACGGCCTCTTCCTCGAAGACGACGCTTGTGTTGCTCTGCTCTGCACCCGACACCCGCGGCGCGGAGTCCATCGGCAACGTGACATCGGGCTCCCTGCTGAATCGCAGATCGTCGACCGTCGCCGACGAATCGACCAACGTCAGCAGGTACGTGGCGGCGGTAGGGTCGTAGAGCGCGTCATAGGCGGTGCGGTCGCCGTCGGCCCCGATCGTTGCGACGCCCTCGTACTCCTCGATTGGTCCCGAACCCCACCGCACGATCACCTGATAGCGCTCCGACGAGCCGTCGGTGTAGGAAACGGCGAGCAGCACCAGGTCGAGGTCGTCGCGAAGCGACACGGTGTGCGCCGGTTCGGCCGAGGACAGTTCGCGGGTGCGGCCGGCGTACCAGCGCTGCTCCGGAAGCCACTCCGACCACGGCAGGTTCGCCGGCTCGCTCATGCTGTCTCCTCGGGGGCCCGCAGCTCGAACCAGTAGAACCCGTGACCCGGCAGGGTCAGCAGGTACGGCAACTGGCCGATCGGGGGGAACTCAACGTACCCGGTCATCTCCACCGGGACGTAGCTGTTCCAGTGCTGCAGGTTCAACTCGATCGGCTGCGGGAACCGGGACAGGTTGTTCACACACAGCACGACGTCCTTGACGCCGTCGCCTTCTACCTCCCGTACATACGTCAAGACCGACGGGTTGGATCCGCCGAGCTCACGGAATGACCCCGTGGCGAACGCCTCGTGGCGGCGTCGCACGGCCAGCATGGTTCGAGTCCAGTTCAGCAAGGACGACGAGCTGTCGCGCTGCGCCTCCACGTTCACCGACTGGTACCCGTAGATCGGGTCCTGGTTGGGCGGCAGGAACAACTGGCCGGGATTGGCCTTCGAGAAGCCCGCGTTGCGGTCGGGCGTCCACTGCATCGGAGTGCGGACACCGTCGCGGTCACCGAGCCAGATGATGTCGCCCATGCCGATCTCGTCGCCGTAGTAGAGCACCGGTGAGCCGGGCAGCGACAACAGCAGCGCGGTGAACAATTCGATCTGATTGCGGTCGTTCTCCAATAGCGGTGCCAGCCGGCGACGAATGCCGACGTTCGCCTTCATTCGCGGGTCCTTGGCGTATTCGGCGTACATATAGTCGCGCTCTTCGTCGGTGACCATCTCCAGCGTCAGCTCGTCGTGGTTGCGCAAAAAGATTCCCCAGTGCGCCATATCCGGGATCGGCGGTGTCTGCGCCAGGATCTCCGAAATCGGGAACACGCGATTCCCGCCGGACCGCCATGAAAATTCGGGGCATCAGCGGGAAGTGGAATGCCATATGGCACTCGTCGCCACCGGTATCGGGATCGCCGAAGTACTCGACCACGTCGGCCGGCCACTGGTTGGCCTCGGCCAGCAGAACCCGGCCGGGAAACTCGTCGTCGACCACCTTGCGGCAATGTTTGAGGAAGGCGTGGGTCTCGGGCAGGTTCTCGCAGTTGGTGCCTTCCCTCTCGAACAGATAGGGCACGGCGTCCAACCGGAAGCCGTCGATTCCGAGGTCGAGCCAGAACCGCAGGACATCGAGCATCGCGTTCTGGACGGCCGGATTGTCGTAGTTCAGGTCCGGCTGGTGGGAGAAGAACCGGTGCCAGTAGAACTGCCTGCGCACCGGATCGTAGGTCCAGTTCGACTCCTCGGTGTCGACGAAGATGATCCTGGCGTCGGCGTACATGTCGCTGGTGTCGCTCCACACGTAGAAGTCGCCGTACGACCCGTCCGGGTCCCGGCGCGACTCCTGGAACCAGGGATGGGAGTCCGAAGTGTGGTTCATCACGAGGTCGGTGATGACGCGGATGCCTCGCCGGTGGGCGGCATCGATCAGCGCGACGAAGTCCTCGACAGTGCCGAACTCCGGCAGCACCTTGTAGAAGTCGCGGATGTCGTAGCCGCCGTCGCGCAGCGGCGAGTCGTAGAACGGCGGCAGCCACAAGCAGTCCACGCCAAGCCATTTCAGGTAATCGAGCTTGTCGATCAGACCGCGAAGGTCGCCCGATCCGTCGGCGCTGCCGTCGTAGAACGCCCGCACCAGCACCTCGTAGAACACGGCACGCTTGAACCAGGTGCGGTCTTGGGGGATGACCGTGGCTTGGGCAAAATCGTCTGCGCTCGGATGTTCCACCACGCCGTGTTCGACGTGGCTGCCCTCGGTGGGGTCATGCTCGACGTTTTCGTCGACACCGCTCGTCGCATCCATCGAACTTCAAACTTACCCACCCGAGACCAACTTGAATCTGGGCGGCGGGCCGCAACGGCTTTGAGCAAAGAAGTCGGCAGCGCGCACAGCAGACACCCCCATCGGTCCCTCATTCCGACGAAATGGTTGCTGACTAGGCGCTTACTGTTCGAAGTTCTCGCATACTTCTCGCATTCGTCGGTGGAATCTTTTGTTGCTGGCCTTCCTGGGATGGCAGCCATGCAGGCGTTGGGTATCGTGCCGACGTGGCATCCCGCGACCATGGCGACCCGGGCGATGCCCCGTCTGTCCCACCTCCGTTGAGCGCTGTCGCGAACGCTGTCCGACCGTCGGCCGCCGAAGAGGCGCGCACGATCGCCGCCTCCACCAACACCGGGACACTTGCGACGCTCACGGCGAGCGGCGATCCGTGGGCATCGTTTGTCACCTACGGTCTGCTCGACGGTGCGCCGGTGCTGTGTGTCTCGAATATGGCCGAGCACGGCCGCAACCTTGTCGGCGATCAACGGGCCAGCATTTCGATCGTGGCGCCCCCCGCCGACCCCGACCCGCTGGCGAGCGGGCGTGTGACACTGGCCGGCGTTGTCGAACGGCCCTCGAGCGACGAACTCGCCGCCGCAAGGGATGCCCATCTGGCCGCGGTCCCGGCGGCGAAGTATTACGTCGACTACAGCGACTTCGCGCTGTGGGTGCTTCGGGTCCATCGAGTGCGCTGGGTCGGCGGCTACGGTCGGATGGACTCGGCGACGGGCGAGGCATACGCCGCCGCTGAACCGGACCCGGTCCAGCCGCGCGCCGCGGGCGCGATCAGCCATCTCAACGCCGATCACGCCGAGGCTCTGTGCGCGATGGCCAAGACGCTGGGCGGCTACCCGGACGCCACCGCCGGGACATGCACGGGAGCCGACCGCTACGGGCTGGACCTGAAGGTCAGCACGCCGCGCGGGGTGGCCTACACCCGGGTCGGGTACGCCGCGCCGCTCGACTCGTACGACGATTTGCGCTCGGCCACAGTCGAATTGGGCCGGCGCGCTAGGATCAGCCGGTGACCGAGCGCTCCGACACCTGGCAAGCGGCCTTCGATCTGATTCGCACCCGAGGCCACGAACGTCGCGACGAGCCCTTCAAGTTGGCAAGCGGCCAGCTCAGCCACGACTACATCGACGGCAAGTACGCCGTCGACACCGGGGAGCGGCTGGCGATCGTCAGCCGCGCGGTCGCTGAGCTCGCGGCCGACAGCGGCATCGAGTTCGACGCGGTGGGTGGGCTCACCATGGGTGCCGACCCGCTGTCGCACGGCGTCGCGATGGTTACCGGCAAGGCCTGGTTCTCGGTGCGCAAGGAACAGAAGCAGCGCGGTCGCGAGCAGTGGGTCGAGGGCACCCGGCTGGAGCCGGGCACGCGGGTGCTGCTGGTCGACGATGTCATCAGCACCGGCGGCTCGACCGCGCTGGCGTTCGACCGAATCGCGCCGCTCGGCGTCGTCGTCACCGGTGTGATCCCGATGGTCGACCGCGGCGACGTCGCCGCCAAGCTGTTCGCGCAGCGCAACGTGCCGTTCGTCGCGCTGGTCACGTACCGGGACCTTGAAATCGAGCCGATCAAGCCGGTGTGAGCATCAACTCGTAAGTATTCGCCCGCGCGGTGCGCCCGGTTTCGGTCTGCCAGAGGACCGTTTGCCTTCCCGTCGCCAGGTCGCCGCACCCCGGACAGATCCGGGATCGATGATTCGGTCACGCAAGTTATGCAACCGGACGCGGCCAGCTGCACGAGGAGAATGTTCGCACCCGCCCGGGCCGTAAGCAGGGAGAGACACCGGAGAGCTGACCACCATGCGGCGGGTCAGGCCAGGACACGAAGCGCAGTTGCGTGCGACGCTTGAGAGCTCGACAATTGGCCGATCGAGGAGAAGGGACACGCGGGAGCGCTGATCGGTACTTTGCACGACCGGCGGTGGGTGCTGTTCGACGACGACACGCGAATGTTGTTCTGCACAAACTACGACGGTGAGTGGGATCTACATCTGCGCCGCCACATCGTCAATATCCCGTCCCACAGCACCGACCGATCCTGCACCTAACCAGTCATTGGCCATGGTCGAAGGGCCAGCTTACGCTGTGGCACAACACCATCGGGCGCCGCCCACCACAACCGGACCAACCGCCAAACACGCGCGAACACACAGGACAGCTGGGCCGACAAGCAGTTACTCTGCGCCCAGACCGTCCTGATGGCAGTTGACACAGGTGTGGGCAGGCGGTCGTCTCGTCAGTTGGGGTTAGCGGCGCCGGCCGGGACCAAACCAACGTATCGCAGGCTGATTAGCGGGAGCGGCAGTGGTTCCTGGCGTTGTCTTGATCGACACACTGCCATTTGTCTGACAGATCGTCGTGTTATCGCTCGTCGTCGTCTGGCAGGTCGGTCGGGCATACGCAGCGGGCGTCGGAACGAACGCGAATGCCGATAAAGTCACAATCAGCAGTGCTACCTTGCCTCGATCTGTCATCTGCCGTTCCCTTCGGCGGAGAGGCCACTCACAAGCCATCATCATGCGCTGCACGGCCTCTCGTTATCTCGACCATCAAGGACAAGCCGATATGACAGTAGTGGCGGTCGGAGGCAGGGGCGTGCCGTTGGCCGCCGCCCGTCGCAGCGCATCCTCCCTGGCAACCTCCACAGTGACCCCGGCACCACCGGCTACGACGTCATTGTTGTCGTCAGCGACGGACACGATACAAAGGTTGTCGTTGGTCACTTCGTCGCTGGTGCATTCTTGACCACCGGCGCGCTCGCATGCCGCTATCACGTTGGCCGATGCCTCATCGTTGGTGTCGCCGGTTGCGCGAAATCCCACCAAGGCACCATCAAACACACCCGTACCAACCGCTTCAGCGATATCAACAGGGTCCTCGACAACGCCCGGTGGCCCACCAGCCCAGGCGGTGCTCATCGAGGCACCCGCTATGGCAATTACAGCAACCGCGATCGCCGCCCAAGTTGTTCGGGGTTTGGCCATACCGGTCCTCTCACCAGACGAAGTGGGTCACGTTAACATGAGGACTCAGACGTGCCGGCGACTCTGAGGCGCCGAACCAGACGGTCAACAGTGGCGGACCCGCGACGCTTAGCTTAGCCCGCGGCTTCGACCACCAGCACTCCCGTGGGCTCGACGCCGACGGTCACCCGATCATTGGGTGAGAACGCCCGCGCCGCCGAGCTGGCCATCTGCGCACCGACGACCGTTCCGTCCTCCAGGGTGCAGTACACCCGGGATATCGGCCCGAGAAACGCCACCGACCTCACCGTCGCCGGTGCCCGACGGATCGGCGGTGACGGTCACCGACTCCGGCCGCACCATCGCCAGCCCGGCACCGGTGCTGATCGAGCCGGGCAGTGCGGGCACAGACTTGCCAAGCAGTTGAGCCTGTCCACCGGCGACCTCCGCGGGCACCTTGTTGTTCAGCCCGACGAACTCCGCGACGAACGATGTCGCCGGGTTGGCGTAGAGCTCGGCGGGGGCGGCGAGCTGCTCGAGCTTGCCCTGGCTCATCACCCCGACCCGGTCGGCGACGGCGAGCGCCTCCTCCTGGTCGTGCGTGACGAACAGCGTTGTCGTGCCGACGTCGAGCTGGACGCGGCGGATCTCGTCGCGCAGCTGCGCGCGCACCTTGGCGTCGAGGGCCGACAGCGGCTCGTCCAGCAGCAGCACCCGCGGCTGGATCGCCAGTGCCCGAGCAAGCGCGACCCGCTGCTGCTGGCCGCCGGAGAGCTCGCTGGCGTACTTGTTCCGATGCGCGGACAGCCCGACGAGCTCGAGCATGTCGTCGGCGCGAGATAGTGCGTCCGCCCTTGTCCTTACCGCGCATCTTCAGTCCGAACGCGACGTTGTCGAGCACGGTCAGATGCGGGAACAGGCTGTAGGCCTGAAACACCATGCCCATGTCGCGCTTGTTGGCGGGCACCGTCGCTGACGTCCTGACCGCCGACCGAGACGGTGCCCGACGTGGCCTCGTCCAGGCCGGCCAGGATCCGCAGCGTCGTGGTCTTGCCGCAGCCGGACGGGCCGAGCAGCGCGACGAGCTCACCCGGCTCGATGTGCAGGGTCAGG
Organism: uncultured Actinomycetota bacterium; assembly: GCA_963743225.1. GTDB lineage: Bacteria > Actinomycetota > Actinomycetes > Mycobacteriales > Mycobacteriaceae > Mycobacterium. The sequence goes on along the minus strand of CAVUPN010000024.1, from coordinate 56,995 downwards.
CCGTCGAGGGCCTTGACCGTGCCGTAGACCCGGGTCAGGTCGTCGAGTTCGACGGAGACCCCGGTTGTCATGTCGGAACTCCAGGTTGGGCAGCGGGTGTCGGGACGGCAACGGCCGGGTCAGTCGCGATGCTGCGGTGGCCACGCGTCACCAGCGACAGTACGAGCAGCAGCACGAAGCCGAACAGCAGCGTGGCCAGCGACGCCGCCACCGACGTCGGGCCGTCGGTCTTGCCGATCGCCACGATCTGCACCTGCAGCGTCTGGTATCCGGACAACGACGCGATCGTGTACTCCCCCAGCACGACTGCGATCGAGATGAACGCGGCCGACAGGATGCCGGACCAGATGTTGGGCACCACGACCCGCAGGATCGTCGTGCGCCAGCCTGCGCCGAGTGAGCGTGCCGCCTCCGACGAGCGTCTTCAGGTCGATCGCCGACAGCGCGGCGTCGATCGCGCGGTACGCGAACGGCAGCACCAGCACCACGTAGACGAACGTCAGCGTCAGCGCGGACTCACCGAGGAAGTACGTCACCCACAGATAGACGTTGCGCAGGCCGACGACGATCACCAGTGCGGGGATCGTCAGCGGAAGCAGGCAGAGGAACTCGACCATGCCCTTGGCCCACGGCGCCCGCAGCCGCACCCAGATCATCGTCGGCACCAGGATCACCAGCATCACCACCACGGTGAACACCGCGAGCAGCAGCGAGATCACGATCGCCTGATACAGCGCGTCGTCGGCGACGAGGTTCTTCCAGGCCTGCAACGTGCGGCCACCCGCGATCAGGTTGCGGGTGGAGAAGTCGGCCATGGCGTACAGCGGGAACAAGAAGAACAGCCCGAACAACACCCACAGCAGCCGCGCGAAATACCTTGCCGCCCAACGAGGTCCGTCTCACCGCAGCCACCTCGCGGTGCGTCGTACCAACGCGTTGTAGGCGACCATCACCACCGCGACGACGACGATCATCTCCAGCGCCAGCGCGTAGGCGAACCCGGACTGGCCGAGCACCACCTCGCTGGTCAGCGCGGACCGGATCAGCAGCGGCACGATCGGACTGCCCTGGCTGACCAGTGCGGCCGCGGTCGCGTAGGCCGCAAACGCGTTGGCGAACAACAACAGTGCCGAGCCGAGGAACGCGGGCGTCAACAGTGGCACGGCGACCTCACGCCAGTACTGCCAACGTCGACGCGCCCAGGCTGACCGCCGCCTCACGCCACTGCTCGCGCAGACCCTCCAGCGCGGGCACGAACACGATGACCATCAACGGGATCTGGAAGTACGTGTAGACCACGATCAGCCCGGTCAGGCTGTACAGCCAGCCCGAGCCGGCGAGATTCCAGCCGAAGACCTGCTGCACCCACAGCGTCAGCACGCCGTTGAGGCCGATCGTCGCCAAGAAACGCGAATGCCAGTGCCACGCCGCCGAACTGGGCCAGCACACTGCACAGCGAGATCACGGCCCGGCGCACCATCGAGGTCGGCGGGCTGCTGACGATCAGCCAGGCCAGCACCGCGCCGAGCACCGCACCGATGATCGCCGTGCTACCCGACAGCAGCACGCTCTTGCCACAACGCCGACAGCGCGGTGTCGGAGAACAGCGCCGCGATCCGGTCGAGCGAGAAGACCCCGTCGGCGTACACCGCGCTGACGATCACCGTCACCGTCGGAATGATCAGGAAGATCGTGACCAGCGCGAGGAACGGCAGCAGCGGTAGCGCGTCCCGCAGCCGTCGGCCGGCGGCCCCCACGTCAGCCGATCGCCTTGGCCCAGTTGTCCGCCAGATACTTGGTGGCCTTGTCGGTCTGGTCGGGAGTCGGGACGGTGACAGGGCCGTCGATGACCGGGATCTTCTCCGTCGCGGCCTTGTCGATGGTGCCCGCCGGTCAACATCCTCGTCGGCGCGCACCGGCCGCACTCCGCCCGCGGCGAAGAGGTTCTGACCCTCGTCGCTGTAGAGGAACTCCTGCCACAGCCGCGCCGCCGCGGGATGCGGGGCGTCCTTGTTGATCGCCTGGTAGTAGTAGCCGGCGACCACAGCGTTCGGCGGGACGACGACCTGCCAGCTCGGCAGCTTCGCGGTCTCGGCGGCGTTCAGGTAGTTCCAGTCGATGACCACCGGGGTCTGACCCGACTCGATGGTGGCCGGCGTCGGGTCGACGGGCAGGAAGTTGCCCGCCTCCTTGAGCTTGCGGAAGAACTCCACACCCGGCGCGATGTCGTCGGCCGAGCCGCCCTGGGACAACGCGACCATCAGCACGCCGGAGAACGCCGCGCCGGCCTGGGTGGGGTCGCCGTTGAGCGCCACCTTGCCGCTTGTACTCGGGCTTGAGCAGGTCGTTGACGCTCGGCGACCGGCGGCACCTTGGACGAGTCGAACCCGATCGACATGTAGCCGCCGTAGTCGTTGACCCAGGTGCCGTCGGGATCCTTGTACGCCGTCGGAGATGTCGTCGAACGTCGCGACCTTGTACGGCGCGAACATCGACGGTGTTGGCCAGTGCCACCGACTGACCGAGGTCGAAGACGTCGGGCGCGGTGCTCTTGCCCTTCTGCTGGTTGGCGGCGTTGATCTCGTCCTGGCTCGCGGCGTCGGGCTGCGCGGAGTTGACCTTGATGCCGTACTTGTCGTCGAACGCCTTGATGATGGCGCCGTAGTTGGCCCAGTCCGGTGGCAGCGCGATCACGTTGAGCTCGCCCTCCTTCTTGGCCGCCTCGACCAGGGCGTCCATCCCGCCGAAGTCCGCGGCGGACGTGGCCTCGCCGGCTTTCACGCCCGACTGCGTCTCTTCGCCTTCGGTCTCCTTCTCCGGCGGAGCGCAGGCCGCGAGTCCGGCGAGGAGGAGGACAGAGGCGGCCGCGGCAACTAACCGTGATTTCTTCATGGGCGAACCTTCCGATGGGCAGGCAGACCAGTGGTGGCGCGGCGGTGTCGGCGCCGGGTCGTCGCAATGAACTGATCACCGCGGCGATGGAACCCTATCGTGGCGGCGCAATCGCGTCAGCGGCTTCCTCCGACTCCAACTTTATCGGCGGTCAACGAGCGTTTGCCCAGGTCGCGCCGTTAGCATCAGATGGTGGTGGAAAAGAGGGCCTCAGGGGACTTCGACTACCGGCGGGAGGAATCCGACGGCAGCGACGGGGTCGACGTATTTGACGAGGAGAACAACTACGGGTCCGAGGCGAACTTCGACTACCTGCAGACCGAAGACAAGGCGCGGCAGGGCAACGGATTCGATCCGTTCGACGAGAACAACTGGGTGGAAGTACTCAGTCCGGTGCCGACGCCGTGGTACCGGTCGCCGCAGGCACGCGTCCTGCTGATCGCCAGCGGGACAGCGCTGGCCGCGATCGTGATCTCGGTGGTCCTCCTGATGCTCCGGCAGACCCCGACCGGCGACAAACCCGTGCCCGCACCAACCACTGCGCCGGTCGCCACACCAACGGCCACCGCGAGCAGCGAGCCGCCACCACCAGCGTCACCCCCGGAGCCGCCGCCCCCGGAGCCGCCACCCCCGGAGCCCTCCACGATGGAGAGGGAGCCTGCGGTCATCCCGCCGGCGGTGCGGCCGAGGCCGACGAGGGAGCCCGAGATCGGCGTGACCCGCACGCCGGCGACCAGGGCGCCGATGAGCGTCGCCCCGCAGCCACGCCGACCCAGGAGTTGAGTGCGCGGCTCGCGGGTGCAGGCGGCCGCCTCGTAGGTTGGAGTCATGCCCGAGTTCGACGCAAGGGAAGCGTTCGCTTCCGCGCCAGTTGCCCAGCTTGCGACGGTAGGTGCCGACGGTGTTCCGCACCTTGTCCCCGTCGTGTTCGCGGTGAGCCATGACGTCGTCTACACGGCGGTCGACGCCAAACGTAAGTCGACGCAACGGCTACGCAGGATGGTTAACATCGAAGCCAACCCGTCCGTCAGCCTGATCGTCGACCACTACGACGACGACTGGTCGCAACTGTGGTGGGTGCGAGCGGACGGGACCGCCGAAATCCATTACAGCGGCGAGGAGATGGCCACTGGCTACTTCGAGCTGCGCAGGAAATACGTTCAGTACCAACGCATTGCGTTGGACGGCCCCGTCATCGCCGTCAACGTACGACGGTGGTCCGGGTGGCAGGCCTGAGGCTGTCCGTGCTCTTCTCCAGGAACCTGAGCAGTTCAACGGGGAACGGAAGGACCAGGGTCGAGTTCTTCTCCGCGGCCACCTCGACGACCGTTTCGAGGAGTCGTAACTCCAGCGAAGTCGGGTTCTGCGCCATCACTCCCGCCGCTTGAGCAAGCTTCTCCGATGCCTGCAGTTCGCCGTCGGCGGTGATGACCCGGGCCCGGCGCTCTCGCTCGGCCTCCGCCTGGCGCGCGATGGACCGTTTCATCGAGTCCGGCAGCACCACGTCCTTGATCTCCACGCGGTCGATATGGATTCCCCAGCCCAACGCGGGGCTGTCGATCATCAACTCCAGTCCCTGATTGAGACCTTCCCGGTTGGACAACAGATCATCGAGATTGCTCTTGCCGATGATCGACCGCAGCGATGTCTGGGCGACCTGCCCGATGGCGGACCGATAGTCCTGCACGTCGACGGCGGCGCGCACCGGGTCGGCGACCTTGAAATAGATCACGGCGTCAACGCGGACGGTGACGTTGTCTCGCGTGATGCCGTCCTGGGCGGGCACCGGCATCGTGATGATCTGCATGTTCACCTTGTCGAGTCGGTCGGCGATCGGGATCAGAAACGTTCAGGCCCGGTTCGCGTACCCGGGGTTGCACCCGCCCGAAGCGGTAGACGACCCCGCGCTCGTACTGCTTGACGACGCGGACGTTCGCCACCACCAGCCAGAGCATGCCGATGCCGGCGATGGCGGCCAATGTCGATGCATATGCGATGGTCATTTCGTCCTCGATTCCGCCCGGGCGGTGCGCGGCGCGGCCATCCGGCCCGACGGGCCCGAGTCCATGAATCCGATTGTGGCACCGAGTCTGGCGGGTCTCAATCGCCGGTGATCGCCGGTAATGCGAGGGACCCCAACGGCGATAGACGTCGTGACATGACACAGGGTGTAGGGCTATCGGTTGGCGCCACCAACCTCGCCGCCGCGGGACCGGGCGCCGCGGTCGCGACGCGCCAGTCCGTGCTCACCCTGTACCCGCACCGGCCGCCGGAGGTCGGCGTACCGTCGGAGAATCCGCATCTGGGCCAGCGTGGGCTCGTCGTCACCGGATTCGTGGACCGGGCAGGCGACCCGGTCGGCGTCGTGGCCGCCGACGGCTCCTTCCATCGCGGCGAGGTACTGATCGCCGAGGCATTGCGTGCCCTGACCCACACCGTGATCCACGGCCGGGCCCCGGCGGCACCGCCCGGTGTCACATTCCCCGCACACTGGAGCGCAGCGGCGGCCGACGCGCTGCGCCGCGAGTTGGCCGTGTTGCCCGAATGGTCGGCCACCCCCGAACGGTTGACGCTGATCTCGGACGCCGCGGCCTCGCTCACCGTTCTGCAGGCTGAGCCCGGTCTACCTACAAGGGGTGTGATCGCGCTCTGCGACTTCGGTGGCACCGGAACGACCATCACACTCGCGGACGCGGCCGACGGGTACCGGCCCATCGGCACGAGCGTGCGCCATGCCGACTTGTCCGGCGAGCTCATCGACCGGGCACTGCTGGCGCATGTAATCGCCGAGCTGTCCATCGCCGGTACCGCCGACGTGACGGGAACGGCGGCGATCGGATCGCTGCACCGGCTCAGAGCACAGTGCCGTGGCGCCAAGGAACGCTTGTCGCACGGCGCCGTCACGACGATGTTCGCCGACGTTCCCGGCCATCGCGGTGACGTCCGGCTGACCCGCCACGAGCTCGACGCCGAGCTCCGCCAGCCCGTGACGGCCTTCATCGACGTGCTGCGGGAACTCTTGTTCCGCAACCGAATCCACCGCGCCGACCTCGCTGCAGTCGCGTCCGTGGGTGGCTGCGCCAACATCCCCGCGATCACAACGGCGCTGTCCGAGCAGCTTCGCGTGCCCGTGATCACCACCGCGCACCCGGAATTGGCCGCCGCCCGTGGCGCCGCCCTGCGATCGGTTCGCATGCCGGAGGCCGAAAGCCTGACGGCCGTCGCCTGTCCTGTGCAGTCCGGCACACTGCGCGCGCTTGCGTGGTCGGAGGTCGATGACATTCCCGACATCCCGGCGATCGCACCCCGACCCAATGCGTCCAGAAGGTTGAGCGCAGCCCGCCCCCGCGTTCACTTCGTACCCGAAGAACCCTCTCGCATCGAGCCGGCGCGCGTGCCGTGGTATCGCCCGCTCCTCGTCACCGCCGGAATCTTCGCCGCGATGGTGTTGGTCGGCACCGGGGCCATCATGGCAATGCGCAACGACGCCGCCGCGATGACCGGAACGACCACGACGACAACCGTCCGACCCGAACCGATCACTCCCGCAGCGGTATCCGAGCCGCCGAACGACAGTCCCGGCGGCTGAATTATTCCCAGTTTCGGCCTTCACTTTGCTACTGATGGTTGGTGCCGGCGCTGGGTCCCGTCGCATCGACCAGGCCGGATTGCGTGCGCCGCGCCGCTGACGCATTCATTGCTGCCAACCGGCGATCAATTACTGCCACTGGAATTAAACCGCTGACCTCTCGGTTTAAAGGATCAGACCGGTCGAAATTGCATCACCTAAGGGTCCGAACCTATTCACCGACTTCACGGTTCGTACCGCACAACAGAAGAGAAGAAGGCACTAAAGATGAAGAAGATCGGATTAGCCACCGTGGCCGCCAGCGGACTGGCCGCGGCGATCCTGGGACTGGCGGCACCCGCGGGGGCCGCACCTACAGGTCCCGACAACGCCCAGAACACCATCAACGAACTGCAGGCCGACGGCTACCACGTCATCGTGAACCGGGTCGGCACCACGCCGCTCGAACAGGCCACCGTTGTGGCCGTCCGGCCGGGCCAGACCTACTCACGTACCGACTCCGGCAACCCCGGCGACAGCCTCGCCACCACGGTGACCGGCAAGACGGTCTACGTCGACGTGCGGTGACCCCACCCAACGAAGAAGGGCACCCCAATCGGGTGCCCTTTCTTCGTGGGTAATCATGTAGGCCGTGACCGACTACTCGCTGCCGATCGTCCCGCGCTATGCCGAGATCGATCAGCAGGCCGTGGTGTTCAACGGCCACTACCTCACCTGGTTCGACGAGGCGGTCACCGGTTTCTTCGACCACCTCGGCGCGAGCTATCCGGATCTGATGGCCGCCGGTCTGGATATGCAGTTGGTGCACACCGAGATCGACTACGCGGCACCGGTCCGTTGGCGGGACGCCGTCCGCGTCGAGGTCACTTGCGAACAGGTCGGGACGACGAGTTTCACGATCGGGTTGTCCGTTCTTCGACGTCGGGACGGCTCCGAAGAGTTGGTCGCGGTGCGTGGCCGAAACGTCTATGTCGTCGTCTCCACCGAGGACTGGATCAAGAGGCCGGTACCCGACGCACTCCGCAAGGCGCTGTCGTAGGCAGGTTCATAACCTGGCAGGTAGTAGTCGCGCAATTCGTGCGGGGCTAGCGTCGGTTTCGTGACCACAAGGCCGAGCGTGAGTGAACACGGAGGTGCGCTGCTGCGCCAATGGCGGCAGCGGCGGCGGCGAAGCCAGCTCGACCTCGCGCTGGACACCGGCATCTCCGCCCGGCACCTCAGCTTCGTCGAAACCGGCCGCTCGCGTCCGAGCCGCGGGCTTCTGCTCGCCCTGGCCGAACAGCTCGATGTGCCTCTGCGTGAACGCAATGCGCTGATGCTGGCCGCCGGCTATGCGCCGACCTATGCCGAATCCGACCTGAGCAGTGCCGAGAGCCAACAAGCCCGGGAGGCACTCGAGCATCTGCTCGCGGGCCACGAACCGTATCCGGCGGTGGTGCTCGACCGCTGGGGCGATGTCGTGCTCACCAACCGGGCAGTCGGCCCGCTGCTCGAGGGTGTCGATGCCAAGCTGCTGCAACCGCCGATCAACGTCTACCGCCTCAGCCTGCACCCCGACGGGATGGTCTCGCGAATCCGTAATCGCGCCGAATGGACCGCTCACCTAGGACACCGGCTGGCTCGACTAGCCCGTCTCACCGGCGACTCGCGACTGGCCGAGCTGCTCGACGAGATCCGCACCTACCCCGGCGTCGCCGGGGCGCTGGACGACTACCACGAATCAGCGACCGCCGAGCTGCTGCTGACCCTGCAGCTCGCCCACCCGGCCGGGGAGCTCCGCCTGCACAGCACCGTCACGAGCTTCGGCAGCCCGCACGACGTCACGCTCTCCGAGCTGACCGTCGAATCCTTCTTCCCTGCCGACGACGCCACCCGTCAGCGGCTGCAGCAGCTTTCGGAGCCCGACAGCGCGTAGCGAGACCTACGCCTGCACGATGACCGTATCGCCGACCCGCACGGTGTCGAAGTACCAGGCGGCGTTGTCCGGGCTGAGGTTGATGCAGCCGTGGCTCACGTTCGCATAGCCCTGCGACCCGACAGACCACGGCGCGCTGTGGACGTAGACGCCGCTCCCCGTGATGCGGACCGCGTTGGAGACGGTGAGCTTGTAGCCCTCCGGGTCGCTCAGCGGGATGCCGATGGTGCGGGAGTCCATCACCACCGTCTTCTCCTTCGCCAACGCGGTGAAGGTCCCCTTGGGGGTCGGGAACCTGGATTTGCCCATCGATGCGGGCATCTCTCGGACCACCACGTCGTCCATTTTGACGGTGAACGTATGGGCGTCGATGTCGGCGACGCCCACCACCGCTGAACCGGTTTCAAAGTTCGTCTTGAAGTCCCCCACCCCCACCACGATCGGCGAGTGGGCGGGCCAGAACCCGTCTGGGATCCACTGCACCACTTGGTTGCCCAGCCAGGTGAACCGGCCCGAGGGCGTCTTGCTGGAGGTGATGGCGATCGACCGCTCTGCGCGGGCGCGGTTGGTGACCGGCTCGGCGAACGTCACCTCGATCGGTGCGGCCACGCCCACCACGTCTCCGGTGGCCGGTGAGACGGCTGCAACGGTGAGGTCTGCGCTCGGACCAGGCACCGCTGCCATACCGGCGGGGGCCGCACCCACCATGGCGACAGCCGCGACGCCCACCACGACGAGTACGTATCGAACCGCTTTTCGCAATTCTTCCATCCCTTCACCGGTATCCCCGACCAGCAAAGCCCATTCTAGTGTTGCGCGCGGCTTTGGGGGGCAGGACAGGCCGTGAGCCGAGGTCAGAACGGGTCTTGTGCTCGGTGGTGAATGGGGGAATTGTTGGTTCACTACGCCCCACGTACGGGCCCGACGAAGCGACCCGGGGCTGAAGGGAGCGTCATGGCAGACAAGGCGAATGCCTCCCCGAGCGGAGCCGCCCCGACCGCGGACAGTCCCGCCGCCATCCGAAACGTGGTGCTCATCGGCCCATCGGGTGGCGGCAAGACCACCCTCGTCGAGGCCCTGTTGACCGCCACCGGGGTCCTCACCAGACCCGGATCCGTCGTGGACGGGACGACGGTGTGCGACTCCGACGAGGCCGAAATCTCCCAGCAGCGCTCGGTGGGGCTTGCGCTGGCGCCGCTCTCGCACAACGGCGTCAAGGTGAACCTGATCGACACTCCCGGGTACGCCGACTTCGTCGGTGAGCTGCGGGCCGGGCTGAGGGCTGCCGATTGCGCACTGTTCGTGATCGCGGCGAACGAAGGCGTCGACGCACTCACCAAATCCCTCTGGCTGGAATGCCAGCAGGTCGGCATGCCACGAGCCGTGGTGATAACCAAGCTCGACCACCCGAGGGCGAACTACGACAGCGCGCTGGCCGCTGCGCAGGAGGAGTTCGGCGACAAGGTGCTGCCGCTGTACCTGCCCGCCAACTCTCCATGCACGGGTCTGGTCGGCCTGCTGTCGCAGACGCACTACGAGTACTCCGACGGCAAGCGGAGCACACACGGGCCCGACTCTTCCCATGCCGACCGGATCTCCGAGCTGCGCGGCACGCTGATCGAGGGAATCATCGAGGAGTCCGAGGACGAGACGCTGATGGAGCGCTACCTCGGCGGCGAAGATATCGACGAGAAGGTGCTGATCGAGGATCTGGAGAAGGCGGTCGCCCGCGGCTCCTTCTTCCCGGTGATCCCGGTATGCAGCGGTACCGGCGTCGGGACACTGGAGCTGCTGGAGGTCGCGACCAGTGGCTTCCCGTCTCCTCTCGAGCATCCGTTGCCCGATGCGTTCACTCCGCAGGGCAAGGACCGCAACAACATCAGCTGCGACCCCGGCGGACCGCTGCTGGCCGAGGTGGTCAAGACGACATCGGACCCCTACGTCGGCAGGGTCAGCCTGGTCCGGGTTTTCTCCGGGACCATCAGGCCCGACGCGACCGTTCACGTGTCGGGCCATTTTGCGTCGTTCTACGGGGGCAACGGCTCGGGCATCAGCCACGAGGATCACGACGAGGACGAACGGATCGGCGCTCTGTCCTTCCCCCTCGGTAAGCAGCAGCGACCGGCGGGCACCGTGGTGGCCGGCGACATCTGCGCGATCGGGCGGCTGTCCCGCGCCGAAACCGGGGACACCTTGTCGGACAAGGCCGATCCGCTGGTTCTCAAGCCGTGGACGCTGCCGGATCCGCTGCTGCCGATCGCCGTGCAGCCGCGGGCCAAGTCCGACGACGACAAGTTGTCGGTCGGGTTGCAGCGACTGGCGGCTGAAGACCCGACGCTGCGGATCGAGCAGAACCCGGAGACCCACCAGATCGTGCTGTGGTGCATGGGCGAGGCCCACGCGGGCGTCCTGCTCGACGGGCTGGCCAACCGGTTCGGCGTGAGCGTGGACAAGGTGGACCTGCGCGTGCCGCTGCGGGAAACCTTCGGCGGTTCCGCCAAGGGACACGGCCGACACGTCAAACAGTCTGGCGGACACGGCCAATTCGCCGTCTGCGACATCACGGTGGAACCGCTGCCCGAGGGCTCAGGCTTCGAATTCGTCGACAAGGTGGTCGGCGGATCGGTGCCGCGACAGTTCATCCCCAGCGTGGAGAAGGGCGTGCGGGCGCAGATGGAGAAGGGGGTCGGCGCCGGCTACCCGGTGGTCGACATCCGTGTCACGTTGTTCGACGGCAAGGCCCACAGCGTCGACTCGTCGGACTTCGCATTCCAGATGGCCGGTGGGCTCGCGCTGCGCGAGGCGGCGAGCGCGACCAAGGTGAACCTGCTCGAACCGGTCGACGAGGTGTCGGTGCTGGTGCCCGACGATCTGGTCGGCTCGGTGATGGGCGACCTGTCCAGTCGGCGCGCCAGGGTCCTCGGCACCGAGAACGTCGGTGAGGACCGCACCCAGGTGAGGGCCGAGGTGCCCCAGGTCGAGCTCACCCGCTACGCCATTGACTTGCGGTCGCTTTCGCACGGGGCGGGCTCGTTCACGCGTCGATTCGTCCGCTACGAACCCATGCCGGAGTCGGCCGCCGCACGGGTGAAGACCGACGCCTGATCTGCTCCTCGCGAGGACTTGGTTTGTGAATCTGACGACGTTTTCCGGCGGTTTCCGACGTCAGATTCACAAACGGCACTAGCGCGACTCATTCCGGCAGCGCGAGCAGGCGCCTTGTCAGAAGGAGCAGCTGCGACCGCAAAGTGTCGTCGTCGACGTCGGCGACGAGGGGGTGCATGACGGCGGTACCTATGGCTCCCGACAGCATCGCCGCGGGTACCCGCGCCTCGTCGTCGGCGTCGCCCAGCAGCACGCCGTAGAGACGGGTGAGGAACTGCTGGAACGGCTCGTGTTCGGCGAGCAACCGGACGATCACCGGATCGAATTGCAGGGTGGCCGCCGCCTGGCGTCGCTCGACGGCCATATCGATCACGCGGGTGAGCAGCATTTCACGTGCCCGAGGCCGGGACTCTTCGGCCTCGGCCGCCTCAAGGGCGTCATCGAGCCTGCCGAGCTCCCGCTCCGTCAGTGCGATGACGATCTCTTCCTTGGTCCTGAACTGGTGATAGACGGCCGCCTTGGTGACCCCGACTTCGTCGGCGATCATCTGCAGCGAGGTGCCACCGACGCCTCGCTCGGCGATCAGCTTCAGCGCGGCGTCTAGAACACGGTGCTGCGCTGCGCTGCGGCCGAGAACCGGCTGCCTGTCGCACGCTCTGCAGAGACCACCCCACGAGGGTAGCCGGTCGGCTATCAGGCGGTGGTGTCGCGCGGTTCTCGTCGACGTAGCCGCTGCCACGGCCACGTCATCAACGCCCACACGATCAGGATGAGCACGGTCGCCGTCAGCACATAGACCGGCCACGGACCGAACAGGTCAAGCAGGGACGGGGTTTCGGGCTTCCTGTTGAGGAAGCCGTAGTTGGTCCCGGCAATGGTGTTGAACGTCAAGGTGATCGCCGCCCACGCCGCGGTGATGGCGACGACGAGCCGATAGCTGCGCCACGTCGGCCGGTGGCCGCGGCCCCACGTCAGGTAGATGGCGGCCCACACGACGAGCAGATGGATCGCCCAGAAGGCGAGGAATCGGTAGTCGGGAAAGTCCGGACCTTTCAGCACCGGCGAGATCAACGCCTGCACGCTGAGCACCAGACCCCAGTAGTAGGTCAGCGCGAATGCCCAATGTCGTTGCGACCACAGCGCATACGCCCCTGCGGTGGTAGCGAGGTCGGTCAGCTGCAACGGCACCGACCACTGGATCGACGGCGGGATGAACGAGTAGGTCAACACCGCTGCGTAGATCAATCCGGTCAGCGCTCCGAGGGTCCTGCCGAGCATTCGCGCCTGCGCCTCGGTCTGTCTGCGCCCGATCCAGACGAGCAGCACCGCGCCGATCACGAACACGGCGAGGACGGCCCAGTGGGAAGGGCCGTATGCCGAAAACTCCCGTTGCGTCAGCGGGCCGCGACCTCAGCCGTGGCGACCGCAGGCAGCGGTCGTGCAGCGGTCTCCCGCAGCGTCAAGACGGTGCCGAGCGAAACCACCGCCGCGACAATGACATAGAACGCCGGTGCCATGTTGTTGCCGGTACTTCCGGTGAGCCACGCGACCATATATGGCGTCGTGCCACCGAACGCCGCGACGCACACGTTGTAGCCGATGGAGAAGCCGCTGTAGCGCACCCGGGTGGCGAACAGTTCGACGCCCGCGGAGATCGCCGAGGAGATGTACACCGACTCGATGGCCGCCAACGCGGCGTGTGCGGCGATCGCCGCACCGAGCGAACCCGAATTCAGCATCACGAAAAGCGGATACGCCAGCACCGCGAATGCCAGCGTGCCCGCGATCAGCAGCGGGCGGCGTCCCACCCGGTCCGACAGCCTGGCCAGCGGGAGGATCAACACCAGCGCGACCAGACACGCCACCGTGATCGAGACAAACGCACTGGTCTTGGAGAAGTGCAGCGTCTTGATGAAGTAGGTGGGCAGGTAGGTGAACACCACGTAGTAGCCGACGTTGAAGATGATCATCATCCCGATCACCTGCAGGATCGGCCGCCGCGCCGTCAGCACCGCCTCGCGCAGCGGCGACGTGGCGACCTCGTTCGACTCGGCCAGCGCCGCGAACGCCGGAGTGTCGGCCAACCGCAGCCGGATGTAGAGGCCGACGAGACCGAGCGGCCCGGCGATCAGGAACGGGATGCGCCAGCCGTAGGAGTCCATGGCGGCATCGCCGAGCGCCGTCTGCAGCACCGTGACCGTCACCGACCCGAGCAGGAAACCGAGCACCCCCGACCACACCATGAAGGTGACCACGACACCGCGGCTCCGGTCGGGCGCATACTCCGCGAGGTAGCACGCACCCCCGCCGTACTCACCACCGGCCGAAAAGCCTTGCAGGCAACGGAGAAACAGCAACAGAAGCGGGGCCGCCACGCCGATCGCGTCGTACGTCGGCAGCACGCCCATGGCCAGCGTCGAGCCGGACATCAGCAGGATGACGATCGCGAGCACCCGCTGCCGACCGATCCGGTCGCCGAGGGGTCCGAAGACGAGCCCGCCGAGCGGTCGCATCACGAACGCGGCGGCGAAGATCGCGAACGTGTTCAGCAGTGCCGCCGTGTCGTTTCCGGCCGGGAAGAAGTTGGCTGCGATGAAGGTGGCCAGGAAGCCGTAGATCGCGAAGTCGTACCATTCGACGGCGTTGCCGATCGACGCACCGCTGATGACTTGGCGAAGGGGAGAAGCGCCGCTCACCCGCACCACGCTAAATCAATCGACTGACTTAATGAAGTGACTTCATGTAGGCGGCGATGCGGGCATGGGTCTGGTCCGACATCCAGCTGGCGCGCACCACCGCGTCGGTGTCCGCGCCCGCATCGATCGCGGTGCGGGCCGGCCGGTGCAGCTGTTCCTTTGTCATCGCATAGACCGCCGGGGAGTACTCCCCGAGTTCACGGGCGAGCGCGGTCGCGCGAGGGAGCAACTCGTCGGCGGTCACGACTTCATCGACCCAGCCGAGTGCGGCTGCGGTGGCCACGTCGACGGTGCCCGCTCCCAGCGCCGCCTGTGTCGTGGACGTGCCCATGGCGTGCCTGCAGATTTCCAGGGCGGCCATCGGGAACATCGCGCCGACGGCGAGTTCGGTCAGGCCGATCGTCCCGGCCGACATCAGCCGGATGTCGGCGGCCATCGCGAACACGCATCCTCCCGCGATCGCATGCCCGTTGATCGCGGCGACCACCGGCGCGGGGTGGTCGAAGACCACGAGGAACGCCGCCGACAGCGCCGTCATGAAGCGGTCGGTGTACTCGGCGCCGCCCTCGACGATCTTGGGTAGGTCGACACCCGCCGAGAAGCACCGTCCGGCGCCGGTGATCACGACAGGCCCGTCGAGCCCGCGCATGGTGGAAACCACCTCGTCGAGCAGGTGGAGGTCGAGGGCGTTCACCGGCGGGTGGTCGAGCCGGACCGTCGATACGCCGTCAACCACCTCGACGGTCATTACCGCGTCACGTCCTCCGGCGACGTCTTATCCACGACGCGGGTCTTGTAGAGGCTCGCGACGGTGGTGATGATCAGCGTCACGATGATGACCCCGAGGGACAGCAGGGTCGGAATCTCCGGGACCGGGACGTGCTCGCCGCCGTTGATGAACGGCACCTCGTTCTCGTGCAGCGCGTGCAGGACCAACTTCACACCGATGAAGGCAAGGATGAAGGCGAGGCCCTGGGACAGGTACACCAGCCGCTTCAGCAGGTCGCCGAGCAGGAAGTAGAGCTGCCGCAGACCCATCAGGGCGAATACGTTCGCGGTGAACACCAGATACGGCTCCTGCGTCAACCCGTAGATCGCAGGGATCGAGTCGAGCGCGAAGATCAGGTCGGTGGTGCCGAGCGCGACGATGACCAGGAACATCGGCGTCATCAGCCGCTTGCCGTCTTCCTTGATCCACAGCTTGAGGCCGTCCCACTTGTCGGTGAGGCTCAGGTGCGTGCGGGCGAACCGCACCACGAAGTTGTCCGCGTCGTCTTCGTGCTCGGTGTCGCGGGCCAGGTTGATCGCGGTGAAGAGCAGGAACGCACCGAAAATGTAGAACACCCAGGAGAACTGGTTGATCGCCACCGCACCGAGCGCGATGAAGATGCCGCGGAAGATCAACGCCAGGATGATGCCGACCAGAAGTGCCTGCTGCTGAAACTTCTTGGGCACGTTGAAGCTGGCCATGATGATCAGGAAGATGAACAGGTTGTCGACCGACAGGCTGTACTCGGTGAGCCAGCCGGCGAAGAACTCGACGCCGAACTGGCTGCCGTGGAACAAGTACACCCAGACGCCGAAGGCCACCGCGAGCCCGATGTAGATCGACAGAGCCGTCACGAGCTCACGTTTCGAGGGTTCATGCGGACGTCGGCCGATAAACACGACGTCGAACAGCAGGATTGCGATCGTCACGACCAGCGTGATGATCCACTCGAGTTGGGAAACTTGCATATACGGTGCCTCCGGTCGCAAAAACGCCCGAGGTCTCTTCCACCGTGCGATCGGCCCGCGGGCCGGTCGTCCGATGACAGCCGACGTGATGACGACACCGCGGCGAAGGAATACTCCCCTCTCCACTCAGTCTGGCAGATTGCTGCGTCCGGCGCTCAATCGGGGATCGATCCGGCTCACTGCCTCGGCTCCCACTCGCTCCGGTCCTCGCTCGTCCCTCGCTGCGATCCTCACCGCTCGACGGCGATTCGACCCGCACGTGGGCAGCTGCCATGGTCAGGTATCCGGGACGTGATCAGCCGGCCAACTCCGGGCGGCGCCACTCGCAAGGTTCGGTCAGGGCAGCACTATGCGCAGTCGCTCCCATCCCCGCACCGTCGACGTCGGCGCGGGCACTGCGGTTTCGTAGTCGATGTCCCACTCCGGCCAACGGTTCAGCAGCTCGTCGAGTGCAACCGTGCCCTCCAACCGGGCGAGGTTGGCGCCGAGGCAGTAGTGCACCCCCTTGCCGAAGGTGAGATGGCTGATGTTGTCACGGTGGATGTCGAAGGTCTCCGGGTCGGTGTAGCGGCGCGGGTCGCGGTTGGCCGCACCGAACAACAGCAGCATCGCGCTGCCCGCGGGCACCGTCGTGCCGTAGATCTCGAAGTCCTTGAGCATGTACCTGGCTACGTGTGGTCCCGTCGGCTCGAACCGCAGCGTCTCGTCGACGGCACGGCTGAGCAGCGAGCGGTCCTCGTAGACCTCGCGCCGCTGGTCCGGATGTTCGGCGAGCACCTTGGCGAGCCAGCCGATCAGCCTGCCGGTGGTCTCGTTACCCGCACCGGCGACGACCTGGACGTAGTGCAGGATCTCCTTGCGGTGCAGCTTGCGCGTGACACCGTTCTCGTCTTCGAACTCCATGTTGAGCAGTGCGGTCATCAGATCGTCCGACGGGTTCTTCGACCGCCACTCCACATAGTCGGCGTAGATGCTTCCGTCGGCGATCTTGTCCGCCTTGGCCACCTTCATCGGGGCGCCGGGCTTGGTGCGCAGGTTGGCGTCGTTGGCGTCGCGAACCATGATCTGGTCGGACTCCGGAATCCCGAGCAGCATGCCGATCACCCGCATCGGCATCATCGACGCAAGTTCGGCGACGATGTCGAAGCCGTCCGAACCGACATGCGGATCAAGGCAATTCACGCAGAACTGCCGAATCTGGTCCTCTATCTCGGCCATCCGGCGCGGCGTGAAGACCCGTCCCATCAGCCCGCGCAGCATGGTGTGCACGGGTGGGTCCTCGAACATCATCACGCCCTTGGGCATGTCGAACTCCGAGTTGACGAGCTCGAGGATGTCGCTGCGGGAGTTGGAGAACGCTTCCCAGTTCGCCAGCGCCTTCTCGACGTCGTTGTGGCGAGAGATGGCCCAGAAGCGGTAGCGCTCGTTGTGGTAGATCGGCGCTTCCTCGCGCAGCCGTGCATAGGTCGGCCACGGATTGGCAGCGATCTCGACGTCGTAAGGGTCGTAGTAAACAACAGCGCCGTCGGTGTCCGGAGTTATCGTCATCGCGTCCTCGAATCCGCGGGCCATCTTGTTGGGCGATCGCCCAACATCTATGCTGCGGCTATGTCTAGCAGTCGCCGCGGCATAGGGTCAAGGGCCTGATGGCGGCACCAAAAGCGAGTGGTCGTGATTCGGCGACACGACAGGCGCTGATCCAGGCAACTGCCCAAGTCATGCTCGAAGAGGGCTACGCGGCCGCGACGTCGCGGCGGGTGGCCGCCAAGGCGGGGGTCAAGCCCGCGCTGGTGCACTACTACTTCCCCAGCATGGACGATCTCTTTCTGGCCGTCCTGCGGGCGGGCGCCGAGGCGAACCTGGTCCGTCAGCGTGAGGCACTGGCCGCCGACGAACCACTGCACGCGCTATGGAAGCTCAACAATGCGCACGGCGCCCGGCTGTTGATGGAGTTCATGGCGCTGGCCAATCACCGCAAGGCGATCCGGAGCGAGATCGCCGGCTATGCGGCGCGCTTCGGTGATCTGGAGGAAAGCGCGGTGACCCTGGCCCTGCGGGCACACGGCGTCGACGTGGCCGAGTTCCCGCCGGTGGTGATGTCGATGATCGTCACCAGCCTCGCGCGCATCCTTGTCCTCGAACGCAGCCTCGGCATCACCCGCGGCCACACGGAAGCCACCGAGTTCATCGCGCGAGTCCTCGACCGCTACGAGATGCGCTCCCCCGATGGCGATCGATAACAATTCGGTCACTATCGACATCACGATCAATTAAGGCTCTCGGACGAATTTTGAGAATCTTCAAAATCGGGGCAGCACTCTGGTCGCTGACTTATCCGAATCGGCGATATTGAGGCACATATCACGCCGCTGAGCTGTAACGCTTTCGAAGGTGCGACCAGCCGTCATTTTTTGCGGGTTTGACCGGTTGCCAATTCGGCTACCGTGTATTCGGGCGGGGAAGAAAACCGATTCGCAAATCTGAAGGACAATTGATCATGAAATTCAGTGGTATCACTGCGCGCCGGAAAGTGGCCGGCGCCGTCATCGGCTCGCTGCTCGGTGGAGTCGCCGCAGCAACCATCGCTGCACCGTCCGCCGTGGCCGCGCCACAGGGTGGATGCAGCGTCGGCGAGGTGGCCGACACCGTCAGCGCCACCTGGAGCTCGGCACGCCAGTACCTGAACAGCCACCCCGGCTGCCAATCAGGTGGTGATGGGTGCGCTCAACGGCGACCAGCCGCGGGCACAGGCAGAGTCCGACGTGCGCGGGTACTTCACCGCCAATCCGGGTGAGTACTACGACCTGAAGGGGCATCCTGGCGCCCATCGGTGACAAGCAGCGTCAGTGCAATGTGACGGTGCTGCCGCCGCAGCTGGCATCGGCCTACGACCTGTTCATGGCCGGCTAGTCCGCGCTACCAGAACCCGCCGCTGCAGCCGAGGCTGTGGCGGCGGGTTTTTTGGCGCCCTATCCCGGAATGGCGACGCGGTGCGCCCACTGCAGTTGACCGAAGCCCATGTCCGTACATTGCAGGGGGATGCCGTCAGAGCCCTGAGCTGACAGGTTGAGCGCCGGGCACGGCGTCGTCACGTTGTAGACCCCGATCAGCGGGCCCGCCGCCGCCCACACGCCGGCGGCGTTACACACGACCGTCCCGCCATCGGGCTCCAATCCGAAGGCGAAGGCACGACGCGGTTGGGGCACGCATGGCGCGCCCTCGACGACATTCCTGGCGACGTTGGGAACACACTCAGCCGAGTAGCAATATGCAGACGCGGTGCCGGCGAACAGAATCGATGCCGGCACCGTTGCACCCGCCGCCGCGAGCACGGCAACGGCCACGCCACCAAATGTCTTGATCCGAAGCGTCATGGAAGCCATGGAGAAAGAATGCCACTGCTTCACCACTGGTGAACGCGATACGGCGGGCAAGGGCGGGTTTTAGGCCCCACCTGTGCGGTGTTCACGCTCCGCCGCCTTGACCAGCTGGCCCGAAATCAGCCGGATCGAGCCGCCCATGATGGCGCGCATGATGGGTCCGGTACCCGGCAGCCCTTCGGTGAACGAGCCACCCCAACGGATATCGGTGCCCCCCGCCGCGTTCGGGCTGAACGTCGCTTCGGCGCGGTAGCCCTTGGCCGGCGTCCGCGGCCCGATCAGCTCGTAGACGTGCCTGCGGTCCTGCTCGTACTCGACGGTCTTCTCGCGCATGAGTATCGGCCAACACCCGACCTTGCGGACGGCGCCGACGCCCGCCGGTGCCGGATCTCCCTGCTGCTCCCAGCTCGACTGCAGGATGAGCGGCTTCGCCCAGTCCGCCCAGCGTCCGCCGTCGGTCGCGAGCCGGAACAGCGTGGCAGCGGGCGCGTTGCTGCTCCGGTTCACCTCGAACGAAAACGTCCTGCCCGCCATCTCGCCTCCCGGCCTGCTTGCTGCTTCGCGCCGCGAACCCTACCGGACCCCCGAGTGGCGGACGGGTTCGCGCCCCGGTGGCTGTGACGGTGGAGGCAGCAGGGCAGTGCGGCGCCGGACAGCCACCGTCGTGGGCGACGTGGAGCTGAGCTCCAGTTGCTCGCCGGCATGACGAATGGTCAGCGTCGCGTCCGGTCCGTCGCGAAGCGTGTATGTCACTTCGTGATGGCCGGCGTCGACGGTCAGCCGAAAGTCTCGCCAGCGCAGACGGAAGCGCAACCGGTCGATACCGCTGGGCAGTTGCGGATCGAGCACGAGTATCCCCTCGTCGTCCCGCAAGCCACCGAAACCGGCAACCAATGCGGTCCACGCTCCCGCGAGCGATGCCATATGCAGACCGTCGCGGGTGTTGTGATGCAAGTCGCGCAGGTCGATCAATGCAGCTTCATAGGCATAGTCGTGGGCCAGCTCGAGATGGCCCACCGCCGCGCACATCACCGCCTGAGTGCACGCCGACAGTGATGAGTCGCGTGTCGTGCGCCGCTCGTAGTAATCCAGGTTGCGCGCCATCTGCTCGGGCGTGAACACGTGGCTGCGCCAGTGCATCGCCAACACGAGGTCGGCCTGTTTGACCACCTGCGACGGGTACAGCCGCACGTACGGTTCGTGGATCAACAGCGGATACGACGTGCTCTCGGTGAAGTTCCATTCGCGAAGGGTGGTGAAGCCGGCGCACTGTTCGTGCACGCCCAATTCTTCGTCGTAAGGGATGTTCGCGGTATCCGCGGCGTCGCGCCACGCGGCCATATCTTCGGTCGTCACCCCCATCGCGCGGGCGGCCTCGGGGTGGCGTTCACACGCTTCGGCGGCGGTCTGCAGGTTGTGCGCAGCCATCAAGTTGGTGAAGACGTTGTCCCGGACGATCGCCGTGTACTCGTCGGGACCCGTCACACCGTCAATGTGCCAAACGCCGTGTCGGTCATGATGTCCCAGCGAGAGCCATAGTCGAGCGGTCTCGACGAGCACGTCGAGACCGCACTCCGCTTCCAACGAATCATCGCCCGTGACAACGCGATAGCGTTCGAACGCCATGGCGATAACGGCGTTCACGTGCCACGCGGCGCTACCCGCCGGCCAGTACGCCGAGCACTCTTCTCCGTGGATGGTGCGCCACGGAAAGCTCGCGCCGTCGAGGTCGAGTTCTTCCGCACGCTGCCGCGCGAGATCCAGTGTCGACGTACGCCACCGCAGCGCATCGGCGGCCGCGTAAGGCGCGGTGTAAGTCAGGACGGGAAGGACGAAACCTTCGGTGTCCCAGAAGGCATGCCCGTCGTAGCCGGTGCCGGTGAGGCCCTTTCCCGGGATCGCCCGGCGTTCGGCGCGCGCACTGGCCTGCAACACGTGAAAGAGCCCGAACCGCACGGCCTGCTGACAGGCAGGATCGCCGTCGACCTCGACGTCGGCGCTGTCCCAGAAGTCGTCGAGGTAGTCACGCTGCGCGTCGAGCAGGCCCTGCCAGCCGGTGTAACGCGCCCCGGCGATCGCGGCCGCGGCCTGGTCACGCAACGCCGGACGGGAACGCAGGCTCGACCAGCCGTATGCCAGGTACTTGACGATGCGCAACTGCTGCCCGGGCCTCAGGCCACAGATGACGGTGGTGCGCGCCAGATCCTCGCTCGCCTCGGTACTGACCTCGACGCGTCCGGGTACGTCGATGTCATGATCCATCGCCGCGGCCATCATCAGGCCGCTCTGCCCGCGTCCTGTGTATCAGCAGTGCCCCGCGTTCGGTGGTCTCGTGCCGGACCGCCTCGAGCGGATTGCACAGTAAAGCTGCGACCCGCGGGTCCGTAGAACGTTCCGGCTGGTCTTCGTTGGCGACGAGTTCTGATTGCACGGTGACCCGTGCGAACTCCTCAATCGCTTCGACGACGTACTCGACGGCGGCCACGCCGCGGTGCGCCAACGACACCAGCCGGGTCGACCGCACCGCCACCTGCTTGCCCGCGGGTGACCTCCACCGCGCAGTGCGAGTCAGGGTCCCGGCTCGCATATCCAAAACCCGTTCGTGCTCCTGCAATTCGCCGTAGCGGACGTCGAATGGCTCGTCGTCGACCAGCAGGCGGATGATCTTGCCGTTGGTGACGTCGACGACGGACTGACCATCCTCTGGATACGAGAAACCCGCCTCCGCGTAGGGCAGGGGTCGTGTCTCGTAAAACCCGTTCAGGTAGGTCCCCGGCAGACCATGTGGCTCACCTTCGTCGAGGTTTCCTCGCAGCCCGAAGTGGCCGTTCGACAACGCGAATATCGATTCGGCTTGGGCGAGCGTGTCCAGGTCCAGCCAGGTTTCGCGGACATGCCACGGTTCGATTGGAAAAGCGTCGTCGGTGATGATCACGCGTCCAGCAGCTCCGCCAGATCGGCCACGACTGTGTCAGCCCCGTTGCGCCGCAACGCCTCTGCCTGACCCACGCGGTCGACACCGATCACCACCCCGAAGTGGCCGTCGCGCCCCGCAGCCACCCCGGCGATCGCATCCTCGAACACCGCAGCTTGACTCGGCGACACGTCGAGCAGTTGGGCGCCGCGCAGGAACGAATCCGGGGCCGGCTTGCCCGGAAGGCCGTCTTCACGCATGGTCACCCCGTCGACGCGCACCTGCACGTACTTGGCGAGACCGGTGACCTCGAGCACTTCGCGGGTGTTGGAGCTGGACGATACGACCGCCACCCCCAGTCCGGCGTCGGTAACCGCATCGAGGTAGCGACGCGATCCTTCGAAGACTTCGACGCCTTCGGAGTGCAGCGTCTGATGGAACAGCGCGTTCTTCCGGTTGCCGGTGAGAACGCCGTCGAGGTCGAACAGACATGCCCGGACCCGCTGATGCAAACCGAGCACCGCGCTAGTGCTTCCTGCGGCGGACCGACTCGGTTTCTTCGAACGTCATGCGGTCCTCGGGACCTTCGCCGTAGAAGCTGTACACCCCGCCCTGCGCGCCCGAATCGACGGTGATTTCACGCACGGCCAACCAGTGCTTGCCCAGCTGGTCCTGGATAGCGTCGCCCTCGGTGACCTGCATCGGCGCTACCGTTCCCGTGTCTTCATCCACAGTCATTTGCATGGAATACCCACGATATCCCGACCATAGACTGGCGGACGTGGTCGACTCTCCATCCCGGCATCGCAGTGCTCGCTCCCCTGCTGGGCACCTGGGCGGGCCGGGGTGCGGGCGAGTATCCGACCATCGAGTCGTTCGGCTACCTCGAAGAAGTCACCTTCGACCACGTCGGTAAGCCTTTTCTCGGCTATCGCCAACGGACCAGAGCCGACGACGACGGTCGTCCCCTGCATGCAGAGACCGGATACATCCGGGTACCGTCGGCGGGCCGGGTGGAGCTGGTGCTGGCGCATCCGACCGGCATCACCGAGGTCGACGAGGGAACGCTGTCGGTGCAGGGAACCACCATCGAGATGGAACTGGTCGCGACCACGATCGGACGCACCGCGTCGGCCAAAGAGGTGACGGCACTGGGGCGTTCGATCCGCGTCGACGGCGACGTGCTGACCTACACGCTCCATATGGGCGCGGTGGGCCAACCCCTGCAGCACCACCTGACCGCGACGTTGCACAGGAAGCAGGCATGACACCCGAAGGCAGAATCCGCGTTCCGTCCGACCTCGACTCAGTCACAGCTTTCGGCGCCGAGGATCACTCCGACATCGACCCGGCGGCGATCGAGCGGATCTGGCAGGCGGCCAGACATTGGTATGCGGCGGGAATGCACCCGGCGATCCAGTTGTGCCTGCGGCACAACGGGAAGGTGGTCCTGAACCGGGCCATCGGACACGGCTGGGGCAACGCCCCCGATGACCCGCCCGACGCGGACAGGGTCCCGGTGTCCACGGAGACGCCGTTCTGCGCGTTCTCGGCCGCGAAGGCGATGGCGACGACCGTCGTGCACATGCTTGTCGAGCGGGGTTTCTTCTCCCTCGACGATCGGGTCTGCGAGTACCTGCCCACCTACACCAGCCACGGCAAGGACCGCACCACGATCCGGCACGTCATGACCCACAGCGCGGGCGTGCCGTTCGCCACCGGCCCGCGGCCGAACCTCGACCGCATGGACGACACCGAGTACGCCCGCAGGAAGCTCGGCGAACTGCGGCCGATTCACCGGCCGGGCCTCGTCCATATCTACCACGGGGTGACGTGGGGCCCGTTGGTGCGGGAAATCGTCTCGGCCGCAACGGGAAAGAGTATCCGCGAGATTCTCGCCACCGAGATCCTCGACCCGCTGGGCTTCCGGTGGACCAACTTCGGTGTCGCCGAGCACGACGTGCCGCTGGTAGCGCCGAGCCACACCACCGGCAAGCCGCTGCCCGCGCCGATCGCGAAGGCGTTCAAAATGGCGGTCGGCGGCACCATGGCCGAGATCATCCCGTTCTCGAACACGCCGCTGTTCCTCACCGGCATCGTGCCGTCATCCAACCTCGTCTCAACCGCGGACGAGATGTCACGGTTCGCCGAGATCCTGCGACGGGGTGGTGAGCTCGACGGTGTTCGGGTGATGCGGCCGGAGACACTCCGCGCAGCGACGAAGGAATGCCGCCGCCTGCGCCCGGACATCGCCGACGGATTCGCGCCCCGCCGTTGGGGCACCGGATACATGCTCGGGAACAAGCGGTTCGGGCCCTACGGCCGCAATGCGCCCGCGGCCTTCGGCAATACCGGTTTGACCAACATCGCGGTCTGGGCCGATCCGGAGCGCGGCCTGGCCGCCGGGCTCATCAGCAGCGGCAAACCGGGCAGTCACCGCGAAGCCAAACGCTATCCCGCCCTCCTCGACCGGATAACGGCCGAGATTCCGCGTCAGCGGATCTTCTCCCCGTAGACGTGCTCGACGGTCATCGCCATCAGCACCCGGCGATCGGACACCATCACCGACCGGTACTCGTCCCAGTCCGGATGCTCCCCGGCGGCGCTGCGGTAATAGTCGACGAGTGCCTCGACCTCAGGGCCGTGCGGATCGGTTCCCGGCCCGGTCAGCGTCACCGGGCCCTCGGCGGTGGCCCACGCCCAGCCGTCGGGGCTGGTGACCTCGACGGCGGCTCGCGGGTCCCTGCGCAGGTTGGCCGTCTTGGCTCGTCCTTCGGTCATCGACACATAGATGACATCGGCATCCCGGTCGTAGAACGGGGTGACGGGCGACAGTTGCGGTCGGCCGTCCGACTTGATCGTCGCGAGCACACCGAGTCGGCTGTCGGCAAGCAACGTACGCGGGTCGAATTCGGTTGCGGTCATGCTGTGGGCAACTTGCGACCAACTGCCTGCTATTCCGGCGCTGCCGGTAAACTCGCGGTGCTGTCGCCGATGGGGCGGACGGACTGATGGAGGTCAGTATGGATAGTCGGCCCGATTCTGCCCGCAGTGTGGACACCGGCGTCGCACAAAGTAGCTGCACGCTGGAGGAACGCCGCGTCGACGGGCGTCAGCGTGGTGGCGGTCGCCGGGGTGGTGGACATGCTCACGGCTCCCGAACTCGAGAAGGCGATCGCCAAGGCCGCCGAGAGTTCCCCAGCGGCCGTCGTCGTCGACATGAGCGCGGTGGAGTTCCTCGCGTCTGCAGGCATGGGCGTCCTGATCGCCGCCCAGGACGAACTCGCACCGGCCATCCGATTCGCCGTCGTAGCCGACGGGCCCGCGACCAGCCGACCGCTGAAGCTCGTTGGTGTCACCGATGTCGTCGACCTCTACGCAACTCTCGACGAAGCACTGACCGCGCTGACGAGTTAAAAGGGTCAGGATCGGGTAGCCAGCAGGCGTGATGTCAGACTTCGGACGGCGCGACTCCAGCACACAATTCGCGCAGACGAACGTCCTGGCTGACGCCGCATGCGCCGCGCAGATGCGGCAGGAGTTCTCCGTCTGGCTTCAGCGGTATTTCGCGCTCGACGCGACGCAGCTCAGTGACGTGGTGCTTGCCGTCAACGAGGCGCTGGCCAACGCCGCCGAGTTCGCCTATTCGGCAGTCGACCAACCCGGCGCGATGCATTTGCGGGCCGAATACGACGGCGGTGCCTCCGTCCTGACAGTGACCGTCACCGACGAAGGTGCCTGGCGCATCGCTGACCCCGAGAAGAAGAGCCAGTCTCGCGGCCGGGGGATCCCGTTGATGCGAGCACTGGCCGACCGGGCCACCATCGATTCGTCGGCTGCGGGCACGCGGGTACGGCTCGAATGGAATCACGTCGCCGCGGCGGACCGCGCCGTGACTGACGCCTCGGCTCAGCGGTTCGGTAGCCGCACCACCTGAACGAAGAACTCGTCGATCTGCCGGACCGCGCTCATGAACTGGTCCAGGTCAACCGGTTTGGTGACGTAGGCATTGGCGTGCAGTTTGTAGCTCCTGAGGATGTCCTCTTCGGCCGACGACGTGGAGAGCACGACGACCGGGATGTGGCACAGATCTTTGTCGGACTTGATCTGCTCGAGTAGCTGCCTGCCGTCGTACTTCGGCAGGTTCAGGTCGAGCAGGATCAGGTCGGGCCGCGGAGCGCCCTCATGGCGACCGCGCTGGTAGAGGAAGTCCAGTCCTTCCTCACCATCGTGGGCGACGTGAAGGTTGTTGCTGATCTTGTTGTGCTCGAACGCTTCCCGCGTGATGAGCTCGTCGCCGGGATCGTCCTCGATCAGCAGGACCTCGATGGCTCGGGTGGCTGATGTCACTCGTGTGTTCCTTCCAGAAGGGCCGTTGGGATCTCGTTTGGCTCGGTCGTGGGGGTAGCGGGCAAGGTGAACAGGATTCGCGTCCCCTGCGGGCGGCTGGTGTGGGAGGTGTCGACCCAGATGGATCCACCATGGTGCTCGACGATCTTCTTGCACAACGCTAGACCGATGCCCGTTCCGCTGTACACCTCGCGGACGTGCAGACGCTGGAAGATGACGAACACCTTGTCGGCGAACTCCTCGGCGATACCGATGCCGTTGTCGGAGACGCTGAAGAGCCATTCGCGGTCGTCGAGCACCGCTCCTCTGTTCACACTCGATGACGATCCGCGGCGCGATTCCCTCTCGCTGGAACTTCACCGCATTGCCGATGAGGTTCTGCCACACCATCGTCAGCAGCGTGGGATCGCCGTCCACGGTGGGAAGGGGCTGGTCGGGACGCACGATCTCGGCGGCCGATTCCTCGATGGCGGTGGAGAGATTGTCCAGCGCGGTGTCCAGCGTCGCGTTGAGGTCGACCTCCGTGTGCGTGGCGTTGAGCCGCCCGACCCGGGAGAAGGTGAGCAGGTCGTTGATCAGCGCCTGCATGCGCTTGGCGCCGTCGACCGCGAACCCGATGTATTCGGCGCCGCGTTCGTCGAGCTGGTCGCCGTAGCGCTTCTCGAGCAGCTGGCAGAACGAGGCGACCTTGCGCAGCGGTTCCTGCAGATCGTGGGAGGCGACGTAGGCGAACTGCTCGAGTTCGGCGTTGGACCGGCGCAGTTCCTCGGCCTGCTCGTCGAGCGCCGCGCGATCGGTCCGCGAGGATTCGAGTTCGTCGACGATGCGTCTGCCGCATGTCCTCGACGTCGACCGCGATGGCTCGAATGTCTCTCGGGCCCGCGGGGGGTGATGCGTTCGCCGAAGTTGCCCTCGGTGATGCGCCGGCATGACGCGGCCAGCGCGGCCAGCGGCCGGGTGACCGCGCGACGCACCAACAGCGCCAGCACGATCGCCATCGCGAAGAACGCCACCACCATTGCGATGGCCAGACCGTCACGCCAGTGACGCATCCGGTCGAGCTCGCGAATTCCCTCCGTCCGCGCGGTGCCCAGATTGTCGTTCTGGCGATCGAAAAGTCCACGCAGGCGGTCGAATTCGGTCTTGCCGAGCTCGGTCCGGTCACGAGCGGCGGTAGCCGGGACCCCACGAGAAACGTCGGCGATCAGGGGTTCCGCATAGGTCGTCCGCCAGCTCGCTGCGCCCTGCTCGATAGCATCCAGATCGGTCATCAGATTCGGATGTGTGCCCACCAGTCGCCGGATCTCATCAGCGGCTTGCTTCTCGACCCGTTGCCCCGCGTAGTACGGGTCGAGGAACTGCTTGTCGGCGGCGATGACGTAGCCGCGTACCGCGGTCTCCTGGTCCCGAAGGGCCGCCTGCAGCTGGTAGGCCGCTACCCGCGCCGGCTGAATGTCGTCGATCAATTCACGCGCCATGCGGTCGGTGCGACTCATCAGCAGCCCCCCGGCCACCAAACCGGCAAGCACCACCAGACCCATCGCGGACAGCACCAGGTTCTGCCAGCCCTGCACGGTGAGCCGCCGACCACGCCCGCTCATCCTTTCGAGCGCTCCACGCGGACCACCGCGATGTCGTCGGTCAGTCCGCCGTATGCCTGCGCGCGTTGCGCGGCCTCGCCGATCAGCGCGTCGACGAACTCCGGACCCGGCAGAGTCGCCAGCGACCGCGCCAACTCGAGCAACCCGTCTTCTCCGAGGCGTTCGTTGCCCCGACCCGAATGTCCCTCGAACAGCCCGTCGGTGAGCAAGACCAACCCCGTGCCCTCGGGCCATTCCACTTGGTGATATTCCCATTCGCCGGAAGCCAGCCCCAGCGCCGGGCCACCGGGCGGCTCGAGCCATTCCACCGTGCCCTCGCCGTGCAGCAGCATTCCGGGATGCCCTGCGCGAACTGCGTGGATCCGGGATCCCTCGGGCGGAATGGCGAGGCTCAACACCGTCGCGAAGATGCCCTTGCCTGCGCGTTCGGTCTTCAGGATCCGCTCGAGCTCCCGCATCCGGTCGGGGCCACGCAGACCGGCGAACGTGAGCGCACGCCAGGCGATGCGCAGCGCCACGCCGAGCGCGGCCTCATCGGGGCCGTGGCCGGCGACATCACCGATCATGACGTGGACGGTCCGGTCCGGCGTCTGCACGAAGTCGTAGAAGTCGCCGCCGAGCAGGGTGTTCTCCCGGCTGGGCACGTACCTCGCGATGATGTCGACGCCGGGGTTGTCGAGCAACAGCGGCGACGGCGACAGGCCGCGCTCGAGGCGGGCGTTCTCCATGGCCCGCAGCTGGCTGGCGTGCAGCTCCACCGCGGTCAGCTCGGCCCGCTTGCGCTCGATCGCGTAGAGCAGCGCCCGCCTGAGCATTTCTGGTTCGACGCGACCCTTGACCAGGTAGTCCTGCGCTCCGGACGCAACCGCCGACATCCCGAAGTGCTCGTCGTTCAGTCCGGTGAGCACCACGATCGGGATGCTGGGGGCGCGCTCCCTGATGCGCTCCAGTGCGTCGATCCCGTTGGCGTCGGGGAGGTTCAGATCCAGCAGCACACAGTCCGGCTGGGTCGAGCATCAACTCGCGCTCGGCGTCGGCCATCGACTGCGCCCACGCACAGCCGATGTCGGCGGCGGCGTCGGCGATCAGCTCTTCGACCAACACCGCGTCTGCCCGGTCGTCCTCGACGAGAAGGACCGACAGCCTGCGCTCAGCCTCTTCGCGGGATAACCCGGAGGCCGGCGCAGACAACAGCTGGGGGTCGAGCGGCGCGCGCATCGGTAATCACGTCCTTTACGTACGTAACGTCACCCGGTCGCGCTGACCTTCTGCTTCAGTGACAACGCTTCGACAATACCCAGGGGCCCACCGGTCCGCCGCGTACCGGTCCCCCGACCTGCGCCGACGATCGGGCGTTTCCTATCGTGGCTGCATGAGCGAAGCTTGCGAGCGAATATCGCGCCCAGAATGCGCCGGCCGAGCCTGCGAGGTCGGCGCATGAGCACCGCTGCTGATTCGGATCGCGTAGCCGATCTCGCCCGACGGGTCGTGGCCGACCACGACCCGAAGTCGGTCCCCATCCCCGAATTCCTCGGCGCCTGCTACGACGCCGGGTTGTCGTGGGTGCACTTTCCGGAAGGCCTCGGCGGCCTTGGGGTTTCGCGCGGCCTGCAGGCCGTCGCCGACGGGATCCTGCAGGGTGCGGGCGGCCCGGTGCCACTCGCGCTGAACCCGATGGGATACGGGATGGCGGCGCCGACCGTGCGCGAGCACGCCCAGACCGACGAAGTGAAGCGGAACCTGCTGCGCCCGCTGGCCACCACCGAGGACATCTGGTGCCAGTTGTTCTCCGAGCCGGGCGCGGGCTCCGACCTGGCCGGTTTGGCCACCTCGGCGGTGCCCGACGGCGACGACTGGGTCGTCAACGGGCAGAAGGTCTGGACCAGCCTGGCGCACCGTGCCCGCTGGGGTCTGCTGCTCGCGCGCACCAATCCCGACGTGCCCAAGCACAAGGGCCTGACCTACTTCGTCATCGACATGCACGGCGCCGGGTGTCGAGACCCGGCCGCTTCGCCAGATGACCGGTCACGCCGAGTTCAACGAGGTGTACATGACCGACGCCCGCATCCCCGACACGCACCGGCTCGGCGCGGTCGGCGACGGTTGGCGGGTGGCGATGACCACGCTGATGAACGAACGCAGCGCGCTGGGCGCCAGCGGCAGCCGACGAGGGGCGGGCACCATCGCCGAAGCGGTGTCGCTGTGGGCAGCCCGCCCGGATCGACAGACACCGGTGCTGCGCGACCGGCTGTCCCAGCTGTGGCTGCGTTCCGAGGCCCAGCGCCTGACGTCGGAACGCTCGCGGGCCGCAGCGACCGTCGGCGGCCCGGGACCGGAAGGCTCCATCGGCAAGCTGGTCGGCGCCGAACTGAACCAACACATCTACCAGTGGTGCATGGATCTGCTTGGGCCGGAAGGGATTCTGTACCACAGCTACGCGCTGCGGGACAGTGACCGAGAAGTCGAGGACTGGCGTGGCCCGTTGCAGCAGCGATTCCTGCGCAGCCGCGCCAACACCATCGAGGGCGGCACCTCCGAGGTGATGCGCAACATCCTCGGCGAGCGGGTGCTGGGCCTCCCCGGTGACCTACGCGCCGACGCCGGCATGCCGTGGAAGGAGATTCCCCGTGGTTGAGGAGCTTGCGGATCAACCCCGCGATCATGCTGAGTTCACGTTCAGCGACGAGCAGAACCAGCTGCGCACCGCGGTGCGCAAGTTCTGTTCGGAGAACTTCGACGAGCAGACGGTGCGCCGCCTGATGGAGTCCGATCCGCCGTTCGACCCCAAGGTGTGGACGCGGCTGGGCTCCGAACTCGGCGTGCTCGGGCTGTCGGTGCCCGAGGCCGACGGCGGCGTCGGCGGCACACTCGTCGACCAGGCCGTCGCGGTCGAGGAACTGGGCGCGTCGCTGGCCTGCGGACCGGTGTTCGGCACGGTGTTCCTCGCGATCCCCGCACTGGTGGCAGCCTCGGCGGGCCAGGTGCGTGACGAGTTGCTCGCCGAGTTGGTGGAGGGCCGCCGAACCGCGGCGTTCGTCGTCGCCGATCGGGCCGGGGCGCTGGGCGAAGTCTCGGTGACCGCGGACAACGATGCGCTCAGCGGGACCGTCGAGCGGGTTGTCGATGCCGGAGCCGCCGACGACCTGCTCGTCGCCGCGCGAAGTGCCGACGGGGTGGCCTTGTACGCCGTCGACGCCGCAGGGCCAGGGGTGGAACGCCGCCCGCTGGTCACGCTCGACCTGACCCGCCCGCAGGCCACCGTCCTGTTGTCCGGCGCGCCCGGCCGGCTGGTGGCCGGAGCCGGTGAAGCCGAGCGGGTCATCGAACACGCGCTGCAGGTGGGTTCGGCGCTGCTGGCCGCCGAGCAGGTGGGCGCCGGACAGCATCTGCTCGACCTGTCGGTCGATTATGCGAAGTCACGGCTGCAGTTCGGCAGGCCGATCGGATCGTTCCAGGCGGTCAAACACCGGTTGGCGGACCTGCTCGTCGACCTCGAGCACGCCCGCTCCACGGCGTATCACGCGGTGTGGGCACTGACGGACGGCTCGGATGACCCTGCGCTCGCGGTGAGCATTGCGCAGGCCACGTGTTCGGCAGCGTTCAGCCGAATCGCGACAGACACCATTCAGGTGCACGGCGGCATCGGGTTCACGTGGGAACATCAGGCGCACCTGTACTTCAAGCGAGCGACCACCGACGCTGCACTGCTTGGCAGTGCCGAGCAGCACCGGTCGCGCGTCGCGGAGTTGGTGTTGGA
This sequence comes from uncultured Actinomycetota bacterium, assembly GCA_963743225.1. Lineage (GTDB taxonomy): Bacteria > Actinomycetota > Actinomycetes > Mycobacteriales > Mycobacteriaceae > Mycobacterium. The sequence goes on along the minus strand of CAVUPN010000024.1, from coordinate 25,059 downwards.
CAGTGCGGAGGCCGAGCGGGTGCCGCGGGTGGCCGACGGCTCGCCTTCCTAGCGCGCACCGGCTAGACGGGAAGTGTTGTGCCGGTTTCCTTTTCGGCGAACTCGACCACCCGCGCGGCGGCTTCGTAGTCGCAGGCCAGCGCGGACCGGCCGATCATGACCGGACCGCCCTTCAAGCCCCACCGGCCGTCGATGCCGACATAACTGCCCGGCGGTATCGGCTCGCTGATGCAGTACAGACTCGTCGCGGCGCCGGCATCAATGTCGTTGCCGAACACGTTGGCCACCCTCCTGACCACCCGATCGGCGATCGCCATCACCGGGCGGTCGGAGATGTGGGAAAGATTCGAGGCCACCCAGCCTGGATGGGTGAGTTGGGTGACGACGGGTGAATTCGCTTGCCGCAACCGGCGATCCAGGTCGAGGCCCCACATCATCACGGCGAGCTTCGCCCGCGCGTAGGCGCCCATCGTGGTCCATTTGTTGGTGCGCAGATGCATGTCGTCGAGCCGCAGCGTGCCACCTCGGTGGGCCTGCGATCCGACGTTGATGATCTGCGAGCGCACCCGTCCGAAGATCAGATTCGTCAGCGCGAACGGTCCCAACAGATTCGTGCCGATCGTCTTCTCAAACCCATCGACGGTTTCTTCACGGGTTTGAGTGAGCATGCCCGCGTTGTTGATCAGGATGTCGACATCGCCATCGAGCGCATCGGCGAACGCGTGGACCGATGACAGGTCGGCGAGATCGACCTTGGCGATCGAGGTCGACCCGCCGATCTCCTTCGCCCGCTGTGCGCCGAGTTCGGTGTTGCGCACCGCCATGATCACGTGCGCCCCCGCCCTGGTGAGCGCACGCGCGGTGCCAAGACCGACGCCGTTGGTCGCTCCGGTCACGATGATGCGCTTGCCGGTCAGGTCGCCCAGCCGGGCCGGTGTCCACTCCGCCGTCACGGTGCAAGGTTAGTGGGTTGGTTGTCGCGCACCCCGCGGTAGATGCCCCACCGCACGATCACGGGCATCAGCACCCGGTCGAACGACCACGCCGGGAAGCGGAACGCCTGGCCCTTGGGCGTGAAGACCTCCAGCCCGTTCGGCTGCACGCCGAGAACGGAACCCCAGCGCCGCTTCGGTGCCCGGAAGGAGCGCAGTGGTCGGTCCGCGAACTCCGCGCGAATGTTGTGGGCGAGGATCCCATCCCCGCGGTTGCGCGCCGAGCTTCGCAGCGGATCGGTCGCCGCGACGTCACCAACCGCGAACACGCCGCGGTGGCCGGGCACCCGGAGCTGTGGGGTCACCCGAACAAAGCCCTGCTCGTCCAGGAGTTCCGCCGGCAGCCATTCGGTGTTCGGCCGCACACGTCCGATCGCCCACAGCACCGCATCCGCCGAAGCTCTCGGTTGTCCGGTGCTCCACTGGACCGGGTCGCTGGTCAGCTCGTCGCACGTGAACCCGTCGGGTATCTCCGCGCGGTGGCCGGGGTGTAGTCCGACGCCGACGTCGGTGAGCCTGCGTCGAACCTTCGCCCAGATTCGCGGGTGATGCGAAAGCAGCGCACGCTCGCCGGGGAAGTACAGGTCGACCTTCTTGTCCGGCCAGGTGGTGGCGACCTGTGCGGCGCTGCTGATCGCGGCCGCGCCACCGCCCACGACGATCACCGATCGGGCCCCGGTCAGGCGCGTGTGTGCGGCGCGGAGACCGTCACCGATCTCGTTGTGCGACTGCAGGGTTGGGGTGCGCCAGAATCCGTTGGTGACGCCGGTGGAGATGACCAGCGCGTCGTAGCGCTCTTCCGACGACGACCCGTCGTCGCCGCGGACGAAGACGGTGCGGGCGTCGAGGTCGACGCCGGTCAGTGTGCCGTGGACGGTGCGCACCCGGTCCAGCGCACGGAACCGGTCGAAGGGAATCCAGTTGGCGCGGGCCCATTCCTCCGGCCGGGACAGCCGCCACCCCAGTTCCTGGCCGCTCACCAACGCCGGCTTGGCCGAGATGCCGACGACGTCGTAGTGCCTGGCCAGTCGGATGGCCGTGAGGACACCGATGTCGCCGAGGCCGGCGATGACGACGCGTTTGCGGCTGATCACACCGTTGAGGCTGCCATATCGCGGCGCTACCCTGAGAGCCACCGTGAGACACCCCGTGCGACGGCTGGCAATCGCGCGGCGCTGTCCATAGCAGCGCTGGCAACGCTGCCGATGCCGGTCTGGACGTCGAGCGCCTTTCCGGGTTGTGCGTTGCGGTGCCCGACCCGTCACCGAATGGCGTCAACGCGCCCATAGGCTGCTAACAGTCGCCGATTTCTGCATCAGGGTCGTGATCGCGGTACTGAATTGCAGCCCTCGTGCAGAACTCGAAGCGCTTCGACGCCTAGGACTGGAGGAACTCCAGCAGGTCGGCGTTGATGGTGTCCGCGTGCGTGGTCGGCATGCCGTGCGGAAAGTCCTTGTAGGTCTTCAGGATTCCATTGGGCAGCAGCTCCGCCGATTTCGGTCCGGCGGCCACGTACGGCACAATCTGGTCGTCCTCGCTGTGCATGACCAGCACCGGAATGGTGATCTTCTTCAGATCCTCGGTGAAGTCGGTCTGCGAGAACGTCACGATGCCGTCGTAGTGCGCCTTGGCGCCGCCCATCATCCCCTGGCGCCACCAGTTCTCGATGATCGCCTCCGACGGCTCGACGCCCGGGCGGTTGAAGCCGTAGAAGGGTCCCGACGGCAGGTCGCGGTAGAACACCGACCTGTTGGCGGCCAGCTGCGCCTGAAGGTCGTCGAACACTTCCTTCGGCAGTCCCTCGGGGTTGGCGTCGGTCTTCACCATCAGCGGCGGCACCGCGCTGATCAGAGCGGCCTTGACCGCCCGGCTCTCGCCATGCCGGGCCAGATAATGCGCCACCTCACCGCCCCCGGTGGAGTGTCCGACGTGGATCGCATCGTGCAGGTCGAGGTGCTCGACGACAGCGGCGAGATCATCCGCGTAGTGATCCATGTCGTGGTTGTCGGCGACCTGAGATGATCGCCCGTGCCCCCGACGATCGTGGGCGATGACGCGGTACCCGCGGGCGAGAAAGAACAACATCTGGTTGTCCCAGTCGTCGGCCGAGAGCGGCCAGCCGTGGCTGAAGACGATCGGTTGGCCCGAGCCCCAGTCCTTGTAGAAGATGTCGACGCCGTCGCTCGTGGTGATGGTGGCCATACCGATGACTCTAGGAGAACTTCACGCCAGCCGGTCCGCCGCGCGTAGGCCACTGACGTAGGCGCCGTCCGCGTAGCCGTAGCGGGCGCTCTGGGTGTGCTCACCTGCCAGCAGCAGCCGACCGTGCATCGGCTCGCCGAGCAGGTCGAACATCGACGGGTCGGCACCCGGCGGGCAGTGTGAGTACGCGCCGCCCGTGAAGGGGTCGCTGGCCCACGACGTCACCACGGTCGCGACCGGATCGGGAAGCGGATGGCCGTAAACGTCGGCCAGCACGTCCCTCAACCAGTCGACGGCCTTTGCCTGTGGGCGGTCGAGCGCGTGCGGCGTCAGGGTGTGGAACAGGTGCGCGCACAGCACCGGGCCCGCTCCGAAGCCGTCCAGGTCGAACACCCACATCGCCGGTTCGTCGTCCTCGGACGGAAACACGATCAGATGCGAGATGCCGTCGTCGCGCCAGAACGCCGACTCGAAGCGCAGCGCGATCTTCTCGTAGCGGCCGAACCCGAGCGCGTCGACAGCCCGTTGCACCCGCGCGGGCAGCGGCGGGTCGAAGTGCGGGCTGCCCCGCTTGAGCACGCCGAGGGGCGCGGTGACGATGACGTGAGAGCCCGCCTCGACCGAGCCGTCCGCGCATGTCGCCCGAATGCCGCCGGTCCCGACCTCCACCGAGACGACCTCGGTGTTGAACCGGACGTCGAGTCCGCACGCCAGCGCCCCCACCACCGACCGGTAACCGTCGCGGGGCAACTCGCCGAGCACTGGGCCGCCCTCGAACTCTTCGCCGTACGACATCCAGCGCAATGAATTGTTGTCGGCCCTGTCACCGGCATCGGCCTCGACCTCTGCCCGAAGTGCCTGGCGCACCCGTCGCGCGACTGCGCCGGTGAACCCGCGTTCGGCCACGTACGCCTCGATCGCGTCGAGCCCGGTCGCGGCCGGCCCCAGCCGGTTGCTCAGCGCATCGACGGCGTCCCAGAAGCCGTCCGATTCCTGTCGCGAGTACTTCTCGGTTTCGGCACGGTCGAGGTGTCGGCGCTCGGCCCGGTCGTACGCCGACAGCGTCGGTAGAGGGTCACCTGGATCGCGCACGATACCGAGTTGGTCGCAGAGCGCCGACATCGGATTACCGACGGGGTGGTGGATCCATGAGCCGCCCAAATCGACCGGCACGCCCGCTAGGTCGATGGTGTGCAACCGGCCGCCGATGCGGTCGCGAGCCTCGAGCACTACACATGGAACACCGGCCCGGCACAGCCGCGATGCGGCGGCCAGTCCCGCGATGCCCGCGCCGACAACGACCACCCGGTCGACGGGACCGACGATTTCGCTCACCGCGCCATACTTCGCCATTTCGTTGTTGCGCGACAAGGGCGGTCTTGCCGGCATCTATGCCGCGGGCGTCGGTACCCAGTTGCCGTGGAACCCGGCGGGCACCCGGTGAGGCACCTTGATGCTGGCGACGTCCTGCAGCGTCTGCGCATCGAGGATTGCCAGCTCGCTTCGATCGGCGGCGTGGTCATAGACATAGCCCATGAGAACTCCGTCGTCCTCTGCGGCATCCACTGAGGACGGATGAAAGACGAACTCGCCGAGCGCTTTTCCGGCGCCGAATGAGCGCGACGCGGTGTTGCCGCCGACGAGGTCGTGCTTGAGGAGCACGTCGTTGCCGACCGTACCTTCACCCACCGTCGGCGCATAGCCGTACCGATGCCGCTTGCCGACGAGCCGTTCGTCGACGCGCGGGAACTCCTGGCTGTGGTCGTCGACTCTAGATTCACGCACCTTGCCGTCGGCGAGGTCGACGGTCCAGCGGTCCAGCGTCGGCGGACCCTCGTTTGGTCCCAATTGCTGGGTGTCGAACATCTTCGGGTGCCTGACGACGTCCAGCACGATGGTGTCGCCGTCGTCGTAGGCGTTCATCGGGTGGAAGACGTAGCACGGTTCGACGTCGAACCAGCGGACGTCGGCGTTGTCGCCGTCCCGCGGCATCACCCCGACCCGGGCGGGATACTTCGGGTTCCACGAGTACGGGAACCGCCGGTCAGTGTTGTTGCCGCGCGGCTGCCGGGCGGAGATCGGATCCGGGATACGAACTCGGCCGATCAACGCGGACAACAGAAGTCGGGCGGGCAGGCGCAGCGCGCGTGGCACGGTCATCGCGGCGGCCTGGCGCGTGTCGAAGGTGACGGGCAGGTCGTAGAAGACGACGTGGCGCTCCGTCAGCGAGAAGTCGTGCATCATCGGACTGCCTGCCACCTCGATGTCGACGGTGCGCCGCGCCCGGCCGTCGGCGCCGATCACCGAGTACTGCACCGTGTTGCCGCGGTACATGCTGTACGAAACCGCATGCAGCTCACCGGTAGTCCGGGTCGCGCTTGGGGTGTGCGGTGTACCCACCGGTCAGCGTCCCGTCGAAATCACAGACACCGACGGTGTCCAACTCGTCGGTGAGTTCGAAGTTCGCGACACCGGATTCGATCAGTGCGAGGGTCTTGCCGGCATGTCCGATCACGTTGGTATTCGCGCCGATCCCCGACAGCGGGAATTCTCCGGGCGGCGGCGCCTCACCCAATGCCCTCGCCGTCTGCGGCCCACGCACCCAGCGATTGCGGTACCACTCGGCCTTGCCGTCGCGGATCCGGATGCCGTGCACCATGCCGTCGCCGACGAACCAGTGATACAGCTCGGGATCGATCTCGCCGATCGGATTCGGGCCGTTGCGCAGATACCGCCCGTCCAGGTAGTCCGGGATCGTCCCGACAACCTGCAGGTCGGTGAGCGTGTATTCCCGGTCGACCGGCGCGAACGCGCCCTCCAGAAATTGATTCGTCATCAGGAAACCTCCCATAACAGCGTTATGAACACCTCCTGTATAACACTGTTATGGCAGAATGGCAAGAGTGAGCGCCGTAAGGGAGCAGTTGGTCGAGGGCGGCATTCGGCTACTGGAAGGCGGCGGCCCTCAGTCGCTCAGCGTCCGCAATCTGGCGACCGAGGCCGGTACTTCGACGATGGCGGTGTACACGCATTTCGGTGGGATGACCGGCGTGATCGACGCCATCGCCGTCGAGGTTTTCGCCCGGTTCACCAAGGCCCTGACGGAGGTCGAGCAGACCGACGACCCGGTGGCCGACTTCTTCGTGATGGGAGCCGCGTACCGCGACTTCGCGCTGGCCAACCCGCAGCGGTATTCGCTCATCTTCGGCACCCGGTCGCCGGCAACGCTCACTGGATACCGGACCGACCTCACGGTGACGGGCAACCCCACAGACCAGGCCGACCCGGCAGCGTCATTCGAAGCACTGCGAAATGTGGTGCGCCGCATGATCGCTGCCGGCAGGATCCGCGACGACGACGAGCCAGCCATCGCCGGTCGGCTGTGGAGCATCACCCACGGCGGGGTGATGCTCGAAATGGCAGGCTTCTTCGGGCATGAGGGGCATGGGCTCACCCAGATCCTTGCGCCGCTCACCGTCGACGTCCTCGTGGGAATGGGCGACGATCGCGAGAGAACGAACCAGTCGTTGGCCACCGCGGCGGCCCGCGTCACGCACCGAACTTGAGCGTGATCTCGACGGCCCGACCCGCGAAACGGAATTCCAGCAGCGAAATGTCGAGTAGAGGCCTGCTGGAATTCCGTTCGCAAAGGATCTGCGCCGGCACCAACGGATCAGCTTTCGCGGCGCAGCAGGTAGAACATCTTGCCGAAGTCGTGGCCGAGCCACAGATCGTCGAAGCCGTTCGGTGGCCCGAAACTCGTGAAGAACTGGCCCGCACCCGTGTATACGAGGGCCCAGGCCGACTTGAGGTTCCAGTTCGCGTTGGAACCGGCAGGCTCGAAACGGATGTAAGCCGGAGTCCGGTTCAGGTGCGCCGTGTCGAGTGGAAAGCCGACGCGCGGATCGTTCTGGTCGCCATCGAGCACGCGGGTCTGGGGTCCGGGCAGGTTGGGCTCGACCGGACCGCGTCCCATGACGTATTCACGCAAAGAGTCGCGTTCATAGTCATCGGCCGACGAGTTCATGCAGAACTCGCGGCCGCCAAGACCGAGGTAGACCCGGCCGTCGGTGCCTGCGCTGTTGACGTCGCCGGTGACGATCTGGCAGAGAATGCCGGTGATTTTGGCCATCTGAATTCCTTTTCTGTGTTCGAGGCCCCGGTTGGGCCGCTCTCACAGGTAGGAGGAACTCACCCCCCGGCGTCTGACACTTTTTCCAGATATGACGGATGCAGCTAGCTGCCGAGCTCGCCCGCGATTCCGCGCTCGATCGCGGCGCGGGTGCGCTCCGGCAGCACGATCAGGCCGTCGAGTTCCCCGCGCGCGACGTCGAAGGCGCGTTCGCGTTCCTGTGGCGTTGCCGCGTTGTCCGCCGCGATCCGGAGAGCAGCTGTGGGCACGCGACAGCCGCTGCTGTTCTTCCTTTGAGAAGTCGCTTCGCCGCCTGCGGAACGCCTCGGCCTCCGCGACGTCGAACGCCGTCACGTACTCCTCCACGGCGTCGAGGTATTGCCGAGCGGCATCGCTGTCGGCGAGCAGGTCGCCGGGGTCGGCGGGACGGAGGAGATTCGCCCGCAGCTTGGCGCGGTGGAACCGCTGCGTGAGTGGATCGCGCATATCGGTCATCAGCGGATAGTCGAGCAGCTTGCTGACGTCCAGTTCGTAGTCCAGCCAGCGGGTGTCCGTCCTGTCGTGCTCCCTCACCGTACGAGTGATCGCCTGCCACTGGGCTGCTCGATTGGCCGGTCCGCGCTCTGGCGACTCGCCGATCGCAGCATCGTCCTGGCGTTCGCGAACCTTCGAGAAAGCCTTGAATCCGGCGAAGATCACGCCGGCCAACGGCACGATCACGATCAGCAGTTCGATCAGCCGGATGAGCAAGCCCATCACGCCAGAATGCCACCACGCAGTCGGCTCTCACCGCTCAGCAGCAGCGCGATGACGACAAGGGTGATGCCGACGATTTCCAGAGACGTCGGTATCTGGCCCAACACCGCCACGCCGATCAGTGTCGCCGTGACGGGCAGGAGAGCCAGCAGCAGTGCGAACTTCGCGGTCCCGATTTGGACGAGGACCAGTTGATCCAGCGCGTACGGGATCGCGGTGGACAGCAGACCGATACAGAGGCCGAGCAGCCATGTTCGCGAATCCACGAAGACGGACGCGTCAATGCGGGCCTGTGGAACGAGAATGACGGGCGCCAGCACCACCGCGGCCAACGACATCCCGACCGCGAGGGAATCGAGGCCGTCGCCGGTGTCTGCCACCCGCTTGCCGAGCAGAATGTACCCGGCCCACATCGCGGCCGACACCAACGCGAACAGCACTCCGGTCAGGTTGGCATCGAACTCCACGCCGGCCAGCAGAAGCACGCCCACCGAGGCGAGAGCGACGGCGGCGAGATCTCGTCGTCGACGTGAGCCCAGTGCCGCCACCGCCGTGGGGCCGAGGAACTCGATGGCGACCGCTGTGCCGAGCGGGATCCGGGAGATGGCCTCGTAGATGGCGACGTTCATGGCGATCGTCACCAGGCCGAAGATCAGGGCAATGACGGTTTGACGCCGGCTCCACGCGCGACGCCATGGCCGCCGCCACGCCAGTAGAGCGACAGCGGCCGCGGCGGCCCGCAGCCAGGCGACCGTCGCCGGCTCGGTCGTCTCGAACAGGAAGACGCCGATGGCAGCGCCGACATACTGCGAGATGGCACCGACCACGAAGACGATCGGGATCGACCATCCCGGCAGCGGCGATTGAGAACGTATGAGTCACAACCCTACTGCCCTGAATGACCCGTCCGAATAGGGTGACCGAATGGCCGACGAGCATCGCGCCGGAGTGAAACTGACCAACCTCGACCAACCGCTGAGCCCGGACGCCGGTGCTACCAAGCGGGACCTGGTGGACTACCTGGACGCGGTGGCCGACCGGATGCTTCCCGGACTGGCCGGCCGGCCGCTCACCGTGCTGCGGGTGCTGCGCGGCCAGGCGCCGTTCATGCAGAAGAACGTGCCGAAGTACACGCCGGAATGGGTCAAGACGGTCCCCATCTGGGCAGAGGCCTCCAAGCGAGAGGTGCACTACGCGCTGTGTGACGATCGCCGGACCCTGCTGTGGCTGGCGAACCAGCGCGCCGTCGAGTACCACCCGACGCTGGGCCTGGCCGACGACATATACCGGCCCACGCATATGGTTCTCGATCTCGACCCGCCCGCTGACGATGACTTCGCCGCCGTGGTCGCTGTTGCACATCTGGTACGTCAGGCACTTGCGGATTGCGGGCTGGCCGGCGCGGTCAAGACCAGCGGCGCGAAGGGAATTCACGTGTTCGTGCCGATCGACGACTCGGCCCCGGTCGACGACGTCGCTGCGGCGACCCGCGCGCTCGCCGCCCGCGCAGAGGCACTCGATCCCGACGTGGCGACAACGGCTTTCATCGTCGAGGACCGCGGCGGCAAGGTGTTCGTGGATTCCACCAGGGCCGGTGGGGCCACCGTCGCGGCCGCCTACAGCCCCCGCCTCCGCCCGGGCACTCCGGTGTCGTTTCCTCTGGAGTGGTCGGACTTGGACCGAGTCCACCCCGCCGATTTCACCGTGCACAACGCGATCGACGCGCTCGGGGGGCGTGATCCGTGGGCCGAGTCGATGCCTGAACCACAAAGTCTGCCAAGTGATTTGATCGAGCACGGCCGCACCATCCCCGTCGCCAGGGTGGCTGCCATGCACGAAGGGAAACGTCGCGCCCGAGCACGCCGGGCTGCGGACTAGCCGTTCCCCTCAAGGGACAGCACCGTGATGTCCGGTGGTGCGCCGACCCGCACCGGTGGACCCCAGAATCCCGCGCCCCGGGTTACGTACAGCTGCGTGTTGTCGACGGTCGACAACCCCGCGAGGGACGGTTGCACCGCCCGGACGATGTAGTGGAACGGCCACATCTGGCCACCGTGGGTGTGCCCGGACAACTGCAGATCCACCCCACGCGCGGCCGCCTCCTCCACCTGAACCGGTTGGTGGGCGAGCAATATCGTCGGCCGGGATGAGTCTGTCCCTGATAGTGCGCGATCGAAATCCGGAGGCTCTGATTTCTCTTCGCCGGCGATGTCGTTGACGCCGGCCAGGCCGAATGCCGCGCCGCCACGTCGGATCGCCGTGTTCTCGTTGCGCAGCGGCTGCACACCGAGCCGTTCCAGCTCACCCAGCCAGGCCGTCGTATCGTCGACGAAGTACTCGTGGTTCCCGGTAACGAAGAATGTCCCCTCCCGGGATACCAAGTCCCGCAACGGTTCCACTGCCGATCCGAGCTCCCCGACCGTTCCGTCCACCAGGTCACCCACGATGGTCACGAGATCCGGATCGGCCTCGTTGATCATCCGGACGATCCGCTCGGTGCGCGCGCGCCCCGCCAGCGGGCCGACGTGGATGTCTGACACGACAGCGATCCGAAACCCGTTGAACGCCGGATCGAGTCGGCGCAGCCTGACCGGCAGGCGGAGCAGATCGGGCGGACCAAGTGCGCTTGCCACACCGACACCGACCAGGCCCACCGACGCGGCCCCCGCCGCCACGGCACCGGTACGGGCGAGGAACATCCGCCGGTTCATTGCCTGCGGCTCCCGGGGCTCGGACGCAAGCGCTGGCTTCCGCTTCGTCCAGCCCCGCAGTGCGAGCCGAACCGGCTCCAGCACGACAAGCGCGAGAAACAGGTACACCAACAGCCCGAACCAGATGTATCCCGGCCACGCGAACCACGACGACCGTGGCATTTCGAAGACTCTCGGCAGGATGAGCGTCGCGAACAGCAGCGTCATCAGCGCGACGAGGACTGCGGTGAGGATCCACCGGGTGCGTCCCCGCGTAGTCGTGTCCTTGATCAGCCGTTTCCACACGTAGACGTGCATCAGCCCGAGAATCGAGCCGAGTACGACAATGAACATGCACGTCCTTTCGACCGAGCCATGGAGGACCACGATGCTCGTTCACCATCTTCCGTGCACGGCCGGTGCCGACGAAGCCGCTGCCAGCATCCGGAAGCATGGATACGTCATCGTTGATGAGCTGGTCCCGCAAGCGACCATGGACCGGCTCGAAGCGGAGCTCGATCCATACTTGGCGAAATCGGGCTATGGCGCGATCCCCGGGTTCGACGGACCGCACACCCGCCGGACCGGGTCGCTGATCGCCCGGTCACCGCTAGTCCGCGAGTTGGTGATGAACGACCTGGTGCTCGGCGTCGTCAGGAAGGTCCTTGCCCGCGCCCAATTGGTGCAGCTATCGCTCACCGAAGTCATCGCTCTGTCACCCGGCGCCGAAGCACAGTACATCCACCGCGACGAGCTGCTGTTCGATGCCTATCCGTTCGACAATGACTACGAGGTCTACTGCAACACGCTCTGGGCGATCACCGACTACACCGAGGAAATGGGTGCGACGCGGATCGTGCCGGGCAGCCACCGTCTGCAATCGGACCTCCAATTCGCACCCGAGGACACCGTCGCCGCCGAGATGCCCCGCGGATCGGTGCTGATCTACTCCGGCAAGCTCTACCACGGCGCCGGTGCGAACAAGTCGGACCGCGTGCGCAAAGCACTCGACCTCGGCTACGCGGTCGGCTGGGTGCGACAGGAGGAAAACCAATACCTGTCCTGCCCCATCGAGATCGCCCGGACGCTACCCGAAGACCTGTTGCGCCTGATGGGTTACGCGGGCGCACATGGGTACGGCGGAATCGGCGACCGCGCAGATCCGTTGACCGCGATCAAGGCCGACACTGAATAGCGACTTCGCGTTTGGTGGCATGCATAAGCTCGCGAGTAGACCGATCTCAAAGAGGAGTTGCCGTGGCGTGGGATTTTTCCACCGAACCCGAGTTCCAGAAGAAGCTGGACTGGGTCGACGAGTTCTGCCGAGAACAGATCGAGCCGCTCGAGTACGTCTTCCCCTACGCCGTTCGCTCACCCGACCCCGTGGTCAAGGCGTACGTGCGCGGCCTCCAGCAGCAGGTCAAGGACCAGGGGCTGTGGGCGATCTTCCTCGACGAGGAGCTTGGCGGTCCCGGGTTGGGCCAGCTGAAGCTGGCTCTGCTGAACGAGGTGATCGGCCGTTATCCCTCGGCCCCACAGATTTTCGGCGCGGCTGCGCCGGACACCGGGAACATAGAGATGCTCGCCGCGTACGGGACCGACGAGCAGAAGGAGCGGTGGCTCAAGCCGCTCATGAACCAGGACATGTTCTCGGCCTACTCGATGACCGAGCCGCAGGGCGGGTCGGACCCGAGCCTGTTCAAGACCTATGCCGTCCGTGACGGCGACGAGTGGGTCATCAACGGCGAGAAGTGGTTCACGTCCGCGGGCCGGGTGGCGGACATCCTCTTCGTGATGTGCACGAACGGCATGTTCGTCGTTCCCCGTAAGACGCCCGGCGTGGAGATCAAGCCCGAACCCCGCAACCACAACCACATCGTCTACAACGACGTTCGCGTCCCACTCGATCACCTGCTCGGTCCCGAGGATGGCGCCAGGGTGCTGGCCCAGCGGCGGCTCGGCGGCGGCCGTATCCACCACGCCATGCGCACGATCGCCCAATGCAAGCTCGCCCTGGACATGATGTGCGAGCGGGCGCTGTCCCGCGAGTCGCACGGCAGCCTGATCGCCGAGCACCAGATGGTGCAGGAGAAGATCGCCGATTCCTACTCCGAGCTACTGCAATTGCGACTGATGGTCCTGTACACGGCGTGGAAGATCGACAACTCCTCCACCCAGGAGGCGCGCACCGAGATCGCCGCGGTGAAGTTCACGATGGCCAAGGTGCTGCGGGAGGTGTCATTCCGGGCCCTGCACGTCCTCGGCTCACTCGGGACGACCGACCTGACGCCGCTGCAGGCCATGTATGCGGGGGCGCCGACGATGGGCATCGCCGACGGCGTCGACGAGGTCCACAAGGCCACCGTTGCGCGCCGGGTCCTGAGGGGCTATCAGCCGCAGGAGCATCCCTACTGGCCGACGGAATACGTCCCCGCCAAACGAGAAGCGGCCTGGCAGAAGTTCGAGCCGGTGTTCGAGGCCAACCCCGATCTGCGTGCCTCCGCCGAGGCGTACAAGAAGTACTTCGCCAACCGGCGGTAGCGTCGTTGGGGTGCAGTTCGAGCTTGTCGACGTGTTCACCTCGACGCCCTATCGCGGCAACAGCCTGAGCGTCTTCCCCGACGCGGGTGGCCTGAGCACCACCCAGATGGCTCAGATCACGGCGGAGCTGCGTCAGTTCGAGTCAATCTTCCTCAACCCGGCTGGGCCGCAACACCATTGGCAAGCACGCATCTTCGACCTGTTCGAAGAGCTCGACTTCGCGGGGCACCCGGTGATCGGGGCAGCGTCCGTCCTTCATAGTCAGCACGGCGGCGATGATGTTCACCGACGGTGGACGCTGGAGCTGGCCTCCGGTGCGCTGGCCGTCGAGACCGAGCGTCGCGGCCCGGCCGCGTTCTACGCCGTCCTTCCCGACGTGCACGCCTATTTTCTCGGCGAACCTGTCGGTATCTCGCGTACGCAGGTGGCGTCGTGGTTCTCGTTGCACATCGGCGACCTCGACACTCGACTGCCGCTCGAAGTGGTCTCCACCGGTCTGCGCTACCTCATCGTGCCGCTCCGGAAGGGAGCGCTCCCTCGCGCCCGCATCTCTCACCGCGAGCTCGACGTGGCGTTGGCCGAGGTCGGAGCGGATTACGCCTATCTGCTCGACACCGAGGCCGGGGAGGGTCGGCATTGGAACAATGACGGCGTCGTCGAGGACGCGGCGACGGGCAGCGCCGCAGGTTGTGTCGCGGCTTATCTTCACCGACACGGTCGGCTCCGCGATGACCAGGACGCTGAGCTACGTCAGGGACGTTTCGTTAACCGGCCCTCCCGTATCAGCATCTCGGCACGGAGCGCCGACGGCGGGACCCGGGTCAGAGTGGGCGGCGAGGTTGTACTCGTTGGATCGGGTCGGCTGGGTGTGCTGCCAACATCGGGGCAGGCATCATGACGAGCCGATTCAAGCAAGGATTTCTCTGGCTCCTCAAAAACACACTCAATCGGGTTACGAGCCGGGCAGCGCGCACTGGACGAGGGCCCTTTTCGCTAGTCCGCCATGTCGGCCGTAAAACCGGCAGGACATACGAGACACCACTCATCGTCGCCCGTGTCCCTGACGGCTTCGTCGTTGAACTCACATATGGGTCTGATGTCGCGTGGTACCGCAATGCCGTCGCAGCCTGCGGATGTGTGATCGTCACCGGGCGAAAAGAACACCGCATCGACAGAATCGAGCCATACCCCACCGAGAGCGGCGTACGCGCTTTCGGGTTCCCGGCGGCGCTCATATTGAAAGTTCTGCGCCGCCAGGAGTTCCGCTTCCTTCACGAGGCACAGCGGGCTCCGGAGGATATGGAAGCACGGGAGGAGAGTCGGTGAATTCGCAGCCGTTGGCGCAGTCCGAATTTGAGATGACCTATGCGGTGCGGACAACCAATCCGCTGGACCCGACGGACGAATCTCCCTACGGCGCAAAACAGTACTGACAAGTGAGCGAAGCGCTTCTCGAAGGGCCTCGAATTCGCGCAACACTCGCCGCCACCGGGATCGACTGGATGGGCGTCGGCGCGGACGGGTTCTGGCGTCCAAAATGTGCATGCGCAGTTTCTCACCGACGATGGCCAGGTTGTCCTCATGCACGCGATTGTCGATTAGGTTCGAGACGGGCGCACCAAAATATGTATGGTTGAACACGAGCCTGTTCGTCGCGATGGGGCGCCTAAAAGGCACTGGACGAATCGAGTAGGCCGTATTTCGGATGCTCTGACACTGGCCCGCCTACTTCCAGGCGAACACCGGTTGCTCGAGTTCGTCGACGGGGTCAGGGCGACCTTCCAGACCCAGCCACCGCAGTTGCAACAAAACAGCACCCGTCGGCGCGTGGATGAGGTCGTTGCCCAACGGGATTTGTACGACCGGCCGCGGGCTTTCGGGAATCGCGATGAACCGCGGCGAATCCTCGCGGAGTAGTTGGTGTAGCCCCACCCGGTACACCGCCACCACTTCGTCGGGTGCAGGACGAAGGTCGAGCCGTCCGCCGGCCCAGATCACGACCGGGGTGATCACGTATCCGGACCGGGTCGGGTAGTCGTCCAGCAGACCCAGCACGGTCGAGGCGGACAGCCTGACACCGACCTCTTCGTCCAGTTCGCGCAGCGCGGCGTCGACAGCGGATTCGCCCGGGTCCACGCGGCCGCCGGGCAGCGCCCACTGCGCGGCATGTGAATTGAGGCGAGATGCCCTGCGGCACAGCAGGAACGCAGCACCGCCGGACACGTTGACCATGCGGCCGTCGAGGCCGGCCTCGGGCATGTCCCTTCCGTCCATCCAGTCGTCGATAGGCGCCGGATCCACCCTGTCCTCACCGAGCTCGGAGTCGACGAGCACCACCGCAACGGCCGCGTGCCGCTTCGTCGGGTCGGTCACGGCGCGTCGGTTGTGAACCGACAAGTGCGACCGGACTTTCTCCCGCAGCGCGTCGTCGTAGTTGATCGTCACCGCTCGACCATAAGCCGACACCGATGGCGCGACGGCGCGGGAAGGACATACTGCACGATCGCCGCTGTGGCTTCCTCGGCGACTGGGCGTGAATCGCCGGCCCGGTCCAGCCATCGCCACAGGTCCTGCCCATCCGGCATCAACTGGCCGACTCGCGCCGACCGCCCGACGGGGCTTAGCCGTCGGAAAGTCGCAGCACGACTTTGCCCGAGATCGCCGGCTCGGCTGACACGTCCATCGCCGCTACGGCGTCGACGAGGTCGAAGCTGTGGGTGATGACCGGGTCCAGCGCGGTGGAACCGGCGAGCAGCGCGATCGATTCGTCGAATTCGGTATCGAACCGGAAGGCGCCGCGGTAGTCGATTTCCTTGGCCACCAGGGCGGACAGCTCAGCAGGTCGGGGCCCGGGTGGGAACATCCCCAACTGCACCATGACTCCGCGGCGGCGGACTGCGGCGAGTGTGGCGCCGACGGCGACGGAGGCGCCGGATGCCTCGATAGCCACGTCGAAGTATTGATCGGGCAGAGTGTCGGAGCCGATCCGCACGGTGCGGTCAACGCCGACGTCCAGGGCGATCTCCAGAGGGTGCTCGAGGATGTCAGTGGTCCAGACTTCCGCGGCGCCAGCCGCTTTGGCTGCGCCGGCGGCGAGAATGCCGATCGGTCCGGATCCGCCGACGAGTACCTTGGCTCCGGCGACCCCGCCGGCCCGGTTCAGCGCGTGCAGGCCAACTGCCAGCGGCTCGGCCAGCACGGCTCTGGACAGGGGGAGAGTGTCGGGCAGCGTCCGGATCTGGTCCTGCCGGACGATCATGTATTCGGAGAAGCCGCCCTGGGTGTGGGGAAAGCTGGCCGCGGACCCGAAGTAACGGGCGTTGCGACATACGTTGCGGACTCCGGCGAGGCATTCCGGGCAGTTTCCGCAGGGGGTGGCTGGGTGGATGGCCACCGGAGTTCCGGTGGCGAGGGCACCGGACGGGTCGGACTCGATCCGCCCGACAACCTCGTGACCAAGCACCAATGGTTCCTGCAGGCTGAACGCACCTACGGCGCCGTGCTTGTAGTAATGCAGATCCGATCCGCAGATTCCGCCATGGGTGTTGCGCACCAGGACCTGCCCGGGTTCGGGTGCCTGGGCGGGCAGATCATCGAATCGCAGATCGCCAGCCCCGTGAACCACGAGAGCCTTCATGAGTGCGTTCCTTTCGAGGAAATGTGTTCTGACGGTCGGTCAGACGACCTGGTTGGTGAGGGAGCCGATGCCGTCGAGGGTGATCTCCACCGTGTCGCCCGGGGTGACGGCAACAAAAGTATTGGGTGCGCCGCTCATGATCACATCCCCGGGGCCGAGAGGGATCCACGAAGCGACATAGACGATGCAATCCGCGACGGTCGAGGGGAGGTTGAAGCTGCCGGACCTCGCCGCCACCTCTCCGTTGACGCTGACGGTCGTGGCCACCTTCTCCGGGTCGTCGAGCTGGGTCTCGATCCAGGGGCCCAGTGGCGTGTAGCCGTGTCCGCCCTTGCCCTGGAACGTCTTCTCGTCGACGGCGTTGCGGTCGACGTTGGTCACGTCGTTGACCACCGTGTAGCCGAACACGTAATCGAAGGCGGTGTCCAGGGTCAGCCCTTCGGTGTCGCGGCCGATGACGACGGCCAGTTCGCCCTCGATGTTGACCGTGCCCACGTCTCGTCGGACGTGGATGGCATCGCCCGGTCCGACGATGGTGCGTACGGACTTGTGCCAGGCCTGGATGGGAAGCGGGTGATCATTGTTGGTCTTGTTGTGAGCGATACCCACCAGCACCCGCGGCTCGCAGGGGGCCAGCAGCCGGGCGTCGTCGACCGCAACGGTTACTCCGGTACGGATCGGTGGGTTGGCGAATCCGTCCTCGACGACGGCCCAGGCGTCACCGGTCCAGATCGCGTGGCGGGCGCCGTCGGTGGTCTCGAGGCGGGCGATACGCACGCTCAGACCACTGCTGTCATGCCGCCGTCGACGAACAGAACCTGCCCGTTGACGAAGTTCGACGCCGGTGAGGCGAGGAACACCAGGGCCCCGACGAGGTCTTCGACCTTGCCCCAGCGGCCGGCGGGGGTGCGGGTGGTCACCCACTGGGTGAACTGTTCGTTCTCCACGAGGGCCCGCGTGAGTTCGGTCTCGAAGTAGCCAGGGGCCAAGGCGTTGGTCTGGATCCCGTGCGGACCGAGGTCGGCGCACAGCCCCTTGGTCAGCATCACGATCCCACCTTTGGTCGCGCTGTAGGGCGCGATGCTGGGCCGGGCCAGCTGGCTCTGCACCGATCCGATGTTGATGATCTTGCCGCTGCCCCGTTGGACCATGCCGCGCGCCACGCGCTGGCTGACCAGGAAAGCGCTGGTCAAGTTGGTGGCAACGAGGTCATTCCAGTCCTGCAGGGTGAACTCGGTGAACGGGGCACGGCGCTGGATGCCGGCGTTGTTGACCAGGATGTCGGGCGTTCCCCACTCCTGCTCGATGTCGGCGATTCCGCGGTCGACGGCGTCCTGATCGGTGACATCGAACGTGCTGATCCCGGTCTCACCTCCGGTCTCCTCGGCCAGATCCAGCGCCGTTGTCTTGACCTGGTCGATGTCGCGGCCGTGGATGGTGACCCGGCTGCCGGCTTGGAGCAGGCCCTTGGCGAGGGCCAGCCCGATACCTCGGCTGGACCCACTGACCAGTGCCGTGGTGCCGGTCAGGTCGAAGGGGTTCATCGTGCGACTACCCCTCCTGCCTTCACCTCATCGAGGGCATCCTCGACGCGGATCAGGTCACGACCACGGGTCTCCGCCGTGATGAAGGTCGTCGCAAAGGTGATGGCCGCCAGGACGAAGGTATAGACAGCGAGCGGCACCCACGAGCCGTCGAACCAGTCGATCAGCGCGGCGCCCAACACACCAGCCAGACCACCAGCGATCACTGCGCTGAACTCACGCGAAACTGCGACGCCGAGGTAGCGGTGCTTGTTGCCGAACATCTCGGGCAGCATGGCGCACTGCGGTCCGAGCATCGTGTTGACGCCGAAACCAATGGCCACGGCGATCACCACGATGACAAGCCAGGCCTGGCCCAGCGAGATCAGGTACCAGCCGGGAAAGGCGAGCAGCAGCAGCACGGTGGCGCCGAAGCGGTAGACCGGGACGCGGCCGACCCGATCCGAGATGTGCCCGGCCAACGGCACCGAAACCATCCCGATCAGCGATCCGACCGCAACGGCGATCGGGCCGATCGACCGGTCGACCATAACGGTGCCCGTCGCGTACGCGACGGCGAGGGAGTTGAAGAGGTACGAGCCACCGTTCTCTCCCATCCGCAGCCCGATGCCGCGGAGCACGCTGGGCAGCGAGTGCCCGAAGATCTCACGCATCGGGTGCTCGGCAATCTGCTCGTGCTTCTCCAAGACGATGAAGGTCGGACTCTCCCGCAGCCTCATCCGGATGAACAAGGCGACCAGGATCAGCAGGATCGACGCCAGGAACGGGATCCGCCATACCCAGCCGAGGAGAATGTCCTCAGGGATCGTGCCGAGATACACAAACACCAGGGCGGCCAGCAGGGTACCGGCCTGGATGCCGATGAACGGCAGCGCGGCGAAGAACCCGCGCCGCTCGATCGGGGCGTACTCGGCCATCAGCACCGTTGATCCGGCCTGCTCGGCGCCCGCTCCGAAGCCCTGGCACAGCCGGAGGAAGACCAACAGGATGGGCGCCCAGATGCCGATGGTGTCGAAGGTGGGCAGCGCGCCGACCAGGGTGGAGGAGCCGCCCATCAGCAAGATTGTGGCGACAAGGACCCATTTGCGACCGAGCCTGTCGCCGATCGTGCCGAAGAACAGGCCGCCGAGCGGGCGGGCCACGAAACCCACCCCGAAGGTGGCAAAGCTGGCGATAAGAGCGGTGCCCTCGTCCAGGTTGCTGAAGAACAGCTTCGAGAAGATCAGAGCCGAGGCCAACCCGTAGAGCGCGAAGTCGTAGTACTCGAGGGCGCTGCCGACCGTACTGGCCAACGTCGCCCGACGAAGGTTGGCCGCGTATTCGGGATCGTCTGCCTCGCGGACCGGCGGTGTGTACGGAGCGTCAGGCATGTTGATCTCCCTTGATTCAGACGGGCAACGCGCTGACTAAACGCTATCGGCGTATCGCATGGAGAATCAGAGGTTGGCTGAAAGATTTAAAAGAAGCCGCACGTGGCCCGACGAGGGTCGTTGGTATGCACCGTCGAACGGGTCAATCAGTAGAAGTCAACGGTGTCCACGACGTTCACGAGTTCGCCTCCATCAAGAAAGCGCGTCGCGTTGGCAGCGAACAGTTCGGCGATGAGCCGGTCTTCGGCCGAGTTCAGGGCGGCGGTGTGGGGGCTGACGAGAACATTCGGCTCGACCCACAGTGGACTGCTTTCGGGCAGGGGTTCGGTCGCGAACACGTCAAGGGCCGCGAACCCGATGCGGCCGTCGCGCAGCGCCGGCAGCAGAGCATCCTCGTCGACCACCGTGCCTCTGCCGACATTGACCAGGATCGTTCCCGGCTTTACCGCGGCCAAGACGTCGGCCCCGATCAGCTTCTCCGTCGCCGCCGTCCCAGGCAACGTCAGCACGATGGCATCCACCTCAGGGACCGTCGACACGATGTCGTCCACTCGAATAAGCCGGTCCACGCCATCAACCGGTGCACCGTGCCGGCTGGTGCCGATGACCGTGGCACCGAGCCCGCCCAGTTTCTTGACCACCTCTTGACCAATGCCGCCGAGCCCGACGACCAGCACGGTCATCTCCGAAACCTGGCTCATCTCCCAGCGGCCCGTCCAGCGCCGGTCCTGCTGCTGGGCGAGCAACCGCCCCAGATCCTTTGCGCCGGCCAACACGCCGAAGACGGCGAACTCGGCCAGCGGTCCGCCATGGACGCCGGCCGAGGTCGTGAAGACGATTCGCCTCAGCTGGTCCTCGCTCAGTCCGGCGCCCTTCACCTGGCTGCCGCCGCCTGCCGCCATCGCGTGAACCCAACGGAGTCCGGGATTCGCATCCGCCGTCCGCCTCAGGGCGTCGGGGTCGACATCGGGAATGCCGTAAAGCGCCTCGGCCGAGTCGACCATGTCCTCGAACTCCTGTTGCTGAGCCGGGGTTCGACGAAACGACGGATCTCCGGAGAAGTCAGCCGGATGGCGCATCGGCGGATACAGCGACTGGTCACGGATCAAGTCGATGCGAGGCTCCAGCCGCTCGATCATCTCGCAGTGTTGCTCGGCCAGCGGCGTGGCGACGACCACGCGTAGACGCTCGGAACTGTGTGCCATCGACTGCCTTTCGTCGGCCGTTCCTCAGTCTAGGGTCGGACACATGTCGAACATGTCAGCCGACCAGAGCATCCCCGTGGGAGTGATCGGTCTCGGCATGATGGGTCGCCCGATGGCGGTCAATATCCTCAACCGCGGCGCCGGACCCGTGCACATCACCGGGCGGAGCCGAGCCCGCTATTCCGATCTCGTCGCCGCGGGCGCTGAGTGGCATGACACTGCTCGGTCGCTCGCCGGTGCGGCGCGGGTCGTCCTTCTTATGCTGCCGGACCTCCCGCAAGTCGAGGAGGTCTTGGCCGGTCCCGACGGGGTCCTGGCCAGCGAGCCCGACAACCTGCTGCTGATCATCGCTTCATCGTCATCTCCGGTCGGAGTCAGCGAGCTGGGCGTGCGGTTGGCCCAGACCACGGCCGGCGCCGTGCGCGTTGTCGACGCACCGGTCTCCGGCGGCGTCGAAGGTGCCGAAGCCGGCACGCTGTCGATCATGGTCGGTGGTGAGGAAAGGGATGTCGCGGACGCGTGGGCGGTGCTCTCCGCGTGCGGCAACCCGGTTCATCTCGGTCCCCTGGGTTCGGGCCAGGTGGCCAAAGCGTGCAACCAGATGATCGTCGCGTCGACCATCCTGGCGCTCGGGGAGGCCGCTGTGCTCGCCGAACGGAGCGGTCTCGATCTGGCCGAACTGTTCGGCCTGCTCGGCGGTGGTTACGCCGGAAGCCGCATCCTGGAAAGCCGCGGCGACCAGATCATTCGGGAGGACTACAGTCCCTCGGGCGTAGCGAAGTACATGGTCAAGGACCTCGATTTCGCTTCGGCCGTGGCGGCGGCGACCGGCACGCACCCGGTCTTGTTGCCAGCCGTGAAGGCCGCGTTCGAGGAACTCACCGCGCTAGGGCACGGCGACAGCGACATCGCCGTCACGAGGCGCTATATCGAACAGCGCTGACGATGACACTGGGGCCGACGAAAGCACTGCCGCGGTGGGCGAGTTCGCCTGCGACGACGCGTGGTTACGCGAGCTTCTGGTCCGGCCAACCGGTGTAGGACTCGGCGAGGTAGGTCTGACCGGCTGTGGATGACACGACCGCGTTGAGCTCGCCGAGTTGCCGCTTGAGGTCGAAGCTGACGCTGTCGACGGGGGTGTGCAGCATCTGGGTCATCCAGTACGAGAAGTTCTCCGACTTCCAGATCCGGTCCAGGGCCCGCGGGCCGTAGGCGTCGAGCGCATCCAGGCTGCCCCCCTGACCGAGAGCGTTGACGAGGCACTCGTGCAAGATGCGCACGTCGTTGATCGCCAGGTTGAGTCCCTTCGCACCGGTAGGTGGAACCGTGTGCGCGGCGTCACCGGCGATCACGAGCCGACCCCAACGCATCGGCTCGGCGACGAAACTGCGGAACCGCAGCAGGGTGCGGTCGAAGATCGGTCCCTGTTTGAGCTCGAACCCGTCATCGCCGTCGACCCGAGCCTGCAGCTCGTCCCAAATCTGCTGGTTCGACCACAGCTCGACGTCCTCGTCGACTGAGCACTGGAAGTACAGCCGCTGGATCTTCTCGGTGCGCTGACTGATCAACGCGAATCCCCGCTCGGAGTGCGCGTAGATCAGCTCCGGCGCGTTAAACGGTGACTCGCTGAGCACGCCGAACCAGGCGAACGGGTATTCCTTGAAGTAGTGCACCCGCTGGTTCTCCGGGATGAGGAACCGGCAGATGCTGCGGGACCCGTCGGTTCCGGCGACCACCTCGCACTGGATCTCGCACTCGGTCCCGTCAGCGTCGACGAATCGGATCAGCGGCGAGTCCCCTTCCACGCCACTGACTTTGGTGTCCTTCACCCCGAAGCGAACGTCGCCGCCGTCCCTGTCTCGGGCGTTGGCGAGATCGATGAAGACGTCTGTCTGTGGGTACAACCAGCAGCTCGCATTTACCAGCGCGGTGAAGTCGATACGGTGCCCAGCTCGGTCAAAGCGCAGGTCGATGCCGTGGTGCTCGTAGCCGTCGGAGTGCACCCGGTCGCTTACGCCGGAATCGACGATGGCCTTGACCACGCCGTCCTCGAGGATGCCGGCCCGGTGCGTTGTCTCGATCTCCTGCCGAGGTCGGGTGTCGATGGCCACGTTGTCGATGCCACTCTTGGCGAGCAGGTGGGAAAGCATCAGGCCAGCCGGGCCCGCACCCACGATTCCGACTCGGGTCTTAATTGTTGTGAGCATTCAAGGCTCCCTAGTGGGCGATGGTCCCGTGCTCGGCGATCTCCTCGTCCACCACGTCGCGCGGGTGACCGACAATCAGCACCATGACCGCCGCGAGCGCGGCGACACCGGCAAAAACGTAAAACCCCCACGGATAGCCGCGGTCGCCGGCGAGCAGTGCGCCGATGACGATCGGGCCAACGATGGCGCCGATGCGACCGACGCCGGCGGTCCAGCCCAGTCCGGTGGCTCTGCTCCGAGCGGGGTAGACCTGTCCCACGAACGCATAGATCAGCACCTGCGCGCTGAACACGAACATCCCCGTCACCAGCACCGCGGCGTACAGCGGCACCGACGGCATCTTGATGCTGAGCAGGACGAGCAGCACTGCCGCGGCGGCGAACCAGGTAAATGCCGCCGGCCGCACGCCGATCCGGTTGGCCACCTGGCCGGCGATGATCAGCCCGATGATCGCGCCGACGTTCAGAATCAGCAGCAGTCCGAGTCCGACCTGCAGCTCGTACCCGGCCGTCTGCATGAGCCGCGGCAGCCAGGTGTTCATGCCGTACACCAGGACCAGGCCCAGGAACGAGGTAGCCCAAAAGGCGAGCGTCGGGCGGACCAAACCATTCCTGAACAGCTCGGCGACTGGGTTGGTGCTGGTCGTCTCGCGGCCCTGCGGGGTGCGGGCGTGCGCCTTCTGCTCGAGGAATACTTCGGACTCCGGCAGGTACCTGATCATCAGCGGCGCCAGCAGCAGCCCAGGGACGCCGCCGATCACGAACATCCACTCCCAGCCGTGACCGTTACCCAAGACCACCAGACCGAGGAGCGCGGTGAGCACGGCACCGACGTGGTAACCGGTCATCACCGTGGTGGTCGCACTCGACGCCTTTCCTTTTCGCGCGAATTCGGTCACCAGGGTGATGGCGGTAGGCAGGCAGCCGCCCAGGCCCAGCCCGGCCAGAAACCGGTACAGCCCGAACGTGAAGATGGAATTGGAAAACGCCACCGCGACGGTGAAGATCGAGAAGACGATCACCGCGAAGATCATCACCTTGCGCCGGCCCAGGTAATCGGTCACGGTGCCGATGGTCATCGCGCCGATCGTCATGCCGATCAGGCCGGTGGTGGCGACGGTCGTGGCGCTCACGTCGGTGAAACCGAAGACGCTGTTCTTCACCAGGACTGGAATGACGGTGCCTAACACCACGAGGTCGAAGCCGTCAAGCAGCACGGCCGCCCAACACAGCGGCGCCACCCAACGTGAGTTGCCGACTCGCGTTGCCCCGCTCGTCACCATTGTCCCTGGGCGACGTAACCCACTCTGATCACTGGATGCGTGCCCGGTGTGGACGATGCGGTAGACATCGCGCGGGCCTCCTCATGCGAATCTTGAGTCGCGCCACCATTTTTATCGGCCGATGCGCCCCAGATATACCCTGCTTCCACTGGGTGACACGCGCGATGATCGGCGGAAGCGGCCGAAGGTTGACAGGACACTCGTCATCATCACCGGCGCGTCCGTGTCATTTCTTTCAGGACAATTCCGGCCAATCTTGTCCGAGCCCCGGCAGTTGCGCGATTCCTATAGATCCGTAATAGAGCGCTTTGATTCATAAGCTTGGCTATGTTATTCCACCTAGTGAATTCCGGGGAAGTTTCTAGTGCCGCCGATGTCGATAAGGGGGATCATCGTCCCAATCAGCGTTCGGCAGAGATTCTGTCGACAGACTGGCCATTAATCGATCGAGCGACGGCGAGGAGACCATCATGACGGCGTCGGTTACTACGGATGAGGTCG
>CAVUPN010000023.1:0-40922 GCA_963743225.1 uncultured Actinomycetota bacterium | reverse complement strand
AGGTCGCTGCTGAGAGCGCTGACGAGGCCGCTGCCGTCGCCGACGAAGTAGCCGAAGAGGACGCCGATCAACCCGGGGAACCAGAGTCAGCGACCGAAGACTCCGGTGAGGAAGCCCCAGACTCCGGTGATGCCGTCGAGGACGAAGCCGAGCAACCCGCCGACGAAGCCGCGGACGAGGAGCAAGCCGAGTCCGTCGGCGGCGTGGGCGCGGTCGAGGGCGTCGAGGTGGTCGAGGCCGAGGAGGCGGCGCCGGAGGTTCATGTGGCCGCTGTTGAGGCAGCGGGGGAAGCCGAAGCTGTCGCCGACGAGGTAGCCGAGGAAGCTTCCGAAGAATCCGAGGAACCCGAGGAACCGGCGCCAGAGGCCGAGGTCTCTGGTGAGGAGTCCGAGGCGGTCGGCGGTGATGCCGTTGAAGATGAGGTCGCTGACGAAGCCGCCGAGGCACCCGAGGCCGAGGTCGTCGGCGGCGTGGGCGCGGTCGAGGGTGACGAGGTGATCGAGGCGGGGGAGGCGGCGCCGGAGGTTCATGTGGCCGCTGTTGAGGGCGAGGAGGAAGCCGCGGCTGTCGCTGAGGAAGTGGCCGATGAGCCAGCCGAAGGAGTCGACGAACCCGAGTCCATCGAGACGACCGAGCCTGAGCCTAAGCCGGAGCCCGAACCTGCGCCGGCCCAGGAACCCGAGAAGGGGGAGGAGTCAGGCGGCCGCCTTCGCCGCTGGCTTCGCTCCCGCCGCAACCGCTGATTCCTCTAAGGCGCACTAAGGATCAGCGCCGCGCTGATGTATCCGGTCGGGCCCACGCGTCCGTCGAACCTCAAGCTGTTGTGTCGGTTTCACCGAGTGCACAAGCTGCTACGGCAGGCGACATCAGTTTCGCCGCAACCCACCGCGCTACGGAGACGCGACGGCGAAGAGACGCCATTCACCGGGCACGCCCTTGAGTTCGTGAGCGCCGCGGTCGTCGAACTCGAGTCCTGACCCGATCACGAGGTCGCGCAGCGTGCTAGACACGAGTACGTCGTTCGGCCCTGCCAGGGCGCTCACGCGCGCACCGATGTGCACGGCGATCCCGCCGATGTCGTCGCCGCGGACCTCGCACTCGCCGGTGTGCAACCCGGCGCGCACCTCGATGCCGAGCGCCTGCACCGCGTCGCGGATCGCCATCGCACAGCGGATCGCTCGCTGCGGGCCGTCGAACATCGCAAGGAAACCGTCGCCCGACCGTGCTCACCTCGCGGCCTCGAAAGCGGGACAGCTGCGACCGGACGACGGCGTCGTGCGCGTCGAGCAACGCATGCCAGTCGCGGTCACCGATCTCCGCGGCGCAGCGTGTCGAGTCGACGATGTCGGTGAAGAGCACCGTGGCGAGCACCCGATCATCCGGCACTCGCGCTTGGTGGCCGGTGAGGAACTCGGCGATCACCTGGAACGAATCGCGCCACGGTTCCACGAAGTGGTACAGTTGCGCCCCGGCAGCTCGACGTATTTCGCGCCCGGTATGTGATCGGCGATGTACTTGCCGCGTGCCACGTCTCGATGCACCGGGTGGTCGGTGTGGTGCATGACCAGGGTCGGGACGAAGATTGTCGGAAGAACCGCCCGCACATCCAACTCCGTCATCAGCGGCAGCATCATGTCCACCGTCCGGGGCTCGCCGCCAGGCGCTCGTGTCGAGCCCACGCTGCCCGGATCTCCTCGTTCCACGGCATGTCCGGATTCAAGAAATGCTCGACCTCGCCCGTGCCCCACATGCGCTGCCGACTCAGCGTCGGTTTCGCCGGGCGCGTTCGACGGTCGTTCGGACCGCGTAGCTTTCCAGCGCGACCAGCGCGGTCGTGCGGGACGGATGTGTCGCCGCGAACAGCGCCCCGGTCGCAAACGCGTTGAAATGCGCACAGGATGACCGCTTCGCGGCTGCCGAGATCGTCGAACACCGCCGTGATGCTGTCGGCCCATTGCTCCAACGTCGGCAGCGCACCCGGCGTGACGGGATCGGACAGTCCGCTGCCCGGATGGTCGAAGAAGATGATCCGACCGAGCGATGTCATCGCCTCGACCCACCCTTGAACGGACGGTAGTTCTGGAAGGACCTCGCAGCAGAAGAACCAGTTCGGGACGAACACAATGTCGCGAGGACCGTCGCGCGACGCCCGATAGGCGACCCGCAAGTCACCATTTCTCGCGTAACGCGTCTCCGAGAACATTGCGGAAGTCTATTCCCGGGAAGCGCATCGGCAGACGTTTATGCAGCTAAGAGCGTTCCCCTAGAATGTACTTCAGCAAATCGCTGCTACCGAGTGCACAAGCTGCTTACGGCGGGCGAAATCAGTTTTCGCCGCAACCCACCGCTACGGAGAGGCGACGGCGAAGAGATGCCATTCGCCGGGCACGCCCTTGAGCTCGTGAGCGCCGCGGTCGTCGAATTCGAGCCCTGATCCGATCACGAGGTCGCGCAGCGTGCTGGACACGAGCACGTCGTTCGGCCCGGCCAGTGCGCTCACGCGTGCCCCGATGTGCACGGCGATCCCGCCGATGTCGTCGCCGCGGACCTCGCACTCGCCGGTGTGCAACCCGGCACGCACCTCGATGCCGAGCGCCTGCACCGCGTCGCGGATCGCCATCGCGCAGCGGATCGCTCGCTGCGGGCCGTCGAACATCGCGAGGAAGCCGTCGCCCGACGTGTTCACCTCGCGGCCCCGAAACCGAGCGAGCTGCGCCCGGACGACGGCGTCGTGCGCGTCGAGCAACGCGTGCCAGTTACGGTCGCCGATCTCCGCGGCCCGGCGCGTCGAGTCCACGATGTCGGTGAACAGTACCGTGGCGAGAACCCGATCGTCAGCGACTTCCGCTTGGTGGCCGGTGAGGAACTCGGCGATCTCCTGGAACGACGCGCGCCATCCCGGTTCAACGGAGTGATACCAGTTGCGCCCCGGCAGCTCAACATATTTCGCGTCGGGTATGTGCTCGGCGATGTACCTGCCCTTCGCGGGCGGGATAATCGCGTCCTCGGCATGGTGGACGACCAGCGTTGGCACGCGGATTGTCGGAAGGACCGCCCGCACGTCCACTTCCGTCATGAGCGGCATCATGAGAGCACGGGTCGCGGGGCTCGCCGCCAGACGTTCCATTCGAGCCCACCCTGCCCGAATCTCCTCGTTCCACGGCATGTCCGGATTCACGATATGCTGCGTCTCCCCGGTGCCCCACATGCGGACCGTCGCGGCTTGAACTTCGTCTCGAACGAGTGGGGTGCCGCCCGCATCCGCGTAACCGTCGAGCACGACCAGCGCGGTGGTGCGAGACGGATGTGTCGCCGCGAACAGCGCCGCTGGCCCGAACGCGCCGGCGGTCGCGAGGAGGACCGCTTCGCGGCTCCCGAGGTCGTCGAGCACCGCGGTGATGCTGTCGGCCCATTGCTCCAAGGTCGGCAGCGCACTCAGCGTGACGGGATCAGACGCTCCCGTGCCCGGCTGGTCGAAGAAGATGAACCGACCGAGCGATGTCATCGCTTCGACCCACCCTTGAAGGGACGGTAGCTCCGGCAGGATTTCGCAGCAGGTGGCCCAGTTCGCGACGCTCACGATGTCGCGAGGACCTTCGCGTGTACGTGCGGTAGGCGACGCGCAAATCCCCGTTCATCGCATAGCGCGTCTCCGAGAACATTGCGGAAGTGTAAGCCGAGGAGCGGGTCGAGTTTCGGTGTCATGCAACGAGCTGAGACAAAGTCTCTTTCACGAATCCGGTGTCATTACCCGTCAAGCGCAGGCGATCGGTCGGCGATTTTGTGTGCCGCGCGGGTCGTGTGAAACCTTCGACCGGACGGCTGCGGAGTCGTCGTCACGGCGACGCGCACGGTCGATCAATCGCCGCGGTTTTGCGTTTCCGACACCGCTTCCGCGGGTAAAGTTCGCTGCATAACAGCAGGCGAACGAGGGGAGTCATGGTGAACATCAAGAAGCTAGCCGGAGCCGTCGCCGCCACCGCGATCACGTTCGGTGTCGGTGCCACCACCGTCGCGCCGGCTTCGGCGGTCGATAACATCAAGCCATTTGGTCAGCAGGAGCGACTGAACGACCGGGGCGTTGGCGGTCCAATGATCGGTTACACGGTGAGAGACCTTTCCCCGAGCTCCGACCCGGTGCCGCACAACGGCCAGTTGTATGAAGCCACGCTGACCGTCGACGCGTTCGGGAGTTGGGCCACTCCCATGATCCATATGTTCAACGCCCGCGCTGAGAGCTCGGCACTGTACCGTGTCATCGCCGATTCAGGCGTCGGAGGCGCCGTGCCGCCGGGCGGAAGCGCGACCGGCAAGCTCTATTTCGATGTCGTGGGCGACGTGCCCAATAGCGTCGTCTACAACGACGGCATTCGGGACATTCTCGCCTGGGTGCCCGGTCCCCCCGTGGGAGGTACACGCCCCTAGCGGTAGCGGCAACGGTCTCCAGCAGCGAGCGGTAACCGCGATGACGCGCACCGCTGCGGTTCAATCGCTGTCGCCCGACTTCGTAAAAGTACTTTGACGATTCGCTAACACCAATTGCTTCAGGACTCTTGAGGCTAGAAAGTCTGCACAGCGGCCGAGCCGATCTGCGCCTGGCAGAGTTCTAGAAGGGCGGAAACGGCGGCGTTGTCGTACGCCGAGCGCGATGCAGTCGATACGGTTCGGCTAGCGCCCGGCCGCAGTACGCTCATGCGGTGGCGGAAACGTCGTACGCATCGTGCGGCGATCTGAGCCTGGCGTATCAGGTGTTCGGCGACGGGCCGGTCGAGCTTGTCTTCGTCGGGCCGATGGTCTTCCACGTCGAGCTGTTCTGGGCCATGCCCGAGTTCAAGGCCTTTTTCGATCAGCTCGCCACGTTCTGTCGCGTCGTGATGTTCGATAAGGCCGGAAGCGGGCTGTCGGATCCCATCCCCAAAGTTCGTTTGCTTGAAGAGCGAGCGGCCGAGATCGAGGCCGTCATGGACGCCGTCGGCTTCGCAACGCCCGTCGTATTCGGTATGAGCGAGGGCGGCCCACAGGCCATCGCGTTTGCGGCCAAACGACCGGAGCGAACGCGGGCGCTGATCCTCTACGGCTCGTTCGCGGCCATGCCCGGCGCTAGCTGGGACGACTTGGATCGCGACCCGGCCGAGCTGCGGGCGCGCCTCGTACCCGAGCTGGGTGCGGACTACACGCCGGCGACGGAGCAGATCGCCCGCGCGCAGGAATTCGGCCGCGCTCTTCTCCGCTCGGGGTGGGGCAGCGGCGCAACAGCGAAGGCTCTTTTCCCGTCGGTCCGGTCGATGCGCCAGCTCGCCATGGTCGAACGCATGTGCGCCAGCCCGGGCATGTTCCGAGCGACAGCGGAATCGAACTTCCGGATCGACGTGCGGCCGATCCTGCCGACGCTCACCGCGCCCACCCTGGTCATCCATGCCCGCGAGGACATCGCGCCGGTGCAGAACAGCCGCTACCTCGCCGACCACATTCCCGGCGCGCGGTACCTCGAGGTCGACGGCGCTGATCACGCACCCTGGTTCACCGAGCCCGACACGATCCTGACCGAGATCGAGGAGTTCCTGACCGGCAGCCATGCCGCCCCGGCACAGTCCCATCGCGCCCTGCGCACCGTGCTCTTCACCGATATCGTCGCCTCGACCCAACACGCCGCCAGCGGCGGGCGACGAGCGGTGGCGCGCGGTGCTGCACCGCTTTGGTGAGATCACCGCCGAACTCACGGAACGCTTCGGCGGCACAGTGGTCAAGAGCACCGGCGACGGCCACCTCGCCACTTTCGACGGCCCGACGCAGGCCATCCGCTGCGCCGAGGCGTTGCGCGCTGATGCCGAGATTCTGGGTATCGAGATCCGCGTCGGCATCCACACCGGCGAGTGCGAACTGCTGGACGCCGACATCGGGGGCATTGCAGTGCACATCGCGGCGAGGATCTGCGGCCAGGCCGGCGCCGGCGACATTCTCGTGTCGCGCACCGTGCGTGACCTGGTCGTCGGCTCGGGCACGGGCTTCGAGGACCGCGGCAGCGTCGAGCTGCGTGGCGTGCCCGGCACCTGGCAACTCTTGGCGGTCGACCGCTACGGCGCGCGGGCGGGATCGGCCGAGGCAGAGCTGGCATCGATGCCGACCCCCGGCCGTCGGACCGCGATGCGACGCTCGGATCGCGCCGTGGAGGTGATCGCCAGGCGGACACCGTGGATCCTGCGCGGGGTGGCCCGCCTCGCCCCGGCCGCCGACCGCAGATGAGCGCCCGCCCGCAAACGGACCCGCGCCCAGGACCGCGCCTACCGCATCGCCAGAGAACGAGCGCCCAACGAGGTGCGCATCTGCCTGGAACGCAAGCACGAATTCCGCGCATGGCTCCCCACCAAGTGCGACCCACCACCCTTCTAGGCGATGTGGAAGTCTCGATCGTCGGGTCGGGTCAGCATGGCCGTCATGGTCTTGCGGTCATAGGGCCAGAGATCGATGTTGCCCTCGTCGGTGAGATACCACGAGTTGCACCCGGTGTTCCACACCGTCGGGCCGAGCGCCGCCGCGACGTCGTCGTTGAACTTCGTGGTTGCCTGTTCGGTGACTTCGACGGTGTCGAACTCGCCATCACGAAATCGCCGCAGCCACTGCGTGATGTAGCTCGCGGTCAGTTCGGCGGAGTAATGCAGCGGGATCGAGCCGGTGGGGGAGTTCGGTCCCAACACCGTGAAGAAGTTCGGGAATCCCGGAATGGCGGTCATCCGGTATGCCCGTGGGCCTTTGGCCCAGGCGTCGTCGATGTCCAGGCCGTCGCGGCCGCGTAGGTTCATCGGCCGCATGTAGTTGTGTGCACGGAACCCCGTGGCGAATATCAGGAGGTCGACCTCGGTTTCGCGGCCGTCGGCGGTGCGGATGCCACGCGGGGTGATCTCGTCGATCGCCGACGTGACCAGTTCCGCGTTGTCCGCCCGGAGTGCCCGGTAGTAAGACCCCGATACGACTTGCCGCTTGCACAGTGGCTGGTAATCCGGCGTCAGCCGGTCGCGCAGCCTGCGGTCCCGCACCTGCGCGCGCAGACACCAGCGCGCGTAGTTCTGGATCAGTCGACGACGCCAGCTCGGTCGCGTGGTGACGTCGGCCAAAATGCCGGAGCCCCAAAGCAGCCCGTCGTACAGCCGGCGGTTCACCGACGGCAGCCTGCGCAGGACGTTGCCCAACATTGTGGGCTGGGGCAGTTCCATCGGTGCCCAGATCACCCACTGCGGGGTCCGCACGAAGTGCGTGATGTGGTCGGCATCGGGCTGCAGTGCGGACATGATCTGCACTCCGGTCGAACCGTTTCCGATGATGGCGATTCGGCGGCCGGCGGTCTCGATGTCGTCGTCCCACCGGGCGGTGTGCACGACGTCGCCGCCGAACGTGTCGAGCCCGGGGATGTCCGGCGTGAAGGGGTGGTGCAGCACACCGGTTGCGGCGACCACGAAGTCGGCTTCCAGTTCTGTGCCGTCAGCGGTGGAGATCTGCCACGTGGACCCGGTGAACACGGTCGACACGACCTCGGCATTCAATCGGAGTCGATCGCCGAGACCGAACCGATCGACTACCTCGCGGAGGTAGCGCTGGATCTCCTCCCCGGGCGCGAACAGGCCGGTCCAGTCCGGTTTCGGCGCGAACGAGAACTGGTAGAGCTGCGACGGCACGTCGCAGGTCAGCCCCGGATAGCGATTCCAGTGCCAGACCCCGCCGACATCGGCGCCCTTCTCCAGAATCGTGAAATTCTGAAAGCCATTCCGCTGCAACGTTATCGCGGTGGCGATCCCGGCGAGACCCGCACCGATGATGACGATCCTCGGCTCACGAGTCATCGTCGACCCCTAGCCTGCGCCTCGATAGCTTCTTCGTAGGCGCCGCGCACGTCTTGCTCGACCGACGTCAACGCCCGACGGTCGCGGATCGCTTTGCGGCCCAAACTCATCAAGGCGTTGGGAGTGACAGCGTTGAGCACGTCCCATCCCGCCAGATAGCGCGGCACGGTGATCTCGGCGCGCCGATTGTCGACGCTGCCGACTATCACCCGTGCCACGACGTCGGGTTCCACGGTGGGCAGCCCACGACCGAGCGGTACGCCCGATGCGAGCCGGGTGCGCACCGCGCTCGGCAGCACGGCCGTCACACTCACCCCCGAATCGCGGTATTCCTCGCGAACCGCCGCGGACAACCCCACAGCGGCGAACTTACTGGCGTTGTAGACCGCCATGCCCGGAATGGCCAACTTGCCGGCCATGGAGACGACATTGACGACGTGCCCGTTTCCGCGTTCGATCATGTGCGGCAACACAAGCCGCATGCCGAAAATCAGCCCCCACACGTTCACGTCGAGCGTCGTCCTGCTGACGGCGTCGTCCTCGGACAGAAAGTCACCGAGCGGCATCACGCCTGCGTTGTTGACGAGAACATCGATGCGGCCGTGCCGGTCGATCACGTCGGCCGTGAACTCCGCGAAGGATTCCCGGGAGGTCACGTCGACGGTGTAGGCAGCCCCGTCGAGATCGCCGATGCATACCGTCGCACCCTTGGCGGCGAAGAGGTCCGCCGTGGATTTGCCGATGCCACGCGCACCGCCGGTAATCACCACGACAGCGCTGTCGAGGTCGATCCTGGGATAGGCCATCCCGCCTCCTCTTAATTTGAGAAACTGACGGTATCTAGAGTCTGGTGGTATGTCAACGGGCTAGACTGCACACATGGCACGGATGACCCGCGCAGAAAGCCAGGCGCAGACCAGAACGCAGCTCCTCGCAACCGCCAAGCAGATGTTCTTCACCGACGGCTACCACCCGACGTCGCTGGAGAAGGTCGCCGACGCCGCCGGTTACTCGAAGGGCGCGGTGTACTCGAACTTCCGCAACAAGGACGAACTGTGCGTCGCGGTGCTCGACGAAATCCGGGCGGAACGATTCAGCGAGGTTCTCGAGTTGGTTTCGCAACCGAACAGGTTCGACGCGCTGCGTGACTGGGCGGATCGCGTCATCGGTGATCCGGGGTGGACGCCGCTGGAGGCCGAATTCGCGTTGCACGCACGCCCGAACGAACACCTGCGCACCGAATATGCCGCCCGTCTGGACGACATCATCGAAATGCTCGCCGGCGGCGTGGAATCCGCAGACGATCTCGACCTCAAGATGCCGAGCCGTGAAGTGGCTACCGTCATGCTCGCGCTCGGACTCGGGCTAGGCATGATGCGCTCGATCGATCCGTCCGTACCTGTGAACGGGCTCGTGGACACTCTGCGGCTGGTGGCCGGGCAATCTTTCTAGCACTCGCCCGGTTCTGGCATGCTGGGAGCCATGACTGAGCCGCAATTCGGTGGCACCGAGGGACCTCCGCCTCCTCAACAACCGCAGTACCAGCCGCCACCTCCGGGTTATGCGCCGCAGCCACCCGGATATCCCGGATATCCGCCGCCGGACCAGTATCCGCCTGCCTACATGGATCCAGCGGCTCCCTACGGTCGCCATCCGCTGACCGGCGAGCCGCTGTCCGACAAATCCAAGACCGTTGCCGGACTGCTGCAATTGATCGGGTTGTTCGGTCTGGTCGGCATCGGGCGCATCTACCTCGGCTACACCGGCCTCGGCGTGGCCCAACTGGTCGTCGGCCTCATCACGTGCGGGATCGGCGCGCTGGTGTGGGGCATCATCGACGCTGTTCTGATGTTCACCGACAAAGTTCGTGACCCGGAGGGACGTCCCCTTCGTGAGGGAACGTAACGCCGCAGTCAGCAGCCGGACACGGCTGTACGGCGCACTCGGCACGGGCGCGCTCGTTGGCGGCGGTCTCGCCTACGTGGGACTCGCGGACCCGCACAGTGCCGACTTCGTCTTTCCGGCATGCCCTTTCAAGCTCCTGACTGGATGGAACTGTCCGGCGTGCGGGGGCCTGCGGATGACTCACGACCTGCTGCACGGCGACCTTGCCGCCGCCGTCGTCGACAACGTCTTCCTGCTCGTGGGGCTGCCCGTGCTGTTGGCGTGGATCCTGGTGCGTTGGCGCACCGGACGCCCGATCATGACGATGCCCGCGATCGCCGTTATCGCTGTCCTCGCCATCACCTGGACGGTGGTCCGGAACTTGCCCGGGTTCCCGCTGGTCCCGACGCTGCTCGACGGGTAGCCGCCGGCCTGCGCTGATACACTTTTTATTCGGGCCGCTGCAGTCCCGGACGGAGAATTCGCCAGACTGCGGAGGCAGATTCCAATGCTTTTCTCGGCATTGCCGCATGCCCAGGGGCTGTACGACCCACAGCACGAGTCCGACTCCTGTGGCGTCGCCATGATCACCGACATCCAGGGCCGTCGCTCGCATGCCATCGTGGCCGATGGCCTCGTCGCCCTGGAACATCTCGAGCACCGCGGTGCGGCGGGCGCCGAGACCAACAGCGGCGACGGCGCGGGCATCCTGATTCAACTGCCCGTCGAATTGTTCGGCGAGGTCGTCGGCTTCGAATTGCCCGCTCCCACCGACGACGGTTGCAACACCTTCGCTGTAGGCATCTGCTTCCTCCCGCAGGAACCGGCCGCCCGCGCCGCCGCATGCGAACAAGTCAACGCCATCGCGATCGAGGAAGGGCTCGAAGTGCTCGGCTGGCGTGACCTGCCGGTCGATCCCGAGGGTGCCGGCGTCGGGGTCACCGCACTCGGCTGTATGCCCTGGATGTCGCAGCTGTTCGTCTCCGCACCGGCGCGCAACGGCGTACGGCCGGGTGGCATCGACCTCGACCGCCTCGTCTACCCACTGCGTAAGCGCGCCGAGATCGCTTGCGACGTCTACTTTCCGTCGCTGTCCAGCCGGACCGTCGCCTACAAGGGCATGTTGACGACAATGCAACTGCCGCAGTACTTTCCAGATCTGCGCGACGAACGCTGCCGCAGCGCCATCGCTATTGTGCACAGCCGGTTCTCCACAAACACGTTCCCGTCCTGGCCGCTGGCCCACCCGTTCCGCTTCGTCGCCCACAACGGCGAGATCAACACGGTGCGCGGCAACCGCAACCGGATGCATGCCCGCGAAGCGATGCTCGCAAGTGCCGAGATCTCTGGCGACCTCGGCCGGCTGTCACCGATCTGCACACCCGGGGCCTCCGACTCCGCCTCGTTCGACGAAGTTCTCGAGCTGCTGCATCTCGGCGGCCGTAGCCTGCCGCATGCGGTGCTGATGATGATCCCCGAGGCGTGGGAGAACAGCACGACGATGGATCCCGCCCTGAGGGCATTCTGGCAGTTCCACGCCTCACTGATGGAGCCGTGGGACGGCCCCGCCTGCGTGACCTTCACCGACGGCACACTCGTCGGAGCGGTCTTGGACCGCAACGGCTTACGGCCTGGGCGGTGGTGGCGCACGATCGACGACCGCATCATCCTCGCCAGCGAGAGCGGCGTCCTCGACGTGCCCTCGGCCCAGATCGTCGCCAAGGGAAGACTGCAGCCGGGCAAGATGTTGCTGATCGACACCGCCGCCGGCCGCATCGTTCCCGACGTCGAGATCAAGTCCGAACTGGCCAGTGCTCAGCCGTATGGCGAGTGGCTGCACTCGGGCCTGCTCGACCTGAAGACCCTGCCCGACCGTGTTCGTGCCCAACCCAACCACGAATCGGTCGTGCGCAGGCAGATCTCGTTCGGGTATACCGAGGAGGATCTGCGAATTCTGTTGACGCCCATGGCGGCTTCGGGTGCCGAGCCGTTGGGATCGATGGGCACCGACACCCCGGCGGCAGTGCTGTCGCAGCGATCACGGCTGCTCTACGACTATTTCGTCGAACTGTTCGCCCAGGTCACCAACCCGCCGCTGGATGCGATCCGCGAAGAGGTCGTCACCTCGATGGCACGCGTGATGGGACCTGAGCAGAATCTGCTGGAGCCGACGGCGGCGTCCTGCAGGCAGATAAGGCTCGGGTGGCCGGTGCTCGACAACGACGAGCTGAACAAGATCGTCCACATCAACGACGACGGTGAACACCCCGGACTGAGGACGGCGGTGCTGCGCGCACTGTTTGACGTCGAACGCGGCGCCGAGGGCTTGGCCGACGCCATCGAGGATCTCCGCATCCGCGCGTGCGAAGCGATCGCCAACGGCGCTCGTACTCTGGTGATTTCCGACCGCGACTCCGACCACACCCGCGCACCGATTCCATCCTTGCTTGCCATCTCCGCGGTGCACCACCATCTGGTGCGTACCAAGGAGCGGACCACCGTCGCGCTGGTAGTCGAAAGTGGTGACGCCCGCGAGGTGCACCACATCGCCATGCTCATCGGGTTCGGCGTCGCCGCGGTCAACCCGTACCTGGCGTTCGAGTCGATCGAAGACCTGATCCGCGAGGGTGAGCTCACCGGTATCGAGGCTGCCACGGCGGTGCGCAATTACCTGAAGGCGCTCGGCAAGGGCGTGATGAAGGTGATGAGCAAGATGGGCATCTCCACCGTCGCTTCCTACACCGCTGCACAGGCTTTCGAGGCGATCGGTTTGGACCGCGACGTGGTCGACGAATACTTCGCGGGTACACCCAGTCAGCTCAGCGGAGTCGGACTGGACGTCATCGCCGAGGAAGTCAAGCAGCGACACCGGCGTGCCTATCCGGAGAACCCGACCGAACGGGTGCATCGCCGTCTCGATGTCGGCGGCGAGTACGCGTTCCGACGCGAGGGCGAGCTGCACCTGTTCACGCCCGAAGTCGTTTTTCTGCTGCAGCATTCGACCCGTACCGGTCGCCATGACATCTTTGCGCAGTACTCCGAGGAGGTCGACCGGCTGTCCCGCGAGGGCGGCACGCTGCGTGGCCTGTTCGAGCTGAAGAAGGGGCTGCGCCCCGCGGTGCCGATCGACGAAGTGGAGTCCGTCGAGTCCATCGTCACCCGGTTCAACACCGGCGCAATGAGTTACGGATCCATCTCGGCCGAAGCCCACGAAACCATGGCGATCGCCATGAACAACCTCGGTGGCCGGTCCAACTCCGGTGAGGGCGGCGAAGACGTCGACCGACTCTACGACCCACGCAGGCGCAGCGCGGTCAAGCAGGTTGCGTCCGGCCGCTTCGGCGTCACCAGCGACTATCTGGTGAACGCGTCGGACATTCAGATCAAGATGGCCCAAGGCGCCAAGCCCGGAGAGGGCGGTCAACTGCCCGGCTACAAGGTCTACCCGAACATCGCCAAGACCAGGCACTCGACGCCCGGCGTCGGTCTGATCTCACCGCCGCCGCACCACGACATCTACTCGATCGAGGACCTGGCGCAGCTGATCCACGACCTCAAGAACGCGAACTCCGACGCCCGCATCCACGTGAAACTGGTCAGCTCCGTCGGTGTCGGCACGGTAGCGGCG
This sequence comes from uncultured Actinomycetota bacterium, assembly GCA_963743225.1. Classification (GTDB taxonomy): domain Bacteria; phylum Actinomycetota; class Actinomycetes; order Mycobacteriales; family Mycobacteriaceae; genus Mycobacterium. The sequence continues at coordinate 27,575 of CAVUPN010000023.1, read as the reverse complement.
GGAGTCTCCAAGGCCCATGCCGACGTCGTGCTGATCTCCGGGTACGACGGCGGAACCGGCGCGGCGCCGCTGACGTCGCTCAAACATGCCGGTGCGCCATGGGAGATCGGACTGGCCGATACTCAGCAGACGCTCATGCTCAATGGGCTGCGGGACCGCATCACCGTCCAATGTGACGGCGGCATGCGCACCGCCCGCGATGTGGTCGTCGCAATGCTGCTCGGCGCCGAGGAGTTCGGCTTCGCCACCGCACCGCTGGTGGTGTCGGGCTGCATCATGATGCGGGTCTGCCATCTCGACACCTGCCCGGTCGGCGTCGCCACCCAGAACCCCGAACTGCGGTCGCGGTTCAACGGCAAGCCGGAGTTCGTGGAGAACTACTTCCGGTTCATCGCCGAGGACATCCGGCGCTACCTGGCGGAGCTCGGGTTCCGGAGCATCGACGAGGCCGTCGGCCACGCCGAAATGCTCGACACCGCCGAGGGCATTGCACACTGGAAGGGCAGGGGTCTTGACCTCACCCCGATCTTCGCCGTGCCGTCCAACGGGCACGTCGGGGAGCCGACCGCTCGTCGCCGAGTGCGCGATCAATACCACGCACTGGACCAAGCACTCGACAACACGCTGATCGCGCTCGCCGAGGGCGCCCTGGAGGACGCCCACCCGGTTCGGCTGGAATTGCCGGTACGCAACGTCAACCGAACGGTCGGCACGCTTCTGGGCTCGGAGGTCACCCGGCGATACGGCGCGCAGGGGATGCCGGACGGCACCATCCACGTCACGCTCACCGGCTCCGCCGGTCAGTCGATCGGCGCGTTCCTGCCGCCGGGCATCACCCTCGAGCTGGTCGGCGACGCCAACGACTATGTCGGCAAGGGTCTTTCGGGTGGCCGGATCATCGTCAAGCCGCCCGACGACGTGCTGTTCCTGCCGGAAGACCACGTGATCGCGGGCAACACGCTGCTCTACGGCGCGACATCCGGCGAGGTATTCCTGCGTGGCCGGGTGGGGGAGCGCTTCTGCGCTCGAAACTCCGGTGCGCTCGCTGTCACCGAGGGCGTCGGCGACCACGCCTGCGAGTACATGACCGGCGGCCGTGTCGTGGTGCTCGGCAAGACGGGCCGCAACATGGCAGCCGGGATGTCGGGCGGCGTCGCATTCGTGCTCGGGCTGGACCCGGCCATGGTCAACACCGATATGGTGCAGTTGCAGCGCCTCGAACCCGAGGACTTCAGCTGGCTGCGCGAGGTGGTGGCGAGGCACGCCCGGCTGACCGGCAGCACCGTGGCTTCCTCGGTGCTGTCCGACTGGCCCAGGCGCAGTGCGCAATTCACCAAGATAATGCCGACCGACTACCAACGTGTCCTTACCGCCACTCGGATGGCCAAGGCCGAAGGCCGCGATGTCGACACCGCGATCATGGAGGCGAGCCGTGGCTGATCCGCATGGATTCCTCGAGGTGCCCAAGGTCGAGGCGACCAAGCGGCCGGTCGACGAGCGGGTCGGCGACTGGCGCGAGGTCTACGAACTACAAGACCCGCACCAGCGGGCAGGCGAGGTATCCCAGCAGGCCCGTCGGTGCATGGACTGCGGAATTCCGTTCTGCCACTCGGGGACTGCCGGCTGCCCGCTGGGCAACCTCATCCCGGAATGGAATGACCTGGTTCGGCGGGGCCGGTGGGACGCCGCGAGCGATCGGCTACACGCCACCAACAACTTTCCGGAGTTCACCGGTCGGCTATGCCCGGCACCGTGCGAAGCCGCCTGCGTGCTGTCCATCGCGGACGAGAAGACCGGCGGCAGCGTCACCATCAAGCGCATCGAACAGACCATCGCCGATCAAGCCTGGATGGATGGCGTTGTCGAGCCGCAGCCCGCGGCGATCGCGACGGGCAAAAGCGTCGCCGTGGTCGGGTCCGGACCCGCGGGACTGGCTGCCGCGCAACAACTCACCCGCGCCGGACACCACGTCACAGTGTACGAGCGTGACGACCGGCTGGGTGGTCTGATGCGTTACGGCATTCCCGAGTACAAGCTCGAAAAGGCGACGCTGAATCAGCGGCTCGCCCAGATGCGGGTGGAGGGAACGCGTTTCGTCACCGAATGCGAAGTCGGCGTTGACCTGGCCGTCGACCAACTGCGCGAGGAGCACGACGCGGTGGTGCTGGCCGTCGGGGCGCTGCGGGCCAGGGACAACGATGTGGAGGGCCGCCACCTGGACGGCGTGCATCTCGCGATGGAACACCTGGTGCCCGCCAACAGGGAATGCGAGGGCGACGGCCCGTCAGCACTGTCGGCCGAGGGCAGGCACGTCGTGATCATCGGCGGCGGCGACACCGGCGCCGACTGCCTGGGCACCGCGCATCGTCAAGGTGCCGCGTCGGTGACACAGCTCGACTACAACCCGGAGCCGCCGGAGTACCGCGACGAATCCCGTTCGCCATGGCCGATGTGGCCGCTGGTGCTGCGCACGTCGCCGGCGCATGCCGAGGGCGGGGCGCGCCGCTACGAGGTTGCGGTGCAGCGGTTCGTGGGTGACGACCAGGGCCGCGTGCGCGCCATGCAGATCGCCGAGGTGCGGGTCACCCGCGACGCCGACGGCCGTCGGCACATCACCCCCGTCGGCGAATCGCTGGAAATCCCCTGCGACCTCGCTTTGTTGGCCATCGGCTTCGACGGCGTCGAGCATATGGCGCTGCTCGGCTGGCTGGGACTGGAACTCAACCGGCGCGGCGCGCTGTCGTGCGGGTCGGACTGGCAGACCGACGCTCCGGGCGTGTTCGTCTGCGGTGACGCCCATCGGGGGGCGTCGCTGATCGTCTGGGCCATCGCCGAGGGCCGCAGCGCAGCCCATGCGGTCGACGCGTACTTGATGGGCGAGTCCGATCTGCCGGCGCCCGTCCTGCCCGGCGCGCTGCCGCTGGCCGTCGCGTGACGCCGATCAGGACTATGCTCAGAAATCGTGACTAGACGCGGAAAGATCGTCTGCACCTTGGGCCCGGCCACCAGTGAAGACCATGTAGTCAGGGCACTGGTCGAGGCCGGGATGGATGTCGCGCGGCTCAACTTCAGCCACGGTGAGTTCGCCGATCACGAGGCCCACTACAAGCGGGTGCGAGCCGCATCGGACGTGACCGGGCGTGCGGTCGGCATCCTGGCGGATCTGCAGGGTCCCAAGATCCGGCTCGGGCGGTTCGCCGGCGGGCCCACCTATTGGGCGAACGGCGAAACCGTGCGCGTCACCGTCGACGACTGCGAGGGCACCCACGACCGGGTGTCGACCACCTACAAGCAACTTGCCAAGGACGCCGCTGCCGGCGACCGGCTGCTGGTGGACGACGGCAACGTCGCCTTGGTCGTCGAGCACATCGACGGCAACGACGTGGTCTGCGCGGTGACCGAGGGCGGCCCGGTCAGCAACAACAAGGGACTCTCGCTGCCGGGCATGAACGTGTCGGTGCCCGCGATGTCGGACAAAGACGTGGAGGACCTCGAGTTCGCACTTCGGCTCGGTGTCGACCTCGTCGCGCTGTCGTTTGTGCGGTCACCCGCAGACGTCGAGCTGGTGCACGAGGTGATGGACCGCGTCGGCCGCCGGGTGCCGGTGATCGCCAAGCTGGAGAAGCCGGAGGCGGTCGACAACCTCGAAGCCATCGTGCTCGCATTCGACGCGGTCATGGTTGCGCGCGGTGACCTCGGCGTCGAGCTGCCGCTCGAAGAGGTTCCGCTGGTCCAGAAGCGTGCGATCCAAATGGCAAGGGAGAACGCGAAACCCGTCATCGTCGCCACTCAGATGCTGGAGTCGATGATCGACCACTCCCGGCCGACGCGCGCTGAGGCCTCAGATGTTGCCAACGCCGTGCTGGACGGCGCGGACGCGGTGATGCTCTCGGGCGAGACATCGGTCGGCAAGTATCCACTCGAGACCGTGCGGACGATGGCCCGCATCATCTCTGCGGTCGAGCAGAACTCGGTGGTCGTGCCGCCGCTGACACATGTGCCGCGGACCAAGCGCGGGGTCATCTCCTATGCCGCCCGCGACATCGGTGAACGGTTGGACGCCATGGCGCTGGTCGCCTACACCCAATCGGGTGACACCGTGCGTCGTCTGGCGCGGCTGCATACCCCGCTGCCGCTGCTGGCGTTCACGTCGTTACCGGAGGTCCGCAGTCAACTGGCGCTGAGCTGGGGCACCGAGACGTTCATCGTGCCGCACATCAAGACCACCGACGGAATGATCCGCCAGGTCGACAAATCCCTGCTTGAGCTCGGTCGCTACAAGCGCGGCGACCTCGTGGTCATCATCGCCGGCGCTCCACCCGGCACAGTAGGCTCGACCAACCTGATTCACGTGCACCGGATCGGGGAGGAAGACGTTTAGTCGGACGACGATCAAGCGGCGAGGTACGAGCCGCGTTGTGGGGGTACCTCCCACGCGAAGCGTAGGGGGAGAGTCCGACCATCGGATCAGGTAGGGGAGGACCAGTGCCGCTTGGCGACTTTCAGGAGCTGCTGGCGGTGCTCGACCTCAACCGCGTCGACGACAACACCTTCGTCGGATCCCATCCCAGCAAGAACCCGCCCCGCACGTTCGGGGGTCAGATGATGGCGCAGGCCTTCGTGGCGGCCAGCCGCACCTTGACCCGCGACTGCCCGCCGGGGGCGATTTCGGCGCACTTCATCGCCGGCGGTGACCCGGCGAAGGATCTCGATTTCCACGTCGTCCGGCTGCGCGACGAGCGCCGCTTCGCCAATCGTCGCGTCGATGTCATGCAGGACGGTGAACTGCTGACCACGGCGATCGTCTCCTACGTCGACGGCGGGCGCGGGCTCGAGCATGGGATCGATCCGCCCCAGGTGCCAGAACCGTTGTCCCTACCCAAGATTGACGATCTGCTCATCGGCTACGAGGAAACGGTGCCGCAGTTCGTCAACGCATTGCGGCCCATCGAATGGCGGTACACCAACGACCCGGCCTGGGTGATGCGGAAGAAGGGCGAACGCCTCGACCACAACCGGGTGTGGCTCAAGACCGAAGGGCCGATGCCGGACGATCCGGTGCTTCACACCGCCGCATTGGTCTACTCCTCCGACACCACGGTGCTGGACTCGATTATCACCACACACGGGCTGTCGTGGGGCTACGACCGCATCTTCGCCGCGACGGTCAATCACTCGTTGTGGTTCCACCGGCCGATCCGGTTCGACGAATGGGTGCTGTATGCCACCACCTCGCCGGTAGCAACCGACTCGCGCGGACTGGGAACCGGTCATTTCTTCGACCAATCCGGGCAGATTCTGGCTACCGTGGTCCAGGAAGGCATCGTCAAATACTTCCCGGGTGCAAACTAACGCGTCGGTGGGGCAGGCGTCGTCAGCGTGACGCTGAACTTGTCTTCGACGCGTTCCTGGAACTGATTCGCGCACCGCTCAACGGCTTCTTGGTCCGAGCCTGCACTGGACACGCAGTCGACATAGTCCGTAACCCCGGCGCCTTGGAATAGCGAGTACCAGATCGGAATGAAGGCCAGGCCCAGGACGATCGCCACGATCCCCAGCACGATGCCGGCGATGGCCACACCACCGTTGGTGGCTTCGCCACGCTTGACGCGGCCCCGCGCCACGAAACCGATGATCACCGCGACCACGCCGAGGATGATGCCGCCGAATACCGTCCAGCAGAACACCAGACCGATGATCGCGACGATCAACGCGGCGATGCCCAACCCGTTCTTCGGCCCAACGGGCGGTGGGGCGTAGCCCGCGTAGCCCGCGTAGGGCGCGGGCGGCGGGGGCGGATAGCTGCCCGGATACCCGCCGCCCTGAGACGGCGGATAGGGCGGTTGCGGCGGATACTGCGGCGGCTGCGGTTCGGTCACGACGCACGACTGCTCGGCAGGCGCCGACGGCTCCGCGGAGACCGCGGGCTTCCTGAGGTCGGACACCGTCTTGGCCGCCTTGCGGATGCCGAACGCCGAGACGACCTCGAAGACGCCGATGACGATCAGCCAGATGCCGACCACGATGGCCAGGGTGACGATCGATTCAAACGGCGAGGCGATCACCACGACACCGGCGACGAGGCTGATCACGCCGACGAAGATCTGCCAGCCGCGGCCGGGCAGGGTGGGATCACTGACGGCCGCCACCGTCTGGGCGACACCGCGGAACACGAACCCGACACCGATCCAGATGGCGAGCAGCAAAACCGCGTAGCCCTCGCCGAAGTGGCGAAACGCGAGCACGGCCAGGATCAGCGCCGCCGCACCACTGATGAACAGCAGGATCCGACCGCCCGCGGTCACATGCAGGCTGAAGGCCATGACGACCTGGGCGATGCCGGTCACCAGGAGATACGCACCGAACAGGATGGCGGCGACGAGGATCGAGATACCTGGCCACGCAAGCACGATCGCGCCGAGGATCACAGACAGCACGCCGGACAGCAACTCCGATTTCCAGAGGTGTGGCAACAGGCTGGGGGAAGCTTCGGTAGTCATGATCAAAGTGTTTCACAGCGCTAACCGTGCGGATAAGGCTTTTGCAACCACGAGCGCGAAATTTGGGCGCGACAGCACAATAAGCGGAAGCGCGGCGCAACGCCGCCTTCGTCGTTAGTCTTCTCCTACGTTACTGCCCAATGCAGAAAGTAGAGGCAACCGTGTTAGGTGGATGGGAAATCCGTCGGGGGAAAATTTGGCGCATCGCAGCGATCTTTGCTGTGGCTGGCGCCCTCGCCGTATCGGGGTGCGCGAGCGGCACCGATTCGGGCGAATCCGAATCTGAACCCACGGCCGCGCAGGCCGAGAAAGTGGACGAGATCGCCAACACCGTGCCAGAGGAGATCAAGTCCTCCGGCAAGCTGGTAGTCGGGGTCAATATTCCTTACCCGCCCAACGAGTTCAAGGATCCCAGCGGCAAGATCGTCGGCTTCGACGTAGACCTGATGAACGCGATCGCCGGGACCCTGGGCTTGACAGCGGACTATCGCGAATCCGACTTCGCCAAGATCATTCCGTCGATCCAAGGTGGTACCTACAACGTCGGGATGTCATCGTTCACCGACACCAAGGAGCGGGAGGAGTCGGTCGACTTCGTGACGTACTTCTCTGCCGGAATCCTGTGGGCGCAGCGGCCGGGCGAGCCGATCGACCCGAACAATGCCTGCGGTAAGAAGGTGGCCGTCCAGGCCACGACGACCGAAGAGACCGAGGAGCTGCCTGCCAAGAGCAAGGCATGCACCGACGCGGGCAAGCCGCCGATTGAGATCGTATCGTTCGACGGGCAGGATGCGGCCACTAACGCCGTGGTGCTTGGTCAGGTGGATGCCATGTCGGCTGATTCACCGGTGACCGCATACGCCATCAAGCAGAGCAACGGCAAGCTGGAAGCCGCAGGTGAGATCGCGGACGCCGCCCCGTACGGCTGGCCGGTGAAGAAGGACTCCGCGCTGGCGCAGTCACTGCAGAAGGCCCTTGAGCATTTGATCGAGAGCGGCAAATACAAGGAGATCGCGACCAATTGGGGTGTGGAGAGCGGAATGATTGACAAGCCGGTGATCAACGGCGCGATCAACTAAGTTCAGGGACCCGAAATGACTGATGTCGACACGTCGTCACCTACCACTCCAGCCGCGATTGATGCCGTTCCGCTGCGTCATCCGTGGCGGTGGGTGGCGTCGGTCGTCATCGTCGTCCTTCTGCTGCTGTTTCTCTACGGCGCGGCAACCAACGATGCGTACCGGTGGAGTGTTTTCAGGGAGTACGTCTTCAACGAACGGGTCTTGAAGGTCGGTGCCCTCAACACCTTGCAGCTGACCATCTACTCGATGGTGCTGGCGATCATCCTTGGCGTGATCCTGGCGGTGATGCGGCTATCACCCAATCCTATCTTCAAGGCGGTGTCGTGGGTGTACCTGTGGATCTTCCGCGGCACCCCGATATACGTGCAGCTGGTGTTCTGGGGGCTGATCCCGACGATCTACCAGAACATTCGGCTCGGCGTGCCATTCGGGCCGGCGTTCTTTGAGCTCAACCTGCAGGCCCTGTCCATCCCGTTCCTTCTGGCGATAATCGGCCTGGCGCTCAACGAGTCCGCCTACATGGCCGAGATCATCCGCGCGGGAATCAGTTCCGTGCCGGAGGGCCAGCTCGAGGCATCGACAGCACTGGGCATGTCGTGGGGGATGGCGATGCGCCGCACCGTTCTGCCACAGGCGATGCGGGTGATCATCCCGCCGACCGGCAACGAGGTGATCAGCATGCTGAAGACGACCTCGCTGGTCACCGCGGTGCCCTTCACGTTGGACCTGTACGGCATCACGTCCCGCGAGATCGCCGCGCGCGAATTCGAGCCGGTGCCCCTGCTACTCGTGGCGGCGTTCTGGTATCTGGTGGTGACCAGCATCCTGATGGTCGGTCAGTTCTACCTGGAGCGCTACTTCTCACGTGGCGCGTCGCGGAAGCTGACGGGTAAGCAGCTCGAAGCCTTGGCGAAGGCGCAGCTGGGAGAGACGGGAGCCCCTCACCCATGACGGCGACACAAGACGCAACAGCTAAACCGATGGTGAAGGCCGAGCAGGTCTGCAAGAGCTTCGGCGCCCTGGAAGTCCTGAAGGGCATCACACTGGAGGTCGGCAGGGGCGAGGTGCTGGTTATGGTCGGCCCGTCCGGCTCGGGCAAGTCGACGTTCCTGCGCTGTATCAACCATCTCGAGACTGTGAATGCAGGCCGGCTGCATGTCGACGGCGACTTGATCGGCTACCGCGACCGGGGGACCAAGCTGCTCGAGATGTCGCCCCGTGACGCCGCAAAGCAGCGCCGTGACATCGGCATGGTGTTCCAGCACTTCAATCTGTTCCCGCATCGCACGGCGCTGGGGAACATCATCGAGGCACCGATCCACGTCAAGGGCGTCAAGAAGGCCGACGCTGTTGCGCGGGCCCAAGACCTTCTTAATCAGGTTGGTATGTCGGAAAAGGCCGACGCGTATCCGGCGCAGCTGTCCGGCGGCCAGCAGCAGCGGGTGGCGATCGCCCGGGCGTTGGCGATGGATCCGAAGCTGATGCTGTTCGACGAGCCCACCTCGGCATTGGATCCCGAGCTGGTGGGCGAAGTGCTCGCGGTGATGAAAAAGCTTGCCGCTGAAGGCATGACAATGGTCGTCGTCACCCACGAGATGGGGTTCGCCCGTGAGGTGGCAAACCAGCTGGTGTTCATGGACGAAGGCATCGTCGTGGAGAACGGGCCTCCACGCGAGGTACTTGCCAACCCGAAACACGAACGGACGAAGGCCTTTCTGTCCAAGGTGCTGTAACGCTGATGCCGGAGAGCGAACCGGATCCGGACACCCCGCTGTGGCGGGCGGCGCAGGTGTTCCGGCTGCTCAGTTGCATCTACGCGCTCGGCTTTCAGATCGCCGTCAACGGTGATCTTGACCGGCCCGCTGTCGGATGGCTGTTGTTCGCGGTGCTGATCGCTTGGAGCGCCGCCTGCGCGGTTGCCTACCTGCAGGGCTATGGCCGCAGGCTCGCGTGGGTTCTTGCGGAAATCGTCGTTGTGGTCGCATTGATGCTGTCCACCGAGCTCGTCGCGTCCGAGCAGTGGGCGTTGAACAACCAGTCCTGGCCGACGACGCTGTGGGCCACCAACGCGACGATCTCCGCGGCCATCCTGCTCGGCCCGATCTACGGAATGCTCAGCGGCGTCGTGGTTGTCGCGGCCAGCACCGTGGCGAAGGGTGTGCTGAACTACGACCTCGGCCGCAACGCGACGGTGGTGATCGAGCTCGCGGTCGGGCTGGGTGTCGGCATGGCCGCCCAGACGGCACGGCGTGCCCACGCCGAGCTGGAGCGGGCGGCGCGGCTGACGGCGAGGACCGAGGAGCGCGAACGGCTGTCCCGACAGGTACACGACGGTGCCATTCAGGTCCTCGCGCTGGTTTCCCGCCGTGGCCGCGAGATCGGCGGTGAGACAGCGGAACTGGCTGAACTGGCCGGCGAGCAGGAACGCGCGCTGCGCCGCCTGGTCAGCTCCGCGGACGTCGAGCCTCGGGAGGGGGCACTGGCCGATGTGAGTGCGCTGCTGCGGCGACGGGCCTCGGATCGGGTGTCGGTGAGCGTGCCTGCCGACCCGGTGTTGCTCGACGCGAACGTCGCCGAAGAGTTGTCCGCAGCTGCGGGCAATGCGCTCGACAACGCGGCCGCCCACGCCGGACCCGACGCGCGGGCCTACGTTTTGTTGGAGGATCTCGGAGACTCGGTGACGGTGAGCATTCGCGACGACGGCGTCGGGATTCCGGACGGCCGACTGGAGGAAGCCGTCACTGAGGGTCGTTTGGGGATTGCCAAATCGATTGTGGGGCGGATGAATTGGCTGGGTGGCAGCGCTAAGCTGAATACCGGGCCGGGATGCGGGACGGAATGGGAACTGACGATACCCCGACGGTGATGGTGGTCGACGACCACCCGATCTGGCGTGACGCGGTGGCCCGCGACCTCGCCGAGGACGGCTTCAACGTGGTGGCCACCGCCGACGGTGTGGCATCGGCCCGCAGGCGGGCCGCGGTCGTGCAGCCGAACGTCGTGGTGATGGACATGCGGCTGCCCGACGGCGACGGCGCCCAGGCCACCGCCGAGGTGCTCACCGTGTCGCCGTCGTCGAAGATCCTGGTGCTCTCCGCTTCGGACGAGCACGACGACGTGCTGGAGGCCGTCAAGGCGGGCGCCACCGGATATCTGGTCAAGAGCGCGTCCAAGTCCGAACTCGGTGACGCCGTGCGCGCCACCGCGGAGGGCCGCGCGGTGTTCACGCCTGGCCTGGCCGGATTGGTGTTGGGGGAGTACCGACGAATCGCGCAGGGACCCGACTCGAGCTCGGCACCCAGCCTGACCGAGCGCGAGACCGAGATCCTTCGCCACGTCGCCAAGGGTTTGACCGCCAAGCAGATCGCCGCCCGGCTGTCGCTGAGCCACCGCACGGTGGAGAACCACGTGCAGGCGACGTTTCGCAAGCTGCAGGTCGCCAACCGGGTCGAACTAGCGCGCTACGCGATCGAACACGGCCTGGATGAATAGCCGGATACATAGCGGAATTGGGTAGTCCTACTCATCCGCCGGGCATCCGAACGTTGCGACCATACCGGCATGACTGCACCGCATCACGCCGTCGTCACCCGGCTCTCCGCGGATTTCGCCGCGATGTCCCAACAGCTCGCCAGGGTCTCGGCCGACCTCAATGAACTGGACCGGCTGCTGGCCGAACGGCCGTCGGTCCCGCAAGCCGCACCGCAACCGGTGCCACCCCCGATGCCGGCTCCGCAGCCATACCTGCCGCCGGCCGCCGCGTACGCGCCGCCGCCCGCACCGCATTGGCCACCGCAGCCCGCCCCTCCCATTGCCCCGCCGCCGCGACTGACACAGCCGCCGTCTGCGCCGCGGCCGCCGCGCGACGCGAGCTGGATCGGCAAGATCCTCGCCGTCGCCGGTGTCGCGGTCACGCTCATCGGCGTCGTGCTACTCCTCGTGCTCGCCGCCCAGGCCGGCATCCTGCGGCCGGAAATCCGTGTCGGCGCGGGCGCCGTGCTGGCCGGGGCGCTCATCGGCGTCGCGGCCCGGCTGTACGCCCGTCCGGGCGGGCGGGTCGGCGCGATCGCCTTGGCCGCAACCGGTGTCGCCGCGGCGTACATGGACGTCATCGCGGTCACGACGATCTACGGCTGGGTGTCCGCGCCCCTCGGCCTGGTAATCGCGGCGGTGATCGGCGGCGGCGGACTCACCTTGGCTCGGCGCTGGGACTCTCAGCACCTCGGCCTGCTGGTGCTGGTGCCGCTGATCGTGCTCGCGCCGATCGTCACCGATGGCATCACGATGCTCCTGATCGCGTTCATGCTCGCCATCTCGGCCGCATCCCTGCTCGTCCAGCTCGGCAAGGACTGGATCTTGCTGCACGCCGCGAGAATCACCGCCTCGACCTGTCCGCTGCTCGTCGCGTTGGTCGTGGCCCGCTTCGGCGACGGCAACGGCGCGTGGCTGGCGGGCGCCTGCGGCATCGCGGCCGTGCTGGCCATCGTCGGCGCGCTGATCCTGCTGCCGTCGACAGGCAACCGGGTCGCGATGGCGCTGCTGACCACGGCCGCCCTGCTGCCCGTACTGTCAGCCTCGGTGGCACTCGCGCCGACGGTCGCCGCATTGATGGCCGCCGGTCTGGCGGCGGCGCTGCTCGCGATCGTGCTCGTCGGGGACCGCCTGCCCGGAGTCACCAAGATCGTCCGGCAGATCTGGTCGGCCACCTCGGCGGTGTCCGCCCTGATCGCGGTGACGGTTGCCTTCGACGGCGAGGTTGTTGCGCCGGTCCTGCTGGCGATGGCCGTCGTGATTGCCATTGCGGGACGTCGCGATGATGTCGCCCGGTTCATCGCCGTCGGTTTCGGCATCATCGGCGCCGGGGTCTATCTCGGCTATGCACCGCCCACCTCGCTGGTCCGCGCCACGCTGCTATCGACACCCGATTCGGTCTCCGTGCTCGCGTCCAGCATCCTGCTGATCGCCGCCGTCGTCGCGATCGTCTGGTCGTGGGTCGGCCGCTGCGCCAGCGCAAACACCGTCGACAGCGAGGCGGTCCGGATCCTGTTGGCCGGCCTGGCGGTGGTCGTCGTCTACGCCGTGACCACCTTCACCGTCACCGCCGGGGTATTGGGCGGCGGCGAGAGTGGCGGATTCTTCGCTGGCCATATGGCCGCGACCATCTGCTGGATTGCCATGGCGGCTGCCCTCTTCGTGTACGCGGCGCGGCAGTCCCGTGACGAGCGATCCCTGCCGATCGCCGGTGGCCTGGCGCTGGTCGCCGCGGCGATGGCGAAGCTGTTCCTGTTCGACCTCGGCACACTCGACGGGATGTTCCGAGTCGCGGTGTTCATCGTCGTCGGCCTGGTTCTGCTCGGCATGGGGGCGGGCTATGCCCGGTTGTTGGCCCAGCAGGACCAGCAACAGGTGTGACGCCACTCATAGTCTAATTTGGAGTGATTCCAATTTAGGGGACGTTGAACTGGTCATGAGCACACCAACACGTCGTACCGAAGCGGAAATCCAGAACTTTCAGGCGTCCACCCAGATGAGCGAGAACCTGCAGCGTGTCCTGGTCGACCTCGTCGAACTCCACCTGCAGAGCAAGCAGGCGCACTGGAACGTCGTCGGAACCAACTTCCGCGACCTCCATCTGCAGCTCGACGAACTCGTCGACTTCGCGCGCGAGGCCAGCGACACCATCGCCGAGCGGATGCGCGCGCTTGATGCAGTCCCCGACGGTCGCTCCGACACCGTGGCCGCGGGCACGTCCCTTCCGCAGTTCCCGGCCTACGAGCACAGCACCGGTGAGGTCGTCGACCTGATCACGGCGCGGGTGTACGCAACCGTCGACACCATGCGCACCGTGCATGACGCGGTCGACGCGGAAGATCCCAGCACCGCCGACATCCTGCACCAGCTCATCGACGGCCTGGAGAAGCTGGCGTGGTTGATCAAGTCGGAGAACCGCAAGGTCTAAGCGCAGACCACCGCGTCGCGGACTGACCGGCGCCACTACATCATGGAGGAGCGCCCGGACGAGGTGACCGCAGCACTGCTGGAACTGCTGTGCTCGAAGCGCTCGGTGACTTCATCCTGCGCAGCGTCGCCGTTGCGGCGGCCGACCAGATACCAGGTGTGCATCACGCCCTTGCCCTTGACGTCGATGTCGCCGCGCTCCTCCAGCACGTAGTCGTCCTTGAGCCGCTCATACACCGACTGCGGCACCTGAATCCGGCCTTCGACGTCGGTGGACTCCATCCGCGACGCGACGTTGACCGCGTCGCCCCAGACGTCATAGAAGAACTTGCGCGAACCGACCACGCCTGCCACCACGGGTCCGGCCGCCAGCCCGATGCGCAACGGCACGCGCCCGGCCCTGCGGATCCTTCATGTCGGCGACCGCATCGGCCATGTCCAGGGCGAGGCAGGCGAGCGCCTCGACGTGGTCCGAGCGTGGTTGTGGCACACCGGACACCACCATGTACGAGTCGCCACTGGTCTTGATCTTCTCGAGCCCGTGCCGGTCGACGAGGGCGTCCAGATCGGTGTAGAGCGTGTCCAGGAACCGGACCAGCTCGCTGGGTGTCGTGTCGCTGGCCCGCTTGGTGTATCCGGCGATGTCGGCGAACAGGATCGAGGCGTCGTCGTACTTGTCGGCGATGATGTTTCGCGACGGATCCTTGAGCCGGTTCGCGATGGATGCGGGCAGGATGTTGGCGAGCAGCGATTCGGATCGCTGATACTCCGCCTCCATCGCCTTCTCTGCGCGGTCGATTTCGCGCATCGCATACCAGATCGTCGCCACCACCATCACAGCCGAGAAGATCACCGAGCTGACAAAACCGACGGTGAGAGACCAGTGACGGGCCGAGGCCTCTGTCATTGGGGACGGCGAGCTCGAGGGTGATTGTCGCGACAACGCCGATTACCACGATTGTCGAAGCCAGCACGATGCGATCGATCCCGAAGATGAGGACGACCAGGGTTGCCGACACCAGGAAGTAGAACTGCAGGCCCGAGCCCGTTCCGATGGTGTAGCAGACGAATCCCACGAACAGGTACGCGAATGCGAAGAAGGTCAACGGTGCGATCAGTTCACCGAACCGGTACAGCAGCGGAATCGCCGGCGAAGATCGCTGCGAACGCGAGGTTGAGTACGCCGATCCACCATGCCCGGCCGCCCAGCGTCAGCTGGATGATCCCGAACATGACGGAAGTTGCGACACCGATCCACGTCGCGATCTGCAGGACCCGAAGCCGGCTCGCGGCGCTTTCGGCGTAGTGCTGAGTCCGTGCGGGCACCGGGTTCTTCAGTGCCAGCTCGGGCAGACAGACTGGTCGCGCCCTGAGCGCCATGGCAAAAGCCTACTGCGCGGGGTCCGCCGACAGCCCGGCCAGATCGCGGGCGCGCAGGGCAAGCCACAGCTCGTGGCCCGCGACGACGCTTTGCCGAGATTGTCGAGATGCAGTTGCCACCCGTGCCGGCGGGTCTAGTGCTGGCCGCGGTGATGTCCACGTCGAGCGAGGCGCTGATCGCCACCGCGACCGTGTTCAGCCAGGACATCGTCGGCCGGCTGCAGGCCGCGACATCGAGGCCGCACGACCACATCCGCAGCAATTGCTCCTACGTCGCCGATCTGGCGTCCGGACTGTTGACGAAGGATTCAGGAGTTTGCTTGGCAAGCTCACTGCGCCCGAAGTAATGGCGGAGTGGGGGCGGCGTAGCCGCGGCGAGCGAACAGTCCCCCAAAGTAACGGATGCGACAATTTAGGTCCGCATTGTAAAGTGATCGTCTGCCGCTTGCTGACCGTGGGGGACGAAGCATGGACCGGTTGTTTATTCGTAGCACGGCGTTCAGCTTTGCGTTTGCCTGCGGGGCCATGGTCGTCGGTCCCGGGGTCGTGGGTATTGCGCAGTCGCACGCCATCCTCGGGATCGGCCCGGACCTCTTCGACCTGTTCGAGGACGACGATAAATCCGCCATGCACCACCCTCGGCCGGGGTCCGAGGAGTTCAGCGCGCAGGCTGCCCGCACGGTGGGCATAGAGACGGCGGACGCCGGCCCACCGGTGTCGACGTTCGGCAGCGTTCCCGAAAGTGTCAGCCGGGTCGGAGTCGGCGGCAGCGTTCCTGAGAGTGCCGGCCGCGGGGGAGGCGGCGGCGCGGTGCCGCGCAGCATTGTCGCTGGGCGGTCATCGAATCTGCAGGCCGTGCCGTCGGCTCCGATCACCCGCAACATCGTTATTCGCGGGGCACCTTCCGCCGCGAGTCCGGCAGCCACGCCCATTCAGGAGTCCGTGCCGCCCGCGCTGCGACAGGGAACCGGCGGCGTCCCGTTGGCCGTGCCGCCCCCGAGCCCACCGGTGCCAGAAGGTCGGCCTACGCCTGCCGGGCCGCCGGCGCCTGCGCCCGCGCCCCGGACGAAAAACCCACTGGCGCCGAATAATTCAGGCGGTGAGCAGATCCCGGACTCGTTCCGGGTCGGGTATGCGGAGTACCTGAGAGCAGCGACGACCACCGATCTTTTCGTCGCGGCACTGCCGGGTGTAGCGGGCATCGCAGGTTTCACCATCATCGGCGCGTATGCGGGATACCGGCAGGCCAAAGCCGTGCAGGCGGCGCTGCTGCCCGCTGTGCCCACGCGCATCCTGCTTTAGAAGGGAGGAGTGTAATCGCGCCAACCGGGGGGTATCCCGATCGTGGCAATGCCTTGAGTGACTCACGAATGGGGGGACGACGAAGCATGAATCGGCCGGTGATGCGAAGTGCGATGGGCTGCGCGATCGCGTGTGGCGCGATGGTCGTAGGGCCGGCGATCGCCGGTGCAGCGGTTGCGAAGGCAGATCTGCTCGGTATCGGCGGTGGCGGTGGTGGCATCGACGTCCTTGGCATTGACCTGTTGGGCAACGGCGAAAAGAAATCTCACAGCGGCCGGCATCCGAGTTTGGCTGCGGTCTCGACCGCGCCCAGTACGCGAAACGTCGTTGTCCGGGGAAAGCTCCCGGCGGTGCAGGCGGATCCGAAGGTAGTGCCGGCGGCTTCCCTTGTTCCGGTGGCCGAGGCACCTGCGGTCGCATTAGGCGCTCCCATGGTCGAGGTGGTTCCCGCCGCCCCCGCGGCTGTAGCGCCGCGGATGCCTGTCGTTGTTCCGTTGGCCGTGCCGCCACCATTGCCCGCTGCACCGCCCGTCCGCTCACCGGCGCCAGAAGCCGTTCCGGTCCCGGCGACCATTGAGCCGGGTCCGGGTAGTCAGATCGCACCTGCTGATTCGTATCCACCACCAACAAAGATCCCGGACTCATTCCGGGTCGGGTATGGGGAGTACCTCAGAGCCGCGACGACCACCGATCTTTTCGCCGCCGCGTTGCCAGGCGTAGCCGGCATCGCGGGGTTCACCCTGCTCGGCATGTACGCGGGATATCGCCAGGCCCGAGCCGTGCAGGCCGCGCTGCTGCCCGCCGTGCCCACGCAATTCCTGCTGTAACCGCGGCCCCCCGGGACGGTGACCCGATATACCCTGCGTCCATGGCGTCCGGACTCTCGTCGAGCTGCTGGAACGCAGACGTTCTCCGACGTGCTGAAGGTCTGGTCGGGAATC
Source organism: uncultured Actinomycetota bacterium (assembly GCA_963743225.1). GTDB lineage: Bacteria > Actinomycetota > Actinomycetes > Mycobacteriales > Mycobacteriaceae > Mycobacterium. Next base: position 10,412 of record CAVUPN010000023.1, on the reverse strand, counting down.
AAGCGGCCGAATCCCGCGCAAGACCTCGACGACTTCGCGGCCGGTGCGACCTTGGAAGTCAGTTGCTTCCTCCGGTCACTCGGAGACACATCAGCCCGATCGCGGCTCGGCATGCTGCATCTCACGCAGGGACAGCCCGTAACGTGGCACCGGTCGCGCAAGGAAGCCGTCGCCTTCGGCCACCACTGACGCTGACTGACTCCGACGAGAAGGCCAACCAGCCGACGCTCGCGGCATTCAACCTCGTCACTGCATCCGAGTCGTTCAGCGTGCAGATCCCGAAGTTGGACGTAGAACTGGTCAAGCACGCGCTCGCCGCGCAAGCTTCTTGACGGCAGACTCTCGACTACCAGCCTGAGCTGGTCGGCGGATTGGAGGCATCGCCCAAGGGGTGCCGGTTACCGGACCATGAAAACGGTCGGCAGCGCGATCAACAGGACCATTAAGCACAAGAATGCGGCGATTTCCATCTTGTTTCCCCGGTGGTTAAGCTTTCCGAAGACGGCGTTTGACCTATGACACGAGGACGGTCGGCCCAAAGTTCATTAAGTGCGTACATCGGATTGCAACTCTCGTGGCGGCGGGATTGCCGGTCGGGGTATCTGCGCTCGTCAGACGGGTGAGGGTTAGCACTCAGCGGCTTTGGGCACTCTGATGTTCGAGCCCGCACGAAGGAGCAATCCAGGTGATGACCGTGTATTTATGCGGATGGCTGATTACGGCGATTGCCACCTTGGCCGCTGCAGATCGGTTGAGCAGTGGCGACAGTCCGCCCATGCGCGTGTGTGTTGGCGTTGGTGTAGTAGCCGGTGCCCTGTGGCCCGTGGTGATCATGGGATTGGTGCAATTGGCGGCGATCACGCTCATTGCGCGGCCGTCGAGAACCGCAGCGGTTCGCCACTCTGGTCGGCCGTCGTCGATACGACTTAAAGAGGTTATCGCCGTCTCTTCGTATTGAGGCGCAGCGGATTTCGCCAAGTACGATTCGGTGCCCTCGGTGAGATTCGAACTCACACTGTACGGGTTTTGAATCCGCGCTATCTGGCGTTTGTTAAAACAAGCTGCGTTGGCTATTCGAGAACTATGCAGGTCACAGCGTTGGTTGTGTTGGCTAGTAATGGGTGTTGCTGAAACTGCTGCGGACGCTCTGCGGACGGCCTGCGGACGGGAGTGCCAACCACAACGCGGATCTGATGCGACGATGACATGGTGGCCAACGGCGACAACGCCCGGACGTTGAGGCAGGCGGCCGTCGAGCAGATCGCGTTTGAACGTGTTCGGCCTGCCAAGTCCGAAAGCGTCCAGGCGACAGCGAGGGCACTAAGATCGCAGACCTAAAAGCCGGTGCCTGGACTTGAGTAGGCGCAGTTCAGGCCGCTTCAGTGCCAGCCCTATACCTTCGCGGGGGGTCAAGTCTTCCCGCGCTCGACCGTCTTTGAGACACCGCCGGCGTCAATCGTGCTCAACGCGGCCAGACCCCCTTTTGCGGGCGGATGATTGTGATATACGTCACATAACGAAATGATTACGAAATGGCTACAGGCAGGTAGAGGACAGTCTGGACCTGGGGAAATGCCGACGTGTCGTGGGGTTTTAGAGGTCTTTTAAGGTTTGCCCTAGGCAGGAAACGCTGATTTCGCAAAAAGTGACGTGATCCGCGTCACACGTTACCGTCGTGACCCAAGCCAGCCGAGCCTTTCCCAGCGGCGGCCCTCCCCTCCCTTTCGCGCCGAGCTCCATCCGTTGGGCGGGGACACCAACAAACACCGTGGATGGAGGCGGGGGACCCAACCGGTCCACCGAAATCGGACCCTGGAGCCGCTTGCGGCCCCTTGGGGTGAAGCCGACGACGTTTCCACCCGGAAACAATCGCCGACCGGGCAACCTCTCCAGCCCGAACCCGACAGCTGACCTCGTGGGCGCGTACAGAGAGGACCACGAGCTATGAGTACACGGCATCGTAAGCCCACCGCATCGGCCAAAAAAGTCGCCAAGATCGCCTTCACAGGGGCAGAATTCCAACGCGCCGATCATGGCGGCTCCGGTGGACGCTCCGCCGGTGCCCACGCCGGTTGTCCCCCAAGTGCTGGGCCGGTGAAGGCGCAATACATTGTCCGCACAGGTGCGTTAGCGGTCGCGCTCGGCTTAGGAGCCGCTGTGACAAACACGCCAGCGGTGGCGTTCGCCGAGTCGACCGACACCGGTTCTTCTAGTTCGTCGCCCAGTTCGTCGCCGACCGACGACCACTGGCCAGCCAACCGAGAACACGACGGATACGACGAATCAGGTAAACGATTCGGAGCCGGATACAGCCAGCTAATACGTCAGCGCCGGAACCGTCTGCTCCGGAACCGTCAGCGCCGGAACCATCGGAACCGTCTGCTCCGGAAACGCCTGTCGCAGAACCGGATACGGTTTCCGATCTGAAACCGCATGTCAGCGAGCCGGAAACGTCTGTCGCAGAACCGGGTGTCGTTTCCGCAATCGAGATCGAGGTGCGGGCGACCAAGTCTGCGCAACCGACCAAGTCCCGGAAGTCGGCTAAGTCTGAGCCACCGGCAACCGCCGAGGCCGAGCCACCGGCCGTCAAGCAACCGGCCGTCACGAATCGCGAATGCTGTTGTCGCTCAACCGGATACCACGGTGACACCCAGACGGTCGCTGACCGCCAACCGCCACCGGCGGTGGCCGTGCCGGTGGCGAAGATCCGCTGCTGCGGTGAAGGCGGTCGTGCAACGGTGGTGATAAGCGCACCCGCGGCCCAGGTCGAGGTACCAGGACGCCGTCGACCAAGGTCGTGTCGAACGTCTTGGGGGCTGTGGGCCTGAACCCGTTTGTCTCCAGCGATCCGGCGGACCCCGGTGCCGGATTCCCCGGCCATGTGGGCGATGCTGGCCATGGCACGCAAGCAGGAGGAGGTGGAGGAGCCGTCCAGGTTCGGGCGGATGTTCGATGACCTGGAACCGCTGAATCAGCAGACCAATGAGCAACTTGCGGTGCTGGCGCAGGGGATGCAGGAGGATGCAGGGCCGACCGATCGCCAACCCCAAGGGCACCACCGCCGGCATCACGTTCTTCGGCCAGTTCATCGACCATGATCTGACGCTGGACACCCTGCCGCAACCGGATGCCCCGGTGGATCCCACGACCTTGGTCAACGGGCGCACGTTCGCGTTCGACCTGGACTCGGTGTACGGCGGCGGGCCGAACGAGAGCCCGCAGCTGTACGACGGCGACAAGTTCAAGATCGGTGTCGCCACCGACGGTGTGTCGCCGGACCTGCCACGCGACCCCAAGACCGGCCAGGCGATCCTGATCGAGCCGCGCAACGACGAGAACCTCATCATCGCCCAGATTCACCTGTCGTTCCTGCGGCTGCACAACGAACTGATCGACCAGGGCATGTCCTTCGATGAGGCCCACGACACCGTGGTGGACGCCTACCGCTACGTGGTGCTCAACGACTACCTGCCGCAGATCGTCGGCGAGGAAGCGGTGAAGACGGCGCTGAACAGCCTGTCGACAAGGGGTTCTACCAGCCGGGGCAAGGATGCCCCGTTCACCCCGGTGGAGTTCTCGGTGGCGGCGTTCCGGTTCGGCCACTCCCAGATCCGCAACGCCTACAACATCAACGACAGCTCGGGCGGCGTGCCGGTGTTCTCGCTCGATCCGGCCGTGCGCGATCTGCGCGGTGGCCGTCAGCTGCCCGCTGACCCGGACCGACGAAGAACTTGATCATCGACTTCGACAACTTCTTCAGCGAGCTGCCCCGTGAGGAGGACGATGACCCTGCGCTGATCGGGCGGGCGATCGACACGAAGATCGCGCCGTCGCTGTTCCAGTTGCCGATCCCCGGCGCAGAAGGTGGCGGGGACAACGTGCTCGGCGTTCCGCAACCTGCTGCGCGCCAAGTTCTACGACATGCCGTCCTGTGAGGCCGTCGCCGAGGCGATGGGCGTCCCACCTCTCCTCGACCGGCGACCGGCGAGCTAGTTCCTCCGGTCTTCCCCGAAGGCACGCCGCTGTGGTTCGGCATCCTGCGCGAGGCCGAGCTGACATCCGGCGGCGCCGAACTGGGGCCGGTCGGCGGCGGGATCGTGGCCGAGGTGTTTGTCGACGTGATGCGCCAGGACAACAAGGAAGTCGATCCAGCAGGACGACGTCACCGAGCCTGCCGGATGTGTCCGGTGGAGACTTCCGCATCGGTGACCTGCTGGTCGCCGCCGATCAGTTGCAATCGGTTAACGCACCTCGACCCACGACCTGCGGAAATGGGCGGCAAACCGACTTCCAAACCCGTACAGAATCCGAGACGCTATACCCGGAGGAAAGTGCCGTGGGGGGTAGGCGGAGTCCAGCCCGGGGCCCGGTCACGACATCGTGATCACTATTCGCCGGGGTGCGGCTTGACGGGTAGATGTCGGCGCGCGTAACGGTGCGCGGCCGCCTCTTTCACGCGGGCGATGCGATGCTGTTCCGTGACTATGTGATGACAGTGGTTGCACACCGCGCGCAGATTGTCGTCGTCGTCGTATTCACGACTCAGTCCGGTCACGCTGATCGGGACGATGTGGTCGACTGCCTCGGAGTAGACGGTGCACCCTGGCAGGCCGAGCTGGCACAGGCCGCCGTCCCGTTCGTGTATGCGTTTGCGTACGTGTCGCGGGACGCTGCGCTCACCCCACGGACTCATCTCACTGTGCCGCTTCTGCGAACGGGTTGGCTGGCAGCGGGTGCTCGTGCATACTTCCCGTCCTCATCGATGTGTCCACCGCGCAGCCCGGAGTGCTGCTGCTCCCACTGCTGGCAGGCCCACCCCGATACCTCTCGCGTGCCTCAGCCACGGTGTTGAGCCTCAACGGCACGGCGAACAGCGGGTGCTGGCGGGGTGCGGCCCGGCCGACGAAAGGCAGCGGAGTCGGCTTCGAGGCTGCCGCCGCGGCGCACCAGATCGCCGAGTCTTCCAACTGATAACCGTCGCTGTTGGCATACTCGTTGATCATCGAAAAGCCGCCGACGCTCGGCCCGAATTGCCTTGCGACGGTAGCGATCCGGTTGAGTGCGGCGAGGTGTTCGGGGAGCTGCTGCCAGCACTCGACCAGCTTCGTCGAGCCGAATCCAAGATGTGTTCGGCGCTGCTCTCGGGGTTAATCTCGCGCGTGCTTCGCCGACGGCTGCGGCGTGCTCGTCCCAGATCGGTCTCAATGTCCCGAGCAGCTCGTCGCAGGCCCCGGCCCCGAGCGCCCTGCGGAACTCGGCGACGAACATCCGCTCGGAACGCTGGCGCAACTCGCCGATGTAGGTGTTGACGACTTGTGCGTGGGCTGCTTCGGTGACCAGCTCGCCGAGTTTCTCCGCGGTCAACGTGCCGTCGGTCGCCGCTGCCACGATGGCCCGCGCCGGGTCCGGGACGGTGCTGTGGGCGTTGAGCAGGGCCGCCCCGGCCAAGATGTTCATGAGAACTTTGGGAGCCTTGCCGCCCGCTTCCTCGGCCGCGGTGACCAGCGCGGAGCAGTCGCGCAGCAGTGTGGTCGCCGGCATCAGTACTGACTCGTCTGGAGAGCCTGCTGCTGCCCGTACTGAGGCTGCTGCTGCCCGTTGCCGGGACCCGAGCTACCAGTGCGGAGAACTCTTCATCGCTCAACGCGACGAGATACTGGTCGATCGCCAGTACGACCGCCTCGACGTTGACGGCTCGTCGGGCGGTGGCGCGTTCTTGGGACGCCAGTTCGAGGGATACGCCGTGGGTCCTGCTGCTGTTGTCATGATGCCTGCTTTCGTCGTTGGGCCAATGCCTGGACGGCGGCCCGCCGGTAGAGCCAGACCGGACCACACCTGGTGGCCAGATCGGCGCCGCTGCTGGCTGCGAGCCTCTGCGCCTGGCGCCGGCTCACGGCGAGCAATCGCGCTGCTTCGGCGCTGTCGACGAGCTCGCTGTCCCGACTTTCTGAGCATGGCTGATTGTTGTACGCGGGTGCCAGTTCGTGTCGCTGCGGCGTCATATAGGCCCGGTACAGCAGTTGGGCGCACTGTTGCAGGTCGAGGCTCGGCACTCCGTTGGCGCGTCGGTGTGCGACGCCGAGCAGCACGCTGCGGTAGACGGCGCCGATCAATGCTCGGCCGGTGATGGTGATCGAGTCGTCGCGCTGTTCAATCATGCGACACCGCCGAGGGGTAGTGCTGGGCGGCAGTCGGTGCAGGTTCCGAATTCGTAGGCCAGCGCACCTATCCACACGGTGCCGGTGTAGATCGGGTCGTCGGCGTCGACGCCGTCGGTCACCCGGCCGCAGGCATCGCAGGTGTGGTCTTCGACGCCGGTCACACCGAGGAGGTGCAGGCACCCGGCGCAGACGACGAGGTGTGGCCGCCAGGCCGCCGCGAAGACGGGCTCTGGTCTCCGCCAGTGCGGGCTGTGCAGGCAGGTGCGTGCGGTGCCGTCGATCCATCCGATCAACGCATCGAGCGCGGACAGCCGGATCCATTCGTCGACAGAGTTGGGTGGCACCCATCCGGCGCGGGTGTTCTGGCTGTGTTCCATCAGGCCGATGGATTGGCTGCGGGCGGCGTCGAGCTGGTCGGCGTAGTCGAGGGGTGTCCGGGCGCGGAGTTCGGCGATGTCCTCGGCGGTGAGTCTGGCGAGGATGTCATCGAGGATCGGCGCGGTGATGCGTCTGGTCATGGGGTGAGTCCTTCGTTAGGGGTGGCCAGCAAACGCGGCGGGGTCATGCTGTGCGAAGGGCCAACGGTGGGGGTAGGGGTGGACAAAAGTGGACAATGTCCACCCCTGTGTGAAAAACGCGGCAAAATCGTGTTTGCGTTTCCCCAGGTCAATAGTAAAAACACCATTTCGCACGTGCGAGGCTCTCGGAGGGAGGGGTGGACATTGTCCACTTTGTCCACCCCAAAATGGCCGTTCACAGGTTCACCGGCTTCAGGTCATCACCATTGGCACCGCTAACGAGCTGGACCTGCCCGCTGGCGATCAGCCGCTCCAGTGCGTCCTCGAAGTAGTCGCGGTCACGGGAGGCCGCACCCTTGCGTACGACGCTGCGAGCTGTCTGGCCGTGGTTGCCGAGGTACCGCAGGATCCCCGATGCGACCCGTTTGATGGCCGCATCCGTCTTGACGTCGTCGGCCGCGACACCTCGGATGCCTTCGCGGGTCCCGCGATGCTTGTCCTCCTGCGTCGTCTTGGCGGCCAGGTGCGCCTCGACGCGGTCACGGGTGTGTTGCGACACCTCCATCACGACCTTGGACAGATCCCATATCTGGTCGGTGACTTGATCCCACGGCTTGCCGTGCAGCAGTGCCAGCGCGATGGCCGTCTTGATGCGGCACAATCCGAGGTGCCCGTCGAGCGCCGGGTCACCCTTGCCGCGATGCTTGGCCACGATGTCGGCCTCGATCTCGGCGATGGCGTTCGCGGGCAGGATGATCTCCCGTATCGGCTTGCCGATGTCCGGCCAGTATTTGGCGGCTTCGCGGCAGTCGAGCGGCAGCGGATCCGGCGTTTTCACGTCGAGGATGTTGGGGTCGTCGGTGGGCAGCCACAGGAATCGTTGTGGAACCCCGGAATCAGTGGCGTCGAGTTGTGTTCCTGCGCGGCCCGGCTGGACACCGACAACCATGCACAGCCGGTACGAGTGATCGGGGATCTCCAACGCCTTGGTCTGGTCGACGTACGCGAATGTCAGCGACTCGCCTGACCAGGCTTTGCATAGTTGGGACAGCAGGGTGGAGCCGCTGCGCTTGTCGAGCCCGCCGAGGGTGTCGACCTCGGGAACCGAGAAGTACACGTTTCGCCGTTTGAAGACGGTGGCTTTGGCGGATTTGTCGTAATAGGCGAACAGATGGTTGATGCCTTCACCGGAGCCAGGCCCGGTTGCATAGACGTAGTCGATCTTTACCGCGTCGCGGGCGGCTCCGATGGTGGCTCCTTTGAAGTAGCCGGATCTGGCGACCAGGTTGATGAACAGGTTCAGCGATGCGCGGTAACCGGTGTACGGCGGGATTTGAGCAGTGGGCGGGATGGTGGCGACGACCCGCGCCATCACGACACCGAGTAATCCCCACGGCCCGATCCGTCTGGCGCGTGCCCATTCCCGTATGAGCTTCAGTTCGTCGGTGGCGTTCCAGAACGCATCGTGTGGGGGCAGTGGCGCGGATGCCTTGCTGTGGCTGTGTCCGCCGAGCTCGGCGCGGGTCTGGTCGTCGGTCTTGGTGGCCGTGTTCGTGATGCCCCATTCGAGCGCCGAGTGGGTGGCTCCCGAGATTTCGTATTCGCGGGGTTCGCGTTTCGGATCGGTGTTGCGGGTCAGCCAGTCGAACCGCTCATCGATCACCCGGCGTGCGCGCTGGTAGTCGGCTTCGGTGATGCAACCGTGCCGGTGCGCGGCAGCCAGCCGGACGTAGCAGGACATCAGCCAGGGGTGACGTGCCGTCGGCGTGTCGGTCTCCCAGCCGTCAATCGTCTTGGTCATGTAGAAGCAGGTACTCGTCGCCCACTTCCAGTCTGCGGGTGCCGAAACCTGTTGCGTGCCAGCGGCGGTGTGGTCCTCGGGCAGCTCGTCAATACCGACACGGTTGAGGCACTCCTCGACCTCGGCGACGGTGAGCGGTGTACCGGGCTGGCGTTCGGCGGTGACGAGCGGGGGTGTTGTGCCGTTGGCGCTCTTGTTGTTGTAGGAGCCGGGCACCCGCAGCATGCGCGGCAGGTCGTAAACGCTGTCCACGTCAACGCTGAGTTTCGCGGCGACCGACTTGACGAGGCGGCCCCAACGGCGGACGAGTGCCCGCGCCCAGGCGGTGTCTCCGCCGACGATGTGGCCGTCGGTGATCGGCCAGTAGGCGTGTAACCCGTGCCCGCTGTAGACGAGGATCGTCGGCCTGGTCCCGAGGACGATGCCGAGGTTGGCCACGATGGCCTTCGCCACGTCGAGGCTGGGGCAGCCCTTGGGTTTGACGTCGATGTCGCACCACAGCCCGGTGAGCCGGGTGACTTTGGCTTCCGTGCCCCGGCCCGAGTTCTTACGGGCGGGTCCTTCGACCGCGCAGACGCCGAAGTACGCATTAGCGGTGCGCGGGATTCCGGCGGCTGCGGTGACAGCCTCGGCGGGCGGCAACACCGCGGTGTGGACGGTGCCCTCGGCCGCCTCGTAGAGCAGCGACACGAATTCGTCGGGGGTATAGCCGAGCAGGTCGAGCAGTCCGGCGAATTCGAGGACCGAGGGTGCCATACTTGGCATTGCGTCGTTCCTTTCCGCTAGCCGGTGGGTGGGTAGGCGTTACAGAACCGGCCCCTCGCTGTCAGGGTCCGGTTTTCTATGCAGAGGCGGACTCCAGCGAGTCGAGCCAGGCCCGCACCACGGTGCGCTTCCACACCCTGCGGCGGCCGATCTTCACCGACGCCGGCCCCTGCTTGACGTACGCCCAGTAGCGCCAGGTCGCGGCGGGCGTGCCGGTGATCTCTTCGAGTTCTGCGGCTGAGTAGTACTCGCTCACGGCGCGGTTCCTTCCGAATCAGTGATCCCGCTTGTTTGGGAAACATAAACAGTTTGACCTGCGGTGATTGTGTTTGGCAAGGCGAAACGTTAATCTTTCTGTTATGGAAAGAAAGTGGGTTGATAGCCAGTTCGGCAAACGGGTGAAAGCCGAGCGCGAACGCCACAGCTGGACGCAAGAGGAACTAGCGAAGATGCTGTCGGACAAAGGGATTCGCCCCATGCACGCGGTGACGATCGCCAAGATCGAGAGCGGATACCGGTCGGTTCGGATCAACGAGGCGCTCGGGCTGGCCGACCTTTTCGGTGCGTCCCTCGACGCGCTGCTCGGTCACACGACCGATCCGCGCGACGACCAGGCGTATGCGCTGCTCGGGCTGGCCGATACCGCGAAACGGTCAGCGCGTCAGGTGGCCGATATCGCGGCCGCGGTGGCTGAGCGACTTCAGGACGTGCACGAGTTCGCGCACGAGAACCTGCGGGCCGACGGCCAGCGCGCCTGGGATGCGCTGCGCGAAGCCAACGCGGCGCTGACCGCGATCGCACGCGTCGACGTGGCGGACGGCCTCGGAATACTGTTGCTACCCCCGGCGACGCCCGAAGCGGAGGAAGCGGAATGAGCTACGGCGACGGCTACGAGCACGGGATGATGCGGTGCGGCTGCTGCGGCGCGTTTGTGCCGTGCCACGAGGAATCCCACGAGATGCCGGTATCGGTTGCGTGGCCCGGGGCTGTGATGACCGTCGTCGCAATGGACGACAACGATGGTGCCTGGCACAACGACTTCTGCATGCACAGCGCCACCGCCAGTGCGGAAGAACGGGAGCGGCGGCAGACGGAGTGGCTGGACCGGCTGCTGGCCGCGTACGACGAGCGAGACAACCCGGGGGAATCGGAATGACACGCAATCGC
>CAVUPN010000022.1:0-26240 GCA_963743225.1 uncultured Actinomycetota bacterium | reverse complement strand
GAATTCGACGCCCCCCTCCTCCAGCGCAATGCGTAGCCGCTGTCGGGCCTCCGATGAAACTCGTAAATCGCTTTTGATTTCAACGCGTTTAACGGTCGGCAAGGATAATCCAGCGCGTTCAGCCAATTCAGTTTGCGACCATCCAAGCAGCGCTCTCGCTGCCCGAATTTGCTCAATGGTGATTTCCGAAATAGGTCTTGATCCCTTTTGGATCATTTGGTATGATCCCTTTTGGATCATTAATGTCTTGTGGAGGATACTATGGACCAAGTCGTGCTTGGACGGTCGAAAGACAATAATCGACAACATTTCATCGGTGGCTCAGATGCCCGCATCATCCTGGGCGGAAACGAAGATGCATTGATCCGGCTCTGGCAAGAAAAACGCGGTGAGATTGCCCCGGCCGACCTGTCCGGCGAGCTTGTCGTCCAGCTCGGCATCGTGACCGAGCAGCTCAACTACGCCTGGTACGAGCGCCAATCCGGCCATCGCATTCAAAACCGCCAAAAGCGAAAGCTGCACAAGTCCATCTCCTGGATGGCAGCCACCCTGGATGGCCTGGTCGTTGAAACGGGCGCGGTGTTCGAGGCCAAGTTCATGCTGCCCTGGTCCTTTTCGGAGGAAGCCGCGGGTGAAAAGTACATGCCGCAGCTTCAGCACAACATGCTGGTCGCCGATACGAAACACAGTGTGTTGTCGGTCATTACAGGCGGCGGCAAATGGGTGGAAATCGCTGTTGCAGCCGACCCGGTCTACCAGACGGCATTAATTTACGCCGAGCGCGCCTTTTGGCGAGCTGTCAGCAGCGGCGAGCCGCCTGCCCTGTTTCACGCCCAGCCTCCCAAAGTTCGAATTGAGGCCGTGAGGGTGGTCGACATGAGCGCATCAAACACGTGGGCAGAATTCGCGGCGCTGTTCCGCGACACTCGGCCGGCCTCTCTCGACCATGAACGCTCGAAGTCGGAACTCAAGACCCTGATGCCGGAGGACGCAAAAGAGGCCATGGGTCATGGCATTCGGGCGAAGCGTTCCAAGTCGGGCGCGGTGAGCTTTGATCTTCTGGAGGTCGCATGATGCCGCGCTCCAGTGACACGGTTTCCGCGCTCGCATCCGCTCTGGCCAAGGCCCAGGTTGAACTGGTCAATCCGGAAAAGTCGTTGGTCGCGACGCTCCGGCAGAACGAGGCCTCCCCGAGCGAAGTTTTCGTTATGCGTCGCTCGCAAGTGGGCTTGATGTGGTGCGAAAAACCCTTGGTCGGCACGAGATCGCGACCATTCAAACAACCGCAATCGATCGTGATAGTGGCACCATCAAGCTAACCACCACGCTCGCGCATGGATCTGGCGAATGGATCGCATCCGATTGGCCGGTCTGCGTCTTAGCCAATCTGCCTGCACCGCACCGCATGGGCGCAGCGCTCGCCTACGCCCGGCGGTATGCGCTCTTCACCCTGGTTGGCATCGCCGGCGAGGATGACCTTGATGCGCCTGATCTGCCGCTCAATTCTCTTTCAACCGCAACCGCTCAGCCTCCCGTGCCGACTCTAGTGCCTCGCCAAATTGATCGTGCTGCCACACCAGTGAAACCAGCAATACCCCCTGAGCCAACGACATCGCAGCAAATTCGCGGCACGCTGTTGGCCGAAATTGACATGCTAGAATCGTTCGATTCGGCGGGTGAATGGGCCAAACGCACCCTCGCAATCAAGAACACACTGACAGCAGAATATTCGCGTGACGTTGAGACTGCATTCGAGGACAAGATCTTCAATTTCGATGAGGCAAACGGGCACACTTTGTTTTCAACGGCCACACCATCTGGCGATAGCCAAACATCTCAAAACCGAGACGACGAAAGCCTCGCGTCGCCGGACCGAAGTTCGCTAACCTTCGGCCACGCACCACGCCGCCGCAACAAGGCGCATCTCAAGTTCGTCGCCGGTCACCCGTGCCTGCTGTGCGGTCGCCAACCCTCCGACCCCCATCACCTGCGGTTTGCACAACCGCGGGCGCTCGGACGCAAGGTGAGTGACGAGTTCACCGTGCCACTATGCCGAACGCATCATCGACAGGCGCATCGTTCAGGGGACGAAGCGCAGTGGTGGCGTTCCGCGGGCGATGGCATTGATCCGCTCGGCGCGGCCCGGAACTTTTGGCTGCTGTTTCATGGTAGGCCGTCGAATGAGGTAGAGGCCGCTGCAGATCAACCGCAACGGGGAAAAATCCAAGACTATGAAAAGACGATAGAAAAGGCTCATGATCCTACGGGCTCGAAGCCACTGTGCGAACAGACACCATGGCTCGCGTCTTCACCAACGCCATTTTACCGGAAGGACTGAGCCCTGGCCTCTCGCGTCATCGGAGCCGGCTGGGACGCGCCAACGCCTTCCTGCGTTGGGGGTGAAGCGCCCAACATGCCGGTGTCGTCGGCAATCGCCGTGATCTCCACCGTGGCGGCCGAATTGAGGGTATCGACCTCAACCTCGTGCTCCGGCGTGTAGTCCTGCTGCGCGTTGCCGGCGAGGTCCTGCGCCCCTGTGACGTCGGCCGTCACGCTGTCGTGGTAGACGTTGCGGTCCGCCACCTGCTGGGTCGCCAGATGGTGGTCCCGTCGGTCCAGCTGCCCAAGCCGCCCGTGAGCGTGCTCGTCAGCGCCGGCGCGAAGGTCAGCGTGGGCGTGACCGCCTGGTTCATCGCCCCGCTGAACGTCACCGTCACCATGAAGGCATCGCCGGCGTCGTCGTCGGCAATCAGCGGGTCGCCGACCACGACGTTGAGCACGGTCGGGTTCTCCGTATCGATGCCGCCCGTGTCAGAGCCTGCGCCGCCCCAGGTTAGGGGCCGCGCCCGCCAACGACATCAGCTGGCGGAACTTGGTATTCTAATTGGACAGGAATTCCTGAGGAGAACAGCGGCAGCGGAACGCGGGCCTCCACCAGATCTGGGGTGCCCAGCGGCTCGACGGATGGGTCGATAAAGTTCGCGCCGGATGGTGGCGCGGGCGCGCCAGGTTCGGGAAAGGCAACTCCAATTCATCGGTGGCCGCAATCGAGAACAACGCCGCGAATTCGGTAGCGCCAACCACGCGCCCAGGAGACACTTGGCGACGGTCACGAAGCGTTCTGATGGCCAGGCCATCACGGTTGAAATCAGCCACGACCAGCCGACCCAGGTCGACCTCACCGCGATCGCCGGCGAGAACTTCACGCTCGTCTTTGCACGAAGGCCCAAAGCGAAAAAATGAATTTGCAGGATTCCGAGGCTTCCGATGCCAAAACCTTGCAATCTCAAAATAGCCAAAACGCCAAAATCCGAAACTTGCTCAACGCCTTATGAGTTGCTCACGGCCGACTTGTTAGTTTCCCGAAGATTAGCAGCTTCGATCCGTCGGACTGTTACTCGAGGCCGTCCCGGCATGTTAAGTTTCGGCCCACGGGCGCGACGGACTGTTAAATCTAGAACAAAAAGATCATTCCGACTACGAGGGTGAAGAGAAAAGCACAGACGAAGGCGAGGCCGAAAATAGTCCACTGGTCGCGGGTAAGCTTTATAGACGTGGGCTGCCGCCACTTCGGAGATGGCGAGCGTTACTTACCAAATAATTGCGACGAATGCACGCGCATGCGGCGGGTGATCTGTATCACCCGATGACGCAAGGCAAGATCGAGCTATATCACCGTTTGATGACGTACCGCATCCTGCTGGATGATTGGGCTGAACCTGGCCTCAAGCTTACGGGTGTTCGCGACAGTTAAGCAGTTAAGCTCCCCGGTACGCTGCACGAGTAAGCAGCGTGACTTCGTTCAACCGAAACGTCTCGCCCCAGACTAGGCACCATCGTCGTCTGCAAAGAAAATTCGCCTTTTCGCACTTCGACCAATCGCATCACGGGCGCTGAACGACCAGGCGTCGATTGTTTGCATTGCAGCGCGCCCAACAGCTTCCTGCCAACGCTCATAGGCGATATCTGCAAATTCTAACGCTTTCACAACATGCTCCGAAAAGGCGCCGCCGCCATGTACGGACGACAAGATGGCATAGGGTTGCGGGCCTGCCGCAAACAACAACATCACCAGCTCAGTTTGGCTCCGTCGTCCGTTGGCAAGCCCGGCCCAATGCTGGCGCGAATAGCGTTGCTGCTTTGTAGCGTCGCGTAGCGCTGAGCTGGACCGAGAGACGCAAGCAAGGCTTCGGGTTTGGTCTTTCCATTCCGACGCTCCAGCTAGAACGGCTGCACTCGTTCCGCAGACATTGAGGGCAGCGCAGCAATCACCTCGGGAGCGGCATTTTGAACATTGATGTGAGGCATTCCGCTGTACACCGTGACCAACGGCAGAGCGCGTTCTAGTAGCGTCGGCGGTATCTCGCATATAGACGACGGTTCAAGAGTGTGCGGAAAACCAAACGGTCGTTGGCATGGGAAGAACGAATTCCGCTGCGAGCGAGCACAACCGAGTCGAGCTGGACAAGATATCACGGACCGCGAATGGAAGCGCGCGGCATGCGTGACCGTCTACCTCCTAGTCCCGGAATAGATCCGTCGGCGAAATGGCTGAAGTTCTAGATTTACGCCGCCCCCCAGCGGCGTCGTATTGCCTGTGAGCTATGTGGCCAGCTGCAACGCTGAACCGATTGCTCCCTTCACACGGCGATCGCGCCTGTCTTGAAGTTCAAAAATGAAAAGGCTGGCTCGGCATGATCTCAATCGGCGAAACGGAGCGCTATTTGCCAGACTGAGAGATCGAAATTTCCAGCCCGTGCCGGCCCATCAGGAGGGCTCCGGGCGAAGTTGACGACACCGCGTTGACCGGGCGCGGGTCGATCTGGCCGGCGTGGGCCGCCCATGGACGTCCGACAACCGCCAATCGCCGCTGGCGCGGCGCATGTGGCTAAATCCCGGACATTTCACGCCAAATTTCAATCCCCGCCGCACCGTGGTTGTGATCTCCGGCTGCACAATATTGATATTACGTGGCTTAGGGATGGGCATCACATCGCATCTTCCGTGGGAATTCGCTAGTGTGATCAAAACGCAACGGATTCCCGATACGTCTAAGCGGTGTTGCACCGCATCTTCGAATGGCGCGTGGGAGCGTTTGGGCTCGTGGGGTGGTTACTAAACAGGGGCGCGCAGCTTCGGCCTGTCAGTTTTGCTTTCACCGCGGTTGCGGCTTCGAATTCTTCGGCTGGGCCAGCATCGGGGCTGGGGCCGACACCATGCGCGGCGCGCTCACCCAGGCCTATCAGAACAATCCGCAGCTTAATGCGCAGCGCGCGTCGGTGCGCGCCACCGACGAGGGCGTGCCGCAGGCGCTCTCCGGCTATCGGCCGCGCATCAGCCTCTCGGCGACGGTTGGCGAGCAGTTCCTCAACTCGACTTCGAAAAACACGTCCGCCACCACCGGCGCCATCACGTATCCGCGTTCGATCGGCAACCTCGGGACGCAGACCTACGGCGCGACCTGCACGCAAACGCTGCTCAACGGCTACGGTACGGCGTCGCGCACCCGGCAGGCGGAGCAACTGGTTTCTTCGGCGCGCGAGACGGCTGCGGCTGAGCGAGCAGACCGTGCTGCTTGCGGCCGCGACCGCCTACATAAATCTGATCCGCGACGCCGCGATTCTTGGACACAACGGTATGCGGTTCGACATGAACGTTGCGTTCGGCGGCTTCAAGCAGTCCGGCATCGGCCGGGAGGGCGGCCGGGAAGGGCTGCTCCCGTATCTCGAGACCAAGACGATATTGCTTGACGAGACACTGGACTGATGGGAGCTCGCGTCTCACAAGCTGTTTCCCGACCGACCACATCTGTTACGAAATGCTGGCGTTCGGCAGGACAACATTCCGCGAGGCGCGCACTATCAACACGCATTTCGCACGCGAAATCTCTTGTGTCGCACGATGGTAACGAATATGCGGTACTTTGTGCTGCATAGCTATATTTCGGCTGTCCCACAAGGTGGCGGCTTTGACGTTGGTCGGTTCGACGCAGTTCTCGAAGGGAACTGCTACTGAATGCATTTGGTGATCTTCCTTCTACCGGGTCAGTGCTCGTAGGGCCATCTGCCGTCGGCGATAGGGGATTCCGGGTCAAATCGCAGGCGGGCCTCGTCGGGGTTTGTGCCGAGCGCTCGGGCAATCGCGGTCCAGCCGTGGCCGTTGGCCCGGGCGTCATGGACCAGTTGGGGCAACCACCTTTCGGCCTGTTCAATCAGGCTCGCAATCAACGCGATGGTGGACAGGTCATCGCCGAGCCACACACCACGGCGATCGGCGAGCGCGGCGACGGCGTCGTCGATGAGGTCGAAGGTGTCCTCGCCACTGCGTGGATCTGGGCCGCTCACGGCTTCACGTTAACCGGGGAGCCCACCGGGTGTGGGATCTGTGGTGAGGAATCATCGACGTAGTTGTTGGTGGCACTTGAGGGATCCCGAGATCGGTTGAGCGGCGGAGGCGGCGTTTCACATCGGTGCGTTTGCCGCGCAGGAAACCCAGGGTGAGGTCGATGCCTTCGATTTCACCCTGCCAGCCTTCGTCATCGGCTCGTTGGCGTCGGGCGATGAGATCGGTTTCGATGTCATCGAGCCTGTGCAGCATTTTTGGGTCGACATTGAGCAATGGGCAACGAACGCAAGCGTGTTCGTGGATGCAGGGTGTCGCATAGGGTCGGCCGCAGGTGCCGAGTTCGACCTTGCGTTTGTCGAAATGGGCTTCGAATTCGGCCCACTCATCGTCGGTGACCTGTCGATACTCTTCGGCGGGCCGCATCCGGCGTCGACGCTGCAGATGTGCTTGGTAGTGGCGGGTGACGTCCTCTTCGAACACCGCGACGTAGCCACGTGTGGTCTCGAGGTTCAGGTGACCCAGCAGGGCGGCGCCGATGTGGATGGGCAAGCCGTTGTTGACCAGGTCGGTAGCAAATAGGCGGCGAAAGTCGTGCGGGCGGAAATGGATTCCTTCGAAGCGCGGGTCGGTCAGTGCGATGTCCTGGCAGAGGTGGCGCAGCTTCTCGGCGATCGATCCGGTGGTCATCACTTCCACGTGCTGTCCGATGTGGCGTTGGAAGAGGAATGGTTGTGGATCACTCCATACGCGATCGTAAGTGTCGAATCGGGTCGCCAGCGGAACGGCGGTCTTTCCCGCGGTGAGTCGCCGAATGATGCAGGCGATCACGTGGAAGAGCTCGGCTGACAGGGGGATCACGCGTTCTCGATCGGTCTTGGAGGGGGCGACCACGAGCAGGGCGATCACCTCTCCATTGGGTCGGCGGTACTGGCGGACGCTCAGCTGGGATAGCTCGGTGAGTTCTTCGATGCGAAGGCCGCTGTGCCGCAGGGTTTCTACGATAGCCCAGGCCCAAAACGAGGAGTCCTCCTGCCGTTGGACGGCGATCGATTTGCCGGATTGTTCGTCGCGGACCCGCACGGTGGGTGTGATGCCGTTGCGGACTCGGCGGTGGTCCTCCCGCGAATAGACCCGGGTGTATGTCTTGTCGCCGATGGTGAGGGTTGCCCCGTCGCCGGCCTGAGCCGCCCGCTGCAGCAGCGTGGACCACCGTTCGAAGTCGGTTTCCACGTACTGCACGAGCACGGGCAACAGCGGTTGCAAGATCCGCACGGTGGCGTGAACGCGCTCGCGGACGCGTCGTTTGGCCTTGCCGATCTGATTCATGGTGCTGCGCGGCACGGGGCAGGCTGCCACCCAGCGAGCCCAGGTCTGCGGCTCATCGACCGCCCACGCTTGCAGATCGAAGTAGAAGGCACGGATCGGTGTTAGGACCGCCATCATGTCCAGCCGCGGTTCACCGTCGTCACGCACGGTGATGGCGTGATGCCACTGCTGGTAGACCTTTTGAGATACCTGCAGATCGGCTTGCTCGGGGTTGATGCGTTGGAGGCCGTTCCAGAACAGCTTGACGACGGCATACGCCGCGGCGTTGAGACTGGCGTAGTCCACGTCGGGATAGCGGCGATGCAGGTAGTTGACGAACAGGTCGCGGATCTCTGGGTTACTCACGTCATATCGGTCGACCATTTCCTCGACGGTCAGTTGAGGAGCGCGGAGGGCATTTCTGAGGGTGGGCGGGGTGGCGGCCGGGAAATGTCCCGTCGCGTAGAGAACTTGCCATGCCGTGTGACCAACGTATTTTCCGAGATGAAGACCAGTGCGCGGTGCGGTCATTCGTGTCTGCACCGCGTAGTGGAGAAACGCTTCCGGGGTGAGTTCAGCGAAGGGGATGCCCTGAATGGTCATGGCGGAGCAGACGTCGAATGCCGCCCAGCGCTTGAAATCGTCCTTGATCTCAGCCGATGCGACGGCCTTGAGATATCGATCCAACGCCGGATCGTTTTCGGCCGTGGCGAGATAGTCGGGGTAGATCGTGAATCGGTTGATCCGGAATGCCGACAAGGTCGGACGCACCACCCGCAATGCGAACAGAGCCTGCGCACCTGCGGTGTATTCACTGCCGGAGTTACCCCCACCGCAGATTTCACGGGCTGCGATCGCACCGTCGGCAAGCTTGCTGGCGTCCCATCGCTGTTGCCATGTCGCACCGTCGTGCTCACCGAGGAAACCGGCGATCTTGTAGATGCCTCTGTCGCGGCTGCGCACACGGCTCACAGGTTCGGGCCACACCTGCTTGGCGACGTCACGGATCTCGTCGACACTCGCCGCCCTCAGATCGCCCCGGGGGAAATGACACGGTTCACTTTCCGCCGACTGCGGCAGGAGCGCTGGTCGGGTATACCGGATAGGGCTTTGCTGATCCCGCCGAATCCGTATGGCCCGCTCGGCACGGCGCTCACTCACCGAATACCGTCTCGATGTCCTGCTGGCTGTAGCCCGCGGGATAGGACTGTTGCGGTCGCGGGCGCCGATAGTGTTCTTGCAGCTTGTCGTGTAATTCCTCGATCCGCGGTTGCAGATAGGCCTCGGTGGTGGCTAAGTGCCTGTGCCGCATGATCGTTTGAACTTCGGGCAACGTCAGTTCGGGATCACTGGCCATCCTCGTCGCCGCGGTATGGCGGACGTCGTGCAGCGACCAGTTCGTTCCAAGTCGTTCATTGGCTCGCTGCATCACCCGCCGCATCGCCCAATACGTCAATGGGCGCGAGGCACCGCGCATCGTGCGCCACACCCGCTCTTGCGGTCCCGGAGTGCCGAAGGCGTCGAAGTAGCGTGCCAGGTACCCGAACGCCTCAGGTGAGCCGGGCACCATCGATAAATCGCGGCTGCCCTTCGACACCACCCAGATGCGCTGCTGGCCCCAATCGACGCGTTCCCCGATCATCTCCAGGAGTTCGGTGGCTCGCGCACCGGAGGAGACGTAGAACGCCAGCAGCGCTCGATCGCGGTCGTTGCCCATCGTCGCGAACAGCTCGTCCCACAACGAGTCTGGGATTGACCGGGGCGCCCGTTTGGGCACCTTCTGCCGCAACGGGGCGCGACCAAAGACCGGGACAGGTTCCAAGGGACTTCGGTGCTCCCAAGCACGTCTCCGCTCAGCTGCGATCGGGACCGGGTTGACCAGGGGGCCACGTCCGAACAGCAAGTGAAACTCATGGAACTCCGCCAAGACGGTCAGCTGGTGGTTGATCGTCGAGGGCGCATATCCCGCAGCCAGCGCCCGCTTGCCCGTCTTCAAATTCACCGAGCCCGGCTGCGCGACGCGCAGGTCTGCCCGTCGTCTCTGCGGGTTGGCAGCCGATCGCAGCCAGCCGACCATCAACTCCACCTCGGTCCGACTCGCCCGGTCCCAGGCCATGTCGATCAAGGCCAACAGCCGCCACCATCGCAACAGGTCGTATGCGTAGGACTCGACGGTCAGCGGGCTCGTATCCGACAGCGCCAACTCGGACAGATAAGCGGAGATCGGTTCAACTTCAACCCCGTCGATTCTCACCGCGAACGGCGGAATCCCCTCCGCTTTCGGGACGACCTCCCCGACCTGAGATAGCGCGACACGACCTTCACGGATCGACTGTCTCAGGTCCACTCCCAACCACCCCCTGCAACTGAGATACACGCCGCCCATAGTGCAGTCAACAGTTCTCATGGGGGGTTCGACAGATCCCCGGCCGCCAGCACGTGGGTGCGACCAAACGAGGTCTCGATGTCCGAACGTGCTACGCCATCAAGCACACAACCTAGCCAGTCCGGACCCCTCCGTTGCCGGAGAATCCGCGCGGTCTCGGTTACAAGCACGCGGTGCGGAGAAATTCGAGTAGTCGATTACTCAACGCAGTCTGTTGCCGCGGGCGGATACTCAGCGCCAGGGAACGACACCCGGAGGTGGCCTTGTGGGCAGGCTCGACGGCAAAGTCGCATTCATTACGGGCGTGGGTCGGGGCCAGGGACGCTCGCACGCCATCCGCCTGGCCGAGGAGGGGGCCGACATCGTCGGTGTCGACTCGCTCACCGATGTCGACAGCACGTCGTACGCGATGGCAACCCAGGAGGACCTCGACGAGACGAGGGTGTTGGTCGAAAAGACCGGCCGCCGGGCCATCCTGTCCCGCGCTGACGTGCGTGACCGCGAGGAGTTGCAGCGGGCCGTGACGTCTGGTGTCTCCGAACTCGGCCGGTTAGACATCGTGTGCGCCAATGCCGGCATCATGCCCATCGGGCGATCGATCTGGAGATCTCGCCCCAACAGTGGCAGGACGTCACGACACCAATCTCACCGGTGTGTTCAACACGCTGGCCGTCACGGTTCCGGCGATACGTGCCGCCGGCAACGGTGGTTCAATCATCGTCACAGCCTCTGCGGCGGCGCTGCGGTTCGAGCTGCATCTCGGCGACTACGCGGCGGCCAAGGCCGGTGTCATCGCCTTGGCGAAAACATTGGCCAATGAGGTTGCTGCGGAAGGTATTCGCGTGAATGCGATCTGTCCCGGTACGGTCGCGACGCCCATGGTGACCGCCAATGAGGAGCTGTTCAAGCTGTTCCGGCCCGATCTGGAAAATCCGACATTGCAGGATTGCGAACCCGTATTCAAGACATTGATGCCGATGGGCGGGCCGTGGCTGGCGCCCGAAGACGTGTCGAACATGGTGGTCTTCCGGGCCAGCGACGAAGCGTCTTCGGTGACCGGCACCACGATGTCAGTCGACCAGGGCTGTGTCAACAGGTAAGAGAAGGAGTCGACGCCATGAGCCTCACCACTAAACCCGTTGTGCCGCTGAGCAATACCGGCCGGTTCTTCATCGGCGGCGAATGGGTCAAGCCAAGTTCCGACGCCGTTATCGAGGTCATCGACTCGGCAACCGAACAGCTGTACTTCCAAGTTCCGGAGGCGCAGCCCGCGGATATGGACCTGGCCATCGGCGCGGCGCGGCGGGCGTTCGACCGCGGGCCGTGGCCACGCATGACGCATACCGAGCGCGCGGGGTATCTGCGGGCGATGGCCGACAAGCTCGAGGCGCGCGCGTCGGACTACAGCGCGATGTGGCCCCGTGAATCGGGCGTGGTGCACGCGTTCGCGAAGTCCGGCGAATCCGGCAATCCCGAGATGCTGCGGTTATTCGCCGACCTGGCCGACGACTACCGGTTCGAGGAGCCGTTCACCCCGAGCGCGTCGCGGATGACGGGTGGCGGATTCGGCCTGCTGGTGCGCGAGCCGGTCGGCGTGGTGGGCGCGATCATTCCGTGGAACGCCCCGCTGCCGCTCATCCTGATCAAGATGGCACCGGCGCTGCTAACCGGTTGCACGGTGATCGTAAAGATGTCGCCGGAGGCTCCGAGTGCTGGATACCTGATGGCGGAGATCGCTGAGGAGGTTGGCTTGCCGGGCGGTGTGCTGAACGTCATCACGGCGGACCGCGAGGTGTCCGAGCTGATGGTGCGTGACCATCGCGTCGACAAGATCGCCTTCACGGGTTCGACGGCGGCCGGCCGGAAGATCGGCGCGATCTGTGGTGAGCGGATCGCGCGGTGCACGCTCGAGCTGGGCGGCAAGTCGGCGGCGGTGATCCTCGACGACGCCGACATGAACGCCGCAGCAGTGACGTTGGCCGGTGCGGAATGCTTCCTGTCCGGCCAAGTTTGCGCGTCACTGACCCGAATCGTGGTGCCACGCAACCGCCACGATGAGTTCACGGACGCGCTGGCCGCCGCGTTCTCCGCGGTGCAGGTCGGCGACCCATTCGACACCGCGACGCAAATGGGACCGTTGGCGATGGAACGCCAGCGCGACCGGGTGGAGCACTACATCGCCAAAGGAATCGAGGAAGGCGCAACGCTCGTCGCCGGAGGTGGCCGGCCCAAACACCTCAAGCGCGGTTACTACATCGAGCCGACGGTGTTCGCCAGCGTGGACAACAAGCACGTCATCGCGCAGGAGGAAATCTTCGGACCGGTGCTCAGCGTGATCCCAGCCGACAACGACGAACACGCGGTCGACATCGCCAACGACACGATCTACGGGCTCAACGCGGCGGTCTTCACACCGGATGCGGCGCGGGCTCGGGAGGTTGCAGGCCGACTGCGCTCTGGCACTGTGGGACACAACGGTATGCGGTTCGACATGAACGTTGCGTTCGGCGGCTTCAAGCAGTCCGGCATCGGCCGGGAGGGCGGCCGGGAAGGGCTGCTCCCGTATCTCGAGACCAAGACGATATTGCTTGACGAGACACTGGACTGATGGAGCTCGCGTCTCACAAGCTGTTTCCCGACCGACCACATCTGTTACGAAATGCTGGCGTTCGGCAGGACAACATTCCGCGAGGCGCGCACTATCAACACGCATTTCGCACGCGAAATCTCTTGTGTCGCACGATGGTAACGAATATGCGGTACTTTGTGCTGCATAGCTATATTTCGGCTGTCCCACAAGGTGGCGGCTTTGACGTTGGTCGGTTCGACGCAGTTCTCGAAGGGAACTGCTACTGAATGCATTTGGTGATCTTCCTTCTACCGGGTCAGTGCTCGTAGGGCCATCTGCCGTCGGCGATAGGGGATTCCGGGTCAAATCGCAGGCGGGCCTCGTCGGGGTTTGTGCCGAGCGCTCGGGCAATCGCGGTCCAGCCGTGGCCGTTGGCCCGGGCGTCATGGACCAGTTGGGGCAACCACCTTTCGGCCTGTTCAATCAGGCTCGCAATCAACGCGATGGTGGACAGGTCATCGCCGAGCCACACACCACGGCGATCGGCGAGCGCGGCGACGGCGTCGTCGATGAGGTCGAAGGTGTCCTCGCCACTGCGTGGATCTGGGCCGCTCACGGCTTCACGTTAACCGGGGAGCCCACCGGGTGTGGGATCTGTGGTGAGGAATCATCGACGTAGTTGTTGGTGGCACTTGAGGGATCCCGAGATCGGTTGAGCGGCGGAGGCGGCGTTTCACATCGGTGCGTTTGCCGCGCAGGAAACCCAGGGTGAGGTCGATGCCTTCGATTTCACCCTGCCAGCCTTCGTCATCGGCTCGTTGGCGTCGGGCGATGAGATCGGTTTCGATGTCATCGAGCCTGTGCAGCATTTTTGGGTCGACATTGAGCAATGGGCAACGAACGCAAGCGTGTTCGTGGATGCAGGTGTCGCATAGGTCGGCCGCAGGTGCCGAGTTCGACCTTGCGTTTGTCGAAATGGCTTCGAATTCGCCACTCATCGTCGGTGACCTGTCGATACTCTTCGGCGGGCCGCATCCGGCGTCGACGCTGCAGATGTGCTTGGTAGTGGCGGTGACGTCCTCTTCGAACACCGCGACGTAGCCACGTGTGGTCTCGAGGTTCAGGTGACCCAGCAGGCGGCGCCGATGTGGATGGCAAGCCGTCCTCTTCTACCCTATCTTTTTTTTTTTCACCACCTGAGATAGCGCGACACGACCTTCACGGATCGACTGTCTCAGGTCCACTCCGAACCACCCCCTGCTACTGAGATACACGCCGCCCATAGTGCAGTCAACAGTTCTCACCGCAAGTGGTCCGCAGGCCTGGACCGCCTCTCCCAACTCATCGACGAGGAGCAGCCATGACTCATCCACTGCAGGGAACTTTGGAAAACCGGGACGGCGCATGGGTTTTGACGCTCATACGCGACTTCGCCCATCCGGCCGAGCGGGTGTGGCCGTGGCTCACCGACCCCGACCGGCTGAGGCGCTGGTCGCCGATCGTGCCGGATCAGCCCTTCGACGGCGCGGGCACGCGACTGGTCCGCGAGAATCCTGGCGACGACCCGGTAGCCGGCGACGTGATCTCGTGTCGATCCACCGCACGAACTGGTGCATCGCTGGGGCGACGACGTCGTGCGCTGGCGGCTCACAGCGACCGATACCGGCTGCCGGCTCACGCTGGAGCAGACCATGCGCGACCGGGACCCCGCCGCGATGAACGCAGCCGGTTGGCATCTGTGCCTCGACGTGCTCGACGGCGTGCTGAGCGGCGCTGCGACGTCTCGAGTCGTCGGGAAGGCCGCACTCGACCACGGGTGGGAGGCCTTACGAGACGGCTACGCCGAACTGCTCGGCGTCTAGTTACTGCGGCTGGGCGCCGTGAAAGACGGCCTCGATGTTGTTGCCGTCCGGGTCACGCACGAACGCGCCGAAGTACCCGGGGTGATACTCCGGCCACAGCCGCGGCTCGTGCAACGACTCGGCACCGATCTCGACCGCGGCGTCGTAGAAGGCCTTGACGGCGTCGACGTCGGCGGCCTGAAAAGCGAAATGCACCTCGCGGTTGGGCCCCGCCGCGTCGCCGGCGTTCATATCGGCGATCCAGAAGTCGGGCTTCCCGTCCCTGCCATAACCGATCGCGACCTGGTAGTCCAGCTGCCGGGTATACCCCAGCACGCCGAGGACCGTGTCGTAGAAGGTCTTTGATTTTTCCCAGTCTGCGCAGTTGATTCCCAGGTGATCGATCACGGCCCCATCCTGGCATGGCGCCCCGACGCAGTCGTACATTCAGCTCATGGCGTACGACTTCGGAGTCGCCCCGGCGACGACCTTCGACCTATGCATCCGCAACGGCACCATCGTCGACGGTCTGGGCGGTGACCCGTTCGTCGGCGATGTCGCGGTCTCCGACGGCGTGATCGCAGCGGTAGGCACCGTCGACGGTGAGGCGGCCAGGGAGATCGACGCGACCGGGCTGCTCGTCACGCCCGGCTTCGTCGATCTGCACACCCACTACGACGGACAGGCCATCTGGTCGGACCGCATGACCCCGTCGTCCGCACACGGGGTGACGACCGCCGTGATGGGCAACTGCGGCGTCGGCTTTGCGCCGTGCCGCAGCCAGGACCACGCCGTGCTGGTGGACGTGATGGCCGGTGTCGAGGACATTCCCGGCGTCGTGATGACCGACGGGCTGCCCTGGACCTGGGAAACGTTCCCCGAGTACCTGGACGCGCTCGACTCGCGTCGACGTGACATCGACGTCGCCGCGTACCTGCCGCACTCGCCGCTGCGGGTATACGTCATGGGTCGGCGCGGCGCCGAGCGCGAACCCGCGACCGTCGACGATCTCGCACTGATGCGGAAGCTGGCCGCCGAAGCGATCGAGGCGGGTGCACTGGGTTTCGCGTCGTCGCGATTGGCCACCCACCGCACCGACGGCGGTCAGCAGATCCCCAGCTACGACGCGGGCGAGGACGAGATCCTCGAGATTGCCCGGGGTGTTGCCGACGCGGGCGGCGGGCTGATCCAGTTCGTGCCCGACATTCCGGCGGGCGGGTTTCAGCCCGTGCTGCAGCAGGTGTTCGACGCGGCGGGCGAGGTCGGGCTGCCGGTGACATTCACCCTGCTCGTTCTCAACGGTGGCGACCCACTCTGGCCGGAGGCCATCACGATGGTGGAGAAGGCGAATGCGGCCGGTGGCGACATCACCGCACAGGTCTTCCCCCGGCCGATCGGCCTGATGATCGGTCTCGAACTGACCGCAAACCCGTTCGTGCTCTATCCCAGTTATCAGGCGATAGCGCACCTGCCGCTGGCCGAACGCGTCGCCGAGATGCGCAAACCCGAAGTGCGGGAACGTATCCTGGCCGACAAGTTCGGGACGACTACCGCCAACCCGTTGGTGTATCTGGCGCAGATGTGGGAGTGGATCTTCCCGCTCGGTGACAACGCCGACTACGAACCCGACCGATCGATGAGCATCCTGGCGCGCGCACAAGCTCGCGGTGTACCGCCGGTGGAAGAGGCGTACGACCGGCTGCTCGACGACGACGGACACGCCATTCTTCTCGGTGCGATGGCCAATTTCGAGAACAACTCGCTGGACACCGTCGGCGAGCTGATCCGCCGCGACGACGTCGTCCTCGGCCTCGGCGATGGTGGCGCGCACTACGGAATGATCTGTGACTCAAGCTTTCCGACCTACCTGCTGACGCACTGGGCACGCGATCGCAGCGCCGGGCGGTTGACTGTGGCCGAAGCGATCAGGCAGCTGACGTCGGTGCCCGGCCGCGTCGCGGGGCTGGCGGACCGCGGCCGAATCGCGGTGGGCTACAAGGCCGATCTCAACGTGATCGATCACGCCGCAATGCGGCTGCACAAACCCGTCATCGCCCACGACCTGCCCGCGGGCGGGCGCCGCCTCGACCAGACCGCCGACGGTTACGTCGCCACCATCGTCTCGGGCGAGATCATCGCCGAGAACGGCGTCCCCACCGACGCCCGGCCCGGCAAGCTGGTGCGCGGCCGCCAACCCGCTCCCGCGTCCGCATGACGCGGGTCGCGCCGCTGGCTCCTCCGTGGAGTGACCGCGACACCGCCGACATCAACAGCTGGGGTCATCCCGACCGCACGTACGAACCGCTTGCTGCTGGTGCGGTGTCTGCAGCGCCATCCGGCCCTCGCCGCCCGACTGCGCAGGCTCGGCGCGCGAGCACCGACGCAGTACCCGCCGCGGAACGCGTGCAGCAGATCGCGTACTCAGCCGGCGCGCTGGCCGGCGATCACCACGCCGCGTCGCCGTCGAGCGCTTCGAGGCCGATCCTCGCCACATCGCGGGACGGCTTGCCAGAGGAGCTTCGAGAACGCACGCGGCCGAACTTCTTCTCGTCCTGCTCGGCGCTGTCGAGGAACTCGGTGCGCACCGGACCGTGGTCGGAGGCGACGTGAAGTGACGCTCGGTCCGGCCGCTCGACGCGAACAGCGGATGGAACTCCTCGTCGCCGTCGGCTGGTACCGCACGATCTGCACGCTGTGCCGGCTCGCCCGCCCGCGACTGGAGCGACGGGTGGAATCCGACGGTGGACCCGACGTTGAGGATGGCGCCGAGACCGCGAGAGCACCATCTGCTGCGCCGCGCGGGTGGTCAGGTCGATGACGGCTTCGACGTTGACGCGCACCTGCGCTATCTCCTCGGCGACCGGCGACTTTTCGATCGCTCCGATGGTGCCGATGCCCGCCGTTGTTCACGAGGACGTCGACGGTCAGGCCGCGGCTTGCGACGGCGTCGAAAAGGCCTGCGCGGGCGTCGGAATCGGCGACGTCGCACGCGATCACCTCGACGCGGACGGTGTCGGACAGCTCGGCGGCGAGGTCACGCAGCCTGTCCTCGCGACGCGCGACAAGCGTCACGCCGTGGCCGCGGTGCGCCAGTTCGCGCGCGATGTCGGCGCCGATACCCGACGAGGCGCCGGTGATGACGGCGGTGGTGGACGGCGACGGCGGTGGAAGTGGCATCGCTCGAACCTACAAGCCCACCGTCGGCGGCCCGACTGTGCCGTTTCGTACGCGACTCGCCGAGGCGGCGTACGGATTCGCACACTCACCACGTCGGGTGATCGTCTGCAGTCGCGCGGAGAAGGCGGGCCTATCCTCACGTCATGAGCGTCAAGGTGGATCTCAACCAGCTGGCCGATGCGCTGACCGATTACACGTTCGCCTATCTGGTCACGGTCGACAACGGCTACAAGGCACATACCGTGGCGGTCGACCCCGTCTTCGCCGACGGCGTGATCGACGTCGGACCCGTCGGGGGCAGTACCCGCCGGAATGTCACCGCCCACAGCGACGTCACACTGGTCTGGCCGCCCGCACAGCGCGGCGGCTACACGCTGATCGTCGACGGCAAGGGCCAACCCCCTGAGGACGACACGGCGCTGCAGATCGTGCCCGACCGGGCGGTTCTGCATCGGAAGGCAGCTCCTGGGACCGCGACGAAACCCGGCTGCAAGGACGACTGCGTGCCGCTCGAAAAGGCGCTGAGGCACGAAAAAACCCGGCCCCGCGAACGGGGCCGGGCCTTCTCGGGAAGGACTTAGAAGTCCATGCCGCCCATACCACCGGTCGGGTCGCCCATGGGTGCGGCGGCCTTCTCCGGCTTGTCTGCGACGACCGCCTCGGTCGTCAGGAACAGCGCCGCGATGGACGCAGCGTTCTGCAGCGCCGAGCGCGTCACCTTGACCGGGTCGGCGACGCCGGCCTTGAGCAGGTCCTCGTACTCACCGGTGTCCGCGTTCAGGCCAACGCCGGCCTTCGAGTTGCGGACCTTCTCGGCGACGACGCCGGGCTCGAGACCCGAGTTGAAGGCGATCTGCTTCAGCGGGGCCTCCAGCGCCACCTTGACGATGTTGGCGCCGGTGGCTTCGTCACCCTCGAGCTTGAGATCGTCCAGCGCCGGCGCGGACTGCAGCAGGGCCACGCCACCACCGGCGACGATGCCCTCCTCGACGGCCGCCTTCGCGTTGCGGACCGCGTCCTCGATGCGATGCTTGCGCTCCTTGAGCTCCACCTCGGTGGCAGCGCCGGCCTTGATCACCGCAACACCGCCGGCCAGCTTGGCCAGGCGCTCCTGCAGCTTCTCGCGGTCGTAGTCGGAGTCGCTGTTCTCGATCTCGGCGCGGATCTGCGAGACCCGGCCTGCGATGGCGTCCGGGTCACCGGAGCCCTCGATGATCGTGGTCTCGTCCTTGGTGACGACGATCTTGCGGGCCTTGCCCAGCAGCTCGACGCCTGCCGTCTCCAGGGAGAGGCCGACCTCTTCGCTGACGACCTGGCCACCGGTGAGGATCGCCATGTCCTGCAGCATCGCCTTGCGGCGGTCACCGAAGCCCGGGGCCTTGACGGCGACGGACTTGAAGGTGCCGCGGATCTTGTTGACGACCAGGGTGGACAGCGCCTCGCCCTCGACGTCCTCGGCGATGATCAGCAGCGGCTTGCCGGACTGGATGACCTTCTCCAGCAGCGGCAGCAGATCCTTGACGGTCGAGATCTTCGAGCTGACCAGCAGGATGTACGGATCCTCGATGACCGCTTCCTGACGCTCGGCGTCGGTCACGAAGTAACCCGAGATGTAGCCCTTGTCGAAGCGCATGCCCTCGGTGAGCTCCAGCTGGAGGCCGAAGGTGTTGGACTCCTCGACGGTGATGACGCCCTCGTTGCCGACCTTGTCCATGGCCTCGGCGATCAGCTCGCCGATGGACGAGTCGCCGGCCGAGATGCCCGCGGTGGCAGCGATCTGCTCCTTGGTCTCGACCTCCTTGGCGGACTTGAGCAGCGTCTCGGTGATCTTCTCGACGGCCTTCTCGATGCCGCGCTTGAGGCCGAGCGGGTTGGCACCGGCCGCGACGTTGCGCAGGCCCTCGCGAACGAGCGCCTGAGCCAGCACGGTGGCGGTGGTGGTGCCGTCGCCTGCGACGTCGTCGGTCTTCTTGGCGACTTCCTTGACCAGCTCAGCGCCGATCTTCTCGTAGGGATCCTCCAGGTCGATCTCCTTGGCGATGGAAACCCCATCGTTGGTGATCGTGGGGGCGCCCCACTTCTTCTCCAGGACGACGTTGCGGCCCTTGGGACCCAACGTCACCCTTACCGCGTCGGCGAGGGCGTTCAGGCCCCGCTCGAGGCCACGGCGGGCCTCTTCGTCGTACGCAATTGTCTTGGCCATTGCGAAGTGATTCCTCCGGATTGGGGATGCACACGTTGTGGCCGGGAGCAGTGCCCGCGACGGACGACTCATGAGCTGTGCGGCTCGATCTCACCGTCCCGACCTAGCACTCACTGGTCGCGAGTGCCAAAGTCATTTTTAGCACTCGGGCATGGTGAGTGCAAGGTTAGTTCGCCATCGGTGAAGCGTGCGGGACCTCGATGGCAAGGGCGCAACGAGCGGCCTCTGGCCCTGGATCCCCAAACACTCGCGGAAACAACTCGACGCACCCGCTGGTGCCGGCCAGCAGCAGTCATCCGTCGGCGGGCAGGATCGTGAAGCTGTCCAAGCCTGGGGTCAGCGGTGTGATCGCACGAAAGTCCCGCAGATCGAGTGTGAAGATCCGGTTGGTGCGGTAGCGGTCTGCGATGACGACTCCGAGGCCATCTGCGAGGTCGAGTTCAAGAGCGGCATAGGCCGACCGGACCTGTTCGGCGGCGATCAGATCATCGTTGGACACGGCCGCCAGCGCATAGTCGCCGTCGGCCACACGGTCGGTCAGCGATTCGAGAGCCGCCATTGCAGCGCCAAATCCGAAATCCCGATGTACCAGGTGATCGAGTTCGGCAAGCACAATCGGTGAGATCACCAGTTGCTCCGACGCCATGACTACGCGGGCGCGGTCATGTTCGGCTTCGCTCTCATCGAAGGCCGCCAACAGTGCCGACGTGTCGGCCACGACGATCAACGCCGAGCCGCCCGCTTCCCGATCTCATCCACCAGATCGCGGTCGATCTCCTCTATCATGCGGGTGCGGCCACTCCGAAAAACCGGCAGCGGCTTGGCCTGCCGTGGTCGTCGGCTCTCGTCCAGCAGCTTGGCAACACCCCGACGAATCAGCTCCGCCTTGCTCACACCCTCGGCCTTCGCTTCGGCCTCGAGTCGCAGATCTAGTTCCGCCGGGAGGTAGACCGTCGTCTTCTGCATGCCATATATGGTACCTCCTATAGCACTGCGGCGCCCGGGTCCACCGTCGCCGGGTAGCGACCGCGCCATGCGCGCGCAGAGGGCCGGTCACCACGTCCGCGACGGTCGATCAACTCCCGCCAAGACCGACTGGGCGGTGCCTGCCGATCACTCCGGGGGCTTCTCCCCTTCCGCCTGCCGTTCTGCAATCCGCTTATTCAGCTGCCCAAAGCCGGCCTCGACACGGTCCCGCAGATCTTTGCGCATGGCCTGACGTAGCTCGCTGCGGTGTTCACGGCGCTCCTGACCGACATCCAGTTTCTTCTCGCTACGCTCTCGCCACGGTTCCCGGACCTGCTGCTGACTTTGAACATTGCGGTGGATCTCGCCGTCGTACAGATACGGGCGAGGGTCACCGGGTTTATCGTGGCGCCGGTATCCGGCATCGACGAGAGGACGAAGAACCTGATCTGCCTTGTCCACCAGCGTGTCGGGCAGGCCGACATCACGAAAAAACTGCGTCAGAGGGAGGTTCTCGGTCGGGACCAAATGAGTGGTGATGGGTCCGTGCTGCTTGTTCCCCTCGACATAGGTCGTGGTCTCGTCCACCGTGTCAAGATTGACAGCCGCTATCGGCGGGCCGTGAACGTAGACAATGCCCAACAGCGCGTTGGCGGCGGAGGCTAGGTTCCACGGACGATCAGGAGGGTCAGCCCAGCCGTCGTACTCACCGATCACGATCGTGGTGTCGTAAGGAGACCCCGCAATGCGTTTTATCCGGTAGTTCAAGATGGGAATGTAGGTGCCCTCCTTGAAGTACTCGGCTATGCCCGCCTCCGGTGGGGCGATCAAGACGATCTTGATGTCATCGTTCGACGGATCAGGGCTGTTGGCTGCCAGCTCTGCGGCGACTCTCCAAGCAACCATGCTGCCCATCGATTCGCCGATGACCACGACTGGGCCGCCGATGTTCTGCACAGCGGCGGCGGCCTGCTCCACGCCGTCCAGAAGCGCCTTGTCAGAGGCAAGTGCGTTCTGCGAGTAGTCGACCACCTGCGGGTCGTCATCGTTGTGAAAGTGGATCCCGATCACCGGGTAGGAGGTGGCGACACTCGGATACAGCGGGTTGATCCGCTTGAAGACAGTCGCTCCCGGGATCAACACCGCTTCCTCCGCGGCGCTCACCGCGGTTACTATCGTTCCGGTCCCCAGCACCAAAGACGTAGCTGCGATCGCGGGCATTATCCGCTGGCGCCATCTAGCCATCACACTGTTTCTCCTGATCGGACCGCGCTGTCGCAGCAATGCGGCAAAGTCTCTCACGCCGATGATCATAGCGCGACGAGTTTGCACAACCGGTGCGTGCCTGTCGCTCCCACGCGGTCTACTGGCCGAACACCGTGTTCCAGTCCGCCTTCATATCCACCACGGTCCAGGCCTGCGGCCCAGCCTCCTGCAAAGCGGTCACCAGCTTCCCAGACGCCGGCGGATTCGCGTCATACGCATACTCCCGCTCGGCGTCGGTGTGGTGTATGAGCACCCCAAGGCTCGGGTGCGGATTGTCGATCGTGTGTACTCGAGCATCGCCTGATCCCCGTCGCCGTTGCCGACCGCCGGAATCGGTCGCCGGGCGACGAATTCGTGGATCCCCGACGGCTTACCCGCCTTGTCGTCGACGAATACGTAGTCCATCGTCGTGACGAGAACCGGCGTGCCATTGCGCATTTCGAACCTGGTGGTCCCTGTCGACCCGACAACCTGCTAGCAACTCACGAAACGCACAGCCACCGGCGAGATGCCGCGGGTGTCGACGCACGGCAGCTACGCGAACTGCGCAGCCAGCTCAACGCGCTCGTCTCTGTCGCGCACCACCGCACCGGCAAGCCGCACGGCTGGATCCACAACGAGTTGCGCCGGATCTGGCGGCGGTCCGCCGATCGCCGCGGCGACGACGGCTCATTTGCGCGCCGCATCGACGCGGTGCGGGAGCTGCGAGCCTAGCTTCTCGACTGCGCGAGCTCGGCCAGATGATCCAGCGAGTTGACGAGGTGCTGCCTCTCGAACGGCGGAAACTGGATGACCTCGCGCTTTTGCGGCGGCACGCCTGACCAGTCGTAGGTCAGCGTGACTTCGGTGCGGTCGTCGCCGACCGACTCGAGGTCGTAGCGCCAGATCCATCCGCCGAAATCGAGAGGGGCGTCATCGGGACCTTGGTGACCGGGATATGCCGGGGTTCTGCTCCTGGCTGCCACGCGATGGCACGCGGCGGATCGAACACTTCGACCCGGTTCGCCATCTCGTAGTGCTTGTTGGGGTGGTTGTCGTGGTACATCCCCATCCGGAAGATCTGGCCGGTTTCGGTCACGGGCTTGCCGTCGCGTGACTCGCGCACCCAGCCGGTGCCGTCGATCGCCTGCGTGGGTCGACGGGTCGGCCAGCACGTCGAACACCGTCTCGGCGGGCGCGTTGACAGTGGTGGTGACGCTCATGATGTCTTGGGTCATAGCCATACAGACTGTCGACCCACCAAAGATTCATCGAAACTGCGGACAGATCATCGTTCGGCGACAAATCGCGATCTCCCCGCAGCCTCGGCGTGCGGTGCCCGGTGCTCGCCTACAGCCCGAGTAAATCCGGCAGGTCGCCGACCGAGTCGATGACGTGATTGGGCTGCATCGCGAACTCGTCGGCGGCCCAGCGGTCGAGGGTGTCCTGACGGAACTTGCCGGTGCGCACCAGGACGCCGATCATTCCGACCACCTGGGCCGACAGCACGTCATTATTGAGATCGTCGCCGATCATGTACATCTCGTCCGGGTCGACACCGAGACGCGAAGCGGCAGTGAGGAATCCGGCAGGGGCGGGCTTGCCGACGGCAGTGGCCTTGCGGCCCGACGTCTCCTCCATCCCGATCAGGTACATGCCGGTGTCGATGCGCAGGCCCTCGGTGGTGTTCCACGATGTGCTGCGGTGCATGGCGACGACGGGCACGCCCTGGGCCATCCAGTCGTAGACGCGGCTCAGCGTCAGGTGGTTGTATTCGGGGCCCGCACCGCCGAGCAGGATCACGTCCGGGGTGTCCGGCACCGCGTCGCCGCCGTAGTCGTTCGCGTAGACGATGTCGATGCCCGGCATGTCCTCGGCGATCTGCCCGCTGTTGACCAGGAAGCAACGCGCATCGGGGTACTGGCTGCGGACGTACTCCGCCGTCAGCGCCGCGGCCGTGATCACCTCGTCGGCGGCCACTTCCATGCCGGCATCGGTGAGCAGCCGGGCGATCTGCTCGCGGGTCCGGGTCGTGGTGTTGGTCAGATACGACCGGGCAATCTGGTTGTCCGCCAGCACGCGCAGGGTCTCCGCGGCGCCTCGATGGGCTCCCATGAGGTCACCAAGACGCCATCGATGTCGAACAGCACGCCACCGACCGCCATGGTGCGACAGTATTCGGCGACCGGTGCCGCGCAAGTCGGGCCCGGCTACGGGCGCGCCCATACACTGTCGGCCACCCACGGCGACGCCGTCCCCGCGATCGCCCAACCGATCTCGGCGGGAACGTCGATCACCTGATAGTGCTTCACCCCCGCCGCGGTGGCCGCGACCAGCGTCGCCAACCCGGCGCGACGCTGCAGGAATGTCTGGCGCACCGTCCACCCGATGATTCCCGCGGCGGCGATGCAGTCGCGGCGGCGCTCCAGACTGCCCGCACGCGCAACAAGCCAGCTGCCGTCGACCCGATGTCCGAGAGCGCGTGCCCGGTCGGCGGCCAGAAACGCGCAACACGGCGTCACAACCGCCAGCACGATCCACGCCCATATCGGCACCGTCGCGAACGCGGCGGCCACCGCCAGCCCGATGGCGACGACCGCGGGCACCGCGAACGCGCGGGTCCAGCGCCGACGAGTGGCGGCCGAGCCATGCGTGCGCACGGGGCCGGACACCGCTTCGGGATTCTGGATCAACTCGGTCAGCACAGACTCGGCGGTGCGAACGGGGCAGGGCGGCAGCAACAGCGAGGCCTCCCCCGCCCCGGCGACGCCCGTCATCACCGCGTCCAGCCGCGCGCCGCCGAGCAGCCGGACCAGCAGCGGCTGACGCAGTGTGCCGCCGCGCAGCCTGCGCATGTCGAATGTGTGCTCGCGCCTGCGCAGCAGCCCGTGCTGGAGATGCAACAGGTCGGCTTCGCGGCTGAGCACCAGGTTGCCGTACGTCACCAGCGACCGCAGCACCGAAAGCACCACCGAGGCGAGCACCACGACCGCGACGACCACGGCCACACTGGCGACCACGCCGAACCGCTGCGCGGCGTCGCGCCCCGACTCGGCGAGCCGCGAATGTTCAAGTGCCGCACCGAGACCCGCCTGGTACACGACACCCACCGCGGCGATGATCATGGCAAGGCCGGTGAAGCTCAGCGGGCTGTAGCGCAGCCAGGACGGATGCCAGCGGGCCAGCAGGCGGCCGGGTGCAGCAGGCTGATCTCCGGTGTCGTCGGCGGGAGCCAGCGAGTCTGCCAGCAGGATCGAGCGCAGCCTCGGCACCTCTTCGGCGGGCACCGCGTCGAGCACGAACACCGTGTCGCCCACGGCTTCCTGCCCGGTGCTGACCCGCAACACCGTCAACCGCAGCAGTTGGTGCAGCAGCCGGGCGTCGGTCTGAACCGAACGAATCCGGTTGCGCGGCACCGACACAACCTTGCGTTGCAGGACGCCGGTGCGCAGCTGCACCTCGTCGGGCTCGATGCGGTATGTCGTGGTGAACCACCGCAGGACGCCAAACGCGACCGTCACTCCCAGCGCAGCGACCGTCCACATCGGGTTGCCCGTGGCCGATCCCAGCACCACCGCGCCGATCAGCAGCGGAAGCTGTCGCATCACCTCATGAACGGGATGCACCAACAGCATTCGCGGGCTGAGCCGCTGCCACACTCGTTCGGTGGCCGGTGCCGTCACGTCGCATCCTCCGCGCCGATCGCGGCAATATCGGTGAGCTGGGCGACGATCCGGTCGGCGACATCGGAGTCCAGTGCCACAATGCGCACCGCACCGGCCGACGAAGCCGTCGTCACCGTGACGTTGGCCAAACCGAACAACCGGTCCACCGGCCCGCGATAGGTGTCGACGGTCTGCACGCGGGAGATCGGCGCGATCCGGCGTTCCTGAACCAGCCAGCCCGACCGGGTGTACACCGCCTGCGGACCGATGTCCCAGCGGTGCACGCGGTACCGCCACAGCGGCCCGACCACCACGAACACCACCGTCCCGAGCGCGGTGACGGCGGCTGCGGCGATGTGCAGCCAGGCCAGCCGGCCGTCGACGCGCGAACCACACCAGCTGCGCCACCGCCAGCATCAGCCACGGAATCGCCGCGCCGATCGCCCACACCAGCGGCGCTTTACGGCTCGGCGGATTGGCGGGATCAACCAGCGCTGCGATCTCCGCGCCGCCTCGTCCTGACACCTAACGACCGTAA
>CAVUPN010000021.1:0-180112 GCA_963743225.1 uncultured Actinomycetota bacterium | reverse complement strand
CGCCGGTGTCATCGCCGCGGCCCCACGCGCCACCCGCACCCTTCCGCACCCCCGCCCACGTCCACCGAGTCACGCTTGGTGCCGCATCCTGCCTCTGCCGTCGCCGAGCGTTGGATCGCAAGCGCTGCCAGCAATCAATCACCCGATCGCGGCCGACCGCACTACAGTCACCGTCGTCTCGTGCGCGGGGCACTACCACCGTTGCCGCTCGTTCCGTCCGAGTCCAGCTCAGCCTCTTGACCGGCCCGCGAACCTCGGCGCGCAACCCGCGGAACTTCATCATCGGAGTAGTCAACGACAGCAACTTCAACATCGGCACTAACAACGACGGCAACTTCAACATCAGCAGCGACAACGAAGGCAACTTCAACATCGGCTTCAACAACGTCGATGACTTAGACAACGTCGCCGTCGCCAACATCGGCAATAACAACAACAGCAACTTCAACGTCAGGCTGAACGGACCCAGGGTCCGCAATTTCGGTGCCAACAATTCGGCGCGCTGAACGTCGCACCGGCAACCGCGGTGCAGTCAATCTCGGCGCCAACAACACCGGTTACTTCAACGCCGGAATCAGCCACGCGGGCAACGGCAACATCGGCCTGTTGAGTACGGGTGACGACAACATCGGCGCCTTCAACCTCGGCGATCTCCATTGGCGTCACCAACATCGGCATGCGTAACCCGTTGGGCTCCTCGGATCCGCGGCCGTGGTGTCGAACGCCGACGTCGACGAAGACTGATCGGAGACGTCGAATCGCGTCGGCGTTCTGAAATTGCCGGTACAGGTCGCGGAGTCGATGCTGTCGATCGGCGCATCGACCGGCGCCGAAGAGCCGCACACGTCGCGACACCGGTGAGTGACCGTGTCGAGTTGCGCAGGTACGGTCCTCGTATTACGGCGAAACCACGGTCACCGCAGACGAGGACCGTACCCGCGGCGTCAGTTTTCGGCGCCTGGCCAGTGACGTCTTCGGCGCGAATCACGGACGAGAAGATAGCGATGACGGCGCCTGTCGCCCAGCAGTCCGGTCGCGGCGACGAAATCGCGATGACGGCGCCCGTCAGCCAGGCGCGCGCCGCTGGCGACCGTTCGGACCATCCAGTTCTCATGCCGTCCAGGTGGTCGATGGAAACACTCCAACGCCCGACGACGATAAAGTCGCGCTCGTCACCGTCCCGGGAGAGACAGTGGCGGTGCTGCGGTTCAGCGGCGATCGCGGCGCGGCCGCAGTGGCCGCGCGCACCGCAGAACTCGTCGAAGTCTTGCGCGACAACGGAATCGAGCCGGCTGGTGAACCCGTCGCATGGTTCTACGATCCGCCGTGGACGCTACCGTTCCGGCGCCGCAACGAGATCGCCGTTCCGGTGAAGCGCTGACGCATCGTCAGGCCTTTTCGATGCAGGACTGAAGCTTCATCGCCTTCCACGGCCGCCGTCCGCCGACGATGCGGAGGCCACGGCGCGCTGCGGTGAACGGGCCGATGCGGTTGAGGATCATCGCGGCCATCGTCGATGCCGGCGCCTTCATGACGGCATCGGGTCGGTCGTCGGCCCGACGCGCGCGCATTTCGAGGACCCCGTCGTGCACGTGGATGACATATGGCCGCGCATCCGGGATCTGCAGCGCCACGCAGATTTCGGTGGCGGGGTCGATGTCGGCGCGCACGTAGGCCGGCGTCACCTCTGCGGCCTCGCGGAGCCACAGCAACATGTCGCGCTCGCTGATTTCCCAGGGCACGCCAACCGAGCGCGCGATATCGTCTCCGTGCAGGATCAGCTCGGCGAGCCAGTTGATCTGTGCGACAGACCCAGAAACCATTGCACCGCAATGGAACTCACCGGAGAAGTCATCCGGGAGACCGTCGAACCAGGCATCCATCACCGGCTCAAGCGCTTCGAGTTGGTCGACCAGCTCGGGAATCGGCGCCATCAGGGCCTCGAGCTCCTCCTGATTGATCTGATCCAGTTCGCGGGGGTGGCTCGCGCGGCGAAAATCCTTCGTTTCGGCGAACGACCGATACCGGTGTGCGACCGAGAGCACGTGGGCAACGACCTGCTGAACGTTCCAATCCAGGCCTCGGCGCCGGGCGCTCGGGTCCGCGGAGCGGGCGAGCCGATAGAACCGCTGCCGCATTGTCTCGATGCGATCCCTGAGCTCGTCACGGTCGGTGTCGACGATCGCGACGAATTCGGTGTCCTTCATGCCCCACCTCCATACTCCAGTGTGGAGCTTAAGATACTCCAGGTTGGAGTATTGTCAAGGAATGCCTTCCAAGCCGACAACTACATCGTTCGCCCTTCTCGGCCTGCTCGGCATCAAATCGTGGACGGCGTACGAAATCGTCGCTCAGATCCAACGCGGCGCGCACTTCTTCTGGCCACGATCCGAGGCCCACCTGTACGCCGAGCTCAAGCGAATCGTCGAGCGCGGACATGCCACCTCCGAGCTGGTCGAGGGCGCTCGGCGGCAGCGCATGCGCTACACGATCACCCCAGAAGGCCGCGCGGCACTCGAGGAGTGGTTCGGCACCGAACCGTCCGCGCCCGTCGTCGAGATCGAGGGTCTTCTCCGGATGTTCCTCGGCGACCAGGCCACCGCGGATGACCTGCGCCAGTCGCTGGAAGCCACCGCACGGCAAGCCCGTGGGTTTCAGACCAAGGGCTATGCGCTCATCGAGGAGGCGCTCAAGACCGGTGGCCCGTTCCCTCACCGACTACACCTCATCGAACCCATGGTCGGGTTCCTCGACGACTTCTACCGCCTTCTCATCCAGTGGTGCGAACAGACCGTCGCCGAAATCGACGAATGGCCCGACACCCGCGACGTCGGCCTGACGCCGGAGGGACGCGAGCGACTCGAGCGAATCTTCGCCCAGCCCGAGCCCTGACCTGCGGATTCGCCTCGTCCAAAATTTTTCTGAAGTTTCTTCGCGGCGCGTGTCGATTTCGGGGGGTTGCCGTTCGACGTGTCAACGAGGGCACGATGGACGCGCCCCTTCCACACCGAAGAAGGAGACACAATGTCGCGCTACATGCTGATCATGCGGTCCACCCCCGAGGCCGAGGCGGCCATGGAGGAAGCCAACATCGACTTCAACGAGATCATCGAGTCGATGGGCCGCTTCAACGAGGAGCTCATCAAGGCCGGCGTGATGCTGGCCGGCGAGGGCCTGACCGGACCCGACGAGGGCTTCGTCGTCGATTTCAACTCCGATCCGCCCGTAGTCACCGACGGCCCGTACACGGAGGCCAAGGAACTGTTCAACGGGTTTTGGATCCTCGACGTGTCGTCGAAGGAAGAGGCCAAGCAGTGGGCGAAGAAGGTCCCGCTGGGCAAGGGCGTCAGGCTCGAGGTGCGCCGGGTGTCCGAAACCGAGGAGTTTCCGCAGGACAACCCGTGGATCGAGAAGGAGATCCAGTGGCGGGCCGACCTCGCCGAGAAGGCAGCCGAGCAGGCCAGGAAGGCCGCGGGCCGCTGACGGTTCTGCTCGCGAGCCGCTGACCTGTTGGCGATGTTGGCGCCGAAACGGAATTCCAGCAGAAGAAGTTCGAGAACGGGCCTGCTGGAATTCCGTTTCGGCGTGTGCGGGGTACTCGACCACCAAATCTGTAACACGTTCTAGTCTGGTCTCCATGACCCAGGTTGATGCTTCCTCGCGCGAGCGCTCGTCAGCGCGCTTCTCCGCCATCCCCTGCACTCCGGCCACCTCACCGTCGGGGCGCTGAAGCGGAACAAAGACAAGCCCGTGCTGTTCCTCGGCGACACCACGCTGACCGGCGGCCAGCTGGCCGAACGCATCAGCCAGTACATTCAGGCGTTCGAGGCGCTGGGCGCGGGCACCGGCAGCGCCACCGGCCTGCTATCGCTCAACCGGCCCGAGGTGCTGATGATCATCGGCGCCGGCCAGACCCAGGGCTACCGGCGCACGGCACTACACCCTCTCGGGTCTCTGGAAGACCACGCGTACGTGCTGTCCGACGCCGGCGTCACGTCGTTGATCATCGACCCCAACCCGATGTTCGTCGAACGGGCGCTTGGGCTGCTGGAGAAGGTGCCTGCCCTGAAGCAGGTTCTGACGATCGGCCCCGTGCCCGACGCGCTGTCCGACGTGGCCGTCGACCTGACCGCCGAGGCGGCCAAGTACGAGCCGCGGCCACTGGTCGCCGCCGATCTGGCACCGGATCACATCGGTGGCATGGCCTACACCGGCGGGACGACCGGCAAGCCGAAGGGCGTGATCGGCACCGTGCAGTCGATCACCACGATGACGACGATCCAGCTCGCCGAGTGGGAGTGGCCGGAGCATCCCAAGTTCCTGATGTGCACGCCGTTGTCACATGCGGGTGCGGCGTTCTTCGTGCCGACGATCATCAAGGGCGGCGAGCTCGTCGTGCTGACCAAGTTCGATCCGGCCGAGGTGCTGAAAACCATTGAGGAGCAGAAGATCACGGCGACGATGCTGGTGCCGTCGATGATCTACGCGCTGATGGACCATCCGGATTCGCGCACTCGCGACTTGTCGTCGCTGGAGACCGTCTACTACGGCGCCTCGGCCATGAACCCGGTGCGGCTGCGCGAGGCCATCGACCGATTCGGCCCGATTTTCGCGCAGTACTACGGGCAGTCCGAAGCGCCGATGGTGATCACCTATCTGGCCAAGGGCGACCACGACGACAAGCGGCTGACGTCGTGCGGACGACCGACGGTGTTCTGCCGTACCGCATTGCTCGGTGAGGACGGAAAACCCGTGCCGCAGGGCGAGGTCGGCGAGATCTGCGTCAGCGGACCGCTGGTGTCCGGCGGCTACTGGAATCGGCCCGACGAGACGTCGCAGACTTTTCATGACGGCTGGATGCACACCGGTGACCTGGCCCGTGAGGACGAAGACGGCTTCTGGTACATCGTCGACCGCACCAAGGACATGATCGTCACCGGCGGCTTCAACGTATTCCCACGCGAGGTGGAAGACGTTGTCGCCGAACATCCCTCGGTCGCACAGGTCTGTGTTATCGGCACGCCGGACGAGAAGTGGGGCGAGGCGGTGACGGCGGTCATCGTGCTGCGGCCCGACGTGCCCGGCGACGACGAGGCGGTCGCGCAGGTGACCGCCGAGATCCAGGCCGCGGTCAAGGACCGCAAGGGTTCGGTGCAGTCGCCGAAGCAGGTGATCGTCGTCGACTCGGTGCCGGTGACCGCACTGGGCAAGCCGGACAAGAAGGCCGTGCGCGCGCAGTTCTGGGAGGGCGCAGGCCGCGCGGTCGGCTGACTCTTTCGGCGAGCAGACGCAAAGTTGCACGACACGCCGTCGCGACACGCACTTTTGGCGTCTGACCGGAAAATGACCAGACGTCGGCTGGCGACCCGACCCCATTCTTCACGCCGTACGCGGCGTCCCCCGGAAGGGATACGAAGCTCTCTCGAAAATCAGCCAAATGCCGAGGTCGGCGGTCGCACCCAATCGCGGCATCCGCGAGTGTGCGGACTCGTACGCCCGCGCGGCGTGTCGCGTACGCAGCCGCACCTCGACGCAATTTTCATCCCCCACCACGGAGCGCAGCTCCCCTGGCAGCTGCTCGCGCTAGCCCGTCACCACCAGATCGGCCTTGTGGCGGCACTTCTCGATGCGGTCGGCGTTGGCCTCGTCGACATCGCGAACCCACGCCTCGGCCTGCGCGGGCGATTTGCCGAACTCGACGTGCCGCGTGACGAGGCGGCGATGACGTTCCTCACGGGGCACGTCGACGAACCACACCTCCGTCAGCTGATTGCGCACCGACGGCCACGGCGGCTCGTCGTCGAGCAGGTAGTTGCCCTCGGTGACGATGAGCCGCGTCTCCGGCGGCACAGGGATGCCGCCCGCAATCGGCTGTTCGATACTCCGGTCGAAGGCCGGCGCGTAGACGATGTGTGGCGGTGTCTTGCGGATGCGTTCGAGAAGCGCGCAGTAGCCGTCGGCGTCGAAGGTGTCGACTGCGCCCTTGCGGCCAGCCGCCCCAGCCGGCGCAGTTCGGCGTCCGCGAGGTGAAAGCCGTCCATCGGGATCTGGACGGCGTCATCGAATGATGACGCGACCGACTCGGCCAACCGAGTCTTACCGGCGCCCGGCGGCCCGGTGATGCCGAGGATCACCCGGCGTTCACGGGCAAGCAGCGCCTCGACGCGTGCGATGGCCATCTCGGCACAATAGGCATGTGCCCGCCACCGATCTACAGCAGACCGTCGATGCGGTGTGGCGGATGGAGGCCGCCAAGATCGTCGCGACGCTGACCCGGACGGTCGGCGACGTCGGGCTGGCCGAGGACCTGGCGCAGGAGGCGCTCATCGACGCGCTGACGCAGTGGCCGGACACCGGCGTGCCGCGCAACGCCGGGGCATGGCTGACCACCGTCGCCAAGCGCAAGGCCATCGACCACTGGCGCCGCCGGGACACCCTCGACACCAAGTACGCGACGCTGGCCCGCGAGCTGGAAACCCAAATCGACGAGCCCGCATGGGATCCCGACCGCATCGACGACGACGTGCTGCGGCTGATCTTCATCTCGACGCACCCGGTGCTGTCCCGCGAAGGGCAGATCGCGCTGACACTGCGCGTGGTCGGCGGTCTCACCACCG
Source organism: uncultured Actinomycetota bacterium (assembly GCA_963743225.1). GTDB lineage: Bacteria > Actinomycetota > Actinomycetes > Mycobacteriales > Mycobacteriaceae > Mycobacterium. The sequence goes on along the minus strand of CAVUPN010000021.1, from coordinate 173,495 downwards.
AGGAGATCGCCCGCGCGTTCCTGTCGTCGACACCGACGATCGCGGCGCGGATCACCCGGGCGAAGAAGACCCTCGCCGCGGCCGACGTGCCGTTCGAGGTGCCGGACCGATCGGAGTACCCGCAGCGGCTGTCGGCGGTGCTGTCGGTGATCTACCTGATCTACAACGAGGGTTACTCGGCGTCGTTCGGCCAGCGCTGGATCCGCGACGAGCTGTGCAGCGAGGCGCTGCGGCTGGGTCGGGTGCTGGCGGCGCTGGTGCCCGACGAACCCGAGGTGCACGGGCTGGTGTCGTTGATGGAGTTTCAGTCGTCGCGGTTCGGCGCCCGCACCGATGCCGACGGCACACCGATCCTGCTGGAGGACCAGGACCGCACGAAGTGGGACCGCGCGCAGATCGGGCGCGGGGTCGCCGCGCTGGAACGCGCCGGCCAGGCCGTCGAGAAGAGGGGTACCGGCTGGGGGCCGTATGCGCTGCAGGCCGCGCTTGCCGAATGCCACGCGACCGCGCCGACCGCCGCCGACACCGACTGGGACCGGATCGTCCTGCTGTACGACGGGCTCGTCCAGGTCGCGCCGTCGCCGGTCGTCGAGCTGAACCGGGCCGTCGCGGTGGCGATGGCCTCGGGCCCGGCGGCCGCCTTGGAGATCGTTGACGGGCTGACCGGCCTTGACGGGTCCTACCTCTTGCCCAGCGTGCGCGGCGAGCTGCTGGCCCGCCTCGGCCGCAACGACGAGGCCGCCGACGAGTTCGCCCGCGCCGCCGAACTCACCGACAACGAGCGTGAGCGAGAAGTGCTGACAAGCAAGGCTATTCGCGCTCAGGGCGGCTAGACGCCGGGCACCCCGGTGCGGGCCGCCACGGACGCCGACGACGCGGTGTCGAACACGTCGATGGCGACGTCGTCGTCGCGGTAGCTGCCGATCAGGTGCAGGCCGGGTGTTGCGGCGATGACGTCGTTGGCGTGGTCGCCGGTCAACGGGTAGTCCTCCACTCGGTGCCGCCAATGGGCGGCCACGACCGTCGCGGCGTTGGTCAGCCGCGGCAGTTCACGGTCCAGCATCTCGCGCAGCGCATCCTCATTCAGGTAGTAGCCGACTTCCGACACAACCACCAGATCGAAATCCGTTGACGGCCAGGCTTCATCGAGCGATCGGCACAGCAGCGTGACGTGCTCGCGGCGGCCGGCTTGGCTCAGCCGCCGATGGGTGGCATCGAGTGCGGCCGGGACGACGTCGGTGGCGGTCACGTGGTCGCATCGACCAGCGAGCTGCTCGGTCAGCACACCGACCGAACAGCCGGGCTCGAAGGCGTGCCGGTAGCGCGGATGCGGCAGCAGAGCAAGGGTGATCGCGAACTTGCGCTGTTCGTACCAGCGCTCCTGCAGCTGCCACGGGTCGGCCGACGCCGCGTACATCCGGTCGAAGTACGCGTCCGGCAGTCGAGTGGTCATTGACCGCCCCCTGCCAGCCGTCCGAGTTCAGCGAGATCCCGCTCGGCGTGGCTCTGCCGCACGTAGATCGTCAGGTCGGCGACCCGCCCGGCATGCCGGGCGTCCTGAACCAGCGGCCCCGGCCCGAGAGCCCTTGCGGTGCGGTTGATCGCCTCGTCGACGGCCGTTTCGACCACCGCCCTGGTCCGCCGCGCGATCAGCTCGGCGCGTCCCTCCCGATCCAGTGGATCCGCGTCGACCTGACAGGCGGCCGACACCAGCGTCGCCTCGGCCGCGGTGATCGCGGCGTCCACCGCCCCGAGGTGCGCCAGGGTGTGCGGGTCGGCGGACTCGCGGCCGGCCCGCTCGTACAACGGGGCCGCGACGGCGCGTGCCCCGCCAAGCCAGCAGGCGCTGACCCCGATCGCGCCGTGCCAGAAACCCGGCCGGTCGAGATACTCGCCCGGCGCGCCGACGGCGACTGCGGGCGCGCCATGGAATTGGACCGATCGGGTGTCTGACTCGGCCATCCCTGCGTTACGCCAATTGCTGGGTAGCGGGTGCACACCGGGATCGCTCAGAGTCGACGGCGAACAAGCCGCGACGCTCGGTCGATCGACACGCGCCGTCACGAGCGCATGCGTGCAGATGCCCGCACCCGAACACCACACCTTGGTGCCGTCGAGCGTCACCTCGTCATCTTCACCGCGAGCCCGCAGTACCGCGTCGCTCGATTCGGCGGCCCAAACCCCCCACAGCTGATCGGGTTTGGGGTCGGGGCCACCGCAACTCTGCGAGGATCGCAACGGCGTCGGTGTGCGCCTCGGCCAGCCGGCCCGCGACGACGTCGGCTTGGGTCAGCTCGGCCAGCCGATGCCATCGCAGCGCGGTCTGACCCGATCCCGGCAGCGGGAGGTCCAATTCGCCTGCGGCCAGCCAACACCCGACCTGACCGCTTATCATGCCTCGTCTCCCGCTCGCTCCGGTCCTCGCTGCGCTGCGATCCTCACTCGCGCTCGCCTTCGGGGCGATCATGCGCGCTTACCGGCGGTCCGCTTGAGCACCGAGCCCGACAGCTCCCGCAGATGGTGGGCGAACCCGCCCGGCGCACGGCCATCGCGCCGGTCGGAGGTCGCCACCGACAGCTTGGCGTCGCGGTGAATGCGCAGACCGGCCGCCTCGAACCGGTCGACAAGCTCGACGTCCTCTCCGGTGGACAACGCGCGGAAACCGCCCACCGCCCAGTATGCGTCGGCGCGTGAAGCCCATGTTGGCACCGTGAATGTGATTGTGGCCCGGCCCTTTTGAGTGATAGGCGCGTAGGTAGCGACGGGCCACCTCGGCCGAGTGATGCCGCCAGGCCGGCACCCGCACGACGCCGAGCACCATGTCGGCGTCGGAAGCGGTCATGCGCAGAAGCCAGTCGGCGGGGACCACGCTGTCGGCGTCGGTGGTCGCATACCAGGTGCGTGCCGGGTCGGCCCCGTCGCACAACGGTCGGGCGTATTCGAAGCCCGCCGCCCGGGCAGCGCCGACGTTGCCCGCGTCGACCTCGACGAAATGCACGTCGGGGCCGAACTCGCCGACCAGGCGGGAGCTGCCGTCATCGGTGGCGTCGAGCACCACCACGGTCAGCACCGGAACCGGCAGGCAGACCGCGGACGTCGCCAGGGCCCGCAGACAGCGCGGCAGGTGGGCCAGCTCGTTGTGCGCGGGCACCACGACGACGGCCTTTGCCAGTTTCATGCCTGGTAAATAGCCAAATTGCGTGGGCTTTCACACCTGATCTGGCGTACGTCTTCAGACGAACACGATCTCCCCCACCGCCATCTGGCGCTCGACGACATCCGCGGTCAGCAGGGGTGGCCCGTCCCCGCGCTCCAGTTGGCTGGCGAAGCATTGCATCGCGGCGGCCTTCGTCTCCAGTTCAGGCGGCGCCACCGGCAGGCGTCGTGCCCGGTGCCATGGCACCGCCGGATCGTCTGGAGTTGCCCAGTGCCACATCCATATTGGGTATTCGATGAACGGCGCGCCGACGTTCTTCGCCGCTGCCGCGGCGGCCCGCCCGGTCGCCTCATGGTCGGGATGTCCGTCGCCGCGCCAGGTCGCCGCACACCACGTCCCGCGCTCGAAGCCGGCCAGCACCGCCCCGAGCTTTGCCGGCCAGCAGCTGCTCGTGGCTCGCCACCTCCCCGTCCGGTATGCGGAGGAATATCGGCTTCGGCAGTCCAAGGCGCACGGCCGCCGCGGCGAGTTCGTCCCGGCGCACCTTCGCCAGGTCCTTTCGATCGCCGTCGTCGGGATAGGCCGCCTCCCCGTCGGTCACCGCGACCACCTGCACGGTGACACCGCGGCCGCTGAGCATCGCCGCGGTGGCGCCGAGGCCCAGCGTCTCGTCGTCCGGGTGTGCTCCGACCAGAACCAGCGCGGGACAGCCGTCGACGTCCAGCGACGGAAAGTGGCGCTTCCACTGCGTCCACAACCCCACGGGGGTGCCGCCCTCGGCGATCGGTCGCGCCGCCAACCGCGCACCGTTGCTTCCTGGCTCGGTCACCGCCCTGGAATAGCCGGGTGCCGCGGGATTCCACACGTGCAGACCGTGACAGGATTTCCCTGTGCAGGTGCGCGCGGTGCTGTTCGACTACTCCGGCACCTTGTTTCGCCTCGAAGAGGACGACAGCTGGTTCGAGGGCATGCAGGTCGACGAACGCGAGGTCGACGGGCACGTGCAGGCCGAACTGATGCGCCGGCTGACCGCGCCCACCGGTCGCTCCGTCGACATGACGGAGGAGGCCTACCGGGCCTGGGTCAACCGCGACCTCGAGCCGCACCTGCACCGCGAGGCCTATCTGCACGTGCTGCGCAAATCCGGGCTGCCCGACCATCAGGCCGAGGCGCTGTACGACCGGGTGATCGACCCGGGGTCCTGGACCCCGTATCCGGACACCGCCGAGGTGCTCAAGGGCCTTCACCGCAAGGGAATCAAGACCGCGGTGGTCTCCAACATCGCGTTCGACGTCCGGCCCGCGTTCCAGGCGATCGGCGCGGCCGATGACGTCGACGCGTTCGTGCTGTCGTTCGAAGTCGGCGCGATCAAGCCCGACGCGGCGATCTTCGAGGCCGCGTTGACGCAACTCGGGTGTTGCGGCCGAGCGACGCGGTGATGGTCGGCGACAGCGAAGAGGCCGACGGCGGCGCCCGTGCACTCGGCTGCGGGTTCGTGCTCGTCGATCCGCTGCCGACGTCGGAGCGGCCCGATGGCCTGCGCACCGCGCTGACCGGCTACGGCGTCGACCTGGACACGCAGTAGCGTCGGGCCATGCCCAACGGCGAGCGCGTCCGGCCACCGCGGTGGCTGAAGCCGGTGAACAAGGTGCTGATGCTCATGCTGCGGCTCGGCCTGCCGATTTCCCGGGTCGAGAAGCCGATGGTGCTGACGGTGCCCGGCCGCAAGACCGGCAAGCCGCGCTCGACACCCGTCACACCGATGGACGTCGACGGCGAGCGCTACGTCGTGAACGGCTATCCCGGCGCGGACTGGGTCAACAACGTCCGCGCAGCCGGTGAGGTCTCGTTGGCCCAGGGGCGCCGCACCGAGCGGGTCCGGATGGTGGAGCTGCCGCCGGACGAGGCCCGGACCGTGCTGCGGGCGTTCCCCGCTGCCGTGCCGGCCGGCGTCGAGTTGATGAAGCGGGTCGGACTGCTCACCGACGGCACACCCGATGAGGCCGAGGGTTTGGCGGGCCGCTGCCCGGTGTTCCGCATCGACCCGATCACGTAGCGTCGCGGGTATGTCCAACACCGAGCGTCTCCGGCCGCCGTGGTGGTTGAAGTACGTCAACAAGGTGATGATCGGGGTGCAGCGGCTGGGCTTCGGGTTCGGCGGGAAGGGCCCGGTGATCCTGACGGTGCCCGGCCGCAAGTCGGGCAAGCCGCGCTCGACACCGGTCACGCCGATGACCGTCGACGGAAACCGCTATGTCGTCGGTGGACTGCCCGGCGGTGACTGGGCGGCCAACGCCCGCGCCGCAGGCGAGGCGACGATACGGCATCGGCCGCCACACCGCACGAGTGCGGATGGTGGAGATGCCCGTCGAGGACGCCCGGCCACTGCTGCGGGCATTCCCCGTCGAGGTCCCATCCGGTGTCGGCTTCATGAAGAACGCCGGCCTGGTGACCGGGCCCAATCCCGACGAGTACGAGGCGCTGGCCGGCCGCTGCCCTGTCTTCCGCCTTGACCCGGTAAACACATGAGCGAGAACCCTTTTGACCCCTCACGGTGGCAACCGGTCGACGGCTTCGACCTGACCGACATCACCTATCACCGCCACGTCGTCGACGGGAAGCCGCAGCCGACCGTGCGGGTGGCGTTCGACCGGCCGGAGGTACGCAACGCGTTCCGGCCGCACACCGTCGACGAGTTGTACCGAGTCCTCGACCACGCCCGCATGTCTCCCGACGTCGGCGTCGTGCTGCTGACCGGCAACGGGCCTTCCGAAAGACGGCGGCTGGGCGTTCTGTTCCGGTGGCGACCAACGCATCCGCGGCCGCACCGGCTACCAGTACGCGTCGGGCGAGACCGCCGAGACCGTCGACGTGGCCCGCGCCGGACGCCTGCACATCCTCGAGGTGCAGCGCCTGATCCGGTTCATGCCGAAGGTGGTCATCTGCCTGGTCAACGGCTGGGCCGCGGGCGGTGGGCACAGCCTGCATGTGGTGTGCGACCTGACGCTGGCCAGCCGCGAGCACGCCCGGTTCAAGCAGACCGACGCCGACGTCGGCAGCTTCGACGGCGGTTACGGCAGTGCGTATCTGGCCAAGCAGGTCGGCCAGAAGTTCGCCCGCGAGATCTTCTTCCTCGGCCGCCCCTACACCGCCGAGCAGATGCACGCGATGGGCGCGGTCAACGAGGTCGTCGACCACGCCGACCTGGAGACCGTCGCAATCGACTGGGCCACGACCATCAACGGCAAGTCGCCGCAGGCCATCCGGATGCTCAAGTACGCGTTCAACCTGACCGACGACGGGCTCGTCGGCCAACAGCTGTTCGCCGGTGAGGCAACGCGATTGGCGTACATGACCGACGAGGCCGTCGAGGGCCGCGACGCGTTCCTGGAGAAGCGCGACCCGGACTGGAGCGACTTCCCGCGCTACTTCACGCGAGCGAGCAGTGCCGAAGCGTGCCAATTGGGTACTTTTGCGTCTGCTCGCGCTAGAACCGGAACGTCGTCTGACCGTGCGGTGACTTCGCGAACGCCAGCACCTTGGCGGGCGGCACGCGGTAAACGTAGGCGATGTGGCTGTCGCCCGCATCGTCGGTGTGACCGAACCCGTCGTCGGCGGCAGTGAAATCCCAGTCGCCGTCGTACTTCTCGCGAATGGCGTCGGCCAACTTGGTCAACCGGTCGCGGCCGGTGAGCCGTTCGGCGTTGCCCTCGACGATCACGTCGAGTCCGTCCTTCCACGTGTTCACGCCGGTGGTGACGGCCACCGCGGTGGAGTGGTTGAGGTTCTGCGCCTTCTGTTCCTCGGGGCCCGTGCAGAACACGAATTCGTCGTCGACCCACGCACCGACCAGCGGGGTGATGTGCGGTCGGCCGTCCCGCCGGACAGTGGTCAGCCAGTAGAGCTCGGCGGCGGCCAGCGCATCGCTGACCTGCTGCCAGCTCACCGGTTCGGTGGCTTCACTGAATCGCTCGTCGAGCTTGCCGGTTTGCGCCATATCGGTACTGACCCGTCACCGGCCTTCAACTCATCGCCGAAACGGAATTCCAGCAGGAAAAGTGCCCGAGAAGGGGCCTGCTGGAATTCCGTTTCGCGGTTCATAGACTCCACGGGTGAGTAAGAATCCGCTGCGGCGGTTGGCCGACGAACTGGTGCTGGCCAGCATGCGGCCACCGATCGCCCCACAGTTGATGCTGTACCGACCGTGCTGGCAGCATGCGGCCACCGTCGCCCCACAGTTCATGCTCGTACCGACCCGACCGCGATGAGGTCGAGCTCGAGGGCAAGCGCATCCTGCTGACCGGCGCATCGTCGGGCATCGGGGCCGCGGCCGCTATGAAGTTCGCCCGCCGCGGCGCCACCGTCGTGGTGGTCGCGCGTCGCAAGGACCTGCTGGACGACCTCGCCAATCGGATTCTCGCTGAAGGCGGCGACGCCATCACCATCGACTGCGACCTGTCCGACCTCGACGCCGTCGACGCGCTCGCGGCTCGAGTCGAGGAGATCGGCGGCGTGGACATCCTCGTCAACAACGCCGGCCGGTCGATCCGCCGCCCGCTGGCCGAGTCGCTGGAGCGGTGGCACGACGTCGAGCGGACGATGGGCCTCAACTACTACTCACCGCTGCGGCTGATCCGCGGTCTTGCGCCCGGGATGCTCGAGCGCGGCGACGGCCACATCATCAACGTCGCCACCTGGGGCGTGCTGAGCGAATCGTCGCCGCTGTTCTCGGTCTACAACGCGTCGAAGGCGGCGCTGTCGACGGTCAGCAGGGTCATCGAAACCGAATGGGGGCCCAAGGGCGTGCATTCCACGACGCTGTACTACCCGCTGGTGGCCACCCCGATGATCGCGCCGACGAGGGCCTACGACGGGCTGCCCGCGCTCACCCCGGCCGAGGCCGCCGACTGGATGGTGACGGCCGCGCGCACCCGGCCGGTGCGCATAGCACCGCGGATGGCCGTCACCGCCAAGGCCCTCGACACCTTCGCCCCCGGCTGGGTCAACGCGATCATGAAGCGGCAGCGGGTCCAGCCCGGCTCCTGACCCGGCCCCGGCTGGCTGCAGCCCGTCGTGCGGGCCCAGCCGATGTCACCGGCCATCGAGGCGATGCGGGCGCTGGCCGACGGCGGTCCCACGCTGTGGCCGCTGCTGCAGGCCGTGGCGTGGGTGGTCGGGTTGATCGTGGTGTTCGGGCCGCTGGCCGTCCGCGGCTACCGTGTCGCGGCCGAATCCGGCACCTGACGTGATAAACACCCAAACAACCGAGCGTCTGCTCGCGAAAATGGACGAATGCCCTGGTCGGCAGGCTGAGAGGAATCGGGGCATTCGCGAGACTACGGAATATGACGGATTTCGGGCCAGATCCATCATATTCCGTAGTCTCGGCGCAAATTTTCATCCTCCACGGCGGAGCGCAGCGCCCCTTACAGCTGCTCGCGATATCAGGTGATCGAGTTGATGGCGTTCAACACCTTCGACTGGAAGTCCGCTGGCAACGGCATGTACCCCTCGTCCTCCAGGCCCGCCTGACCCGCGCCGAGCGTGGACTGCAGGAATGCTTTGACTGCCTTGGCAACCTCGGCGTCGGGATACTTGGAGCAGACCAGTTCGTAGGTCGCGAGCACGATGGGGTACGCGCCGGCCTCGATCGGCTGGTAGAACGACGACGTGTCGAGCACAAGGTCGTTGCCGGCTACCGCGACACGCGCGCCGGCGATGGTCTTGCCGACCGAGTCGGGGCTGATGCCCACGGGGGCCTTGTCGGCCGGGGTCAAGATCTTGGCGGTGAACAGGTTCTGCGCTTGGGCGAACGACCACTCGTTGTAGGTGATCGCGCCCTCGGTGTTCTTCACCGTCGCCGCCGTCCCCTCGTTGCCTTCGCCCGACTTGCCGACACCGCCCATGAAGCTGCGGCCCGTGCCCTTGCCCCAGGCACCGTCGGAGGCGGCCTCCAGATAGTCCTGGAAGGTTTCGGTCGTTCCGGACTCGTCGCTGCGGTGAACCACGGTGATGGGCCCGGCCGGCATGGACTGGTTCAGCGCCGTGATCGCCGGGTCGTTCCACCTGGTGATCGTGCCGTTGAAGATCTTGGCCAACGTCGGCGCGTCGAGCACCAGGGTGTCGACGGCGTTGATGTTGTAGCTGATCGCGACCGGGCCGAACACCACCGGCAGGTTCAACGGCTCCGAACCACAGCGCTCTTGAGCGGCCGCGTATTCGGCATCGCCCTTAGCCAGGGGAATATCGGTACCGCCGAAATCGGTCTTGTTCGAAGCGAATTCGCGGATTCCAGCGCCCGAACCGTTGGCGGTGTATTGCAGGGTGTACCCCTTGCAGGCCTTCTCATAGGCTTCGACGAACGCCTTCATGGCGTTCGCCTGCGCCGTCGAGCCACTGGCCGTCAACGACTGCTTGCCACCGCAGTCGACCTTGACGGTGTCCGACTCCTTGGACGCGGCGTCGCTGTCGTCGCTGCTGCACGAGGAAAGCACAAGGGTCGTCGCGGCCAACAGGCTGAGAGCGACACCGGATGGTCTGAGGGTCATGTCGCTCCCTTCGCAAGGTGCAGTCGATGACCACACCAAAACCCTGCTCGACAAAGACCAGGTGTACTCATGGTGAACGGCAGGATTCTTCACGATGAACGGTCGGACCTCGGCGCTGGTCGTTGCTCGTAGTGACCAAAGTGTTCACCGAAAAATTAGGCCACCTAGACTTTTCGCTCGTGAGTAAAAAGCCCGCCTCTCCGTGCGTTGCCGCGGCGCAGACGGTCCTATCGTCCGTGTCGCGGCCGAATCGGTAGGCCGGCGTGATAGACACGATTTATGGAGATCCTGGCCAGCCGGATGCTCCTCCGGCCAGCCGACTACCAGCGCTCACTGCGGTTCTACCGCGACGAGCTCGGGCTCGCGATCGCCCGTGATTACGGCGCAGGCACGGTGTTTTACGCCGGGCAATCCCTGATCGAACTCGCAAGCCACGGCGCGCCGAATGCGGGCGGCACCATGTGGCTGCAGGTGCGCGACGTCTACGCCACCGAGAAGGAGCTGGCCGACCGTGGTGTGTCCATCACCCGTGAAGCGCGTCAGGAACCGTGGGGCCTGCACGAGATGCACGTGAGTGATCCCGACGGCGTCACCCTGATCTTCGTGCAGGTTCCCGAGACGCATCCGCTGCGCCGCGACGCCCGAGGTTAACGGGAGGCGAACATCATCGGTCTAATTGGAATTTACCAGTAAGTTATTTGTCGATTAGTTCGACAAAGCTTCTCGCCAAGCGACACAATCCTCTCGTGGACCTTCAGCTGTTCCTCCTGATCATCGTGGTGATCACCGCGCTGGCATTCGACTTCACCAACGGTTTCCATGACACCGGCAACGCCATGGCGACGTCGATTGCCAGTGGCGCCCTTAAGCCGAAGGTCGCGGTGACGCTGTCGGCGTCGTTGAACCTCGTCGGCGCGTTCCTGTCCACCGCGGTGGCGGCGACTATCGCCAAGGGGCTTGTGGACTCCGGTCTGGTAACCCTCGAGTTGGTGTTCGCCGGCTTGGTCGGCGGCATCACCTGGAACCTGTTGACCTGGCTACTGGGCATACCGTCCAGCTCGTCGCACGCGCTGATCGGCGGCATCGTCGGCGCGATGCTCGCCGCGGTCGGCGGGCACGGCGTCATTTGGCGGGGGCTCGTGTCCAATGTGATCATTCCGGCGGTCTGCGCCCCGCTCGTGGCCGGGCTGGTGGCCACTGTCGGCACCTGGCTGGTCTACCGCGCCGTCCGCGGCGTGCCCGAGGAACGCACCGACCGGGGCTTCCGGTACGGCCAGATCGGCTCGGCGTCGCTGGTGTCACTGGCACACGGCACCAACGACGCACAGAAGACGATGGGCGTCATCTTCCTGGCGCTGATCTCCTACGGCGCAGCGAGCAAGACCGACTCCTTGCCACCGTTCTGGGTCATCCTGTCGTGCGCGGTGGCCATCGCGATGGGCACCTACCTCGGCGGTTGGCGGGTGATTCGCACCTTGGGTAAGGGTCTCGTGGACATCAAGTCGCCGCAGGGAATGGCGGCCGAAACATCTTCGGCCGCAGTCATTCTGCTCTCCAGCCATTTCGGTTTCTCACTGTCCACCACGCACGTCGCGACCGGCTCGATCTTGGGCAGCGGGGTCGGTAAGCCCGGAGCCGACGTGCGCTGGGGCGTGGCCGGCCGGATGGCCGTCGCCTGGCTGATCACCTTGCCATCGGCGGGTATCGTCGGTGCGGTCACGTATTGGGTCGTGCACTTCATTGGCGGCTACGCCGGTGCGACCGTCGGCTTCCTTCTGCTGGTCGCGGCGTCGGTGGCGATCTGGCTGCAGTCGCGCAAGGCGCCGATCGACCACACCAACGTAAACGCCGAGTGGGAGGGCAACCTGACCGCGGGCACCAGCGAAAAGGTCCCCCAACCGCCGCCTCGGCTAGCCGATAACCTGCATATCTCCTAAACCCACCGAACACCGGAAAGGCCAACTCGTGAGTGCCTGGTTCAACTACACCGCCCTTCTACAGATCGTTGTTGCGGGCCTACTAGTCGGCGCGGGGCTGCCCGCATTGTTCGCTGTCGCCGTCCGGATAAACGCGGAGGGTGCCGGTGTCGCCGAACACGGCGGCGCGGTCGCCCCGAAGAACCCCATCCTGGTCGCACTCGGCTGGACGATCTTCGCGCTCGTGCTGCTCGTCGTCATCGCCGGCGTGTTGTTCGTCGCGCGTGACTTCATCGGCCATCACACGGGGCTTTACCTCTTCGGCGCCAAGCACAAGTAAACTCGCAGGCCTTGTGAACGCATTTCTCTCAAAGATCGTGGAGTGGTTGAACGCGGGCTACCCGGAAGGGGTTCCAGGACCCGACCGCGTACCGCTGCTGGCACTACTCAAGCGGCGACTCACCCACGACGAGGTCAAGGCCGTCGCGCAGGATCTGATCGACCGGGACGAGTTCGACCACATCGACATCGGCGTGCTGATCATCCAGATCACCGACGAACTGCCCACGCCCGAGGACGTCGAGCGGGTACGCGTCCGGCTGGCGGCGAAAGGCTGGCCACTCGACGATCCACGCGACGCCGAGGAGTCCGAATAGCCGTTCTGCGCTCCGTCGCCGTTCCGTCCGGCCCTTCGGCGTTGTCGGTGCTGCCTACGTGGAGGCCGTACTGGCCGGCCGCGTGCCTGCCATGTTGCCCGTTCCGGCCGACGACGAGCGTCAAGCCCGGCTGTTGACAACGTCATTGCGGGTCGGTGAAGAAATCGAGGACGACATCGCGGTCGTTGTGTCGACGTCGGGCACAACAGGGGCGCCGAAGGGGGCGATGCTCACTGCGGCCGCACTTACCGCCAGCGCGGACGCGACTAACCGCCGGCTCGGCGGGCCCGGACGGTGGCTGCTTGCCTTGCCCGCCTACCACATTGCCGGCCTACAGGTGTTGGTGCGCAGCGTGATAGCGGGTAGTGCACCCGTCGCGCTGTCGTCCCGGTTCGACGTAGCTGAACTGCCCGAAGCGGTTGCGGCGATGGGCACCGGCCGGCGCTACGCGTCGCTGGTGGCCGCGCAACTGGACAAGGCGTTGTCCGACGAGCCCGCCGTCGCGGCGCTCGCGGAACTGGACGCGGTACTGGTCGGCGGCGGGCCGATGCCGGCGCGGATCGCCAAAAATGCTGCGGCCATGGGAATTTCAGTGGTCCGAACATACGGCATGAGTGAGACGGCCGGCGGCTGTGTGTACGACGGCGTTCCGCTCCATGACGTGCGCGTGCGCGTTGACCTCGACGGCCGGATTGCACTCGGCGGTGCAACCCTTGCCAAGGGGTATCGCAATCCGCCCGAGCCCGACCCGTTCGCCGAGCCGGGCTGGTTTCTGACCGACGACGTTGGCGCCCTTGATAGTTCGGGCATGCTGCGGGTGTTGGGCCGGACCGACGATGCAATCAGCACCGGCGGGCTGACCGTCTTTCCGCAGCTCGTCGAGACCGCGTTGGCATCGCACCCGGAAGTCGCCGACTGCGCGGTCTTCGGCGTGCCTGACGAGCGGCTGGGCCAGCGGGTGGTGGCGGCCGTCGTGGCTGCCGACGTTTCCGCTCCGCCGACGCTTGCCGAGTTGCGCACCCATGTCGGGGCTTTACTGGACCCGACAGCCGCGCCGAGGGAGGTGCACGTCGTCGACGAGTTACCGCGGCGCGGCATCGGCAAGCTCGACCGCAGACGGCTCGCCTCCCGTTTCAGCGGCTGAGACCTGCGCGCCCGTGTGGAACGGCACTCTTGCATCATGGAGTCATGCGCCGTGAAGTGACCACCGTCGACGATCTGCGTGCGATCGTCGGGCACCCGAACTCCTATGTCGCCAACAAGGTCGGCAGGCGGCTCTCCCCCATCCACCAGGACTGGCTGGCGCACTCCCCGCTGGGTTTCGTCGCGACGACCGATGCGCAGGGCCGCGTCGACGTGTCGCCGAAGGGCGACCCGCCCGGCTTCGTGCACATCATCGACGAGACCACGATCGCGATTCCGGAACGTCCGGGCAACAAGCGGGTGGACGGTTATCTCAACGTGCTTCAGCGCCCGCATGTCGGCACGCTGTTCGTGATCCCCGGCCGCGGAGACACGCTGCGAATCAACGGGACGGCGCGCATCCTCGCCGACGCCGACTACTTCGACGCGATGACGGTACAGGGTAAGCGCCCCATCCTGGCTCTGGAGATCGACATCGAAGAGGTGTTCTTCCACTGCGCGAAGGCATTTCTGCGGTCGGATGCGTGGAAACCGGAGAGCTGGGACCCGACCGCGGTGCCGAGCGTCGCGCGGATCGCCACAGGCGATCAAGAAGGACATGGACCTCGCCGAACTCGAGAAGTACTACGACGAGGACAACATGCGAAAGATCCTCTACTAGCTGGCGCGAGGGTGTATGTGGCCGACGCGCCGCGAAATGCAGGAGAACACGCGCGGTCGCGGAGTCGTTTCGCTGCGCCGCGGTTGTCGCTGCTCATAAGCTGAACAGGTGCGGCTTACCTGGCCGCTCACCGGCCGAGCCGAGGAGTTGCGGGTCATCGAAACCGCAATCTCCGACCCTGTTCTGTCCGGAATCGTGGTTTGCGGAGCAGCGGGCGTCGGAAAGAGCCGAATCGCCCGCGAGGCCTTATTGCGCGCAGAATCGACAGGACGTCAAACGCGTTGGGCCCTCGGCACCTCGTCGGCGCGAAATCTTCCCCTTGGCGCCTTTGCTTCGTGGGCGGAAGCATCGCCCACCAACAGCCTGCAGGCAGTCCGCCGGGTGATCGATGCGTTGAGCACTGGACCGGCGGGAAGCGCGGTCGTGATCGGTGTCGACGATGCCCACCTGCTCGATGACTTGTCCACATTCGTTCTTCATCAGATCGTCCAACGACGCATGGCCAAGGTGGTACTCACCATTCGCGACCATGATCCGATTCCCCCAGGGACGCAAGAAGTCTGGATGGCTGGTCGGTTCGACCGGCTCGCGCTGCAGCCGGTCTCGCAGGACGACATCGCCGAGTTGTTGCAGGCTACGCTCGGCGGCCGCTTAGATCAGGATGCCGCAAACCGGCTGTGGGAGCTGACCCGGGGCAACGTGTTGTACCTACGCAGCATCGTCGAGCAGGAGGTTGCCGACGGTCGGCTCGCGCAGCGGCAGGGGTGCTGGCAGTGGAACGGCGACCCGGTCGTGCCGGCCGTATTGGCGGACATGATCGAGTCGCGGATCGGAATGCTCGAGACCGCGGTCAGCGACGTGATCGACGCGCTTGCAGTCGGCGAACCGATTGAGCTGGCGTCGCTTCAACGGATCGCCGACCCTGCCGCGGTGGAGGAAGCCGACGCGCGAGGCCTCATCAGTCTCGAGCGGGTCGATGATCGCGTAGAAGTTCGGGTGGCACACCCGCTCTACGCGGAGGTGCGTCGGAAACGAGCCACACCCACCAGGCTGCGCCGGATGCGCGGACTCGTCGCCACCCAGTTGGCCGAGCGCGACGATGGCGTCGACTTACGAACGGCCATGCGACGCGCCGCGTTGAGTATTGATTCCGACCTCACACCGGGTCCAGACCTATTCATCCGGGCGGCCCAAGGCGCGGCGAACCTCGCGGATATACCGTTGGCCGATCGGCTGGCGGAAGCGGCGATCCGCGCCGGAGCCGGGGCGGAGGCGTATTTCATTCGCGCCCAAGCACTCGCGCGACGCGGACGTGGCCAGGACGCCGACGCGGTACTCGCCGACTGCCCCACCGACGGATTCAGCGAGTCCGATCATGCCAGATTGGTTTTCCTGCGGGCCAGCACGATGTTCTGGGCCGTTGGCGACGTGGCGGGGGCGAAGAAGCTCGTCGACGATGCCCGGCGGACCACCCCACCGGAGAGTCGCGGCTGCCTCGATGCCTTCGTCGCGATGTATTGGGCCGCGCTGGGCAATCCGACTGCGGCGTTGAAAGCGTCGAAAAACCTCGTCGTGGATCGGCTTCCCAGCGTCGTCGGCGCTCAAGCCGCATGGGCGGTCACCGTCGCTGCTGGGGACGTCGGCCGCACGACCGAGGCGGTTGCTGCCGCGGAATCCAATGACCCGTTCCTACCCCGCTCCTTCCACGCGCACCACATGTGGTTCGTCCTTTCCGACTCCGCCCGCGTGACCGCACTGATGCTATCGGGGCGCATTGAGGAAGCCTGGCGTGCGGCGGAGCGATTGCGCGAACAGACGGCGGACCTACCGGGTGGCGCTCGGGTGCTGTGCGACGTTCTTACGGGCCGGGTTGCCCTCGGCGCCGGTCACCTCGACACCGCGTGTGCGTTGCTCAAGCCGGTGGTAGAGATGCTCTCCGCCAGGGCGCAGAGGACCGACGGCAATCTCTATAAGTGCTTGATCCCGTACACGACCGCGCTGGCGCTGCGGGGTTTGACCGACGAGGCTGCGGCGGCGCTGGATGTGCTCGGCCGCCATCGCCACCCAAGTTGGCAGTGCGTGGACCATGAACGAGCGTTGGCGCACGCATGGGTGGCCGCAGGTCGGGGGGCCGTCGGGCGGGCTGTCACTACCGTTTTAGCGGCGGCCGAAACTGCCAGCCAGCGTGGACAATTCGCGGCCGAAGTGCTCTGCTTGCAGACCGCGGCGCAGTTCGGCGACCACTCGCGTGCGTCCCGCCTACACGAACTGGCCGCGATCGTCGAGGGGCCCCGTGCCGGTTTGGCGGCCCGATTCGCGGTCGCCCTGCAGGGCGGTGATGCCGCTGAACTTGCCGCCATATCAGAGGAATTCGAGCGGATCGGTGACCTCGTCGGCGCGGTTGACGCTGCCGCGCACGCTGCCCTCGTGTATCGCAACGGGGGCCAGCGTGGACCCGCCTACGGGTGCGCGTCGCGCGCGGACGTGCTGGCGCAACAGTGTGGCGGGGCTTGTACACCCGCGCTTCGTGACGCGACCGAGCCGTTGCCGCTGACCTCTCGTGAACGGGAGATCGTAATGCTGCTGGGTGAGGGGCTGGCCAATCGCGTGATCGCGGCACGGCTACATCTCTCTGAGCGCACTGTTGAAAGCCACATTTACCACGCAATGACCAAGACCGGCGCTACCGGCCGCGAGGAGCTTGCCGCTCTGCTACCCCGGCGGTGAGCCAGCGACTAGCGCCACCCACCGGCGAATTCAGTGGTGCGGTACTGACGCCGAAAGGCCGCCGCTGAGCGACGCTGGTCAGATGACCGATGACCGCGCCGCGCGAGAACGGGCGCTGCGCACGCTGCCGCTGGCGTACTCACTGGCGCTGCGGCTGCGCGACGCCGGCGTCGCCCCCGAGGTGATCTGCGAGTACGTCGACGTCGACCAGGCCTCCCTGGCGACTCTGTATCGAGTCGCCGAGGCGAAACTCGCGGCCGCCCAACACCGCCAAATTTCAGTACTGCACCACTGATGCGCCGCGACGTGGTGCAAGCGACGATGTAATCCGCACTTCCGTCCGACGCGGGGATCGGCGTCATGGCCATCACGCGAACGAGAGGACGACCCATGAAGCTCATCAATCCCGCACACCTGCACTACCTGGTGCCCGCTGCCCTATTGGTAGCGACAGCCGCGCTCGGCGGCAGCGCGCTCGTAGAGCCGGCGACTGCCTGCGCCGCACCCAAAGAATGGGATATCGAGGCATACGACCTTTGCATGAAGCAGGCTACGTGGTTGCGTGAGGGCTGGGACCGGGAGTACTACTGCTGTACGTGGTCCGGCGGAATTTGGGTGCCCGACAAATGGGGTGGAGGGGGCAAATGTACGGCTCCGCCCGCCGACGCTGAGGCGCAACCCACACTCCCGGGGGTGGCCCCGCGCCCAGGCGAGGCCACGCAGAACCCGGCTCCGCCACCCCCGCCGTTCCGCAACCCCGGCGTCGCCCCCACCGTCACGCTGGCTCCCGCCAGCCCCGGCTAGGACGACATCCCATGGCATCACAACTACCCAGCACCCTTCACACTTATCTGCGTCGTCTATTGCCCGCTGCCCTGCTCGCGGCCGCGGCCACGCTCGGCGGCAGCGCCTTCGGCGATCCTGCAATCGCATGCGCCGAACCCAAGAAGTTCGATCTGGACAGCTACTACGCATGTGTCGACGCGGCCCTAGAACTCCATAGAGAGGGCAAAATCACCGATGCCCAGAAGAAGGATCTTGTAAACGGGTGCTGCTACGCCGCGGGCGGAAAAGTCGAAGACGACGGGAAGTGCAACAAGGAACCCGCCGCCGAGACCCAACCGACGCTCCCAGGGGTAGCGCCGCCCCCGGTTGGCGCGACGCAGAACCCAGCTCCACCACCACCGCCGTTCCGGAACCCGGGCGCGGTAATCGACACGTTCGCACCCGCGCCTGCCAGCCCCGGTTAACCGGGCTCGCGTCGCGGCCACGTGCTCTCCGGGCGGATTACTTCCTCGTACCTGCTCGGCTTCTCGGCCGCGCTCGAACGCGCGTGAGCGTCCGCAAAGCACACAATCTGCGGCGTGTCGGCGTACAAACACGCGCCGCTCGCGTGCGAGGCGACCGCCTAGGGTGGCGGTCGTGCAGATCGGTCGCAAGGAGGCGGTAGCGGTAGCCGTCGCCGTCATCCTGGTGGTGGCGGCGTTCGTCGTTCCGCACCTGCATCTGGGCATCGTCACGCCGCTGATCAACGCCACACCCGGACGGTTCCGCAGCTTCGCCGCCACGGCGCCGATCTTCGGATGGTGGAACGCCCACGTCGGGTGTGGCACGGTACCGGCGATCCTGATCGCCGTCGCGGCGGTGCTGTGGGGACCGCCCCTGGCGCAGCGGCTGCCGTGGCGCGCCCTGACGCTGACGACATGGGCGACGTCGTGCGCGTGGGCGTTCTCGCTGGCCATGATTGATGGCTGGCAGCGTGGCTTCGCCGGCCGGCTCACCGCCCGGCACGAATACCTGCGCCAGGTGCCGACCGTCACCGACATCCCCGAGGCACTCCGCAGCTTCTCCCGCCGAATCCTCGACTTTCAGCCCGACTCGTGGATCACCCACGTCTCCGGCCATCCACCCGGCGCGCTGCTGACGTTCGTCTGGCTGGACCGCATCGGCCTGGGCGGCGGCGCCTGGGCGGGGCTGCTGTGCCTGCTTGTCGGATCCAGCGCGGCCGCCGCGATCATCGTCACGGTGCGCGCCGTCGCCGACGAAGCGACCGCGAGGCTGGCCGCACCGTTCGTGGCGGTGGCGCCGATGGCCATCTGGATCGCGGTCTCGGCCGACGGCTATTTCGCGGGTGTGGCGGCCTGGGGCATTGCGCTGCTGGCACTGGCCGCGCGACGCACGGCACGGGTGCCGCTGCTGGCCGCGGCGGGGGCCGGTCTTCTGCTGGGCTGGGCGATTTTCCTCAACTACGGCCTCGCTCTGATCGCTGTTCTGGCACTGGCAGTGCTGATCGCGGCTGTTGACTGGCGAGCAGCAATTCTTGCGCTGGTTCCCGCCGCCGTGGTCGCCGCCGTGGTGACCGCGGTGTTCGCTGCCGCGGGCTTCTGGTGGTTCGACGGCTATTTCCTTGTCCAGGAACGGTATTGGCAGGGCATTGCACTCGATCGGCCGTTCCAATATTGGTCGTGGGCCAACTTCGCGTCGGTGGTGTGTGCGATCGGACTCGGCAGTGTGGCCGGCATCGGCCGGGCATTCGACGTCGCGGCCATCCGTCGGAGTTCCGGGCTGCACCTCCTCGTGCTGGGCGCCCTCCTGGCGATTGTGTGTGCCGATCTGAGCATGCTGAGCAAGGCCGAAACAGAACGTATCTGGCTGCCGTTCACGATCTGGCTCACCGCCGCGCCTGCCCTGCTTCCCCCGCAGTCGCACCGCTGGTGGCTGGCGCTCAACGTCGTCGGCGCCATTGCGCTGAACAGCTTCATTCTGACGAACTGGTAACGCTTCGACCGATGTCGGCCACTCACAAGAGATGCCGATGTGAAATGGAGCGATGACGGTGGACGACAACGAGACCGCCGAGGAGCGGCCGCCGCCCGGAGTCAAGGCGATCCCGCGTTGGCGTAGCCCCCTGCGCGGACTCTGGCTGACGTCGGTGTTCGGCTCGGTGCTGTTGGCCACGCTGCCGATCGTCATCATCACCGGCCTGCTGTCCTATATCGCGTATGGGCCCCAGTTCGGCCAGGCCATTCCCGGCGATGTCGGCTGGTTGAAGCTGCCGACATTCGACTGGCCTGCGGACCCGTCGTGGCTGTACCGGCTGAACCAGGGCCTGCATGTCGGCCTGGGCCTGATACTCATCCCGATTGTGCTCGCCAAACTGTGGTCGGTGATTCCCCGCCTGTTCGTTTGGCCGCCGTCCAGGTCCATCGCCCAACTGCTGGAACGTATTTCGTTGCTGATGTTGGTGGGTGGGATTCTCTTCGAGATCATCACCGGCGTGCTCAACATCCAGTACGACTACATCTTCGGATTCAGCTTCTATACGGCCCACTATTACGGCGGCTGGGTGTTCATTGCCGGTTTCCTGATCCACATTGCGATCAAGATCCCGCTGATGTGGGCGGGCCTGCGGTCCATGTCGATGCGGGACGTATTGCGCACCAATCGAACCGACACTGCCCCCGAACCGTTCGAACCAGATGGATTGGTAGCCGAGAACCCCGCAGCGCCGACAATGAGCAGGCGCGGTGCGCTTGCGCTTGTCGGCGGCGGCGCGGTCTTCGTCGCGCTGATCACCGCCGGGCAGACCATCGGCGGCTTCACCCGGCAGGCCGCACTGCTGTTGCCCCGTGGCCGGACCCGCGGCGACGGCCCCAATGACTTTCAGGTCAACCGGACAGCCTGGGCGGCGGGTATCTCAACGGATGCAACCGGCGAGCGGTGGCGGCTCACCCTGACCGGCGGACCCGCTCCTGTAGTTCTGGACCGAGCCGCCCTGATCGCCATGCCGCAGCACACTGCGCGACTTCCCATCGCCTGCGTGGAAGGCTGGTCGACCATGGAAACCTGGACCGGGGTGCCACTGGTGGAACTGGCACGACTGGCGGGCGTGCCGAACCCCGCATCGGCTTTCGTGCGATCGGTGCAGCGCCGGGGCGCGTTCAACCGGGCCACCTTGCAGGCCAATCAGGTCGTGCACCCCGATTCGCTTCTGGCACTTCGGGTAAACGACGCGGACCTGTCACCGGATCACGGATTTCCCGCTCGGATCATCGTTCCCGCGCTACCCGGGGTACACAACACCAAGTGGGTCGGCTCGATCGAGTTCAGGGCCGCCTGACATGCGCAGCGCATTGACTCGCTTCCGCGACATGTACGGATCACATCCGCTGCACTTGTTGACGCTCATCGCCGGGTTCGCGCTATTCGGCTACGTCTTGGCCACGATCAAACCGGCCACACTGTGGAACCCCAACACGTGGTGGCAGTCAATCATCGTGTGGTTCGCCGCGGCCATCATCGCCCACGACCTCGCTGCTGTTTCCCGTCTACGCGTTCGTCGATCGGATACTGGTGGCCGGCAGCGGTATTCGACCACCTCGGAGCGCGGCGTCGGTTCCAGCGCTAAATTTTGTACGGGTCCCCGCACTGGGCGCGGGGTTGACGTTGCTGATGTTCCTGCCCGGAATCATCGAACAGGGTGCACCCACGTACGCCGCCGCCACCGGCCAGACGCAGGAGCCGTTCCTGGGCCGGTGGCTGTTGTTGACCGCGGCGATGTTCGCGACCAGCGCCGGGCTGTACGCAATCCGATTGGTGTTGGCGCGCAGGGTTACGCGGACGCCAGGCTAGCGACGACCCGGTTGCCGATCGGGTGGATTCCCGTCAGCGCCATGCCGACGTCGTCGGCCAGTCGCACGGCACAGTCGATGCCGACCGACGCCCACCGGAACCAGGGCCCGATCGTGCGTGACGACTCCAGCCGCACCCAGCCCGTATTGACTCCGGTGCTGGCCGTGTCGAATTCGACGACACAGCTGCCGCCTCGCCGCAACAGCTCGCCGGCCCGGCGCAACACCCGCCACGGGTCGCCACCGAGGCCGACGTTGCCGTCGGCCAACAGCACCGTCTGCCAACGGCCGGTGCCGGGTAGCGGCTGGAACACGTCGCGGAGCAACGCCGGCGCTCCATTGCGTCGCGCGAGTCCGATCGCGGTGGCGGACTGGTCGACCCCAAGCGCGGGAACCCCGCGCTCGACGAGCCGGGCGACCAAACGGCCAGGGCCGCAGCCTAAATCGATCGTCGGCCCGACACAGAGCCCGAGCACCGTGTTGTCGAAATTACGGTCGGCGTGTTGACCGCCCAGCCAGCAGCGCACCGGCAGCTGGCGCACCCGACCGTCGTCGTGGCGGACCCAGCAGCGCTCGCCGTCCAGTGCCCGGTCGTACAGATTGCCCAGCATGTCAGAGCCCCGCAGCCTTGGTTGCGTGCGCGAACCGGCTGTCGGGTGTGCAGTGGGCCCGGACGAATTCCACATCATCGACGGTGTCCACGTCGGACAGCTCAGACACCAGCGTCACGGCTAAACCCTTGTCGCGCAGTGCTTCCAACGTTGCCGCGCCGGTGTCGGAGCGTGACGTCGGAACGGTGTTCAGGCAGTCGGCCATTGCGGGGTTGGTCACCCCGAGCACCCACCATCCGCCGTCGCGGGCCAGGCCGAACACGGCGTCGGTCTCCAGCAGGGCCTGTGCACATTCGGTGAGCAGGCCCGCGGTCACCTGGGGCGTATCGGAGGCGATCAGCAGAACGGGACGCGCGCCCGCCGCCGCCGCACCATCCACGATCGCGTTGGCCAGCCTGGCCGAGAAGTCGTCACCGCGTTGCTCGACCACGTGCAAAGCGCTTAGTCGAGAACGGATTTCGGTACCACTGCTGGCCTGATCCAGGTCTCCCGTCAGCGCCACCACCCGGGCCTGCACGGGCGTCTCGTCGACCGCGTCAAGCGTGTCCAACAGCGTTGCGGCGGCGATATCGGCTGCGGCCTCCTCGCCGACCTTGGCGGCCAGCCGGGTCTTGGCCTGGCCCGCCACCGGCGCCTTCGCGATCACCACCAGCGTCACGGGTATCACGAGATCGCTCGCCAAAAGTCCAGTCCCGCATGGACACTCCCGCGCAACGACCCGCTGACCTTCGACTTGCCACCGGTGCGTGGCCCGTAGGGTACGTCGCGTTCGACGACCGTCCAGCCCGCCTTCGCGGCACGCACCATCAGCTCCACCGGGTAGCCGGTGCGGCGGTCGGTGATGCCGAGCGCGAGCAATGCGTCGCGGCGGCCGACCCGCATCGGTGCGATGTCGTGCACCGGCAGCCCGTATCGGGTTCGCAGTCGCCAGCACACCGCCGCGGTACCCAGCCGCGCGTGCCACGGGCCACCGCAGCCCAGGCACCGGACGCCGTCGACCGATCGCCATGTCCGCGCCGCGGTCGAGTTCCTCGACGAGGGCGGGCAGCTCCGCGGGATCCAACGACCCGTCGGCGTCGACGACCGCGACGATCGGCGTCGTCGCCGCCTCCACCCCGGCATGCACCGCCGACCCGTAGCCGGGGCGACGCTCGGTCACCACGTCGGCGCCGTGACGGCGCGCCACCTCGGCGGTGCCGTCGGTGCTGTTGTTGTCCACTACGAGGGGTCTATACCCGTCCGGCATAGCGGCCAGCACCCCGGGCAACGAGGCGGCCTCGTTGAGGCAGGGCAGCACCACCGTGACGGATCCGTCGGGCATATCAGTCGAAGATAGGCCAGGCAGTTAAGGCCGACCATGGAGAACCATGACAAAACCATGACATCGGCGCAGGTAGTAGCACCGTCCGGCTAACCTCGGGAGTTGTGACGCGGGTGCTGATTGCCGACGACGACACCGTCGTGCGCGATGTCGTGCGCCGCTATCTGGAACGGGACGGCCTTGAAGTCGCCATTGCCCGCGACGGCAACGAGGCGCTGAGGCTGCTCGGCACCCAGCGTATCGACGTGGCCGTGCTCGACGTGATGATGCCCGGGCCCGACGGCCTGACCTTGTGCCGCAGCCTGCGCCAACGCGGCGACTACACCGTCCCGGTCATCCTGTTGACCGCGCTCGGCGAGGAGGACGACCGGATCGCCGGGCTGGAAGCCGGCGCCGACGACTACCTCACCAAGCCGTTCAGCCCCCGCGAACTGGCCCTGCGGGTGCGTTCCGTGCTGCGACGGGCTCCGGCGACGGTCGGGGTGTCGCCGATGGAGCTGACCGTCGGCGACCTGACCGTCTCCACCGCATCACGCTCGGTGACCGTCAAGGGCGAACCGGTCAGCCTGACCAACCGCGAGTTCGAGCTGCTGGTGTTCTTCATGACCCACGCCGATACCGTGTTCTCCCGCACCGAGCTGCTCAAGCAGGTCTGGCGGTGGGACTTCGGCGACCTGTCGACCGTCACGGTGCACGTCAAGCGGTTGCGGTCCAAGCTCGGCGACCAACATCGGGTGCAGACCGTGTGGGGGCGCGGGTACCTGTGGAGTTCGAGTGCCGTCGCATGAATTCTGGGAGATCGTCGGGTGGGCCCTTGCCTGCTCGGTGCCGGTGGTGCTGGCCGGCGCGCTGATCATCCGGCTGGCGCGGTCGTGGTCGCTGGCGGTCAGCATGGTGGCACTGGTGCTGATCCCGACGATCGCGACGTTCACCGGCGTGCTCGGCGCGAGCGGGTTCATGGTGACCGAGACGTTCGAGCGCACCGTTGTCGTGCTGGTGATCGTCTCCATCGTCACGATCCCCGCCGCGGTCATGATGGCCCGCTATCAGGCTCGCCGCACGGTATGGGAGGCCGAGATCCGCGACTCCGAGCGGGCAGCCGAACAGTCGCGGCGCCGGCTGGTCGCGTTCGTCAGCCACGACCTGCGCACACCGCTGGCCGGGATCCGCGCCGTGTCGGAGGCCATCGCCGACGGCGTGGTCGCCGACGAGGAGGACATCCGCGTTCACGCCAAAACCATTGAACAGGAATCGATTCGGCTCTCCGAGATGGTCGACGACCTGTTCGAGATGTCGAAGATCAACGCGGGCGCGATCCAGCCCGCCTATGACAAGGTGGCGCTCGACGAGGTCGTCGACGACGTGATGGCCGCGCACCGCATCGCCGCCGAGCGGGCCGGGGTGCTGCTGACGGCGGACCTGCCGGCCAAGCCGGTGCGGGTGGTCGGCAGCGACCGGGCGCTGGTGCGGGTGCTGTCCAACCTGGTGGCGAATGCCATCGCGCACACGCCGGAGGGCGGCAAGGTCGAGCTGGCGCTGGGCGCCGACGAAAACGGCGCGTGGGCCCGCGTCGACGACACCGGCGTCGGCATCGACGAGGCCGACCTGCCGCGGGTGTTCGACGTGGCCTACCGGGGGTCGAACGATCGCGTGCCGCGGTCCGACTCGTCGCTGCCGAGCGGCTCCGGCCTCGGCCTGGCGATCGCGGCCGGGCTGGTGCAGGCGCATCGCGGCACGCTGTCGGCGCACAACCTGGACACCGGCGCCCGGTTCGAGGTGCGGCTGCCGCTGGCCGCGGACTAGGTTCGCTAGTTTCGGCAACATGCCCCTGCGCAACGGCGACCACGGCTACGGCGTCGTCACCAAGTTCCTGCACTGGCTGACCGTGGCCACGATCATCGGACAATTCGCCGTCGGCTGGACCATGGAGGCCGACGACGAGGCGCTGGACCGCGAGAAGGACCGCATCGACGCGCTGGAGGACGCCGTTAAGGATCAGGCCAAGAGCCAGGGCGACGCCGCCGAGGACGCGTTCAAGGACGAGATCGACCGCCTCGAGGACCAGTTGGATGCCCGCGAGGACGACTACGTGTCCGCGGCGTTTTCCGACGTGTTCTCCGGCAATTTCCTGGGCGACGGCCTGTCCTTGCCGGAAATTCATGTCCTGCTGGGTCTTTCGATCATGACGCTCGGCTTGGTGCGGGTGGTGTGGCGGATCGCCACCCCCTTGCCGCCGTGGGCGGACTATCTGCGGCCAGGCGAACGGCGGCTCGAGTCGGTACTGGAGAAGGTGCTGCTGACGCTGCTGTTCGTGGTGCCGGGCACTGGTCTGCTGCTGATCGCCGGCGAAAGCGACTGGCTTCCCGTGCATATCGCCGCGCAGCTGGTGCTACTCGGCGTGATCGCTGTGCACGTCGGGCTGGTGCTCAGCCACACCGTCATCCGCCGGGACGGGCAGCTGCGGCGGATGCTCTGACGTCAGCTGCGAACGGCGTAGACCGGCCAGGTGTCCGGCACGCCCTTCAGTTCGTGACTGCCACGATCGTCGAAGGCGAGTCGCGAGCCAAGCACCAGCGGCGGCATCACGCCAGACACCAGCACCTCACCCGGCGCCGCGAGCGCCATGATGCGCGCGGCGACGTGGACCGCGATGCCGTGGATGTCGCCGTCGGCCATCTCGATCTCGCCGGTGTGTAATCCGGCCCGAATCGACAAGCCAAGGTCCCCCACCGCGTCGCGGATCGCGCAGGCGCACTGGATCGCTCGCGCCGGACCGTCGAAGGTCGCCAGCGCACCATCACCGGTGAACTTCACGACCGTTCCGCGCGCGGCCGCCACGTGTCGCTCGACGAGACGATTGTGCGCGGCAAGCGTTGTCGCCCACACCTCGTCGCCTACCCGCGCTGCGCGCTCCGTCGACCCGACGATGTCGGTCAAGAGGACGGTGGACAACACTCGATTCGACGGTCTCGCCCGGCGTTCGCCAGTTAGGAATGACTCAACCTCATCAAAAACCTGGTCGGAATCACCAGCGAACAACAGTCCGTCGCCTTCGAACTCCATCAGCTGCGCGCGCGGGAGCCGCTTACCAAGATCGAGGAAATGGTCCCGACGCACGTCAGGATCGCCACTTCGCCGCATCAGCAGACTCGGTGCCTGGATACTGTCGAGTGCCGGGCGGAGGTCGGTGCGCAGCCAGTACTCCAGCATCGCGGGCAGATATCCAGGGCCGCCGGCAAGCCGTTCACACCTTGCCCACCACGACCTCTTGACGTCGTCACGGGTCCAGCTCGGCGCCAACACATCCATGAGCGACCCGGTGCCGACGTGCTCGATATAGCGTTCGACCAACTTCTCGAGCCTGTCTTCCGGAAAGCCAGCCGGGTGGTCGTCAGCGCGCAGAAACCGCGCGAACGGACTCCACAAGACCAGTGAGCTCACGCGCTCCGGATGGGTCGCAGCGAGCAGCCAGACGGGTAGGCATGCGCCCTGCATTGAGAAGATCGACGCTCTCTCACTGCCGACGGTGTCGAGCACGGCGAGTAGACCGTCGGTCCAGACCTGCAGGGCTGGTTGACCGTCGGGAGGCAACCTGTCTGAGCTGCCAGCGCCGAGAAGGTCGGTGAGGATCAGGCGACTGAACGACGCTAACCGCCGGAGCGGCCCCGCGACGGCCGGCTCGTCCCACACCAGGTCAATGGGAAGGCATGCAAGAGGGACAAACAGCAGATCGGGTCCATCGCCGAGGACCTGATAGGCGATATGGGCGTCACCAAGCATCGCGTATCGCGTTTCTGGGACGCCGGTCATGCGATGAGCATGCACCGAAATCCCTCTTCTTACTGGAGTCTTGTACTAGATTGATCTTTCTATTATCGTTGTTAACCTATTACCACTGAGAGGTGCTGACATGGCCGCTGTCGATTCCCGCAAGGCGCTGCGCAAGTTCAAAATGGAGCGACGTGTCGGTCGCGCCATCGTCAACCCGCTCGTTGCGGCTCTCGACAAGATCGGCATCAGGTCATCGACGGTTGTCGAGTTGGAGACCACCGGCGCCAAGTCCGGACAGCCCCGACGCGTGCCACTCACCGGTCGCGCCGACGACGGCGGTGTCTGGGTGATCTCCCAGCACGGCCGGCGCGCAGGATGGGCACACAACATCTCAGCCGACCCCAAGGTGCGGGTGCGGGTCAACAACGAATGGCGCAGCGGCACAGCCGCATTCGTGCCTCACGACGACGTCGTCGCCAGGGCCCGCAGCTTCGGCGGCAACGGCAGGCTCAGCCAGTCCGCCACCGCTCTGGGTATGCGGGCCCTACAGAGCGACCCCATCTCGGTACGCATCACCTTCACCGACTGATTGCACGGTGACAATGGGGCGTGCAGATTCAAATCGTCGGTACCGACCTGCCGGGTCGCGACTGCCCGCCCGGCCACAACTTCCCCGGCTACTCGAACATCCACGTCGCGGTGCAGAGCAAGAAACGGCCGCCGGAGCTGCTGGATCTGCAGCCGGGCGACGCAACCGAGGTCACCTGGACGATCGACTGCGAGGTCAACGGCTCCGACATCCGAGGCCCGTACATCCAGGGGCGACCGGGCGACCGGTTCATCTACCTCAACTGGGGCAGCGTCGACGATGACGGCCGGATGGACATGTTTCGCCGCGCGAAGCTGATGCTTGCCGACGTGCCCGGCGACGTGCTCGCCAAGGCCGCGAAGTCGGGGCGGCTCGTCGGCAGGCTGCGCCTCACCGATACCAAGGGCCAACCGCTGTGCGCGTCGGTGCGGCCACCGATGATCGACTGGTCAGTCGGGTAGCGAGTTGCTCAGCCGTTCCGTCGCGGCCAGGTAGTCCTCGATGAACTCGCGCACCACTTCGCGGGCCGGCTTGACCTTGTTCATCAGCCCGACGCCTTGCCCGACGAAGTAGGTCGCCAGCGCCTGCGCGCCCGGATGTCCCTGCGCGGCAAGCGCATCGACGCGCCACAGCACGGGCTCGGCCAGCATCGACTGCAGCGGAAGGGGCAATGTCTTATGACCACCTTCGGTCGGCTGCCACGCGTCGGTCCAGTCCGACTTGAGCTGGCGTGCCGGCTTGCCGGTTCGCCCGGTCGAGCGGATGGTGTCGCGCGACGTCGCAGCCAAGAACTTCTTCACGGTATGCGGCGAGGTCTCGGCTTCCTCGGTGGTCAACCAGACCGATCCGGTCCACGCGCCGTCGGCGCCCATCGCGACGGCTGCCGCCATCTGCCTGCCGGTCACGATGCCGCCCGCGGCCAGCACGGGCACCGCCCCGTCGATGGCCTCGATGACCTCGGGAATCAGCACCATCGTCGTCACCTCGCCGCAGTGCCCGCCGGCCTCGGTGCCTTGCGCGACGATGAGGTCCACGCCTGCTGCGACCTGTTTGGCGGCGTGTTCCTTGGCGCCGACGAGGGCGGCGACGGGAATGCCGCGCTCCTTGCCCGCGTCGATCATGTAGTCCGGAGGCACCCCAAGCGCGTTGGCGATCAACTTGATCGGATGGCTCATCGCCACGTCAAGCAGATCCTTGCCGGTGTTGCCGGACAGGAACGACGCGCCGAGCCTGCGTCTTCTCCTCGGGTGGAATACCATGGGCGGCAAGCAATTCGGCGATGTATTTGCGATGATCCTCCGGGATGCGGTCCCCCAACTGACCGCTGGACAGGTTCTCACCCTTGCCCTCGAAGGTCGCGGGCACGATCAAGTCGAGGCCGTAGGGCTTGCCGCCGACGTGGTCGTCGATCCAGGACAGCTGCTGATCGAGCAGTTCCGGGGTCAACGCCGTCGCCCCGAGCACGCCGAAGCCGCCGGCGTTGGTCACCGCGGCCACCACGTCACGGCAGTGGCTGAACGCGAAAAGCGGGAAATCGATACCGAACTGCTCACAGATGGCGGGCTTCACCCGTTCAGTATCGCTACCGCACATTCGCCTCCGACAAGAACCTCCCGACCTCCTCGAGCATGCGGCGACCGTCGATCAACGCGGGGTCGTTGTGGTTTGCGCCGGGCACCAGGAGGTAGCGCTTGGGGTCTGGTGTTGCGTCGTAGAGCTTCCTGCTCAGCGACTCGGGCACGATGTCGTCGCGGTCGCCCGCGATCACCATGACCGGCACCGCCAGCGATCCGATCCGGTCAATCGACGGATAGCGATCGATCAGCAGCCGGCCGATCGGCAGCCACGGGTAGTGCACGCGGCCGACTTCGACCAGCGACGTGAACGGGGAGCGCAGGACGAGTGCGGCAGGCGGTCGCTCCAGTGCAAGGCCGATGGCCACCGCAGCGCCGAGTGACTCGCCGAAGTACACGATCCGGTTCGGGTCGACCTCCGGTTGCGCGGCCAGCCAGGACTGTGCCGCCCGAGCATCGGCGGCCAGACCCTTCTCCGATGGGCGGCCCGGGTTACCGCCGTATCCGCGGTAGTCGAACAGCAGCACCGACATGCCAAGGCTCGCCAGCCCGGCGGCTAGTCCAGCCCGCCCCGATCGGTCGCCGCCATTGCCGTTGAAGACGAGGACGGCGGGCCCGCGCTGAACCCCTGTTGCGGGTAAATACCAAGCGCCCAAGCGCTTTCCGTCCTCGGTGTCGAGAACGACGTCGCGACCTCCGGGAAGGAGTGTCGCGGCCGACGGCACCGGGCCAGGCGACGGAAAGTAGATCAGCCGTCGCTGCTGCGACCGGATCGCGACGATCAGTGCGGAAGCCACGAGCGTGACAATAAGCGCCGCGGCAAGAATCCGCCGCCGTCTACTACTAGTCGTTCTCGGACTCTTCGGTGTGCTGCTCGTGCTCTCCGCCCGCCAGCTTCTTGAGGTTGTCGGCAAGCCTCTTCAACGGCCTAGGTCGTTCGCTGCCGGTCGACGACGTGGTGCCGGTTGGCTTGTTCAAGCCCGGCATCACCTTCTTGCTGCTGGTGGTGTTGACCGTCGAATTAGTCAGCGAGGTTGGCAGCGACGAGACGAATGGCAGCTTGCCGGCCTCGCCGAGCGGCTTGGTCACGAAGTTGCCGGGATTGGCGAAGTCGTCTTGAGCTGTCTCCGCGCCGTCGTCCAGTCCTTGCTGGATTGCGGCCGGCAGCCTGTTCAGCATGGTCGTCGTTTCCGTGATCCCCAGGCCCATCGGCCGTGGCACTGTCGGATCCTCCGGTATCGGCTGGTTGTCCTTGTAACCGGCGTTGACTATTTCCGTCACGGCAGGCTCGAGCGTGGCGGCGATGATGTCGCCGCCAGGAATGAGTTGCAACGGACGCAGCAGCGGAGGGCCGTCCGGCACAAACTCATCGTCCGTCTCGTCGGTCGGCGTGCCATTGTCGTCCCACGTCCCGGACCGGAATGTCACGTAAGTGGTGGTAACGGGATTTTCTCTAGGGCCGTACTCCGCGTCGTTGAGATCATAAAGATCGATCACCCGACCCGTCTTCGCGTCGACGACATAGTGCGTGCCTGGTACGAGCTCCGTGTCCTCCGGCAGCATTGCCGTCTGCTCGCCGCCATAGCCGTAGACATATGCGGCCAGACTGTTCGCAAGCGAAATCACGTTGGCGGGGTAAGTAACTGCATTTCCGTTGATGTTGTATTCGTAGCCGACATCCCACACATCCACGGGCAGATCGTTGGGCGTCGGCTCCGCTGACGTCAGCAGCAGCGGGGCAAAAATATTGTAGGTCGTCCAGAAGCCACCGCCGGCCCGGTTGGTGTTGTTGTCGAGGATCACCAGCTCGACGTTCTCTAGATCTTCGTCCGACATCGATCCGAGCGCGGTGCCGGTCTGGCCCGCACCCCACCCAGACGATGTGACACCGGTGGGATCGTCGTCGCCCTTGTGCTGCCGGATTGCATTCGCAACACCGTTGGGCCCCAGCAAGAACGGGACGACCTGCTGCTCGCCGAAGCCAATCGGAGGCGGGTCGGACCAGTCCCTGCCGTAGTACGTCGTCCCCGCGAAGAACTGCGACGTCGAGTTGGCTTGCGAGACGAGCGCCATCAGCTCGACCGTCGGGGCAATCGCCGGCGTGGTGCCGGTGACGATCGCGGTCATCACGCTGGTAACGCCCACCGCAGCTGTTGCCAGACCCCTGCCCCCGCGCTTGGCGACAGAAGACCGAACTCGAGAACGTTTGTGGTGCTTACCGGCCATGGGAGCCTCTCCTAAACCCAACAAACGGCGGACACAATTTCACGAGTCCCCCAGACGGGCAAACGCTAACACGGCGAAAGCCGTGGAACCATCCACAGAGCGCAAAGTTCACTAAGCGCGCTGCTCAGCCCCGTAGCGGCGCGTACGCGAACTCGCGCAGACCATCGCGCGGGTCGATAACAGCCCGGAACCCCAGCAACTCCGCCGCGCCCGCAGGACTGGCCACGATATGGCGGACATCGCCGCTGCGGTACTGACCCGTCACCAGCGGAGGCACGTCCCCGCGGGCCTCACACAGCTGCTTGGCCACCTCCAGGATCGAGATCGGGCGGCCGGAGCACACGTTGGCAGGCGCGAAACCGTCAACATTCGCCTCGATCGCCGCGACGTTGGCGGCTGCGATGTCGTCGACATGGACGAAGTCCCGCATCTGCCCGCCGTCCTCGAAAACCCTTGGCACGTCACCGGCTTCGAGTTCCGAGCGGAAGATCGCCGCAACCCCGGAGTACGGGGTGTCGCGCGGCATGTTCGGGCCGTAGACGTTGTGGTAGCGCAGCGCGACCACCGAGCCGCCGGTTGCCTCCGCCCACGCCAGCGCGTAGTTCTCCTGCGCGACCTTGCTCGCCGCGTACAGGCTGCGCGGCCGCAGCGGGGCATCCTCGTCGACCAGTTGCCACACCAACTGCTCGCCGCCGATCGGGCATCGGTGCTCGAACACACCGGCGTCCAGGTCCGCACGCGTCCGCGGCAGCGGGTCGACGGGCCCATGCTCGGCGCAGCTGTACCGGCCCTGGCCGTAGACCACCATCGACGACGCCAGCACCAGCCGCTGACAGCCCGCAGCGAACATCTCCGCGAGCAGCACGGTCGTGGCGTAGTCGTTGTGGCTGCCGTAGGACGGCGCGTCGGCGGCATCCACCCCGGCGCCGACTACCGCCGCCTGATGGCACACCACGTCGACGCCGTCGAGCAGCGAAGCCACCGCACTGCCGTCTCGTACATCGATCACCTGCACACCGTCGGGTGGCTCGGCGCCGGGGCCGTGCGCGGCGGCCAACATCGCGTCGACGGCGACGACGTCGTGGCCCGCATCGACGAGCGCGGCGGCCACCCGCGATCCGATGAAGCCGGCCGCGCCGGTGAGCAGGACTCTCATGGCAGATCGAACGGCAACTCGACGCCCTCGTGCGGCAGGCAGTGGGTGCACAGCTGCTCGGCGGTGACCTGGTCGATCGCCTCGTGCACGAGCTTCTTGAACGGCACCAGGTTGCGTTCGAACTCGGCGAACACGTCGACGGCCCGCACACCCGCCCCGGTCTCGACGCCGGCGTCGACATCGGTCACCAAAGCGATTGCCGCGTAACACATCTCCAGTTCGCGCGCCAGCACCGCCTCGGGGTAGCCCGTCATGTTGACCAGCGTGAAGCCCTGTCGTGCGAACCACTGGCTCTCGGCACGCGTCGAGAACCGCGGGCCCTGGATCACCACCATGGTGCCGCCGTCGACCACTCCTGGCAGGTCGGTGACCGCCGCCCGCAGCGCCGGGCAATAGGGGTCGGCGAACCCGATGTGGATGCCGCCGGAGTCGAAGTAGGTGTCCTCGCGGCTGCGGGTGCGATCCACCAGCTGATCGGGCACCACCATGGCGCCCGGCCCGAGCTCAGGCGTCAGGCTGCCGACTGCGCACGGCCCGAAGATCCGGCGCACGCCCAGCGAACGCAGCGCCCACATGTTCGCCCGGTACGGGACGGTGTGCGGAGAGAACTCGTGCTTGACACCGTGCCGCGGCAGAAACGCGACCTCGTGGCCACCGACGGTGCCCACCGTGATCGGCGCGCTCGGCTCCCCGTACGGCGTGTCCAGATTGATGCTTCGCGCATCCGGACCGAAGAACGAGTAGAAGCCGCTGCCGCCGATGACTCCGAGCATCAGTCCAGTGTGTCTTCGGCGCGCTCCACCCTGACTTCCGCTGTGTCGTCGGCGCGCCGTGATGCGCGGCGGACGCCGTCCCGGATCTCGAACACGTCGGTGGCCAAGCCGCCGATCGCACCTGCCACGTCTTTGACGGCGGTGGTGATGATCGTGGCCACCTCGCCGACCGTCTCCGCGACGGACTGGGCGGTCTCCTGCAGGGCGTCTTTGCGAATCTCGGTCTTGTTGAGTCGTTCGTCCATGGCAGTCAGTCTTCCACGCGGCAGCGCCCGTCCACCCGGCCATGAAACGATGGCGCTCGTGGCCAGTGTCGCGCAGTGGGTCGAGGGCGCCCGCCCGAGGACATTGCCCAATGCCATCACCCCGGTGATCGCAGGGACGGGTGCCGCGGCCTGGCTGGACGGCGCCGTGTGGTGGAAGGCCCTGCTGGCGTTGGTCGTCGCGGTCGCGATGATCGTCGGCGTCAACTACGCCAACGACTACTCCGACGGCATCCGCGGCACCGACGACGTCCGCGCCGGACCGCTGCGGCTGGTCGGATCCCGGTTGGCGACACCGCGTTCGGTGCTCACCGCGGCGCTGGTCAGTTTCGGGGTCGCCGCGGCGGCGGGACTGGTGCTGGCCGTGGTCAGCGCGCTGTGGCTGATCGTGATCGGCGGCCTGTGCATCGCGGGCGCGTGGCTGTACACCGGCGGCGCAAAACCGTACGGGTATCTGGGCCTCGGCGAGGTCGCGGTGTTCGTGTTCTTCGGTCTGGTCGCCGTGCTCGGCACTCAGTACACGCAGGCGGGGTGGGTCGACTGGGTCGGGCTCGTGCTCGCGGTCGCCGTCGGGTCGCTGTCGTCGGCGGTGCTGGTCGCCAACAATCTGCGTGACATTCCGACCGACAGGGAAGCCGAGAAGATCACGCTTGCGGTCCGGCTCGGCGACGCCCGCACCCGGCTGCTCTATCAGGGGCTGGTGGTGGTGGCCTTGGCGATGACCCTGCTGTTGATGCTCGCGACGCCGTGG
Organism: uncultured Actinomycetota bacterium; assembly: GCA_963743225.1. Taxonomy (GTDB): domain Bacteria; phylum Actinomycetota; class Actinomycetes; order Mycobacteriales; family Mycobacteriaceae; genus Mycobacterium. The sequence goes on along the minus strand of CAVUPN010000021.1, from coordinate 139,021 downwards.
TGCGCGGTGGGGCTGGTCGCGGCGCCGCTGGCGTGGCGGGCGGCCCGGCCGGTACGCACGGGCCGCGTCGGTAGGGATCTGATCCCCGTGTTGCGCGACACCGGGTTGACCATGCTGGTGTGGTCGGTCGCGGTCGCGCTGGCGTTGACGTTTGGCGGGTGAAGCCCGTCACTGCACGCTTGTCGGCGCGTCGGACATCTTGACCAACCGAACGTCGGGCCGGGCTGGCACCTCGTCGGCGAGAAACCACCGGAAGGCGAGGTTGCCGAGCGGGTAGTCGAGCGTCGTCAACGAATTCGGGTGCGCCGTCATCCCGCGCGAGAGCACGACCGTCACCGTGCCGTCGGCGTTCGGCACCGCGGTGTGTCCGTTCACCGAGCTGCGGGCATCGGTGACGCCGGGGGTCGCCATGAACTGGTTCCACACCACCAGATTCCAGAACCTGCACGACGGCGGCCGGTGGGTGATGACGAGTGCCTCGTCGTCCTCGAGCACAAAGCTGCCGTAGGCGTAGCAGGCGTCGCGCGCCGACCAGCCGAAGTTGGCGTCGGGCACCTGGTAGGGGTCGGCGAATTCGTTTGCGGCCTGGGATATCTCGTGTCCGAGCGAATGCGCATTCTCGACCCTTGCGCCGACGGCGAGCGGCAGGATCGCGAACATCGTCCGCATCCACGCCGCGCTCGCGCGCAGCGCCGCCGCGGTCTCGGCGTCGCCGTGACGGAACGGGTCCGGGTCGTCCAGCGCCTCGATGTGCCAGCTGACCGGCCGCCCTGTTCGCGGGTCGGCCTGATAGTCACGGGTCATCAGCACCGCGGCGTCGGGCGTCGGCCCGAGTTCGAACGAGAAGTTCCCGTCGGCGTCGATGTCGAGATCGTCATCACGCAGGATCGCGACGATCCGGTCCGACCACGCGCCGGGCGACGGCTCGTTGTAAGCGGTCACCGAGAAGTAGACGCTGTCGCCCTTGTTGCCGCTGATGCGGTACCGCCGCTTCGGGTCGACGGGGCACATGAAGTAGTAGGCGTCGGTGTTGTCGCCACCCCAGCGGCGATCCGGCCGCGACGGCGAGTTGACTTCGACCCACCGCGGCCTGCTCGGGTCGGCGAAGAGGTACGTGTCGAAAGCGACACCCAGCGTCGTCGCCAACATTCGGTAGCCGTCGGCGATGTGCCGGTCGTCGGTGACGGCCCGGTCACCCTCGAGGAACGAACCATCAAGGCCATCAAGGGTTTCCAGCAGCTCCCGCCAGGCAGCCGTCGACTCGTGCTCGTGCTTCTTCTTTATGCCTCGACTCTCACTCGCTCCGGTCCTCGCTCGTTCCTCGCTACGATCCTCACTCGCGTTCGTCTTCGGACTCATGAGCTGATTCCTTTCGTGATCAGGGTGGCGGTGCGCTCCACCCAAGCGTCGTTCAGTTCTTGACTCCGGGTGATGAGCGCCATGAGCGTGATGCCGGCAATGGCCTCCACCAGGTCGGCGGCGGTCACGTCCGGCCGGACTTCTCCTCGCGCCCTCGCGTCGTCGAGACGATCGGTCAGCCCGCTCGCGAGGATGTCGCCGAACCGCTCCAGCAGCTTGGCGTGCAGCGTCGGGTCCGTGGCCACCTCCGCGACAATCCCGGGCAGTGCCGCCCGCGCAGCCGGTGTGGTCAGCACGCCCGCCGAGCGACGCACCATTTCGCGGACGTCGCCGGCCAGCGAGCCGGTGTCGGGCAGTTCGGTCGCCTCGTTGATCGGGAACGCCGCCTCGTGCACAAGGTGCGCCTTGCTGGGCCAGCGCCGGTAGATCGCCGGCTTGCTCGTACCGGCCCGCCGCGCGATCGCATCGACCGAGAGGTCGGCGTACCCGGACTTGCCCAGCAGCTCGACCGTCGCGCGCAGCACCGCGTCGTCGATGCGGAGATCACGAGGTCGACCAAGGTCTGTTCTCATTACGTAACTCAGAGTAACATAAGTCGCCATGACCGATATCAAGACAGCCGTCGTCCACCTGGACGACCTCGCAGAGCCCCGCTTCAGCCCCGAGGCACAACAGATCCGCGACGTGATGGCGATGATGGCGCCCGAGTGTCCGCTCGACGCCGACGTATTACACGCCAAGGCCGCCGCCGACACCGGCCTCGACGACTTCGGCGACGACGACTACCGCGAGCGTCTCGACGTGTATCTTGCTGCGCTGCATGACATCAGCGGCATGCAGCCGGCCGGCGTCGTCAACCACCACGCGCAGATACTGCAATGGCTGAAGAACCGGTTGTTGCTCGCCGACCTGCTGACGCGGCACCCCGAGATCCACGACATCGAGCTGCTGCCCCCGATCGTCATTGCGGGCCTCCCGCGCACCGGTACCACCCATCTGCACAACCTGCTGGCCGCGGCTCCGACATTCCGCACGTTGCCCTACTGGGAAAGCAACGAGCCGTTCCCGCTGCCGGCGGAAGCGGGCGTCGAGCCGGATCCGCGCAAGGCGCGGATGGACATCGCCGTCCAGGTGACGAACGTGGTGATGCCGCACTTCACGCTCATGCACGAGATGACGACCGACCACGTGCACGAGGAGATCCAGCTGCTGGCCAACGACTTCTCGACGACGTTGTTCGAGGCTGTGGCGCACGTGCCACGGTGGCGCGACTACTACCTGGCCCACGATCAGACGCCGCATTACGAGCACCTCCAGACCCAGCTCAAGGCGCTGCAGTTTCTGCGCGGCGGTCGGCGTTGGCTGCTCAAATCGCCGCAACACATCGAGCAGCTGCCGGTGCTGGACAAGGTCTTCCCCGGCGTCTTCGTCATATTCACCCACCGCGACCCCGCACCGGTGGCGCTGTCGATGCTGGCGATGCTCACCTACAGCGCGCGCATGTACTGCTCGCCGGTGCCCGTGAAGGAGATCGCGGCGACCTGGTTCGATCGGCTGGCACTGATGCTCGGCGCGCTGGTCCGCGATCGCGACACCATCCCACCGGAGCGCTCGATCGACGTCCGCTTCGACGAGTTCATGGCCGACGAGCACGCGGTCGCCGCGCAGGTGTACAGGCAAGCCGGCGAACAGCTGGACGACGATGCCCGCGCGGCGATCGCCGACTATCTGGCGGGGCATCAACGTGGCAGGCACGGGACGGTTGCGACGTCGCCCGAGATGTTCGGTCTCGACGCGCGCGACCTGCGCGAGCCGTTCGCGCCGTACGTCGAGCGTTTCCTGGCGTAGAGGCACATGGCACCGGCCGGCGAGTAATCTCAGGCCATGACTGACGCCGATGTCGAACAAGCAGGCCGACTCGCGAGCGGCAACATTGCGGCGCTTCTCCCGCAGGAGGGCCGCACGATCGAAGAGGAGCGTCTGCACCGTAAACAGAACCTGGCGGCGGCCTTCCGCCTGTTCAGCCGCTTCGGCTTCGACGAGGGCGTCGCAGGCCACATCACCGCACGCGATCCGGAGCTGACGGATCACTTCTGGGTCAACCCGTTCGGCATGCACTTCGGGCACATCCGGGTCAGCGACCTGCTGCTGGTGCGCCACGACGGCACGGTCGTCCAGGGCGACCTACCGCTGAACCAGGCCGCGTTCGCGATCCATTCGCAGGTCCACGCCGCCCGCCCGGACGTGATCAGCGCCGCGCATTCCCATTCGGTGTACGGCAAGACGTGGTCCACGCTCGCCCGACTGCTCGACCCAATCACGCAGGACGCCTGCGCTTTCTACGAAGACCACACCCTGTTCGATCAGTACTCCGGTGTCGTCCTCGACCTCGAGGAGGGCAAGCGCATCGCGCACGAACTCGGCGACTGCAAGGCCGTCATCCTGCGCAACCACGGCCTGCTCACGGTCGGCCACTCCGTGGAGGAGGCGGCATGGTGGTTCATCACCATGGAGCGGTCCTGTCACGCGCAGCTGATGGCCGAAGCCGCAGGAACCCCGGTGCTGATCGATCCTGCGATGGCCAAACACACTGCGGGACAAGTGGGTACACACTTCGCGGGCTGGTTCAGCTTCCAGCCGCTGTTCGCGCGGATCACCCGCGAGCAACCCGACCTCTTCGACTGAACGCTCGCCAGTGGCAACTCCCGACCCCCAGCGCCTCGGCGGACTGGCGTGGACACAGCGCACGAAGGGACGGCTGACCGCCAGTGAGCGCCGCCGCCTGCTCGGCCCGATCACCGCGGCACTGGGCACCTACGTCGCCGGCCGGATCCGCGCCGCGACGGGGCGGGTCCCGGCTGGCGCGCGCAACCTCGACGCCGCGGCGCTCACACCGCCGGACTCCGGGTTGGCCCGCACGGCCGAGGCCGCCTGTGCCGAGCAGCCACCGTCGATCATCGGCCACGGCTATCGCACGTGGATGTTCGGCGCCGGCCTCGCCACGCTCGACGGCTCCGCACTCGACAGGGAGCTGTTCTATGTCGCCTGCCTCCTGCACGACTACGGCATCGCGGAGGTCGTCGCCGGGGAGGACTTCACCCTGCGCAGCGCCGACCGACTCCAGCGATGCGCGGATGAAGCCGGCGTTGTCCCGGCCGCCGTCGAGCCGGCCGCCGACGCGATCACCGTTCACGCCACCCCCGGTATCGACGTCGCCCGCGACGGCGCCCTTGGTGTGTACGTGCAGGCGGGCGCCATGTTCGATCTGACCGGTCTGAGGGTTGGCGACCTCACCCGGACATACCGGGATCACGTGATCGGCCGGCATCCTCGCGACGGAGTTACCGCCGACCTGTTGGTGATGATCAAGGCAGAGGCATCGGCCAATCCGGACGGACGGTTCGCATTGCTGCGTCGGTGCGGGCTGCCACTGCTGCTGCGGCTGAACCCGTTGTAGCCGCGCCGCTACCGCAGCACGTCGAGCAACCGGTCCAGGTCGTCGTCGGTGTTGTACAGGTGGAAGCCGACGCGCACGGCCCCGGCGCGGATGGACGCCCGGATCCCCGCCCGCCCGATCTCGTCCGCAGCGGCCGTCGGGATCGACACGATCGCCGACTCCTCCGGCGGCAGTTGCAGTTCCGTCCGCAGCCGACGCGCCAGTCCCAGGGCATGCGCCTCGACCGCGTCCCCGTTCAGCGACGCCAGCCACGGCAAGGTCAGACCGGCTCCCAGCGCGCTGAACCATGCCGGCGACGCGTCGAACCGCCGGGCATTTCCGGCCAGCCGCAGCGGCAGCCCGTAGATGCTCTGCCACGGCTCCTCCCCCGCGTACCAGTTGGCGGCGTGCGGGGTCATCGAGCTTGCGACCCTGTCGCTCAACGACATCCAGGCCGTACCGCGCGGTGCCAGCAGCCACTTGTAGACGGCCGCGACGGTGACGTCGGCCCACGGCAGCTCGACGTGCTTCCAGCCCACCGCCTGGGTGACGTCGATGACGGTCAGGGTGCCGCGGCCCGCCACGTTCGCCCGCAGTGCGTCCACGTCCAGCATCGCTCCGTTGGCCGATTGCACCAGGCTCACGGTCACCACGTCGTAGTCCCCTGCAGTCGTCACCAATTGGTCAGAATCGAGCTCGGTGACGGTAACGCCACGCTCGGCCTGAGCTGCGAACGGGAAGGTGGTACTGGTGAATTCGCCTGACAGCGTCGCCACCCGGCTGCCGTCGGGAATGGAGGCGGCAACCAGGCCCAGCGCCGCGGACACGTTGCCGGCCATCGCCACCGAGTCGACCGGAACTCCGACCAGCGCGGCATAGCCGGCCCGGCCCGCGCGAACGGGTTCGTCGAACGAGGCGGCGTCCATCGTTCCGGTCTGCCACGTGCGCAGGCATTCGTGCAGCGCGTCGACGAGAAACTGCGGCGGCAGCCCATAGGTCGGCGAGTTGAGAAACCCTTGGGCGCCGACGAATTCGGCCCCGAACGCCTCACGCGCCACGACGGCCGTCATTCTGCGGGCGGCTCTTCGCCGCGCAGCCTCGCCCGCAACTGCTCGCGATCCTGGCGCCGCCGCTCGTCGAGCGCCGCGATGCTCGCGGTGGCGCGCCGTCGCAGCGGGGCGAGGATCCAGATGCCCAGCGGTAGCGCGATCACGATCGCGAACAGCAGGGCGATGACGAGCGGGAAATCACGCACCCCGAGCAGATGCGCGCCACCGAAGATCGCCGCGGCCAAGACGACGACGAGCAGCAATCGGGCCAGTGTGTAGACCAGCACATCAACCACGAGGCGGGATCCGGGGCGAAGCTCAGACACGGCCCGAGCCTACCGACGGCGCGTATATTCAGTTCAAGGAGGTTTTTTGCGTGGCGTATCTGCTCCTCGTGCTCGTCTTGGCCGGCTTGATCTACGCCGGCTGGCGGCTGACGCGCGCCACCGCCAGCCCGCCGAAGACGCGGACGATCGGCCCCGACGACGACCCGGACTTCCTGCGGCGGCTCGGGCACGGGGATAACCCCCGCCCCAGCTAGCCGCGCGGCTTAGAACAGGTCGTCGGGTCGCTTTGCGCCCGGAAACCCCTTGGCGACCACGGCCGCGAGTTCGACCAGCGCCTCCCGCGTCTCCCGCTGCAGCCGCTCCAGGCTGATCTCCGCCCCTTCCTCGAGATGCGGGTCAAACGGCACCAGCCGCACCGCCCGGCATCGGCGGGAGAAGTGATCGACGACCTTCTGCATGTCGACCTTCCCCGACCGCGGGCGCACCGCGTTGATCACCGCGATCGAGTTGCGAACCATGTCCTCGTGCCCGTGCGCGTCAAGCCAGTCCAGCGTCGCCGATGCGCTGCGGGCGCCGTCGACCGAGCCCGAGCTGATGACGATGAGCACGTCGGCCTTGGCCAGCACCGACGACATCGCCGAGTGCATCAGCCCGGTGCCGCAGTCGGTGAGCACCAGGCTGTAGAAGCGTTCCAGCACCTCCAGCGTCCTGGCGTAGTCGTCCGAGCTGAACGCCTCCGACACGGCCGGGTCGCTCTCCGAGGCCAACACCTCCAGCCGGCTCGGTCCCTGCGAGGTGTAACTGCGGACGTCGCTGTAGCGTTCGATGCCCTCGGCGTCGCGCAGCAGATGGCGCACCGTGGCCGGGGTTTCCAGCGGCACCTTCTGGCTCAACGTGCCCCGGTCGGGGTTGGCGTCGACGGCAACGATGCGATCACCCCGAATGGAGGCGAACGTCCCGCCGAGCGTGGCGGTGATCGTCGTCTTGCCGACGCCACCTTTCAGCGACAGCAGCGCGATCCGGTAGCAGCCGTGCAGCGGCCGGTTCACCTGCGCGAGCAGGTCGTTGTAGTCGTTGACCTTCGGGCTTTCGCCCAGGTTTATCTGCTTGCCGGAGGCAAGATATAGCCACCGCCGCCAGCCGGCCGACGGCGGCGGTTTGGCCTGACGCAGCAGCGTCGCGGTGGACAACTCCGGATACGGCGGCGGTACGGAATCCGGCTCCGGTTCGCTGATCGGCAGTCCGTTCGGCGGCGTGGCCGCGGTCCATTCCGGCGGCTGCGACTCCTCGCTCGCCGGATCGGTGAACCGCTGTTGCGTCCGAAAGCCATGCGACGGTTGGTCAGACAACGGCTAGTCCCCTTCTCATTGGACGGTTGGGCGTCAGCCGACGCCGGCGTACGAGTGCAGCCCGACGGTGACGAGATTGATGAAGAACAGATTGAACACCATAGCGACGAAGCCCGCGACATTGATCCAGGCCGCCTTCTTGTCGCGCCAGCCCGCGGTCGAGCGGGCGTGCAGGTAGGCGGCATAGATCACCCATGCGATGAACGAAACCGTCTCCTTGGGGTCCCAGCCCCAATACCGGCCCCAGGCCTCCTCGGCCCAGATCGCGCCGAAGATGACGCCGAACCCGAACACCGGAAACGCGAAAATCGTTGTGCGGTAGGCGATGCGGTCCAGGGTCTGCGCGTCGGGCAGCCGCTGCACGATACGGGCGACGGCGCCTTCGGCGTCGGGTGCACCGAGCCTGGACATCTTCACCAGGAACAGGATGCTGGCCACGCCGGCGACCAGGAACACCCCGGAGCCGAGGCTGACCACCGACACGTGGATGGGCAGCCAGTAGGACTGCAGCGCGGGCATCACCGGCGCCGCGTTGGTGTACAGCCAGCGGCCCGACACCGTCAGCAGGATCAGCACCGGCACGAGCACGAACACCCACAGCGTGCGGTACTGCGTGCGGCGCAGCACGATCGCAGCTGCGACCAGGCCCGAGAGGCAGGTCAGGTTGATGAACTCGTACATGTTGCCCCACGGCACCCGCGCGGTGGCCAGCCCACGCAGCACGATGCACGCCAGGAGCAGCCCGATGCCTGCGTAGACCAGGACCAGCCCGGCCTTCCCGATGCGCTCGTCGAAGGGGCGCTGCGGGGTTTCGGCGACGACGCCGGGACTGGCGCTGTCGGCGGCAACGGTCCCCGCCGCGATTAGTTCGCGATCGGCGACTTGCCGGGTACGGGCGTAGGCGAGTTCGACGGCGAGGAACAGCAACGCGATCACCAGCACGACGACCGACGAGGTGAAGGCCCAGTCCGAATAGCGGGCCAACCCGATGTCGATGTGGTCGGTGTTCATGCGCGATCCGCCTTCGCTTCTCGCTCGGTGTTCATGCGCGATCCGCCTTCGCTTCTCGCTCGGTGGTGTTCATCAGATCAGACTTTCTCTCTTGATGGCTCCGCCGTGTCGAGCCCGTCGAGCAGCCGGTGCGTCAACCGTTCGAACTCGTCGCCCCAGCCGGAGTTGTCGGTGCGCGCGAGTCCGCCCAGCTCGACGCTTACCGTACCCGCAGCACCTGGCGTGATCCGAACCCAGACCCGGCGCCGCCGCACGATCAGCGAGACCAATAGTCCCGCCATCATCGTCAGCGCGGACACCAACACCCACACCTGCGCCGGGTCGTGGGAGACCTGCACGTTGATGAACGGCACCGCCCCGTCGAACCGCACCTGCGTGCCGTCGTCCAGCCGGGTCTGCTCGCCGGCGGGCAGGTTCACCCGCGCCACCTTGGTCAGCCGCTTCTGGTCGATGAGGCGAGGATCGAGGGTGAACAACGACTGCGGCCGCCCGGTGTCCAGACCGGCGTCGCCGCGATAGATGTCGACGGCCACCGCCGGGTCGTTGAGCGCCGGGAAGCTCGACGACAGCAGGGTGCCGTGCAACTGCTCGGTCGGCGCGAACAGCCCCTGGATCGCGATCTGATGCTTGCGACGCTCGTCGGCGTCGGGATAGGTGCCACCGGGCGGGTCGAACCGCATCACCCCCGACGACAGCAGGGTCACCGGATCGTCCGGTCGCCACTGCACGGTCTGGGTGCGGACCTGCCCGTCGGGGAAGGTGACGGTGAACGTCGGCGCGTAACCGTGGCCCTGCAGGTACACCCGGTCACCGCCAATCCGCAGCGGTTCGTTGACCTTCAGGTGGTATTGCCGCCAAGTGTCGGTGTTCAGGTCGGCGCCTGCTTGGTAGTCGATGTTGGCGGCAAAGGAAAGCGCCTGACCGGACGGCAGGTATTGCGCGTCGAAGTCGTTGACGCGCAGGCAGATCGGATGCAGTGAGGTGCCGTCGACGGTGTTGCCCGCCCGGAAGGAGTCGAATGCCGCGGGCGACGCCGAGCAGAAGCCCGGTCCGCCGTCGGCGATGACGATGACGTTGCCCTCGTAACCGAACAGCTTCCCGACCGCCACCGCGACGAGCAGGCCGAGCAGCGCGAAATGGAAGACGATGTTGCCGAACTCCCGCAGATAGCCCTTTTCGGCCGAGATCTCAACGGCGTCACCCTCGTTGCGCGTGACGCGCCGCCAACCGGTCAGCCGCTCCGACACCGTCGCAGCGACCGCGTCCGGTTCTCCTACCACCTCGGCGGTGTGGTGTTTGGGCAGCCGGCTCAGGTTGCGCGGAGCCGCGACCGGTGTGGCCCGCAGGCTGCGGACGTGTTCGAACAGTCGCGGGGTCAGACAACCGACGAGCGAGACGAACAGCAGCACATAGATGGCGGTGAACCAGAAGCTGGAGAACACCTCGAAGGCCTGCAGCCGATCCAGCCACGGCCCGATCGTCGGGTGCTCGGCGAGGTACTGCTCGACCTTTCCCTCGTTGAGGCTGCGCTGCGGCAACAGCGCGCCCGGAATCGCGGCCAGCGCCAGCAGGAACAGCAGCACCAGCGCCGTGCCCATCGAGGTCAGCGTGCGCCACATGTTGCGTATCAGCGCGAGCAGACGCAAAAGTCCCCCGACACGCCGTGTTTCGGGGACTTTTGCGTCTGCTCGCGGGGAGAACGTCATCAGATCGGCAGTCTGACGTCACTGACGAATGCGTCGCGCACCCACGTGACGAAGTCATTCCACACGCCGGTCACCAGCGCGGTTCCGACGAGGATCAGCAGCACGCCGCCGAAGATCTGGATCTGCCGGGTGTGGCGCTGCAGCCAGCCCAGGCCCCGCACCGCCCACGCCGAACCAAAGGCCAACAGCACGAACGGAATCCCCAACCCCAGGCAGTACGCGATGACCAACAGCGCGCCGCGGGCGACGTTGGCGCCGTCGGTGGCCGATGCGACCGCGATCACCCCGGTCAGCGTCGGGCCCAGACACGGCGTCCAGCCGAGTGCGAACACCGCACCCAGCAGCGGTGCGCCGCCGATCGTCGACAGCTGCCGCGGCGCGAACCGGGTATCCCGCTGCAGCAGCGGGATGAAGCCGACGAACACCAGGCCCATCAGGATGGTGACGACACCGCCAATGCGTTGCAGCAGAAGCTGATTGGTGATCAGCGCGCTCGTCATCCCGAGCACCGCAACGGTGCCGAGCACGAACACCGCCGTGAAGCCCGCGACGAACAGCATCGCCGCGCCCGCGACCCGAAGCCTTGCCGTCCTGACCGCGACGTGTCCCGGTTCCTCCTCCACACCGACGATCGCGGCGAGATATGACAGATAACCGGGGATCAGGGGCACCACGCATGGTGACGCAAACGACACCAGCCCGGCGAGCACCGATACACCGAGCGCCGCCAGAAGCGGCCCGGCAGCGGCGATCTCACCGAAATCGGTCATGTCGCCGAAACCGGTTCCGCGGCCAGTCGTTGCACCATAGGCTGCAAGTCCTCGGCGAGTAGCTCACGGAGGAACACCGCCGCCACCCGGTGCTCACGATCCAGCACAATCGTGGACGGAATGACCGTCGTCGGATACCTGCCGCCGAAAGCGAGCATCGTGCGCATCGACGGGTCGTAGATGGAGGGGTAGGTGACCTTGCGGTCGATCACGAAGTCGCGGGCGGCGTCACGGTTGTTGTCGCGCACGTCGATGCCGAGGAACGCGACGCCTTCGGCCTTGGTGGCGTCGTACACCTTCTGCAGCTGACCGATCTCCGCTCGGCACGGCCCACACCACTGCCCCCACACGTTGATGACCACGACCTTGTTCGCGAAGTCGTCGAGCGAGACGGTCTTGGCCGGGTCCATCAGGTCGGGTCCGGCCAGCGGCCCTGGGCGGCCGCGGCTTTCGGGTGGGTCGTAGAAGATGTCGGTCTTGCCGCCCGGCGCGACGAACTCGAAGGTGCCGCCCTGGGCGACGGCGTCGTCACCGGTGGAGCACCCCGCGAGCACGACCAGCGCCGCGCTCGCGATGACGACCCACCACCTCACTGCCCGGCCAGCTCCGAATAGCCCCAGCCGACGTAGGAGTCCCCGTAGAAGTAGAAGGATGTCAGCGATGCCAGGTTGCACATGCGCCGGGTCGGGAAATGATGCAGCGCCTTGCCGTTCATCGCCCGGCGGAGCGTCTCCACGGGCAGTTGGTGACTGACACACACCGCCTCATGGCCCGCCGCCTTGATGCGGGCGCGCTGCAGCGCTGCCGTCATCCGCGCCGCGACCTCCGAGTAGGGCTCGCCCCACGATGGCGTGCGAGGGTTGCGCAGGTGCCACCAGTTCCGCGGGCTGCGCAGCGCGCCATCGCCGGGTGACACCTTCTGGCCCTGGAAGACGTTCATCGACTCGATCAGCTCGTCGTCGGTGTCGACCGGCAGGGCGTGGCGCTCTGCGATCGGGGCCGCGGTCTCCTGTGCGCGCTCCAACGGTGATGCGACGACGTAGGTGACGTCGCGGTGGGCCAGCCAGTCGGCGACTGCCTGCGCCTGTGCAAGACCCTTGTCCGACAGGTGATAGTCAGGCAGTCGGCCATACAGGATCTTGTGCGGGTTGTGCACCTCGCCGTGCCGCATCACGTGCACGATCGTCGCTACATCCATGCCTCGACTCCCGCTCGCTCCGGTCCTCGCTCGTGCCTCGCTGCGATCCTCACTCGCGCTCACCTTCGGGGGCTCATGGGCGCTCGGCCTCGGCGGCGGCACGGGCGGCGCCGGGCAGGGCGGCGGCGATGCGGTCGAAGGCGTCGTCGTCGAGTGCCGCTGAGACGAACCAGGTTTCGAACGCGCTGCACGGCGGGTAAACCCCTGCGTCGAGCAACGCATGGAAGAACGCCGGGTAGCGCCACGTCTCGCTGGCCTTCGCCGTTGCGAAGTCGGTCACCGGCGCATCGGTGAAGAACACGCTGAACATGTTGCCCGCCCGTGAAATCAGGTGCGGCACACCGGCATCGGTCAGACGCACCGGCGAGCAGGCCGCTCAGCCGGTCGGCGTTGGCGTCCAGCGTCGCGTACACGGCGGCGTCGGCCGCGCGCAGCGTCGCCAAGCCCGCCGCCATCGCGACCGGGTTACCCGACAGCGTGCCCGCCTGATACACCGGGCCGAGCGGGGCCAGCCGCTCCATCACGTCGGCCCGGCCGCCGAACGCCGCCGCGGGCAGGCCGCCACTCATCACCTTGCCGTAGGTGAACAGGTCGGCGTCGACGGGATCCACGCCGTACCAACCGGATCGGCTGACCCGGAAGCCGGTCATCACCTCGTCGAGAATCAGCAATGCGCCGTGGTCGGCGGTGATGCGGCGCAGCTCGGCGTTGTAGCCCGGCAGCGGCGGGACGGTGCCCATGTTTCCCGGGCTGGCCTCGCTGATCACGCAGGCGATCTCGTCGCCGAACCGGGAGAACACCTCCTCGACCGCGGGAATGTCGTTGTACGGCAACACAATCGTGTCGGCGGCGGCTGCACCGGTGACACCCGGCGAGGACGGCAGGCCCAGCGTGGCGACGCCCGACCCGGCGTCGGCCAGCAGCGCGTCGCTGTGTCCGTGGTAGCAGCCGGCGAACTTGATGATCTTGGCGCGGCCGGTGTACCCGCGGGCCAGCCGGATCGCGCTCATGGTGGCCTCGGTACCCGAGTTGACCAGCCGCAGCCGGTCAACGGCATCGACCCGTCCGATGATCTCTGCGGCCAGCTCGGTCTCGGCGGGGGTGGGGGCGCCAAAGGACAGCCCGCCCGCCGCGGCCCGCTGCACGGCCTCGACGACGGCGGGATGGGCGTGGCCAAGGATCATCGGACCCCAGGAGCACACCAGGTCGACGTAGCGGTTGCCGTCGGCGTCGGTCAGCCAGTATCCCTGCGCCGACGTGATGAAGCGCGGGGTGCCGCCCACGGCCGTGAATGCCCGCACCGGCGAGTTCACCCCGCCGGGGATGACGGCGCACGCGTCGGCGAAGAGGCGCGCGGAAGCCTCCGTGCCGGCTGTCGTCGGGTCTGCACTGCGCATGGCCACCAGTGTCCCAGCCGGGCCAAGTGCCTCAACTACAGGGTGTAGTGGTCTAGCCGGGGGCGAGCGAGAAGGTGGGGTGGTCGGCGTCGGAGGGAAGCTGTTTCCAGTACCCCTCGACCACCTTGCCTGCCAGCGGCCGGTAGGCGGCGATGATCGGCCCCCGCTTTTCGACGGGCACCTCCGTGGCCACGTACTTCGTGTCGCCGAGTTTCACGTTCGGGTCGGCGCGGACGTTCTTCACCCATTCCGCTTCACCGCGGGTGGACACCAGGTATTTGACGCCGTCGACCTCGGGCACGACGACCGGAATCTGCTGGGGTTGCTTGCTGGCGCGCTTGGTGACCGTCAACGTCTGGCTGTTGCCGACGCCGGTCGCCATCGCAAACCTGTTGAAGATCTTCCGCACGAACCATGGAGGCTTGAGGTAGGCCATGTCCACGAGTTTGATTGCGGTATGCAACTACCGCAATGGCTGGCCCGGTTCAACCGGTACGTCACCAACCCGGTCCAACGGCTGTGGGCGGGTTATGCGCCGGCCATGGGCATCCTCGAGCACGTCGGCCGTAAATCCGGCAAGCCCTACCGGACACCGCTCAATGTGTTCCCGACCGACGACGGCGTGGCCGTGTTGCTGACCTATGGACCCGACCGGGACTGGCTGAAGAACATCACGGCCACCGGGGGTGCCCACATGAAGCGCTACGGCAAGACGATCGAGCTAGTCGATCCTCACGTGGTGTCGAAGGCGCAGGCGGCGTCTCGGGTGACGGGCTTCTGGCGGCTGCTCTTCGCGCGGCTGCCGTTCGAGGAGGCCGTACTGCTGAAGCGCGCCAGCTAGTGAGTCGCTTGCCTCAGCCGTGATTACCCGGGCCGCCGGGACCCCCGGTGGTGCCGGTGCCGCCGGGGGCGCCTGAGCCGCCGGCGCCAGCGGCAGCGTGCTGACGTCGGGGATGTCTGTCGTGATGCTCACGAGTGCCAGAGGAGGACCTCGCCTTCCCCCTTGGTCATCACCGTGCCCGGCATGACCCTCAGCCGGTACGGGCTCAGCCGCACCGCGGCGAACGCGTCGGACGTCGGCCCGCCTCTCCACTCCGGAATGATGTTGGGGTCGTAGCCGACCGGCGCGGGTCCGTTGGCGAACTTGTCCCACACCGCTCTACAGGTTTCGTCGTCCGAGTACCACTCCACCAGTGCTTCCGCGCTGCAGGTGTCATGACTGGGCGCCCAGTAGCTGACCGACACTTCCGGATGTACCGCCAGATGTGCCCGTTTGACGGGAGTGGGCGCGACAGCGATCCAGCCGAACAGGTCCGTGCCGTCCCACTCCCAGATCGGGTGCAGGATGCGGGTGCGCGGACGGCTGTCGGCGTCGACGGTGGCGACCGATGCCCACACGATCGAGTGGGCCATTTCGACGAAGGCCGGCGCGATGTGGTCCAGAGACGTCATCACTACTACCTTAGAGAACGTGCCGCTGCCCGGCGAAGACGTCGTGATCATCACCGAGTGGGTCGATGCGCTCAATTCGGACATGCCCGCGCACGTGACAAGTCAGCTGCGATACCGAACCGAGTCGTATCGCAACGCGATCACCCTCCTCGAGTGTCGGCCGATGACTCCGGACGATCCTGCTGGTGACTGGTTCGAATTGCCGTTCGCACGTCTACGGTTCACCCGATCGCGGGGCTGGGAGCTTTACTGGGCGGACCGGAATTCCGACTTTCACATCTACGATCTGGTCGAGCCGACGCAAGACATCACGAAGCTTCTCGACGAGATCGACCGCGATCCGACTTGCATATTCTTCGGCTAGACTCGCGGACTTGATGCGCCGAGCGCCTAGGCAGGGACCGCCCGTAGGGCCGCGGGCAGGCTGGGCAGAAAGTGCTGGGTCGCGAAGGCGCGGATGTCGTCGGCGGTGGCCAGCGGTTGCGAGCCGGGAAGCAGCAGCGCCATCGCCGCATAGCGCAGGATGGTGTCGGCGAGGTCGTTGACGGCATCCTCGCCGATCCGGTCGGCGAATCCTGCGGGGAAGATGACAAGCAGCGCGTCGGCCATCCTTTCGATCGCCGCGCCGTAGTGCCTGCCGGCCAGTTCGAGCACCAGCGCGGGCTCGTCGGTCATCATCCGGTTGAGCACCCGGTGCCTGCGGAACCGCAGGATCGACAGGGTGAACGCCTCGACGTAGTAATTCGATTGCGGCCCAGCCTGTTTCAGTTCGGCGGCGATATCGGCGAACAGGGCGACGTTTTCGCGTTCGACGACGGCGGCCACCAGCTCGTCCTTGTTCGAGAAGCGCCGGTAGATGGTCGTGCGGCTGACGCCGGCGCGGCGGGCGACGTCTTCGAGCGCGACGCGACGAAGGCCATGCGTTCGAACTCGACGACGGCGGCGTCGAGGATGGCTTCGGTGCTCGAGTCAGCCGCGGGCATACCCGGCTTGGGCGAACTTGTTGTAGCGCAACCGCATCGGCAGATGATCCCACAGCCAGTTGACCGGACGCGACCGCCACATCGACGCGAAGCGTTGGTAGCGCCGCTGCTGGCGCTCGCTCCACGGCAGGCCGAGCAGCTCGCGGGTGCGCGGTGGCATACCGCCGGTGGTCAGGAACGCCGCGACCGGGTTGAATACCGACGAGAGCGCCCGCCACAGCACCGGCGGAACGCCCTTCGGGCACGGGTAGCCCTTGGTGACATAGCCGACGCCGTACTTGGCGGTCGGGTGGGCGACGACGATTTCGTCGATCATCCTGCCCCAGTACCGCTCGAACTCAGCGTAGTCGGCGGGCATCGCCCGCTCGCTGACGCCGTAGCGGCGGTACCACGTCTTGGATTCGAGGTAGATCTGGTCTTTCTCCTCACGGCTGAGCCGCTTGACGAAGGTGTCGGCGAAATAGAGCACCTGATCGACGAACGTGGCGTGCGCCCAGAAGTAGGTGTCCGGGTCGAGCGCGTGGTAACGCGCGACCTGCCCGTCCTGGCTGGGCATCGTTCCCTTGATATCAGTGTGAAAGTCGCGGACCTGCTGGCCGGGATTGTCGCCGTCGCTGCCGTACACGGTCATGAAGATCGGCGGTAGCGACCGCTTCACCCGCGCCGCGGTGTCGTCGAAGAACACCGAGTGGTCCAGCACGCCCTGGCCCAGCTCGGCGAGCATGTTCTGCAGCACCGCGGGCCGCGGGCCGATCAGGAACATCCGGTTGTCGCCGAAATAGCGCCAGATCAGCGACTCCGGGCCCAGCGGCAGGGCGTCGGCGAGGCGTTGCGGAGTGTTCGCCAGTTCAGTCATGTGCAACAGTGTTACAAATTCTGAACTCTGTACCAAGTTCTGTGAGCGGCCTCACGCTCGATCTGGATCCCGGCTAACCACAGCGTGGTTCTGTCGATCCCCGGCTCGCCCTCCAGCATCAGAGCTGAGGGCTCACTAGCCGCCGCATGCCGGCGTCGGGCGGCGGGGTTCGCGGCGCAAACGGGCGATTCCGTTTACCGCGAGCACACCCGCGACAGTCGCCAACAGCAGCATCAGGAACAGCAGCGGCGGGCTGTAGGTCACCGAGGTGGTCTGCGGTTCACCCTCCAGGATCGGGGCCACCGTGACGATCGTTTGCGATACCAGCCAACTCCACACCGAGCCCGCCGCCGCGACGACGGCCAGCACCAACTCGATGGTCACACGGCGATTCCGGCTCATGGCTTGGGCTCCGGCGGGATGCGCTCGTCCATCAGGTTCACCAGCGCCGACCGTAGTTGTCGGTGCTTGCGCGCCCAGGCCTGGGCGGTGCGGTCGTTGGTCAGCTTGAGGCCGATGCCGGTGCGGCCCTTCGGCACGCCGGCTAGCTCGCCGAGCGCGCGGGCGGACTGCCATTTGTGCGCATCGGGACCTGTCGGTTCCGGATAGATCCGGACGATGTCGTCGATATCGGTTATCTCGGTCCCCTCGCGCAGCGTCGTCGGGGTCAGCTCGACGGAAGTGTGGATCCGCGCCGCCTTGACCTGGACGGCGACAAAGCCAGTGACCAGCGCGAAGAAGACCGTCGGCACGATCCACTGGATCCCTAACCCCGCGGACATCTGGATCAGCAGCATCGCGATGCCCGCTGCGGGCCCGGTCAGCACCCACAACCAGCTGGCACCCTGCTCGTAGAACAGGACGTTGGGCGGCGTGCTGCTCTCGGTCACGTCGGCGTCTCCTCCGATGGAAACCACTCCTGAGCCGACGGTCTCATGATCAACACCGCACCGGTCAAGGTCAAGATCATCGGCAGCACAAACAGCGCACCACCGCCGCCGACCAGAATGAACAGTGCCAGCACCACCACGAGCGCTAGCGCAAGGCCCACCGCCGCCCGCCGGAAACCGGTATGCCCCGTGCGGGAACGGCCGGCGAGGTAGCCGAGCGCCAGGCCCGCGACCGCGAGGAGCGCTCCGGCACCGCGCAGGAAGACCGGCAGGCTCGCCTGATTAAGTGCGAGAAGCAAACCGAGCGCTGCCAGCATGATGGCGGCGGCCAACCAGCACCAGAACGCGACGCTGACGAGTCGCGGACGCTGTAGTGGGGCTGACATGGTCGGCAAGCCTAACGAACGAAGAAGCTGTGGGCGTCCTTGCGGTGCAGCAGGAACACTCCCCCGGCGATCAGGACCGAGCCGACGATGGCGCTGACCGCATAGAGCACAGCAGGGGTGGGCGGCCGGTCGACGGAGAAGAGGCTGTTTCCGGCGTACACCACGGAGGCGACCCCGCCACCGGTGAGCAGCGTGCGGGCCCATCGGTAGCCCTGGCGCATCAGGAACAGGAAGGTGACCACGATGGCCGCGAGCACGAACACGAACGTCCCCGAGATGGCGTAGACGACCAGCGGCGGGTGCGGGCGCTCCGTGCTCACCAGGTCCACCACATAGCCGGTGACCATCAGGGGCACCGCCGCCAGCCACAGCCAGAAGCCGGTGTCGACGTCCGTTGGGCGAGCTTCGCTCACGCGGCTGCCTCGCAGGCTCGGCTTCCGCGTTCTGTGCCTATGTTCGCTCGCGAGCTTCGCTCACGCCAGCCAGTCGGCCGCATCAGCCGCCCAGTAGGTCAGCACGATGTCGGCACCGGCCCGCCGGATGCCGGTAAGCGACTCCAATGCCGCGGCGCGGCCGTCGATCCAGCCGTTCGCGGCCGCGGCGCTGATCATCGAGTACTCGCCGGAGATCTGGTAGGCGGCCACCGGCACCGGCGATATCTCGGCCGCTGCCCGCACCACGTCGAGGTATCCCATCGCCGGTTTGACCATCACGATGTCCGCGCCTTCGGCGATGTCCAGTTCGATCTCGTGCACCGCCTCGCGGGCATTGGCCGGATCCTGTTGGTACGTCCGGCGATCCCCACTCAGGCTGGAGGACACCGCCTCACGGAACGGCCCGTAGAACGCCGAGGCGAACTTGGCGGCGTACGCCAGAATCACCACGTCGGTGTGCCCCGCTGCGTCCAGCCCACCCCGGATCGCGGCGACCTGCCCGTCCATCATGCCGCTGGGGCCGACGACGTGTGCGCCTGAATCCGCCTGCGCCACAGCGAGTTCCACGTAGCGTGCGTTTGTTGCGTCATTGTCGACGCGGCCGGCCGCGTCCAGTATCCCGCAGTGGCCGTGGTCGGTGAACTCGTCGAGGCAGGTGTCGGCCATCAGCACCGTCACGTCACCGAGGTCCTTGGTCAGGTCGCGCAGCGCGACATTGAGGATGCCGTCCTCGGCCACCCCGACCGAACCGGTGGCGTCCTTGTCCTCCTGGCGGGGAACCCCGAACAGCATCAGTCCGCCGACGCCGGCGGTCACCGCATCGGCGGCCGCCTCGCGCAGCGAGTCGCGGGTGTGCTGCACCACTCCTGGCATGGATTCGATCGGCCTCGGCTCGTCGATGCCGTCGGCGACGAACATCGGCAGCACCAAATGTCGCGGCTCCAAGGATGTCTGCGCAACGAGCCGACGCAGTGCCGGAGTCGAGCGAAGCCTGCGGGGGCGATGGCTAGGAAAGGACATGTAACGCCATCCTTATTTGTTTATCGCCGGCGGCTCTTCTTGCGCGGCGGCGGCAGGGCACCCTCGGCCCGCAACCGGGCGGCGTGCTCAGCCAGTGCCTCGACCAACGGTCCCACCGCGGCGACCTCCGGCTGCACATCGACGCGCAGCCCGAATTCCGCTGCCGTTTCCGCGGTCTTGGGGCCGATGCACGCGACGATGGTGCGGGCGTGGGGCTTGCCCGCGATGCCGACCAGGTTGCGCACCGTCGAACTCGACGTGAAGCACACCGCGTCGAAGCCACCCGTCTTGATCATCTCGCGGGTATGCGCTGGCGGCGGTGCGGCACGCACCGTGCGGTAGGCGGTCACGTCCTCGATTTCCCAGCCGCGATCGCGCAACCCTTCGGCCAGCGTCTCGGTGGCGATGTCGGCGCGCGGCAGCAGCACCCGGTTGACCGGGTCGAAAACATCGTCGTACGGCGGGAATTCGTCGAGCAGGCCGAGCGAGGACTGCTCACCCGACGGCACCAGTTCCGGCTCGATACCGAATGCGCGTACCCGGTCGGCGGTGGACTGCCCCACGCACGCGATCTTCACACCGGAGAACGCGCGGGCGTCGAGGCCGAACTCGTTGAACTTCTCCCACACCGCACGCACCGCGTTGGTGGAGGTGAACACCACCCATTGATAGCGGCCGTCGACCAAACCCTTGACGGCGCGTTCCATCTGCGCCGGGCTGCGTGGCGGCTCGACGGCGATGGTCGGAACCTCGATCGGCAATGCGCCGTGCGACACCAGCTTTTCGCTCATCTCGCCGGCCTGATCCTTGGTCCGCGGCACCAACACGGTCCAGCCGTACAGTGCACGGCTCTCCCACCAGTTCAGCTTCGCGCGGTTGGCGACCGTCTTGCCGATCGTCACGACCAGCGGTCCGGTTATCGGGCCCGCGGGCTCGTTCGCGCCGAGCGCCGTCTTGTCGTTGAGCCCGCCCAGCGTGGTCTCCACCGAGCGCTGCTGGCATGTGGTGCCCTGCGCGGTGACGACACACGGCGTGGTGTCGGCCAATCCGTATTCGATCAGCGTGCTGGCCGCGTCGGCCAGGTGCGACGCGGTCGCCTGCAGGATCAACGGTCCCGGCGCCGCGGCCAGCGCGGCCCAGTCCACGTCGCCGCGGACGTCGGCCACGGTGTGCGCCGACCCCAGCGGGAGGCCCGCGTAACTTGGCACGGCGGTGGTCGCGGGCAGGCCCGGCACGATCTCGAAAGCCAGGTGCGTGCGCGTCAGCGCCGCCACCTCGGTGATCACGGAGTCCACCGACAACGGGTCCCCCGCGACCAGCCGCACCACGTCGACGCCGGTGCGGGCCTCGGTGGCCAGGGTCTTGGCCACCTCGGCCGGATCGCCCAGCGCAGGCCGGATATCCGGCCCGCCTGGGCCCACACGCAAGTAGGGGAGGATCGTCGAGGTTTCGCCCTCCGCGTCGTTCGCGGGCGCGGCCTCAGCACGCTCGGGGCCCGACGGCGGCGGCAGCTCTGACCCGGCCAGGGCCAGCACCGCCTCCGGCACGTCGGGGTCGGTGAAGATCAGTGCGGCGTTGGCGAGCACTGTCCGCGCCCGTGTCGTCAGCAGGCCCGGGTCGCCGGGCCCGGAGCCGACGAACGTGATGCGGCCGGGCTTCTGCTTACGCCCTCGGGTCGTCATCTGTCTCTCCCAGCTTCGACCAACAGATCGCGTGCCCCCAGCTCGAACAACTCCGCGGCGACCGAGAGACCTAGCTCTCGTGCCCGCTCGGGAGCCCCGATGCCGGACGCACGGATCACGTCGGATCCGTCCAGCGTCGCCACGCAGCCGCGCAACGACAACTCTTCGAAGACGCGGCCGTCCTCATCGATGGACTCGACCACTTCCGCGATCGCACCCACCGGTGCGGAGCAACCCGCCTCCAGTTCGGCGAGCAGGGCTCGTTCAGCGGTGACTGCGGCGCGCGTGTCGGCGTCGTCCATCTCCGCCAGCAGCGCGGCGAGCTCGGTGTCGCCTGCGCGGCACTCGACCGCGAGCGCACCTTGAGCCGGCGCTGGCAACATCTGCACCGGCTCGAGAGTCTCTGTGACATCGTCCAATCGCCCGATGCGGGCCAGTCCCGCCCGTGCTACGACGACGCCGTCGAGATCACCGTTGCTTACCCTGTTCAACCTGGTATCAAGGTTGCCTCTTAGGGGGCGGATTTCCAAACCGAGACCCAATGCTCTAAGCTGCGCGGCCCGTCGCGGGCTCGACGTGCCGATCACCGAGCCCACCGGCAATTCCCCCAGCACCAGCCCGTCGCGGGCCACGAGTGCGTCGCGGGCGTCCTCTCGCGGGGGGATTGCAGCGATGACGAACCGTGGGTCCTCGGCGGTCGGCAAATCCTTGTACGAGTGAACGGCGATATCCACGCGGCCGTCGTGGATGGCCTCCCGCAGCGCCGCGGTGAAGACACCGACACCGATTGAGGCGATCGGCTCGCTGGACCGGTCGCCTTCGGTGACGATGATGACCAACTCCGCGGGATGCCCCTTGGCCACCAGGGCGTCTTTGATGGCACTGGACTGGGTCTTCGCCAACAGGCTGCCCCTGGTGCCTATCCGGATGATATCTGCCAAGCGTTACTCAGGTTTTTCGAGATCGGTTGTCACGAACGGCATTTCGGGCCCGGCGACCGCTTCGACGGCCTGCGGGTCCAATTCGAACAATTCGCGCAGGGCCTCGGCGTAGCTGTCGCCGCCGGGCGCGCTGGCCAGCTGCTTGACCCGCACCGTGGGGGCGTGCAGCAGCTTGTCGACGACGCGTCGCACCGTCCGGGCGACCTCGTCGCGGTACGCGGCCTCGAGGCCGGGCAGCCGGTTGTCCAGCCGCAGCAACTCGGCCTCGACCACATCGGCGGCCCGCTGGCGCAGCGCGGTCACCGTGGGGGTGACCTCGGACATCCGCTGTCCGGCCAGGTAGTCGGCCACTTCTGCGGCGACGATCGTGCGGGCCGCCTCGGTGTCGGACGCCGCAGCGCGGGCCGACGGCTCGCGCTGGATTCGGTCCATGTCGACGACGAACACGCCGGGAAGGCCCGCGACTGCGGGATCGACGTCGCGCGGCATGCCCAGATCGCAGATCACCAGCTGCTTCGGCTCTTGGCCGTGGGCCAGTCCGCGATGCACGTCGGCGAGCGAGACCACCGGGCGCACCGCGCCGGTGCAGCTGACGACGATGTCGGCATCGGTGAGCACGGGCGGCAGGTGGTCGAACGGGAAGGCGTCGGCGGTGACCCCGAGTTCGCGGATCTTCTGGGCGAGCCTCTTGGCGCGGGGCAGGGTCCGGTTCACGATGTGGATGCGCTCGACCCCCGCGCGCGCCAGGTGCTTCGCCGACAGCGCACCCATCGCGCCGGCTCCGATGACGACCGCGCTGCGTCCGGCCAGGCCTCCACCGGATGTCGCCGCCTGCGGCTCCGGCCAGCTTGGTGTCGGCCATGCCCAGCGCGACGGATACCACCGACGCGCCCGCGGCGTCGATACCGGTCTCGGTGTGCACCCGCTTGCCGACCGACAGCGCGCGCTGGGCCAGCTCGTGCAGGGTGCGCCCAACGGTGTGGTTGGCCTCGGCGGCGGCGTAGGCGCGACGTACCTGGCCGAGCACCTGCTGTTCGCCGACCACTGCCGAGTCCAGGCCGCTGGCGACGGCGAACAGGTGCTCGACGGCCGCCTCGGCGTAGCGGACGTAGGCGTACTTGGTGAGGTCGCCCAGCCCCATGCCGGAATGCTCGGAGAGCACCTGGCCGATCACCGACAGGCCGCCGTGGAAGGCGTCGACCACCGCATACACCTCGACGCGGTTGCAGGTGGACAGCACCATGGCCTCGGTAACCAGCGAGGATTGCAGCACCTGGTCGACGATCTTGGCTTGATCGGACTCGTCGGTGCTCAACTGCTCCAGCACGGAAACCGGCGCGCTGCGGTGCGAAACGCCGAAAAGCAGCACGCTCATGGCCTCATCACCACGTTGACCACGGTAATCGCTTGTTGCTTAGGTCACCAAATTCGTGACGCGGCTAACGCTTGTCAGCGCGCAAGATCGGTCCGCAGCCTGGGCTCGTCGAGCTCCCAGTAACTGTGCTCCCTGCCGTCGAGAAGCACGACGGGCAGCCGGTCCCCGTACTCGACGCGCAGCGCGGGATCACCCGCCGCGGCAGCCGCGTCGACGTCCGTTGTGGTCAGGTCGAAATCGAGCTCGTCGGCCAGCTCGGCGAGCCTTGCCGCGGTCCGCTCGCACAGGGAGCAGCCCTGCCTGGTCAGCAACACCACCTGCGCCCTGTTCACGCCAACAAGTATCCGGATTCCGGTGTCTTAGGGTTAAGAGGTGTCCGACCGCGTTGGTGACGAAGCCGCCGTCCAGGCGTTGGCCGGCGACGCCAGCGCCGAGACTGCGGTCGCCCACCTCGTCGAAGAAGACGCCGCCACCCCGGCCGCTCCACCGCCGGACCTGACCGCGGCTGCCTTCTTCGACGTCGACAACACGCTGGTGCAGGGTTCTTCGCTGGTGCATTTCGCCCGCGGATTGGCCGCTCGCAAGTACTTCACCTACGGCGACTTGGTCCGATTCGCCTACGCGCAGGCCAAGTTTCAGCTCACCGGCCGGGAGAACAGCGAGGACGTGGCCGCGGGCAGGCGCAAGGCGCTGGCGTTCATCGAGGGGCGGTCCACCGCCGAACTCGTGGCGGTGGGCGAGGAGATCTTCGACGACTTCATCGCGGACAAGATCTGGCCGGGCACCAGGGCGCTGGCGCAGATGCACCTCGATGCGGGCCAGCAGGTCTGGCTGGTGACCGCGACGCCGTACGAACTGGCCGCCACCATCGCGAGCCGGCTCGGGCTGACCGGCGCGCTGGGCACCGTGGCCGAGTCGGTCGACGGGGTGTTCACCGGGCGCCTGGTCGGCGACATCCTGCACGGCAGCGGCAAGGCGCACGCGGTGCGGTCGCTGGCCATCCGCGAGGGCTTGAACCTGCGCCGCTGCACCGCCTATTCGGACAGCTTCAACGATGTGCCGATGCTGTCGCTGGTGGGCACGGCGGTTGCCATCAACCCCGATGCGAACCTGCGTGATCTGGCCCGTGAACGCGGCTGGGAGATCCGCGACTTCCGCACCGCGCGCAAGGCCGCCCGGATCGGGGTGCCGTCGGCGCTGGCGCTCGGCGCGGCGGGCGGTGCGCTGGCCGCGATCGCGTCGCGACGTCACGACGGCAGATGATTCCAGCTGCTGAAAGCGCGCTGGTAGGCTCTCGCCAGCCATGGCCATTGCTGAAGACATCATCGGAACCCATTACCGGTATCCGGACTATTTCGAAGTCGACCGGGAGAAGATCCGCGAGTTCGCGCTCGCGGTCAAGGACGACCATCCGGCCCATTTCAGCGAGGAGGCCGCCAATGAGGTCGGCTACCACGCGCTGGTGGCGTCGCTGACGTTCCTCGCCGTTGCCGGCCGCAAGGTGCAACTGGAGATCTTCAAACACTTCTCCGTCCCGATCAACTTGGAGCGCGTCCTGCACCGCGACCAGAAGATCAAGTTCCACCGGCCGATACTCGCCGGCGACAAGCTGTGGTTCGACTCGTACCTCGACTCGGTCATCGAGGCGCACGGCACGGTGGTCAGCGAGCTTCGCGGTGAGGTCTCAGACGACAATGGCGAGCCGGTGATCACCAGCATCGTCACCGTCATCGGTGAGGCCGCCCATGAAGACGAGGCAGACGAAGTGAGCGCGACGATCAAGGCGCGTCGCGACGCCGCCATCGCCAAAATGATTGCCGGGCAAAGCTCCAAGAGCTGAGACGGGCTTCCGCACCTGGCACGAGTGGACGGCCAAAATACTCAGCCGAGGAACATATTCCTTCGATTGGACAGCAACTGGTAAAGAGTCTGCTGGATGGTTTCGCGGACCTGATCCGTCAGCTCGAACGTGACCATTGGATCCTCGGCGGCCGAGTCGTCGTAGTCGGCGGTCGAGATCGCCTCCCCGAACTGGATGTGCCACTTCGACGGCAGCGGCACCAGCCCGGCGGGCCCGGCGAGCGGGAACAGTGGCGTGATCGGGAAGTAGGGCAGCCCGAACAGCCGGGCCAGCAGCTTGACGTCGGCGATCATCGGATAGATCTCCTCGGAGCCGACGATCGAGCACGGCACGATGGGCGCCTTGGTGCGCAATGCGGCGGCGACGAACCCGCCGCGACCGAATCGCTGCAGCTTGTACCGGTCCTTGAAGTGCTTGCCGAGGCCCTTGTAGCCCTCGGGGAACACCGCGGTCAACTCGCCGGCGGCCAGCAGCCGGTGCGCGTCGGCGGTGCAGGCCATGGTGTGGCCGGCCTTACGCGCCGCCTGACCCATCATCGGCATGTTGAACACCATGTCGGCGGCCAGTAGCCGCAGGTCCCGGTTGGTGGGGTGCTTGTCGTGTACGGCAACCGACGCCATCAGCCCGTCGAACGGCAACACCCCGGCGTGGTTGGCCACTACCAACGCGGCGCCCGTTTTCGGCAGGTTCTCGATGCCACTGACCTCGACACGGAACCAGGAATTGAAGAAGACTCTCAGCAACGGCAGAAAGACGGAATTGTTGAGGTGCGGATCGAAGCCGAATTCGTCGACGGTGTAATCGCCCATCAACCGCTTACGCACAAACTCAGCAATTGCAGCGATCCGCTTGGCGAGTTCGTTCGGTGTCTCGTTGGCGGGCTGTGAACCCGCGGCGGCGGACCGACGGTCGTCGATCTCGCGCACCACCGCAGCGATCTGCTCCACCGAGGCACGGCCGGCGGGGTCGGAGAGCAGGGAGGGATGTCGGCGCGCGCTGTCGCCACGTGCGGCAGCACGCCGCTGGGCCGCTTGCCTACCCGTATTTGAGTGCAGCGGAATCACTTTGGCTTTCGGTTCGCCCGCCACGTCTACCTTCTCCCCACCCGATTCGAGCATGAATTTAACGTCCCCAACGCTGCGCCGCCGATACGGCGCGACTCTCCATTGAGCGTACCCATCGCGGGTCAACGATCGGAGTCAACCCACGACCACGTACGTAATCGTCAAAAGCTTCCGCCGTGGTCCACTTTGGGCTATAGCTTAGGTCATTCCGCATTCGCGTGGTGTCCATGACGCGGCCATAGCTCAAGTAGTCCAGCTGCTCGCGATCCACCTCAGTGTAGCGAGTTGCGCGCCACAGCGAATCGACAGCCGACAACGCAAACCGCGGTACCGGCAGCGAGACCCGGCCTGCGCGCCGGATGGCCTGAGACATCATGATGATTCCAGAGGCGCCGACGTTGAAGGTGCCCGCTTTACCCGCCATCGTCGCGCGTTCCAGGGCGCCCAGCGCATCCTGCTCGTGCAGCAGCTGCAGCCGGGCGTCGTGGCCGACAACGGTCGGTACCACAGGGCCTGCCAGATACCGCGACAGCGCGGTGTCCATCGCCGGGCCGATCATGTTGGCCAACCGCAGGATCGTGACCGTGATGTCGGACCTGCGCCTGCCCAGACCGCGCGCATAGCCCTCGATGTCGATGCTGTCGCGGGCGAAGCCCTCGCCCGGGGGCCGTCGGCTGCTGCCGTCCTCGGTGAACAGCACCGGATCGAATGCGCTCGATCCGTATACCTCTGACGTCGACTTGACGATGACGCGGCGCACCGACGGTGCCTTCTGGCAGGCCGCGAACAGCTGGATCGCGCCCATCACATTGAGTTCCTTCAACGCTGCCTTGCCACCGGAGCGGGGCGCGTAGGACGCCGCTGCGGCGTGCACCACGGTGTCGACATCGCCGTTGCGGATGACTTTGGCGATGAACGGGTTACGGATGTCGGCGCGAACGAACTCCGCACGGCCCATGCGGCGCAGCAGATCCTTGCTCGGTGCGATCGCATCCACGGCGATGACGTGGTTGATCAACGGGTTCTGCGCGAGCCGGGCGGTCAGATACCCGCCCAGAAACCGGCATGCGCCGGTAACCAGCACGACCTTGGGGTAGTGCAGGGTGTCATCATCATTCCCCGGGGTACGGCCCCCGGAGCGACCCTCGGAATCCATCCGGTTCAGCCTATCGGCGCAGACGGAAAACTACTTGCCGAGCTTTCTACGCTGCACCCGGGTGCGACGAAGCAGCTTGCGGTGCTTCTTCTTCGACATGCGCTTACGCCGCTTCTTGATGACTGAACCCATGAACTCCGCTACCTAGATGTTTAAGACGTGTTTACGCGCCACTTGGCTCGACCCGGACACTTTACCGGGCCGCGGTTGCGGACGCGAAAGCGGCGCCGATGAGCGCTTGCGCGAAGAGCAAACGGCCAGGGCCGCTTACGCGAACCCGACCAGGCGACTACCCGGCCATCTCTTCGCACCGGGTTCCTCAACGCGGCTCACGCCGCTTGATCGTCACCCGGCCATCTCTTCGCACCGGGTTCCTCAACGCGGCTCACGCCGCTTGATCGTCACCCGGCGTCGAAGTACGAGGTCTCCAGCAAGTCGTGGACCGCCTTGGCGTGCACCCGGAACGAGCGACCGACTCGTACTGCGGGCAGTTCGCCGTTGTGCACCAGGCGGTAAACCGTCATCTTGCTGACCCTCATCAAGCTCGCCACCTCAGCGACGGTGAGAAATTGAGCCCGCGGCGGCTGGTCGGGAGCCGCGTCGTTTCGTGCATGCTTCCCGTTCGCCGAATCCCGCCCCGATGGCCCGTTCATAGACGTCATCGCAACCCAATCCTTCAGGCACGGGCTGTTCCAGCGGCTTCCCCACCGCTGGGTACGACCCCGCGCTTACACGAGGAGAATAGCGGGGTTATTGGGGTTATTGCGACGGGTGTGGGTTAATCGATTGAAATTCGTTGAATTACCCGGATGTGATTCCGAGCTGGGAAGATCGCAGTCTTGCGGCGTCAACAGCCGCGGCCACGGCGGCTCGAAGCCCGCCCTTTTCGAGTTCCCGCAGACCAGCGGCGGTTGTGCCGCCCGGCGAGGTGACCGTGGCGCGCAGCTGGGCGGCGGTGGTGTCCATAGCTGTGCCCATCGCGGCGTCTCCGGCCGGCTGCGCGGCGTCGAGACGCTCGAGCAACATTGCGGCCGATCCGGCCATGGTTTGCACCACCAGATCGGTGGCAACCGGCCGGGACAATCCCGCTGCGACGCCCGCGTCCACCAGAGCCTCGACCATCAGGAAGAAATACGCCGGACCCGATCCCGACACCGCCGTCACGGCGTCCATCTGCGATTCCGGGACGGTCAGCACGCCGCCCACCGCGTCGAAGATCGCCGACACCTCTTTGAGTTGTTCCGCGGTCGCGAACCGGCCGCGGGCCAGCGCACTCACTCCCCCGCCGACGACCACCGGCGCATTTGGCATGACTCGCACGACTGGTGCTCCGGCAGGCAGCTTCGCTTCGTAGAAGTCGGTGGTCACACCGGCGGCGACCGTCACGAAAACCTGCTCGGCGCTTGCGGTTTCGGCGTGCGCCGCGGCATCGGCGATCTCGTCGATGACCAGGGTCACATCGCCCGGTTTGACCGCGACGATGACGACGGAGGCGTTCTCTGCGGCGTCGGCGACCGTGGTGACCAGCACCGAGTAGGTCTCAGACAGGTACTTCGCGCGTTCTGGGTCCTTCTCGGCCATCACCAGGTCCTTGGCCTGCCTGCCCGCGCGCAGCAGTCCAGACAGCAGCGCTTCGCCGATACTTCCACCGCCGATGATCGCGATCCTTGCCACGGTCAAAGCATTGCAGACGCCCGCGACGGCTACTCCGGGGGCGGCACCATGGCGAGCTGGCGACTCTGCACGACGATGTGGCCCTCACAGTCGACGACGATGTGGTCTTCGTCGAACCAGTCCTGGCCGATCTGCACCGTGGTACACAGCACGCGCAGCCAGCCGTCGGCCGGCAGAGCCCGCAGATAGGCGGTCAGCTGCACGGTGGGCGCCCAGCCCATGCGGTTCACCCCGAAGGTCACCGGCGCCGACACATCGCCGCAGAGGAGCGCGAACAGGACGTCTGGCGCGACGCCCTTCGGCCGGACCCAGTATTCGATGATCGGCGGCCCGCCGTCGGTGCGGGGCGTGAACGTGGTCAGTGACGGCCGGATGTCGCAGCCGCGGGCCAGATGCACGATGTCTTCCATGGGGTGCCCAGGGCCGATCGGCTCGAGCCCGGGCGGCGGCTCCGGCGTCATCAACGGCACCACCGGGTTGACCGAAAGCAGCGGCGGAACGTGATGTTCCGGGTCGCCGAGCGTCACCGCGACCCGAACGGCGGTGCGGTCGCCCTGATTCAGCTCGACATCGATCAGGCTGACCCGGCGGCCACGCTTGCGCACGGTCGTCACGATGCGCAACGGGCCGGGATCCGGCGCCCACAGAAAGTTTCCGGACAAGGCGATAGGATGCACGTTTCCGCTGTGCTCCATACGGGCCGCGTTCGCGCACAACGCGAGCATCGCGCCGCCGTGCACCTTCGGACCGATCGTCCAATGTTCATTCAGCTCACCGTGATACACGCCGTCGTTGACCGGGGTGAGCGCCATCGCGTCGGTGAACAGAGTGGATCCGGGCATGGTGTCCTCCGCGGTCAGCGCAGCAGGTGCGCGCGGGCGAATTGCAACGATTCGGTCAGAAGCGCCTCACGTTCGGCAGCAGTGCGCGCAGCCGATGTGGTGATCTCGAGGATCACGTGGCCGGAAAAGTCGCCGGCGGCAAGCATTTCGCAGATCTCCGCCGTGGGTTGGGTGCCGCGGCCGGGCACCAGATGCTCGTCGGTCGACGCGCCGCTGCCGTCGCACAGGTGCAGGTGCACGAGGCCGTCGCCCATCCGGCGGGCCATGTCGATCGCGTCGCTACCCGCCGTCGCGGTGTGCGACAGGTCCAGCGTGTAGTGGGCGTGGCCGCCGTCCAGCGGGTCGAAGGACGGCGCGAACGCCGAGATGCCCGGCCCGGGCCGACCGCCCCGCTTGCGCATCCGTTCGATCGACGTCTGCCCCGCGCCGAAGAACCGGTCGGCGCGGAACGGAAACATGTTCTCCACCGCCACCATCACGTCGCTGTCGGCCTCGAGGTCGGCAACCTGCTCGGCGAAGCCCTCGG
This sequence comes from uncultured Actinomycetota bacterium, assembly GCA_963743225.1. GTDB lineage: Bacteria > Actinomycetota > Actinomycetes > Mycobacteriales > Mycobacteriaceae > Mycobacterium. Next base: position 108,317 of record CAVUPN010000021.1, on the reverse strand, counting down.
CGTAGCGGCGCTGCCAGCGGAACGGCGGATGCACCACCACGGTCTGGGCGCCCAGCTGTTCGGCGGCGCGCACGCTGCGCTCCAGCTTGGAAATCGGGTTGGCGCCCCAGACCCGCTGCGAGATCAGCAGGCACGGCGCGTGCACCGAGAGCACCGGCATCTCGTAACGGGTCGACAGTTGTTCGATGGCGTCGATGTCCTGGCTGACCGATTCGGCCCACACCATCAGTTCCACACCGTCATAGCCCAGCTTGGCGGCGTACTGGAAGGCGGCCTCGGTCCTCAACGGATAGACCGAGGCCGTCGAGAGACCGACCTTGATGGCGGGGCGCACTGTGCTGGTTCGGCGGCTATCCCGATTGCAGCAGCGCCAGCGGTCCCAGGGTGACCAGCGCGCCGACCGCCACCGCTATCAGTGTGCTGCCGATGTCCTCGGTCTTGCGCACCACGCGAACGCCGACGACCAGGCCGAGGATGACCAGCACGGACAGCACCAGGGCAATGATCTCATTCCACTTCCACAGCTGGTCGAACGCGATGAACAGGCCCGCGCCGAAGAGCACCGCGACGATGCATTGGCCGACCACCAGCACGCCGCGCGAGAACGACGACATCGTCGACTCTTCGTAGATGTCGAGATCGTCCTCGTCGTGCTCGTCGACGTCACCGAGGTCGAGGTCGTCATAGCTCGGCCGGCCGCGGCGGGCAATGTCGTCGGCCACCGTCTCACCGCCGAACAGCGTCCCGCCCGAAGAGCGCAGGTACGACGGCAGCTCGTCAGCGTCGTCCTCGGTGTCCGGCGCGGCCGCTCTGGCCATCGCCGGCTGCGTCAGGTCCGCGGCGACGGCTTCAACTGCGTCGTCGTCGTCGACATCGACCGGGTCCGGGCTCATCTGCTCGGCGCCGACGCCGGAGCTGGCCGGAAAGCGCCGCTGAAGGTGGGCATAGTGGGGGCGGCGCGATGGCTCAACGACGAGAGGCTCGGCGTCGCGCTCCTCGATGTGCGTGTCGTAGTCGGCTTCCTCGTCGGCCAGCTCGGCCTTGTCTTCGAGGTCCTCGACGTGCTCGGCGGCGCCATTGCTGGGCAACGGCGGGGTGAAGTCGTCGTGGACCTCTTCGAGGTCGTCGGTGGCCGGCTCCGCAGTGCCCCTGTTGGTGTCGTCGGTGATGATCGGGATCTCGCCGGTCAGCTCGGCGACCGTGACGGCGTCGGTGTTGCCGCGACGGCGCCGACGGCGCCCGCCAACCGGCGGGGCTCCGATCGTTCCGTTTTTCGCCAGCAACTCCGCGACCGATATCGGCCGGGTGCTGCTGTGGCTATCTTCAGGTCCTGTCATCGTGTGTTGCCTTTGGGCTTGGCGGGGTGTCGAGCGGCATCACGTACGGACGTCTCCACCAGTGCGGTTCCGTCGGCTTCGCTATCGAGTTTCCGCAGAATGAGGCCTTCCCGCAACGCCCACGGGCAGATGTCCACGGTATCAATCGCCAGCGCTCGCATGCTCGCCTCCGCAACCAACGCTCCGGCCACGATCTGTGGCGCGCGTTCGGCACTCACCCCTTCCAACTCTGCTCGGTCAGCCGCGGTCATCCTAGAGATGAAAGCTATGAGCTGCCTAAGGCCGGTGGCTGTCAGTGTCCTCTTCACCCGTGGTCCCTCGCCAGAAGGGGCGGCCCCGGTGAGCCGCGCCAGCGACCGGAAGGTCTTGGAGGTAGCGACCGCGAGGTCGGGACTGCCCGCCTTCAGCATCTCGGCGCCCGCGTCGGCCAGCTCGGTGGTCAGCCAATCGCGCAGCATCCCCACCCGCCGCCGGCCCGGCGGATCGTCGGGCAGCCACTCCCTGGTCAGTCGGCCCGCACCGAACGGCAGCGACAGCGCCACCTCCGGCTCCTCGTCGACACCGTTGGACAGCTCGAGCGAACCGCCACCGATGTCGATGTTGATGATCCGGCCTGCGCTCCAGCCGTACCAGCGGCGCACCGCGAGGAAGGTCAGGCGGGATTCGTCGACCCCGCTGAGCACCTGCAGTGCCACCCCGGTCTCGGCCAGGACACGGGCAAGGACGTCCTCGGAGTTCTTGGCGTCGCGCACGGCGGATGTGGCGAATGCCATCAACTCCGCGCAACCCGAGCTCGCGGCGATCTTGGAGAACTCGTCGATGGTGCCGATCAGTTTGTCGGCGCCCTTTCGCGTCAACTTGCCGGACGAATCGATGGCCTCGGCCAGCCGCAGCGAGGCCTTGGTTGCACTCATCGGTGTCGGATGGCCGCCCCGGCGTGCGTCAACCACCAACAGATGGACGGTGTTGCTGCCCACGTCGAGCACGCCCAGTCGCACGCATTCAACCTAACGGGTCTGCCGGTGAACTCTGTGAGCGGATCGCGGTGCGACGCTGCCGACACCGCTTCCACAGGTCGCCGCGTGATTCATGATCACGAAATCCATCGGCGACAGAAGCCGTGGCTACTTAGCGTTCGACGGCAATCGGCGCTAGCGTTGAATCCCGTGACGTCAGAACATCCCGGCGAGGTTGAGCTGGATTTCGCCCGTGAATGGGTGGAGTTCTACGACCCGGACAATCCCGAGCACGTGATCGCCGCCGATCTGACCTGGCTGCTGTCGCGGTGGACATGTGTGTTCGGTACGCCGGCATGTCAGGGAACCGTGGAGGGGCGGCCCGACGACGGGTGCTGCTCGCACGGCGCGTTCCTGTCCGACAAGGACGACCGCAAGCGTCTCGACGCCGCAGTGGCCAAGCTGACCGACGATGATTGGCAGTTCCGGGAAAGGGGTTTGGGCCGCAAGGGCTATCTCGAGATGGACGAGTACGACGACAAGCCCAATCTGCGAACCCGAAAGCACAAGGGCGCCTGCATCTTCCTCAACCGGCCCGGCTTCGAGGGCGGCATCGGCTGCGCGCTGCACATCAAGGCGGTGAAGCTGGGTGTCGAGCCGCTGACGATGAAGCCGGACGTGTGCTGGCAGTTGCCGATCCGGCGCAGCCAGGAATGGGTGACGCGGCCCGACGGCAGCGATGTCCTCAAGACCACCATCACCGAGTACGACCGGCGGGGCTGGGGCGAGGGCGGCGCCGACTTGCACTGGTACTGCACCGGCGACCCGGCCGCGCACGTCGGGTCGAAGCAGGTCTGGCAGTCCTATGCAGCCGAGCTGACCGAACTGCTCGGCGAGAAGGCGTATGCGGAGCTGGCCGCAATGTGCAAGCGGCGCAGCGGGTTAGGGCTGATCGCGGTGCACCCCGCCACCCGAGCCGCCGAGTAACGCCGCTAACCCTCCAGCTTGTAGCCCAGGCCGCGCACCGTCACCAGGTGCACCGGGTTCGCCGGGTCGGCTTCGATCTTCGACCGCAGCCGCTTGACGTGGACGTCGAGGGTCTTCGTGTCGCCGACGTAGTCGGCGCCCCACACCCGATCGATGAGCTGTCCGCGGGTGAGCACCCGGCCGCTGTTGCGCATCAGATATTCCAGCAGGTCGAACTCCTTGAGCGGCAAGGTAATCGATTCACCGTCGACAGACACGACATGGCGTTCGACATCCATCCGAACAGGGCCGGCCTCCAATACGCCGTCATCAATGCCGGAATCGTCGGGGTCGGCGCCGCGGCGCAGCACCGCCCGGATCCGTGCGATCAGCTCGCGCGCCGAGTACGGCTTCGTCACGTAGTCGTCGGCGCCGAGCTCCAGCCCGACGACCTTGTCGATCTCACTGTCACGCGCGGTCACCATGATGACCGGCACGCTGGAGCGCGACCGCAGCTGTTTGCACACGTCGGTCCCGCTCATCCCCGGCAGCATCAGGTCGAGCAGCACGATGTCCGCGCCGACTCGCTCGAATTCGGCAAGGGCCGAGGGCCCGTCGGCCACCACAGTGGCCTCGAAGCCCTCCTTGCGCAGTAGAAACGCCAGGGGATCGGCCAGGGACCCCTCATCCTCGACGATCAACACGTTGGTCATGGACGTCTCAATTCCTCTCAGTCCTGTCGTTCGTCCGATAGGTCTACGTTGCCGGGGTAAGCCGGAATCGACAGGGTGAACGTCGATCCCGTACCCGGCTGACTCCACAACCGGATGGTTCCGTTGTGATTGGCCGCAACATGTTTGACGATCGCAAGCCCGAGCCCGGTGCCTCCGGTGGCCCGTGATCGGGCCTTGTCCACTCTGAAGAACCGCTCGAACACCCGCTCCTGATCGGCGGCGGCGATGCCGATACCCCGGTCAGTGACGGCCATCTCGATGTTGTTCGCCCCGGCGCCTGCAGCTGATGGACACCGGAGATCCTTTGGGCGAGTATGCGATTGCGTTGGACACCAGGTTGGCCATCGCAGCTACCAGTAGGGGTTGGTCGCCGAGCACTTTGTAACCGGTCGGCGCGTCGGTGGTGATCGCGATGTCGGCGGTGTCGGCGGCCACCTTGTAGCGCGACAGCGCCTCCGCGACGACGGTGTCGACATCGACTGCCTCGAGGTCGGGCAGCCGTTCGGCGCCCTGTAGCCGGGACAGCTCGATCAGCTCGCCGACCATGTTGGCCAGCCGGTTGGATTCGGTGACCATCTTCTCGGCGAACCTATGCACGGTCTGCGGGTCGTCGGCCGAGGCCAGCAGCGCCTCGGCAAGCACACCCATCGCCCCGACCGGTGTCTTCAGCTCATGGCTGACGTTGGCGACGAAGTCACGCCGTGTCGCTTCCATCCGCGCGTGCTCGGACTGGTCGTCGGCGTAGACGACGGCGAACCGGCCGTCGTCCTCGGTCAGCAGTCGGACATGGCCGCGCACTGACAGACCCGACCGGCCGGGAGTCTGCCGCTTGGGCGGGGAGAGATCGACCTCGACGTCTTCGCCGGTGGCGAGGGTGCGCTGTGCCGCCCGCCACGCCCGGTCGTCGAGCAACCGGTCCCGCGCCAGACCCAGTTCCCGGGCGCGGTCGTTGACGTAGACGACGTCACGGTAGGTGTCGACAACCACGATGCCCACCGGTGACAGCGACACGATGTGCGCGAGCATCTCCGAGACGGTGATTCCCGACTCCTCGGCCGCTTGCCGCTGCCTGCGCGCCACGATCCGCGGCATCAGACCCGCACCGACCCCGATACCGATCACCAGCGCGAGCACCGCCACGACCGCCGCCAGCAGCAGTGCGGATACGACGCTCACGAGCAAATGGTACGAAACTGGTGCACGTCATCCCAGCAGCGTGCGGCCAAAACGGGACAAGTCACACAAGGAATCACGGAAGTTCGGGCCCCGGCTTTTTCTTGTTCACCCGGTGTTTGCCGAAGATGGCTCCCTATTTCGCACCCTGATTCGCGACGGCTGCCGCTCCGGCGGCGGCCGCCTCCGGGTCCAGATAGGCGCCGCCGATGACCGTCGGGCGCAGGTCGCCGTCGAGGTCGTAGCGCAGCGGGATGCCCGTCGGGATGTTCAGGCCGACCACGTCCTCGTCGGACATCTGGTCCAGGTACTTCACCAGCGCCCGCAACGAGTTTCCGTGCGCCGCGATCAGCACCGTTTTACCGGCCTTGAGGTCGGGCACGATCGTCTCGGTGAAGTACGGCACGAAGCGGGCGACCACGTCGGCCAGGCATTCGGTCAGCGGACCGCCGCCGATGTCGGCGTAGCGGGGGTCGCTGTCCTGGCTGTACTTGCTGCCCCGCTCGATCGGCGGCGGTGGGGTGTCGTAGCTGCGCCGCCACTTCATGAACTGCTCCTCGCCGTACTTGGCCTTGGTCTCGGCCTTGTCCAGCCCCTGCAGCGCGCCGTAGTGGCGTTCGTTGAGGCGCCAGTCGCGATGCACCGGGATCCAGTGCCGGTCGGCCTTGTCCAATGCGAGGTTGGCGGTGTTGATGGCACGGCGCAGCACCGAGGTGTACACCACGTCGGGCAGCAGATCGTGCTCGGCGATCAGCTCACCTCCGCGGATGGCTTCGGCCCTGCCCTTGTCGGTGAGATCGACGTCCACCCAGCCCGTGAACAGATTCAGCGCATTCCACTCGCTCTCGCCGTGGCGAAGCAGAACCAGCGTCGAATCTCCCATGGCAGAGAGCCTATCCCGGCGCCTGCTTGTCGTCTGTGTCGTTCCCGCCGTCGCCCCCGGCGTCGTCGATCAGGTGCTCGAACGCCTGCAGGTTCTTCAACGACTCCCCGCGCGACACCCGCCACTCCCACTCTTTCTGGATGGATGACTTGAAACCCAACTCCAACAACGTGTTGAAGTCGGCGTCGACGGCTTCGAGCACCTGCCCGAGCACCCGGTCGATCTCGTCGGCGGTCACCGAATGCAACGCCATCCGGCCGACGAGGTAGATGTCGCCGACGTTGTCGAGGGTGTAGGCGACGCCGTACAGCCGGCGGTTGCGCTTCAGTAGAAACCGGTAGACGCCCTCGTTGTTCTCGTCGGGCTTGCGGCAGACGAACGCCTCGACCCGTACCGAATGCTCGCCGATGGACAGGATGGTGTTGGTCTTGAGGCGGCGCTCGCCGGGCAGCTCGACGATGATGCCGGGAAGCCCGCCATGCGCCCCCTCGTGGCGGGTGCAGACGAGGCCGTTCTCCTTGCAGGTGTCCTCGATGACCTGCAACGCGGTCATTTTTGCTCGACTCCCGCTCGCTCCGGTCCTCGCTCGTACCTCGCTGCGATCCTCACTCGCGCTCGTCTTCGGTCAAGTGCGCACACCCCGTCGCATCGAGAACCGCCTGCCGTTGCGCCGCGAGGCAAGTTCCTTGCTCTGGTGGCGGGCGGCGTAGTCGCTGATCGCCCGTCCGTAGCTGGCCAGCAGCCCGTCGACGGTGTGCGCCCAGGAGAAGGTGGCGGCGTGGTCGACGGCGGCGCGGCTCATCGTGTCAAGCCCACGCTCCACCAGGGCCGCGATCGCCGTCGCCCAGTCGTCGACGTCGTGTCCGGGCACCAGCGTGCCGGTGACGCCGTCGCGCACCGCGACCGGCAGCCCTCCGACCGCCGCGGCCACCACCGGCGTGCCACAGGCCTGGGCCTCGACTGCGACCAGGCCGAACGACTCGGAATAGCTGGGCACCGCGACCAGGTCGGCGGCGCGGTAGACGTTGACAAGCTGTTCGCGCGACTGCGGCGGCAGAAACGTCACCCGGTCCGAGATACCCAGTTCGTCCGCCAGCCGAACCAACGTGTCGGGCGCCGCGAGGCCGGTCCCGGACGGGCCGCCGGCCACCAGCACCCGCAGGTTCGTGAACCTTTCGGTGAGCCTGGCCGCCGCGCGCAGCAACACATCGGGAGCCTTGAGCGGTTGAATGCGCCCGACGAAGGCCAGGATGAGCTCGTCGGCGTCCAGCCCGAGCGCTGCCCGCGCCGCCCGTCGTTCGCCGGGTGTGAAGGTCTCCAGATCCACGCCGGGATGCACCACGTCGATGCGCGCCGGATCAGCGCGGTGAAGCGAAACCAGTTGCTGCGCTTCGTGTTCGGTGTTGACGATCAGTCGGTCCGCCTCGTCGACGACCTGCTGCTCACCGACCGCGCGCAGCGGCGGTTCGGGTGCGTCGCCGTCGGCAAGCGCCGCGTTCTTGACCGCCGCGAGGGTATGCGCGGTGTGCACCAGCGGCACCGCCCACCGATCACGCGCGAGCCAGCCGACCTGACCCGACAGCCAGTAGTGCGAGTGCACGATGTCGTAGTAGCCCGGCTCATATGTCGCTTCGGCCCGCAGCACACCGGCGGCGAATGCGCACAGCTGTGTGGGCAGGTCGTACTTGTCCAGCCCTTCGAAGGGGCCCGCGACGACGTTGCGCACCAGCACGCCGGGCGCCACCCGCACCGTCGGCTGATCGGCCGACGATGTGGCCCTGGTGAAGATCTCCACCTCGACGCCGCGGCGCGCCATCTGCAACGCGCTCTGCAGGACGTAGACGTTCATGCCGCCGGCGTCACCCATGCCGGGCTGGGCCAATGGCGAGGTATGCACCGACAGAACGGCGACTCGCCTCGGAGCCGCGACGGCGGCGACATTCGACCGGGGCAGATCCGTCGCTCGGCGCACACAGTCATGTCTACACCGTGATCAGTGACGGTCGTCGCCGAGTTCGAGTCCAAACACCGCATCCCAGAACGCGTCGTCGGACTGAGCCCGCAGAGCCGCCGCCTCATCGCGTAGGGCCAGTGCCCGCTGATGGATCCGGTACTCGGTAGCTCGCGGCATCTCTGCGTGCACTCCGGCGGCTGGCCGTCCCGAAATGAGGCGGAGTCAGGCGGTGGCTTCCGGCCTGCGGGCGAGCGCCCGTCGCATCGCGCCGATCGGGTCGGCGTAGATCCCGCCGAGCGAGACCACACCCGCACCCGCCTCCTGAACACGGTTGCCGAACGAGGTGACCCGGATGTCGCGCGCCGGCAGCACCGAACGCTGCGTGTACGCGGCCTCGACAAGGCTCATGCCCTCTGGATACTCGGTGAATGCCTGCCCCCCGACGACCAGGTCGTCCGGGTTCAGCATGTCGCGCAGCAGCGCAACCGCCTCGCCGAGCACCCGCGCCCGCTCGGCCAGCAGCTCGCGGGCCTGCCCGTTGCCCTGCCTCGCCGCCCGCAGCACGGCCATCAAGGTGGACCCCGGGCCTTCGGCGGGGATCACCCGCTGCTTGCGCGCCGCGGTGAGCACCGCCTCGTCGCTCACCGTCGACTCGAGTTGGCCGGTCCCGCCGAGCAGGTCCGAGTGGGCAGGCAGGCCGGCGATGGTTCCTGGGCCGCTGGCAGGCGAATGCACCTTCCCGCCGATCGACAGCGCGTAGCCGACGGTTTCGCGTGCGTACACGTACAAGCTCGTCGACGGCTGAGGCGGCACCCGGCGGGTACCCAGCAGCAGCTCGGCGCCCGCCATGGCGTCCACATGCGAGGCGACCGACACCGGCAGCCCGAGCGATTCGGCGAGTACCGGACCGACGGGCGCATCCGTCCAGCCCAGCCGCGGGTGGTCGAGGTAGCCGGTCGTGCTGTCGACGACGCCGCCGGTGGCCACGCCAACCCACAGCGGGCGGCGGCGGTGCCAGCGGCTCAGGTAGCGGTGCGCGCTGCCGGCGAGCGACGTGAGGGCGGCCGCCTGGGCGCCGCGCGGCGTCGGGGTCTCGACGACGTCGAGGGTGCGGCCGAACAGGTCGGTGGCCACGATGCTGGTGGTCCGCGCGCCGATATGGATGCCGAGCGTGACGAACGGTTCGTGGTTGACCTCGACCGGCACGCGTGGCCTGCCGATCGCACCGGACACCGCGAGGTCGGCGCGTTCCCGTAGGACACCCGCATCCAGCAGCGCGGTCACCTGGCGGTTCACCGTCGCGATGGACAGCTGGGTGACCTTGGCGATGACGTCGCGGGCGATCGGGCCGCGCGACCGGGCGGCACCGAACACCGATGCCGCTGCGGCGTCGGCCACCCACAGCGACGGAGCGACGATGTGCTGGCGCGATAACAGCGCGCGCTTCGTATGGGCGGCGCTGGGAGCCGGGCGGAGAGTGGTCGTGCGCATTGGGTGTCCTTCGTCGAAGTCGTCGGGTGGGTCTTGGCCACACCTGGCGACTCAACGGGACAGCGAGATTATCCGGGGTCGGTCAGGCGTGACAGATCACGCGGCGACAACAACAGCTCCGGAACACGCGGCCAACTTAGCACAGCCAACTAACCGCTGGCCCAGTGACGTTGCCCACTAACGAGGGAAAAACAGCGTCTGGTTGGAGAACAACTTGTGCGGCCTGCTGATGTAGTTCGCCGCCTCGACCACCGCCATCCAGGTGGGGATGAGATCGGAGTCGCCGTACACCCAGCGACAAGCCGACTCCAGGGTGTGGCCCGCGACGTGAAGGCGGAAGTTCAGACCCGGCCGGATCAGCACGGTGCCCGGGGTCGGCTGTGTGTCGGGGTCCATTTCGTTGGCGTGCGCGATCACGATCGCAAGATGGTCGTCGCCATACCAATCGGCGGCCAACGAAGCGAAGCTGTCGTTGTCCACGACGGTGTAGTGCCCGACATTGCCCAGCTCCGGGATGAGCAGCCATGCGCCCTGCTCGATCGGCAGCTGAGCGACTCCGCTGGCGACCTCCCAGATCAGCTGGATCTTGGTGTCCTGAGTTCCGTAATAGTGCTGGGTGATCTGCGCTCGCGCGGCGCTGGTGTCATCGGTGGTCCACAGGTGCCGATACGTGACGTAGGGAACCAACAATTCCTGCCCGACGAGTATCAGATCGGGGTTGGCGAGGTTGTTCATCCGGGCGATCACCGGATACAGCTCGCCGTCGCCGTACTCGCGTGCGGCGATGCCGAAGAGAGTGTCGCCCGTCTGGACGGTGTAGTTCTTCATCCTGCTCATTCCTTTCGTGTACAGGGACGGCGGAAAACTAACGCCGGTCGACGCGGCGGCACACGAGTAGCCGACTACTCGATTTCGTAGAGTTGGTCGCATGACAACACCCGATTCCGACCGCCGGGTCGCGGTGGTCACAGGTGCCAGCGCCGGCATCGGTGAAGCGACTGCGAGAACCCTTGCTGCCCAGGGCTTTCATGTGGTGTGCGTGGCGCGCCGGGAGGGCCCGATCAAGGAGCTCGCCGCGGAGATAGGCGGCACCGCGGTGGTGGCGGACGTCACCGACGAACGGGCGGTGGCTGCGCTTGCCGACGGGCTGGACCGGGTTGATGTCCTGGTGAACAACGCGGGCGGCGCCCGTGGCCTGGAACCGGTGGCCGACGCCGACGTCGAGCACTGGCGGTGGATGTGGGAGTCCAACGTGCTCGGGACGTTGCACGTGACGCGCGCGCTGCTGCCGAAGCTCATCGCGTCCGGCGACGGGCTGATCATCACGGTGACATCCATTGCCGCGTTGGAGATCTATGACGGCGGGTCCGGATACACCGCAGCCAAACACGCACAGGGTGTGCTGCACCGCACGCTGCGCAGTGAGCTGATCGGAAAACCCGTGCGCCTCACCGAAGTTGCGCCCGGCATGGTGAAGACGGACTTCTCGCTGCGCCGTTTCGACGGCGACGAGGAGCGCGCCGACAAGGTCTACGAAGGCGTCACCCCGTTGGTCGCCGAGGACATCGCCGAGGTGATCGGCTTTGTCGCCGGCAGACCGTCGCACGTCGACCTCGATCTGATCGTGGTCAGACCGCGTGACCAGGTCAGCGGAGCGAGTGGGTCACGCTTCAACCGCCGGTAGAAGCAGCCAGCCAGCCCATCCTCGCGCCGAAACTGCGGGGAGATCGCGAATTCGGCGCCTTAAGCGATCTCCCCGCAGTTTCGACCGAGTGGACGCCGGAGACGACGGCAAGGACGGCTAACCGCCGGGCGGACGACCGTTGACCGGCTGCGGCGCACCCGACGGGGTGGCGGGCGCGGTGCTCGGGATCCCGGACGGCGGAGCCTGCGACGACAGCGCCGACATCGACAGCCACTGATCCCACGGAACGGCCCAGTCCCAGATGTCGCCGTCGGCGTAGGACAGGTCGATCGAGGTTCCGGTCACCTCGACCGGGTCGCCGTAGATCGCACTGTTGAAGTACTGCTGGGCGTTCTCCAGGTTCAGATTGATGCAGCCGTTGGTGACGTTGGTGTTGCCCTGCGCCCCAAGGCTGTTGGGGTTGCAGTGGATGAACTCACCGTTGTTGGAGATGCGTACGGCAAAACGCTCGTGGATATTGCTGTAGCCGGCGGCGGGGTTGGTCATGTAGAAGTCCTCGTACTTCTCGGTCACGACATGGACGCCGCTGCGGGTGATGTTGCGCGGCAGGTCGCCCTCGCCGTAGCTGCACGGGAAGTCCATGATGACGCCCTCGTCGGTGATGACCTGGATGCGGTGCGAGCTGGCCTCCGCCTTGACGACCTGGCGGCGCCCGATCGCGAAGTTCAGTGAGACGTCCTGCGCACCGTATGCGTCGTCACCGAACTTCACCCCGTAGAGCTTGGCTTCGACCGCGACGTTGGTGCCCGCGGGGTAGTACTCCTTGGTGCGGTAGTGCACGCGCGAACCGCCGACCTCGTCGGGCAGCCACGCCCAGCTGCCCTCGACCGGCTGATCGGTTGTCACCTTCAGCGCCTTCTCCACGGCGGGTCGGTCCTCGTCGCCGATCGCCGCGTCGAACTGGATGATGATCGGCACCGCGACACCGACAACCTGGCCGTCGGCGAGCTGGAACTGGCAGTTGACCTGGGTCGACGGGTTGACCGTCGTGAAGTTGCCCTGCACCGGGACGGCCTTGCCGTCGCGGCCCACCACCGAGCCAGCCCACGTGTAGTCGACGCCGTAGCCGAGCGGCTCGGTGGCGCTGAAGGCGGTGCGCTCGCGATTGATCGCGCCCGCGACGACCTTGCCATCGGGATTGGTCAGTGCCACCTTCTGGAACCAGCCGTCGCGGACCTCGACGCGCACCGGCGCGGTCGGCAACACATCGGCCGCGTCGTTTTCCGGGCTGTATGTCAGCGACGCGGCGGACGGCGCTTCGGCGGCCTGGGACGGATTGTCCGACCTGCCCATGCAGGCGGCAAGTGCGCCCGGAGCGACCACCCCGACCGCAAGTGCGGTCAGGGCCCGCCGCCTGTTCATGTGCGGCGGCACCGGTGCAAAGACTGGGCCTGGGCTCACGTATTCCTAAGATACCTAGAGCCCGGTGCCGATCAGGCTCGGCTCGGGTGTGAGTTCGATCCCGAATTTCGCTTTGACACCGTCGCGCACCCGTCTGGCCAGGGCGATCACGTCGGCAGCGGTGGCGTTGCCGCGGTTGGTCAGCGCCAGCGCATGCTTGGTGGACAACCGGGCGGGCGTGTCGTCGTCCGGATAGCCCTTGAAAAAGCCCGCGTGCTCGACCAGCCAACCGGCAGCCAGCTTCACCCCGTCCGGCGCCGGGTAGTTGGGCACGGGTGCGTCCGAGGCTCGCTTCAGCCGGTCGAACTCCTCGGGCGTGACGACCGGATTGGTGAAGAACGAGCCGACGCTCCACGTGTCGTGGTCGGCCTCGTCCAGCACCATGCCCTTGCGCGTCCGCAACGCCAGCACGGCGTCGCGCACCCGGGCCGGGTCGATGCGTTCGCCCGACTCGGCGCCCAGCGCTGCCGTCAGTTCGCCGTAGCGCAGCGGCGCGCTGCGGCCGTCGGCGTCGAGGGCGAACTCGACCTCCAGCACGATGGCGGCGTCGGAGTGCTTGAGAATGCTTGTCCGGTAACCGAATCCGAGTTCGCCGCCGCCGACCCAGCGGTCCTCGCCGGTGGCTCGGTCCAGCAGCCGGACCCGTCGGATCGTGTCGGAGACCTCCGCCCCGTAGGCGCCGACGTTCTGCACCGGTGTCGCGCCTGCCGAGCCCGGTATCCCCGACAGGCACTCCAGCCCGCCGAGACCGTGCTCGAGCGCGGCGACGACGACGTCGTCCCACACCGCACCCGCCTCCGCGCGTAGAACGTTGCCGTCGACGCTGATGCCCGCATTGGCCAGCCGGACCACGGTCAGGTCGGGCAGATCGTCGGCCAGCACGACATTGGAGCCACCGGCCAGCACCAGCACGCGTTCATCGGAGTCGGCGGACCTGTTCAGGGCGCGCATCACGTCGACGATCTGCTCGGTGCGCTCGCAGGTGATCAGGCGACGTGCGACCGGGCCGACACGCAACGTGGTCAGCGGAGCGAGCGGCACCTCCTCGGCGACCGGGACACCCCCTACCAGCGAACTGACCACGGCCCGTAACGGTAGCCTGGCCAGCTATGCCGCGCTCATTCGACATGGCCGCCGAGTACAAGGCCAGCGTCGAACAGGTCCACCGGGCATTCAGTGATCGGACGTACTGGCTCGAGCGACTGGCCGATTCCGGCGCCGACCACGCGACGCTGGATTCGATGGACGTCGGCAAGGACGGCGCCATCGAGGTGGTGACGACGCAGGTGCTGCGCCGTGACCGGCTGCCCGGCATCGTCACGCAGTTCCATCCCGGTGACCTGTCCATCGTGCGCGAGGAAATGTGGAGTCCGGTCAGCGACGGCAGGGCCACCGCCACCCTCGGTGGCGACATCCCCGGCGCGCCCGTCACGCTGTCGGGCACCGCAGTGCTGGCGTCGGCCGGCGATGGCGGCTCGCGGCTGGAGTTCACCGCTGCCGTCGAGGTGCGCATCCCGCTCGTGGGCGGCAAGATCGAGAACTTCATCGGCGGCCAGCTCGTCGAGTTGCTGATCGGAGAACAGCGATTCACCACGGCGTGGATAAGGGAGAACGCCTAACCGGCCGGTAACCTGGTGTTATGGCGCGCCGGATGGATTACAAGATCGCCTTCGACGCGCCCACCGAAAAGATCTACCAGGACTTCACCAGCCGCGGCTACTGGGAAACCCTGATGGATGCCTACCGGTTCCTGACCCCGCAGTCCGAGATCACCAGGTTCACGTCCGACGACTCGGGCATCGACATCGTCTTCAAGCAGAATTTGCCTCGCATGTATTTGCCGCCGATCGCGCGCACCGTGATGCCCGTCGACATGATCATCACCCGCGAGCAACATTTCGATCCGTACGACCACGCCAACAAGCGCGGAACGGGTAGCTACCGCGCCAGCATCCCGCATGGCCCCGGCCATTTCGGCGGCAAGTACTTCCTCACCGAAACCGACACCGGCAGCCAGCTGCGGCTGGCCAGCGTCTGCAAGGTGTTCATCCCGCTCGTCGGTGGGCCGCTCGAAGATCTGATCCTTCATCACATCAAGCAGCTCTTCGACGCCGAGGAGGCGTTCACCGCTGACTGGATCGCCAAGCACCACTAGCCCGGTCGGGCAACTCACCCGGGGGACGACCGGGCATAACCGGTTGCGCCGCTGCGACCGCTGGCTGGTGCACTCGCCGCGGGTACGGACCGCGCTGCAGTCCGCCGCCGAGCCGTTGGTCATCGACCTTGGCTACGGTGCGCTGCCGGTCACCACCCTTGAGCTGGCGAGCCGGCTGCGCACGGTGCGCACCGACGTGCGGGTGATCGGTCTGGAGATCGACCCGGAGCGTGTGCAGACCGCTCGCGCCGCCCACAGTGAAACGGTCGAGTTCGGCCTCGGCGGCTTCGAGCTTGCCGACCACCGGCCGGTTCTGGTGCGGGCCTTCAACGTGCTGAGGCAATACCCGGAGGACGCGGTTGACGAGGCGTGGTCGCTGATGCGGGCCCGGCTGGCGCCCGGCGGCCTGGTCGTCGACGGCACCTGTGACGAGATCGGCAGGCGCTGCGGCTGGGTGCTGCTCGACGGCATGGGGCCGGTCAGCCTGACTCTTGCCTGCGACCCGTTCGCCGTCGAGCGGCCATCGGATCTGGCCGAGCGACTGCCGAAAGTGCTCATCCACCACAATGTTTCGGGCCAGCCGGTCAACACGCTGCTCGCCGCTGCCGATCGCGCCTGGGCCAGCGTCGCCGGTCACGGCGTGTTCGGCCCGCGGGAGCGGTGGCGCGCGATGCTGAACATGTTGCGCGACAACGGCTGGCCGGTCGAGCCGCCCCGCCGCCGCATGCGCGACGGTGTCCTTACCGTGCCGTGGGCAACGGTGGCCCCGCGTCGGCCTTGACGAGTTCCGGGAGAGGCGCTCCCCAACTGAATGCGAGTCGCCGACCAGACAAACGCCGGACCGTTACAGCGATCGCTGCCAAGATGAGGAGGCTCGCGACAAGACGGCGCTTAGGAGCACCAGTGACCAACGATGAACCCCTGAACCGCGAAGGCGCCTGGGCGCAGCAGGCTGAGGCGCGCATTCCGGAACGCCGAGAGCGCGAGGAGATCGAGCGGGGCCTCACCTACGGGCTCGAGGCCGCGCCGACGATCAACGACCGCCGGATCTCCACATTCGTCCGCGGCGAGCTGCCGCACTTCGCGGGTGAGCGCGGAACGTTCCTGAAATGCCCGTTCGTCGAGGACGTGAACCAGGTGGACGACGCCGAGGTCGCGATCTTCGGGGTGCCGCTGGACGCGGGCGCCACCTACCGGCCCGGCACCCGGTTCGGCCCGCAGGGAATCCGCCGGTCTACCAACCTGTTCGGCACGTACAACTACGAGTCCGGCGTCGACCTACGCGAGCAGCTCAACATGGTCGACATCGGCGATGTGTTCACCATCCCGGGCAACCTGGAGAAATCCTTCGACCAGATCAGCCAGGCCATGGCGCACGTGGTGTCCAGGGGCGTGATGCCCGTCGTGCTCGGCGGCGATCACTCCATCGGCTTCCCCACCATTCGCGGGATGACGCCGTATCTGGACGGCAACGTCGGCATCATCCACTTCGATCGGCACGTGGACACCCAGGAGTCCGATCTCGACGAGCGGATGCACACCACACCGTGGTTCCACGCCACCAACATCAAGAACGCTCCGGCGACGAACCTGGTGCAGATCGGCATCGGCGGCTGGCAGACGCCCGCGGGCGGGGGTGAAGGTCGGTCGCGAGCGCCAGTCGACGGTCATCACCGTCGGTGACGTCGAGCGGGTCGGCGTCGAGAAGATCGCCGAGATGGCGCTGGAGATCGCGTGGAAGGACGCCAAGGCGGTGTACCTGTCCTTCGACATCGACGTCATCGATGCCGGGTTCGTCCCGGGCACCGGATGGCCGGAGCCCGGCGGGCTGCTACCGCGTGAGGCGCTCAACCTCGTCAAGATGGTGTCCGAGCCCGGCTTGGCCGGCATCGAGGTCGTCGAATGCTCGCCGCCTTACGACTGGGCCGAGCAGACGGCGTTGATCAGTTCACGGGTGATCCTGGACAGCCTGGCGGCGCAGGTGCGCGCCGGAAAACTCGGCAACAAGGCGGCGTCGCAGCCTCGGCATGCCTGGGGACCCTGACCCGTAGGCTGGCGACCATGCGAATCGCATTGGCGCAGATCCAGAGCGGCACCGATCCCTCGGCCAACCTGGAGCTGGTCGAGGACTACACGCGTCGGGCCGCCGACGCAGGTGCGAGCCTGGTGCTGTTCCCCGAGGCGACGATGTGCCGGTTCGGGGTGAAGCTGGCCTCGGTCGCCGAGCCGCTGGACGGACCGTGGGCCGACGGCGTGCGCCGCGTCGCGGCGAGCGCAGGCGTCACCGTCGTCGCCGGGATGTTCGTGCCCGCCGACGACGGGCGGGTCACCAACACGTTGATCGCGTCCGGCCCGAATGTCGATGCGCACTACGACAAGATCTACCTCTACGACGCGTTCGGGTTCACCGAGTCCCGCACCGTCGCCCCTGGCCACGAGCCCGTCGTGATCACCGTGGACGGGGTTGGCGTCGGGCTCAGCCTCTGCTACGACATCCGCTTCCCCGAGCTCTACGTCGAGCTGGCGCGCCGCGGGGCACACCTCATCACCGTGCACGCTTCATGGGGCTCCGGCCCGGGCAAGCTCGACCAGTGGACACTGCTCGCCCGCGCCCGGGCATTGGACACCGCGAGTTTCGTCGCCGCAGTCGGGCAGGCCTACCCGGGCGACGAGATCGCCGCGGTGGGGCCGACGGGAGTGGGCGGCAGCGTGGTGGCGTCCCCGCTGGGCGAGGTTGTCGCGGCGGCGGGCGCCGACCCGCAGCTGCTCGTCACCGATGTCGACATCGATGCCGTGGAGCCGGTCCGGGACACGATCGCGGTGCTGCGTAACCGCTCAGGCTTCGCCGAAGTTCATAGGGCAGAATCGCGGGCGTGACTGATCCCTGGGCCCGTCCGGCCAACCAGGTTCCGCCCGGGCCTCCGCCGCCGCCGTTCCCGCAGAGCGCACCCGGTCCAACGGCTCCCCCGCCGCATGCCGAACCCCCGCAGAAGGGCTCCTCGCCGCTCGTGAAGATCAAGAAGCTCTTTCGTGACCCGCTGTCCATCGCCCTCATTGCGATCATCGTTGTGGCACTGGTCGCCGCGGGCGTGCTGGCGGCGGAGTTGTACGCGCGCAGCCGAGCCAACGACGTGGTGGCCGCCGCCACCGAGTGCGTGGTGCAGGACGATGTCACGGTGTCATTCGGGGCGACACCGTTCCTGCTGCAACACATGACCGGGCACTACGGCAACATCTCGATCGAGACCGCGGGCAACCAGATCCGTGACGCCAAGGGCATGACGGCGCAGGTGAACATCGACGACGTGCGGCTGCAGAGCACCGGTAACTCGAAGGGCACGATCGGTGCGCTGGACGCGACGATCACCTGGACCGCCGAAGGCATCAAGCAGACGGTGCAGGACTCCATCCCGCTGGTGGGCGGCTTCGTCACCGGCGTCACGACGAATCCGTCCGACGGCACAATCGAGTTGGAGGCCGCGCTCGGCAGCAGGATCACCACCAAACCGACGGTGCAGGACGGCGCGCTGGCGCTACAGGTGGTCAACCTAAGCGGCCTGGGCTTGACCTTGCCGCGCGAGACGGTGCAGCCCGCGCTGGACGCCTTCTCCACCCAGCTGACCAACAACTATCCGCTCGGCATTCATGCCGACGACGTTCAGGTCACCGATAACGGTGTGACGGGACGCTTCTCGACCAGGAACGCGTCGATCCCGGCGGGCAACGACGACCCCTGCTTCGCAGGGCTTTAAGCCAACCCGTCGAGCACCGCGCGGGTGCCTGACAGCCCGAGCCGGGTGGCGCCTGCGACCAGCATCGCGACGGCATCGTCGGCGGTTCGAATGCCACCGCTGGCCTTGACCCCGACGCGGGGCGCCACGGCGCCGGCCATCAGCTCGACCGCCCTCGTCGATGCCCCGCCGTAGGGGTGAAATCCCGTCGAGGTCTTGACGAAGTCGGCCCCCGCCTCCTCGGCGACCCGGCAGACCGACTCCAGGGACTGCTCGCCGCCGAGTTCCAATAACGCCGCCGATTCGACGATCACCTTGAGGACCACGTCGGGAACGGCAGAACGGACGGCGGCGACGTCGGCGCGCACGGCATCGTAATCACCGGAGAGGGCGGCGCCGACGTCGATGACCATGTCGATCTCGTCGGCGCCCGCGGCGACCGCCTGCGTGGCCTCGGCGGCCTTGATCGCCGAAAGATGTTTGCCTGAAGGAAAACCCACCACGGAGGCGATGTGCAGACCCGCCGATACCGATGACTTCGCGACCGCAACCATCGACGGCGACACGCACACCGCGTACACGCCGAGCTCCGCGGCCTCGCCGCCCAGCCTCGTCACGTCGGCTTCGGTGGCCTCGGGTTTGAGCAGCGTGTGGTCGACGACCGCGGCCACTTCTTCGCGGCTGGGCCTCTGCAGTCCATTCCCCGGTCGCTGCGCTCCTGCCCTCCGAGCCACTAGAACGGTTCTTCGGTGCCGCCGGGGTTGCAGTTCGCCGCCACCATCTCGTCCATGGAGACCTCGGGTCGCCACGGCTCGAGATTCCAGCTTGTCTTTCCGGGATAGGCGAACTCGGCGTACTGCCAGTGGCACATGAACTGTTCGCGCATGCCTGCAATGTCGGCGTCCGGGGAAAGCGTCAGCACTTCGGTCCACGCCGCGTCGGCTAGGGCATCGGTGCCGAGCTGGCCGGCCGCCGACCGGCCCGACTCCGTCGGATAGACACGCAGGCTGGACAGGTCGCCCCATTTCGCCCATTCGGTGCTGGCGACATAGGGCGGGTCAAGGGACGGGTTGGCCGATGCGGTGCCCGCCAGGATTAGAGCAGCGGTCATGGCCGCCACCGAGGTGGCGAGGATACGGCGCACTGCGGCTACCGCGACTTTCCCTGGATATCGAGGATCTTGGGTCGGACGTCGACCAGGTAGACGCCCGTGGCGACCGCGGCGATCGCCACGCCGGTAATGCCCAGCACCAGTGCGAGCAATGCACCGACACCCAGAATCACCAGCCAGACCGGCTTGGTCAGCTTCTCCGCCGCCGTGTAGGCATCTGGGCGTTGCATCGCCGCGTGCACGAATGCGTACACGGCGGTAGCCAACACGACGAGCTGCAATGCGAAAAGGACGTAACCCACAAGGCCTTGGAGCTCCACGCTCGTCAGCCTATGCGGGTTACGTCCCTCGCGTAAAACTGCTTACTTCTGGGTGACCCTCTTGGCCGCGGCCTTCTTGGCCGGAGCCTTCTTGGCCGCCGCCTTCTTGGCGGCCTTCCTCACCGGAGCGGCCTTCTTCTGCGCCTTCTTGGGCAGCTCGACGCCGACCAGCTTGGCGGCGCGCTCACCGACCGCACGGGTCTGCGAGGCAACGTTGCCCAGCGCCTCCTGGGTCAGCTCGACGGCCTGGTCGGTGTAGCTCTCCACCCGGCCTGCGGCCTCTTCGAGGCCAGCCTGGTTGCGCAGCCGCTCGAGAGCGGCCTCGCCACGCTCGATCAGCCTGTTGTAGGTGGTCTGCGCGGCGTCGGCATAGGTCTCGGCGAACTTACGCAGCTCGTCGGAGTTCAGCCGGTCACGCAGCTCGGTGACCTGCGTGGGCAGGTCCTCCTGCAGCCTGGTCAGCCGGGCACGGCTCTCCTCGACGCGCGCCTCGGCGTCGGTGCGGGCCTCGCCGGCGCGGTCGCGCAGGGTGGCCACGATCTCGTTGACCCGCTCGAGGGCCAGATCGGCGGCGCCCACCGCGGCGAGCAGCGGAGCCTTCAGGTCGTCAACGGTCGGCTGTGCGTTCTTCTGAGACTTCTTGGACTTCTGGGCCATGTCGGTACTTCCCTTCCTTGATTTCACTCGTTCACTTGTTCGGATGTGGCTAAAAAGCGATTGGTCTGGATTCAATCAGTCGTCTGCTCCTCGTCCCCCTCGATTCGCGCGGCTTCGTTCTGTTCGCAAAACGATGTGTAGATGTCGAGCAGCACCTGCTTCTGCCGCTCGGTGATCGCCGTGTCGGTGATGACGACGTCGCGGACCTCACTGGTCTCGCTGGGTTCCAGGATTCCGGCCCTGATGTAGAGCACTTCCGCGGAGACCCGCAGCGCCTTGGCGATCTGGCTCAGCACATCGGCGGATGGTTTCCGCAATCCCCGCTCGATCTGGCTGAGGTAGGGATTACTGACCCCGGCCTTCTCGGCCAGCTGCCGCACAGATACCTGAGCAGCCTCGCGCTGCGTCCGGATGAAGCTCCCGATGTCCTGCGCAGCGTTGGTTACCACAGCGGCAAGTTTTTCGTCCTGCGGCATCGGTTACCTCCTCGTTGCGTCGGGTATTCGGTGTGCGACAAATCCAACCGTACGATGGGGTGCTAACTTTTGCAAGCAGTTGTTAGCGCAGGTCAGAAGAGTAGCTGGGCTACAGAATAGATTATCAAGCCGGCCAGAGCGCCCACCACCGTGCCGTTGATTCGAATGAACTGCAGGTCACGCCCGACGTGAAGTTCGATACGCCGGCTGGCCTCGTCGGCGTCCCACCGCTCGATCGTGTCGGTGATGATCGTCGTGATCTCCGCCCCATACTGGGAGACCAGGTGTTGAGCCGCCCTGATGATCCAGTTGTCGACCTTGTCGCGCAGTTCGGCGTCGTCCCGCAGCGACTCGCCGATGTGCACCGCGGAGTCGGCGATGCGGGTGCGCAAGGCTGACGACGGGTCGTCGACGGACTCGAGGAATATCCGCTTGGCCGCGTTCCAGGCCGTTTCCGCAGCGCGGGCGACTTCGTCGCGGGCCATGATCTGGTTCTTGACGTTCTCGGCCTTGCCGATCGTCGTCTCGTCGTGCTGCAGGTCGTCGGCGAACTCGAACAGGAACCGGGTGGCCGACCGCCGCAACTCGTGGTCGGGGTTGCGGCGCACCTTGTCGGTGAAGTCCATCAGCTCGCGATGGATCCGGTCGCCCACGAGATGGTCCACCCAGCGCGGCGACCAGGTGGGCGAATCGCGTTCGACCACCCGCTCGATGATCTCGCCCGCGTTCAACGACCACTGGAACGCCCGGTCGGCGAGCAGTTGCAGCAGAGCTTCCTGACGGTGCTCTTGCAGCAACGTGGCCAGCACCCGACCGATCGGCGGCCCCCACTGCGGTTCCTGGATCCGCTTGACGATCATCCGATCCAGCACGTGCTGGACGTCCTCGTCACGCAGCATTTCCACCAGTACCCGCAGCACCGTGGAGGCCTCGGCGGCCACCCGCTCGGCATGCGAGGGCTCCGACAGCCACTTGCCGAGCCGGCCCGCGACTTCGGCGTCGCGCAGCTTGGTCTCGACGACCTCCGGCGACATGAAGTTCTCTCGGACGAAGCTGCCCAGGCCCTCTCCCAGCTGGTCTTTCTTGCGTTTGATGATCGCGGTGTGCGGGATAGGTATCCCCAGCGGGTGCTTGAACAGCGCCGTCACCGCGAACCAGTCGGCCAGGGCACCGACCATCCCGGCTTCCGACGCGGCGGCCACGTAGCCGGCCCATGCCCCGGCGCCGTTGGCCTCGGCCCACCGGCAGACGAGGAAGAGCACGGTGGCTCCGACCAGGAAACCCAGCGCGACGATCTTCATCCGCCGCAGGCCGCGGCGGCGCTCCGCATCGGCCGCCGTGTCGGCGCCGGCCAGCGATTCGGCGAAGCTCAGCCGCTGCGCCTGCGGCGCCGGAAGCGCCCCCAACCCGCGGCCTCCGGCGTCTGGTCTGTGTGCCACTCCTACATCATCCGCTACAACGCCGAGTGTCAGCCGTGCCGACGAGCCGGGCGCCGCCTGTTCGCCGTAGTATCAAGTCGAACTAGGGAACGGACTAGCGCGATAGTGGCACAGCAGATTCCGCCGGCGGCGGTAAAGACCGATGGACGCAAACGGCGCTGGCACGCGCACAAGGTGGAGCGCCGGAACGAGCTGGTAGATGGCACATTGGTGGCCATCCGTCGGCGCGGCAGCAACGTCAGCATGGACGAGATCGCTGCCGAGATCGGGGTGTCGAAGACCGTCCTTTACCGGTATTTCGTGGACAAGAACGACCTGACCACCGCGGTGATGATGCGGTTCGCGCAGACCACCCTGATCCCGAACATGGCCGCTGCGCTCTCAGCGAACCTGGACGGCTACGACCTGACCCGCGAGATCATCCGGGTGTATGTCCACACCGTGGCCGCCGAGCCCGAGCCGTACCGGTTCGTGATGGCGAACAACTCGGCGAGCAAGAACAAGGTGATCGCCAACAGCGAGGAGATCATCGCCCGCATGCTCGCGGTCATGCTGCGCAGCCGGATGGCCGAGGCCGGCATGGACACCGGAGGCGTCGAGCCCTGGGCGTACCACACGGTCGGCGGTGTGCAGCTGGCGACGCACTCGTGGATGTCGCACCCGCGGATGAGTTCCGACGAGCTCATCGACTACCTGACGATGCTGTCCTGGAGCGCGCTCTGCGGCATCGTCGAGGTCGGCGGGTCCCTCGAGAAATTCCGCGAAATGCCACACCCGTCGCCGATCCTGCCGCCGCGGTTGCTCAAGAGATGAGCGCGCCCGTCGATCTGCCCAGCCTGTGGACGCACGAGCCGCACGAGTTCTTGGTGTTCCGGGAGGGCGACAAGGTCGCCAATATCGACACCAGCGCCACGCCGGGGTTCAAGGGCAAGAAGGCCGACTCCGTCGCGCTGCAGACCGAGCGCAACGCAAGGTTCGCCGAGTTGCAGGAAATGCTCTACGCCAACAGCCGGAGTGGCGACGACAACCGCTCGGTGTTGCTGGTATTGCAGGGCATGGACACCGCGGGCAAGGGCGGAATCGTCAAATATGTCGTGGGAGCTGCCAATCCGCAGGGAGTCCGATATACCGGGTTTGGTGTGCCGACCGAGGAGGAGCGCAAGCACCACTACCTGTGGCGGATTCGGCGGGCACTACCACCAGGGGGGCATATCGGGGT
This sequence comes from uncultured Actinomycetota bacterium, assembly GCA_963743225.1. Lineage (GTDB taxonomy): Bacteria > Actinomycetota > Actinomycetes > Mycobacteriales > Mycobacteriaceae > Mycobacterium. Next base: position 84,609 of record CAVUPN010000021.1, on the reverse strand, counting down.
ATTCGACCGCTCCCACTACGAGGACGTGCTGGTGGTGCGGGTGCACAACGTCGTGCCGCCCGAGGTGTGGGGAAAGCGCTACGACGAGATCAACAGGTTCGAGAAGAAGCTCGTCGACAGCGGCACCACGATCATCAAGGTCGCGATGTTCGTCTCGCTGGACGAGCAGAAGCAGCGGTTGTCCGAGCGGCTAGAGCGGCCCGACAAGTACTGGAAGTACAACCCGAACGACGTCGACGAGCGGCTCCTGTGGCCCAAGTACCAGGAGGCGTACCAGGCGATGCTCGACAAGACGTCGACGGACTACGCGCCGTGGCACGTCGTGCCGTGCGACCGCAAATGGTACAGCCGGCTGGCGATCCTCGAGCTGCTCATCGAAGCGCTCGAGGGCCTCGACTTGTCTTGGCCGCCAGCCGATTTCGACATCAAGGCCGAGAAGAAGCGGCTGGCCGAGGCCTAGACCCGTCGAGTTGGCGCCGAGACTACGGTTGTTGACGGATTTCGCCTGATTTCCATCATTTTCCGTAGGTTCGCGGAACCGATTCGCGGGTTGGCGCCTCTAACAAGCGTGCGAGGAATCGTGACCGGGTCGGAGGCGCTGTCGTCCGGCAGGCTGACGCGGCACGATCTGCGAACGCGATACATCAAGCTGCATCGCAATGTCTACGCTCCGATCGACCTTGAGTTGACTGCGCTCGATCGTGCCTTTGCGGCGTGGCTCTGGTCGCGCGGTGATGCGATCCTTGTGGGCTGTTCCGCCGCCGCGGTGCTCGGAACTCGATGGCTTCCGTCCAATGAGCCTGCGGAGTTAGGGCGGCTACGCCAACAATCGACAACCGGAATAGTGATTCGTGCTGACTCCATTGCCGATGACGAACAACAGGTTTCGCGCGGCATGACATGCACCACACCGGCTAGGACGGCCTACGACCTTGGCCGTCGCCTCATCGGCGAGACTGCGATCATTCGCGTCGACGCACTGATGAACGCAACGAACCTATCGGTTGCGCAAGTCCGGTCTATCGCCGAACGATATCCCGGTGCGCGAGGCATGCGGCAGTTGCGGACGACCCTCGATTGCGCAGATGGCGGCGCGGAGTCTCCTCAGGAGACACGACTGCGACTACTTCTCGTCGAGTTTGGTCTGCCGCGACCGGTTACTCAGATCCCGGTGAAGAACGACTACGGCAAGGTGGTGCGTCGGATCGATATGGGCTATCCCATGTGGAAGGTCGGCGTCGAGTACGACGGCGAGCTGCACTTCACCAATCCCGACGACTACGCCAACGACATCGAACGGCTCGAGTTCCTCGCGAGCAAAGGTTGGAACATCGTGAGGGTCAGCGCAAGACAGCTGCGGTACGAACGTCAGCAGATCGTTGACCGCGTGCGAAGGGCACTTACTCGGGCGGGCGCTCAGTACGTGTAGAAGCCCTTGCCGGACTTCCTGCCCCCGCTAGCGACTCAGTGGAACTGGCCCTCTTCGGTCGAACCGGCCAGCGCCGTCGTCGACGAGGTCGGATCCACCGTGGTGGCGATCCGGTCGAAGTAGCCGGCGCCGACCTCGCGCTGGTGCTTCGTCGCGGTGTAACCCCGCTCCTCGGCGTCGAACTCGCGCTCCTGCAGCTCGACGTACGCGCTCATCTGGTTGCGGGCGTAGCCGTAGGCCAGATCGAACATCGAGTAGTTCAGGGCGTGGAAGCCGGCCAGCGTGATGAACTGGAACTTGAAGCCCATCGCGCCGAGCTCCTTCTGGAACTTCGCGATGGTCGCGTCGTCGAGGTGCTTGCGCCAGTTGAACGACGGCGAGCAGTTGTAGGCCAGCATCTGGTCCGGGAACTCGCTCTTCACGCCCTCGGCGAACTTCGCAGCGAGCTCGAGGTCCGGAGTGCCGGTCTCCATCCAGATCAGGTCGGAGTACGGCGCGTAGGCCTTGGCGCGGGCGATGCACGGCTCAAGGCCGTTCTTGACCCGGTAGAAGCCTTCCTTGGTCCGCTCGCCGGTGATGAACGGACGATCCCGCTCGTCGACGTCGCTGGTGATCAGGGTCGCCGCCTCGGCGTCGGTGCGCGCGATCACGACCGTCGGCACGTCGGCGACGTCGGCCGCCAGCCGGGCCGAGGTCAGCGTGCGGATGTGCTGCTGGGTCGGGATGAGCACCTTTCCACCGAGGTGGCCGCACTTCTTCTCCGAGGCCAGCTGGTCCTCCCAGTGCGAACCCGCGACACCGGCGGCGATCATGGCCTTCTGCAGCTCGTAGACGTTCAGCGCGCCGCCGAAGCCGGCCTCACCGTCGGCGACGATCGGGGCCAGCCAGTTCTCGACGGACGTGTCGCCCTCGACCTTGGCGATCTCGTCGGCGCGCAGCAGCGCGTTGTTGATCCGACGAACCACCTGCGGCACCGAGTTGGCCGGGTACAGGCTCTGGTCGGGGTAGGTGTGGCCGGAGAGGTTGGCGTCACCGGCGACCTGCCAGCCGGACAGATAGATGGCCTTCAGGCCGGCGCGGACCTGCTGGACGGCCATGTTGCCGGTCAGCGCGCCGAGCGCGTTGACGAACTCCAGGTCGTGCAGCTGCGACCACAGCACCTCGGCGCCGCGGCGGGCCAGCGTGGCCTCCTCGACGACCGAGCCCTGCAGCGCGACCACATCTGCGGGGGTGTAGGTGCGCTCGATGCCCTTCCAGCGGGGGTTGGTGTCCCAGTCGTGCTGGATCTGTTCGGGTGACTTCGGCGTGCCAACGGTGGACATTGACTGCTCCTTCGAATGCTTGTTAACTCCGCAGCGTCTTCGCTGTTGTGCTAAGTCGAGGATGCACCAAGACATATCCGCAGGTCTACCCAATTCAGTTGCCAATTTTCGCTAACAGCTGCGGTCAGCTTGCAAAGTTTGCGAAGGCGACGATCGGCTGAAACGGTTCAGTTGCTACTGGCCAGTAGCAGATTTCGCAGGTCAGTACGCCCGTACTGTTAAACGGCCCGAATCAGACCGCGAAGACGGACGCGACGGCCTTGGTCTCGTCGCCGACCGCGTATGTGAGCGTTGTAACAGTGCGATCGGTCAGTTCGGGCCCGAACAGTTCGGTAGAACCCGCCGGATGCACGTGCGAGATGATCTCCAGCTTGTCGCCGAGCGCGACCGGAGCATCGTGCTCGATGGTCACCCGCAGCGGTTTCTCCAGCAGCTCGGGATAGCTGAACAGATAGTCCTCGATCACGGTCCAGTACACGGAGTTGTTCATGTGGTCGAAGATGTCGATGTCGCTGACGCGCACCGGGTAGTCACGGATCTGCGAAGCGTCCTCGCGGCCACCGGCCTTCAGATACGCCTTCCACCGCAGCCGGTCGACATCGGTGGTGCGCTGCAGTCCTTCGATGAAATCGTCGGCAATGCGCGCCGGCCCCTGGGTCTCCCGGTTGATGTTGATCCAGAACGCCTCGGACTCGACTAGACCGCCCTTGCGGCCGTCGATCCGCACCCGCATCTCACACCAGCGATTCGACGTCCCCGAACACCAGCGTCGCAGCCGCAGCATGTCCTGGAACTCGATCGGCTCGATCATGTCGATCATCGTGCGACGCACGATCCACAGCGGGTGCGTCTCCTCGAAGCCAAGCTCCCGCAGATGGTCGGAGCCGATGTCCTGGATGTGGCGGGTTGCCGCATCGAACCGCAGTCGTCCCACCCGGTCGATGTCGCCGACACGTAGCGGCCACTGCTTGTCGAAGACATCTGGGTGCGGGTCGGGGACAGGCATCATCACCTTCGCCAAACCGGTGCTACCTGTGATTCCCGCCATGATCGAGTACTCCCCTGTCTCCCAACCGGCACGATCCTGCCATAGCCGCCGACTTGCCAAGAATGTGAAGGCGTTCTTCGCACCCGGTTATGCTGGCTGACGTGGTTAAAACCTTCGTCGGCTCACGGGTGCGGCAACTTCGCAGCGAGCGTGGTTTCAGCCAGGCTGCACTGGCGCAAATGCTGGAGATCTCGCCGAGTTACCTGAACCAGATCGAGCACGACGTGCGTCCGTTGACGGTCGCGGTGCTGCTGCGAATCACCGAGGTGTTCGGCGTCGACGCGACGTTCTTCGCTTCACACGACGACACCCGGTTGGTCGCCGAGCTGCGTGAGGTCACCATGGACCGCGACCTCGACATCGATGTCGACCCGGCGGAGATCGCCGACATCGTCAACGCCCATCCCACGCTGGCCCGCGCGATGGTCAACCTGCATCGGCGCTACCGGATCACCACCACTCAGTTGGCCGCCGCCACCGAGGACAGGTTCTCCGACGGCAGCGGCAGCGGCGCCATCACGATGCCGCACGAGGAAGTGCGCGACTACTTTTACCAGCGACAGAACTACCTGCACGAGCTCGACACCGCCGCCGAGGACCTGACCACCAACCTGCGCATGCACCGCGGTGACCTCGCCCGTGACCTTTCCGACCGGCTGAAGGCGGTGCACGGCGTACACATCGTCAAGCGCACGGACCTCGGAGACACCGTGCTGCACCGCTACGACCCGTCGTCGAAGAGGCTGGAGATCGGCAACCACCTGTCGTCGGGACAACAGGTCTTCAAGATGGCTGCCGAACTGGCCTACCTCGAATTCGGCGACCTGATCGACAAGCTCGTCGCGGAAGGCAAGTTCACCAGCGAGGAATCGACCACCCTGGCCCGGCTTGGCCTCGCCAACTACTTCGCCGCCGCGACGGTGCTGCCCTACGCGCAGTTTCACGAGGTCGCGGAGAAGTTCCGGTACGACGTCGAACGGCTCTCGGCGTTCTACTCCGTCAGCTACGAGACGATCGCGCACCGGCTGTCCACGCTGCAAAGGCCGTCGATGCGTGGCGTGCCATTCTCGTTTGTCCGGGTCGACAAGGCGGGAAACATGTCAAAGCGACAGTCCGCCACCGGTTTTCACTTCTCGTCCAGCGGCGGCACCTGTCCCCTGTGGAATGTCTACGAGACCTTCGCCAACCCGGGCAAGATCCTGGTCCAGATCGCCGAGATGCCCGACGGCCGTAGCTACATGTGGGTGGCGCGCACCGTCGAACGCCGTGCATCGCGATATGGTCAGCCCGGCAAGACATTTGCGATCGGGCTCGGCTGCGAGCTCCGGCACGCACACCGACTCGTGTACTCGGAGGGACTGGATTTGTCGGGCGACATCGCATCACCGATCGGGGCCGGCTGCCGGGTGTGCGAGCGGGACAACTGCCCGCAGCGGGCGTTCCCGGCGCTTGGCCGCGCGCTGGATATCGACGAGCACCGCAGCACCGTGTCGCCCTACCTGGTGAAGCAGACATGACGGACAACATCCCGGCCCGCATTCCGACCGACGGCAGCCTGCGCGAGCTCGGACTCGTCAACTGGGCGTTCTGCAAGCTGGCCGCCCGGCGGCAACGGATCCCGCAGATGCACCTGTTCACTACGATCGGCATCAACAAGGCGCTGCTGTGGAGCTGGCTGCCGTTAGGCGCTTATCTGCTCTACATCGGAAAGCTGTCGCGCAAGGACGCCGAGGTGGTGATCCTGCGGGTCGGTCATCTGCGCGACTGCGAGTACGAACTGCAGCAGCACCGCCGGCTGGCCCGCAGCCGTGGCATCGGGCCGGACCTGCAGGCCAAGATCTTCGAGGGTCCCGACGCCGACGGCCTGACCGACCGGCAGCGCGCGCTGATCACCGCCACCGACGAGTTCGTCGTCACCCGCGGCGTGTCACCGGAGACCTGGTCCGCTTTGTCGAGCCATCTCAGCCGTGCCCAGTTGGTCGAATTCTGCATGCTGGCAGGACAATACGATGCGTTGGCCGCCACCATGACGACGCTGAAGATGCCGCTGGACTACCCGGACTAAGCGCCTGAGTCATTAATTCCTCGACAGGAGCTCCTGCCGATGCTGGTCGCGATTGGATCGCGGCTCGTTGGTGGTCAATCCGGCGTCACCACACCCAACGTGAAGGTACGGCGAAAAAGTTCTCAGATTTTCGCAACTGCCGCACATTCGGCGCCGCAAGGGATTTGGTCAATGATCTGCACCCGAAGTGATGACTCACGACGCTCGCCGCCTACAGGTACGTGACGCCGAGCACGACCAGTGACAGCAGCACCGGCGCGATCGGTAGGGCACAGAGAAATGCCGCCTTTACTTCCGACCTTTCCCGATAGGCGCGCCAACCCAGCAGCCCGGCGGCAATACCCACGAGGAAGGACGCGGCGGCCACCACCAACACCCAGCTGCTGACCGTGCGCGTCGCGATGGCGACGGAGATGCCGGTCAACCACAGCATGTGGCCGACAATCAATCCGCCGATACCGGCGACCCAGATCCCTCTCAAAAGTTGATCATGTGGCCGGCGAGCCCGTGGAAGCATTCCTGCAGCGCCTCCGACATCGTCGGGTGGGTGTGAACGTTGCGGGCGAGTTCGTTGGCCGTCAGGTCCCACTTCTGCGCCAGCGTGAGCTCGGGCAGCAGCTCGGACACGTCGTGACCGATCAGGTGGCCGCCCAGCAGCTCGCCGTACTTGCCGTCGGCGACCAGCTTGACGAAACCACTGGGGTCGCCGACGCCGTGCGCCTTGGCGTTGGCGGTGAACGGGAACTTGGCGACCTTGACGTCGTAGCCTTCGTCGCGGGCCTGCTCCTCGGTGAGGCCGAAACTGGCGACCTGCGGCTGGCAGAACGTCGCGCGCGGCAGCATGCGGTAGTCACCGAGTGGCAAAGTGTCTGCCCCTCCGATGGTTTCGGCGGCCACGACGCCTTGCGCCTCGGCGACGTGGGCGAGCTGCAGCAGCCCGGTGACGTCGCCGATCGCATAGATGTGCGGAATGTTGGTGCGCATGTAGTCGTCAATGCCGATCGCCTTGCGCTCGGTGAGCTGCACACCGGCCTTGTCCAGGCCGTAGCCCTCGACGTTGGGTGCGAAGCCGATCGCCTGCAGCACCTTCTCGGTCTTGAGCTCCTCGGACTTGCCGTCCTTGCTGACCGTGACGGTGACGTCGCCGCCTTCATCCGTGATCGACTCGACCTTGGTGCCGGTGAGCACCTTGACGCCGAGCTTCTTGAACTGCTTTTCGATCTCCTTGGACACCTCGGCGTCCTCGTTGGGCAACGCCCGCGGTAGGAACTCGACGATGGTGACGTCGACGCCGTAATTCTTCAGCACGTAGCCGAACTCCATGCCGATCGCGCCCGCGCCTGCGATGACGATCGACTTCGGCAGCTCGCGCGACATGATCAGTTCTTCGTAGGTGACGACGTTCTCCGACAACGACGTGCCGGGCACCAGCCGGGTGCTGCTGCCGGTGGCGATGATGATGTTGTCGAACGTAACCGTCTCGGTGTCACCCTCGTTCAGGTCGACTTCCAACGTGTGGTCGTCGGTGAACTTGCCGTAGCCGTGGATCTCGGTGATCTTGTTCTTCTTCATCAGGAAGTGCACGCCGGCGACGCGGCCGTCGGCGACCTTGCGGCTGCGGTCGAAGGCAACCCCGTAGTCGAAGGTCGCCTCGCCGTTGATGCCGAACTGCTTGGCCTCCTTGGTGAAGATGTGGGCCAGCTCAGCGTTGCGCAGCAGCGCCTTGGACGGTATGCAGCCGACATTGAGGCACACCCCGCCCCAGTACTTGGGTTCAACGACTGCGGTGTTCAGCCCGAGCTGGGCGGCGCGAATGGCCGCAACGTATCCGCCGGGGCCTGCTCCGAGAACAACGACGTCATAGTGGGTCACCCCGCCAACACTAGTAGGGAATGAGACCCACCAGACAGCGGCTGGCTCGTTCACAGAAGTACAGACCGTGCAGCACCGCGGCGCCGCCGACCGCCGCTAACGGCGCGGACATCAGTCCGATCGACAGCGCGGACACCAGCGGCTTGTTCTGCACCATCGCGGCGAGCAGGCTGCCGACCGTGCAGACGACGAGGTAGACCAGCACAACGAAGACCGGCCAGGTCTTGTCCAGGGAATGAAACCACCAGTAGTAGAGACCCACGCCGACCGCCGCCGACAGGATCCAGACTCCGGCCACGACAAGAACGAATGTCCAGCGTTTGAGGTACTGGTGGGCGGCGGTCACAACCGCCGGCCGGGCCGACACCTCTTCGTCGGGGACCGGTTCGGCCGGTGCCGCATCGAGTAGGGCGGAAAATCCTCCGGTGAAGCTGGGTGTGAAGGGCTGCGTCGGCTCGGGGCCCTGGGCGTCGACGTCGGGAGCCATCGTCTCCGGCTCAGTGCGCGGCGGATGCCACCCCAGCGGTGGGCGGTGGCGATGCGTTCCCCGGTACGTCTGCTCAGACACCGTGGACCACCTGAATTGCGACGAGCGCGCCGAACCACCCCGGCGCGAGGGCGAGGACGAACGCGCCCAGGGTCGTCACCCAGCGCCGTCCTGACAACAGGATCGTCAGCATCCCGATCGCGCTCGGCACCCCGACCACGAGAGCAATAGCGACGTCGGGTCGAATGGTCGCGCTCAGCACCAACGTCGAGGCGATCGCAGCGATGAAGCCGACCGCTGTGCCGACAAGCAGTGCGCTAGTCAGCAACCAAGCCCGCGGTATGGGTATCACTTCTCGACGATAACGCCGCCAAGTCTCGAAACCCGGTTACCCGCGCGGCGTGGCACCAGGTACCGGACACGCATCAACGGCTTCCGCCACGATGTGCGTCTCTGACGCCGGTGGACGCAATCCACGCTCGTAGTCGGCACCCGTCACCGGCGGCTGCTCGGCCAGCGCCTGATTCTCGGCATCGGTGAACGCCCGGCCACGCGACAGGAACCGCATGCCCTCGGGGGCCTCGAGGCTGAACCCGCCGCCGCGGCCGGGCACGACATCGATCACCAGCTGGGTGTGCTTCCACGCCTCGAACTGCGGGCCGGAGATCCACACCGGCACCCCGGCGTCTCCGACGTCGAAGACGGCCAGCAGGATGTCGCGGTCGCCGACGATGAAGTCCCCGTCGGGGTAGCACATCGGGGAGGACCCGTCACAGCAGCCGCCGGACTGATGGAACATCAACGCTCCGTACCGGCCCTGCAGCTTGGTCAACAGGTCGACGGCCGCGCGTGTGATCAGCGCCCGGGGAGGAACCTCGCATCTAGAAGAAGCCCTGTGCCTTGTTGCTGTAGGACACCAGCAGGTTCTTGGTCTGCTGGTAGTGGTCGAGCATCATCTTGTGGTTTTCGCGCCCGATGCCGGACTGCTTGTAGCCGCCGAACGCCGCGTGCGCGGGGTAGGCGTGGAAGCAGTTCGTCCACACCCGGCCCGCCTTGATGTCGCGGCCGGCCCGGTAGGCGATGTTGCCGTCGCGGCTCCACACCCCGGCGCCGAGGCCGTAGAGGGTGTCGTTGGCGATGCCGATGGCGTCGTCGTAGTCCTTGAACGACGTGACGGCGACGACCGGCCCGAAGATCTCCTCCTGGAAGATCCGCATCTTGTTGTTGCCCTCGAAGATGGTGGGCTGCACGTAGTAGCCGCCGTTGAGGTCGCCGCCGAGTTCGGCACGCTCGCCACCGGTGACGACGCGGGCGCCCTCGTCCTTGCCGATCTCGATGTAGGACAACACTTTTTCCAGCTGATCGTTGGAGGCCTGCGAGCCGATCATGGTTTCGGTGTCCAGCGGGTCGCCCTGGCGCACCGCCTTGGTGCGGATCGCGGCCAGCTCGAGGAACTCGTCGTAGATGTCGGCCTGGATCAGGCTGCGCGACGGGCAGGTGCACACCTCGCCCTGGTTGAGGGCGAACATCGTGAACCCCTCCAGCGCCTTGTCCTGGAAGTCGTCACCGGCGGCCATCACATCGGAGAAGAAGATGTTCGGGCTCTTCCCGCCGAGCTCGAGCGTGACCGGGATGAGGTTCTGGCTCGCGTACTGCATGATCAGCCGTCCGGTGGTGGTTTCACCGGTGAAGGCGATCTTGGCGATCCGGTCGCTGGAGGCCAGCGGCTTGCCCGCCTCGAACCCGAACCCGTTGACCACGTTGATCACCCCGGCGGGCAGGAGGTCGCCGATCAGCGACATCAGATACAGGATCGACGCGGGCGTCTGCTCGGCCGGTTTCAGCACGACGGCGTTGCCTGCGGCCAACGCGGGCGCCAGTTTCCAGGTGGCCATCAGGATCGGGAAGTTCCACGGAATGATCTGGCCGACCACGCCGAGTGGCTCGTGGAAGTGGTAGGCGACGGTGTCGTCGTCGATCTGGGACAGCGAGCCCTCCTGGGCGCGGATCGCGCCTGCGAAATACCGGAAGTGGTCGACCGCCAACGGCAGGTCGGCGTTGAGCGTCTCGCGGATCGGCTTGCCGTTGTCCCAGGCCTCGGCCAGCGCCAGCGACTCGAGGTTCTCTTCGATGCGGTCGGCGATCTTGTTGAGGATCACGGCGCGTTCGCCCGCGGCGGTCTTGCCCCATGAGGTGGCCGCACCGTGGGCGGCGTCGAGTGCCTTCTCGATGTCGGCTTCGGTCGAGCGCGGGATCTCGCAGAAGGCCTGACCCGTCACCGGGGTCGGGTCCTCGAAGTATTCGCCGCCCGACGGTGGCACCCATTCGCCACCAATGAAATTGCCGTATCGCGACTCGTATGACATCAGAGCGTCGGCGGAACCCGGACGTGCATATACGGTCATCAAGATCTCCCTTATTGACGTCGACGGTGTAACACAGCTCACATTACCGCTCGTGGTTCCGGCTGGCCTTACCCTGCGACGGCTGCTGATGCCACTGTCGACAGATGGACGCGCTGATACGTTGCTTCGGTGGCTGCTACTCGGATCGTCGTGGCCGAGGACAATCTCCTCGTCAGGGAGGGCCTGGTCAGCCTGCTCGCTAGACACAGCCGACCTGGTGGTCGTGAGCACGTGCGGATCCCTGCCCGAGCTGCTCGAGGCGGTCGTCCAGCATGACCCTGACGTGGTCGTCACCGATATCCGGATGCCGCCGGACCACGCGACGAGGGGATCCGGGCGGCGGGCACGTTTCGCAAATCCGGCCCGACTGGGTGTGGTCGTCTTGTCCCAGTTCGTCGATCCAGTGTATGCGCTGTCGCTGCTGGACCACGGCACCAAAGGCCGTGGCTACCTGCTCAAGGACCGCGTCGACGAGGTGGATCGTCTCGCCACCGCGATTCGCACGGTTCGCTGCGGTGGATCGTTCATCGACGACGAGGTCGTCGACGCGCTGGTGCGAGCTCGAACCCGTCGGGTGGATTCGCCGCTGCAGCGCGCTGAGCCAGCGAGAGCTCGAGGTGCTCGCGGAAATGGCTACCGGAGCAACGAACTCAGTGATTGCCGAACGTCTCCACGTCGGCGAGCATGCCGTCGAAAAGCATTCGAACACCATCTTCTCGAAGCTGGGGTTGACCGAGACCCACGAGGTGAATCGCCGAGTCAAGGCGGTGCTGGTGTTCCTGGCCGGCGGCGGTGATGTAGCTGCCGAGGGCCTGTGATCGACGGTCCCGAGCGGGCGGCGGCCCTAAACCGCCTCCGCCTTTTGATCACCGCTGACGCCACACTGGCCGGGCTCGCCGGCATCTTCACCGTCACCATGTCAGCCACGGTCGCGCGAATCGACACCTTGTTCTGGCTCGGTGTGTTCGTCGTCGCGATCGGTGTGCTCATCGCCTCGGCGCTGCGTCCCCTGCGAGGTGGCGATTTGTTCCACGCGGTGCTGCGGTTCTCGGTCGCCAACTGGGTGGTTTCTATCGTTGCCTCCGCGGTCGCGACGTTCGCGTGGCCGCTGATGCTGCAGGTGTCACTTCTCCCGGGCATGTTGGCAGCGTCGTATGTCTCCCGGCGCCAGCTCGGGTTCTTCGCATCGGCGTCGTTCGCCGCCGCGCTCTTAAACACTTGCCTGGGCCTGATGCAGGACGTAACCGGTCTCAGTGGCGAGGTGCCGGCATGGCTGAAGACCGCGATACTAGTGGGCACAGCCCCGGCATTCGGTGCCATCGTCGTCCTCGTCGTGCTCCAACACCACGCCATGCTGTCACGTGCGCTCGACGTCGAGCGGGTCGCCAAACAGCAACTCGCCGAGCAGGCCGAGGAGCTCCGGCGCTCGCGCCAGCGTGTCGTGGCCGCGACCGATCGGGAACGCCGTCGCATCGAGCGCGATCTGCACGACGGCGCGCAGGCGCGTCTGGTGGGCATCAACCTCAAGCTGGCGTCGGCCCGCGCGCTGGCCCGTGACGACCCGACCGCAGCGGAGAAGGCCCTCGCCGACGTGCGCAACGAGGTACACCGGGCGCACACCGAACTCCGCGAACTGGCGCACGGCATCTACCCGGCGGCGCTGACCCAGCATGGCCTCGTCGCCGCGATCGAGGCCGCCGCCGATGCGAGCCCGGCACCGGTCAGACTTGCCCTGGATCTGGTCGGTCGTTTGCCGGCCGCCATCGAGGCCACCATCTACTTCTGCGTCCTGGAGGCCTTGCAGAACGCAACACGCCATTCCCATTCCGATCTGATCCAGATTCGCCTGAGCCGAAGTGCCGAGGAAGTGCGGTTCGAGGTGATCGACGACGGGGTCGGCATTACCGACTTCGGAACCGATGGTGGCGGGATCACGAACATGCGCGACCGCCTCGGAGCGATCGGTGGCGAACTTCAGCTGACATCCGCTAACCGGCAGGGCACACAAGTGACCGGCGTCGTGCCGCTGCGACCGTGACAGCCCACGTTTCCAGCAACCTTTCTCAATAAGTGAGCGAGAGGCGCGGTCGTGCGCGCTCCGAGGTGTAACGCTGCCCGCGATGCGACTTTTTCGTCCGGTCAGCCGTCGCTGCCGTCGCTGCCGTCGCTGCCTGTGCCAGACGCACCGTTGTCCCCGCTGCTGGCGGTGCCGCCGCCGTTGCCGCCGGTGCCGCCCGAGCCGCCCGAGCCGCCCGAGCCGCCCGTTCCGCCGGAGCCGCCGCTTCCGTCGCTGCCATTGGAGCCCACCAGCCCGCCGGCGCCGCCCGTACCGCCGGGCCCGCCCGCGCCGCCGTTTCCGCCCGCACCGCCACTTCCGCCGCTGCCACCGTCGCCGCCCGGTTGTTGGGCGCCCGAGGTGCCGTCCCCGCTGAAGGCGAAGCCGCCGGTGCCGCCGTCGCCGCCGGCGCCGCCCTCATCACCGTCGCCGCCGTTACCGCCATTGCCGCCAGGGCCGCCAGGGCCGCCGTTACCGAGAAGTGCCCCGCCGTTGCCGCCCGGTCCGCCGGCGCCGCCCGGTCCGCCGGCGCCGCCCGGGGCTCCGGTCGCCGCCGGCTCCACCGACGCCGCCGGGAAAGGCCCCTAAACCGCCGGGATCCAGGACAAATGCGGTGCCGCTATCGCCGCCGTGGCCACCGTTGCCGCCACCGTCGCCGCCGTTGCCGCCGTCACCGCCGCCGCTCGCGAAGGCGGCACCGTCGTACGACGAAGGAGTTACCCCCGTCGCCGCCATTGCCGCCGGGGGCGCCGGGCCCGCCGTCACCGCCGTCACCGCCGTCTCCCGGGCCAGCCTGGTCAGGAGCCACCGCGTCGCCCCCGTCGCCGCCGTGGCCGCCGGCCACACCGGGTCCGCCGTCCTGGCCGTCCTCGCCGTTCTCGGCAGAAGCGTCGTTGCCGTCCCCGGGAAAAGAGCCGGGGATCTCGGAAGGTTCGAAGGGGCCGATGTCGTCGTCGCCGTTGGCGCCGCTAGCGGCCCGGGCGCCGCCCCAGCCGGGGTTGACCCCGTTTCCGCCATTGCCGCCGGGACCGCCGGGGCCGCCGGGGCCGCCGTTGCCGATCAGGAAGGCATCGCCACCGGCGCCGCCATCGGCGCCGGGCCCGCCCATTCCGCCGGGGCCGCCGTTGCCATATACGAAGCCGCCGGGCCCGCCGTTGCCACCGGGCACCCCGGCGACGATGCTGTCCCAACCGCTACCACCGCTGCCGAACAGCAAGCCGCCGCCCATCCCGTCCGGGTTTGCCTCGGTGCCGTCGGCGCCGTTGCAGATGAGTCCGCACCGTTCCGCGAGCAGCAGGCTCAACAGGTCGAAGCCGCCGGGTCTGGTAGGGGCCGACACGGCCGCGGTCGCTCTGCCGCCGCCGGTGGACGCCACCGGGACACCCGCGGCGCCGGTTGTGGCCGCCAATCGGGTCGGGGTGGCGGTGAAGACACGGGCACCCAGGACGCGACCAGTCGCGCCGTTGACCCGCGATGAAGCACCGGGGACACCGACGACGCTGCTCACGACGCTAGGACCACTCAGGGCGGCTGGGGCACTGCCGCCGCCGAGACCCGCCGCGGCGCCGGGAGCGATCAAGCCGAGGAGCGCCAACGGCGCCGATGCGGCTTCACCACCGGCGGCCCGCACTGTGTACGGAACCGTCCTCGCCGCTAGTGCGACTGGTGCGGCGGCCAATCGGTTCGTGCCGGACTGGGTGGGCGGCACCGAAACCGATGTCGTCAGCAAGATTCCGGCCCCGACGATTGCGATCCCGGAGGTGACATGTGGCCGAATGTAATCCTTCATGACGCAGCTCCCTGGCTCGGTGCTTAGTTCGCCGAAACCCACGTGAGGTGTGGGGAGATACATGATCTGACGGGCCGGGTGTCGGGCGGCAGGGTGTTACCGGCCCAACTTCAGGTGCGGGTAGCCTTACTCGTCGCCTCTCGGCGAGTGCTCATCAAGGGCGCGTTCGGTTGGGCGACCGGCGGATGCGGTGGCGGCCTCGGCACAAGTGCCACCTGAAGCCCGCCCGGCACCGCCGTTCGGAAGACTGGCCTCATGGCCGACGACCCCTACCTCTGGCTCGAGGACGTAACCGGCGACGACGCGCTGGACTGGGTTCGCCGGCGCAACGAACCCACACTCGCCGAGTTCTCCAGTGAACGGTTCGAGCAAATGCGCGCCGAGGCGCTCGAGGTGCTCGACACCGATGCGCGCATCCCGTACGTCCGCCGCCGGGGCGATTACCTCTACAACTTCTGGCGCGACGCGGCGAACCCCCGTGGGCTGTGGCGCCGCACGACACTGGACAGCTACCGCACCGACGCACCGGAATGGGAGGTCGTCATCGACCTCGATGCATTAGCCGCCGACGACGACGAAAACTGGGTGTGGGCCGGTGCCAAGGTCATCGAACCCGACCATTCCCTTGCGCTGATCAGCTTGTCGCGCGGCGGCTCGGATGCCGCGATCGTGCGTGAGTTCGACATGCGCACACGCGAATTCGTCGCAGACGGGTTCGAGGTGCCCGAGGCCAAGACCCAGATCAGTTGGGAAGACGAGGACACCGTGCTGATCGGCACGGACTTCGGTGAGGACTCGCTGACCGACTCCGGGTATCCCCGGCTGGTGAAACGCTGGCGTCGGGGAACGGCCACTCGACGATGCCGAGACCCTGTTCAGCGGGTCGCGCACCGACGTGATCGTCGCGGCGTCGAGGGACCGCACGCCGGGCTTCGAGCGGACGATGCTGAGCCGCGCCATCGACTTCTTCAACGACGAGGTCTACGAGCTGCGCGAGGGCGAGTTCATCAGAATCGACGCACCCACCGACGCCACGGTGTCGGCTCATCGCAACTGGCTGCTGATCGAGCTGCGCACCGACTGGTACTTCGGAACCGACCGCTATACCGCCGGCTCGCTGATCGCCGCGGACTACGACGAATTCCTCTCCGGTACAGCAGATCTGCACGTTATCTTCGAGCCCGACGACCACACCAGCCTGCATCACTACGCGTGGACGAGGGACAAGCTGATCGTCGTCACCCTTGCCGATGTCGCCAGCCGGGTTCAGACACTGACACCCGGCAGTTGGGCCGCCGAGCCGATGCCCGGCATTCCGAACAACACCAACGCCGTCATCGTCGACACCGACGACCTTGGCGACGAAATCTTCCTCGACTACAGCGGATTCAACGCACCGTCGCGGCTACTGCACGGGCCCGTCGATGGCCCGCTCGAGCAGATCAAGTCGGCCCCGGCGTTCTTCGACGCCGAAGACCTCACCGTGACACAGCATTTCGTCACATCGAAGGACGGCACCGCGATCCCGTACTTCGTGGTCGGCCACCGCGACACCACCGGACCGGCGCCGACGCTGCTGGGTGGCTATGGCGGCTTCGAGGTGTCGCGGACACCGGGCTATGACGGTGTGCTGGGCCGGCTCTGGTTGGCCCGCGGCGGAACCTATGTGATGGCCAACATTCGCGGCGGCGGCGAGTACGGCCCGGGCTGGCACACCCAGGCGATGCGGGAAGGCCGGCACCTGGTGGCGGAGGACTTCGCCGCGGTCGCAGAGGATCTGGTGCGGCGCGGCATCACCACGGTCGAACACCTGGGAGCGCAGGGCGGCAGCAACGGCGGCCTGCTGATGGGCATCATGTTGACCCAGTATTCGGAGCTGTTCGGTGCGCTGGTGTGCAGCGTTCCACTGCTCGACATGAAACGGTTCCACCTCCTGTTGGCCGGCGCGTCGTGGGTAGCGGAGTACGGCGACCCCGACGATCCGGACGACTGGGAGTTCATCGCCAAGTACTCGCCGTACCAGAACATCTCGGCCGATCGCCGCTACCCGCCGGTGCTGATCACCACCTCCACACGCGACGACCGGGTCCATCCCGGCCACGCCCGCAAGATGACCGCCGCGTTGGAAGCGGCAGGACATCACGTCCACTACTACGAGAACATCGAGGGCGGACACGCCGGTGCCGCCGACAACGCGCAGACCGCGTTCCGGTCCGCTTTGATCTACGAGTTCCTGCACCGAACGCTCGACAAGTAAGTGCAATAGGGGCTCTGCGGACGCCGGTATGCTTCTAGCAAACGCTGTTCGAAGGGATCATGAATGTGGGTTGAGCCCGAGCTGTTGAGCTCAGGTGCCGACGTGGCGCGCAGCGCAGGCGAGCGCGTTCTGGGTGGTGCGGCGGCGCTGTCGCAGGCCTCGATCGGGTCGAGCATCTTCGGCGACTTCGGCGCCGCACGGTCATTCCATCAGCGGCTCAGTCAGCACCACATCGGCCAGGTGACCAAGATGCGGGACAACCATCAGACGCTGACCGGCGTCGGCGACAAGGCGAAGACGTCGTCGGGCTGGTTCGCTGCTACCGAGCGTCGAAACACCGAAGAGGTGTCGCAAGTCTCGGATGCCTGATGCTCACGCTGAAGCATCTGAGCATCCCTGAGTTGATCGGCGCTGCGGGGGGTGACCCGTGGAAGATCAACGAAACGATCCAGGCCGGTTCGCCCGGTGAGATCAGCGAGCTGGCCACCTCGTTCCGCACCGCGGGTGTGTGCATCACCGAGACGGACGAAGAGTTCCTTCAGGCCAAGAAGCGCTTCGACGAGGCCTGGGACCGCGACGATCCAGCGCATCCCATCAACGACGCCGAGGAGGTCAGGCGCGCGACCCAGTGGTTGAAGCTCAGCAAGCAGCAGATGGCCCAGGTCGCGGCGGACCTCCAGAACATCGCGGCGACCCTCGCCGAGGCACAGCGCAGCGGTCATACGTCCATCGCCCTACTGGAAGGGCAGCTGCAGCGCATCGACGACCTGATCGAGGCGGAGCTGCAGGCGGCGATCGCCGCGGGCGAACAGCTGGACTGGTCGGAACTCAAGCGTGCCGCCGTCGACGCCACCAAACAGTCGCTGAACGAAATGACGGCCGTGCGCGACGCATACGGCGCCAAGCTGGATGAGGCCGAGCTCGAGATGGCGGCCGACGGGTACGACACGGACGCCATCGAGGGCGCCGAGGGCGAGGGCGAGCCGTCCGCCCAGGATCAGGCGCACACCGCCGCCGAGAAGTACGACGCCACCCAGCGCGCGGCCGACGAGGCGTTGGTCAACAGCGGAGGGCCGCTGACCGCGGAGAAGCAGGCGGCCGCCGCGCGCCTGCGCGACTTCGCGACGGTCAACGATCCCAACGCCAATCCGTACGCCGTGCAGTATGCGGGCGAGCGCCTCGACGACTACAACATGTCCAGGTTCGTCGGACCGCTGCCCGTCGATCCGGTCCTCGGTACCGATGCGCGCCACCAGGCGAAAACGCGACTCGAGTTCCAACAGAAGCTGGAGGCGGGGCTGCTCGGTTCGGCGCCGATGTCGCCGGATGCGGCGACGGCGTTCCTGGACAGCTCCGATACGCAGGCCAGGGCGATGGTGCTCAGCCGCGCGGAACAGCAACTCAGGAACATGGGCTTGTCCGACGCGGGTGTCATGACAGTGCTCAAGGGCCTGGGATCACTCAGCGACAGCATCGGCACCGGCGTCGAGCAGTACGGGACATCGAAGGAAACCGGCAGGCACGCGCTGGCCGGGCTGTCCAAGGCGGACGCGGAACTCTTCACGAAGTGGGGTAGCAGAGCCGGCTGGGTGGGCAACATCGCCCAGCTGGTCATCGCCGGCATCGAGTATCCCGACAACAACTGGAACCCCAACGAGGAACTCGGCAAGGCCACCGGCGGAGTGTTGGGCAGCGCCCTCGGCGGAATGGCCGCGGGCGCAGCCGTCGGCTCGTTCGGCGGCCCGTTCACCGCTGCCGGTGCCGCGGTCATCGGTGGGATACTCGGCGGCTTCGCGGGCTCCGACATCGGCGGCGACATCGGCGGCATGTTCGACCCGCAGCGCTACGGCGGCGTCAGCACCGGCGCGGGCGGCGGCGGTGGCGGAGGAGACTGGTAGGGATGTCTGGCACGGCGAAGACGATGTTCTACGCGGGTCTGGCCCTGATCGCGCTCGGCGGTTTCGGCAGCATGTTCCCGCTGTGGAAGTCGCGTCGCTTATCACCGGCAGCGATCCGGAGACGTGTCTTCTGGACCGGCGCCGTCGGTGGCTGCCTGCTGATGTTCGTTGCCGTACTGCCCGATTGGCGGTCGGGCCTCTTCGTCGGCCTCGGCATCCTCTTCGCTCTGGCGATCGCCGCGTTCCGGTTCACGTCGCACATCAAGATCGGCGACAGGATCTACGCGTACAGTCCGTCCAACCGCAGGCCCGACCCGCCACCGGCGTTGGCCCCGGACAGCGAAAGGCGCTAGCGCTGCTGGGCCCAGATGTCCGTGACGAATGGCAGGCCGACTCTATTCGCTGCGCCGCAGGCCACCGAGCATCGAGACGATGATGCCGAACACCACCAGCAGGCCGCCTGCGGCCAGCGTCAGGTTCAGCCACTGGTGCGCGCTGACTTCGGCCTGGTTGACCATGACGTCGGCGACCTGGCGGATGTCGCCCGTCGTACGGTTCAGCGCGTCGTCGATATAGCGGCGGCCCACCTCCAACCCGGCCCAGCCGGCCGCGCCGACGAGAAGCGCCGAAACGCCAAGCGCCGCAAGTGCTTTACCCTTCGACCGCGCCGTGGCCAGCGTCAGCAAGGCGAAGATGCCGGTGAAAACGGCGGCTCCGATGCTCACCCATGGGCCCCACCTGGCCAGCTGGCGCAACTGGCCGGGCCGCAGACCCGCCGACTCCGGCACGGTGATCGGCACCGTCAGCGTCTGCGGAACGTCGAGGTTGAGATTGCCAAGCGTGGCTTTGAGCGATGAATCGTTGAGCATTGGAGCGATATCGACCAGCCAACGATCACCGGAGTCGTCGTCGGGCTGGACCGAATCGGTGAACATCCAGCGGTGGGCAATGCGGTTGGCCTGGGCGAACTGGCCGGGAAAACCCGGGTTGGCGGTGTAGGCGGTCGTCACGCCGCGAACGAGCTCGGTGTTGTTGAGTTCGTACCCGCTGTCGGCGGCCAACGCGGTGATCTGCGTGGCCAGCTCGGAAGCCATCGCACGCTGCAGCGTCGGGTCCTTGGCGGCGGTCGCCGCCAGCGCGGCGTAGCCGTCCTCGCTCACCACGTTCTTGCTGCGCCCACGTCGCGGGGATCGCGGCGGCCAGTGCGGCAGTCGTGACGAGCCAGAACAACAGCGCCGCCACAAACCGCACGCCGTCCTCCTTCGCCGGGACGGCCCGATGTCAGTCGGACAGGGCGCGTCCCACGATGAGTGGGTCGGCCTGGCCGACCACCTCATGGTCTTTGTCGTCGTAGTCGAACTTACCGAGCACGTAACGCATGGCGTTGACGCGGGCGCGCTTCTTGTCGTTGCTCTTCACCACGATCCACGGCGCGATCTCGGTGTCGGTGAGCGCGAACATGTCCTCCTTGGCGGCGGTGTAGTCGTCCCATTTGTCCAGCGAGGCCAGATCCGTCGGGCGACAACTTCCACTGCCGGACCGGGTCGACCTGGCGGATGGTGAACCGGGTCCGCTGTTCGGACGCGTGACACCGAGAACCACAGCTTGGTCAGGCTGATGCCCGTCCTTGAACCAGCATCTGCTCGAAAAGCGGTGCCTGCTGGGTGAATTCCGGCGTGCTGCTCTGGCGTGCAGAAGCCCATCACCCGCTCCACACCGGCGCGGTTGTACCAGGACCGGTCGAACAGCACGATCTCGCCCGCCGCCGGCAGGTGTCGGACGTAACGCTGGAAGTACCACTGGGTGCGTTTCGCGGTCGGTCGGCTTCTCCAGCGCGACGACGCGCGCCCCGCGCGGGTTGAGGTGCTCCATGAACCGCTTGATCGTGCCGCCCTTGCCCGCGGCGTCGCGGCCCTCGAACACGATGACGTGTCGCTTGCCTGTGCGCCTGGCTCCACTTCTGCAGCTTGAGCAATTCGATCTGCAGCATCCGCTTCTCGTACTCGTACTGCGGGCGCGACATGCGGTCGTCGTACGGGTAGTTCTCCCGCCACGTGTCCACAGGTATCCCGTGCGGCGCCCAGCAGCACCGGGTCGTCGTCGTCATCATCACGGACGCTGTAGTCCTCGAAAGCCAATACCACGCGGCAAAGGTATCGACCCGCGCGTACGTCGGGGTGACGCGCCGGTGAACGGCAGGTGTCGCCGCTACCTGGCGGTGCGACGCGGACGCAGCAGCGCCAGCCGGGTCATCAGCTTGTTCATCCGCGTCAGCGCCTTGTGCGAGTTGTTGTAGTAGTTGCCGCCCGCGCCGACATTGGTGCGCGGCGCGACGACGGCCTCCTGCCGACAGTACTTACGCAGGCCCTCGGCACCGCCGAACCGCACACCCATCCCGGACGTCTTCCAGCCACCCATCGGGGCGGTCGTGCACATCAGGTTGGAGATCACGTCGTTGACGTTGACCGCGCCGCAATCCAGTTGCACCGCAACCGCGTTGGCGCGCTCGATGTCCTTGGAGAACACAGACCCCGACAGGCCATAGGGGCTGTCGTTGGCGAGCCGGACGGCCTCTTCAACCGACGACACCTTCATGATCGGCAGCGTCGGGCCGAAGGTCTCCTCGGTCATGCAGGCCATCGAGTGGTCGACGTCGACGAGCACGGTCGGCGGGTAGAAGCTGCCCTGCCCTGCCGTGCGCTCGCCCCCGGTGAGCACCTTGGCGCCTGCCGCAACCGCATCGCGGACATGCCGTTCGGTGACGGCCACCTGCTCGTCGTTGATCATCGAGCCGAAGTCATAACCCTGTCCTGCGCCGACCTTGAGCGCCTTGACGTCGCGCACCACCGCGTCGACGAACTCGTCGTAGATGGATTCGAGGACATAGACCCGCTCGACCGACACACACGTCTGGCCCGCGTTGAACATCGCGCCCCACACCGCGGCATGCGCGGCCAGGTCGACGTCGGCGTCCTCCAGCACGATCATCGGGTCCTTGCCGCCGAGTTCGAGGCTGACCGGTGTGAGCCGGCGCGCGGCGCGTTCCATCACTTTGGCGCCGGTCGCGCTGGATCCGGTGAACTGGATGAAATCGAAGTTGTCGATCACGGCCTCGGACACCTCACGGGCGCCCTGCGCCAGCGCCAGTACCTCGGGCGCACCCGAGTCGAGCCAGCCGCGCAGCAGCACCTCGGCGGTCAGCGGCGTGCGTTCGGACGGCTTGAGCAGGACCGAACAACCGGCGGCCAGCGCGCCGATGGCGTCCATCAGGGCGTTGGCCACCGGGTAGTTCCACGGCGCGATGATCCCGACCAACTGCCGCGGACGGAAGTGCACGGTGACCTTCTTGATCGCCAGGAACGGCAGCGACGCGGGCCGAGTCTCCGGCGCCAGCGCCTTCTCCATTGTCTTGATGTAGTACGACAGGATCATGATCAGCAGCGGCACCTCTTGAGCCGCGTCGACGGCCGACTTGCCGGTCTCCTTGATCAGCAGCGACTCGATCTCGTCGCGGTGTTCGCCGAGCCAAACGGCGTAGCGGGCAAGCACTTTGGCGCGGCCCTTGGCGCCGCGTGCCTCCCATTCCTTCTGCGCCGCACGCAGCCCGGCCGCGATCCGCGGCACGTCCGCGGGATCGGTCCAGCGCACCTGCCCGGCGACAGCGCCGGTCGCGGGATTGCGGATGGTGGTCGCCGACGAGGGTGAATCAAGTTCTGGCGTCGCGGTCATGGCCTCAGCTTAGAAGTCGTTGAGTCGGTCGATGACCTCGTCGATGTTGGTGAAGTCGTTGGGCGCCAGTGCTTTGCGCTGGAGTATGGAGAAGTAGATCTCGATCTGGTTCAACCAGGACGCGTGCACCGGGGTGTGCATCATGACCGCGGTGGGGTATTGCTCGGCGAGCCGGTCGATCGCGGCCTGTCCGCGGTGGAGGAGCCGTTGTCGACAATCCAGAACACCCGGTCGGCGGATTTGTAGGGTTCCTGGGCCATCACCTGTTCGACGAGCCGGTGAAACGGTTCGATGCCGGTGGTGTCCTCGCAGCGGCCGAACACCCGCGCGCGGTGCACGTCGTAGGCGGCCAGGTAGGCCACCGCGCCGCCGCGGTCGTAGTCGTGGTTGACCCGCATCGCCCGCGACACCCCGGGCGGCAGCGTGGGGTGGCAGCGGCAACGGGCCTGGATGGAGGTCTTCTCGTCGGCGGAGATCACAAAGTCGTTCGGCCCCAGCGGTTCTCCCTCCCATTTCCGGTCGTAGAGGTCGAGCACCCGGGCCGCCTTGAGCGCGAAGTCGGGGTCGGTGATGAAGATCCACGACCGGTACTGCCAGGGTTTGAGCGCGTCTTCGGACACCAGCGGCGCACCGTGGCCGTCGAGATCGACTCGCAAAACCCGGCGGCGACGGCGTAGCGGGCCAGCTCCGGGCACGACCACCGCGCCAGCGGCAGTCCGCTGTCGGCCGGTGGTGCACACACCGCGCTTTGACCTGGGCGACCTGCACCGGGCTGAATTCCGGTGGCCGCCCGGATCGTTTCGCATCCGACAGCGACGCGACACCCGGCGCCGCGCACCAGCGGTTCCGCCACTTGCGCACGGTGTCCTCACACACCCGCAGCGACGCCGCGATCTGCGCGTTCGGCTTGCCCTCGGCCGCGGCCAGCACGATCCTCGCCCGCGTGACCAGGCGTTGCTCGGTGCGCCCGGACCGGACCAACGCCGCAGTTCGCGCGCTGCGCGTTAACCCACCGGTGTGATCTGCGTCGCATCCGGGTTGACGCCTGTCAAGTTCGACGACCAGCGCGGCCATGCAGACCACTGCGGTGCCCAGCAGGACACCGCCGACGGTGTCGGTGAAGTAGTGGTAGGTCACGCCTTGTCCGATCATCGCGAGCAGACTGACGCAGAAGCGGCGGCGCGTCCCCGAGCACCTGGTGTCGTGGGCCAAGCTGTGCCCACGCACTATCGAGTCCGGGCCGATGACCCGCAGCGGCAAAACCGGCAAGGGCAACCCGTACCTCAAGGGGGCACTCGGCGAAGCTGCTGCTGCCGCCGCCAAGACCAACACCTTCCTCGGCGAACGCTACCGGCGCATCGTCAAACGCCGCGGCAAACTCAAAGCCCTTGTCGCAGTTGCCCGCTCCATCCTGGTCATAGCCTGGCACCTGCTAGCCAACCCAGCCGCTCGATTCCATGACCTCGGATCCGACTATCACACCAGCCGGATCAACATCGAACGCCGCATGCGCAACCACCTAGCTCAACTCGCCGCGATGGGTTTCCGGGTCACCGTCGAACCCGCCGCCTAACCACACACAACGCCAGCAACGACACCCGGCTCCGCAAGCTCCGCCGGGTCGCTGTCGCCCTGCCCACTCACCCTGGGTATTTTCCGGATCAGACCGACGGTGACCGCGACAAGCACGGCCCACAACGCGCCGCCGGCCACCAACACGATCATGCCCATCACGATGACAGCCGCGGTGGTGTGACCGCTGGGGTAGGCGAAGGCTCCGTCGTTCTCGCGCCCGAACATCTGCTTGAGCAGTCGCGCGAGGACGATCCCGACGAGGGGTGACGCCACCATCACGAGCACCAACCGCCACCGCCGCAGATAGAGGGCGACGGCCACACCGACGGCCAGCACGACTGTCAACAACCGCGGGTCGGTGAAGACGAGCAGCTCCCGGGCGGGACTGCGGCGAAACTGGTGGAACCATTCGTCCAATCCGGTCGAGCTCTTGCCGACCGCTAACCCGAGCACGACCATCGCCGCCAATGCGACCGGCGGCCACAGCAGAAGTGCTCTGCCGTTGGCGATCTCGCGCACCGTCAGCGCGTGATGCCGCGGACGTAGGCGGCCTGACCGAGGTGCTGCGCGCAGTCGTCGATGATGCTGACCAGTCGCGCGCTGGCGGTCACCGGCGGTGTCCAGTGGGTGTCGACCACGCGGCTCAACTCCTCGGCGGTCACCGACGCGATGTACTCCAGGGTCACCTTGTGCACGGCGTGGTAGTAGCCGGCCAGCAGGTCGGCCGGTGCCTGGACCTTGCTGACCTCGTCGGGCCCGTGTCCGTAGCCGTGGTCGTTGCCGGGCAGGTCGAGGCCGAACCTGTCGTCCCAGCCGTCGCGGGTCCACACCTGTTCGATGCCCGCGATGTCGCAGAGCTGGAGGTCCTGCACGCGGGCGCTGTGCCAGATCAGCCACGCGATGCTGTTGGCGGTCGAGGTGGGCCGGAACAGCGCGACCTCGTCGGTCAGGCCGTCGGTGAGGTCCTCGACGTGCTCGATCAACCGCGTGAAGGAGTCGCGGAGCAGTTCTTGCGCTGCGCTGAGATTCGACATAGGACCCACCGTAGTCAGCGCGTCAGCGCGCCAGCGTGATCGCACTCTCCGGGCAGTTCTGCGCTCCGATGGCGGCGTGCTCTTCGAGCTCGCCCGAGACGTCGTCCACGAGCACGATCGAGTGCCCGACCTCGTCAGCGTCGAAGACGTCCGGCGCCAACGAGTAGCAGCGCCCGTGTCCGGTGCACAGGTCGGGGTCGACCGAGACACGCGTCATGACGTTGCCGCGGGGAACCTCAGCGGAAGCGATTCCACTGAGCGCAGTGCAGTGGTGTATTTGAGCTCGGCGCCGGCCGGGATCTCGTAATCCGGTATCCGCCGGTGGAATTCGCGCAACGCCACCCGTAGCTCCAGACGGGCCAGGTGCGATCCCAGGCAGCGGTGCGGGCCACCGCCGAACGCGCGGTGCCGGTTGGGGCTGCGCGCGAAGTCGACGACGTCCGGGTCGGCGAATTCGTCCGGGTCGGTGTTGGCGGCGCCCAGAAGCGGGCTGACCCGCTCCCCCTTGCTGATCGGACACCCACCGACCTCGAAGTCCTGCAGGGCGATGCGTACCACACCTGGCACCGGTGTCTCCCACCGCAGCAACTCCTCGATCGCGCTGGGCACGATGTCCGGCTGCTCGATGAGAAGCCGCCGTTGCTCCGGGTGGCGCGCCAGGTAGACGAAGAAGCAGTCCAGGGAGTCGGTGACGGTGTCCAACCCCGCGATGAGGAACAGGAAGCAGATGTCGAGCAGTTCCTCGCGCGATAACGGCTCACCCGCAATGTCCGCGGCGATCAAGCTGGACAGGACGTCGTCGCGTGGGTTGGCGATGTGGTCGTCGATGGCGCGCTCGAAGTACTCGTAGATCTGGTGCGCCGCCGGTGCCGCCGCTTCGCGGTGTTCGTTGAAGCCACGGGCGCCCTCTGGGCGGATCACGTCGTCCTTCCAGGTGAGAAACTTGTCCAGGTCTTCGAGTGGAAGTCCGAGCAGCTGGAGGAACACCGTGCACGGCAGTGGGACCGCGAACTCCTCGTGGAAGTCGCACTCGCCGCGGTCGGCGAAGCCGTCGATCATCTGGTTCACCAGCGCGCTGACTGCCGGTTCGCGCGCGGCCATCTGCCGCGGCGTGAAGAGCGGGTCGAGGATGCGGCGGTACTTCGCGTGGTCGGGCGGGTCGATCTGCAACGGGATCAGCGGCCGCACATTGCCGAGGTCGACGGCATCCATGTTCGACGAGAACACGTCCGTGCGCTTGAGCGCCACCTCGATGTCGGCGAGGTGGCTGAGGACCACGGGTCCCTCCGGTCCCGGCCGGAACACCGGGGCCGACTCGCGCAACATCTTGTACATCGGCTGGGGTTCCGCGAGACCCGCCACCGACCAGTCGACATAGCCTTCGGTGTCTGCCATTCGGACAGCCTGGCACCAACATCGGGTCAAATGGCTGCGGCCTGTCATATTGCTTGACAGTTATATGACTTCATGGTGATATGAGAATGTGGACGCATTCGTGGTGATCGCCGACCCCACCCGGCGACGCATCCTGGACACCCTGCGCGAGGGTGCCGCCGATGTCGGGAGTCTTGTTGAACGGCTTGGCATCTCGCAGCCGTTGGTGTCCAAGCACCTTGGCGTCTTGCGGGACGCAGGCACCGTCGACGTAGAGGTCGACGGCAAGCGCCGCATCTACCGGCTGGCCGAAGACCCGCTGCCGGCGGTGCTGGCCTGGGTGACGCCGTATCACCGCAAGTGGTCCGCAGGCCTGGACCGCCTCTCCCAACTCATCGACGAGGAGCAGCCATGACTCATCCACTGCAGGGAACTTTGGAAAACCGCGATGGCGCATGGGTTTTGACGCTCATACGCGACTTCGCCCATCCGGCCGAGAAGGTGTGGCCGTGGCTCACCGACCCCGAGCGGCTGAGGCGCTGGTCGCCGATCGTGCCGGACCGCCCTTCGACGGCGTGGGCACGCGACTGGTCCGCGAGAACCCTGGCGACGACCCGGTAGCCGGCGACGTGATCTGCGGTCGATCCACCGCACGAACTCGTGCATCGCTGGGGCGACGACGTCGTGCGCTGGCGGCTCACAGCGACCGATACCGGCTGCCGGCTCACGCTGGAGCAGACCATGCGCGACCGGGACCCCGCCGCGATGAACGCAGCCGGTTGGCATCTGTGCCTCGACGTGCTCGACGGCGTGCTGAGCGGCGCTGCGACGTCTCGAGTCGTCGGGGAGGCCGCACTCGACCACGGGTGGGAGGCCTTACGCGACCGCTACGCCGAGCTGCTCGGCGTCTAGTTACTGCGGCTGGGCGCCGTGAAAGACGGCCTCGACGTTGTTGCCGTCCGGGTCACGCACGAACGCGCCGAAGTACCCGGGGTGATACTCCGGCCACAGCCGCGGCTCGTGCAACGACTCGGCACCGATCTCGACCGCGGCGTCGTAGAAGGCCTTGACGGCGTCGACGTCGGCGGCCTGAAAAGCGAAATGCACCTCGCGGTTGGGCCCCGCCGCGTCGCCGGCGTTCATGTCGGCGATCCAGAAGTCGGGCTTGCCGTCCCTGCCATATCCGATGGCGACCTGGTAGTCCAGCTGCCGGGTATACCCCAGCACGCCGAGGACCGTGTCGTAGAAGGTCTTTGATTTTTCCCAGTCTGCACAGTTGATTCCCAGGTGATCGATCACGGCCCCATCCTGGCATGGCGCCCCGACGCAGTCGTACATTCAGCTGATGGCGTACGACTTCGGAGTCGCCCCGGCGACGACCTTCGACCTATGCATCCGCAACGGCACCATCGTCGACGGTCTGGGCGGTGACCCGTTCGTCGGCGATGTCGCGGTCTCCGACGGCGTGATCGCCGCGGTCGGCACCGTCGACGGTGAGGCGGCCAGGGAGATCGACGCGACCGGGCTGCTCGTCACGCCCGGCTTCGTCGATCTGCACACCCACTACGACGGACAGGCCATCTGGTCGGACCGCATGACGCCGTCGTCCGCACACGGGGTGACGACCGCCGTGATGGGCAACTGCGGCGTCGGCTTTGCGCCGTGCCGCAGCCAGGACCACGACGTGCTGGTGGACGTGATGGCCGGTGTCGAGGACATTCCCGGCGTCGTGATGACCGACGGGCTGCCCTGGACCTGGGAAACGTTCCCCGAGTACCTGGACGCGCTCGACTCGCGTCGGCGTGACATCGACGTCGCCGCGTACCTGCCGCACTCGCCGCTGCGGGTGTACGTCATGGGTCGGCGCGGCGCCGAGCGCGAACCCGCGACCGTCGACGATCTCGCACTGATGCGGAAGCTGGCCGCCGAAGCGATCGAGGCGGGTGCACTGGGTTTCGCGTCGTCGCGATTGGCCACCCACCGCACCGACGGCGGTCAGCAGATCCCCAGCTACGACGCGGGCGAGGACGAGATCCTCGAGATTGCCCGGGGTGTTGCCGACGCGGGCGGCGGGCTGATCCAGTTCGTGCCCGACATTCCGGCGGGCGGGTTTCAGCCCGTGCTGCAGCAGGTGTTCGACGCGGCGGGCGAGGTCGGGCTGCCGGTGACGTTCACCCTGCTCGTTCTCAACGGTGGCGACCCACTCTGGCCGGAGGCCATCACGATGGTGGAGAAGGCGAATGCGGCCGGTGGCGACATCACCGCACAGGTCTTCCCCCGGCCGATCGGCCTGATGATCGGTCTCGAACTGACCGCAAACCCGTTCGTGCTCTATCCCAGTTATCAGGAGATCGCGCACCTGCCGCTGGCCGAGCGCGTCGCCGAGATGCGCAAACCCGAAGTGCGGGAACGTATCCTGGCCGACAAGTTCGGGACGACTACCGCCAACCCGTTGGTGTATCTGGCGCAGATGTGGGAGTGGATCTTCCCGCTCGGCGACGACGCCGACTACGAACCCGACCGATCGATGAGCATCCTGGCGCGCGCACAAGCTCGCGGTGTACCGCCGGTGGAAGAGGCCTACGACCGGCTGCTCGACGACGACGGACACGCCATTCTTCTCGGTGCGATGGCCAATTTCGAGAACAACTCGCTGGACACCGTCGGCGAGCTGATCCGCCGCGACGACGTCGTCCTCGGCCTCGGCGACGGCGGCGCGCACTACGGAATGATCTGTGACTCAAGCTTTCCCACCTACCTGCTGACGCACTGGGCACGCGATCGCAGCGCCGGGCGGTTGACTGTGGCCGAAGCGATCAGGCAGCTGACGTCGGTGCCCGGCCGCGTCGCGGGGCTGGCGGACCGCGGCCGAATCGCGGTGGGCTACAAGGCCGATCTCAACGTGATCGATCACGCCGCAATGCGGCTGCACAAACCCGTCATCACCCACGACCTGCCCGCGGGCGGGCGCCGCCTCGACCAGACCGCCGACGGTTACGTCGCCACCATCGTCTCGGGCGAGATCATCGCCGAGAACGGCGTCCCCACCGACGCCCGGCCCGGCAAGCTGGTGCGCGGCCGCCAACCCGCTCCCGCGTCCGCATGACGCGGGTCGCGCCGCTGGCTCCTCCGTGGAGTGACCGAGACGCCGCCGACATCAACAGCTGGGGTCATCCCGACCGCACGTACGAACCGCTTGCTGCTGGTGCGGTGTCTGCAGCGCCATCCGGCCCTCGCCGCCCGACTGCGCAGGCTCGGCGCGCGAGCACCGACAGCAGTACCCGCCGCGGAATGGCTTGCAGCAGACGGGTACTCAGCCGGTTGCGCAGACCGGCGATCACCACGCCGCCGTCGCCGTCGAGCGCTTCGACACCGATCCTCGCCACATCGCGGGACGGCATCCAGAGGAACTTCGGGAACGCCGCGGCGAACTTCTTCTCGTCCATGCCCGCCGCTTCGAGGAACTCGGTGCGCACCGGCCCGGGGCAGAGGGTCGCGACGGTGACGCCCGTTCCGGCCAGCTCGCCGCGCACCCCCTCGGTGTAGGTCTCGACGAACGCCTTCGTGCCCGCATAACCGGATTGGCCCGGGAACGGGTGGAATCCGACGGTGGACCCGACGTTGAGGATGGCGCCGCGACCGCGAGGCACCATCTGCTGCACCGCGCGGGTGGTCAGGTCGATGACGGCTTCGACGTTGACGCGCACCTGCGCTATCTCCTCGGCGACCGGCGACTTTTCGATCGCTCCGATGGTGCCGATGCCCGCGTTGTTCACGAGGACGTCGACGGTCAGGCCGCGGCTTGCGACGGCGTCGAAAAGGCCTGCGCGGGCGTCGGAATCGGCGACGTCGCACGCGATCACCTCGACGCGGACGGTGTCGGACAGCTCGGCGGCGAGGTCGCGCAGCCTGTCCTCGCGACGCGCGACGAGCGTCACGCCGTGGCCGCGGTGCGCCAGTTCGCGCGCGATGTCGGCGCCGATACCCGACGAGGCGCCGGTGATGACGGCGGTGGTGGACGGCGACGGCGGTGGAAGTGGCATCGCTCGAACCTACAAGCCCACCGTCGGCGGCCCGACTGTGCCGTTTCGTACGCGACGCGCCGAGGCGGCGTACGGATTCGCACACTCACCGCGTCGGGTGATCGTCTGCAGTCGCGCGGAGAAGGCGCGCCTATTCTCAGGTCATGAGCGTCAAGGTGGATCTCGACCAGCTGGCCGATGCGCTGACCGATTACACGTTCGCCTATCTGGTCACGGTCGACAACGGCTACAAGGCACATACCGTGGCGGTCGACCCCGTCTTCGCCGACGGCGTGATCGACGTCGGACCCGTCGGGGGCAGTACCCGCCGGAATGTGACCGCCCACAGCGACGTCACACTGGTCTGGCCGCCCGCACAGCGCGGCGGCTACACGCTGATCGTCGACGGCAAGGGCCAACCCCCTGAGGACGACACGGCGCTGCAGATCGTGCCCGACCGGGCGGTTCTGCATCGGAAGGCAGCTCCTGGGACCGCGACGAAACCCGGCTGCAAGGACGACTGCGTGCCGCTCGAAACTTCGGCTGAGGCACGAAAAAACCCGGCCCCGCGAACGGGGCCGGGCCTTCTCGGGAAGGACTTAGAAGTCCATGCCGCCCATACCACCGGTCGGGTCGCCCATAGGTGCGGCGGCCTTCTCCGGCTTGTCTGCGACGACCGCTTCGGTCGTCAGGAACAGCGCCGCGATGGACGCAGCGTTCTGCAGCGCCGAGCGCGTCACCTTGACCGGGTCGGCGACGCCGGCCTTGAGCAGGTCCTCGTACTCACCGGTGTCCGCGTTCAGGCCAACGCCGGCCGTCGAGTTGCGGACCTTCTCGGCGACGACGCCGGGCTCGAGACCCGAGTTGAAGGCGATCTGCTTCAGCGGGGCCTCCAGCGCCACCTTGACGATGTTGGCGCCGGTGGCTTCGTCACCCTCGAGCTTGAGATCGTCCAGCGCCGGCGCGGACTGCAGCAGGGCCACGCCACCACCGGCGACGATGCCCTCCTCGACGGCCGCCTTCGCGTTGCGGACCGCGTCCTCGATGCGATGCTTGCGCTCCTTGAGCTCCACCTCGGTGGCGGCGCCGGCCTTGATCACCGCAACACCGCCGGCCAGCTTGGCCAGGCGCTCCTGCAGCTTCTCGCGGTCGTAGTCGGAGTCGCTGTTCTCGATTTCGGCGCGGATCTGGGAGACCCGGCCTGCGATGGCGTCCGGGTCACCGGAGCCCTCGATGACCGTGGTCTCGTCCTTGGTGACGACGATCTTGCGGGCCTTGCCAAGTAGCTCGACGCCAGCGGTCTCCAGGGAGAGGCCGACCTCTTCGCTGACGACCTGGCCACCGGTGAGGATCGCCATGTCCTGCAGCATCGCCTTGCGGCGGTCACCGAAGCCCGGGGCCTTGACGGCGACGGACTTGAAGGTGCCGCGGATCTTGTTGACGACCAGGGTGGACAGCGCCTCGCCCTCGACGTCCTCGGCGATGATCAGCAGCGGCTTGCCGGACTGGATGACCTTCTCCAGCAGCGGCAGCAGATCCTTCACGGTCGAGATCTTCGAGCTGACCAGCAGGATGTAGGGATCCTCGAGGACCGCTTCCTGACGCTCGGCGTCGGTCACGAAGTAACCCGAGATGTAGCCCTTGTCGAAGCGCATACCCTCGGTGAGCTCCAGCTGGAGGCCGAAGGTGTTGGACTCCTCGACGGTGATGACGCCCTCATTGCCGACCTTGTCCATGGCCTCGGCGATCAGCTCGCCGATGGACGGGTCGCCGGCCGAGATGCCCGCGGTGGCAGCGATCTGCTCCTTGGTCTCGACCTCCTTGGCGGACTTGAGCAGCGTCTCGGTGATCTTCTCGACGGCCTTCTCGATGCCGCGCTTGAGGCCGAGGGGGTTGGCACCGGCCGCGACGTTGCGCAGGCCCTCGCGAACGAGCGCCTGAGCCAGCACGGTGGCGGTGGTGGTGCCGTCGCCTGCGACGTCGTCGGTCTTCTTGGCGACTTCCTTGACCAGCTCAGCGCCGATCTTCTCGTAGGGTCCTCCAGGTCGATCTCCTTGGCGATGGAAACCCCATCGTTGGTGATCGTGGGGGCGCCCCACTTCTTCTCCAGGACGACGTTGCGGCCCTTGGGACCCAACGTCACCCGTACCGCGTCGGCGAGGGCGTTAAGGCCCCGCTCGAGGCCGCGGCGGGCCTCTTCGTCGTACGCAATTGTCTTGGCCATTGCGAAGTGATTCCTCCGATTAGGGGATGACACACGTATATGGCCGGGAGCAGTGCCCGCGACGGACGACCATGAGCTGTGCGGCTCGGTCTCACCGTCCCGACCTAGCACTCACTGGTCGCGAGTGCCAAAGTCATTTTTAGCACTCGACCAGGGAGAGTGCAAGGTCGTTGACCGTGCAGCGAATGTCACCGAAAACTCGCCACCGGCGGTCTCGGTGGTCAGGCCCAGCTCACCGCTCTGTACGGCAATGTCACCGGAAACAGTCTTGGCGGTAACGGCGGCGCTGGCCTGGGCGGCAACGGCGGCAACGGCGGCTTTGGGTGGGTCCGCGTCCCGGCGCACACCGGCCCCCACGCCATTCTCACCCTCACGAACGGCACCGGAACTGGCGGAAAGGGTGGAGACGGCGGCCTCAACGGCACCGGCGCCAACGGCGCCAAGGGCGGCCAAGGCGGAGTCGGCGGCGATGGCAAGCTCGCGGAGATAAACGGAGACCCCGCGACGGTGGATAAAGCCTCCGTCGGCGGCAACGGCGGTATCGGCGGCGGAGGTGTCATCAACGGGGTGCCCCAGACCATTTACAACACGTACGGCACCGGTGGCCCTGGGGGAAATGGCACCGCCGGCCAGGCTGACGGCCAAGTCGGGACCACCGGCACCCCCGGCTCAGACCAGGCCCTCCCCGCCTCCTGACCAGGTCGTCGACCACCACGATAGGAAGGCCGTAGACCGAAGTGGTCCCAGACCGTCGCCGGGTAGTGACCACGCCGTGCGCGCGCAGGCCGATCACTCGGCGGGCTTCTCCCGTTCCGCCTGCCGTTCCGCAATCCTCTTCTTCAGCTGCCCGATGCCGGCCTCGACACGGTCCCGCAGATCTTTGAGATCTTGCGGATGGCCTGACGTAGCTCGCTGCGGTGCTCACGGCGCTCCTGACCGACATCCAGTCCCGTCTCGCTACGCGCGCGCAACGGTTCCCGGACCTGCTGCTGACTCTGAACATTGCGGTGGATCTCGCCGTCGTACAGATACGGGCGGGTGTCACCGGGTTGATCGTGGCGCACGGTATCCGGCATCGACGACGGGACGAAGAACCTGATCTGCCTTGTCCACGAGCGCGTCGGACACGCCGACATCACGAAACACCTGCGTCAGAGGGAGGTTCTCGGTCGGGACAAAATGAGTCGTGATCGACCCGCGCTGCTTCGTTCGCCGGGACATGGTCGTGGTCTCGTCCACCGTGTCAAGATTGACAGCCGCTATCGGGGGGCCGTGGACGTAGACAATGCCCGCAGCGCGTTGGCGACGGAGACTCAGGTTCCACGGACGATCAGGCGGGTCAGCCCAGCCGTCGTACTCACCGATCACGATCGTCGTGTCGTAAGGAGACTCCGCAATGCGTTTGATCCGGTAGTTCAAGATGGGAATGTAGGTGCCCTCCTTGAAGTACTCGGCTACGCCCGCCTCCGGTGGGGCGATCAAGACGATCTTGATGTCATCGTTCGACGGATCAGGGCTGTTGGCTGCCAGCTCTACGGCGACTCTCCAAGCAACCATGCTGCCCATCGATTCGCCGATGACCACGACTGGGCCGTCGGTGTTCGGCACAACGGCGGTGGCCTGCTCCACGCCGTCCAGGATGGCCTTGTCAGAGGCGAGTGCGTTCTGCGAGTACTTGACCACCTGCGGGTTCGGATCGTCGTGAAAGTGGATCCCGATAACCGGGTAGGTGGTGGCGACACTCGAATACAGCGGGTTGATCCGCTTGAAGACGGTAGCTCCCGGAATCAACACCGCTTCCTCGGCGGCGCTCACCGCGGTGACCATCGTTCCGGTCCCCAGCACCAAAGACGTAGCTGCGATCGCGGGCACTAGCCGCTGGTGCCATCTAGCCATCACACTGTTTCTCCTGATCGGACCGCGCTGTGGCAGCAATGCGGCAAAGTCTCTCACGCCGATGATCATAGCGCGACGAGTTTGCACAACCGGTGCGTGCCTGTCGCTCCCACGCGGTCTACTGGCCGAACACCGTGTTCCAGTCCGCCTTCATATCCACCACGGTGCCAGGCCCGCGGCCCGGCCTCCTGCAAAGCGGTCACCAGCTTCCCGGACGCCGGCCGATCGCCGCGGCGACGACGGCTCATTTGCGCGCCCGCATCGACGCGGTGCGGGAGCCGCGGGCCTAGCTTCTCGACTGCGCGAGCTCGGCCAGATGATCCAGCGAGTTGACGAGGTGCTGCCTTTCGAACGGCGGAAACTGGATGACCTCGCGCTTTTGCGGCGACACGCCTGACCAGTCGTAGGTCAGCGTGACTTCGGTGCGGTCGTCGCCGACCGGCTCGAGGTCGTAACGCCAGAGCCATCCGCCGAAATCGAGAGGGGCGTCGTCGGGACCTTGGTGACCAGGGATATGCCGGGGTTCTGCTCCTGGCTGCCACGCGATGGCACGCGGCGGATCGAACACTTCGACCCGGTTCGCCATCTCGTAGTGCTTGTTGGGGTGGTTGTCGTGGTACATCCCCATCCGGAAGATCTGGCCGGTTTCGGTTACGGGCTTGCCGTCGCGTGACTCGCGCACCCAGCCGGTGCCGTCGATGGCCTCATGCGTGGTCGGGTCTGCCAGCACGTCGAACACCCTCTCGGCGGGCGCGTTCGACAGTGGTGGTGACACTCATGTGTTCTTCGGTCATGTGACTAGAGACCCGCGCCGGCGCCGGAACTCATCGCCTACAGCCCGAGTAAATCCGGCAGGTCGGCGACCGAGTCGATGACGTGGTTGGGCTGCATCGCGAACTCGTCGGCGGCCCAGCGGTCGAGGGTGTCCTGACGGAACTTGCCGGTGCGCACCAGGACGCCGATCATTCCGACCACCTGGGCCGACAGCACGTCATTGTTGAGATCGTCGCCGATCATGTACATCTCGTCCGGGTCGACACCGAGACGCGAAGCGGCAGTGAGGAATCCGGCAGGGGCGGGCTTGCCGACGGCAGTGGCCTTGCGGCCCGACGTCTCCTCCATCCCGATCAGGTACATGCCGGTGTCGATGCGCAGGCCCTCGGTGGTGTTCCACGATGTGCTGCGGTGCATGGCGACGACGGGCACGCCCTGGGCCATCCAGTCGTAGACGCGGCTCAGCGTCAGGTGGTTGTATTCGGGGCCCGCGCCGCCGAGCAGGATCACGTCCGGGGTGTCCGGCACCGCGTCGGCGCCGTAGTCGCTCGCGTAGACGATGTCGATGCCCGGCATGTCCTCGGCGATCTGCCCGCTGTTGACCAGGAAGCACCGCGCATCGGGGTACTGGCTGCGGACGTACTCCGCCGTCAGCGCCGCGGCGGTGATCACCTCGTCGGCGGCCACTTCCATGCCGGCATCGGTGAGCAGCCGGGCGATCTGCTCGCGGGTGCGGGTCGTGGTGTTGGTCAGATACGACCGGGCAATCTGGTTGTCCGCCAGCACGCGCAGGGTCTCCGCGGCGCCCTCGATGGGCTCCCATGAGGTCACCAAGACGCCATCGATGTCGAACAGCACGCCACCGACCGCCATGGTGCGACAGTAAACGGCGACCGTTGCCGCGCAAGTCGGGCCCGGCTACGGGCGCGCCCACTCACTGTCGGCCACCCACGGCGATGCCGTCCCCGCGATCGCCCAACCGATCTCAGCGGGAACGTCGATCACCTGATAGTGCTTCACCCCCGCCGCGGTGGCCGCGACCAGCGTCGCCACCCCGGCGCGACGCTGCAGGAATGTCTGGCGCACCGTCCACCCGATGATTCCCGCGGCGGCGATGCAGTCGCGGCGGCGCTCCAGGCTGCCCGCACGCGCAACCAGCCAGCTGCCGTCGACCCGATGCCCGAGCGCGCGCGCCCGGTCGGCGGCCAGAAACGCGCAACACAGCGTCACCACCGCCAGCACGATCCACGACCACATCGGCACCGTCACGAATGCCGCGGCCACGATCGAGACCAACGGCGACGACCGCGGGCAGCGCGAGCGCGCGGGTCCAGCGCCTGACGCGTCGCGGCCGGGCCATGCGCGCGCACCGGGCCGGACACCGCTTCGGCGATTCTGGATCAGCTCGGACAGCACCGACTCGGCGGTGCGAACGGGGCACGGCGGCAGCAACAGCGAGGCCTCCCCCGCCCCGCCGACGCCCGTCATCACCGCGTCCAGCCGCGCGCCGCCGAGCAGCCGGACCAGCAGCGGCTGGCGCAGTGTGCCGCCGCGCAGCCTGCGCATGTCGAATGTGTGCTCACGCCTGCGCAGCAGCCCGTGCTGGAGATGCAACAGGTCGGCTTCGCGGCTGAGCACCAGGTTGCCGTACGTCACCAGCGACCGCAGCACCGAAAGCACCACCGAGGCGAGCACCACAACCGCGACGACCGCGGCCACGCTGGCGACCACGCCGAACCGCTGCGCGGCGTCGCGCCCCGACTCGGCGAGCCGCGAATGCTCAAGTACCGCACCGAGACCCGCCTGGTACACGACACCCACCGCGGCGACGATCATGGCGAGGCCGGTGAAGCTCAGCGGGCTGTAGCGCAGCCAGGACGGATGCCAGCGGGCCAGCAGGCGGCCGGCAGCAGGCTGATCTCCGGTGTCGTCGGTGGGAGCCAGCGAGTCTGCCAGCAGGATCGAGCGCAGCCGCGGCACCTCTTCGGCGGGCACCGCGTCGAGCGCGAACACCGTGTCGCCCGTGGCTTCCTGACCGGTGCTGACCCGCAACACCGTCAACCGCAGCAGTTGGTGCAGCAGCCGGGCGTCGGTCTGAACCGAACGAATCCGGTTGCGCGGCACCGACACAACCTTGCGCTGCAGGACGCCGGTGCGCAGCTGCACCTCGTCGGGCTCGATGCGGTATGTCGTGGTGAACCACCGCAGGACGCCGAACGCGACCGTCACTCCCAGCGCAGCGACCGTCCACATCGGGTTGCCCGTCGCCGATCCCAGCACCACCGCGCCGATCAGCAGCGGAAGCTGCCGCAGCACCTCATGAACGGGATGCACCAACAGCATTCGCGGGCTGAGCCGCTGCCACACCCGTTCGGTGGCCGGTGCCGTCACGTCGCATCCTCCGCGCCGATCGCGGCGATGTCGGTGAGCTGGGCGACGACCCGGTCGGCGACATCGGAGTCCAGTGCCACGATGCGCACCGCACCAGCCGACGAGGCCGTCGTCACCGTGACGTTGGCCAAACCGAACAACCGGTCCAGCGGGCCGCGATAGGTGTCGACGGTCTGCACGCGGGAGATCGGCGCGATCCGGCGTTCCTGAACCAGCCAGCCCGACCGGGTGTACACCGCCTGCGGACTGATGTCCCAGCGGTGCACGCGGTACCGCCACAGCGGCCCGACCACCACGAACACCACCGTCCCGAGTGCGGTGAGCGACGGCCGCGGCGATGTGCAGCCAGGCCAGCCGGCTGTCGAGCACGAACCACACCAGCTGGCGCCACCGCCAGCATCAGCCACGGAATCGCCGCGCCGATCGCCCACACCAGCGGCGCTTTACGGCTCGGCGGATTCGCGGGGTCAACCAATTCCATCTGCCGACCTTCGCAGATGCAGGCATTCGTTGACACCGAAGATGCGAAGCGTTTGAAGCGTCCGCGCGGGAATGTGGTCGGCGACCTCCGCGGTGGCGGCGATGATCGGCTGGTCGACGTCGAAGCGTTCGCCCTGACTGACGATCGTGGCGGAGCCCGCGGCGAGCACGTTGCGCAGCCAGTCGGCTCGGGTGCCATACGGCAGGGCGATCAGGAACCCGTCGGAGGTCGGGATGACGTCCACCGGGGTCTCGTAGGTCCTGCCGCTGGTCCGTCCGACGTGACGAATGACCGACGTCTGCGTGCCCGCTGACCCGGCGGTGCGCATCACCCGGGGGTTGCGTCAGCGATCGGTTCATGCGCCGCACGGCGTCGATCACGGGCGCCACCTTCCACCGCATACCGGCGATGAGCACTGCCGAGCAATACGGCACCGATACCGACGACCGTCCCGACAACAAGCGCGGCTGCACGGACGCCTCTTCGTTGCGACATGCCAACGACGTTAACCGCCCGTGAGTATCGTGCTGATGATGAGCAGGAAGTGGACCGCCGCCGACGTGCCTGATCAGTCCGGGCGCATCGCCATCATCACCGGCGCGAACTCCGGGCCTCGGCTACGACACCGCCGCCGTGCTCGCCGACAAGGGCGCGCACGTCGTACTCGCGGTACGCAACCTCGACAAGGGCAAGGAAGCCGCCGACCGCATCAAGACCGCCAGCCCGAACGCGGTCGTCGACCTCCAGGAGCTCGACCTGTCGTCGCTGGAGAGCGTCCGCAAGGCCGCAGACGAACTGCGCGCCGCCCATCCGCGCATCGACCTGCTGATCAACAACGCGGGCGTGATGTACGTGCCGACGCGGGAGACCACCAAAGACGGCTTCGAGATGCAGTTCGGCACCAACCACCTCGGCCACTTCGCACTCACCGGTCAGCTGCTCGACAACATGCTGCCGGTCGACGGGTCGCGGGTGGTCACGGTCAGCAGCGTCGGCCATCGCATCTTGGCCCGAATCCATTTCGACGACCTGCACTTGGACACGCAAGTACAACCGCGTCGAGGCCTACGGGCAGTCCAAGCTGGCCAACCTGATGTTCACCTACGAGCTGCAGCGGCGCCTGAAGGTCAAGGGCGCTCCCGACGTCGCGCTTGCCGCACACCCCGGCTTCGCGGACACCGAACTGCATGCGCATACCTGCCCGGCTTCATCCCCGACTTCATCTGGACGATCGCTCACCCAGCCGGCCGACAAGGGTGCGCTCCCGACCCTGCGCGCCGCCACCGACCCCGGTGCGCAGGGCGGCCAGTACTACGGGCCCGACGGCATCGGCGAAGTCAAGGGTCACCCGAAAGTCGTTGAGTCCAGCGCACAATCGCACGACGAGGACATCCAGCGCCGGCTGTGGAGCGTGTCCGAGGAGTTGACCGGCGTGACGTACCCCGTCTGATGCGTTCGGTCGAGGAGCACCGGCGCGTCGTCGCCGGCCTGATCACGCCGCGCCCGCCCGTCGGCATGCCGCTCGGCGACACGCTCGGGCTGGTGCTGGCCGAGGAGGTGCTGGCGCCGCTGTCGCTGCCGGGCTTCGACAACTCGGCCATGGACGGCTACGCGGTCATTGCCGACGATATCGCCGGGGCCAGCGCCGAACAGCCGGTGCTGCTGCCTGTCGCCGAGGACATCCCCGCCGGCCGCACCGATCTGCTGACGCTGAAACCCGGTACGGCACACCGGATCATGACGGGTGCGCCGGTCCCGTCCGGTGCCACCGCTGTGGTTCCTGTCGAGTCCACCGACGGCGCGACGGACACCGTCACGATCCGCGCGACCGCCAAGTCCGGACAGCACATCCGCCGCGCCGGTGAGGACGTCACGGCCGGCACCACCGTGCTGCGGGCAGGGCAGGTCGTCACGCCCGCGGTGCTCGGTCTTGCCGCGGCACTGGGCCTCGGCGAGCTGACAGTCGTTCCGCGGCAACGGGTATTGGTGATGTCGACCGGCTCGGAGCTGGTCGCGCCCGGCGCCCCTCTGAAACCCGGTCAGATCTACGAGTCCAACGCGTTCATGCTCGCCGCGGCCGTCCGCGATGCGGGCGCGGACGTGGTCGCATCGGCGATGACCGGTGACGACGTCGACCAGTTCCGCGCCGCGCTCGACGGCCACGCCGGAGACGCCGACCTGATCATCACCACCGGCGGGGTCAGCGCCGGTGCGTATGAAGTCGTCAAGGACGCTTTGGGCGGGGAGGTCGACTTCGTCAAGGTGGCGATGCAGCCGGGCATGCCGCAGGGTGCGGGCCGGGTCGCGCACAGACCGATCATCACGCTGCCCGGCAATCCCGGTCAGCGCCCTGGTGTCGTTCGAGGTCTTCATCCGCGCACCGCTGCGCGAAGCGATGGGGCTGCCTGCGCCGCACCGGCCACGGCTGACGGCGGAGCTGACCGAGGACCTGACCTCCCCGCGCGGCAAGCGGCAGTTCCGCCGCGGCGTGCTGGACGCAGGCAAGGGCACGGTCACCAGTTATGGGCCACCGGCGAGCCATCACCTGCGCTGGCTGGCGTCGGCCAACTGCCTGCTGGAAATCGACGAGGACGTCGTCGAGCTGGCGGCGGGGTCGGCCGTGCAGGTGTGGGACCTGTCAAACGGGTAGCCACCGTAGAATCGCTGCACGATGGCCAGACGCCCCGACCTCAGATCAGGCCCCGCGCGACTGTTGGCGCTGGCGAAGGCCACCATCCCTCCGATGCACCCGGCCGGGCTGCCGTTCGTCGGCGCCAGCCTGGCCGTTGCCGCCGCCGGCCGACGGAACCGGTGGCTGCGCCGCGCGGGTCTGCTGGCGGCGGGCGCCAACGCCGCATTCTTTCGTCATCCGCCCCGGGTGCCACCCAGCCGCCCTGGCGCCGTCGTCGCGCCTGCGGACGGGCTGATCTGCCTGGTCGAGGAGGCGGTGCCGCCCGCCGAACTGAACCTGCCCGACCGGCCGTTGCCTCGGGTCAGCATCTTTTTGTCCATCTTCGACGCCCACGTCCAGCGCATCCCGATCAGCGGTGAGGTGGTGGCGGTGGCGCATCGTGCGGGACTGTTCAAATCGGCCGAGCTCGCCGCGGCCAGCGACGACAACGAGCGCAACAGCGTGCTGATTCGCACGCCCGAGGGGGTCGAGGTGGTGGCCGTGCAGATCGCCGGCCTGATCGCCCGTCGCATCGTCTGCGACGTCTCGCCCGGTGACAAGGTGGCGATCGGCGACACGTACGGCCTGATCCGGTTCGGTTCGCGGCTGGACACCTACCTTCCCGAGGGCTCCGAGGTGCTCGTGCTGCCCGGCCAGCGTGCTGTCGGCGGCGAGACGATCCTGGCGGAACTGCCGCGATGAAGCCCCGCGTCAAGAGGCCGGCCGTCAGCCTGCGGATGCTGCCGAGTGCGATGACGGTCGCCGCCATCTGCCTCGGCTTGTCGGCGGTCAAGTTCGCGCTCGACGACCGGCCCACCGAAGCGATGGCGTTCCTGGCCATCGCGGCGATTCTGGACGCGCTCGACGGCCGCATCGCACGACTGCTCAAAGCTACGTCGAAGATGGGCGAGGAGATCGACTCGCTGGCCGACGCGGTGAACTTCGGTGTCGCACCGGCGTTCATCGTTTACGGGACGCTGCTGTCGCACTCGCGGATCGGCTGGATCGTCGTGCTGCTCTACGCGGTGTGCATCGTGCTGCGGCTGGCCAGGTACAACACGATGCTCGCCGAGGACAAACCCGCCTACACCAACCAGTTCTTCGTCGGCATGCCTGCGCCGGCCGGTGCGATCGGCGCGATCGGGCCACTGGCCGCCAAGATGCAGTTCGGTGAGGGCTGGTGGACCTCTGAGGCCGCCGTGGTGATCTGGATGGTCGGCGTCTCGTTGCTGGTGGTCAGCACGATCCCGATGCGCAAGATCCACACGTTCGCGATCTCGCAGAACATGGTCGTTCCGCTGTTGGCACTGTTGGCGATCGGCGTCGCCGCCTCGATCCTGTACGGCTACATCGTGATCTTGGCGATCATCGTCGGGTACGTGATCCACATCCCGTTCGCCGTGCGGACAACGGCATGGCTGTCGAAGCACCCCGAGGTGTGGGACGACAAGCCCAAGGCGCAACGCCAGGCCCGGCGGGCGATTCGGCGGGCCCAGCCGCATCGTCGCTCGGTGGCCCGACTCGGCCTGCGAAAGCCGGGCGCCTGACATGACCGGGTTCGACGTGGCCGACCGGCCGTCACCGCGGCACCAGCTCACGCTCACCGCGCGACTGAACACCTCTGCCCTCGACTCCCGCCGAGGCGTGGTGCGGCTGCATCCGGAAGCCATTGCCGCCCTCGGCATTCGGGAATGGGATGCGGTTTCGCTGACCGGTTCGCGCACCACCGCAGCGGTCGCAGGGGTGGCCCCGGCAGGAACTCCGGCCGGTACCGCCCTGCTCGACGACGTGACGCTGTCCAACGCGGGCCTGCGGGAGAACACCACCGTGCTGGTCGCACCCGTGACCGTGTACGGCGCACGGTCGGTGACCGTACGCGGATCGAACCTGGCTACCCAGTCGATCTCGTCGGCGACCCTGCGTCAGGCCTTGCTGGGCAAGGTGATGACGGTCGGCGACACCGTGTCGCTGTTGCCGCGCGAGCTCGGTCCCGACATCCCGACGTCGGAGGCCACCAGCGCACTGGCGTCGGCCGTCGGCATCACCTGGACATCCGAGCTGCTGACCGTCACCGGCGTCGACCCCACCGGACCCGTTAGCGTGCAACCGAATTCGGTGGTCAGTTGGGGAAACGGCGTCACCCCCGCGGCGCCGTCGACGTCTGGTCAGCACGTGGTGACCACGTCGGCACAGTCGCCGGCGACCGCGGTCAGCTTCGACGACCTTAAGGGGTCCCACACCCAGGCCGGCCGGCTCACCGAATGGCTTAAGCTCGCCCTCGACGAGCCCGAACTGCTGAAAACCCTTGGTGCGACAGCCAATCTCGGTGCGCTGGTGTCGGGGCCCGCCGGTGTCGGCAAGGCCACCATGGTGCGGACGGTGTGCGCCGGGCGGCGCCTCGTCGAACTGGACGGGCCGGAGGTGGGTGCGCTGCGCGCAGAGGACCGGCTCGGCAGCGTCGCGTCGGCGGTGGCGACGGTGCGCGACGGTGGCGGCGTGCTGCTGATCACCGACATCGACGCGCTGCTGCCCGTCACCTCCGAACCGGTTGCGACACTCATCCTGGGCGAGCTGCGGACCGCGGTGGGGACGCCGGGCGTGGCGTTCGTCGCGACTTCGGCCGTTCCCGAATCACTCGATGTCCGGTTGCGCGCGCCCGACCTGTGCGACCGCGAACTCGGGCTGAGCCTGCCCGACGCCACGATCCGCAAGCAGCTCCTCGAAGTGTTGTTGCGCGACGTGCCTGCCAAGGATCTGGAACTCGGCGAGATCGCCGAGCGGACACCGGGATTCGTCGTAGCGGATCTGTCCGCGCTGGTGCGGGAGGCCGCACTGAGGGCCGCCGCCAGGGCCAGCGAGGACGAGAAACCGCCGGCCCTGATTCAGGACGACCTGACCGGTGCGCTGAGCGTGATCCGTCCGCTGTCGCGGTCCGCCACCGAAGAAGTCTCCGTCGGCTCGGTGACGCTCGAGGACGTCGGCGACATGGCCGAAACCAAGCAGGCGCTCATCGAATCCGTGCTGTGGCCGCTGCAGCATCCCGAGACCTTCGAGCGGCTCGGCGTCCAGCCGCCGCGTGGCGTGCTGCTCTACGGCCCGCCCGGCTGCGGCAAGACGTTCGTGGTGCGCGCGCTGGCCAGCTCCGGACGGCTGTCGGTGCACGCGGTCAAGGGCGCCGAACTGATGGACAAGTGGGTCGGCGCGTCGGAGAAGGCGGTGCGTGAATTGTTCCGTCGCGCCCGCGATTCCGCTCCGTCGCTGGTTTTTCTCGACGAGATCGACGCCCTGGCGCCACGGCGTGGGCAGAGCTTCGACTCCGGTGTCACCGATCGGGTGGTGGCGTCGCTGCTGACCGAGATGGATGGCATCGAACCGCTGAACGACGTGGTGGTGCTCGGCGCCACCAACCGGCCCGACCTGATCGACCCCGCGCTGCTGCGGCCGGGCC
Organism: uncultured Actinomycetota bacterium; assembly: GCA_963743225.1. Lineage (GTDB taxonomy): Bacteria > Actinomycetota > Actinomycetes > Mycobacteriales > Mycobacteriaceae > Mycobacterium. The sequence continues at coordinate 40,362 of CAVUPN010000021.1, read as the reverse complement.
GGCTGGAGAAGCTGGTGTTCGTCGCGCCGCCGGACGCCGACGCGCGTCGCGAGATCCTGCGCACCGCAGGCAAATCCATTCCGCTCGCCGACGACGTCGACCTCGACGCCCTGGCCGGCGAGCTGGACGGCTACAGCGCCGCCGATTGCGTTGCGCTGCTGCGCGAGTCCGCCCTGACCGCCATGCGGCGCTCCATCGACGCCGCCGACGTGACGGCGGCCGACGTCGCCACGGCCCGCGAAAACGTCCGCCCGTCGCTGGATCCTGTTCAGGTCGAGGCCCTGCGAGCGTTCTCGGCCGCCCGCTGACTACGGCCGGGCCTCGAGCACGAGGTTGAACGGAGTCTCGGTGGCCCGCCGGAAACGCGTGAAGCCGCCGCCGTCAACCACGACTTCGCGTAGCCGCGCTTCACCGGCCTGAGCGCCGAGCGCGGGGCCGTTGCGCGCCAGCGAGACGGGCACGCAGATCTGGGTGGACGCGCCATACATGACGCGGCCCACCGGATTCAGGTTGTCCTGCAGCCGGTCGTTGGCGAACGGCTCCACGATCATCGCGGTGCCGTCGTCACTGATCGCCTCGCGCGCGTGCCGGGACACACTGATCGGATCCGCCCATGTCGTGCAGGCAGTCGAAGAATGCGATCAGGTCGAAGTCCTTGCCCTGGTAGCCGACCGCATCGGCGACCTCGAACCGCGCATTCGCGGCACCTGCGGCCGCTGCTTTCTCCGTTGCGACCCTTATCGATTCGTCGTGGTAGTCGTAGCCGACGAACTCCGAATCCGGGTAGGTCAGCGCCATCAGGATGGTGCTGGCGCCGTGCCCACACCCGACATCGGCAACTTTGGCCCCGCTCTGCAGTTTGTCGACGACGCCGTCCAGGGCAGGCAGCCATGAGCCGATCAGGTTTGTGTTGTAGCCCGCGCGGAAGAATCGTTCCGTTCCTTCGAACAGGCACGGGTGATGGTCGCCCCACTCCATGCCTTCACCGGATTTGAAGTTGTCGAGCGTGTGCTCGAGAGCATGGAACGTCGCCTCGACGATGTTGTATGCGCCGGGCATGTCGACCGGACCATTCGGGTCGGTCAGGCACAGCGCCTGCTCCGGGCTCATCGACCACTCGTCGGATGCGGGGTCGTACTGCACGTATCCGCCTGCGCCCTGATTGCCGAGCCATTCGCGGACGTAGCGCTCGTTGGTGCCGGTGCGTTGCGCCAGTTCGGCCGCGGTCATGGCACCTGTCGCCAATTCGCGGTACAGCCCGAGTCGGTCGCCGACGAGTATCAGCGTCGCGCTCATCGCGGCGCCGAGATCGCCCACCGCCTTGCCGAGGAACTCGTTCAACTTGGTTTCATCGACAGCCATGGCATCCATAGTGACTGCTGAGCACGACCGGAACCGGAGATTGGCATTAATAATCTTGACAGTGACTAGTTAAGGGTGCATAGTCGGAATTGCAACTAGTCACTGTCAAGATCTGAGCCTCGGGAGGCATCATGACCGCCCCTACCGCACCAGCTGTTCGAGCCGGCGACCGCGAGCGGGAGAAGACCGCGCACCAGCTCGGTCAGGCGCTGGCACAGGGCTACCTCGCGATGGACGAGTACGAGACGCGGTTGCCGGCCGCGTTCGGCGCCCACACCACCGCGGAGCTGCGCCAACTCGTCGCCGACCTGCCGCTGGCCCAGCTGCGGCGCAACGACCCGCGGCGCCGGGAGGCGCGGCGGGCAGCGGCACGCCGGAGCGTCCAGATTCACCTGGCCGGCTACCTGGCGATGGTCGTCATCGTGCTCGCGGTGTGGCTCGCGGTCGGCCTGACCGCGGGCGCCTGGTACTTCTGGCCGATCTGGCCCATCCTCGGTGCGGGGATCGGGGTCATCGGCCACGCGATCCCGATCCGCTTCACGACGGGGTGCCCGGCGCGTCACGGCTCGATCAACCCGGCGCGGATCGCGTAGCGCGTCAACGCAAGACGATCGCGCAAGCCGAGTTTGGCCAGCGTGTTCGTTCGATGCCGGTCGACCGTCTTGGCACTGATCCCGAGCGTGTTCGCGATCTCGCGCGACGAGTACCCCTCAGCGATCGAGCTTGAGCACCTCCTCCTCGCGCGGCGTGAGGATGGTGTCAGGAAGCGCATCCGCCCTGCCGCGCCCGGTGCAGGTAGTCGCGGATCAACGCGGTCACCGCGCCGGCGTACAGGAACGGCTCGCCGCGCAGCGTCGCCCGGCACGCCTCGAGCAGGTCGCGGTCGGCGACCGATTTGAGCACATAGCCGGACGCGCCCGCCTTGAGCGCCTCGAAGAAGTACTGCTCGTTGTCGTACATCGACAGGATCAGGATCCGCACGTGCGGATGCGCGCGGTTGATCTCCCGTGCGGCCTGCAGACCCGTCATCCGCGGCATCGCGATGTCGAGGATGGCCAGGTCGGCCGGCGTGGCGTCGAGCGCCGTCAGCGCCTCGTGCCCGTCGGCGGCCTCGGCGACCACCCGCAGATCCGGTTCGGCGTCGAGGATCATCCGCAGACCGCTGCGCACGAGCGCGTGGTCGTCGGCGAGCAGGATCCGCGCCGGTTGGGCGAGCATCAATCGCGTCCGTCCGCGAAGCGGGATGACCAGCCGCACCTCGGTGCCCTCACCCTTCGGCGAGGTGATCGTCAGGTCGGCGTTCACCAGCAGCGCCCGTTCACGCATGCCGTTGATGCCGCGCCCTCGACCGCGACACCGCCGCATGCCGTCGTCGGCGATGCGCAGCGTGAGCTGATCGGCGCCGGCGTGCAGGTCGAGCCAGACCTTGCCGCGCGTCGGCGTGGCGAGCGATGTTCGTCAGGCTCTCCTGGCGATGCGGTAGCAGACCAGCTCGACCTCGGGCTGCAGCCGATCTGACTGCGGCGCAATGTGTTTCACCACGACTGATGCCTGCTGCCTGGGTGAACTCGCTGCACAGCGCGTTGAGCGCGCTGTGCAGCCCGAGGTCTTCGAGCGCATCGGGCCGCAGCCGGCGCGCGATGCTGCGCACCTCGTCGAGGCCGCGCGCACCGCCTCCTGGTGTCCGCGAGCTCGCCGCGGATCTCGGCGGGAGCGCGGTCGACGGCGCGTTTCAGGATCAGCAGCGCGACGGTCAGCGTCTGGCCGATCTCGTCGTGCAGCTCCCTGGCGATGCGCTGGCGCTCGTTCTCCTGCGCCGCCGAGCGGCGGTCGCGTCTCGCCGTTCGACCGCTCGCGACTTCGAGCATGGGGGCGAGACTCGATACGCAGCAGCAGCGCGTTCGCGGTCAGCATGACCGCCAGTCCGACGACCAGCACCGGGATCTCGGTGAGCTTGATGCGCGCCGACACCGTCGCCGGCGACAGCGCCAGGATCAGCGTGCCGAGGACGAAGATCAGCCCGTTGATCAGGAAGACCCGCCGGAACAGCGCGGCCGCCGGAGTTCGCGCCCGTTTCATAACCACCAGCGTGGTCTGCCGCGCAGACGTTTGTCCATACAGGTCGTATCCCCCCGGAAATGGGTGTCAGACCCGATGGTCAGCGGCCATCGCCGCTGCCCGACACTGACGTCACCATGCATATCCATCGGACCACGGTGCCCGGCAGCGATCGCGCATCGCTCGCCAACGGCGATAGGCGGCCGAGCGATCACCGGTCCGAATTGATCGGAGAACGAGTCGACGATGACAATTACCGCCGGATATCCGACAGTGAACGAAGTCATGCAAGCACACGAGATCGCCGTCACCCCGCCGACGGTCCGAGATCGACGACCCGGTGTCCAAGGCCGTGCAGTTGATGGTCGTCAACCGCCTGCCGGGCTCGTCGTCGTCGACGACGCCGATCGGCCGATCGCCGTGCTACCCGGAACTCAGGTGCTGCGCCTGACGATTCCCGAGTCCTACCGGGACGATCCGGCGCTCGTACGCACCGTCGACGAGATCCACGCCGACCTGTTCTGGCACGGCCCCGGCAAGCTGACCGTCGGCGACTGCCTGCCCAACCCGGTCGCCAAGCCCGCCACGGTGGCACCGGACGCCACCCTGCTCGAGGTCGCCACCGTGATGGCGAACAAGCGAAGCCCGCTGATCGCGGTTGTCGACCGCAGCGGACGCCTGACCGGCGCGGTGACCCTCGAGCGGTTGCTCACCAGCCTGGCGGTGGCCGGACCCAACGACTGATCTGCCGGCGCCGTGCTGGCTCCGGTGCTCGCGCTGGCGATATTCGTCGTCGCGTTCTGGTTCATCGCCACCGAGCGGGCCGACAAGGTCAAGACGGTCCTGGTCGCCGCCGGCCTGATGACCGTGCTGGGGTTGATCCCCGGCGCCGAAATCTTCTACTCCGAGCACGAGGGCATCGACTGGAACGTCATCTTCCTGCTGCTCGGGCATGATGGTCATCGTCGGCGTGATCAAGCAGACCGGCCTGTTCGACTTCCTGGCGATCTGGGCCGCCAAGCGATCGCGGGGAAAACCGTTCCGGCTCATGGTGATGCTGATGGTCATCACGGCGATCGCGTCGCCGGTGCTCGACAACGTCACCGATCATCATGCTGGTCGCCCCGGTGACGCTGGTCATCTGCGACCGGCTGCGACATCGCCGCGCAGCCGTTTCTGATCGCCGAGGTGCTGGCGTCCAACATCGGCGGTGCCGCCACCCTGATCGGCGATCCGCCGAACATCATCATCGGCAGCCGGCGGGCCTGACGTTCAACGACTTCCTGGTCCACATGGCGCCCGCGGTGTCGGTCATCTTCGCGCTGTTCGTCGCTCTTCACCAAGGTGCTGTTCCGAAACGACCTGCGAGTCCAACGACATCCATCTCGACGAGGTGATGGCGCTGCAGGAGCGCCGCGCCATCAAGGACACCCGGCTGCTGATCCGCGCTATGGCCGTGCTCGCGCTCGTCATCGTCGGGTTCGCCTGCACTCGGTGCTGCACGTCGCGCCGTCGATCGTCGCCCTCGCTCGGAGCCGGCGGCGATGCTGCTGGTCACCAATGTCGATGTCGCCGAGGTACTCCCGGAGGTCGAGTGGTCGACGCTGGTGTTCTTCATGGGCCTGTTCGCGATGGTCGCCGGGCTCGTGCACACCGGCGTCATCGGCGCGCTCGGCGACGCTGGCCGATGTCGACGTTCGGCGACAACTGCTTCGCCGCCGCCACCGCGCTGCTGTTCGGGTCGGCGGTGCTCGGCGCGTTCGTCGACAACATCCCCTACACCGCCACGATGACGCCGGTCGTCGAGGGCATGGCCGCCCAGGCACCCGACGCCGAAACCGGCCGCGCGCTGTGGTGGGCATTCGCGCTCGGCGCCTGCTTCAGCGGCAACGGCACCGCGATCGCCGCCAGCGCCAACGTCGTCGCCATCGGCATTGCGCAGCGCGCCGGCCACCCGATCAGCTTCTGGCGGTTCACCCGCTACGGCATCGTCGTGACGCTGCTCAGCACCGCCCTGGCGTGGGTCTACGTCTGGCTGCGCTACTTCTGAGCCGCCGGAGCCCAGTGATCGACGGCCGCCGCCATTCGACGCCGTCGGTGGCTGGTCATCGGCCCAGGCGACATAGCCGTCCGGGCGCACCAGCACCGCGGCGGGCAGCTTGGCGTCGTGATGCACGGCATGCACGACGTCGGTGCGGTCCACCGTCGACGCCCTCGGCCGTCACCATCACGAACTCGCCCTTGCGCAGCAGTTCGTAGAGCCGGGTGCCGCCGCAGTCGACGTCGGGCATGCGTTGGCCGACCATGCGGTGGTCGCCGCGCGACGCACGCGGATAGGCGATGCCGATCTGGCTGAGACGTCCGGCCACGAACCGACGACCGACGCGGCACCCGGGTCAACGCGCCGACGGCGAGCCGCTGAACCAGGCGCTGCGCCTTGGACCGGCCGAGCACCAGCTGGTTGAAGGCGTCGGTCAGCCGCAGCACCTCGGCGCCGACGGGATGGCGCTCGCCCTCGTAGCTGTCCAGCAGCCAGCCGGGCGCGGTTCCGCGAACGGCTGCGGCACAGCTTCCAGCCCAGGTTCATCGCGTCGCCGATGCCGGTGTTCATGCCCTGGCCGCCCAGCGGCGAGTGCACGTGCGCGGCGTCGCCCGCGATGAACACCCGGCCGGCGCGATAGTGCTCGGCCTGCTTGCGCTCGGACAGAAACCGTGAGCTCCAGCGCATTTCGGTCATGCCGAAGTCCTCGCCCGCGATGCGCATGGAACGCGTCGCGGATCTCCTCCAGCGTGACCGGCTCCTTCAGCGGCGCCTGCTCGCGTAGCCGGTCCCAGCGCGATGGCGCGAAACCAGCCGTCGCCGAACGGGATCATCAGCACCACCCCCTTCTCATTGGTCACACCGGTCAACGTGTCTTCCGGTGCCCGTGACAGGCGCACATCGGCCAGCAGGATGTGTGTCTCGTACTGCTTGCCGACCCACTCGATACCGACCAACCGCCGCACCGTGCTGTGCGCGCCGTCGCACCCCACCACGTACTTCGCCCGCACGGTATTGCCGTCGGCGCATTCCACCGTCACGCCGTCGTCGTCCTGGGTCAGCCCGACGACCTCGGCGCCGCGCACGATCGGCACGCCGAGTTCGTCCACACGCGTCTGCAGCACGTGCTCGGTTCCGCTTTGCGGAGCGATGAACACCATCGCGAACCTGCTCGGCAGCTCACGCAGGTTTAGCGTGGCGCCGCCCGGCGGCGCGATCTCGTAGACCGGCACGCCACGCGTCAGCAGCTCGTCGGCCATGCCGCGCGCGTCGAGCAGCTCGAGCGTGCGCGCATGCACGGCAAACGCCCTGGTGATGTTGGGCATGTCGGTGCGCTCCTCGAGCAGCCGGACCTTGGCGCCGCCGAGCGCGAGTTCACTCGCCAGCATCAAGCCGGTGGGCCCGGCCCCGACCACGACGACATCGCAAGTCTCCACGACGCCGGATGGTAGCTGTATCCGCCCACGTAGACTGCCGTAAAGCCAAAGCCTTCACCCGGCTGACACCCCGAGAGTTCGGAGTGCCGTGCTCGCCATCCTGTTCGCCCACGCGGTCGCCACCGCGTTGGCTCCCCTGCTGGTGTACCGGTGGGGGCGGATGGCGTTCTATCCGCTGTCCCTCGTCCCGCTCGGATCCCTGGTCTGGGTGGCGCTGAACTGGCCGGGTCCCGGGCAGGCCCGCAGCATCGACGGTGTCGTGGGTGCCCGAGCTGTCGATGGACATCACGCTGCGGTTCGACGCGCTCGCGGCGATCATGAGCGTGCTGGTGCTGGGCATCGGCGCGCTGGTGCTGTTCTACTGCGCCGACTACTTCCACCATCACGACGGGCACACCGAGAAGCGGCTGCCGAGTTTCGCCGCCGAGTTGGTCGCGTTCGCCGGGGCCATGTTCGGGTTGGTGGTCAGCGACAACATGCTGGTGCTCTACGTGTTCTGGGAGCTCACCACCGTGTTGTCCTTCCTGTTGGTCGGCCACTACGCCGAGCGCGTCACCAGCCGACGCGCCGCCGTTCAGGCGCTGCTGGTCACCACGGCAGGCGGCCTGGCCATGCTGGTCGGAATTGTCGTTCTCGGCACCATCTCGGGTACCTATCTGTTGTCCGAGCTGATCGCCGCGCCGCCATCCGGGCTGGCGGCATCGGTCGGCATCGTGCTGATTCTTGTTGGCGCGTTGGCGAAGTCGGCGATCGTCCCGATGCATTTCTGGCTGCCGGGCGCGATGGCCGCACCGACCCCGGTCAGCGCGTACCTGCACGCCGCCGCGATGGTCAAGGCCGGCGTGTACCTGATCGCCCGGCTGACACCGGGATTCGCCGACGCGCCGCCATGGCGGCCGCTCGTGGTGACCCTCGGCGTGGTGACCGTGCTGCTCGCCGGCTGGCGCGCGGTTCGCGAATACGACCTGAAACTGATCCTGGCATTCGGCACCGTGAGCCAACTCGGTCTGATGACCGTGATGGTCGGCGCGGGTGGCAGCGACCTGATGCTGGCCGGGCTCGCCATGTTGTGCGCGCATGCCATGTTCAAGGCCGCGCTGTTCATGGTCGTCGGCGTCATCGACCACACCACCGGCACCCGTGACATCCGCAGGCTGGCCTGGCTCGGGCAGCGCAGCAGGCCGCTGCTGATCATCGCCATCGGCGCGACCGCAAGCATGGCGGCGCTGCCACCGTTCCTCGGCTTCGTCGCAAAGGAGGCCGACTTCGAAACCCTGTTGCACAGTGAGACATTGGGCCCGACCGCGCCGTTCGTGCTGGCCGCCATCGTCATCGGCTCCGTGTTCACCACCATTTACAGCCTGCGGTTCCTCTGGGGCGCGTTCGCGCGCAAGGGAAGGCCGGAACCCAGCAAGCGCGTCGCGAACATGCACCAGCCGCCGAACACGTTCTTGGCCCCGCCGGCGCTCCTGGCGGCGGCCGGCCTGATCTTCGGGCTGTGGCCCGCCCCGCTGGACCATGCGCTCGACACCTACGCCGACACGGTCCCCGGCGGGCAGGACTATCGACCTGGCGTTGTGGCACGGCCTCGGGCTGCCGCTGCTGCTGTCGGTCCTGGTGCTGGCGATCGGCACCGCCGTCTTCTTCGTCCGCGCGCGGCTACCGCGCGCGAGACTGGCCTACCTGCCGCTGGGTAACGCCGACCGCATCTACGACGCGGTGATCCGGGGCGCCGACGTGCTGTCCGTCCGGCTGACCGGCGCCACCCAGCGTGGCTCCATCCCCGCCACCCAGGCGGTGATCCTGTCCACGCTCGTGGTTGTTCCGGTGGCGGTACTGGCCCTGGGGGCGCGAGATCGGCCCGAGTTCGCGCTGTGGGACTCGCCGTTGCAGGTGATCGTCGGGTCGCTGATACTGGCCGCCGCGGTGGGCGCGACGGTGATGCGCAACCGGCTCGCCGCCGTGCTGCTGGTCGGCGTGACCGGCTACGGCTGCGGCACCATCTTCGCGTTCCACGGCGCGCCCGACCTGGCGTTGACCCAGTTCCTGGTGGAAACCCTGTTGCTGGTCATCTTCGTCCTGGTATTGCGGACGCTGCCCGCCGAGTCCGACCGCACAAACATCGGCAAGCACCGACTACCACGGGCGGCCTTGGCGCTGGCCGTCGGTGCCAGCGTCACGACGCTCGCGGTGTTCGCGATGGCCGCCCGCACCGGCGTCCCGATCGCCACGCTGCTCCCCGACGCCGCGTACTACCGCGGACACGGTTCCAACACCGTCAACGTGCTGCTCGTCGACATTCGGGCCTGGGACACCCTCGGCGAGGTCTCGGTGCTGTTGGTTGCCGCGACCGGGGTGGCATCAATGGTGTTCCGGCACCGGCGTTTTGGTGCCGCGCCGCGAGTCGCCGACGCCGGCGAACCCGACGTCACCCCGAGTTCCGCGATCGCGACCAGCCCGGCCGCCGGTGACATCACCTGGTTACGTGGCAGCGAGTTGCGCGACCCGAAACACCGGTCGCTGGTGATGGAGGTCGCGACGCGGATGATCTTTCCGCTCATCATGGTGCTGTCGGCGTACTTCTTCTTCGCCGGCCACAACACACCGGGCGGCGGCTTCGCGGGCGGGCTGACCGCCGGCCTGGCGCTGGTGCTGCGGTATCTGGCCGGCGGCCGTTACGAACTCGGTGAGACGCTTCCGCTGGACGCGGGCAAGATCCTCGGTGTCGGGCTGGGCCTGTCGGCCGGCACCGCGGTGGCGTCGCTGCTACTGGGCGCGCCGGTGCTGTCGTCGGCGGTGTTGCAGTTCGATATTCCGGTGTTGGGCACCGTCAAGCTCGTCACCGCGTTGTTCTTCGACCTTGGCGTGTATCTGATCGTCGTCGGACTGGTGCTCGACGTGCTGCGCAGCGTTGGCGCCCGGGTGGACATCGAGATGGCCGAGCAGCAATCCGCGGCGGTGACGCCACGATGACGGCCTTCCTGGTTCCGCTCGTGTTGATCGGCGGACTCACCAGCGTCGGGGTCTACCTGCTGCTGGAACGCAACCTGACTCGAATGTTGCTGGGGCTCTTGCTCATCGGCAACGCAGTCAACCTGTTGATCCTACTCGTTGGCGGCCCGTCGGGTAATCCGCCGGTGCGCGGCCGGATCAGCGACGGCCAAACCACCACCGCAGACCCGTTGGCGCAGGGGATGATCCTCACCGCGATCGTCATCAGCATGGGCGTCGCGGCGTTTGTGTTGTCGCTGATTTACCGCACGTATCGGCTGACCACCGAGGAGGAGGTCGCGAACGATCCCGAGGACACCCGCGTCTCGCAGCTCACCGGCGAGGAGGCGACCGCCATCGACGAGGCCGTCCGGTCCCCGAAACGGCCCGCGACACCGACGAGCCCGACGAACTGGACGCGCTGCCGGGTCTGGAGGGATCGCGATGACCGCCCGAAGACGAGCGCGAGTGAGGATCGCAGCGAGGAACGAGCAAGGACCGGAGCGAGCGGGAGTCGAGAAAGATGACCACCGAAGACGAGCGCGAGTGAGGATCGCAGCGAGGAACGAGCGAGGACCGGAGCGAGCGGGAGCCGAGAAATGAGCACAGCCTCCGTCCTGACGCCACTGCCCGTGCTGATCCCGATGATCGGCGCGGCGGCGACGATGGTCGCCGGACGCCGGCCCCGCCTGCAGCGGGCGATCACCCTGAGCGCTTTGTCGGCGGTGGTCGCGGTGTGCGCCGCGCTGCTCTACCTCACCGACCGCGACGGCACGCTGGCACTGCACGTCGGCGGCTGGGGACAAAGCGTGGCCGGCATGGGCCCGCTGGGCGTCACCCTTGTGGTGGACCGGCTTTCGGCGCTGATGATGGTGGTCTCGTCGATCGTGCTGCTGGCGGTGGTGCTGTACGCCATCGGGCAGGGCATCCGCGACGGCGACGAACGCCAGCCGGTGTCGATCTTCCAGCCCACCTATCTCGTGCTGTCGGCAGGCGTGTGCAACGCGTTCCTGGCGGGCGACCTGTTCAACCTCTTCGTCGGCTTCGAGGTGCTGTTGGCCGCGAGCTTCGTGCTGCTGACCATCGGGGCGAGCACCGAGCGCGTCCGCGTCGGCATCTCGTATGTGATGGTTTCGATGGTGTCGTCGATGATCTTCCTGATCGGCATCGCGCTGGTGTACGCGGCGACCGGCACGCTCAACATGGCCGAACTCGCGGTCCGGCTCGACGGTGTTTCGCCGGGTACCCGCAGCGCGCTGTTCGCGGTGCTGCTCGTCGCGTTCGGCATCAAGGCAGCCGTGTTCCCGCTGTCGACGTGGTTGCCCGACTCCTACCCGACCGCACCGGCTCCCGTCACCGCGGTGTTCGCCGGCCTGCTGACGAAAGTCGGTGTGTACGCGATCATCCGAGCACACACGCTGCTCTTCCCGAGCGGCGGGCTGGACCGGATGCTGATGGTGGCGGCGTTTCTCACCATGATCGTTGGCATCCTCGGCGCCATCGCGCAGAGCGACATCAAGCGGCTGCTGTCCTTCACGCTGGTCAGCCACATCGGCTACATGGTGTTCGGCGTCGCGCTGTCCAGCGAGCTGGGCCTGTCTGGCGCGATTTACTATGTCGCGCACCACATTCTGGTGCAGACAACGCTGTTTCTCGTCGTGGGCCTGATCGAGCGGCAGGCGGGTGCATCGACATTGCAGCGGCTCGGTGGGCTTGCGGCGGCCAGCCCGGTTCTCGCGTTCGTGTTCGTCGTGCCCGCGCTCAATCTCGGTGGTATTCCGCCGTTTTCCGGCTTCATCGGAAAGGTCGCGCTGCTGGAGGCCGGCGCCCAGAACGGTTCGGTGCTGGCGTGGACGTTGGTCGGCGGCAGCGTGCTGACCAGCCTGCTGACGTTGTACGTGGTCTCCCGGGTGTGGACCCTCGCATTCTGGCGGGCCCGCGCAGACGCACCGGAGGGAGACATGGCGGCTGCCGCACCGTCGGCGCTGCTCGATGACACCGAAGACATCGCGTTGGCCGAGCGCGACGATGTCGGACGAATACCGGTCGGAATGCTGGTGCCAACCGGGGCGCTGATCGTGGTTGGGCTCACGCTGACCGTGCTGGCCGGCCCGATCGTCGCCTACAGCGACCGCGCGGCCGCTGAAGTGTTGGACCGCGACCGCTACATCTCCGCGGTTCTTTCGGGGGTGACGCCATGAGGCGCTACGTGCTGCAGGCGTGGGTGCTCTGCTGGCTGGTATTGGTATGGGTCCTGTTGTGGGGCAAGGCTTCCGCGGCCAATATGATCGGCGGCCTGGCCGTCGCCGTGCTGATCACCGTGCTGTTGCCGCTTCCGGTGGTGCCTGTCGAAGGCCGGGTGCACCCGTTGTCGCTGCTGAAGTTGATGGTGGTCGTCGCCTACGAGTTGGTGCTGTCTTCCCTGCAGGTGGCCTGGCTGGCTATTAGACCGGGCCCGCCGCCGCGCAGCGCGGTGCTGCGGGCCCGATTGGCGATCAAGTCGGATCTGGTGCTGGCGCTCGCCGTCAACATCCTGACCCTGATTCCCGGGTCGATGGTGCTGGAGATCGACCAGGAGCGGCGGCTGGTCTATGTGCACGTCATCGACGTCGGCTCCGAGAAGGCGGTCGCTCGCTTCTATCGGCAGGTCGAACAAATGGAGCGGCTAGTGGTCGCCGCCTTCGAGCGCGACGCCGACTGGAAACCGTCGACCGACAAGGAGAAGGCATGACGACCGAAGGCGAGCGCGAGTGAGGATCGCAGTGAGGAACGAGAAATGAGCGCAGTATGGGTGATCGCGGCGGTCATGCTGATCGCGGCCGCGACGATCGTGATGTTCCGGATCCTGGCCGGGCCGAGCACACTCGACCGCCTCGTCGCGCTCGACACCCTGGTGGCGGTGACGATGTGCGCGATCGGAACGTGGGCGGCGTTCAGCCTGGACACCACCGTGACCTACAGCCTCACGGCGCTCGCACTGATCAGCTTCGTCGGCTCGGTGAGCGTTGCGCGGTTCCGGGTACCCGACGTCCAGAAGCGGCGCGGCACGGGAGATGCGCAGTGAACGCGCTGGACGTCGTCACGGCGGTGATGGTGCTCAGTGGATCGACGCTGGCGCTCACCGCCGCGATCGGTGTCGTCCGGTTCCCCGACACCCTGTCGCGTATGCACGCGGCGACCAAACCGCAGGTGCTGGGCCTGCTGCTGGTGCTGGTCGGAGCCGCGATCCGGCTGCGTGGCAATGTGGATGTCGGCATGTTGATCCTGACCGGTGTGTTCACCGTGATCACCGCGCCGGTCGTCGCGAACCGCGTGGGACAGCTGGCGTATCGCGAACAGAACATTCACGACCAGCTGATCAAGGACGAACTGCACGAGTACGCCGAAGGCGGAACGAATGACCAGAACTGACGACGAATCCTGGGACATCACCGAAAGCGTCGGTGGTATCGAGACGTCCAGGACCAGTGGTTCAGCGAGGATCGACGAGAAGTCAGCGACTGGTTGTCGGAACACGGCTGGCAGGTGTCAGCGGTCGACGCGGCAGAACTCATGAATCAGTACGAGCGATCGACGACTGACGACACCACGCCGCGAACGGTTTTCGTCGAGGGAAAGAAGACCTGCCCAGTGTCGTGAGGTATTAGTTCCGCAGCATCTCTCCTGTGTTTCACGAATATTCTTCGAGATCGACGATGGCGTTGAGAAGTGCGAGTGAGTTGCACGCTAGCGTCGATTTCACGGTCCATGCGGATTTTCGCGTTGCGCTCACACTCGGCGCGAAAAGAGCGCGCCTCGCCGGACCGCAATGTTGGTTATGTGCTGTGGCGACTGTGCGTTGTCGCTGCGGACGAATAAATGACTCCACCTAGTCGCCCGACAGCTGGAACTCGACCAGCGCGCTGACGGTTTCCAGGGCGTCGCTCAGCGCCGCTAGCCTGGCAGCGACGGTCGGCGCGGCCAGCACCGCGTACCGGTCGGCCTGGCCCATCGGAAGACGGGTTGCCAACGAGTACAACCACATTGCGGCATCGCCCGACGCGTCGGCGCCGACCACGATGTCCCGTCCGTCGACATCGGCACCGCGCACCCGGGCTATCCGCTCGAAAAGGGCGACCATGCGGTCCTCGACATCGCGGATGGCATCTGCCCCGACCACCTCACCGGGCTCGTCGGGGAAGAGTTCGATCGCGGCCCGCGGATAGGGGTTGTCGGGATGCCATTCGAGTACCCGGATCCGCTCAGCCACAACACATTTGAGTCGGTAGCGCCCGTCGCCGAAGTCAGCGACCTCGGCGATGTGGGCCAGCGCCCCCACATCGCTTCGGGTGTCTCCGCCCCCGACCTCGCGACCGGCCTCGATGAGCACGACACCGAAAGCGGGGTCGTCCATCGCGAGGCAGTCGGCGACCATCGCCGAATACCGCGGTTCGAAGATCCGCAGCGGTAGTTCCTCGCCCGGCAGCATCGACCGCTCGAGCGGAAACATCGGTGTGATCGCCACCGCTAGATGTCCAGCTCGCCGATCAGCGTGTCGACGACCGCACGCAGGTCGCCGTCGTTTTCTTCGGCGACGCGCCGCTGCCGCTGATAGGACGCACCCCGTTGGCAGATCTCCGCCACCGTCGCCAGCTCGTCGGCACAGCGCAGGGATTTCGCCACCGGCTCCAGCCGGTTCAGCAGCTCGTCGAGATCCTCGATGACCAACCGTTCGTTGCTGTCGGCGTCCAGGATGATCACGGCGTCAAGGCCGTAACGCGCTGCGCGCCACTTGTTCTCCTGCACATGCCATGGCGGCATGGTGGGCAGCTGATCACCGGCGTCCAGCCGACGGTCCAGATCGACGATCAGACAGTGCGTCAGCGCGGTCAGTGCACCGAGTTCACGGAGGTTGGAGACGCCATCGAAGATGCGGACCTCCACCGTGCCCAGGTGCGGGGAAGGCCTGATGTCCCAGCGGATCTCGTTCATGTGGTCGATGATGCCGGTCTTCTTCTGGTCGTGGACGAAGCCCTCCCACTGCGCCCAGGTCTGGAAGTGGAACGGTAGACCGGCCGTCGGCAACTGCTGAAACATCATCGCCCGGTTGCTGGCATATCCGGTGTCCTCGCCGTCCCAGTACGGCGACGACGACGACAGCGCCAGCAGGTGCGGATAGTGGTTGAGGAGTGAGGTGACGATCGGCATGACCTTGTGCGCCGACGAGATCCCGACGTGCACGTGCACACCCCAGATCAGCATCTGGCGGCCCCACCACTGCGTGCGCTTGATCAGCTCCGCGTACCGCGGCGCGTCGGTCAGCTTCTGGGCCGACCACTTCGCGAACGGGTGTGTTCCGGCGCAGAACAACTCCATGCCGCGGTCGCGCACGATTCGGCGTGCTGGCAGCAGTGTGTTGCGCAGGTCATCCATCGCCTGACCGGCGTTGTCGCAGATGCCGGTGACGATCTCGACGGTGTTGCGCAGCAATTCCTTGTGCACGCGCGGGTTTTCACCGATCTCGGCGATCACCGCCGCCGCCTCGTTGCTCAGGTCGCGGGTCTGGGCGTCGACGAGCGCGAACTCCCACTCGACACCAACGGTCGGCCGGGACGACCCGGCGAAATCTATCCGACTACTAACCGGTGCCGATAACACCGCACGCGACCCGCTTTCCGGCGTCGCCGGTGGCCAGCGTGGTCTGATCGGGAGGCGGAGTGCCATTGATCTGCTGGTAGCGCTCCGGCGGGATGTTGGCGAAGTTGTCGGCCTTCTCGTGGATGATGATCGACGTCTTCGCGCCGGCGAGCAGATCCTCTGCGGTGAACGCATCGGTGGTCGTCACCAGCTCGGCGGTGCCGTCCTCCCGGACTTGCAGCGACGTGAGGTCACCGCTGGCGGGATGACCGCTGTGGCCGGGCACCTGGAAATGTGCTCCCGCGGAGTTGAAGTCCCCCGGTTCGCCGCCCGTCGGTGCGACCGAGCTGGCTTCGCACTTGCCCACCGCGTGGAGGTGCAGGCCGTGGAAGCCGGGAGTCAGTTGACCGCCACCCGTCGTCCTAACGGTGACGGCGGCGTAGCCGCTGAAGAATTCGAAGTCGGCGGTCGCCACCGTGATGCCGCTGGCGTTCTTCAGTTGGGCGCTCAGTGCCTCGCTTGCCGGTCCCCCTTCACCCTCGCCCTCGGCCGGTGCCGCCGGTGGGGGTGACCCGGTCCAAATCGACGGCGTGGTGCCCGGCTGCGTCGCCACCTGTTCGGGGGCGTCGCAGGCAATCAACGCGAGGGCGGGCACGGCGAACAAGGTAGCGACTGTGACGGTCCTGAGCATGCGGTGAGCCTATCCCGTGACCGCCACGATCACGCCCGGTGGTTGGTCGGCCAGTTCCGGCGCCCGAGGTTCCACCGGGGCCTGAAGCAGCTGGCCCACCTGATCGGCCGATTCCCGCTCGCCGGGCGCGTCGCTGAAATACACCGTCGTCGCGGTCACGCCTTCGATGGCGAGGTCTCCGGTCTCGGTGACGTTCCAGCCGGCATCGCGAAGCTGGGTGGCAGTGCCCTCTGCGACCCCCGCGGTCTCCGAGATGTTGAAGACCCGCACTTCGGCCTTGGCCGGTTCCGGTGCCGGTGGCTCGGATGTCGGCGACGGCGTCGACGTGATGCTCATGCTGGCTACCGGCGAATCGTCGGCGCTGGAGTCGTCTCCCGAGCGCATGGCCTGGAATCCGACGAGGAGAAAGACCGCGCCCAGGAACAGCAGCACCATCACCATGGCGCGCAGGGGCAGCCCGGAGGAGTCGGAGTGGCGCTCGTTCATTGGACCCACTGTATCGGCGCGGCGCGCAGATCCGCGAAAGCCTCAGGTCACCTCGAAGCCGAGGCGTCGCGCAGCCCGCGCCTTTTGCCTGCTGGCCCGCAGCCGCCGCAACCGCTTGACCAGCATCGGGTCGGCTGCCAGCGCCTCGGGGCGATCGACCAGCGCGTTGAGCACCTGGTAGTAGCGTGTCGCCGACATCGAGAACAGTTCCTTGATGGCGTCTTCCTTGGCGCCCGCGTATTTCCACCACTGGCGCTCGAACGCCAAAATGTCGTGTTCGCGGCGGGTCAGCCCATCGGTGAGATCAGAGTCGTTCCCGGATTGCTCAGTCCGCGCCATGGCGCCGTCCATGTTGCTCCTGGACCCTTCCCAACACTCGTCTCGCTAGCGATACGGCGAATATTCAACCACGGCTTCGCTGGTTGGACCGTCAGCCAACCGGGCGAGTCGGCTCACTTAAGCTTTGCAACCGTGGCCGTCGTACCCATCCGAATCATCGGAGATCCCGTCTTGCACACCGCGACCAGTCCGGTGCCGGTGGCCGACGACGGTTCGCTGCCGCCCGAAATTGCGGAGTTGATCACAGACCTCTACGACACCATGGACGCCGCCTACGGTGTCGGCCTTGCGGCCAATCAGATCGGGATTTCCAAACGGGTGTTCGTATTCGACTGCGCCGAGGATCGCGGCAAGACCGCCCGCCGCCGCGGTGTGATCGTCAATCCTGTGCTGGAGACATCGGAGGTGCCCGAGACGATGCCCGACCCCGACAACGACGACGAAGGCTGCCTGTCGGTGCCGGGCGAGTCGTTCCCGACCGGACGTGCCGACTGGGCGCGGGTGACCGGACTCGACGCCGACGGCACCCCGATCACGCTGGAAGGCAGCGGATTGTTCGCGCGGATGCTGCAGCACGAGACGGGGCACCTCGATGGGTTCCTGTATCTGGACCGGTTGGTCGGCAGGTTCGCGCGCAGCGCGAAGCGAGCGGTCAAGGCGAACGGTTGGGGTGTCCCGGGCCTGACGTGGATGCCCGGCGAGGACCCCGACCCGTTCGGTCATTAGCGTGGCCGAACTCCCCGCGGTGGGCACCAGGGTCAGCCTGCGCTACCGACGCCCGGTTGGGTCGGTACCGCCGCTCACCGATGTGATCGGTCACCTGCTGGAAACCGCCCCACGCGTGCGCGTGCGGACGAAAACCGGTGCAGTGGTGACGATCGCGCCCGAGCACGTCGTCGCGGTACGGGCCCTGACGGCGGCGCCGGTGCGAACGTCGCAGATCCGCGCGACCGAGCATGCTGCCGCGCTGGCGTGGCCGGGCATCGAGCAGCAGTGGATGGACGGCTGGCTGCTGCGCAGCGCGGGGGGTCATACGCATCGGGCCAATTCGGCTGTGCCGCTTGGTGTCGAGGCGGGCACGGGCGCGGTGTCCGCGATCATTGAGTGGTACTCACAACGCGGCCAGACCCCGTGGTTGGCGGTGGCCGATCGGCTGCTTCGGTTGCCCAAAGGCGTTCGGGTGCACCTCGAAACGGTGGTCATGGTCCGCGATCTGCCCGCAGGCGAGGCCGATCCGATGGTCTCACTGGCGAAGCGTCCCGACAAGCAATGGCTGCGGCTGTACGAGCGGAAGGTCCCCGTCGACGTGCTGACCGCGGTTGTCGACGGAGTCGTAGTGTTCGCACAACACGCGGATGCCGCCGTGGGACGCGCGGCGGTCACCACCGCACCCGACGGAACCCGCTGGGCGGGATTGTCGGCCGTACGGGTTGCCGACGGGCAGCGCCGCCGCGGGCACGCGCAGACGCTGTGTTCGGCACTGCTGGCGTGGGCAACCAAACAGGGCGCAACTCGCTGCTACGCCCAGGTGTTGGCCGACAACGCCGCCGCGATCGCGCTGTATGAGCGGATGGGCTTCACCGTTGCGCACCGAGCCCGCTACATCGACGCCCGTAGCCTGTAGACATGCGGCTGGCCACCTGGAACGTGAACTCGATACGGGCCAGGGTCGACCGCGTCACGGACTGGTTGGAACGCGCCGACGTCGACGTGCTGGCCATGCAGGAGACCAAGTGCGCCGACGACCAGTTCCCCACCATGCCGTTCGCCGCCATCGGCTATGAAGTCGTGCACTGCGGATTCAACCAGTGGAACGGCGTGGCGATCGCGTCGCGGGTCGGTCTGGACGACATCCAGGTCGGCTTCGAGGGCCAACCGACTTGGAGCGACAAACCAGATGTCGAGGCGGCGGCCGAGGCCCGTGCTCTTGGTGCCGCCTGTGACGGGGTTCGGGTGTGGAGCCTCTACGTGCCGAACGGCCGGACGGTGGATTCGCCGCACTACGGCTACAAGCTCAAGTGGCTTGCCGCGCTGAAGGATACGGCGCAACGCTGGCTGGCGGACGACCCGCAGGCGCAGATCGCGCTCACCGGTGACTGGAACATCGCACCCACCGACGACGACGTGTGGAGCGTCGAGTTCTTCCGCGGCAGCACACACGTCACGGAGCCCGAGCGCGCGGCGTTCAACGCGATGGTCGACGCTCAGTTCGCCGACGTCGTAAGGCCTTTCACTCCGGGGCCTGCGGTCTTCACGTACTGGGATTACACCCAGCTGAGGTTCCCGAAGAA
The DNA here is from genome assembly GCA_963743225.1 of uncultured Actinomycetota bacterium. Classification (GTDB taxonomy): domain Bacteria; phylum Actinomycetota; class Actinomycetes; order Mycobacteriales; family Mycobacteriaceae; genus Mycobacterium. The sequence goes on along the minus strand of CAVUPN010000021.1, from coordinate 21,051 downwards.
CCGAGGCATGCGCATCGACTTCATCCTCGGCTCACCCGCGTTGGCGCAGCGGGTGGCCCACGCCGAGATCGTCCGCGAGGAACGAAAGGGCAAGGCGCCCAGCGACCACGCGCCCGTGTTGGTCGATCTCACTGGCGACGTGAGTCGTTAATTCCTCGGCAGGAGCTTCTGCCGACGCTGGCCGCGATTCGATCGCGGCTCGTTGGTGGTCAATCCGGCGTCACCACACCCAACGTGAAGGTGCGGCGAAAAAGTTGTCAGATTTTCGCAACTGCCGCACATTCGGCGCCGCAAGAGATTTGGCCAAGCGTCCCTAGTCGTCCTCGTCGGCCGACCCGTAGCGGCCGGGATTGAACATCGAGGCCAGCGCCCCGATGACCATCATCACCGCGGCGGCGACGAACACCACCACCAGCCCCGTGTGGAACGGCTCGGTGATCAGATGCGGGAAGAACGTCTTGCCGGTCAACACATCGGCGTTGACACCCGGCTGTTGCAACGCGTTGTAGGGCTCCAACAGCTCGGCGATCGGGTTGTAGCCGAGGAATGCCGCGAACAGGCTGCCGACCGGCGGGGTGTTGGCCACCTCATGCGCGACCGACGCGGACACTCCCTGCTCCTGCAGTCCGGCGCTCAGCGCGGACGGCAGTGTGGTGGCGAGGCCGACGATCATCAGCGAGAAGAAGATCCCGATCGACAGCGAGGAGCCCGGCGTTGAAGAACGTCGCACGAACACCCGAAGCGGAGCCGCGCTCGGCGGCGGGCACGCTGGACATGATCGCGGCGGTGTTGGGCGCGGTGAAGATGCCGCCGCCCAGGCCGTTGAGGAACACCAGCATCGCAAAGATCCAGTAGTTGAAGTCCACCGGGATCATCACCAGCGCGACGAACGTGACGGCCATCAACAGCATCCCGCCGACCGTGAACGGACGCGCTCCGAACCGGTCGGCCAACCAGCCCGCAACGGGCGCGGCGGCCAGGAAGCCCGCCGTCATCGGCAGCATGTAGATGCCCGCCCACAGCGGTGTCGACTCAAAGCTGTAGCCGTGCAACGGAAGCCAGATGCCCTGCAGCCAGATGATGAGCATGAACTGCAACCCGCCGCGGCCCACCGACGACATCAGCCCTGCGAGGTTGCCCAACCCGAACGAGGCCGAACGGAACAGCCGGATGTTCACCATCGGTTCTGCCACCCGCAGCTCGATGAGGCAGAAGGCCACCAGCAGGAGCACCCCGGCGGCGATCGTGCCGAGCACCGACGGGCTGGTCCACCCGGTCGTCGAGTCGCCGTACGGCTGAATGCCGTAGGTGATACCGGTCAGCAGGGCGGTCAGCCCGATACCGAACGTCAGCGTGCCTGCCCAGTCCAGCTTTCCCGGGGTCCGCACGCCGAGTTCCTTTAGCGAGCGCATGCTCCAGATCGTGCCGAGCAGGCCGATGGGCACGCCTACCCAGAAGATCGCCTGCCAGTGCCACTCGGACAGCACGCCGCCGATGAGCAGACCGAGGAACGATCCGGCAACCGCGGCCACCATGTTGACGCCGAGCGCCATCCCGCGTTGGTTCGACGGAAACGCGTCGGTCAGGATCGCCGCCGACGAGGCCATCAGCATCGCGCCGCCGACGCCCTGAACAAGCCGCCAGCCGATCAGCCACAGCGCGCCGCCGTCGAGGTGGAAGGGGTCGAAGGACAAGGCAATCGCGGCGAATGTGAAAACCGCGAAGCCGACGTTGTAGATCCGCACCCGGCCGTACATGTCGCCGAGGCGGCCGAAGAACACCACCAGCACGGCCGTGACGACCAGGTAACCCATCAACATCCACAGCAGGTAGCTGACGTTGGCCGGGGCGAGCGGATTGAGACCGATGCCGCGGAAGATCGCGGGGAGCGAGATCAGCACGATCGAGGCGTTGATCGACGCCAACAGCATGCCCAGCGTGGTGTTGGACAGCACCACCCACTTGTAGAAGGGATGGTCGGCGTCCATCCGCCTGCGCCGGCGAGCGGTCTCGGCGACCGCCAGGTCGGCGTTCTCAACGAGTGGGGGTTTCGTCATCTCGATTTCGGTCGTCATCAGCGTCGCTTACGTATGCATCTCGGCTCAAAACACATATATTAGCTATACAAACCATCTGGGAGCAATTCGTGTTCCATGCGCTAGCGTGGGGTCGGTCCAACAACCACGCGGGAGCGCACGCCGAGATGCGCTGAGAGGACGGCTTGAGCACGGTGCCGTCGACCGTATGAACCTGACCGGGTAATGCCGACGTAGGGAGATGCCATGAGTTTCCTACCGCTGACCCCTGACGGTCAGACCCCACTGCGGGTCATGACGATAGCCGGATCCGACTCCGGTGGCGGTGCGGGCATCCAGGCCGACATGCGCACGTTCGCGTTGCTCGGCATGCACGGCTGCGTGGCGGTGACCGCCGTGACCGTGCAGAACTCGATGGGTGTCAAGGGCTTTCACGAGATCCCACTCGACGTCATCGCCGGCCAGATCGAAGCCGTGGTGAGCGACATCGGTATACAGGCCGCCAAGACGGGCATGCTGGCGTCGTCCGCCATCATCGCAACGATTGCCGATACCTGGCGTTCGCAGGACCTGGCGGGTGTCGTGCCGCTCGTCGTCGACCCGGTGTGCGCGTCGATGCACGGCGATCCGCTGCTGCACCCAAGCGCGCTGGATTCGCTTCGGAGTCAGCTGTTTCCGCTCGCGACGCTCATAACACCCAACCTGGACGAGGTGCGACTGCTTGTCGACGTCGATGTTGTCGATGACGCGTCCCAGCGCGAGGCGGCCCGCGCCCTGCACGCACTCGGCCCGCGGTGGGCACTGGTCAAGGGCGGCCATCTGCGCTCGTCACCGAACAGTCCCGACCTGTTGTACGACGGCACCGACTTCTACGAGTTCGGCGCGCCGCGCATCGATACCGGCGACGACCACGGCGCAGGCGACACGCTGGCGGCCGCGGTCGCCAGCGCGCTGGCGCACGGCTACACCGTCCCCGACGCGGTGGCGTTCGCCAAGTCGTGGGTGACCGAATGTCTGCGCGCCGCTTATCCGTTGGGCCACGGTCATGGCCCGGTGTCGCCGTTGTTCAGACTGGGTTCATGAATCTCGACGCGATAGCGGGCATCGCCCACCAGCCCGACGGCAAACCGAAAGGCACCGTCGTGCTGACCCACGGTGCGGGTGGCAGCCGGGAGTCTGCGCTGCTGAAGAAGATCTGCGACGAATGGGCACGCCGGGGTTGGCTCGCGGTGCGCTACAACCTGCCCTACCGCAGGCGGCGGCCGAAGGGCCCGCCGTCCGGATCTGCGGCCGGTGACCGCCAGGGCATCCTCGAAGCGGTTGACACTGTGCGGCAGCTGGCCGAGGGACCGGTCATCGCGGGCGGGCACTCCTACGGTGGCAGGCAGACATCGATGGCGGTGGCAGATGACGGCCTTCACATCGACGTGCTGACGCTGTTCTCCTATCCGCTGCACCCGCCGGGTAAGCCCGACAAGCCACGCACCGAACACCTGCCGCGCATCGGGGCGCCGACGGTGTTCACCCATGGCACGTCGGATCCCTTCGGCACGATCGACGAGCTGCGCGCCGCCGCGGCACTGATTCCGACGTCCACCGAGGTCGTCGAGGTCACCGGCGCCCGCCACGATCTGGGCTCCAAGGCGCTCGATGTTCCCGTGCTGGCGGTCGATGCGGCGCTACGGTTGCTCTCGTGACCACGCCGCCGGGCACTCCACCACCTGACCAGCCACCGCCGGCGGGACCGTATCCGCCGCCGTATCCGCCGCCGCCGAGCCAGTACCCCGCGCAGCCGCCCGGCCCGTACTATCCGCCACCACCTGGCCCGTACTACCCGCCACCGCCGGGTCCGTACCCGCCGCAACCGCCCGGCACCAACTGGTGGGCGATCGTTTCGCTGGTGTTCGGCATCATTGGCGGAGTCCCGATCAGCGTGATCTGCGGCGTCGTCGGGCTGCGGCACGCCAAGGCGGGACGGGGTGGGCGCGGCATGGCGATCGCCGGTCTGGTGCTGTCCGCGGTGTGGGTGCTGGTGCTGCTCGCGGGGATCGTCTTCTACCTGTTCTTCGTCGGCAGCGGGACAGTCGGCGCCAACGAGGTCAAGGCCGGCGACTGTCTCACGGAACTGCCCGCCTCCGGGCTGGTGCTCACCGTCGACACCGCACCGTGCGGCGACCCGCACGAGGGCGAGATCTTCGCGGTCATGAACATGCCCGACGGAGATTTCCCGGGCCAGTCCGCCATCGAGGAGTACCAGAACAAGTGCGCACCGGAGCTGGTGAAGTATTCGCCCGAGGCGGCACGCGATCCCGAGGTGGGGTTGTTCGTGCTGTACCCGAGCGAAGACTCGTGGCGCGAGGGCGACCGCACCGTGACGTGCATCGCGACCAGCGACACACCCCGCACCGGAACCCTCAAGAAGTGATCCCGGCGGATCGTCCCTACAAACTTACTTTTGAGTAAGGTAGCGTCGAGACCATGACTCCGCAGCAATTGGACGCGGTCGTCGTCGGGGCAGGATTCGGGGGAATCGGGGCAGCGATACAGCTGCGCCGGCTGGGCTACGACAACGTAGCGATCCTCGAACGCGAGAACGATCTCGGCGGCACATGGCATGTGAACCGCTACCCCGGCCTCGCCGTCGACATCCCGTCGACCACCTACTCGTACTGGTTCGAGCCGAACCCGAACTGGTCGCGGCTGTTCGCCCCCGGCGCCGAGCTCAAGCGATACGCCGACGACGTCGCGGACAAATACGACGTACGTCGCCACATGCGGTTCAACACCGCCGTTGAGAGTGCTCGCTGGGACGAAGACAGCCAGAACTGGTATGTGGCGCTCGCCGGCGGCCAGACGTTGAGATCGCGGTTCCTGATCACCGCGACCGGGTTCCTCTCGCAGCCGCACACCCCCGACATACCCGGCATCACGGAATTCACAGGACGGACGATTCACACGACGGCGTGGGACGACGACTACGACTTCGACGACCGCCGCGTCGGCCTCATCGGCACCGGTGCCACCGCGGTCCAGCTCGTTCCCGAGCTCGCCAAGCGCGTCGCGGACCTGACCGTCTATCAGCGCACGCCGATCTACGTCGTACCCAAGTTCGACTTTGCCATCACCCGCCCGCTGCGGCACCTCTTCGGCCGGGTTCCACCGGCGCACCGTGCTTTTCGCTGGGTCACCGACAACGTCCTCGAGTTGATGCTGGTATCGGCCGTGCTGCACTACCGGCAGTTCCGACCGCTCAACATCGCCGCGGCTGCGCTGTCGAAGATCCACCAGTTCGCGTCGATCCGCGACAAGGATCTCCGCCGCAAGCTCACGCCGGACTACGACTTCGGCTGCAAGCGTCCGACTTTCTCGAACTCCTACTATCGCGCATTCACCAAACCGAATGTTCATCTGGAGACGGCGGGCATCGAACGCATTGCACCGGACGGCATCGTCACTTCCGGGGGCCACAAGACGCAGATAGACACCTTGGTGCTGGCCACCGGTTTCGACCTGTGGGACGCCAACTTCCCCGCCATCGAGGTCATCGGCCGCGAGGGCCGCAACCTCGGTAAGTGGTGGCGGGAGAACAGGTTCCAGGCCTATCAGGGGGTATCGATGCCGTACTTGCCGAACTACCTGAACATGGCGGGCCCGTATGCGTACAGCGGGTTGTCGTACTTCGACACCGTCGAACGCCAAATGCGGCTCATGGATCGGCTGTTCCGCGAAGTGCAGCGCCGAGATGCCCGCACCTTCGAGGTCACCGACGAGGCGAACACCCGCTTCCTGGACCGGATGACCGACCTGCTAGACAATTCGGTGTTCTACCGCGGTGACTGCGCGACGTCGCGGTCCTACTACTTCAACCACAGCGGGGAGGCATCGTTGCTGCGGCCGACCTCCACCTACAACGCCATTTCCGAAGCATCTCGATTCCCATTGAGCGACTACCAGTTTGCGTGATCAGAGAGGATCAGCCGTGCCCACAAAAAGATCCGGAGGCTCACCCGTGGCGAAGCTCGCCGGCCTGGCGGTCGCCGGAGTCGGGGTCGCGCACTTCACCAGCCCACAGTTGTTCGACGACATCACCAAGCAGGCGTTTCCGCGCGACACCCGCAGGCATCTCTACATCAACGGCGGAATCGAAACGGCGATCGGGCTCGGGTTCTCATCGCGAAAGACGCGGCCGCTGGCCATCGTCGGGCTGATCGGCTATGGCGCCTATCTGGCCGGCAACGTCGTCCGCAACCGGTAGCGACCGAGCAGCGTAAGGTCCAACAGGCGGCCGACGGTCGCGCGCGACTGCGCGGTGTTGTCGTAATGCACCAGCCGGCCCACATCGACCACCAGGGCCATCGCCGCGTGCACGGCGAACCGCGCCTGTCCAAGCGTCCAGTCCGACCGAATCGCGACCACCAGCCGCACCCACGATTCAACGGTCGCCCTCTGCAGGTTTTGCAGGATCATCTGGTCGGCGGGCGCCATGTTGACCCGTTCCGCGTAGTACACGTAGGCAAGTTCGGGGTGGTCGAAAGACCTTGCTACGTAGGCATCGATCAACGCGGTCAGCGCCTCTTCCGGATCAGAGAACGAGCCCAGGATCGACGCGGCCTCGGACGACAGCCGATCGGCCGCCCTCCGGTAAATCGCGGCGAGGATGTCGTTCTTACCGGAGAAGTAACGGTAGATCCCCGACGTCGGCATGCCGACCGCCGACGCGATCTCCTCCATCGTGGTGTCCCGGTAACCCTTCCGGTTGAACAGCGCTACCGACTCCGTCAGCAGCGCTTCGTATTTGGATGGGTCGACCCCGGGCACCCTCCGGGCGGGCGCCCCTTCGACGGACTCGTCGGCCGAATCCGGCACGTCGGCAGTCGAGATGGCGGCGGCCATTTCGGCCAGCACAGCCCGAGTGTGGATTGCGGACAACTTGGCGTGGTGATCGACGATGCTGCCGATCACGCTCAGCATGGACGACGACAACATCCAGCGCTGTCGCGAGGTGAGCTCAGGCCGAAGTGCCATGAGCGGCCGATGAATCCGGCGATTGACCGTACGCATCTGGCCGTCGAGCGTGCTCTGGTCGTCACTGCGCAGATAGCGTGCCTCCCACCGGTAAAGTCCGCCCGACTCTCGATTGGCCAGCGCGGTGTCGATGAGAGCGGAAACGAGTCGACGCAGGGTCCCCGCATCGGCCGGCGCCTCGTCGGCGAACGCCGTGCACTCCACCAACTGTTCGCCCAACGCCAGCACTGCGTCCCGGAACAGGTCGTACTTGCTCGGGTAGTGCCGGTACAGCGCGGCCGCCGAGATCCCGACCCGCGACGCGATCGCCTCCATGCTCACGGCGTGGTAGCCGAGGGCGCTGAACGCCTCCGCGGACGCCCGGGCGATCTGCGCCTTCCGATCCTTCGGCCGACGCCGGATGCCACCGTCAGGGATGGACCGGCTACGCGCCATGGCGATCACCATAACGGAGGGAGAATGATCATTGACATAATCGGAGAGGTGTAGGCGGATGGGGGTCCCGTGCTTAGCGCGTTGCGAAGGTTGCTCGGCTACCGAGTCAGTATCGGTCAGCTCATCGTCGTCGCAGTCGTGCTCGGCACCCCGTACCTCATTGTCGGCGTCATCTGGTCGAGCACCCACACGGAACATCTGGCGCAGATGGACGACATCGACTTGGTTGTATCCTTCCTCGGAGCGATCGTCTCGTGGCCGGTCCTGCTCTTCGCCAACGTCTGCATGACCTGAACGGAGGCACTGTTGCACCACTATCACCACCGCGCGTTTTATCTTGGCGCGCTGAGCGTCGCCATGATCGCCGCCGGGCTGCTGGCGATGAACTTCCCGGTCTTCATCGACGCATTCGACCAGTTCGGCTTTCAGATCAAATGCGGCACCGGATTCGGCACAGACTTGACGCAGGCGGCCGCCGCCAACGGTGGTGACAACTATGTCGGGCAATGCGAGACGGCGCTGATGCGGCGCCGGCTGTGGACGATCCCGCTGGTCGCACTCGGCTCGATCCTTGCCGTCGTCCTCATCTTCGTCGCCGCCACCGTGTGGGGTCGCGAGTCGCTCTTCGGAGAGGACCAGGCAGCCTGATCTAGTATCCGTCCGTGACCACGCCGGACGGCCCTGCACTGCAGCGGCGGCTCGGCACCAAGGACGCCGTGACGATCGGGCTCGGCTCGATGCTCGGCGCCGGAATCTTCGTCGCGCTTGCGCCCGCCGCAGCGGCGGCCGGCTCGGGCCTGCTCATCGGATTGGCGGTCGCGGCGGTGGTCGCCTACTGCAATGCGACGTCAACCGCGCGGCTGGCCGCGATGTATCCGCAGTCCGGCGGAACGTACGTGTACGGCCGCGAGCGGCTCGGCGCGTTCTGGGGTTACACCGCCGGCTGGAGCTTCGTGGTCGGCAAGACGGCCTCGTGCGCCGCCATGGCGCTGACGGTCGGAATCTACGCCTGGCCTGCGTATGCGCACGCCGTCGCGGTGGCCGCGGTGGTGGGGTTGACCGCGGTCAACTACGCGGGCATCCAGAAGTCGGCGCTGCTCACCCGTGTCATCGTCGCGATCGTGCTTGCCGTGCTCGCCGCGGTGGTGGTGCTCGTCCTCGGATTCGGTGACGTCGACGCCTCCCGGATGTTCGGTGAAGACGTCAGTGTCACCGGGGTACTGCAGGCGGCCGGCCTGTTGTTCTTCGCGTTCGCGGGGTATGCCCGCATCGCCACGCTCGGCGAGGAAGTGCGCAACCCAGCACACACGATCCCGCGGGCGATCTTTATCGCGTTCGGCATCACGTTGGCGGTCTACGCGATCGTCGCGGCCGCGGTGTTGGCCGAGTTGGGCAGCGCCGGCCTGGCGTCGTCGAGCGCTCCGCTGGCCGACGCCGTGCGGGCCGCGGGCCAGTCCGGCTTCGAACCCGTGGTCCGTGCCGGGGCTGCGATCGCGGCGCTGGGGTCGCTGTTGTCGCTGCTTCTCGGCGTTTCGCGGACGACGCTGGCGATGGCCCGCGACCGCCACCTGCCCCACGCGCTGGCCACGGTGCATCCGCGCTTCGCCAGCCCGCATCGTGCCGAGTTGGTCGTGGGTGCCGTTGTCGCGGTGATCGCGGCGGTGGCCGATATTCGGGGGGCCATCGGCTTCTCCTCATTCGCGGTTCTGGTCTACTACGCGATCGCCAATGCATCCGCTGTGACGTTGGGCCGCAGGGTGATTCCCGCGGTGGGCCTGACGGGCTGCATGCTGCTGGCCCTTCTGCTTCCGATTTCCTCGGTGCTGGTCGGCGCCGGTGTGGTGCTGATCGGCGTTCTGGCCTACGGGGTTCGGCTGTTGCGGTAGGCCTCGACCGCCGTCGGCAAGGTCATGAAGATCCGATCCTCACCGATCTTGTCGACCAACCCGGCCGCCTCGAGTGAATCCCGCAGGTCCTGCTTCACCCTGGCCATCGCGAAAACTATCCCGCGACTGACTAATTCGGTCCGCAGCGCGTCGAGCACGTCGAGCGCCGTGAGATCGACCTCCACGTTCGCCTCAGCGTTGAGGACGAACCACTCGACCGGGTCGGGGTTCTCGTCCACCGCCGCCAATGCCCGTTCGCGGAAGTTCTCGGCGTTGGCGAAGAACAACGGCGCGTCGTAGCGGTACACCACCAAACCGGGCACCGGATCAGCAGTCGGGTAATCGTCGAGATCATGCATGCCCGCGACGCCGGGGACGAACCCCTGCACGGCGTCGTGCGGGCGGGCCACCCGACGCAGCAGATCGAGGATCGACAGCACGACGGCCACCAGTACGCCGTAGAGCAAACCGAACAGCAGAACGGACGCCGCTGTGGCCAGGGCGAGGATCAGCTCGCTGTGGCGAAATCGGGCCAGCCGCTTGAACTCCGGCACGTCGACCAGCCGCAGCGCGGCATACACCACCAATGCCCCAAGCGCCGCCATCGGAAAGTTCGCCAACACGCCGCGCCCGGCCACCATCACCAGGAGCACAAACACCAGTGTGACCACCGAGTAGAGCTGGGTGCGGCTGCCCAGCGCGTCGCCGAGCGCGGTGCGACTGCCGCTGGAGCTCACCGGAAACCCGTGCAGCAGGCCGGTTCCGACGTTGCAGACACCCAGCGCCCGCAACTCCGCGTTCGCGTCGATCCGCTGGCCATGGCGGGCCGCGAACGTGCGGGCCGTCAGCACGTTATCGGAGAATGCGACGATCGCGATGCCCGCGGCCGGAATCAACAGCGCCGAAACGTCGGCCAATGGAATGCCGGGCAGTCCGGGCATCGGCAAGCCGCTCGGGGATCTCGCCGATCACCCGAATTCCGTAGCGATCCAGCGAGAATACCGCGACAATGGCTGTCGCCAGCAGAATCGCGATCAGGGGACCCGGTAGCCGCGGCACCACCCGCGCGAGCGTCAGCAGCACGACGAGCACCGCGACCGACAACGCGATCGTCGGCCAGTGCACACCGTCGAGCCCCTCGATGAACGACCGCATCTGGTCGACGAATTCGTCGCCCTCCACCGAGACGCCGGTGACCTTGCCGAGTTGGCTCCCGATCATGATGACCGCGACACCGGTCATGTAGCCGACCAGCACCGGACGGGACAGCAGATCGGCCAGAAATCCGATGCGCATCAGGCCGGCGACAAAACAGATCGCGCCGACGAGCAGCGCCACCGCCGCGGCCAGCGCAGCGTAGCGGCCCGGGTCGCCCGCGGCCAGCGGCGCCAACGCCGTCGCCGTCATCAGTGCGGTGGTCGACTCCGGCCCGACCGACAGCTGACGTGACGAGCCGAGCACCGCGTAGACGGCCAGCGGCACCAGCGCCGCCCACAGCCCGACGACCGGCGGCAACCCCGCCACAGTCGCGTACGCCATCACCTGCGGGACGAGGTACGCGGCGACGGTCACCCCCGCAACCACGTCGCCGCGCAGCCATACCCGCTGATAACCGCGGAACTGCGCTAGCCCAGGCAAGATACTCATCGTCATCCCGCTGACATCGAAGCACGTCGAAGCGCACGCCGACGCGGACTTCGTCGTCACGGCATGCGGTTGCTTGGGCTCAGGACGGATCGAGCAGAGCCGCAGGTCCGCGAGTCATCATCTGACGAGCCACGATGATCCGCTGAATCTCGCTGGCCCCTTCCCAGATGCGTTCGACGCGAAGCTCACGGAACATCCGCTCGGCGACGTTCTCACGCATATAGCCACGGCCGCCGAACACCTGCACGGCGCGATCCGCGACCCGCCCGGCCATCTCCGAGCAGTACAGCTTGGCCATCGACGCCTGCCCGTGCAGGGTCTTGCGGTCATGGCCGGCGTCGATGGACCGGGCGACCTCGTAGAGCATCGTTCGCGCGGCGAAGAGCTCGGTCGCGCTGTCGGCCAGCATCCCCGCCACCAGCTGGTGCTCCCCCAGCGGCCTGCCGCCGATCTCGCGGGTCTGCGCGAACGCGGTCATCTCGTCGACGAGGCGCTGCGCGGCACCGACACACCGGGCGGCGACCATCATCCGTTCGAACCGGAACCAATCCTGGGTGAAGGTCATCGGTTCGCCCTCAGCGCCGACGAGATGGGAGGCGGGAACGCGGACATCGGTGAACGCGACGATTGGATGCTCGTCGGCGATGTGATGCGAATAGTGCGGTGTGCGAACCACTTCCACACCCGGCCACGGCAGGTCGACCACCAGCAGCACGTGGTCACCCGCGTGCTCACCGTCGGTCAGCACGGCCTCGACGAAGACGTAGTCGGCGAGGTTGAACGATGTGACGTGCCACTTGGTTCCGTTGATCACGTACTCGTCGCCGTCACGGCGCGCGGTGGTCTCCAGAGCGGACACGTCGGACCCGGCGAACTCTTCGGTGATCGCATACGCCTCATGCTTCTCACCTCGCACCGAGGGAAGCAGCCAGCGCTCGCACTGGTAATCGGTGGCCACGTCGACCCACCACTGCGGCGGCGTGGCCATCACCCAGGCGAGGCCGTTGGTCACCCGCCCGGTCTGTTCCTGCACCAGGATCTGCTGCAGGGCGCTGCAGCCCGGACCACCAACCGACGCAGGCATGTTCGTCGCATAGAGACCCAGTTCGATGGCGCGCGCCGTGTGCTCGGCCGTCAGCTCCTTGGGCAGCAGGCCGCCGGCGAGCTCGGCCTCGACCTCGTGCGGCATCAACGACTCGACAAAGGTGCGCGCCGTATCCCGGATCCGCAGATCCTCCGCCGTGAGTCCGTACATCGGTGTTACCCCGCTCCTCGCTCTTGACTGAGCGTTCAGTCTATGCCAGCGTTCCCTAGTATGACCAGCTCTCACAGTGCTGACGTAGTCGTGGTGGGCGGTGGCACGGTCGGCGCGTGGACTGCCGTGCAGCTCGCCGAGAGAGGCGTCGAACGAGTGGTCCTGGTGGAGAAATCGACGCTGGGCGACGGGGCCAGCAGCCGAGCCGCAGGCATGGTGCGCGCGCAGGGCGGCACCGAAACGGCCATCGTGCTCGGCCTCCGGACCCAGGAGTTTTACGCCGCCAGCGGCGACCGGTTCCCGCTGGACTGTGGCTTTGTGGCACAGGGTTATTTGATGCCGTGCTTCTCCGACGCCGAGGTAGCGCAGGCCCACGACCGCATCGCGCTGCAGCGGGGTCTCGGCCTCGACGTTCAGTGGCTGTCCGGCTCGGAGATCGACGACCGCAACACCGGCCTGGCACCGGGCGTCACCCTCGGCGCCTCTTATGCGCCCGGCGACGGCTATATCGACGCACCGCGAAACGTGCTGGCCTACACCGCCGCGCTGACCGCGCTACGCGTCGACGTCCGGGAACACTGCAGGTTCACCGGCCTGCGCACGTCCGGCGGTTGCGTGGTGGGCGTCGATACCTCCGACGGGCCGATCGACACCGAACGCGTCGTGCTCACCGGTGGCCCCAAGCTCGCTGAGGTCGGCGCGACGGCGGGCGCGAGAGTTCCGGCAGGCGGCGCGCGGCACCAGGTGGTGGTGACCGCACCCGTCTCGGCGTTCGACGTACACGAAGTACCGATGGTCTTCGACATCACCTCCGGAATCTATTGGCGGCCAGGCGAAGCGGGCGGCCTGCTGTGGGGCATGAGCAATCCCGACGAGGCACCGGGAGTGGCGGCCGACTTCGACGAGATCTACTACCGGAAGGCGCGCGACCGGATCGAGGAACTGCTCCCCGGCGTGAAGGGTCTCGGCCTGCGGAGGTCGTGGGCCGCCACCATCGACTACACGCCCGACCACCTGCCGATCCTGGGCCCGCTGCTCACCGACGACGGTCCGGTCGAGGGAACCGTGGTGGCCAGCCCCGCAGGGCACGGCATGATGTGGGGCCCTGCCATCGCCGAGGTGGCTGCCGACCTCACCACCTCCGGCGAGTGCAGCTGGCTCGACCTCACCGACCTCGGACTCGACCGCTTCGATGCCGACGGCAACAGTCGCGTTGCCCCAGAACCCATCTCACTACCCTTCCCGGAGAAAGTCGCCAGATAGGCGCGAGCAGACTGTAAGGGGCGCTGCGCTCCGCCGTGGAGGATGAAAATTTGCGCCGAGACTACGGAATATGACGGATCTGGCCCGAAATCCGTCATATTCCGTAGTCTCGCGAATGCCCCGATTCCTCTCAGGCTGCCGACCACGGCATTGCGTCTGCTCGCCGTCAGGGTTGGGGACGTGGAACGACCAGTGCGTCGACCGCGACGACCCCGTGCGGTGACGCGATGACGGGATTGGCCTCGACCGCGTCGACCACCTCGCCGAGTTCGGTCGCCATCTCGGAAAACCGCACGATCACATCCGCCAGCGCATCGATGTCGACAGCCGGCGCCCCCCGCCACCCGGCCAGCAGTGGACGAATGCGCAGGCCGTCGAGCAGACGCAGCGCGCCCGCGTGCGATACCGGCGGGCAGGCCACCGCGCGGTCGGCGAGGAGCTCGACAAGCGTGCCGCCCGCCGCGACGATCAGCAGCGGCCCGAAGCTGTCGTCGCGGACGAATCCGACCGAGACCTCGACGCCGCTCGGGATCATTGGTTCGACGGTCACCGCCGGCCCGAGAGAATCGGCCATCGCCGCGTAGGCCACGCTCAACTCCGTCTCGTCGGCCAGTCCGAGGACGACACCGCCGATGTCGCTCTTGTGCAGTACGCCTGCGGTTTTCAATGCGACCGGGTAGCCGAGTGTGTCGGCGGCCACCAGCGCCTCGCCCACCGAGCGTGCGGGAAGGGACGCGACAATCGGCACACCGTAGTCGGCGAGCAACGCGGCACCCGACGCGAAGGAAGCCTCACGCCAGCGGGTCTGCCGGTCGGCGTTCACCGCATGCGCGGCGGTGTCGACGGGCAGCGGCCAGCGAGCCAGATGCCCCAGCGCCGCCAGCCCGCTGCGGGCACCCTCGAGAACCGGAATACCGCTGTCTCGCAGCCGATCCGCGGTAGAAGGCTCGATCGCCGAAGCCACCGACGCCAGCAGCGCCACCGGCGCATCGGTGTGCTTGGCGACGTCGGTGACCGCATCGGCGTAGGAGGTGTCCCCGTCGAACTCGGTGACCAGGTCGACGGCGAGCGCCGTCACCGCGACGGCAGGGTCGTCGACCATCGCTCGCAGGCAGCCGCCGAACAGGTTGCGGGTGTCGGCGCCGGTGCCCCACACGTCCAGCGGGTTGGTCGGCGCCAACCCGTCGTCGAGCATGCCGCCGATGGTGGCCAACGTTTCGGGAGCGAGATCGGCGAACTCGATCCCCATCTCGTGGGCGAGGTCGGCCAACAAAGCGCGTTCGGCGCCCGAATCATGCACCGTCGCAACGCCGCCGCGCTTGGCCCGCCGCCCGGCGGAGAACAGCTCGAGGGTGTCGCTGAACTCGGCGAGATCGGAGACGTGCACGGCGCCGGTGGCCGTGCAGAACGCCTGCCATGCCACATGCTCACCGGCCAGTGCCCCAGAGTGTGCGGCCACCATGGCCCGCCCGCGCGGCGAGCCGCCGACGGTGAGGATCACCACGGGCACATCCTGCTCCGCGGCGCGCAGGAGAGCATGGCGCAGCCGCGGAACGGCGCGGGGGGTCTCCAGCAGCAGGCCGATGATGCGCGTTTCGGGATCGTCGAGCGCGTAGTCGACATAATCGGCGGTGTCGGTGACGAGTTCCTGACCGGACGACACCGCCAGCCGGAAGCCGAATCCGCGGCGGGAACGCAACAGCGTCGAGAACGCCGAACCCGAATGGGTGACGAGTCCGACGCCGCCGTCGGGCACCGGATCGGGCTCCAGGTACCCCAGCGCCCGGACGCCGACGGCGTTGTTCACGAAGCCCATGCAGCCCGCACCACACAATGCCATTCCGGCGTCCGTCGCGATCGTCTTGATCGTGTCCCGCAGACCGTGGGCGGATCCGAACACGACAGCCGACCGCGCGCCCGCGGCGGCAGCGACGGCCAACTGGTCGGGCAGCACGGCGTCTGGAACGCCGAGCAGAACCACGTCGACCGGCTCGCCCACGTCGGCCAGCGACGGCACGCACGGCAGCTCGCCGATGCGGTCGTACCGCGGATTCACCAGATGGAACTGCGCCGAACCCCGTTGTGCCTCAAGGACCATGCGCGAGCCGAAGCTGTCGGGGCGGGCACTGGCGCCCACCACCGCCATCGACCGGGCGCCGAGCATGGCAGCGACCGGCCCATTGTCTCGACTCATCGAGAGCGGCGGAACCGCCGCATGCCCTTGTTCTTGTCGGCCAACGCCGCGCGGGCCGCCTGCCAACCCGGAATTCCGCACACGCCGCCGCCGGCGTGCGTGCCGGAGCTGCCGTTGTACAGCCCGGCGATCGGGGTTCGGTAGTCGGCGTATCCCGGTGCGGGCCGCATGTGGAACAGCTGCTCCAGCGACAGCTCACCGTGGAAGATGTTGCCGCCGATCAAGCCGTACTCCTGCTCCATCTCATGCGGACCGACGATGTCGCGATGCGTGATCGACGACTTGAAGCCCGGCGCCACCTGGTCGTAGAGGTCTATCAGCCGGTCGGTGTAGGCGTCGAGTTCTTCGGTGTGCGGCGCGCCGGCCCAGTCCGCGGGCACCCACTGGGTGAACAGCGACATGATGTGCGTGCCATCGGGATTCAGCGTCTTGTCCAGCGTCGTGGGGATCACGCCGTCGCTGAACGGCATCAGCGCGGGCCTGCCGGCGCGGGCGTCCTGGAACGCCGCCTCGATGAACTCCACCGTGGGCGCCATCTCCACCGAACCGGTGTGGTGCTCGGCGATACCGGTGCTCGGATCGGCGGTGAAGTTCGGCAACTCAGCGAGCGCCAGGTTGATCTTCACCACACCGCTTCGCGTCTTGTAGTGCTCGATGTCGCGCACGAAATCCCCTGGCAACTCGGTACGCGGAATCTGGTCGAGGAACGCGGTTTTCGGGTGCAGCGTGGTGACCACCAGCGGTGCGTGAACCTCGTCGCCGTTATCGAGCACGGCGCCATGCACGCGGCCGTTGCGGACCAGCATCCTGGCGACCCGGGCGTTGGTGCGGATCTCGGCACCGAAGTTGCGGGCCGACCGGGCGATCGCCTCGGACACCCCGCCCATGCCGCCCTCGGGGAAACCCCAGCTGCCGAGTTGGCCGTCGCCGACGTCACCGATGGAGTGATGAGCCATCACATAGGCGGTGCCGGGCTCACACGGGCCCGCCCAGGTTCCAATCACGCCGTTGACCGCAAGCGCGCCTTTGATTTGCGGTGATTCGAACCAGTCGTCGAGCAGGTCGGAGATGCTCATCGTGAGCAGCCGGGTGACATCGCCCATCATGCGGGTGGTCATGCCGCGCTGGCTCCAGCCCAGCTTGGCCAGGTCGAGCAGATCCGACGGTCGACGTGAGCCGATGTTGGGCGGCACCTGGGTCAGCAGCGGGCCCATCACGTCGGCGATGCCCTCCAGCCACGCGTTCCACTTCGGCCAGGCGTCGGCGTCCCTCTTGGAGAACTTGGCGAGCTGCTCGTGCGTGCGCGCCGGGTCGTCCTCGTAGATGGTCAGCGAACCGCCCTCGGGGAATGCCTGGTAGTACGGGCCCATCGGGTGAACCTTGTAGCCGTGCCGCTCGAGTTCGAGTTCCCGCACGATGGTGGGCGGCATCAGGCTCATCACATAGGACAACCGAGTGACCCGCAGGTGCGGGGCGTCCTTCCACGGCGCTTCGGTGGTGGCCGCGCCGCCCAGCGTCGCGCGGGACTCCAGGACCAGTGTCCTGGCGCCCGACCGTGCCAGATACGCCGCGGAAACCAGCCCGTTGTGGCCGCCGCCGATGACGATGGCGTCGTATGCATTCGACATTGCAAGCCCTACTTTCACGCCCGGAACAGCGTCTTGACTGACTGTTCAATCTAATCAAGTGTTAGGCTGGAAACAAGTAGCAACGCTGCGATTACGAGGGGGAGCTCGAGAAACATGGCCGATCCGGCACCCGCGACCGAGAACAACGAACCCCGTCGCATCGAAATGCTCCGCGCCGCAGCCGAGCTGATTTGCGAGCGGGGCTTCGGCGACACGCGCATCGCTGATGTCGCAAGGCGCGCCGGGGTCAGCTCGGCGCTCGTCATCTACTACTTCGGCACCCGCGACCGGCTGCTGGTGGACGCATTGCGCTACTCGGAGGAGTCGGGCTACGAAGCCATCGAGCGAGTGCTCGCCGAAATCCCGTCACTGCACGAGCGGCTGTCCCTGTTGATCAAGTGGACCTGCGTCCCGGATGCGGAAACCGAGATTCCCGGTGCCTGGGGTTTGTGGTTTGACCTGTGGGCGCAGGCTTTTCGGCACAACGAGATCAAGGCGGGCCGAGCCGAGCTCGACGCGCGCTGGCGCAGCATGATCATGGATGCGGTCAAATCCGACGAGCTCGACACCGACGTGGACGTCCGGATGTTCGCCCTCGAGTTCTCGGCTTTGCTGGACGGGCTGTCCATCCAAGTGGCGCTTGATGACCCGGAAGTCGACTCGGCGGTGGCCTACGACATCGCGATGCGCTTCGCCGAGCGGGAGCTCAACATGCCCCCCGAGAAAAAGCAATCGGTTCAGGCGGTCAAGAGAGGCTGAGCGCGCACAGGGTCTTCGGCCACCGGGTCGGTGATCACCGACGCGGAGCTTCGGTGCAGCACGCGGACCGCGTCGTGGGTGCACACGCAGTTGACCCGCTCCCCCGGCTGGTGACTGACCGAACCCGGGCCCGAATGGTTGGGCACCTCCACGATCAGTGCGTGGGGCGCCCCGACGTCGACGAGCACCTGCGTGCAGTGGCCGAGGAAGACCACCTGCGAGACCACACCGTGGATGGCGTTGTGCGACTGCCCGACCGGCTCGTCGGGGCCTTGCACGGTGATGCGTTCGGGCCGGATGACGATGGCGGCCTGCCCTTCGATCGCCGCTTCGGCTCGGTCTTCGATCGCCGCACCGAGGCGCGTGTCGAGCGCCGAGCACACCGCAGAACCGTTGGCCGCCTCCAGCACGTCGGCGTCAAAGATGTTGGCAGCACCCAGAAATCCGGCCACGAAAGTGGTGGCAGGCGCCGCGTAGATCTCCTCCGGCGGACCCACCTGCTCGATGCGACCCTCGGCCAGGACGGCGATCTGGTCGCTCATCGTGAGCGCTTCCTCCTGGTCGTGGGTGACATACACGAACGTGATGCCGACCTCTCGCTGCAGGGCACGCAGCTCCAGCTGCAGTTGCTTGCGCAGCTTCGCATCCAGCGCACCGAGCGGCTCGTCGAGCAGCAGCACCCGTGGGCGCAGCACAAGTGCCCGCGCCAACGCGACCCGCTGCTGCTGCCCGCCGGACAGCTGGGCGGGACGCCGTTTCGCGAAGTCGGTCATCCGGGCCAGGTCCAGCGCTTCGCCGACGCGGCGCGCGGTGTCCTCTTTGGACGTCTTCTGGTACTTGAGCCCGAACGCGACGTTGTCCCAAACCGTCATGAACGGGAACAGTGCATAGGTTTGGAAGACGGTATTGACCGGGCGTTTGTGCGGCGGATCTCCTGCGACGTCACGGCCGTCGAGCTCGATGCGGCCGGAGTCGGGCTTCTCGAAGCCGGCGATCATCCGCAGGGTGGTCGTCTTGCCACAGCCGGAGGCACCCAGTAGCGAGTAGAACTGGCCGGCGGGGATGTCGAGGTCGATACCGGTTACCGCCGGGACCCCGTCAAAGGACTTGACCAGCTGTTCCAGCCGGATCGCGCCGCCCTTCATCCGGGCCGGCCGATCAAGGAGCCACCGCCTCGGCGAACCGGGCGAAGTTGGCCGCGAATCGATCGACGTCGTCGCGGTCGTGCTGAACCGACAGCAGCCATTGCTCCACCTTGCCCCATGGCGGGAGGAATACACCGCCATTGTGCTGCATCAGCCAGTGCAGGTGGCCGAGTCTGGCGTCGATCTGCAGGAAGTCACGGAACTCGCGCACCGGATCGCGACGGAAGGTGACGCAACCCTTCGCGCCGAGTGCGACGACATGCCACCCGAAGCCGTGTCGGGCGATGGTCGCTTCCAGCGAGGTGCGCAGCCGGGTGGCGAGCTCGTCGAGGTGCGAATACGCCTGCGGGGTGAGGACGTCGGTGAGCGTGGCCCTGGTGGCGGCCATCGCGAGCGGGTTGCCGTTGAACGTGCCCACCTGCTCGTAGCGGCCGTCGGCGATCGCCGACATCACCGTTTGGGTGCCGCCGATCGCGGCGACCGCTATGCCACCGCCGAGCGCCTTGGCCAGACAGACCATGTCGGGCACCACGCCGCTGCGCGCGGTGATTCCACCCGGTCCCGTGGTGAAGCCAGTTTTCACCTCGTCGTAGATCAGCAGCGCACCTTCGCCGTGCAGCAGGTCGCGTATCACGGCCAGATAGCCGTCGTCGGGCGGGATGATGCCGGCGTTCATCATCACCGGCTCCAGGATCATCGCGGCGACTTGCCCGCGGTGCTCGGCCAACGCCCGCGCCACTGCCCCGGTGTCGTTGAACGGCACCACGATGACGAGATCCCGTATCGCGGCGGGGATGCCGGAGTTGCCCGGCACCGGGGTGGGCTGTTCGCGCGGTCCGACCTCGTCGGCCTCGGGCAACACCGACACCTGAACCGAGTCGTGGTGGCCGTGATAGCAGCCCTCGACCTTGATGATCAGGTCTCGCCCGGTGATCGCGCGGGCGAGATGCACGGCGTCCATCGTGGCTTCGGTGCCGGAGTTGGCGTACCGCCACAGCGGCAGCTCGAAACGGCGCGACAGTTCGCCTGCGATCCAGATCGCGTCCTCGGTCGGCTGCGCGAAATGTGTTCCGCGCCTGACCCGGTCGCTCACCGCCGCAACGATCGCCGGATGCGCGTGCCCGGCGATGGTGGCGCCGTAGCCGCCGTGCATGTCGACGTATTCGGTGCCGTCGACGTCGTACACCTTCGACCCGAGACCGTGGCTCATCCAGACGGCCTGCGGCTTTGCGATCTGCCAGTTGGAGGTGGCCCCTCCGGCGAGGTGCACTCGTGCCTCCGCGATGAGTTCGGTGCTGCGCGGCTGGCGGCGCAGAAACACCTGTTCCTCGTCGGCGATCAGCTGGTCTACGGCGTCGGCCACCGGGCTCTCCACCACAGACGAAGACACGGGAAACCTCCACTCCAGAACGGTTGACTGAGTATTCAGTCTATGCGAGAGTCCTACCAGCGACAAGACGCGAAATCAATGGGGAGGCCCCTAATGGCACCACCCAACGGACACGGTCCGACCCGACGACAGTTTCTCGCGCGTGCGGCGATTCTCGCCGCGGCCGCCCCCACCCTCGGCGCGTACCTGGCGGCGTGTTCGAAGTCGGGGCCGTCGTCAGGTCAGCCCACCCTCACGCTGGCTTCGCCGGACAGCCCGGTGAAGTGGGACATCGCCGACGACAACAAACCCATCGCCGACGGACTCGCGCCGGAGAAGGGCGCGACGCTGCAGCTATACACCTATGCCGACTACACCAGCCCGGACGCGGTGAAGTCGTTCCAGGACA
>CAVUPN010000020.1:0-82971 GCA_963743225.1 uncultured Actinomycetota bacterium | reverse complement strand
TGAGCATCTACTCGCACCCTTGAGCAAATGCTCATAATTAGTCGGAAATTGAGGGCGTATTCCGTGGCCACATCGACGTCAAACGGCGAGGTCGCCGCGACGGTCGGGGCCCAGAATCTGCACTCCCCGAAAGATCGTGGCGCCAGCCCCGAAGACCTTCGTCTCGCCCTGCGGGCCGCGACGCTGTACTACCTCGACGGACTGACCCAGGCCGAAATCGCCGATCCGGCTCGGTGTCTCCCGGCCGACGGCCGGACGGCTGGTGGCGCGGGCCAGGGCCAACGGACTTGTCCGCATCGAGGTCGTCGTTCCGCCGGACATTCGCGACGATCTGCACGCCGACGAGGAGCGCGAACTCGAACAACGCTTCGGCCTGACCGAAGCGGTGGTCGCCGGACACGGCATCGACGTCGGCGCACCCGGACGGCCCGCGGCGTTCGCCAGCGTGGGCCGCGCGGCGGCGGCACTGTTGATGCGCCGCCTCACATCTAACGATGTCCTCGGATTCACCTGGGGCCCCGAACAGGTCGCGGTCGCCACCGCCATGGCACCAGGAGTGGCGAGTTGTCGCGCGGTGGTCCAGCTGGACGGTGCCATGTCGAGCGCCGCGTACCAGACCGGCACCGAGTTCATCCTTGGCCGCTGCGCAGATGTCCTGCGGGCGACCACCATCCGACTGCCCGCACCGCTGTATGCCGACCCGTCGACGGTGGCGTCGATGCGCAGCGACTCGGTGATCTCACGCACTCTGGAGGCGGGCCGGCGTGCCGACGTGATGTTGTTCGGCGTCGGCGCCGTGTCCACCTCGACGACCCTCTTCGAGGGCAGCTTCCTGGACACGAGGATGCTCGACGAACTCGTCTCGCTAGGAGCGGTCGGCGAGATCGGTGGCCGCTTCTTCGACGCGGACGGTGTTCCGGTGGAAACCGAGCTGCAGCAGCGCGCGGTTTCAGTACCGCTCGAAGACATTCGAACCTGCGAGAAGTCCATCCTGATTTCCAGTGGCGTGGCCAAGCACCACGCCACGCTTGGCGCGCTCCGTGGAAAGTTGGCCAGGCTGCTTGTTTGTGACATCGACTGTGCCCGTTGGCTGTTGGCGCAGCGTTAAGGGAGGTAGAAGGTGAAAGCGTTACGAGGAACTCTGCATCGGTTGGCATTGTGTGCCGCCGCGGCAGGACTGACCCTTACCGCGGGCTGTGCCGGCGCAGGCAGCCTGGGGTCGTCGGGGAACGAGGTGACGATCGCCATGGTGTCGAACTCGCAGATGACGGACGCCAGGGAGCTTTCGGCGGAGTTCGAGGCCGAGAATCCGGGCACAAAGCTGAAGTTCATCACGCTGTCGGAGAACCAGTCGCGCGCCAAGATCACCATGTCGACGGCGATGGGCGGCAGTGAGTTCGACGTCGTGATGATCAGCAACTTCGAGACCCCGCAATGGGCGAGAGACGGCTGGCTGCTCAACCTCTCGGACTACGCGAAGAACACTCCCGGCTATGACGAGGACGACTTCATCCCCTCGCTGCGAGATTCGTTGTCGTACGAGGGCAACATGTACTCGGTTCCGTTCTACGGTGAGTCGTCCTTCCTGATGTACCGCAAGGACCTCTTCGAACAGGCCGGCATCAAGGTCGATCAGAATCCGAACTATCAGCCGACCTGGCAAGAGGTCGCCGACTGGGCGAAGAAGCTGAAGACCGACGACCGGGCCGGCATCTGCCTGCGCGGCAAGCCGGGCTGGGGCGAGGTGCTGGCGCCGCTGGACACCGTGATCAACACCTTCGGCGGGCGCTGGTTCGACGAGACAGTGGAACGCTCAACTCAACAGTCCCGGAGGTCAGCAAGGCCGTCAACTTCTACGTCGACCTGATCGACCAGGCCGGTGAACTCGGTGCCTCCTCCGCAGGATTCCAGGAATGCGCCAACCTGTTCGGCCAAGGTCAGACGGCGATGTGGTACGACGCCACCTCCGCGGTCTCCGTGCTCGAGGATCCGGAGGAAAACCCCGATCTGGTCGGCAAGATCGGGTACCTGCCCGCACCGATCGCCGAGAAGCCGAACTCGGGTTGGCTCTACACCTGGTCGCTGGGCATCCCGAAGGGCGCCAAGAATCCCGACGGCGCATGGAAGTTCATCTCGTGGATGACCAGCAAGGACTACCTGAAGCTGGTAGGCGAGAAGCTGGGCTGGGCCCGCGTCCCACCGGGCAGCCGGACGTCGACCTACACGGAATTGCCGGAGTACGAGGCGATCTCCAAGTCCTACGGTCCGCTGACCCTGCAGTCGATCAAGAATGCAACCCCGAACAAGCCCACGGTTCAACCGGTTCCATACACCGGTGTGCAATTCGTCGGGATCCCGGAGTTTCAGGATCTCGGGACCCGGGTGAGTCAACAGATCAGCGCGGCGATCGCCGGACAGAAGTCCGTTGACGACGCGCTCGCCCAAGCACAGCAATACGCCGAGGTCGTCGGCCGGACATACCAGGAGAAATGATGACCGTAACCGCTGATACCGCGGCCGACGCCAGTCAGGAGGCAGTGGCCGAACGAGTCCGCAAGATCCGGGAAGCCCAGGACGCCGGCGTGAGCCGCGCCGAAGGGTGGCGCAGGCGGGGACCGTTGCTGCCTGCGCTGATCTTCATGATCGTCGTCACGCAGATCCCGTTCCTGTTCACGCTGTACTACTCGACATTGTCGTGGAATTTGGTTCGTCCCGGCTCCCGCCAGTTCGTCGGACTGCAGAACTACATCACGGTCGCGAAGGACAGCCAGTTCTGGCGGGTGGGCCTCAACACCGTCGTCCTGATCGTCGTCGTCGTGTTGGTCTCGGCGTTCCTCGGCCTGCTGCTGGCATTGCTGTTGGATCGCGCATTTCTGGGGCGCGGAGTCGTCCGGACGCTGCTTGATCACCCCGTTTCTGGTCACACCCGTTGCGGCAGCGCTGATCTGGAAGACCACGATCCTCGATCCGACCAACGGCATCTTGAACTGGGTGCTGTCGCTGGTGGGGATCGGCCAGGTGGACTGGATCGGTCAGGTCCCCGTTGACGATGGTGATGGTCGTCTTGATCTGGCAGTGGACGCCGTTCATGATGCTGCTGATCCTCGCCGGCCTCCAGTCGATGCCTCGCGACATCCTGGAGGCCGGTCGAGTCGACGGTGCGGGCGCGTTCCAACTCTTCCGGGAGTTGACGCTGCCCCACCTTCGGCGCTTCATCGAACTGGGGGTCGTGCTGGGCGCGATCTACCTGGTCAACACGTTCGACGCCATCTACATGATGACCCAGGGCGGACCCGGTATCGCCAGTGCGAATCTGCCGTTCTACATCTACCAGCGCGCGTTCCTCGGCTTCGACATGGGACAGGCCGCGGCCATGGGTGTGGTGGTGGTGATCTTCACGATGGTGATCGCCAGCTTCGCGCTTCGGTTGATCTTCAAATCATTCTCCGGCAAGGAAGAGGCAGCCTGATGACCACTACCGTAGTTGAAAGTTTTTCGGAGGCAACAGCTCCGGCAGTTTCGTCCAAGAAGAAGGCCCGCAGGTTCGACGCGTGGGGTGCGGTCGCCTGGCTCGTCGGGCTCGGGTTCTTCTTCCCGGTGTTCTGGATGGTCCTGACGGCCTTCAAGCAGGAAAGTGACGCGGCGACCAGTCCGCCGACGCTGTTCTTCACCCCGACACTGGATCAGTTCAAGGCGGTTTTCGACCAGGAGCATCGGGCCCGCGATGCTGAACTCCATCTTCGCCACCGGCATTTCGACGCTGATCGTGCTGCTCCTCGGCACGCCTGCGGCGTTCGCGCTGTCGCTTCGACCGGTGCGCAAGACCCAGGACGCGCTGTTCTTCTTCATGAGCACGAAGATGCTGCCCATCGTGGCGGCAATCCTGCCGCTGTATGTGATCGTGTCCAATATTGGTCTGCTGGACAACATCTGGGCGTTGGTCATCCTTTACACCTCGATGAACCTGCCGATCGCGGTGTGGATGATGAGGTCGTTCTTCCTCGAGGTTCCGGGTGAACTGCTCGAGGCGGCCAGCCTCGACGGCGCCAGCCTGTGGCGGTCGGTGCGCGAGGTGATCCTGCCGTTGGTCTCTCCCGGGATTGCGGCCACCGCGCTGATTTGCGTGATCTTCGCCTGGAACGAGTTCTTCTTCGCGGTGAACCTCACCGCGGTGAACGCTCAGACCATGCCCGTGTACCTCGTCGGATTCATCGCCGGTGAGGGTCAGTACTGGGCCGTGCTGTCGGCGGCCGCAACCATGGCTGCGCTTCCCGTGATCCTCTGCGGGTGGATCGCCCAGAACAAGCTAGTGCGCGGACTTTCGTTCGGCGCGATCAAGTAGACGTCAGAGCAGTCCCAAAAGAACACGGAGAAGACCAATGGCATCAATCACCTACAAGAACGCCTCCTGCATCTACGAGGGTTCGGACAAACTCGCGGTTGACGCGCTCAACCTCGACATCCAAGACGGCGAATTCGTCGTCCTGGTCGGGCCATCCGGCTCGGGCAAGAGCACCGCGCTGCGCATGCTCGCCGGACTCGAGGACATCGACGAGGGCAGCCATCGAGATCGGCGGCAAGAACATGACCGGCGTGCCGTCCAAGGACCGCGACATCGCGATGGTGTTCCAGAACTACGCGCTCTACCCCAACAAGACCGTCGCGGAGAACATGGGCTTCGCACTGAAGCTGCGGGGCGTGTCCGCCGACGAGCGGCGCCAGCAAGGTCGAGGATGCGGCCAAGATCCTGGACCTCACCGAGTTCCTGGACCGCAAGCCGGCCAAGCTGTCCGGTGGTCAGCGTCAACGCGTCGCGATGGGCCGCGCCATCGTGCGTGAGCCGCAGGTGTTCTGCATGGACGAGCCGCTCTGCGCAACCTGGATGCGAAACTGCGCGTGCAGACCCGCACCCAGATCGCGGCGCTGCAACGTCGGCTCGGCACCACCACCGTGTACGTCACCCACGACCAGGTCGAGGCCATGACGATGGGGGATCGGGTAGCCGTGCTGCGGTTCGGGAAGCTGCAGCAGTTCGCCTCGCCGAGTGAGCTTTACGACCGACCGGCCAATGCGTTCGTCGCCGGCTTCATCGGATCACCCGCGATGAACCTGCTCACCGCCCCGATCGCGTCCGACGGTGTGCGCATCAGTGAGGACTCCACGATGCCGCTCGAACGCGACCAGTTGACCCAGCTTCACAACGCAGGGGTCGACAAAGTCACCTTCGGCATCCGGCCCGAGGATCTCGAGGTCTCGCCCGGAGGCGGCATCGACGTGGTGATCGACCTCGTCGAGGACCTGGGTAGCGAGACCTACCTCTACACCCATGCCCACCCGGACGTGCAGTTGGTGGCGCGGTCGCTGTCCCGCACGCCGGTCAAGCTCGCCGACACCGTCGAGTTGCGCAGGAAGCCGGAGGGCAAGGTTCACCTGTTCCATCCGGAGACCGGCGAGCGCATCAACTGACAGTGCGCGCACCGGAGTTCCGGCTCCGGACACCCTCTGCGGGTCTGCTCGCACTGCCGTGGGACCGGCCGCTGTCGCAGTGGAACGTGCCCGACGTTCCACTGCGTGACATCGCGGTGGGCCCGAGCCGCCACCTGGTGAAGTTCGTCGAGGCCGACGACGTCCTGTGGGCCGTCAAGGACATGCCTGCGCGGATCGCCGCCAAGGAGTACGACGTTTTGCGCAGGCTCGAGGAGATGGGTCTTCCCGCAGTGCGTCCGGCCGGCCTGGTGCTGCAGCCCGAGTTCGACACCGCGATCCTGGTCACCCGCTATCTCGAGGGGTCCTGGCAGTACCGCCGCCTGTTCATGCGGCTGCCGCCAGACCAACCGAAGCACCGCGCCAGGCTCCTGGACGCGATGGCCGGCCTGCTGGTGGAACTGCACCGCCACGGCGTCTTCTGGGGTGACTGCTCGCTGGCGAACACGCTGTTCTCCCGCGACGGCCAGATCCTGCAGGCCTGGCTGGTCGACGCCGAGACCTCCGAGGTGCACCCCACGCTGAGCCGGGGCCAACGCCGGCACGATCTCGACATCATGGTGGAGAACGTCGCCATGGGCATGGTCGACCTGGCCGAACGACTCGGGCGGCCGGAGGAGTTGCAGGACACCCTGATCGCCGAGGCCGAACACATCCGGGATCGCTACACCGTGTTGTGGGATGTCCTGCACGCCGAACCGGTGTTCGGGTTCACCGACCGCTACCGCGTCGAGGGAACCGTGCGTCGCCTCAACGATCTCGGTTTCGCGGTCGACGAAGTGTCCCTGCAGCCGGTCACCGAGGACCCGAGCCGACTCAGAATCCATGTCGCCGTTGGTGATCGGCGCTACCACGCGCAGCGTCTTCAGGAGCTCACCGGTCTGGACGTCGGCGAGGGTCAGGCCCGCATCCTGCTCGGCGACCTGCGCGCCTACCAGGCGCAGCTGTGCCGGGAAGCGGGCCACGACGTCGACGAGTCCACCGCCGCCCGGCTGTGGGTGATCGAGGTGGTGACGCCCACCGAGCACCTGGCGCACACGGCGCTGAACCACTCGGGCACTGCCATTCAGGCCTACTGCGATCTACTCGAAGTCCGTTGGCTACTCAGCGAGAAGGCCGGCCGCGACGTCGGCACCAACGCCGCGCTCGCCGCGCTGAGCCGCGACGTCATCCCCACCGACTCCGCCGCGAAGATGGCCATCGCCGAGGTGCCGACAGCGCCGTTCGCCGTCGTGGAGATCGACGACGACCCCTAACAGCGTCGAGTTCTGCACCAGGGCTGTAGTTTCTGCGCAATCACGACCCTGGTGCAGATTTCGGCGGAGTCCAGCCGCGGCTCGCAAAACGCCTCGCGGACTCGATGAATGATGTATCGCCGACTGTGTTCCTTCACCACACGGATGTCTATCCAGCCCTGGCGATCGATCAGATCTGCCCGGCCGATGTCGTACACGTACTGCCCTCGATTCTCGCTGTGGTGTGCGCCTTCGTAGTCGAGCCCGACCATTGGCTCGTCGTACCCCATATCGATGAATGCCTCGTTGAATCCGTCGCTGACCCTGATCTGCGTTCGCGGAGCGGGCAACCCGGCGTCTATCAAGACCAGGCGTAGACGGGTTTCCTCGGGCGATTGCGCCCCGCCGTCCATGAGTGCAAGCGCCGTCCGTGCACGGCGGATACCACGAGCGCCGCGATACTTGTTAGCCAATGCGATCACGTCATCGCAAGTCACACCCGTCGCAGCGGCTAGTGCATCGAGATGCACTACCGCGACATCGCGGGGCAGATGACGTGCGATGTCCCATGCGGTGCGGGCCGGGGTAGTGACGGGCAGCTCGTCGACATAGGTGATTTCGTCGGCGGCGATCCGCTCCTCGTGGACGATGACACCTTTGCGACGGCGGGTGTGCTCGGCGATCACTTCGATGGGCGTCGAGGCGTCGATCCACTTGGCGCCGTGTAGTGCTGCGGCCGCCCGTCCTGCGATCACGCCCTTGCGGCCGGTCCAGAGCCAGGCCGCAACAGTGTTCAGGTAGAGAGTGCGTTCGGCGTCGTTCGGGAGGTAGACGCCGGGGTGTACTGCGGTGTGTTTCCAGCGCAACTGGCCCCGAGTAAGCCTGCCCGCTGTGATGGCCTCGCGACCCAAGAATGGTTGCCACATGTCCCGGATCGTGACCGCGGCGACCGACGATTTAGCTGCCTTGCGACGAGTTCTGCACCAGGGCTGTGGATAAGCGCGATTAACGACCCTCCTGCAGAATTCGGCGCGCTAGGTCACCGGTTGGACGCCCGGGTTGGTGCCCACGGGAACCTGCGGGTTGGCGCCGCTGCTGTCGTGGGTGAAGACCTGGTGGGCCATCTCCCGGCAGTTGTTGTCCATCGGGGTCTGGTCGCCCGAGCAGTAGGGGACGAGGTCCTCCGGATCAGCGGCGGCGATCGGAGCGCCGCCGGCCACCGCGGCGGCCGCCATCAGGCAGGCAGCGATAAATCGCCTCATCACTTAACGGTACAGCGGGTATTACGTTGACGTGGTGGAACAGATCGGCCGGGTAAAGCTGACCAACCCGGACAAGGTGCTGTATCCGGCGACGGGTACCACCAAGGCCGAGGTGTTCGACTACTACGTCAGCATCGCCGAGGTGATGCTCCCGCATATCGCCGGCCGCCCCGCCACCCGCAAGCGCTGGCCCAACGGCGTCGACGAGTCGTCGTTCTTCGAGAAGCAATTGGCCAGCTCCGCGCCGGACTGGCTGAACCGCGAAAGCGTCACGCACCGGTCGGGCACCACGACCTATCCGATCATCGACACCGTCGAGGCGCTGGCGTGGATCGGCCAGCAGGCCGCGCTGGAGGTGCACGTTCCGCAGTGGCGGTTCATCGACGGCGAAGCCCGGGCCCGCCACCCGCTTGGTGTTCGACCTGGACCCCGGTGAAGGGGTGACGATGCCGCAGCTGTGCGAGGTGGCGGCCGCCGTCCGCGACCTGATGGGTGACATCGGGCTGACCACCTACCCGCTCACCAGCGGCAGCAAGGGCCTGCACCTGTACGCCCCGCTCGACGAACCGGTCAGCTCGCGGGGCGCGGTGGTGCTGGCCAAACGCGTTGCGCAGCAACTGGAGAAGGCGATGCCGAAGCTGGTCACCTCGACGATGACCAAGAGCCTCCGGGCGGGCAAGGTGTTTCTGGACTGGAGCCAGAACAACGGATCGAAGACCACGATCGCGCCCTACTCGCTACGGGGACGTGAGCATCCCACTGTCGCCGCGCCCCGCACCTGGAAGGAGATCGAGGACCCCAAGCTGCGGCATCTGCGATTCGACGAGGTGCTGAAGCGCATCAAGAAGCATGGTGACTTGCTGGCGCCGCTCGACGACGCGGTTCCCGAGGCGGACAGGCTGACGACATACCGCAGCATGCGCGATGCGGCCAAAACACCTGAGCCGGTGCCGAAGTCGAAGCCCAAGACCGGTAAGAACGACAAATTCGTCATCCAGGAGCACCACGCCCGGCGGCTGCACTACGACCTGCGCCTCGAGCGCGACGGCGTGCTGGTGTCGTGGGCGGTGCCGAAGAACCTGCCCGACACGCCGTCGGTCAACCACCTGGCCGTGCACACCGAGGACCATCCACTGGAATACCTGACGTTCGAGGCCACCATTCCCAAGGGGGAGTACGGCGCCGGGAAGATGATCGTCTGGGACACCGGCACCTACGAGACCGAGAAGTTCAACGACGTCCCTCCCGACGGAGCCGCCAAAGGCGGCGAGGTGATCATCACCCTGCACGGCGACAAGATCGACGGCCGGTACGCGCTGATCCAAACCGACGGCAAGAACTGGCTGGCCCATCGGATGAAGGAGCAAAAGCGACCCACGCGCAGGCGATCTCGCACCGATGCTGTCCACCGAGGGTTCGGTGGAGAAGCTCAAGTCGACGCAGTGGGCGTTCGAGGGCAAAGTGGGACGGCTATCGGCGTGCTGGTCGATGCCGATCACGGCAAGCTGAGCGTGCGGTCGCGGCGCGGGCGCGACGTCACCGACGAGTACCCGCAATTCGAGGCGGTGGCCGCCGACCTCGCCGATCATCACGTGATCCTCGACGGCGAGGCGGTGGCGCTCGACGAGTCGGGTGTGCCCAGCTTCGGCGAGATGCAGAACCGCGCGCGTTCCACCCGCGTCGAGTTCTGGGCATTCGACATCCTGCAGCTCGACGGCCGATCGCTCTTGCGCGCAAAGTATTCCGACCGCAGGCGCGTCCTGGAGACGCTGGCCCAGGGAGGTGGACTGATCGTGCCCGACCCTCTCCGGGGTGACGGGCCCGAGGCGCTGGAACAAGCCCGTAAGCACCGCTGGGAAGGAGTGGTCGCCAAGAAGCGCGACTCGACGTACCAACCGGGCCGCCGGTCATCGTCATGGATCAAAGACAAGATCTGGAACACCCAGGAAGTGGTGATCGGCGGCTGGCGCGAGGGCACCGGCGGCCGCACGAGTCGGATCGGCGCGCTGATGCTCGGCATCCCCGAGGGGGACGGACTGCACTTCGCCGGGCGGGTCGGGACCGGGTTCACCGACAAGGCGCTGACCAAGCTCAGGCAGACCCTCAAACCGCTGGAGACCGACGAATCACCGTTCAACACCCGGCTTCCCACGCAGGACAGCAAGGGAGTGACCTTCGTCCGGCCTGAGTTGGTGGGAGAAGTGCGCTACAGCGAGCGGACCTCCGACGGCAGACTGCGTCAGCCGAGTTGGCGTGGGCTGCGTCCCGACAAGACGCCCGACGAGGTCGTGTGGGAGTAACTGCGCCGGCTCACGTCTCGGCATCGGGCAACAACGTCACCTTGACGGATTCAGCGCCGCGGCCCACGAGATCGAGGCCGGCGCGGAACTCCTGCAGGGGAAGCTGATGGCTGCAAATGCGATCCAGCGGTAGTGGTTTTCGCTTCAATCATGGAGATGGCCGTCGGCCAGCAGTACGGGCCCAGGTGGGCACCGAGCACGTCGAGTTCCTTGATGTCACTGATGACTGTCCAGTCGACGGTGACCGGCGCGCCGAACACTCCGTATTCGACGTAGCGGCCCAACTTGCGCAACAGGTTCAGACCCTGGGGAACCGCCGACGGGTGGCCCGTGGCGTCGAGGTACACGTCGGCGCCGTAGCCTTCGGTCAAATCACGGACCACGGTTTCCGCGTCGTCCGTGCCGACGTTGAGGGTGATGTCAGCCCCGCATGCGGCGGCTAGGTCGAGCTTGGCCGGCACGTGATCCAAGGCGATCACATGGGCTGGGCTCTTCGCGCGCGCCCCCGCGATCATGCCCAATCCGATCGGACCGCAGCCGGCGACCACGACGACGTCGCCAAAGGTGATAGATGCCCGTTCGACGGCGTGCAGTGCGCAGGACAACGGTTCGGCGAATGCCGCGTGCGCGGCCGGGATGTTAGGTGACACCTTGTGCACGATGGCGTCAGCAGGGCGAGGTCGGCGGAAAGGACGGAGCGCACGCACCCGGAGTACGCACCGACCCCGCGGAGGCTGCTGCCTTCGTAGCAGCCACGGGAGTCGACGCCTTGGCGGTCGCCGTCGGCAGCTCCCATGCCATGTCGGAGCGGACAGCATCGTTGGACCTCGACCTCATCGCCCGGCTGCGCTCGGCGGTGCCCGTGCCGCTCGTGCTGCACGGCTCCTCGGGAGTCGCCGACGAAGAACTGCGAAAGGCCGTCAGTGCCGGCATCACCAAGATCAACGTCGGGACCCTGCTCAACGTCCACTTCGCCGACGCCGTGCGCGCCCATCTGGCGTCCGACGACAAGGTGACGGACCCACGCAAATACCTTGTACCGGCGCGGATCGCCATTGCAGATGCGGTGGCTGCCATGTTCAGCGCCATCGACTGACCGGGCAGGCTAGCCTTACTGGCCATGACTTCAGTGTCGGTGATTACCGGTGGCGCGGGCGGCATGGGTCTTGCCACGGCGAAGATCGTCGGGCGAGACCACACCGTCGTCCTCTGCGACGTCCGTCAGGACCGCCTCGACGAGGCCGTCAGCACGCTGGACGGCCTCGGCGTTACCTACAAGGCCGTCAACTGCGACGTCACCGACCGGCAGGCGGTCGACGGGCTGCTCGAGACCGCATCCGGGCTCGGCACGGTCGCCTCGGTGATCCATACCGCCGGGGTCAGCCCGAGCATGGGCGACGCCGAATACGTCATGCGGACCAACGCGGTCGGCACGGTCAACGTCAACGAAGCGTTCTACGCAAGCGCAGGTGAGGGATCGGCGATCGTCAACGTGGCGTCGATGGCGGCGCACATGCTGCCCGAGAACATGGTTCCGACAAAGCAATTCCCGCAGGCGCTGCAGGACGAAGACGCGTTCATGAAGGACATGCTGGCGGCGTGCAACGTCTTTCCGGCGGAGGGGCGCTCCGGCATGGCGTACGCCATCAGCAAGAGCTTCGTCAGGTGGTACAGCACGTCGCAGTGCGAAAGGTTCAACGGTCGGGGTCTGCGCATCGTTTCCGTCTCCCCGGGATCCATCGACACCGAGATGGGCAGGCTGGAGGAGCAGGCCGGGGCCGGCGCGATGGTCGCCGATGCCGCGGTCCCGCGGTGGGGCAAGCCCGAGGAGATGGCGGAGTTGCTCGCATTCTGTGCCAGTGAAAAGGCCGGCTATCTCACCGGTTCCGACATCCTGAACGACGGCGGAGTAATCGCCTCCATGAAGGAGCGAGCCAGGCTGGCTGCCGAGAACGTCTAGGCCGTCAGATCACGTCCACCCAGATAGTGAAGACCGCAGTCGCCGTGGCGAGCACGGTTAGCAGGATCGTGTCGCTCTGCCGGAGCTCGGTCGCATCGGACTTCTCCAGGCGCAGTTCGCGGGCGAGCAGGAACAACGGGAATGTCACGCTGATCGCGATCACGAACCCGCCGAGGATGTAGGCCCACACGTACTTGACACCGTGCTTGCGCGCCTCGATCACCATCAGGATTGCGGCCGCGAGGAGGACAAGTGCGATGTCGACGGTGATCGACCGTGACGCGGGATTGATCTTGGTGGCCTCCCAGAAGCCCATGAAGCTCCCGCCGCTGCGTAAGAAGGAGATGTTCTGACTCCACGTGGCCACCAGGGCGACGAGCGCGATAACGGCGTAGACACACAGCAGCTTCCGGGACATGAGCATGTGCTCACGATAGATGGGAAACGCGCATTGACCCGGGCAAATATGTCGCTCGGCCTCAAATCGACCCGCTGTCACAAGATCGGCGTACGGTGATGGCACTCCAGGGGTTGAGGCACAGCCCCCGTCATTTCGTCACCTTGGTGAGGTGATTCCTATCGGCTTCGGCGCGACGAAGGTTCATCGGCCCGAACGGTCACGGGTCGAGGTATCCGACGCTGCCGAAATCCGCCGGTTCCTCGACAGCGCGTACGGGGCCAACGTCCGTCTGAAGGAGAACGGAACGCGTGGCCCCGACGAATCGCTGACACACTCTCGCATCGACGTCGGTCCGTTCATCGTCGAGGACGTTCACCTGCCCGGCGACGTGGAAACGTCACCGGATCCGCTGAACCGGGTGGTCGCCGTGTGGACGATCGACGGCAGAGTGGAAAGCCGTTGTGACGGGCTGAAGAGCGAGGCCGCTGCCGGCGAGGTCACGCTCCTGGCGCAGCCCGACCTACCCCATCACGGTCGTGCGCAGGATCTCCGCGCCACCTCGGTGCTACTGGACCCGTCGGTGGTCGCCGGAGTCGCCACCGGGCTGCCCGGCAGCCAGGCACCGCTGCCGGTTCGGTTCGCCGACTTCCGGCCGGTCGACGCGGCATCGACCCGGCTATGGAAAGACACCGTCAACTACGTGAAGAACTGCGTGCTGGCCGACGACACCATGGCTACCCCGCTCGTGCTTGGTCACGCCAGTCGGATGCTGGCGGCGGTGATGTTGTCGACATTCCCGAGTACGACGCCGTCCTACGAGCTGCCGCACGACCGCACCGACTACAAGCCGGTCCTGCTCCGCCGTGCCATCGAATACGTGGACAGCAATGTGGCCAACGACATCGCGCTGGCCGACATCGCCGATGCCGTCCACGTCACGCCAAGGGCGGTGCAGTATATGTTCCGCCGACATCTCGACACCACCCCGCTGAATTACCTGCGTCAGGTCCGGCTGCACCACGCGCGGCAAGAGCTGCTCGGCGCCGACCGGCGACACCAAACCGTGACGGCCATCGCCGCGCGCTGGAGCTTCATGCACACCGGACGGTTCGCAGTGATGTACCGCCAAACCTTCGGTGAGAGCCCGCACGAGACGTTGCGCGGCTGATTAATCGTCCCTACAGCCGATTCTCCGGACCCACCACTGCCCATACGGTCTTACCCGACGGGGTGGGCGAGTTTCCCCATGTGCGGCAGAGTGCATTCACAATTCGTAGCCCCGACGGTGCACCCCCACCCGTCGGTGACTCGCGGACGCCTGCTTGCGCATGACTGGTGTCTTCGACAGCCACTGTGACCGCCGCACCGTCGGACTCAAGGCGCACATTTGGCGAGCTGTCGGTGTGCTGCAGGACGTTTTCGACAAACGCAGTGACGATCACCTTGGTAACCGAAATCAGATCGGCTTGCGACCATGCGGTTAACCACTGGTCCACCAATTCGCGCGACTGGGGCAAGCTGTGCATGTCGGCGGGCAGGTCGGCCCGAGCCTGGTGGCGCCGATTGACGCCAGTGATCCGTAGGGTCGCTATCGCCGCATCGATCGTCGCATGGACCGGCACGCGTCGCGCAACCCCATTCCGGTGGATAGCCATTCGGCCTTCCGGGTTCTCGCAGACGAGCAGGATAGGTATCTTCGGCCACGCGCCGACATGCCAGCGCGCGCTGGTGAACACCACCCAGGCCGTTTCCGCTGGAACTGCCAGTCGTCCGACGTCGATGATGACCGCCCTGGGCTCGTCGAGCGCCGCCCGGATGACCACGTCCCGTAACGACCGATAGGTTGAGGTGTCAAGAACGCCCTCGGCGGTGAGTACCGCCGCTCCATGCACCAGATCCGCGGTGACGGTCAACGCACAAGCATGTTCCATTGAAATGTGGATACCCGCACTTCGCTTGGGATCACATCTTTGACATGACCTTCTCCGCGAACGACTCGAGGTTGCGGATCTTGGCGTCCAGCGGCTCGGTGTCGTTCCCGACGATGTAGGGGTTGCGGAAGCCGACGATGGCGTCGGTGACCCCCTTGTCCTCGAGGCGCTTGATGCCGTCGGGGGTGTAGGCATCGACCGACATCACGTGGATCTCGAACGGCCCGGTGCGGCCCTCGTCGGCGCGAATCTCGTTGAGCCTTCCGATAAGCCGGTCGAGTTCCTTGCGGCGGCTACCGCCGTGCATCCAGCCGTCGCATCGGGCCGCGCGTCGCAGGGCCGCTTCGGCGTGCCCGCCGACGAGGATCGGGATCGGCTCGGACGGGGCTGGCGTCATCTTGGTTCTCGGGATGTCGTAGAACTCGCCGTGGAACTCGAAGTAGTCGCCGGATGTCAGGCCCTTGATGATCTCGATGCACTCGTCCATCCGCTTGCCGCGCCTGGCGAACGGGACGTCCATCAATTCGTAGTCCTCCGGCCACGGGCTGGTGCCGACGCCGAGCCCGAGCCGGTTGCCGAACACCGCCGCCAGCGAGCCGGCCTGCTTGGCCACCAGGGCGGGCGGCCGGATCGGGAGCTTGAGCACGAAGAAGTTGAACCTCAGCGTGGTGGTCACCGCGCACAGCGCGCCGGCGAGGACGAACGCCTCGACGAACGCCTTGCCGTCGAGGAACTCGCGGTTGCCGTCGGGGGTGTACGGGTACTTCGAGTCCGACTCGAACGGGTAGGCGATGCTGTCGGCGATCGTCATCGCGTGGTAGCCCGCCTCTTCGGCGGCCCTGGCCAACGGGATGTAGTACGTCGGGTCGGTCATCGCCTCCGCGTAGGTGAACCGCACCGGGCCTCCCAGGTTTGAGTTCCGTCAGGTCGGGAATCTGATGACGGTGAGCACCTTATCGAAGACCCTGTACACCCCCCTCTCGCTCGCGAGCAGCGTTGCGGGTGGACTGCTCGCGGGCGCGGTGTTCTCCCAGATCTGGAAGCGGGTAAAAGAGCCGGATCAGGAGCCGCCCGATCCGAAGGACCTCAGCCGCTCGAGCAAAGAGGTGCTGGCGGCGGCCGCGCTGCAGGGTCTCGTGTTCGGACTGGTCCGCGCCTCCGTGGACCGCGCAGGTGCTAAGAGCTATCACGCCCTCACCAACGAGAGCCCGAAGTAGCCGCGCGGCATCGTCACGGCATCATGTAGCAGGTGCGCAGCTGGCTGAC
This sequence comes from uncultured Actinomycetota bacterium, assembly GCA_963743225.1. Classification (GTDB taxonomy): domain Bacteria; phylum Actinomycetota; class Actinomycetes; order Mycobacteriales; family Mycobacteriaceae; genus Mycobacterium. Next base: position 67,133 of record CAVUPN010000020.1, on the reverse strand, counting down.
CCGCAATGTGCGGGTGCTGTCGGCCGTTTCCTTTCTGCAGGACACCGCCAGTGAGCTGCTGTATCCGTTGCTGCCGATCTACCTCACCTCGGTGTTGGGCGCGCCCGCGGCCGTCGTCGGGGCCGTGGAGGGTGTCGCCGAAGGGGCGGCGTCGCTGACCAAGCTTGCGGCGGGCCCCCTTGGCGATCGCTACGCGCGCCGCCCGCTGATCGCGACCGGCTACGGCATGGCGGCGCTCGGCAAGGTCATCGTCGCGGCGGCCACGGCGTGGCCCGGTGTGCTCGCCGGCCGGGTGGTGGACCGGCTCGGCAAGGGAATTCGCGGAGCGCCACGGGACGCGCTCCTCGTCGAGGGCGTCGACGAGGCCGCCCGCGGCCGGGTGTTCGGCTTCCACCGGGCGATGGATACCTTCGGCGCAGTGGTCGGGCCGTTGCTCGGCCTCGCCGGCTACGAACTTCTCGACCATCAGATCGCGCCGCTGCTCTGGGTTGCCGTCGTCCCGGCGGTGCTGAGTGTCGCCTTGGTGTTCTTGGTGAAGGAGAAGCGGAGGACGGCTCGTGTAAACCACGCACCCATCTTCGCGCGGGTCGGCGAGCTGCCGCGTCGGTACTGGAGGGTGACGACGGTGCTGGTCGCCTTCGGCATCGTCAACTTTCCCGACGCCCTACTGCTGTTGCGGCTCAACGAGATCGGCTTCTCGGTAGTCGAGGTGATCCTGGCGTATGTCGGATACAACCTGGTATACGCGGTGTCGAGCTATCCGGCAGGGCTGCTGGCCGATCGCATTCCGCGGCCCGCAGTGTTCGGAATAGGTCTGGTGTTCTTCGCTATCGGTTACATCGGGCTCGGCCTGACGACCGACACCGTTGCGGCGTGGATGCTGATCGGTGTCTACGGGCTGTTCACCGGATGCACGGACGGCGTTGGGAAGGCATGGATTTCGTCGCTGGTCGGATCCGATCTGCAGGGCAGCGCACAGGGTGTGTTCCAGGGCGCCAGTGGTTTTGCGATCCTGATCGCCGGCGTGTGGGCGGGCTTGCTGTGGGGCACTGACGGCCGCTTGCCGCTGTTGATCTCCGGAGTCGCCGGTGGAGTGTTTGCGGTCGTGGTGCTCGCCGCCGCATGGCGCTACCGGCTGGGTAGCACGACCTCGACGTCGTCAAGTGCATAGGGGGGCGGGCCGACGCCGACCACCGAGTGGCTGCCCTGCGGCGTGCGCTCGGTGATGCGGCCCTCGGCGGACCGCCCGCCGATGGTGATTGTCACCGGCTGCGACTGTTTGAGCACCTCGTCGGGCAGTCCACCGAACACCGTGCCCTGCCAGTGATATCGGCCGTCAATGGGATCGAGATGACCCGACAGCCGCACCCGCACCCGGTGCTCGTCGTCGCCGACTCGGATGGTGGCGGCGCCGTCGTAGAGGTCGTCCTCGATGCCGATGTGCGAGCTGAGGTCGAATGCCGACGGCGCCAGCTTCCGCATCCGGCGCCAGTACGACGCGTCCGCACGGTCGGGTTTGTCGGTCCTGCGGTCGTGGAACATGCGCTGGGTGCTGTAGCGAACCTCGATGCGCGTGCTGGCGGTGCGCCCCATGAGCTTCAGGCACTCCGCGATGTAGTCCAGCCGTGCATCGGCGACGGGCTGGGTCCCGGTCACCGTGAAGTAGTTGGGCACACCGTGCACGGCCACTCCGAGGTAGGGCACCAGGTTGTCGCGGCCGTAACGGGTTTGATCAGAAATGACGATCCGCGCGCGGCACGCGGGCAAGGTCCAGGTGTGGGTGGCTTCGTCGAACACCGACTCGTCGAGGTCGCCGCCTAACACGACGAAATCGGTTATGCCGGCTTTGGTGAGCCGCTGTTCGGCGCGCTCGACGCCGATGACGACGACGTCGTGACAGCCTTCGGTCATTGCGGCAGGAAGCCGGTGCGCCGCCACATTCGGCGCGCGATCGGCCCCATCAGGCCGACCTCCTCGAGGAAGCCGGCCAGCGGGGCGAAGCCGGTGACCTGAACCTCGTGACGGTGCTGGCTGGAGCGGGCGATGCGGCGCGCCTCGCGCGCGTCGAGTCCCACGCGGTAATAGGGCACCTTGTTGGTGAACAGGTAGCGGAAGAAATACCCGCCCAAACCATTGATATTGGATATCCACAATCTGTTGAGCCGCTTCATGTTCGGCGTCCGCTTACGCAGGCCGTCGCGGGCGAACTGGATATGGCGGGCTTCCTCGGTAACGTGAATCCGCATGAGCCGCTGCACCATTGGCTGCAGTTCGGGGTCGTCCATCATCTGCCGCTGTATCGAGTCGAAGATCTCCTCGCCGATCAGCGCGGCGACCCAGAGCAGGGATCCCTTGAAGCCCAGCGGCAACGCGTTGATGATGACGCGCTGATACCACCGCGGCTGCACCGGCTTTGCGCCGACGTGTTCGATCGCCTTGCCGAACATCACCATGTGGCGGGTTTCGTCGCCGAGCTCGGTCAGCTCGTAGTGGGTGGCGCGCGATGTCGGATCCTGGTGCATCACCTTGCGCAGCAGGGCCTGGTTCAGGATGTTCTCGAACCAGATGCCGGCCGACAGGGTGTTGACGAACTCCTGCCGCGACAGCTCGATCTGCTGCTCGCGGGTCATCTCATCCCACATCGGCGTGCCGTACAGCGAGACGCTCTCTGGCGGCAGGAAGAACTTGTCCTCGTCGAGCGGGGCATCCCAGTCGATGTCGACGACGGGCGCGTAGGACTTCTTCACCGATCCCTTGAGCAGGCGCTCGGCGAACTCCTGGCGGGTGGGTCCTGCCGGCCTCGTCGAGGCGGTCATAGTCGTCTCCTGTCGTAGACGCTGTGTCTCAAAGGTAAGGACGCTAGGCAAAAGTTGTCAATACCCGCGGTACTGCATACTTTGGGTACGGGCAGGTAGCGGCGGGATAACAACCGGCGCCCGACTACCCTTCCGATGTGCGCTTGATCCACGTCATCGGCATCGGCGCCGGCGACCCCGATTATGTGACGGCGGAGGCCGTGCGCGCGCTCAACGACACGCAAGTGTTCTTCGCAATGGACAAGGGCGAGGCCAAGAGCGACCTGGTGGCGCTGCGGCGAACGATCTGCGAGCGGTTCATCCGGCAGCCGGGCTATCGGTTCGTCGAACTGGTCGACCCGCCGCGCGCCAAGGACACCGACTACCGGCAGGCCGTCGCCGACTGGCATTCGGCGCGCGCCGCCGTCTGGGCCGAGGCGATCGAACGCGAACTCGCACCCGACGGCGTCGGCGCCTTTCTGGCGTGGGGCGACCCGTCGCTGTATGACAGCACGTTGCGGATCCTCGACGCGGTGGCTCAGCACGTCGAGATCGACTACGACGTCATCCCGGGGATCACCGCGATCCAGGCATTGACGGCCCGACACCGCATCCCGCTCAACGATATTGGTGAGCCGGTGCTGATCACCACCGGTAGACGGCTGGCGGCCGACGGGTTGACCGGCAGCGCGGTGGTCATGCTCGACGGCGACGGCGCGTTCCGGTCCTGCCCGCCGCGAACCCGGATCTGGTGGGGCGCCTATCTGGGCACTCCCGACGAGCTGCTGGTGTCGGGCACCGTCGGCGAGGTCGGCGAACAGATCGCGAGGCTGCGGGCCGAGGCGCGCAGCCGTCACGGCTGGATCATGGACACGTATCTATTGCGAGCGCCTTAACCGCAACACAATGGCGGCAGGACGGCCGTTCCGGGGTGTGCCGTGGCAGGATCGGCGACATGGTGGCATTTCTCCTGCGTGCAGCGGTTACCGGACTCGCTCTGTGGATTGTTACCCTCGTCGTTTCCGGAATCGACTTCGTCGGTGGCGACACGACATTGCAGAAGATCGGGATCATCTTCGTCGTCGCTGTGATCTTCGGGTTGGTCAACGCGATCATCAAGCCGATCGTGCAGTTCATCTCGATTCCGCTCTACATCCTCACCCTCGGCCTGATCCACATTGTGATCAACGCGTTGATGTTGTGGCTCACCTCGTGGATCACCGAGCACACCACCCACTGGGGTCTCTTCATCGATGACTTCTGGTGGACGGCGATCTGGGCGGCGATCGTGCTGTCGATCATCAGCTGGGTGCTGTCGTTGATTGTGGGCGATGCGCAGCGCGTCACCCGCTCCTGACGGTGTTCAGCGCGCCAGCAACGCGACCGCGTCGATGGCCTGATCGATCTCGTCCTCGGTGTTGTAGTAGTGCGGCGACAACCGCACCAGCGGATGTACGTCGCGGACCTCGGTGTCGAATTGGTTGTGTTCGGCCACCGTGGTGCTGACGTTGATGCCCTGCCCGGCAAGGGCTGCCGCGACGTCCTCGGTCTCGGTGCCGGACACTTTTGCGGTCACGATCGCGCATTGCTCGCGGCCGAGATCGTGCACGGTTACGCCGTCGATCGCACTCAGTCCCGAGCGCAGCCGGGCACCGAGAGCCTTGCTGCGCGCGGCAATCCCTTGCAGGCCCAGGTCGATCGCCTGACGGACCGCGGCGCCGAGGCCGATGACATTGACGTAGCTGTTCTCCCAGGTCTCGAAGCGCCGCGCCCCGTCGACCCATGTGTAAGACCGGCCACCAACCCAAGTGGCAGAGCGGATTTCGGCGACAAACGGTTCCAGTCGCTCCAGCGCGCGCGGACCCGCGTAAAGAAAACCGGTGCCACGCGGGCCGCGTAGGAATTTCCGGCCGGTGCCGGTCAGCAGATCGCAGCCGACCGCTGCGACATCGATCGGAAACTGCCCGACCGCCTGCGTGGCGTCGAGCAGGTAGAGCACGTCGGCAGCCCGTGCAATACGTCCAACCTCCTGCGCGGGGTTGACCAGCCCACCGGCCGTCGGCACCCAGGTCAGCCCGATCACCTTGGTCCGCTCGTCGATGAGGCCGGCAAGCGCCTCAGTGTCGATCTGTCCGGTGTCATCGTCGGGGACGACCACCACCTCGGCGCCGGTGCGCTGCGAAACCTGAAGATAGGCAAGCACGTTGCTGCCGTACTCGTTGCGTCCGGTCAGGATGCGGTCGCCTGCCCGTAACGGAATTGAATAGAACGCGGCGTTCCAGGCGTGCGTTGAGTTGTCGAACAGCGCGATCTCGGCGGCCTGCGCATTCAGCAGCTTACCGAGTGCTTCGTATGTGTCATCGATCTGCTCGGCGGCCGCGACAGCTGCCTCATAGCCGCCGATGGCTGCCTCGAGTTGCAGTTGGTGCGTCATGGCCGCGATCGACGGCGTCGCGAGCAGCGCGGCACCGGCATTGTTGAGATGGTTGCGGTGCGAACAGCCAGGGGTGAGTGCGCGTAGCGCGACGATGTCCAGCCCTTCAGACGTCATTCACCGAGGTTAGGGCACACTGGATTCATGCCCGAACTGCCCGAGGTCGAGGCCCTGGCCGACCACCTCCGTCGGCACGCCGTCGGCCTGACCGTCGGACGCGTCGACGTCTCCGCGTTGTCCGTGCTGAAGACGTTCGACCCCCCGCTCACGGCGCTGCACGGCCAGGAAGTGACCGGGGCGAACCGGTGGGCCAAATATCTCGGCCTGCAGGCAGGCGGCCTGCACCTGATCACACACCTGTCCCGGGCGGGCTGGTTGCGATGGTCCGACCAGCTGGCCGCCGGGCCGCTCAAGCCTGGCAAGGGACCGATCGCCCTGCGGGTCCACCTCGGAACACCAGGTGCCGCAGCGGGTTTCGATCTCACCGAGGCAGGCACCCAGAAGCGGCTGGCGGTCTGGCTGGTCGACGATCCCGCAAAGGTCCCCGGAATCGCGGCGCTCGGGCCGGACGCGCTGGAGCTCTCGGCCGAGGACCTCGCCGGCGTGCTGGCCGGACAGGGCGGGCGGATCAAGACCGTCATCACCGACCAGAAGGTGATCGCCGGGATCGGCAACGCCTACAGCGACGAGATCCTGCACGTGGCCAAGCTGTCGCCGTTCGCGACCGCGGGCAAGCTGACCGATGCGCAGCTGGCGGCGCTGCACGACGCGATGATCTCGGTGCTGACCGACGCGGTGTCGCGGTCGGTCGGGCAACAGGCCGCCACGCTGAAGGGGGAGAAACGCTCCGGGCTACGGGTGCACGCCCGAACGGGCCTGCCGTGCCCGGTGTGTGGCGACACTGTGCGCGAAGTCTCGTTCGCCGACAAGTCGTTTCAGTACTGCCCGACGTGTCAGACCGGCGGCAAGGTACTCGCCGACCGGCGAATGTCGCGCCTGCTCAAGTGAGCTGGCAGTAGAGCGCCAGGCAGACGACAGGGCCTGTCGGTACAGCGGGTCGAGCCGGCGGGCGGCTCCGACGGCGTCTGTGCGTTGCGGATCGGTGATCGGCCGCCGTTGATCCACTTGGAGGCGCCACCGGTTCCGCGGTCGAGAGGCGTTGCGCCGCGGTGTCCAGGAGTCGGTACAACGGGCTGACGGCTCGGCGTGGACCGTGGCGGACAGGCCGACTATCAAGGTCACCGCCGTCAGGAGCGTGGCCGCCGCATGTCATGTGCCCCCACGATGCCGCGCCGTGAGATCGACGTTAGCGCGCCCCGTACTCGCACTTTTCCGCGCTAGCGTCGATCTCACGGAAAAGGGGAGAGCGCCGTTGTCCTACGCTGTCCGGGTGACTCGGCAGAAGATCTTGATCACCGGTGCCAGCTCCGGCCTGGGCGCGGGCATGGCCCGCGCATTCGCCGCCAGGGGCCGCGACCTGGCGCTGTGCGCCCGTCGCGTCGACCGCCTCGACGAACTCAAGGCCGAGCTGACCGAGCGGCACCCCGGAATCACCGTCGCCGTCGCGGCACTCGACGTCAACGACCACGAGCAGGTGCCGAAGGTGTTCGCCGAGCTGGAGGACCAGCTGGGCGGCATCGACCGCATCATCGTCAATGCCGGCATCGGCAAGGGCGCCCCGTTGGGGTCCGGCAAGCTGTATGCCAACAAGCAGACGATCGAGACGAATCTGGTTGCCGCGCTGGTGCAGATCGAAACCGCCATCGAGATGTTCAAGAACACCGGCGGCCATCTCGTGTTGGTCTCGTCGGTACTCGCCAACAAGGGTGTGCCGGGCGTCAAGGCGGCGTACGCCGCCAGCAAGGCCGGGGTGTCGTCGCTGGGCGAATCGCTGCGTGCCGAGTACCCGAACGGTCCGATCAAGGTGACGGTGCTGGAGCCGGGCTACATCGAGTCGGAGATGACGTCCAAGTCGGCCTCGACGATGTTGATGGTCGACAACGAGACCGGCACCAAGGCCATGGTCGACGCGATCGAGCGGGAAACGGGCCGCGCCGCCGTGCCGTGGTGGCCCTGGGCACCATTGGTGCAGCTCTTGCGGGTATTGCCGCCGCGGCTCACCAAACCGTTTGCTTAGACACTCTTTAGGTTTAGGCGACCTGCGGTCGTGGTAGCCAACTTGCATGAACGCGAAACTGAACAAATCGATGACGTCCATACTGTTCGCGGGCGCTGCTGCTTCTGCCATCGCGCTCGCACCGATCGCCGCAGGTCAGCCGGCGCCAGCGCCGTGCGTGAATCCTGATGGTACGGCCTGCGAAGTTGTAGGTCCCGGAACCGCCTCCGGTGAAGTACCAGGTGGCGTTCAAGGTGCCGCCGGTCCGGAAGGCGCCGCTGGCAGCCTTCCTGGCGGCGTGTACGGCGAGGCCGGCCCTGGCGGAGCCAGCGGTTGTGTCCCTGGCTTCTGCACCACCATCCCGGCACCGTAGCCCGCTTCCCGAAGCGGAATTCCAGCAGGCCCCTTCTCGCACTTTGTCTGCTGGAATTCCGTTTCGCGGGTTCTAAGCGCTGCGGCCGCGTTCGGTGCGGTAGCGGCGCACCAGCGCATCGGTTGAGCTGTCCGACTGCTCGGCAGGCGCTGCGTCGCTGGTGATTACCGGCAGCAGCGCCTTCGCCTGTGTCTTGCCCAACTCGACACCCCACTGGTCGAAGGAGTCGATGCCCCAGATGACGCCCTCAGTGAACACCTGGTGCTCGTACAGCGCGATTAGCTGACCCACCGCCGAGGGAGTTAGCTGCTCGCCGAGGATCGACGTGGTGGGCCGATTACCCGGCATGACTTTGTGCGGCATCACTTCTCGCGGTGTGCCCTCCGCGGCGATCTCCTCGGCCGTCTTGCCGAACGCCAGCACCTGGGTCTGCGCGAAGAAGTTGCTCATCAACAGGTCGTGCATGCTGCCGGTGCCGTCGGCGGTGGCAAGGTCGTCGGTGGGCTGGCTGAACCCGATGAAGTCGGCGGGGATCAATCGCGTGCCCTGGTGCAGCAGCTGATAGAACGCGTGCTGGCCGTTGGTTCCCGGTTCGCCCCAGAAGATTTCGCCGGTGTCGGCGCTGACCGGCGTGCCGTCGGCGCGAACGGACTTGCCGTTGGACTCCATGGTCAGCTGCTGCAGGTAGGCGGCGAAGCGGGACATGTCGTTGGAGTACGGCAGCACCGCACGCGACTCGGCCTCGAAGAAGTTGTTGTACCACAGGCCGATAAGCCCAAGCAGCACTGGCGCATTCGCCTCCAGCGGCGCAGTCTTGAAATGCTCGTCGACGATGTGGAAGCCGGCCAGGAACTCGGCGAACCGCTCCTTGCCGATGGCTGCCATCACCGAAAGGCCGATCGCCGAGTCCACGGAGTAGCGGCCACCGACCCAGTCCCAGAAGCCGAACATATTGTCGGTGTTGATGCCGAAGTCGTCGACCAGCTTCTTGTTCGTCGACACCGCGACGAAGTGCTTCGACACCGCTGCGTCGCCGAGCACATCGGTGAGCCAGCGGCGCGCTGCGGTCGCGTTCGTCAACGTCTCCAGCGTCGAGAACGTCTTCGATGCGACGACGAAAAGGGTTGTGGCAGGGTCCAGTCCATCCAACTTCGCCACCAGGTCAGCGGGGTCCACGTTGGAGACGAACCGCGCCGAGATGCCGGCATCCACGTAGTGGCGGAGCGCGTCGTACACCATCACCGGCCCGAGGTCGGAGCCTCCGATGCCGATGTTGATGACGGTGGTGATGCGCTTGCCGGTCGCGCCGGTCCACTCGCCGCTGCGCAGCCGGTCGGTGAAGTCGCCCATCCGGTCCAGCACTTCGTGCACGTCGGTCACGACGTCTTGGCCGTCGACGGACAACTCCACACCACGCGGTTGCCGCAGCGCGGTGTGCAGCACCGCCCGGTCCTCGGAGGTGTTGATGTGCACGCCGGAGAACATCGCGTCACGCCGCTGTTCGAGTCCGGCCGTGCGGGCGAGGTCGAGCAGCAGGTTCAGCGTCTCCCGGTCGACACGGTGCTTGCTGTAGTCGATGTACAGGTCGCCGACCGTCAACGCGAGTTCGCTGCCGCGGTCCGGGTCCTCGGAGAAGAATTCGCGGAGGTGTTTATCGCGGATCTGAACATGATGCCGCGCCAGGGCCTGCCATGCTGGAGTGGCCGAGATGTCCGGAATCTGCTGGGTTTCGGCGGTCATTCTTCGACCCTAATGCGGGTAATTGACCAAAGGAGTAAGAGAGAAGGTATGGATACCGCCAAGCTGTTGTCGTCTGTTCCCACCGGGCTCTGGATCGGTGGCGAGGAACGCAAAGGATCGGCGACGTTCGACGTGCTCGACCCGTCCGACGACCAGGTCCTCACGTCCGTTGCCAACGCCACCCCCGAGGACGCGATCGCCGCACTCGACGCCGCGGCGGAGGCGCAACCCGGCTGGGCGGCCACCCCGCCGCGGGAGCGCGGCGAGATCCTGCGCTCGGTGTTCGAGACGATCACCGACCGAGCCGAAGATCTTGCCACGTTGATGACGCTGGAAATGGGCAAGGTGCTGCCCGAGAGCATGGGTGAGGTCAAGTACGGTGCCGACTTCTTCCGCTGGTTCGCCGAGGAGGCCGTCCGCATCCACGGCAGGTTCACGCCGAGCCCCGCGGGCACCGGCCGAATCATCGTCACCAAGCAACCCGTCGGGCCGTGCTACGCGATCACCCCGTGGAATTTCCCGCTGGCGATGGGCACCCGCAAGATCGGCCCCGCGGTGGCGGCGGGCTGCACGATGATCGTCAAGCCTGCCCAGGAGACACCGCTGTCGATGCTGCTGCTGGCCAAGCTGATGGACGAGGCGGGCCTGCCCAAGGGTGTGCTGTCGGTGCTGCCCACCAAGGACCCCGGCGGCGTGACCACCGCGCTGATCGACGACGGCCGGCTGCGCAAGCTGACCTTCACCGGCTCCACGGGCGTCGGCAAGGCGCTGGCCAAGCAGGCATCGGACGCGCTGCTGCGGCAGTCGATGGAGCTGGGCGGCAACGCGCCCTTCGTGGTGTTCGACGACGCGGACGTGGATGCCGCCGTCGACGGCGCGGTGCTGGCCAAGATGCGCAACGGCGGGGAGGCCTGCACGGCCGCCAACCGCTTCCACGTCGCGAACTCCGTGCGCGAGGAGTTCACCGAGAAGCTGGTCAAGCGGATGAGTGAGTTCACGCTGGGCAAGGGCACCGACGCGTCGTCGACGTTGGGTCCGCTGATCAACGCCAAGCAGGTGGCCACCGTCGCCGACCTGGTGTCCGACGCGGTGTCGCGAGGCGCCACCGTGGCCGTCGGCGGAGTCGCGCCGGGCGGCCCGGGGAACTTCTATCCCGCGACCGTGCTGGCCGATGTGCCCGCCGACGCCCGCATCCTCAAGGAGGAGGTCTTCGGCCCGGTCGCGCCGATCACCGGCTTCGACACCGAGGAAGAGGGCATCGCCGCCGCCAACGACACCGAGTACGGCCTGGCCGCCTACATCTTCACCCAGGGCCTGGACCGCGCACTGCGGGTCGCCGAGGGGATCGAGGCCGGGATGGTCGGCGTCAACCGCGGGGTGATTTCGGACCCGGCGGCGCCGTTCGGCGGGGTCAAGGAGTCCGGCTTCGGCCGAGAAGGCGGTTTCGAGGGCATCGACGAGTACCTCGAGACCAAGTACATCGCGCTGACCAAGTAACCCCTCCAGCGCGAGCAGACGCAAAAGTCCGCGTTTCTCGGCGTGTCGGGGCACTTTTGCGTCTGCTCGCGCGGGAAAGATTCCACCGGTGAGTGGCCACCGATGGGTCGCGCCGCCCGTGCGCGGCGTCGACCGGGGCGCCCCCAGGGCGTCCCCACGACGTCCGCGTGGCTTGGGCGGTTCAGCTGGCATCCCGGCGCTGGACGGCGTACGCGCATTGGCGGTTGCACTGGTGCTGGCTGACCACGGCGGCATCCCCGGTGTCCCCGGCGGATTCATCGGCGTCGACGTGTTCTTCGTGCTGAGCGGATTCCTGATCACCTCGCTGCTGCTCGACGAACTCGGCCGCACCGGCAGGATCGACCTGCCGGGATTCTGGGTCCGGCGGGCCCGACGGTTGCTGCCCGCGTTGATTGTCATGGCGATGGCGGTCGTCGTGCTGCGGCAGCTGTTTCCATCCGGGGCCATCGCAGCGGTGCGCGACGACGCCGTCGCGGCGTTCTTCTGGGTTGCCAACTGGGTCTTCGTGTTTCGCCACACCGACTACTTCAAGCAGGGCGACGCGCCGTCGCCGTTGCAGCACACCTGGTCGCTCGCGGTGGAGGAGCAGTACTACGTCGTGTGGCCGCTGGTGCTGGTAGCCGTCGCCGTCGTGCTCGCGTGGCTTTCCAGACGCAGGCCCAACCGGCCGTCACTACGCACGGTCCGGTGGGTCGTTTTCGGGCTCGCCGCAGCCGGAACGGCGGCCTCGGCGATCGCGGCGAGCGTTCTGGTCTCCGACGCATCGCTGAACCGCGTCTACTTCGGCACCGACACCCGCGTGCAGGCGCTGCTGGTCGGCGCGGCGGCGTCGGCGCTGCTGGTGGGGGACTGGTCGTCGCTGACCCGGTACAGCATGCTGCTCCGGTCGCGGTGGGCCGGCTGGGTTGCGCAAGTGCTGCCGGTCATCGGGCTGGGGACGCTGGCCGCCGCGGCGCACTTCGCGACGGGCAGCGTGCGGGAGTTCCGCGCTGGACTGCTGATCGTGGTCGCGGTCGCGGCGGTCCTCGTGGTGGCACCGGTGGCGCTGCAGCAGCGGGGGCTGGTCGCCCGCGTGCTGGCCATCCCGCCGTTGGTGTGGCTGGGCATGATCTCCTACGGCGTCTACCTCTGGCACTGGCCGATCTTCCTCGCGCTCAACGGTGAACGCACCGGCCTTACGGGCATGCCGCTCTTCGCAATTCGGGCTGTCGCGACGGTGGCGGTGGCCGCGGCGTCGTGGTGGTTGATCGAGCAGCCGATCCGGCGCTGGCGGCCCGTGCACGTTCCGCAACTGCGGTTCGCGGCCGCGACGCTGGCGACAGCCGCCGTCGCGACGATGCTCGTCGTACCGGTGGGCAGCGGACAGGGCGACATCCGCCGGGGCGGCGCCGACGTGCTGTCCGCAGCGGCCGTTCAGCCGGAGGTGCCGGTTGAGATCGGCGGCACCGCGCAGCTGGCCCCGGGAACGCGCACAGTCGCGGTTTTCGGCGACTCGATGGCGTGGACCATGATGCGGTACCTGCCGCCGACGCCCGGATTCAAGTTCATCGACTACACCACCATCGGCTGCGGCATTGCGCGCGGCGGGCCCTATCGCTCCACCGGGGACACCCTTCGCCAGAAGCCCGAATGCGAGACGTGGCCGGCCAGGTGGGCGCAGCGGATCAACCACGTCAGGCCCGACGTGGTGCTGCTGATCATCGGCCGCTGGGAGACCGTCGACCGCGTCAACGAGGGGCACTGGACGCACGTCGGCGATCCCGGTTTCGACGGGTATATCGGCGGCGAACTCCGTCGTGCGCTCGACATCCTCGGGTCCACCGGAGCGCGCGTCGTCGTGACGACTGCGCCATACAACCGGCGCGGTGAGCAGGCGGACGGGTCGCTGTACCCAGAGGATGATCCGGATCGCGTCGACGCGTGGAACACGTTGGTGCGCCGCGTCGTCGGGCAGCGCCGGAAGGCGAAGTTGCTCGACCTCAACGAGAAGCTGTGTCCCGACGGCGTTTACACGAACAGGGTCGACGGCATCAAGATGCGCATGGACGGTCTGCACCCCACGCCGGAAGCGGTGAAGTGGCTGACGCCGTGGCTGGAAGACGCCCTGCGCTAGTTACAAAACTCAGTGGCCGAGGCGGCCGCGGCCCAGGCGCAGCAGCAGCATCGCGAGGTCTTTGCCGTCGGGGCCCAGCTCGCTGTAGCGCTCGATGACCTTCATCTCGCGGCTGTGCACCAGCCGGGTGCCGCCCGACGCCATCCGGGCCTTGCCGATCAGCCTGGACACCTCGGTGCGACGCTTCACTGCGGCCAGGATCTCGGCGTCGAGCCGGTCGATCTCGTGGCGCAGGTCGTCGATATCGCCGGCCTGCTCGGTTTCGGCTTCGATAGACATGGGATTCTCCGAATTCTCGTTGTGTGGGGGGTCTGGTCTCATCCGGTTTCGGGCCTCACACAAGAGACGAGCCCCGGATCCGGAAGCGGACCGCGGGGCTCTGGGAAGCAGCTAGACCACGGGCACCGCTGGCCGGTACCCGTAGAAAAATCGACGCTGCTTAATGAGCACGTCTTTGAGTGTGCCATCTAGGGCCGTGCCAGCGCAAAGGTGTCGTCCAACAGCGGTAAGTTGGGGCAGACATGAGTGTGCACGTAACCGACTCGCCGGCCGACCAGCTTCTCGAAGGCCTCAACCCGCAGCAGCGCCTGGCGGTGCTCCATGAGGGCTCGCCGCTGCTCATCGTCGCCGGCGCGGGGTCGGGCAAGACGGCCGTGCTGACCCGGCGGGTCGCCTACCTGCTGGCCGCCCGCGACGTCGGCGTCGGGCAGGTGCTGGCCATCACGTTCACCAACAAGGCGGCGGCGGAGATGCGCGAGCGGGTGGTGCAGCTGGTCGGCCCGCGCGCCCGCGCGATGTGGGTGTCGACGTTCCACTCCACCTGCGTGCGCATCCTGCGCAACCAGGCGTCGCTGCTGCCGGGGCTGAACTCCAACTTCTCGATCTACGACGCCGACGACTCGCGGCGGCTGCTGCTGATGATCGGCAAGGACATGGGCCTGGACACCAAGCGGTACTCGCCGCGGTTGCTGTCCAACGGGATCTCGAACCTCAAGAACGAGTTGATCGGGCCCGAGCAGGCCGCGGCCGAAGCGTCGGAGGCGCAGGAGGAGCTCGCCCGCATCATCGCCGAGGTCTTCTCCGAGTACCAGCGCCGGCTGCGCGCCGCCAACGCGCTGGACTTCGACGATCTCATCGGCGAGACAGTCGCTGTGCTGCAAGCGTTTCCGCAGATCGCCCAGTACTATCGGCGACGGTTCCGGCACATCCTCGTCGACGAGTACCAGGACACCAACCACGCCCAGTACGTTCTGGTGCGCGAGCTCGTCGGCACGGCAGCCTCGCAAGACGATGAAGCTGGCGTGGCACCCGCCGAGCTGTGCGTCGTCGGCGATGCCGACCAGTCGATCTACGCGTTCCGCGGCGCGACGATCCGCAACATCGAGGACTTCGAACGCGACTTCCCCAATGCCACAACGATTCTGCTCGAGCAGAACTACCGCTCGACGCAGAACATCCTGTCGGCGGCCAACTCCGTCATATCCCGCAACAGCGGGCGCCGCGATAAGCGACTGTGGACCGACGCTGGCGAAGGCGAACTCATCGTCGGCTACGTCGCCGACAACGAGCACGACGAGGCCCGGTTCGTCGCGGAGGAGATCGACGCGCTCGCCGACCGCGGCGACATCACCTACAACGACGTGGCGGTGTTCTACCGCACGAACAACTCGTCACGGGCTCTGGAAGAGGTGTTCATCCGGGCTGGAATACCGTACAAAGTCGTTGGCGGCGTTCGGTTTTACGAGCGCAAGGAGATCCGCGACATCGTCGCCTACCTGCGGGTGCTGGACAACCCCGGCGATTCGGTGAGCATGCGGCGAATCCTGAACACCCCGCGTCGCGGCATCGGTGACCGGGCCGAGGCGTGTGTCGCGGTGTACGCCGAGAACACCGGCGCCAGCTTCAACGACGCACTGCAGGCCGCCGCCGAAGGCAAGGTGCCGATGCTGAACACCCGCTCGGAGAAGTGCATCACGGGTTTCGTTGAACTGCTCGATGATCTGCGCGGGCGCCTCGACGGCGAGCTGGGCGAGCTGGTGGAGGCGGTGCTGGACCGCACCGGCTATCGCAGCGACCTGGAGGCGTCCAACGACCCGCAGGACCTGGCCCGGTTGGACAACCTGAACGAATTGGTCAGCGTCGCACACGAATTCAGCACCGACCTGGCGAATGCCGAGGCACTGGGAACCGACCTGGACGACGAAGACGTGCCCGACACGGGCGTGCTGGCGGCCTTCCTGGAGCGGGTGTCGCTGGTTGCCGACGCCGACGAACTGCCCGAGCACGGTGCCGGTGTGGTGACGATGATGACGCTGCACACCGCCAAGGGGCTGGAGTTCCCGGTCGTGTTCGTGACCGGCTGGGAGGACGGCATGTTCCCGCACATGCGGGCACTCGGCGATCCCACCGAACTGTCGGAGGAACGGCGGCTGGCCTACGTCGGCATAACCCGTGCGCGCCAACGGCTTTACCTCAGCAGGGCCAAGGTCCGCTCGTCGTGGGGCCAGCCGATGCTCAACCCCGAGTCCCGATTCCTCCGCGAAATCCCGCAGGAGCTCATCGATTGGCGACGCATCGACCCGGCGCCGTCATTGTCCGCGCCCGTCAGTGGGGCAGGCCGCTTCGGCACGCCGCGACCGTCGCCTGCGCGCGCCACCGCGGGCAAGCGCCCGCTGCTCGTGCTGGAGCCCGGAGATCGTGTCACCCACGACAAATACGGCCTCGGCCGGGTCGAAGAGGTCTCCGGTGTGGGCGAATCAGCCATGTCGCTCATCGACTTTGGCAGTGCCGGGCGGGTGAAGCTGATGCACAATCACGCGCCCGTCGCAAAGCTCTAGCCGCTGCGAGGTTTTCGCCGAGACTACGGTTGTTGACGGATTCCGCCGGATATTCGTCATCTTCCGTAGGCTCGGCGCACTGATCTAGCCTCGACTGCCCCACTGCTTGGTGGCGGGCAGCAGTGCCAGCACGATACTCAGCAGCGGCAGCACCGGAATCGCGTACACCACCGGGTCCAGCTGCGCGCCCGCCACGAACAGGCTCGCGAAGATCATCAGCCCGATCACCGAACCCACGACGACCAGCCATCGGCCCACTCTGCGGCGGAGCAGCAGCGCGATCAGCCCGCCGACCGTGCCCGCGGCGAAGACCCCGGTGAGAAACCCGACGGCCACACAGAACAGCCGGTCCGACGCCCACCAGCCGGTGATCAGGTCGGTGGCGATGACCGCGGTGGCCCATCCGCTGAGGATCGACACCACCGCAGTCGCGATCGCCGTCTTCGGGCTCGCGGCACGACGGCGTTCGATCGCTATCGGCCTGGCCCGGGGGATGTAGGTGGTCTGCTGCTCCGGCTGGGCGATGTGGGTGGTGCGGGACTCGTCGATCGCGGGCAGCGGCCCGGACGGCTGTCGCCGGATGATGCCGGTTTTGGGTGGAGACGAGTCGTCGTCGGACGGGTATGGGGTGTCCGGGTCCACTCAGCCAGAGTAGTTGCCGGGGCCGAGTCCCCGTTTGGCCAGCCATCCGACCGGGTCGATCCGGGCGGTGCCGTTCTGCAGCACCTCGAAGTGCAGGTGCGGGCCCGTGGAGTTGCCGCGGTTGCCCATGCTGGCGATCTGGTCACCGGCCCAGACCCGCTCGCCGATGTTGACGTTCCAGCTGTTGATGTGGCCGTACAGCGTGACGGTGCCGTCGGCGTGCCGAAGCTTGACCCAGGCGCCGTAGCCGGCGGTCGGGCCCGCGTCGATCACCACGCCGTCAGCGGCCGCGAGGATCGGGGTGCCGATGGAGTTGGCGATGTCGATACCGCCGTGCAGCACGCCCCAGCGGTAGCCGAAGCCAGACGTGAACGCGCCCTTGGTGGGCGAGACGAACAACGGCCGTTGCAGCCGCGCCTCGCGCTCCGCCCGCTCCTGGGCGTACGCGGAGGCCTTGGTGATCTCCTCGGCGTGCACCACGGAGTTCGTGGTCGAAGCGACTGCCACCACTTGCATCCCGCCCGTGGAACCGGAGCTGGCGCCGGCGGCGATGGTCGACGGATCCGCGGCCAGCACGGTGTCGGTGCTTGTGGTCTCGGTGCTGTTCATCACGGAGTGCGCGGCCGCCGCGGTGGCACCTGCGGCCATCGCCGCAATCATCAACCGGCCCTTGACGGCGCTGGTGGTCTCCTTGCGGTGCTTGGCGGCCCGGCGGGCACTGATGTCGATGACTTCGGTGGCCGCGACGCCGTTACTGACGTCGGTGTTGCTGTCGCGGTAGGCGTGGGTTGCATTTCGCGCACGGCGCGAGGAAGACGAGCGGCGCTCTTCGCGGGGATCCGGCCGGAACTTGGACGGCACCACAAGCCGCAGCGGGATCAGGTCGTCGGTGTCGGCCATGTCGTCGAGCTCGGGCGCGTGCATGACCTGGCACTCCCGATCGAACGCGGAATTTTCGCGAAACTCCAGGTCATCGAGGTTGCCGAACTCGTTGAAAGGAATGATGTCGGTGATCTCGGTGGCTTCAGGATTGAGCCACCTGTGCCGAGCGTTCGTCGCGTCATCTCCGTCAGGAGAATTGATCGAACGATGCCCCGCCAACCTGAAATATCCTTCTAGTCGTGACCAGAACGTTATCTAGACCAGGAGACGTTAACCAAATCCCAATGTTCGTGGCAAATCGAGAGGGTATTCCGCCGGGGATTGTGAGTTGTATCACTGACACCCGGCGGTGAGATCGGCCACATGAGCGGTAGGCGGTGCCGATCGCTTCGGCTCGTGTCGATAAAGTTCCCCCGAGCCCGCCGGGTGTAAACCTTCGAAGTCAACGCACAAAGACAGTGAGTCCATGGATCTCTTCGAATATCAGGCCAAAGAGCTGTTCGCCAAGCACAACGTTCCCACCACACCGGGCCGGGTGACCACCACCGCCGAAGAGGCGAAGGCGATCGCCGAGGAGATCGGCAAGCCGGTGATGGTGAAGGCCCAAGTGAAGACCGGCGGTCGCGGCAAGGCGGGCGGCGTGAAGTACGCGGCCACCCCCGACGAAGCGTTCACCCACGCGCAGAACATCCTCGGCCTGGACATCAAGGGCCACATCGTGAAGAAGCTGCTGGTGTCCGAGGCCAGCGACATCGCCGAGGAGTACTACATCTCCTTCCTGCTCGATCGCGCCAACCGGACCTACCTGGCCATGTGCTCGGTCGAGGGCGGCATGGAGATCGAAGAGGTCGCGGCGACCAAGCCGGAGCGGCTGGCCAAGGTGCCCGTCGACGCGGTCACCGGCGTCGACGAGGCGTTCGCCCGCTCGATCGCCGAGCAGGGCCACCTGCCCGCCGAGGTGCTCGACGCGGCGGCGGTGACCATCGCCAAGCTGTGGGAGGTCTTCACCAAGGAGGACGCCACGCTGGTCGAGGTCAACCCGCTGGTGCGCACGCCCGACGATCAGATCCTTGCCCTGGACGGCAAGGTCACCCTCGACGCCAACGCCGACTTCCGGCATCCCGACCACGCCGAGTTCGAGGACCGCGACGCCACCGATCCGCTGGAGCTCAAGGCCAAGGAGCACGACCTCAACTACGTCAAGCTCGACGGCGAGGTCGGCATCATCGGCAACGGCGCGGGCCTGGTGATGTCGACGCTGGACGTGACCGCCTACGCGGGGGAGAAGCACGGCGGCGTCAAGCCGGCCAACTTCCTCGACATCGGCGGCGGCGCGTCGGCGGAAGTGATGGCCGCCGGCCTCGACGTCGTCCTGCACGACCCGCAGGTGAAGAGCGTGTTCGTCAACGTGTTCGGCGGCATCACCGCGTGCGACGCGGTCGCCAACGGCATCGTCAACGCGCTGCAGATCCTCGGTGACGAGGCGAACAAGCCGCTGGTGGTCCGGCTCGACGGCAATAACGTCGACGAGGGCCGTCGCATCCTGGCCGAGGCCAATCACCCGCTCGTGACAGAAATCGGCACGATGGACGAAGCCGCCGACGTAGCTGCCGCCAAGGCAGCCGAAGCCGTAAGCGCCTGAGACTCAAAGGAATCCGCGAACCATGTCTATCTTCCTGAATGCCAGCAACAAGGTCATCGTCCAGGGCATCACCGGCGGCGAGGCCACCACGCACACCGCGCGCATGCTGAAGGCCGGCACCCACATCGTCGGCGGCGTGAACGCCCGCAAGGCGGGAACCACGGTGTCGCACAAAGATAAAGACGACAAGGACATCGAATTGCCGGTGTTCGGCACGGTCGTCGAGGCGATCGAGAAGACCGGCGCCGACGTGTCGATCATCTTCGTGCCGCCCAAGTTCGCCAAGGACGCGATCATCGAGGCCATCGACTCCGAAATCCCCCTCCTCGTGGTGATCACGGAGGGAATTCCGGTGCAGGACAGCGCATATGCGTGGGCCTACAACGTCAAAAAGGGCAACAAGACTCGCATCATCGGGCCCAACTGCCCGGGCATCATCACGCCCGGCGAGTCCCTGGTCGGCATCACGCCGGCCAACATCACCGGCCCGGGCCCGATCGGCCTGGTGTCCAAGTCCGGGACGCTGACCTACCAGATGATGTTCGAACTGCGCGATTTCGGCTTCTCGACGGCCATCGGCATCGGCGGTGACCCCGTCATCGGCACCACCCACATCGACGCCATCGAGGCGTTCGAGAAGGATCCCGACACCAAGGTCATCGTGATGATCGGCGAGATCGGCGGCGACGCCGAGGAGCGGGCGGCCGACTACATCAAGGCCAATGTCTCCAAGCCGGTCGTCGGCTATGTCGCGGGTTTCACCGCGCCGGAAGGCAAGACGATGGGCCACGCGGGTGCGATCGTGTCGGGTTCGTCGGGCACCGCGTCCGCCAAGAAGGAGGCCCTGGAGGCGGCAGGCGTCAAGGTCGGCAAGACCCCGTCGGAGACCGCAGGCCTGGCCCGCGACCTCCTCAAGAACCTGTAGTTCGCGAGCAGACGCAAAAGTCCCCGCATGCTCGGCGTGTCGGGGACTTTTGCGTCTGCTGGCCGTTGTTGGTTAGCCTGACGAATTAACAGTCGTCAGGAGGTCTGTAATGGCGGTAGACCCCCGCACCCCCGTGATCGTCGGCGTCGGCCAGTTCACCGAGAACATCGACGACCCCGCCTACCGGGGCATGTCGGCGGTCGAACTCGCGACGGAGGCGGCCCGCGCGGCGCTGACCGATACCGGTGCCGACGTGGCGGCCGTCGCCAAGGCCATCGACGTGGTCGTCGGGCTGCGGCCGTTCGAGATCTCCGGGCCGGTGCCCGCGAAGATGGGCACCTCGAACAACTACCCGCGGTCGGTGATGCGACGCGTCGGCGCGGACCCGGCTCGCGCGGTGCTGGAACCCGTCGGCGGGCAGGGGCCGCAGAAGCTCGTCACCGAATTCGGCAACGCGATCGTGGCGGGCGAGAGCGACGTCGTGATGCTCGTCGGCTCCGAGGCCGGGTCGACGGCTCGGTACTTCGCCGATCGGGACGACAAGCCCGACTTCACCGAGCACATCGACGGACAGCTCGAGGACCGCGGTCACGGACTCTTCAACTACATCAGCGAGTACACCATCGCGCACGGGCTGACCGGCGCGGCCGTGCAGTACGGTCTGCTGGACAACGCACGTCGCGGGCGGCTCGGACTCAGCGTGGCCGACTACCGGCAGAAGATGGCGGAGCTGTTCGCCCCGTTCTCCAAAGTCGCTGCCAAGAACCAGTTTTCGTCGTCTCCAGTCGAACGCTCGGTAGCGGAGGTCGCGACGGTCACCGACGACAATCGGATGATCTGCGACCCGTACCCGCGGCTGCTGGTGGCCCGCGATCAAGTCAACCAGGGTGCGGCCGCCGTGCTGATGTCCGTGGACGCCGCTCGTCGCCTCGGTGTGCCTGAGGAGAAGTGGGTATATCTGCACGGCCACGCCGACATGACCGAACAGTCGTTATTGGAGCGTGCCGACCTTGGCGAGAGCCCCGCGGCGGTCCACGCCGCCCGCGAGGCGTTGCGGGTGGCACAAGTCGGCGTCGACGACATCGCGACCTTCGATCTATACAGCTGCTTCCCGTTCCCGGTCTTCGTGATCTGCGAGGCCCTCGGCATCGACGGCGACGACCCGCGCGGGCTGACGGTGACCGGCGGGCTGCCGTACTTCGGCGGACCCGGCAACAGCTACTCGCTACACGCGATCGCACAGACAGTGGTCGAGATGCGCGACCGGCCAGGACAATTCGGCTTCGTCGGCGCCAACGGCGGCATCATGAGCAAGTACTCGGTGGGCATCTACTCCACCCTGCCGGCGGAATGGCGCGCAGACCGCAGTGCGGCGCTCAACGACGAGATCGCAGCGCTGCCGACGGTGGCCGTGTCCGAAAAGGCTGAAGGCCCCGCGACGGTCGAGACCTACTCTGTGCGCTACGACTGGCCGGTGCGCACCGGGATCATCGTCGGCAGGTTGGACGCCGACGGTTCCCGGTTCCTGGCGGTCACGGAGGACGAGGACCTCGTCGGGCTGATGTCCGACGGCGATCCGCTCGGTACACATGTCGTCGTGACGTCAACCGAGCATGGCAACCGCGCGCGCCTGGCCTAGTTCCACGCAAGCAGTCGCAGGTCGAGATCGGACCGTCGCGGGGCGTTCGCCTATGGCAACCGCGTCACCGTGACCGACGTTTGGCCACGCGTCCCTTGGACTCGAAACGATTCCGGTTGCCGCGCTTGCCCTGTCGAGCGTGTGCGTGCGGATCGTCGAAGACGCGGGCGATGAGTGGGCTGATGGAGGGCATGACATGTCCTTTCAGGTCAGTCGCTGGGGTTGAATCCTCGTTGCCCATGCACTGTCGCCCGTGAGCACTGAGCGGGTCACGCGTAGTCGACTACCCGAGTATCTGGCCCACTACTCACCATTCATGTACCATGCGGTACATGATTACCGATAGCGCCATCGAAATCGCCGCGCCGCCGGCCCTGGTGTGGGAGGTCTTCTCAGACGTCGAGCGCTGGCCGGAATGGACGGCGTCCGTCACCACACTGAGAGCCCTCGACGACCCCGGCCTCGCGGTGGGTAGGCGGTTCGAAATCAAGCAACCCCGCCTGCCCAAGCTGGTGTGGGAGGTGACCGAGCTCGTCGAGGGAGAGTCGTGGACGTGGGAGCAGCGGTCGCCCGGCGGTCGGACCATCGCCAGCCATGAAGTCACCGGTACGGACGGCGGCCGCACCCTGGTCCGCCAACGGCTCGACCAGCAGGGCCCCGTCGGCGCTCTCGTCGCGAGGCTCATGCGCGGCACCACCAAGCGCTACCTCGAGCTCGAGGCTCAGGGTCTGAAGGCGCGGAGCGAGCAACTGCGTGGCTCGACCCCCTGACGTCGAGCGGCGCAGGCAGCTGCTCGACGCGCTCATCAACGCCTTCGCAGACGGCGGCATCGGGGACCGCTCACTTCGCGAGGTGGCCGAAGTAGTCGGCACCAGCCATCGAATGCTGTTGCACCACTTCGGATCCCGCGACGAGCTTCTGCTGGCGATCGTCGACGAGGTCGAGCGTCGCCAGATGGCCGCGCTGCCCGACTCAAACACCGAGCCCGCCGACGGCTTTGCCGCCATGTGGGCCGACCTTCGTCGCCCCGTGCTGCGTCCGTTCGAACGGCTCTTCTTCGAGTGCTACGCCCGTGGGGCGCAGGGGGAGCAGCCCTTCGCCCGCATGCTGCCCGGCGCCGTCGACGGCTGGCTGGCCGAAGTAGACAAGGTCACCCGGGGGACGGCCGACCCGGCGCTGATGCGCCTCGGACTGGCGGTCACTCGCGGCCTGCTGCTCGACCTGGTGGCCACCGACGACGACGAGGGTGTCGACGCGGCCGCGCAAGCGTTCACCGATCTGCTGCGTCGGGCCGGGGCGCCCGGTTAGACCAGGCTGGCCAGCTTGCCCGCGAGCCGTTCCACGTAGCCGGCGATCTGGTCCTCGTCGCGGTCGGGCAGACCGAACAGCACCTCGGTGACGCCCAGCTCGGCCCAGCGGGCCAGCTTCTCGGGGTCGGGCTTGAAGTCCAGGGCCACGATCTGCGGCGCGCCGTCGCGACCCGCGGCCGCCCAGGTGTCCTGCAGCAGCTTCACCGGCTCGTCGATGTCGAAGTCGCGCGGCGTGGTGATCCAGCCGTCGGCCGACTTCGCGATCCACTTGAAGTTCTTCTCGGTGCCCGCCGCGCCGACCAGCACCGGGATGTGGGCCTGAACCGGTTTGGGCCAGGCCCACGACGGCCCGAACTTCACGAATTCACCGTCGAACTCGGCTTCTTCCTGGGTCCACAGCGCGCGCATGGCCTCGATGTATTCGCGCAGCATGGTGCGCCGCCGGCCAGGGGGCACATTGTGGTCGGCGAGTTCGTCTGTGTTCCAACCGAATCCGACGCCCAGGCTGACCCGACCGCCGGACAGGTGGTCGAGTGTGGCGATTGACTTGGCCAGCGTGATCGGATCGTGCTCGACGGGCAGCGCCACCGCCGTCGACAACCGCACCCGGGAGGTCACGGCGCATGCGGTGCCCAGCGACACCCACGGGTCCAGGGTGCGCATGTAGCGGTCGTCGGGCAGGGACTCGTCACCGGTCGTCGGATGTGCGGCCTCCCGCTTGACCGGGATGTGGGTGTGCTCGGGTACGTAGAACGTCGCGAACCCGTGGTCGTCGGCGAGCTTTGCCGCCGCCGCAGGCGTGATACCGCGGTCGCTGGTGAACAGTACGAGCCCATAGTCCATGCCCAGAATTAGAACGTGTTTCAGTCTTTCACCGCAAGCCGCCCCCCGCGTCGCCGCCAGCGACTGAGTAGCGGGCCGGCCCAATGGAGTAGTCCGCTACTCGCGACTCGTTTGCTGCGAACCCGAAGACTCCGGAGACATGGAGGCCACACGCACCACCCGCCAAAAACTCATGGAGTGGGTTCGTCGCTACCTGCCATGCGAAATCGCAGGCACGGTCGGCGAGCTGGGCGGTGCCGCCCTGGCGTACCTGCTCACCGGGTCGATGGCCGCCGCCGCGATCACCGCGACGATCGGCGCATCGGCGGGCTATTACGCCGCCGCCTACGTCGCTGCGGTGCGCTGGACGTACCGCGAGCAGAGTCATCGAGGGGTGGTGGCACGCATCGCGGTCGCCAATCTGTTCGCGGTGCGCAGCGTAGCGATCGAGTTCGGCCCCGCCGAACTGATCGACAGCATCGCAATCCGGCCGCTGGCGTACTACTTCGGGCCGGTCATGTTCGGCAACATCGTTGCCGGGTGGATCTTCGGAAAACTGGTGTCCGACATCGGTTTCTACGTTCTCGCCGTCGTCAGCTACGAACGATTCAAGGGACTGCTGGCGTGCGGCCGGCCGAGCATCGAGGAGGCGGACGGTGGAGCCATCCCTGCGGTCGCAGCTGCGTGAGGCCATGCGGCTTCGCGCCGACACCGAGGGCTGGCGTGCGCTGATCGGGCAGCACGGCACGCCGCTGCTGGTGCTGGATCGCTACCGCGTCGTCGAGCAGTGCCGGCTGCTGGCGTCGCACCTACGCGGCTTCCGGCTGCACTACGCGGTCAAGACGTCGCCCCACCCGGCGGTGCTGCGCGCGGTCGCCGCAAGCGGGTGCGGATTCGACGTGGCGACGAACGCCGAAATCGATCTGCTGCGCTCGCTGGGCCTTCCAGTGCAGCGCTGCATCCACACCAATCCGATCAAGAAGCTCACCGATATCGACCACGCCTACGCGGCCGGCGTACGCACCTTCGTCGTCGACAACCCGCTCGAGGCTCAGAAGTTCACGGGCCTGCCGTCGGACATCGACATCCTGGTGCGGCTCGCCTTCCGCAATCCGTCGGCGAAATCGGATCTGTCGACGAAGTTCGGCGCCGACCCCGCCGACGCCGAGCTGGTCGTCAAGCACGTGTTGGCCACCGGGGTGAACTTCGCCGGTTTCAGCTTCCACGTCGGAAGCCAGGGGGCGACCGCCGAGCCGTACCGAGAAGCCCTGCGCGGCACCCTCGACCTCGTCACCCACATCGGCGACACGCTCGGCGTGCCGACTCGGATCATCGACATCGGCGGCGGCTTCCCCGTGAGCTACCGCGAGGCGATGCCCACGATCGGTGACATCGGAGCCATCGTCGACGAGGTGCTCGGCGACCGGCGAGACGAGTTCACGTTGGTGGCCGAGCCCGGCCGATTCCTCGCCGCCGACAGCATGACGTTGTTGACCAGTGTGGTCGGCAGCGCCGTGCGGGACGGTCGGATGTGGCACTACCTCGACGACGGGCTCTACGGCAGCTACTCGAACGTGATGACGGAGGATGTGCACCCGCCGATCCTGGCGTTGCGTGAGGTCGTCGACGGCGTCGGCGACTACGAGCCGGTGACCCTGGCCGGGCCGACGTGCGACAGCGCCGACGTCATCGCCCGCGACTATCCGATGCCTGCGCTGAACGTCGGCGACGTTGTGGTCAGCCCGATGATGGGCGCCTACACGTCGGTGACGTCGTCGCGCTTCAACGGGATCCCCGCCACCCCGATCGTCGAAGTCTGAGTTCCCTTCAGCGCTGCCCCGCGGTCGTGCGGTTTCGTACGGGACACGCCGCGTTGCCGTACGAATCCGCACAGCCGCGCGTGAACAACGGGATGAGTTTCCTTCAGCGCGAGCGTTACCCGCGACCGGATCGCGGGTGCTGCAGCTGGTCCGCGAAATCGAGAATGCCGAGGAGAATTGGGCCGACGCTCCGGTGCTTGCGTCGGCATGACGCGTGTTGCGCTAGCGTGGTGTCGAATCGCTCAAGCGGTGCGAGTTCATAAATCAATGAACGGCGATCCGACGCAGCGTCGCGGGGAGCGGCGCCCCAACAAAAGC
The DNA here is from genome assembly GCA_963743225.1 of uncultured Actinomycetota bacterium. GTDB lineage: Bacteria > Actinomycetota > Actinomycetes > Mycobacteriales > Mycobacteriaceae > Mycobacterium. The sequence continues at coordinate 41,207 of CAVUPN010000020.1, read as the reverse complement.
AGGAGAGGTCATGACCTACCCGCCCAGTAGCTCCGGATATCCGCCGGGCCAGCAGCCGACCCAGCAGTTCAGCGCCCCGACCCAGCAGTTCGGCAAGGCCGAGCAGCCGCAGGCGCAAGCTGCCGCCGCCGGCCCGAGCAAGCTGCCGCTGTACCTGCTCGTCGCCGTCGCAGTGCTCGGCCTGGCCGTGTATCTGTTCAGCTTCGGGCCGATGTTCACGATCAGCGACACCGATTTCCCGCAGCTGGGCAGCGCCAGTGGCACGTCGTTGGGTCTCGGGCTCGCTGTCGTCGCTTCGCTGTTCGCCGGGCTGCTCGCCGGTGCGAGCCTGCTGCCCAAGCAGAAGGCCGCCTTTGGGGTCGTCGCGGCGGTGTCGGTACTGGGCTTCCTGCTGGTTGTCGCCGAAATCATCAACACGCCGGAAGGCGTCAGCATTGGCTGGGCCCTCTACGCCGTCATTCTGCTGACCTTCCTGCAGGCAGCGGTGGCGATCGGTGCCTTGCTGCTCGACGCCGGCATCATCTCGGCGCCCGTGCCGAAGCCGAAGTACGAGCAGCAGCAGTACGGCCAGTACGGCGGGCCGGGCCAGTATTACGGTCAACAGCCGCACCAGCTCGGCGCTCCCCAGCATCAGCGTCCGGGATATCCGTCGCAATACGGCGGCTACGGGGGTGGGTCGTCCTCCGGCGGCTACTCGGGTGGCCAGCAGAGCGGCCCACCCACGCCGCCGACCGGCTTCCCGACCTACGGCCAGCCGCAGGCATCGTCGTCCACGCCGAGCAGCCAGGTTCCGGCGCAGTCGCAGCCGTCGAATTCGTCGAATCAGTCCGGCAACTCGCCGTCATAGTCCGAGCCTCGCGTGCGTGACGTCGCGCGCGTGAGCGAAGAGCGATATCGCTAGTGGTGGAGAACAGGCCGGTCGGCACTCGCCAGGCTCGTGACCTGTTTCGGGTTGCGTTCGGCCCGTCGGTGGTGGCGTTGGTCATCATCGCCGCGGTGACGCTGCTGCAGCTGCTCATCGCGAACAGCGACATGACCGGCGCATCCGGTGCGATCGCCAGCATGTGGCTGGGCGTGCATCAAGTCCCGGTGTCGATCGGTGGCAGCGAGCTGGGCGTGATGCCGCTGCTGCCCGTGTTGGCGATGGTGTGGGGGACCGCGCGCACCACGGCGGCCGCCACACCCCCACGCGGCTCCTGGTTCGTCATCCGGTGGATCGTCGCGTCGGCCCTGGGCGGCCCGCTGCTGATCGCGGCCATCTCGTTGGCTGTCGTCCACGACGCCGCGTCGGTGCTGACCGAACTGCAGACGCCCAACGCGTTGCGCGCCTTCGCCGGGGTGCTGGCCGTGCACGCGATCGGCGCCGCGATCGGGGTCGGGTCGCGGGCGGGTCGACGGGTCTTGGCCGCGTCCGGGATGCCGAGGTGGGTGGGCGACGCCGGCCGGCCCGCCGTGGCCGGGGTGCTGGCGCTGTTCGGGTTGTCCGGCGCGGTCACAGCCTTGTCGCTGGTGGTTCATTGGTCGACCATGCACGAGCTGTACGGGATCACCGACTCGGTGTTCGGCCAGTTCAGCCTGTCGGTGTTGTCGATGCTTTACGCGCCCAACGTCATCGTCGGCACGTCTGCCGTCGCGGTGGGTTCCAGCGCGCATATCGGGCTGGCGACGTTCAGTTCGTTCACCGTGTTCGGCGGCGACATTCCCGCGCTGCCGGTGCTGGCGGCGGTCCCGACGCCCCCGCTGGGCCCGGTATGGGTGGCCCTGCTGATTGTCGCGGCCGCCTCCGGTGTGGTGGTCGGTCAGCAATGTGCGCGGCGGCCACTGCCACTGCTGCCCGCACTGGGCAAGCTCGTCATCGCGTCGGCGGCGGCCGCTGCGACGATGGCGCTGCTCGGCTACGCCGGTGGCGGCCAGTTGGGCAACTTCGGCCACGTCGGGGTGGATCAGACCACCTTCGGGCCTGCGGTGTTCCTGTGGTTCGTGGGGATCGGCGGGCTGACCGTCGCGATGGCGGGTGGCATCGCCCGCAGGCCGAAGCCGGCCGAAGTTCCGGAAGAGTCAGTCGAACCGGTCGAGCCAGAGGTCGCCGACGAGCGCGACCTCGAACCCGAGGAAGAGCTGCCCCCCGACGACGAGCTGCCTCCCGACGAGGAAGAGCTGCCCCCCGACGACGAGCTGCCCCCCGAGAAGGAACCTGCGCCGGTTATTCACCTCCCTCCGGCCGAGGGGGACGTGCCCGATTTGGACGATCTGCCCGACCCTGAGGACCTCGAATACATCGACGACGACGATGACGCCACGCCGGGCCCGACTGGCGACCAGACACGTCCGGCCGACGATTAGGCTCGTCGCGTGCAGCAACCCCTCCGTGTGCCCCCGAGCGCACCGGCGCGGGTAGTGGTGCTGGCGTCGGGCACCGGTTCGCTGCTGGAGTCCCTGCTCGAGTCCGCCATCGGCGACTACCCGGCCCGCATTGTCGCGGTCGGCGTCGACCGGGACTGCCGCGCCGTCGACATCGCGACGGCTGCGTCGGTGCCGAGCTATCAGGTGCGGTTGGGCGACTACCCCGACCGCGATGCGTGGGACGCGGCGATCACCGACGCTACCGCGGCTCACGAGCCGGACTGGGTGGTATCGGCCGGTTTCATGAAAATTCTTGGCCCGCAGTTCCTTTCGCGGTTCCCGGGCCGGGTGATCAATACCCACCCGGCGCTGCTGCCGTCGTTTCCGGGCGCGCACGCCGTGCTCGGAGAGCCTGGACTACGGTGTCAAGATCACCGGCTGCACAGTGCATCTGGTGGACGCGGGCACCGACACGGGGCCGATTCTGGCCCAGCAGCCGGTGCCGGTGCTCGACGGCGACGACGAAGCCACCCTGCACGAGCGGATCAAAATCGTCGAGCGGCGGCTGTTGGTGGATGTGCTGGCCGCGCTGGCAACGGGCGGCGTGACCTGGATCGGACGAAAGGCGACTTTGGGATGACCGGAAACGACGGGCGCAGGCCGATCCGACGAGCATTGGTCAGCGTCTACGACAAGACGGGTCTGGCGGAACTGGCCGCGGGGCTGCACGAGGCGGGCGTCGTCATCGTGTCGACCGGTTCGACCGCCAAAACCATTGCGGGCACCGGTGTTCCGGTGACACCGGTGGAGGAGCTCACCGGCTTTCCCGAGGTGCTCGGTGGCCGCGTCAAGACGTTGCACCCGCGAGTCCACGCCGGACTGCTGGCCGATCTACGCAAACCCGAGCACGCCGCCGCACTGCAGGAACTCGGTATCGAGGGGTTCGATCTCGTGGTGGTGAACCTGTATCCGTTCAGCGAGACGGTGGCTTCCGGCGCCGACGCCGACGAGTGCGTCGAGCAGATCGATATCGGCGGCCCGTCCATGGTGCGCGCGGCCGCGAAGAACCACCCCACCGTGGCGGTGGTGGTCGATCCGCTCGGCTACGACGGTGTGCTGGCGGCCGTTCGTGCGGGCGGGTTCACGCTCGCGGAGCGGAAGATCCTGGCGTCGTTGGCGTTTCGGCACACCGCCGAATATGACGTGGCGGTTGCGAGCTGGATGGGGGAGACCCTCGCTCCCGAAGAGCCCGCGCAGAAATTGCCGGCCTGGTTCGGCGGGACGTGGCGACGCACCGGCGTCTTGCGCTACGGGGAGAACCCGCATCAGCAGGCGGCGCTCTACAGCGACGACACGGCGTGGCCCGGGCTGGCGCAGGCCGAGCAGTTGCACGGAAAAGAGATGTCCTACAACAACTTCACCGATGCCGATGCCGCCTGGCGGGCCGCCTTCGATCACGAGCAGACCTGCGTGGCCATCATCAAACACGCCAACCCGTGTGGCATCGCGATCTCGTCGGTGTCGGTCGCCGACGCCCACCGCAAGGCCCACGAGTGCGACCCGCTGAGCGCGTTCGGCGGTGTCATCGCGGCCAACACCGCGGTCAGCGTCGAGATGGCCGAGACCGTCGCCGACATCTTCACCGAGGTCATCATCGCGCCCGCCTATGACGAGGGCGCGGTGGAGGTACTAGCGCGCAAGAAGAATATTCGCGTACTGGTGGCGTCGGAGCCGTTGACCGGCGGCACCGAGATGCGCCCGATCAGCGGCGGGCTGTTGATGCAGCAGCACGACGCCCTCGACGCACCCGGCGACGATCCGGCCAACTGGACATTGGCCACCGGCGAGCCCGCTGACCCCGCAACGCTCGCCGACCTTGTCTTCGCGTGGCGGTCCTGCCGCGCGGTGAAGTCCAACGCGATCGTCGTCGCGGCCGACGGCGCCACCGTCGGAGTCGGCATGGGCCAGGTGAACAGGGTCGATGCGGCGCGGCTGGCCGTGGAACGCGGCGGGGACCGGGTGCGAGGCGCGGTGGCCGCGTCGGACGCGTTCTTCCCGTTCCCGGACGGCTTGGAGACGCTGACGAACGCCGGGGTGAAGGCGATCGTGCATCCCGGCGGGTCGATGCGCGACGACGTGGTGGCCGAGGCGGCGACCAAGGCCGGTGTGACGCTCTACGTCACCGGAGCGCGCCACTTCGCCCACTGATAGGTTGCCGTCCATGATGACGGCGTCGCGTGCGGTGGCAGCTGTACTGGTGGCCACGGCGACCGTGCTTGCCACGTCGTGCACTCGCGTCGTCGACGACGCCCGCGTTGTCGCCGCCGCCGATATGGGCAAGGCCGCTTCGGATGGAACGCAGTGCACGTCTGTTGATGCGCCGCTGACAACGATCCCGGGCCACGGCGACGGCGAGCCGGTGATGAAGATCCCGCAACCCGACGGGTGGGACCGGGTGACGTTGATGGACTCGGAGCTGATCCGGTTCACGATGCGCAATATCGGCCTGGTCAACGACGGATTCGCGTCGACGGCAGTGGTCACGCTCGAAAGCGTGCGGGGTAACTCGGACGCTGAGGAGGTGTTCGCGGGCCAGCATGCGGCGCTGGATGGACTCGGCGCCACCGACCTGCAAATCACCCAGCACACTCTCTGCGGGCTGCCCGCCGAGACCCTGACCTACATCACTCCGGCGATGGGACCGTTGTCGCCGCATCCGGCGATGGTGGTGTGCGCGGTGCTGCAGACCGACGACACGACGTTCGCGATGACGGTGACGGTCCAAACCGCCGATCCCGGCAACCCGGAATACCAGCGCGATTCCGAGACGATTCTGACCGGCTTCCAGATGCTGCCGCCGACCGACGGGTAGGATTTGCTCGCGGCGAGAGAGTGACGCACGAACCTGCCGCACTTCGACAGCAGCCGTAGCGTGGAGTGGTGACTGCACCCCATGATCTGCCCCGGACCGTCGGCGAGCTGCGTGCCTCCGGCCATCGCGAGCGGGGCGTCAAAGCCGAAATCCGGGAGAACCTGCTGGCCGCGCTGGCCGAGGGTCGCGACGTGTGGCCCGGCATTCTCGGCTTCGAGGACACCGTGCTTCCGCAGTTGGAGCGCGCCCTGATCGCCGGCCACGACGTCGTGCTGCTCGGTGAACGCGGTCAGGGCAAGACGCGGCTGCTGCGCGCGTTGTCCGGCCTGCTCGACGAGTGGACGCCGGTGATCGAGGGCGCCGAGTTGGGCGAGCACCCGTACACGCCGATCACGCCGGGGTCGATCCGGCGGGCCGCCGATTCGGGCGACGACCTGCCCATCGAGTGGAGGCACCGCAGCGAGCGCTACTTCGAGAAGCTGGCCACCCCCGACACCAGCGTGGCCGACCTGGTCGGCGACATCGACCCGATCAAGGTGGCCGAGGGCCGCAGCCTCGGCGACCCGGAAACCATCGCCTACGGCCTGATCCCACGCGCCCACCGCGGCATCGTCGCGGTCAACGAGCTGCCCGACCTGGCCGAGCGCATCCAGGTGTCGATGCTCAACGTGATGGAGGAGCGCGACATCCAGGTGCGCGGCTACACATTGCGGCTGCCGCTCGACGTGGTCGTCGTCGCCAGCGCCAACCCGGAGGACTACACCAACCGCGGGCGCATCATCACCCCGCTGAAGGACCGGTTCGGCGCCGAGATCCGCACGCACTATCCGCTGGAACTGGAAGCCGAGGTCGGCGTCATCAACCAGGAGGCGCACCTGGCTGCGGAAGTGCCCGAATACCTGCTGCAGATCCTGGCGCGTTTCGCCCGCAACCTGCGCGAGTCGAGCTCCGTCGACCAGCGCTCGGGTGTTTCGGCACGGTTCGCGATCGCGGCCGCCGAGACGGTCGCGGCGGCGGCTCGGCACCGGTCCGCCCTGCTCGGCGAGCAGGATCCGGTGGCGCGGGTGATCGATCTCGGCACGGTGATCGACGTGCTGCGCGGCAAGCTGGAATTCGAGTCCGGCGAGGAGGGCCGCGAGCAGGCGGTGCTCGAGCATCTGCTGCGGCGCGCCACGGCAGACACCGCGCAGCGGTTGCTCGGCGGCATCGACGTCGGGCCGCTGGTGATCGCGATCGAGGGCGGCTCGGCGGTCACCACCGGCGAGCGGGTGTCGGCGAGGGAGGTGCTGGCGGCGGTGCCCGAGGTGCCCGCGATCGCCAAGGTTCAGGAGCGCCTCGGCGCCAAGTCCGACGGCCAGCGTGCAGCTGCTGTCGAATTGGCTTTGGAGGCGCTGTATCTCGCGAAGCGGATCGACAAGGTGTCCGGAGAAGGCGAAACCGTCTATGGCTAAGCGTGGCCACGGGCGCTCGTCCCGCTACTCCAGCTACACCGGCGGCCCGGACCCGCTGGCGCCGCCGGTCGATCTGCGCGAGGCGCTCGAGCAGATCGGGCAGGACGTGATGGAGGGCTCGTCGCCGCGCCGCGCGCTGTCGGAGCTGCTGCGGCGCGGCACCCAGAACATGCGCGGCGCCGACAAGCTGGCCGCCGAGGCGAACCGGCGTCGCCGGGAGCTGTTGCAGCGCAACAACCTTGACGGCACTCTGCAGGAGATCAAGAAGCTGCTCGACGAGGCGGTGCTGGCCGAGCGCAAGGAACTGGCGCGGGCGCTTGACGACGACGCCCGGTTCCAGGAGATGCGGATCGAGTCGCTGCCCCCGTCGCCGGCCAAGGCCGTGCAGGAACTGTCCGACTATGACTGGCGCAGCCAGGAGGCGCGCGAAAAGTACGAGCAGATCAAGGATCTGCTCGGCCGCGAGATGCTCGATCAACGCTTCGCCGGGATGAAGCAGGCGCTGGAAAACGCCACCGACGAGGATCGCCAGCGCGTCAACGAGATGCTCGACGATCTGAATGACCTGCTGGACAAGCATGCTAGAGGACAGGACTCCCAACAAGACTTTGATGACTTCATGAACAAGCACGGCGAGTTCTTCCCGGAGAACCCGCGCAATGTGGACGAACTGCTGGACTCGCTGGCCCAGCGCGCGGCGGCGGCGCAGCGGTTCCGCAACAGCCTGTCCCCCGATCAGCGCGCCGAGTTGGATGCGCTGGCGCAGCAGGCATTCGGCTCGCCGTCGTTGATGAACGCGCTCAACCGGCTCGACGGGCACCTGCAGGCGGCCCGGCCGGGCGAGGACTGGACCGGTTCGTCGCGCTTCTCCGGCGACAACCCGATGGGCATGGGCGAGGGCACCCAGGCGCTGTCCGACATCGCCGAGCTCGAACAGCTCGCCGAGGCGCTGTCGCAGAGCTATGCCGGCGCGACGATGGACGACGTCGACCTCGAGGCGCTTGCCCGCCAGCTCGGCGAGGAGGCGGTGGTTGACGCACGCACGCTCACGGAACTGGAGCGGGCGCTGGTCAACCAGGGCTTCCTGGACCGCGGATCCGACGGGCAGTGGCGGCTGTCTCCCAAGGCCATGCGCCAGCTCGGGCAGACCGCGCTGCGCGATGTGGCCGAACAGCTTTCGGGCAGACACGGTGAACGCGACACCCGGCGGGCCGGGGCGGCAGGAGAGCTGACGGGTGCGACGCGGCCGTGGCAGTTCGGCGACACCGAGCCGTGGAACGTCACCCGCACATTGACCAATGCCGTTCTGCGGCAATCGGGTACGGGTGTGACGGAGAGCCCTATTCATATCACCGTCGACGACGTCGAGGTGTCCGAGACCGAGACCCGCGCACAGGCCGCGGTGGCGCTGCTGGTGGACACCTCGTTCTCGATGGTGATGGAGAACCGCTGGCTGCCGATGAAGCGGACTGCGCTGGCACTCAACCATCTGGTCAGCACCCGGTTCCGTTCGGATGCGTTGCAGATCATCGCCTTCGGCCGATACGCGCGGACGGTAACCCCCGCCGAACTGACGGGGCTGGAGGGCGTCTACGAGCAGGGCACCAACCTGCACCACGCGCTCGCGCTGGCGGGGCGGCACCTGCGTCGCCATCCCAATGCGCAGCCCGTCGTGCTCGTCGTCACCGACGGGGAGCCGACCGCACACCTGGAGAACTTCGGCGACGGAGACGGCACGTCGGTGTTCTTCGACTACCCGCCGCATCCGCGGACGATCGCCCACACCGTAAAGGGTTTCGACGACATGGCCCGGTTGGGCGCGCAGGTCACCATCTTCCGGCTGGGCACCGATCCGGGCCTGGCCAGGTTCATCGACCAGGTCGCGCGGCGGGTCGAGGGCCGCGTGGTGGTGCCCGATCTGGACGGGCTGGGTGCTGCGGTCGTCGGCGACTACCTGCGGTCGCGGCGGCGTTAATCACATCGCTTAGAACGCCGAATTCCAGTGGGGTGATATGCATTTCTGGCCGCGACAGCTTGTAGTGCATACGCTACGGTTCGCGTGACGACATGGATTCATGCGGGCAACCGCGTCACCAAAGGGGATTCTGGATGGCAAAGCATCGGCGCATGTCCGAACGGTCGCGGCGCACGCGCACGGTGATCGGCGGCCTCGCCGCTGGCGGCGTGCTGGCAGCCGTTGCGCCTGCTGGCATGGCCTCTGCGGTCAAGGAAAAGACTGAGGTCGAGGCGAATACGCCGGGCACTGCGATCGGTCGTCCGGACCTGCCCAACCCGGCGCCAGGTCTACGCGTCGCACAACAGTTCGGCGACTCGGTCTTCAACCAGAGCAATCCGATCAACAAGGCACTCGACGATTCGCCGATTGGCGACGGATATCACACGGTATTCGGACGGGCTGGAACGGTCAGATACGACACCGACGACGACAAGTATTACTACGACAATAAGGGCAGCAACGGGACGTTCAAGGGTGTGCTGAACACGCCTCCAGCCGATCAGTTGGGGAATGTCCTTCCGGTGCGCGAATGCAACTTGAAGGGCGACCCCCGCAGTGGAGCGCCGGTATTCGGCTTCCGGGATTGCTGAGCGGCGTTAGCCGGCTTTGCGCTTCTTGCGCTTGACGCCGACCTTGCCCCACAGCGAGAAGCCGCGGATCTTCACCCGCGGTGCGCCGGGCATGCCCTCGCCCGGGATGTGGTCGAACGTGCCCATGACGCCGACACCACGCAGATCCACGTTCACCTCGGGCGGCACCAGGATCGTCTGACCGCCCATGATCGAGTAGCTGTGGATCTCCACCTCGGGGGCGGTGAAGTCGGCGTAGCGCAGGTCCACGACGCCGCCACCCCACAGGGCGAAGGTGGTCAGCTTCTTCGGCACGTTCCACCGACCGCGACGCTCGAACCCGCTCAGGATGGCCAGGAGCAGCGTCGACGGCGCCGGCCGGCACGGGCGATCCCTTTTGGCGGTGGTCAAGGCGCCGGGTAGATCGGAGCTCAGGCGGAACAGCTCGTCGTAGGTCTTGGCTGCGTAGGCCCTGCTCAGCCGGTCCTCGTACTCGTTCATGGAGAGAGCGCCCTGCGCGGCGGCATCGGACAGCAGTTGCGCTGCCTGCATGCGATCGGTGTCCGCGGCGGGGTCCGATTCGTTTCGCGACGCTCGGGTGCTCATCAGTGTCGAGCCTACGACGAAGCTGGAAATAAGCACAGGAAACTCATGGAGTTCGCGCCAGGTGCTGGCCGAAGCCGATCGTCCCGACCGGGTTTGCGGGCACCAGGTTGGCCCCTGACTTCAGTCCGGCGACGATCCGGCCGGGCACGGGGAGAGCCAGCACACGTCGGCGGCTGCTGCGTGAAGTCAGATACATCCGCCCGAGTTCGTCGTGGTCGTAGACGGCGGGCCCGCCGATGTCGTCGACGCGACCCGCGGGCCCGTTGTCGATGAGGGACACCAGGTGGGTCGCGACGTCGCGGGTGTCGATCGGCTGGAAGCGCACACCCTTGACCGCGAACAGCGCCGGTGAGAATCGCTGGATCGCGAACATGGTCTCGATCAGGTCGTGGAACTGCGTGACCCGGATGATCGTGTGGCCGAGGCCCGACGTGGCCAACGCTTCCTCGACGCGCAGCTTGGCCTTGTAGTACGGCAGCGGGATGCGGTCGATGCCGACGATCGACACGTAGATGATGTTGTCGACACCGGCGCGGCGCGCGGCGGCGATGAGGTTGTTCGCGGACACCACGTCCTTGCCGCGGGTGCCCTGGGTGGCGCAGTGGATGACGGTGTCGATGCCGTCCAGCGCGGCGTCGATGCCGTCGCCGCTGAGCAGGTCGCCCTGTGCCCAATGGACGCCGGTGTAGCCGACGTGGTCGCGCCTGCTCAGCGCGCGGACCTTGTGGCCGGCCTCGGTGGCTTCACCGACCACCCGGTGTCCGAGGGTGCCGGTCGCGCCGGTGATCAGAACGTGACGGGTCATCGGTCAGCGAGCTTACGCGCCGACAAAGAAAACGGGCACCTGCGCGTGTGCGCAAGTGCCCGTTGACTTAGAAGGCGTCAGGCCCGACTGTACTCGGAGCGCTCGGCGTCGCCGGCTGCGATGGGCCGTCGGGGGCGCTGGGTCCGTCCAAGAAACCTCTCTGGCCCACGAGGCTGTTCACGAACGTCGCTGGGCTGGTCCAACGAGGCCCAGACCTGCCGGGATCTGCGTCCGTCGGTCGCCGTTGAGGAGAACGCCGATGGTTGTACTGCGGGCTCGACGCTCTCGACGAAAGTAGCTACCGTTCGAGCGTGAATCATTGCACGACGATGTTCGCCCGGGGTGATTGGGCCGATCGGCCGGCGAGTCGCTCGCATTCGGCGCACCGACGTCGGCCGACGCGGTGCCGGCAGTCAGGCAAGCTGGCGAGCCCAGCCCGAGCGCCGAGGGCGCCGACGGCGGCGACCGACTCATGACTTCTTCATTGCTTTCTCCTTGTTTCGAAGTGTTTGAACGGTCCGCCGTTGCTCGCCGCTCAGTTAACACAGCATAGCTTACGAACCGCGACTGTGCGCAACCCCAAATCTATTTGACTCGCCCGTCATGGGCCCGTGGCAAACACCCTGCCGTAGCCAGCTATCTAGATCGATCAAGATTGACGAGCTTGTTAAATTGCTGCTTCGAATCGAACTACCAGCTCATAGGGCATATCTGCACCGATTCCAGGTCGCGGTCACCGTCGGCTGGCGCGGCATCGACCCGGACCCCCGTTTTCACTACCGCACCGCGTCTCCAGCGACACGCGTAAGTCGCTACTCCACTTCCCGGCGCCTGCGCTCACAGCAAACATTGGCAAAGTCGCGCAGTTTGCCGGACCTCGACATCGGCCACAGCCAACGCCCCAGAGCGGAGGTCAATTGACCCAGTTCGGGGGGCGTTTCTGCAGAAAGGCCAGCATGCCCTCGCGGGCTTCCTCGGATACGAACAGCTCCGCGGACTGCCTGGTCAGCTCATCGGCGTGCCGGTCGAAAGCCTCCAGCATCGGCGCGGTGGTCAGCCTCTTCGACGCGGCCAGGCCCTGCGGTGAGCCTTTCGCGATCTGGGCGGTCAGCTCCGCCACCGTCGCGTCGACGTCGTCGGCCGCGGTGGTGATCAAACCGATCTCCGCGGCCTCGTCGGCGCCGAACTTCTCTCCGGTCACGAAGTACCGGCCCGCGGCGCGCGCGGACATCTTCGGCAGCAGCGTCAGCGAGATGATCGACGGCGCCACCCCGATCCGCGCCTCGGTCAGCGCGAAGGTGCTGTTGCGACCCGCGACGACGATGTCGCAGGCCCCGACGAGCCCGAGCCCGCCGGCCCGGACATGGCCGTCGATCGCACCGATGACCGGCTGCGGCATCTCGAGAATCGCGCGCAGCAGCGACGTCAGCTGACGCGCATTGTTGGCGACCGTCTCGGCCGCGTCGCCGCCGCTGGCCTCCGACAGGTCGGCGCCCGCGCAGAATGTTCCGCCGGTGTGGCCCAGCACGACCGCCCGCACGTCGGAATCGTCGGAGGCGTCGACCAGCCCCTGGCGCAGCTGGTGGACCAACGCCGTGGACAGCGCATTGCGGTTGTCCGGCGAGTCCAGCGTCAGCCGCGCGACCGGACCGTCGGACGGAGTAGTGGACCAGTGTGCTCATCAGTAAGAGCGTGGCAGACCCAACGACGTCTGCGCGATGAAGTTGAGCACCATCTCGCGGCTGACCGGAGCGATGCGGGCCAGCTTCGACGCGGTCACCGCCGCGGCGATGCCGTACTCCTTGGTCAGACCGTTGCCGCCCAGCGACTGAACCGCCTGGTCGACCGCGCGCACCGACGCCTCGGCCGCAGCGTACTTGGCCATGTTCGCCGCCTCGGCGGCGCCGAAGTCGTCGCCGCTGTCATACAGCGTCGCGGCCTTCTGCATCATCAGCTTGGCGAGCTCGATCTCGATGTGGTTCTGCGCCAACGGGTGCGAGAGGCCCTGGTGCGCGCCGATCGGCGTCTTCCACACCTGGCGCGGTCTTGACGTAGTCGACGGCCTTGTCGATCGCGAACCGTCCCATGCCCACCGCGCTGGCCGCCCCCATGATCCGCTCGGGATTCAGCCCGGCGAACAGCTGGGCGATCGCGGCATCCTCGGAGCCCACCAGTGCGTCGGACGGCAGCCGGATGTCGTCGATGAAGACCTGGAACTGGCTCTCGGGGCTGACCAGTTCCATGTCGATCTTGGTCCAGGTGAACCCGGGAGTGTCGGTGGGGACGATGAACAGCGCGGGCCTGAGGGATTCGGACTTCGCCCCTGTGCCGGATTGGGAGGTCCGGCCGACCACCAGCACCGCCTGCGCCTGGTCGACGCCGGAGATGAACACCTTCTGGCCCTTGAGGATCCAGTCGCTGCCGTCGCGGCGGGCGGTGGTGGTGATGCGGTGCGAGTTCGAGCCCGCGTCGGGCTCGGTGATCGCGAACGCCATGGTGATCGAGCCGTCGGCGATACCGGGCAGCCACCGCTTCTTCTGCTCGTCGGTGCCGAACTTGGCGATGATCGTGCCGTTGATCGCGGGGGAGACCACCATCAGCAACAGCGGGCAGCCGCCGGCCGACATCTCCTCCATCACGATGGACAGCTCGTACATGCCCGCGCCGCCGCCGCCGTACTCCTCGGGCAGGTTCACCCCGATGAAGCCGAGTTTGCCTGCCTCTTGCCACAATTCGTCGGTGTGCTGGCCTGCGCGGGCCTTCTCCAGGTAGTAGTCCTGGCCGTAGCTGGCGGCCATCGCGGCGACGGCCTTGCGCAGCGCCTGGCGTTCTTCGTTCTCGACGAAGGCGTTCGTCGGTCATTGGTCTCCTTCGGGGTCGTCCACACGGGCGAGTACGGCGCCGACGTCGACCTGCTGGCCGGGTTCGACGTTGAGTTCGACGAGCACACCGTCGCCGGGCGCGGTCACGGTGTGCTCCATCTTCATGGCCTCCAGCCAGATCAGCGGCTGGCCGGCGGTGACGGTGTCGCCCACCGCGGCGCCGATGCGCAGCACCGAGCCCGGCATGGGGGCCAGCAGTGAACCGTGCGCGAGCGCGGCGGTCGGATCGGGGAACCGTGGCAGCGCGACGAGTTGTACCGGGCCCAGCGGGGAGTCGACGAAGACGTCATCGCCGTATCGGGCGATGTCGAACGGGCGGTCCACGCCGTTGACCGCCAGCACCACCTGGTCGGGCGTCGCCGATACCAGGGTCACGGCGTCATGGCCGGGCAGTTCCACGCCGCCGCGGGTGAAGCGGTAGCGGACCTCGTGCGTCTCGCCCGCACTGTCGCTGTAGCGCTTGGTCTGGAAGCCCGACGCGACGTTGCGCCATCCGCTGGGCGCAGCGGCGAATACCGTTGCGGACTGGCGATTCTGGGCCGCATCTGCCAAGGCGGCGGCCAGCGCCGACAACTCGACGGCCTGTTGCATCGGCGAGCGGCGCGGCCAGCTCGAGCCAGGCCGTGGGTGTCGAAGAACGCGGTGTCCGTGGCGCCGTCGAGGAACGCCGGGATGGCGCAACACGTTGACGAGAAGATCGCGGTTGGTGCGCACGCCGTGAATGCGGGTGCGGGCCAGCGCGTCGGCCAGCAGCGCCGGCGGCCTGCCGGCGGGTCGGCGCGTAGGAGATGACCTTGGCCAGCATCGGGTCGTAGAACACCGACACCTCCGACCCGTCCACGATGCCGGTGTCGACTCGCACCCCGAGACCGTCCAGCGGCCCGAATTGTGTTGTGGTGTTGGGCACCTCGAAGCGGTGCACCGGGCCGGCCTGCGGCTGCCAGCCCTTGGCAGGGTCCTCGGCGTACAGCCTGGCCTCGATGGAGTAGCCGCGTGACGGCGGCGGCTCGGGGTCGAGGTGGCCGCCGTCGGCGACCTGCAACTGCAGCCCGACGAGGTCGAGGCCGGTGGTGGCCTCGGTGACCGGGTGCTCGACCTGCAGCCGGGTGTTCATCTCGAGGAAGAAGAAGTCGCCGCTGCTCGTCGGCCATGAACTCGACGGTGCCCGCGCCGGTGTAGCCGATCGCGGTCGCCGCCAGCCGTGCCGCGTCGAACAGCTTGTCCCGCATGCCCGGCGTGCGTTCGACGAGCGGCGACGGTGCCTCTTCGATGATCTTCTGGTGGCGCCGCTGGATGGAGCATTCGCGTTCGCCGACGGCCCACACGGTGCCGTGTGCGTCGGCGAGCACCTGCACCTCCACGTGGTGGCCGGTGGCCAGGTAGCGCTCGCAGAACACCGTCGGATCGCCGAACGCCGACTGCGCCTCGCGGCGCGCGGCCTCCACTTGTGCAGGCAGCTCGGACAACTCCCGCACCACCCGCATGCCGCGGCCGCCGCCGCCCGCCGACGCCTTGATCAGCACCGGCAGTTGGTCGGCCGTCACGGTGTCGGGGTCGAGTTCGTCGAGCACCGGCACGCCCGCGGCGGCCATCATCTTCTTGGCCTCGATCTTGGAGCCCATCGCCGCCACCGCGGCGACCGGAGGGCCGATCCACGTCAAACCGGCGTCCAGCACGGCCGCGGCGAAATCCGGGTTCTCCGAGAGGAATCCGTAGCCGGGGTGGACGGCGTCGGCACCCGCCGCACGGGCCGCCGCGATCAACTGCTGTGTGTCCAGGTAGCCGTTGCGGCCCTCCAGACGTACCCGCGCATCCGCCTCGGCGACATGCGGCGAGCCGGCATCCGGGTCGGTGTACACGGCGACGGTGCCGATCCCGAGACGACGGCACGTGGCGAACACCCGGCGCGCGATCTCGCCGCGGTTGGCGACCAGCACTCGTGTCACCATGGTGCTCACATCCGGAAGACGCCGAAGTTCGACGTCCCCTTGATCGGCGCATTGGCGATGGCGGACAGGCACATTCCCAACACGGTGCGGGTGTCGCGCGGGTCGATCACGCCGTCGTCGTAGAGCATTCCCGACAGCACCATCGGCAGCGATTCGGCCTCGATCTGACCCTCGACCGCGGACCGCATCGCGGCATCGGCTTCCTCGTCCACCTGCTGACCGCGGGCCTCGGCGGCGGCACGGCTGACGATGGACAGCACTCCCGCGAGCTGCGCGCCGCCCATCACCGCGGACTTCGCGCTCGGCCACGCGAACAGGAAGCGCGGGTCGTAGGCGCGCCCGCACATGCCGTAGTGCCCGGCTCCGTAGGACGCGCCGATCAGCAGTGAGAGGTGCGGGACGGTCGAATTCGAGACGGCGTTGATCATCATCGAGCCGTGCTTGATCATCCCGCCTTCCTCGTACTTCTTTCCGACCATGTAGCCGGTGGTGTTGTGCAGGAACAGCAATGGCGTGTCGGAGCGGTTCGCCAGCTGGATGAACTGGGTGGCCTTCTGCGACTCCTCGGAGAACAGCACACCGCGGTGGTTGGCCAGGATGCCGATCGGATATCCGTACAGCGTCGCCCATCCGGTCACCAGCGACGAGCCGTACAGCGCCTTGAACTCGTCGAACTCCGAGCCGTCGACGACGCGGGCGATCACGTCGCGCGGGTCGAACGGGATGCGCAGATCCGACGGCACGATGCCGAGCAGTTCGTCGGCGTCGAACGCGGCTCGGTGACCGGTCCCGGCGCGGGTCCCTGTTTGCGCCAGTTCAGCCGTGCGACGATCCGTCGGCCGATCCGGATGGCGTCGAGTTCGTCGACGGCGAAGTAGTCGGCCAGACCCGAAGTGCGGGCGTGCATCTCGGCGCCGCCGAGAGACTCGTCGTCGGACTCCTCGCCGGTGGCCATCTTCACCAGCGGTGGCCCGGCCAGGAACACCTTCGAGCGCTCCTTGATCATCACGACGTGGTCGGACATGCCGGGGATGTAGGCGCCGCCCGCGGTGGAGTTGCCGAACACCAGCGCGATCGTCGGGATGCCCGCCGCGGACAGCCGCGTCAGGTCTCGGAACATCCGCCCGCCGGGGATGAAGATCTCCTTCTGGGTCGGGAGATCGGCGCCGCCGGACTCGACCAGTGAGATCACCGGGAGCCGGTTCTCGAAGGCAATCTGGTTGGCCCGCAGGATCTTCTTCAATGTCCACGGGTTACTGGTGCCGCCCTTGACGGTCGGATCGTTGGAAACCACCAGGCACTCCACGCCGCTGACCGCGCCGATGCCGGCCACCACGCTGGCGCCGACGGTGAAGGCGCTGCCGTAGGCGGCAAGCGGACTCAGCTCGAGGAATGGCGAGTCGGGATCGAGCAGCGCCTCGATCCGCTCCCGAGCGGTCATCTTGCCGCGGTCGTGGTGGCGTGTGACGTACTTCTCGCCGCCACCGCCCAGCGCCTTGGCGTGCTCACCCTCGATTTCGGCGAGCTTCGTCGTCATCACTTCGGCAGCTTCGGCGTACGCGGGCGAGCGCGGGTCCAGCGTCGAGGCCAACGTCGTCATGACTGGTATCCAAGCGTCTTGGCGGCCAGCGAGGTGAGGATTTCGGTTGTCCCGCCGCCGATTCCGAGGATCCGCATGTCGCGGTATTGGCGTTCGACCTCCGACTCGGTCATGTAGCCCATGCCGCCGAACAACTGGACGGCCTGGTTCGCCACCCACTCGCCGGCCTCGACGGCGGTGTTCTTGGCGAAGCACACCTCGGTGATCAGGTTCGTCTCGCCGGAGAGCTGCCGCTCGACAATGCTGTGCGTGTAGACGCGCGCGACGTCGACGCGCCGCGCCATCTCCGACAGCGTGTTCTGCACGGACTGTCGCGAGATCAGCGGCTTACCGAAGGTTTCCCGGTTGCGACACCACTCGACGGTGAGGTCCAGGCAGCGCTGCGCACTGGCGTACGCCTGAGCGGCCAGGCCGACCCGTTCGGAGACGAACGCCGCGGCGATCTGAATGAAACCGGTGTTCTCGTCGCCGATCAGATTCGCGGCGGGCACCCGCACGTCGGTGTAGGACAGCTCGGCGGTGTCGGAGGACCGCCAGCCCATCTTGTCGAGCTTGCGGGTCACCTCGAAGCCGGGTGTGCCCTTGTCGACGACGATCAGCGAAACACCCGCTGCGCCAGGCCCGCCGGTGCGTGCGGCGGTCACGACGTAGTCGGCGCGCACGCCGGAGGTGATGTAGGTCTTGGCGCCGTTGATGATGTAGTCGTCGCCGTCGCGGGTGGCCTTGGTGGTGAGGTGCCCGACGTCGGACCCGCCGCCGGGTTCGGTGATCGCCAGCGATCCGATCTTCTCGCCGCGCAGCGTCGGCCGCACGTAGGTGTCGATCAACCGCTGATCACCCGAGGCGATCATGTGCGGCACCGCGATGCCGCAGGTGAACAACGACGCGAACACGCCGCCCGGCGCTCCGGCGTAGTGCATCTCCTCACAGATGATCAGCGCGTCGGCGCCGTCGCCACCGCCACCGCCGACGGCTTCGGGCAGCCCTGCGCCCAGTAGACCCGCGTCGCCGGCCTTGAGGTGCAGCTCGCGCGGCAGCATGCCGGACTGCTCCCACTCGTCGACGTGCGGCAGCACCTCGCGTTCGGCGAACGCGCGCACCGTCTTTCGCAGCTGTTCTCGCTCGGGGGTGTGCCAGATGCTCATGCTCGACTCTCGCTCGCTCCGGTCCTCGCTCGTGCCTCGCTGCGATCCTCACTCGCGTTCGTCTTCAGCAGGCTTTCCGGTATGTCGATGTGTCGGCTGCGCAGCCACTCGCCCAGGCCCTTGGCCTGTGGATCGAATCGGGCCTGATAGGCCACACCCTCGCCGAGGATGCCCTCGATGACGAAGTTCACCGCACGCAGGTGGGGTAACAGGTGACGGGTGATCTCCAGATCGGCGGTCTCGGGCAGCAACTCGCGCAGCTTTTCGACGGTGAGCGCATGGGCCAGCCAACGCCACTGCTCACCGGTGCGCACCCACACGCCGACGTTGGCGTTGCCGCCCTTGTCGCCGCTGCGCGCGCCCGCGATGCGGCCGAGAGGGACACGCTGGGTCTCGCCGAACGGCAGGGGTTCGGGCAGCGCGAACGGGCCGACCGGCTCGAGTGCCTTGGTCTCGGCGGCGGCGGGAATGTCGGTGCGAGTGCCGTCGGCGTGCACGGCGACGTGCGGCACTTCGGTCGCGTCGACGTAGCCGGGGGTGAACACCCCGTACACCTGGCCGTCGCCCGGGGGCGCTGTCGTGGTGAACCCCGGATAGCTGGCAAGTGCCAATTCGACTGCCGCGGAGGAGAACTGGCGACCGACGTTGGCGGGGTCGGGATCGCGCACGACGCAGTGCAGCAGCGCGCTCGCGGTCTCCTCGGTGCCGGCGTCGTCGTGGTCGGTGCGCGCCAGCGTCCACTCCAGCTCGGCCGGCTTGACGGTCAGGCCGGACTCCAGCTGTCGCTGCACCAGCTCGGCCTTGGCGTCGATGTCGAGCCCGGTCAGCACGAACGTCATGGCGTTGCGGAAGCCGCCGATGCTGTTCAGCGACACCTTGAGGGTGGGCGGCGGCGGCTCGCCCCGCACGCCGTCGATGCGCACCCGGTCGGTGCCGTCGGCCGACAGCTCGATGCTGTCCATCCGAAGCGTCACATCGGGATTCGCGTAGCGCGCGCCGGTGATCTCGTAGAGCAGCTGGGCGGTGACGGTATCGACGCTGACCAGCCCGCCGGTCCCGGCGTGCTTGGTGATCACCGACGACCCGTCGGAGTTGATCTCGGCCAGCGGGAAGCCCGCGTACGTCAGGTCGGAAACTTCGGTGAAGAACGAATAGTTGCCACCGGTGGCCTGCACACCGCATTCGATGACGTGGCCCGCGGCCACCGCACCCGCGAGCCGGTCGTAATCGTCGCGGCCCCAGCCGAAGTGGGCGGCGGCCGGGCCGACGATGACCGACGCGTCGGTCACCCGCCCGGTGACGACGACGTCGGCGCCGCTGTTGAGGCAGTCGACGATGCCCCACGCACCGAGATAGGCGTTGGCCGCCAGCGGGGTGCCGAAACCGAGGTCGCCGGCCCGCGACACCAGGTCGTCACCCTCGACATGGGCCACCCGCGCGGCGATGCCGAGCCGATCGGCCAGCGCCCGCACCGCGACCGCCAGGCCCGCCGGGTTCAGCCCGCCTGCGTTGGCGACGATCCGCACGCCCTGGTCGATCGCGGTGCCCAGGCACTCCTCGAGCTGGGTCAGAAACGTCTTGGCATAGCCGCGGTCGGGCGACTTGGCCCGGTCGCGGGCCAGGATCAGCATGGTCAGCTCGGCGAGATAGTCGCCGGTGAGGTAGTCCAGTTCGCCGCCGGTCAGCATTTCCCGCATCGCCGAGAGCCGGTCGCCGTAGAACCCCGAGCAGTTGCCGATCCGGACGGGATCGCGGACGGGAACGGTCACGCAGCCTCCTCATCGCCGGCGTAGCCCAACCAACCGGTAGGTTAGCCGGTACCTCCGGTCCGCCGTCAAGGCACCCCAATTGCGATTTCGGCGCAGATAAGTCGGCGCTCAGCGCGGGTATCTCGCCGAAGTCGCTCATTCAGGAGGCTACGCTCGGCTGAGGGGTGCGCATGGACTGGCTTGCATGGATCGTGCTGGCCGCGCTGGCGACGGCGACAGTGGTCTGGATCGTGCGCAGATTTCGCGCCGAAAATCGCAGGCTGAACGCCATGATCAGCGATTTCAACCGCGAACACCCGCGGCGTGAGCCGGGATTCGCATCGCAGGCGCGCGGCTAGTAGGTCTCCGGCGACGCCAGTAGTCGCGTTGTGCTGACCGGACCAGGACACGCAGAAGCAGCGGTTCGCTGGATTTCGCGGCGCCGCGACACCGGCTACCGGCTAGGCGCGCGGACTGCCGTCGGCACCTGCTTCGCGTCGTGCCAGCACGGCCCCGTCGCGAACCGGACTGCATCGGCCCTATTGACGCGTGTTCTTCACAACCGACGGCGTCGTGTTGTGCGCGGTTCAGGACTTCAACTAGCCGCCTTTTGGAGGCCACGCAGGTCACCGGCTATCCTGAAGGGCAATTGCCGACGCCGTTCATCGCGCGGCAGCACCCTCAAGAGGAGAAGCTCGATCATGGCTGTGCCCAAGCGCAGGATGTCGCGTGCGAACACCCGTAGCCGTCGCGCGCAGTGGAAGGCCAAGCGCACCGAACTCGTCGGTGTCACGGTCGCAGGCCAGCAGCACAAGGTGCCGCGCCGCCTGCTCAAGGCCGCTCGACTCGGCCTGATCGATCTCGACCGCCGTTAACTGGCGAGCGGCGCGGCGAGCCTCTCAGGCCACTCTCAGGCGATGGGTTAACACTGGTGGCCGTGCGAATTCTTGTCGTTGACGACGACCGCGCGGTGCGCGAATCACTCCGTCGCTCACTGTCCTTCAACGGCTATTCGGTCGCGCTGGCCCAGGACGGCCTCGAAGCGCTGGATCTGATCGCCAGCGATCGGCCCGACGCGCTGGTGCTCGACGTGATGATGCCGAGGCTGGACGGCCTCGAAGTTTGCCGCCAGCTCCGCAGCACCGGCGACGACCTACCGATCCTGGTGCTGACCGCTCGCGACTCGGTGTCCGAGCGGGTCGCCGGCCTCGACGCCGGCGCCGACGACTATCTGCCCAAGCCCTTCGCGCTGGAAGAACTGCTCGCCCGCATGCGCGCGCTGCTGCGCCGCACCACCCCCGATGACGGGGATTCGCCGGCGATGACGTTCGCCGACCTGAGCCTCGATCCGGTGACCCGCGAGGTGACCCGCGGACAGCGTCAGATCAGCCTGACCCGCACCGAGTTCGCACTCCTGGAAATGCTGATCGCCAACCCACGGCGCGTGCTCACCCGCAGCCGCATCCTCGAGGAGGTGTGGGGATTCGACTTCCCGACCTCGGGGAACGCCCTCGAGGTCTACGTCGGCTATCTACGCCGCAAGACAGAAGCGGAAGGTGAGCCGCGGCTGATCCACACCGTGCGGGGGGTGGGTTATGTGCTGCGTGAGACACCACCCTGATGACCTCGTCTCGACCTCTCCCGTTCCGGGGCCCCCCGCTGCGGGAGCCCAGCTCGCTGTCACTGCGCTCGCGGGTCATGTTGCTGGCCATGTCGATGGTGGCGTTGGTGGTGGTGCTGATGGCCTTGGCCGTCTACGTCGTCGTTTCCAGGGCGCTCTATGACGACATCGACAACCAGTTGCACAGCCGGGCCCGGCTGCTGATCGAAAGCGGTTCACTGGCCGCCGATCCCGGCAAGGCCATCGAGGGAACCGCCTACTCCGATGTCAACGCGATGCTGGTGAACCCGGGCCGGTCCATCTACACCGCCAATCAGCAGGGCCAGACCCTGCCCATCGGCGAGCAGGAGAAGGACGTGATGTCCGGCAAGCTGCTGCTGTCGTTGCGCACGGCCGATCGCCAACGCGTGCTGGCCGTGCATCTCAACAACGGCAGCTCGCTGTTGATCTCCAAGAGTCTGGCTCCAACCGGCAAGGTGCTCAAACGGCTGGGCACGGTGCTGCTCATCGTGGGCGGTTTCGGTGTGGCGATCGCCGCGTTCGCCGGCGGCATGGTGGCCCGTGCTGGCTTGCGACCCGTGGCCCGGCTCACCGAAGCGGCCGAACGCGTGGCCAGAACGGACGACCTGCGCCCGATCCCTGTCGTGGGTAGCGACGAACTCGCCCGTCTCACACAGGCTTTCAACTTGATGCTGCGAGGACTGGCCGAATCCCGCGAGCGCCAGGCTCGCCTGGTCACCGACGCAGGCCATGAGCTGCGCACCCCACTGACGTCACTGCGCACCAACGTCGAACTGCTGATGGCCTCGATGGCGCCCGGTGCGCCGCGGTTGCCCGAGATAGAGATGGCCGAGCTGCGCGCCGACGTGATCGCTCAGATCGAGGAATTGTCAACGCTGGTAGGCGATTTGGTGGACCTCACCCGTGACGAGGCCGGCGGCGTGATCCACGAGCCTGTCGACATGTCCGAGATCGTCGACCGCTGTCTTGAGCGGGTTCGGCGTCGCCGCAACGACATTGAGTTCGACGTCAATGTGACTCCATGGCTGGTCTACGGCGACGCGGGCGGGCTGTCGCGGGCGGTGCTGAACCTGCTCGACAACGCGGCCAAGTGGAGCCCGCCCAACGGGCGCGTCGGCGTGCGGTTGACCCAGACCGACCCTCTGCATGCCGAGCTGGTCGTCTCCGATCACGGCCCCGGCATTCCGCCGCACGAACGCCAGCTGGTGTTCGAGCGGTTCTTCCGCTCGACATCCGCGCGGGCCATGCCGGGCTCGGGGTTGGGCCTGGCGATCGTCAAACAAGTTGTGCTCAAACACGGTGGTGCGCTTCGGGTGGAGGAGACCGTGCGCGGTGGACAACCGCCGGGCACGTCGATCTACGTGTTGTTGCCGGGACGACTCATTCCCGCGACACGGCCGATGCAGGTTGTGACACAACCGGTGGTCAGCGCGGACAATGGGTGAGCGGTCGGAAATGACCGTCTGGAAGCCTGGGGATGTGCCGAACGTTCTCTAAGTGGATTCTCAGCACATCCGGGCACTGTGGAGAAGCAGTTCTTCGTTGTCGAAGTGCCGGTAAGCCCCGGAAGAACTCGTAGAAAGAGCCCGCAGCGACATGACGAACCACCCGAGGTATTCACCGCCGCCGCCCCAGCCGGGTCGTCGGCCCGGCGATGAGCGCACTGCGGGATATCCCGGTCAGTACGGGCACCCCGGCTACCAGCAGCAGCAGCCGCCCTACGACTGGCGATACGCCACGCAGCAGCACGGCTACCGGCAGCCCTACGACCCCTACCGCGGCGCGCCCCAGCAGCCGCACCCAGCAGCGCCGCCACCCCGACCCGCGCCCAAGCGTTCGCGCGCTGGAGCCTTGACCGCCGGGGCCCTGGCCATCGCCGTGGTTTCAGCCGGCATCGGCGGCGGGGTCGCTCTCGTCGCGAAGGACGGCAGTCCGAATGCGGGCGGCACGTCGATCACCGCGGCGCCCAGCGTGCCCGCCGCGAGCCTGCCGGCCGGATCCGTCGAGCAGGTCGCCGCCAAGGTCGTGCCCAGCGTCGTGAAGCTGGAGACCGACATGGGGCGTGCATCCGAGGAGGGTTCCGGGATCATCCTGTCCTCCGACGGTCTGATCCTGACCAACAACCACGTGGTCGCCGCCGCCAAGGACAATGGGGAAACCACGATCACCTTCGCCGACGGCCGCACCACCACGTTCACACTTGTCGGCACCGACCCGAGCAGCGATATCGCGGTCGTCAAGGCCGACGGTGTTTCCGACCTGACCCCGATCACGCTTGGCTCGTCGGCCAATCTGAGGGTGGGCCAGGACGTGGTGGCGATCGGTTCGCCTCTCGGACTCGAGGGCACCGTCACCACCGGCATCATCAGCGCGCTGAACCGGCCGGTGGCCGCGGGCGGAGACATCCGCAACCAGAACACCGTGCTCGACGCGATCCAGACCGACGCCGCAATCAACCCGGGCAACTCGGGCGGTGCGCTGGTCAACATGAACGGCGAACTGGTGGGCGTCAATTCGGCGATCGCCACCCTCGGCGGCGACTCGGCCGACGCGCAGAGCGGCTCGATCGGCCTTGGCTTCGCGATCCCGATCGATCAGGCCAAGCGGATCGCCGACGAGCTGGTCGCGAACGGCACCGCCTCGCATGCGTCGCTGGGCGTCCAGGTCGGCAACGACGCGGCGACTCACGGAGCCAAGATCGTCGAGGTGACCGGCGGTGGCGCGGCCGCGGCGGCCGGGCTGCCGAGCGGCGTCGTGGTGACCAAGGTCGACGACCGGGTCATCGGCAGCGCCGATGCGCTGGTCGCCGCCGTGCGCTCGAAGGCGCCGGGCGAAAAGGTCACGTTGACCTACCTCGACCCGTCAGGCAAACCCCAGACCGTGCAGGTGACCTTGGGCAAGGCAGCGCAGTGATCAGTGCACCGGGCTCGCCGACGTTGAGAGTGGCCGCGCCGGTGTCCGACTCCACATATACGGTGGCAGTCATGGAACAACCAGGGGAGTTGGTTGGTCGGGCGCTCGTCGTCGTCGTCGACGACCGGACGGCTCACGGCGAGGAGGACCACAGCGGTCCACTGGTCACCGAGCTGCTCAATGAGGCCGGCTTCGTCGTCGACGGTGTCGTTGTGGTGTCCGCCGACGAGGTGGAGATCCGCAACGCGCTGAACACGGCTGTCATCGGCGGCGTCGACCTGGTGGTGTCGGTCGGCGGAACCGGGGTGACCCCGCGCGACGTGACGCCCGAGGCGACCCTCGACATCCTGGATCGCGAACTGCTCGGCATCGCCGAGGCGCTGCGCGCGTCCGGACTAGCCGCAGGCGTCGTCGATGCCGGGCTGTCCCGGGGCCTGGCCGGAATATCCGGCAGCACTCTGGTCGTCAACATCGCCGGATCCCGATCCGCGGTGCGCGACGGCATGGCCACTCTTAATCCGTTGGCCATCCAGATCATCGGCCAGCTATCCAGCTTGGAGATCTAATTTCTCTCGGTCCGCACTGGGTCTCGAGACGGCGCCGGCGCTGCGAGGCGGCAGTCTGGCAATGGCCGTTGGTGTTACGCCGAGGTAAACGGCAAGCTTCCGCCAGATGTGATCTTCGTCACACCAAAGGCTCGCTAGTGACCGAGCTGTCGAAGCAGCTACGGAATGCAGTTAACAAAATCTTCGGTGACGAGCTACCACAGACGTCGGATGACGAGCGTGACACCGATTCGCCTGCCGACGACAGCGAGCACGACAAATGGTTGCGGGACAATATTCCCCCTCATCATGAATGAGCTGTAACTTGGCCGTTCGTCACGTGAAATGCCTGGTCGCGGGTCGGCGTCAGGGACTGACAGTGGTGTGCGACGGCGTGCGACGTCAATAGCCGGTTGCCGCAGGGGCCTGGCGGCCTGGCGCCGGAGCGCACCGGCCGATGTCCCCTCGGAGCACTGCCAGCAAACTTTTGGCGCTTCACCGACGGGTATCTCGGCACGGACCCCCACGCGTTGCCGGTCTGATGCCGCCCCGTTATGTTCCTCGTGTCAACGATGAGCAAAACGTAAGAACAGCATGTGGGATCTCTCATTTGTCACACGTGTTGCTCTTGCGTCGTGTGTGGTGTAGGCGTACTCGCCAGCACGGAAAACACTCGGTGAGCCTCAACGGTCACCGCCGACAGAGCTAGGGAGAACATGAAGGCAATCAGTCGGGTGCTGATCGCGATGGTTATTGCCATCGCGGCTCTTTTCGTGAGCACTGGTACCTCACACGCAGGTCTGGACAACGAAAACACCCTGCTCGACGGTCAGGACCGGACGTTGAGGATCCAGCAGTGGGACACCTTCCTCAACGGCGTCTTTCCTCTGGACCGCAACCGGCTGACCCGCGAGTGGTTCCACTCCGGTCGGGCCAAGTACGTCGTCGAGGGCGCGGGCGCCGATGAGTTCGAGGGCACGCTGGAGCTGGGCTACCAGATCGGCTTCCCGTGGTCGCTGGGCGTCGGCATCAACTTCAGCTACACCACGCCGAACATCCTGCTCGACGACGCGTCGCTGTTCCCGGTCTTCAACCCGCTGGGCTCGGTCATTACGCCGAACCTGTTCCCCGGCGTGTCGATCAGCGCCGACCTCGGTAACGGCCCTGGCATCCAGGAAGTCGCCACCTTCTCGGTCGACGTCGCCGGCCCGGCCGGTGGTGTGGCGGTCTCCAACGCGCACGGCACGGTGACCGGTGCGGCCGGTGGTGTGCTGCTGCGTCCGTTCGCGCGGCTGATCGCCAGCACGGGTGACAGCGTCACCACCTACGGCGAGCCGTGGGATATGCAGTAACTCCCTGCAGTCATACAAACAGCCCCCGGCCGAAAGCCGGGGGCTGTTTGTATGTGCGCGGCTACGACGTGTCGGACTTCCTCGCCTCGTCGGCGCCGAGGGCAGCTGCAGAGCCGTGCTTGCCGGAGCCGCTGCCGTTCTCGGACAATATGTCGCGGATCTCGGTGAGGAGTGTCAGTTCGGTCTCCTCCTCCTCCACCTTCGTGTCGAGTTCCTTGAGCTTCTTGTAGGGAACCACGATGACGAAGTAGACGACCAACGCGATGATCAGGAAGTTGATCGCCGCTGAGACGACGGCGTTCAAATCGATGGCGATGTCGTTACCCAGTGGAATCCTCAGGAAACCGTAGTCCGAGTCAGGTGTCGCGCCGATCCGGCTGACTAGCGGCGTCACCACGTTGTCGGTGAATGCGGTCACCAGTCCGGTGAATGCCGCGCCGATGACGACCGCGGTGGCCAGGTCGATGACATTGCCTCGGGCGATGAACTCTTTGAACCCCTTCAACATGCGTGGGAATCCTTCCTGCAGTCGATGTGCGATCTGACCAAGAGACATGCCACGTTAGTCGCATGGGGGCACGAACAGGTCAGTGGAACGTGACTGTCACCGTCTGCATCAGCGTCGCCCCTGCGACGTCATTGGCGGCGTGGGCGGGCAGCGCGACCAGCACGACGCGATCACCGCCCGTGCCGGGGGCCTTCTGCTTTTCCGACACCAGCACCACGATGGCGTCGGTCGCCACCACCCGCGGATCGGTGTCGCCGTCCGACGCCGCCAGCACGTCGACGACGTCGCCCGGCCGAATGAGGTCCAACAACGCGGTGTCTGCCAGGTGCAGGGGCACGGTGCGGGCGTCGGGACCTGCAGCCGACTCGGCCAGCCTCGGCCCGAGCAGGCGCACGTCGGTGAGCACCTCGCCGCGGCGCGCGGGACCGGCCAGTGTGGACCCCACAACCGCGTCGACTCTCGACTGAGATCCGTCGGGAACCGTTGCAGCCGAGCGTGTTTCGATGCGCACATCCGCGGCGGCCAGTTCAATTCCCGGAGACAGGTCGCGTGCGGCCACCACGATGTCGGTCTGGTCGCCATCCGGATCCGATCGCAGTGCGGCGACGGCGGCGAGTACGACCAGGGCGCCTGCCGCCGCCCGTCGTGCGGCCACGGTGCGCGTCCAGTCCGGCCGCAAGCCATGGACGAGTCGGCTCGTCACCGACGCATTGAGTGATTCCCCCATGCCGCCACGCTAGGCAGCGCTGGGCGCATCGGGCGTGCCGTCACGCCGGGCTGTGGATAACTTCGCGGTCAGGCGGACGCTGCGGCGGCCGGGGCCGAGGTGCTGGAACCCGAGCTGTCAGAGCTCGAACTCGAGCTGGAACTGTCCGACTTGGTGGAATCGGACTTCTTCTCCGACGAGCTCGACGAGCCCGAGGACTCGGAACTCTTGGACGAACCGTTGGACGTGCTCTTGGCGGCCTCGCGGCTGTCGGTGCGGTAGAAGCCGCTGCCCTTGAACACCACGCCCACCTTGCCGAACAGCTTGCGCAGGCGCCCGTCGCACTGGGGGCACTCGGTCAGCGCATCGTCGCTGAACGCCTGTACCAGGTCGAACTTGTTGTCGCACTCGGTGCACGCATACGAATACGTAGGCACGAAAACCCTCCGGGAATGGTCAGACTACTTAGCACTCTACCGTCTCAAGTGCTAGAACCGCTATGTGGGCCGTGTCATTCCCGTGTTGGTGGGGCTGTTTGCGCTTGGAATCGCGGTCGCAGTATGGCTGCACTTCCACCAGGCGCCCACGCCGCCGCCACAGCCGGCGCCCCAGGCGTCCCAACCGGCGCCCGCGCCCCACAGCCCCGTGTATGACACCGCTCGCGCGACGCTGGACCGGCTGCCGGTCAAGGGCTGGGACCGCTACACCGACTTCGCCCGCTACCGGTTCGGTGAGGCCTGGAGCGACGACGTCAATGTCGAGTTCGGCCACAACGGCTGCAACACCCGCGACGACATCCTGCGCCGGGACCTCGCCGAGCTGGTCGTGCGCCCGGGCACCTGCTACGCGCAGAGTGGGGTGCTGCACGACCCCTACACGGGCCAAACGATCGCGTTCACCCGCGGCCCCGAAACCTCCGACGCCGTCCAGATCGACCATCTGGTGTCGCTGTCCGACGCCTGGTACAAGGGCGCACGGGAATGGCACGATCAGCGTCGGCGTGACTTCGCCAACGATCCACGCAACCTGCTGGCGGTCGGCGCACAAGTCAACTTCGACAAGGCTTTTCGCGATGCCACCGCCTGGTTGCCACCCGACGCGGCGTTCCGCTGCGAGTTCGTCGCGCGGCAGATCGACGTGAAGGCGACGTACGGGCTTTGGTTGTCGAGGAACGAGAAGCGGGCGATGGAGGACGTGCTGGCGCGCTGCTGACCCCTAGCCCAGTTCGACCAGTCCCCGACGGGGCGTGAGCGCGTGGGTCATCCGCACGTCGTGCGGCTCGGATGGAATCGCGTCGAGCAGTTCGTCGTCGCGGATAACCCCGACCAGCCGCGCCGCCGGATCGGCCAACGCCAGCGAGCGGTCGTAGAAACCCGCGCCGCGGCCCAGCCGGACACCGGAACGGTCGACGGCCAGCGCGGGCACGAGCACGACGGTCGCGTCGGCCACCGCCTCGGCGGGCAGCCACGGCTCGGGCGGTTCGAGCAGACCGAACTGCGCCGTGACGAGCCGTCCCGGCCGGAACTCGCCCCACTGCAGCGGCTGCGGGACGCCGCCGGCGTCGACGCGGGCGACCGGGATCAACACACGGGCGTCGAGACCTAACAGGGTGTCCAACAGGGCGATCGACCCCGGCTCGAACTTGATGGGGGCGTAGGCGCACACAGTTTGCCCGGCGCCGACGACATCGGACAGATGGCCGCACAGGGCCAGGGCCTCCGCGTCGTGAGCTTCCGGTGTCACCGCGCGGCGGTCCGCCAGGATCGCCGTCCGCAGCTCGCCTTTCGTCAGGGACACCATGCGTCCACGATGACATGGGGCCGTCGCAGGCGAAGTCATAACTCGATGGCGTTAATGTGTGAACGATGACACGGCCTCTGGTCCCCATTCCGCACACCGCGGTCGTCCCGGCCGCCGGGTTGGGGACCCGCTTCCTGCCCGCCACCAAGACGGTGCCCAAGGAGTTGCTGCCCGTCGTGGACACGCCGGGAATCGAACTCGTGGCCGCCGAAGCGGCCGAGGCCGGCGCCGAGCGGCTGATCATCGTCACCTCCGAAGGCAAGGACGGCGTCGTCGCGCACTTCGTCGAGGACCTCGTCCTGGAGGGCACGCTGGAGGCCCGCGGCAAGACGTCGATGCTGGAGAAGGTGCGCCGCGCGCCCGCACTGATCAAGGTGGAGTCGGTGGTTCAGGCCGAGCCGCTGGGCCTCGGCCACGCCGTCGGCTGCGTCGAGGACAGCCTGGCACCCGACGAGGACGCCATCGCGGTGCTGCTGCCGGACGACCTCGTGCTGCCGACCGGCGTGCTGGAGACGATGTCGAAGGTGCGTGCCAAGCGGGGCGGTTCTGTGCTGTGCGCGTTCGAGGTGCCACCCGAGGAAATCAGCGCCTACGGCGTGTTCGACGTCGAATCCGTTCCAGACACCAACAACCCCAATGTCTTACGAGTCAAGGGCATGTACGAGAAGCCCAAGGCCGAGGACGCGCCGTCGCCGTACGCCGCAGCGGGTCGATATGTGCTGGACCGGGCGATCTTCGATGCGCTGCGCCGGGTGCCTCGCGGCGCGGGCGGCGAGATCCAGCTGACCGACGCGATTGCGCTGCTGATCAACGAGGGCCATCCGGTGCATGTGGTCGTGCATCGCGGCTCTCGACACGACCTGGGAAATCCTGGCGGGTACCTCAAGGCTGCGGTTGACTTTGCGTTGAAGCGCGACGACTACGGGCCCGAGCTGCGGCGGTGGTTGGTAGAGCGGTTGGGGCTGATCGACTGCTGACACGTCACGACGGCCCCGCAACGAGGAAAGGCGTCTTGTGCGTTCGGTGGAAGAGCAACAGGCTCGAGTAACAGCGGCTGCGGTGGCTGCCCGGCCGGTGCGCGTCGCGATCGCCGAAGCGCAGGGCCTTTTGTGCGCCGAGGAGGTGGTCACCGAGCGACCGCTGCCCGGGTTCGACCAGGCCGCCATCGACGGATACGCCGTGCGCAGCGTCGACGTGCTCGGTGTCGGTTCAGACGATGCGGCTGACGACGGCGAGGACGCCACCGAGGACGCCGGCGATCAGCAGGTCAGTCTGCCCGTGATTGGCACGATCGATGCAGGCGCGCGGACGCCGAGCCGGCTGCAGCCAAAACAGGCCGCACGCGTACAGACCGGTGCGCCGATGCCGACCCTTGCCGACGCGGTGCTGCCGCTGCGGTGGACCGACGGCGGGCAGTCCAGGGTGCGGGTGCTGCGGCCGGTGCGCTCGGGGGCCTACGTCCGGCGCACGGGTGATGACGTGCAGCCCGGTGATGTGGCGGTGCGGGCGGGCACGATCATCGGCCCGGCGCAGGTCGGTCTGCTGGCTGCGGTCGGGCGCGAACGCGTGCTGGTCCATCCGCGGCCGCGGCTGTCGGTGATGTGCGTCGGGGGTGAGCTTGTCGACATTTCGCGGACGCCGGGCAACGGCCAGGTCTACGACGTCAACTCGTATGCGCTTGCGGCGGCGGGCCGGGACGCGGGCGCCGAGGTGAACCGCGTCGGCATCGTCGGCACCGATCCCAAGGAACTGCGCGACGCGGTCGAGGGCCAGCTGAATCGCTCCGAGGCGGTGGTGATCGCCGGAGCGGTCGGCGGGGCCGCCGCCGAAAGCGTCCGCACGGTGCTGGCCGAACTGGGCGAGATGGAGGTGACCCGCATCGCGATGCACCCGGGTTCGGTCCAGGGGTTCGGCCAACTCGGGCCCGAAGGTGTGCCGGTGTTCCTGCTGCCTGCCAACCCCGTCAGCGCGCTGGTGGTGTTCGAGGTGATGGTGCGGCCGCTGATCCGGCTGTCGCTCGGCAAGCGGCAGCCGATGCGACGGGTGGTGCCGGCCCGCGCGCTGTCCCCGATCTCGTCGGTGGCCGGCCGCAAGGGGTATCTGCGCGGGCAGCTGATGCGCGACCAGGACACCGGCGAGTATCTCGTGCAGGCGCTCGGAGGTGCGCCGGGTGCGTCGTCGCATCTGCTGGCGACGCTGGCCGAAGCG
The DNA here is from genome assembly GCA_963743225.1 of uncultured Actinomycetota bacterium. Lineage (GTDB taxonomy): Bacteria > Actinomycetota > Actinomycetes > Mycobacteriales > Mycobacteriaceae > Mycobacterium. The sequence continues at coordinate 9,546 of CAVUPN010000020.1, read as the reverse complement.
AACTGTTTGGTGATGGTCCCCAGCGAGGCCGAACAGATCCGCACCGGCGAGATCGTCGACGTCGCCTTCCTGGCCCAGCGCGGCTGACCGACAGCCGGGATCCGTCGTGAATTGGTTGCGCTCGACTTCTTCGTCCCATCCAGGCTGGCCGCTTTCGGCCGGTCCGCTCCGGGTGCCGGGCGGTGTGGTCGAGCTGCGGCCGGTGCGGCTGCGTGACGCCGCCCAGTGGAGCCGGATCAGGCTGGCCGACCGTGCGCATCTGGAGCCGTGGGAGCCCAGCACCGATCTGGGTTGGGAAGCGCGACATACGGTTTCGCAGTGGCCGTCGGTCTGCTCGGGGCTGCGGTCGGAGGCCCGCAAGGGTCGCATGCTGCCGTACATCATCGACGTCGACGGGGAGTTCAGCGGACAGTTGACGATCGGGAACGTCACCCACGGGGCGTTGCGGTCGGCATGGATCGGCTATTGGGTGGCCAGCTCGGCCACCGGTGGGGGTGTGGCGACCGCGGCGCTGGCGCTCGGCATGGACCATGCCTTCGGTCCGGTCAGGCTGCATCGGTTGGAGGCCACGGTGCGCCCGGAGAACGCCGCGAGCCGCGCCGTGCTGGCCAAGGTCGGCTTCCGCGACGAGGGCCTGCTGAAGCGTTATCTGGACGTCGACGGGGCGTGGCGCGATCACCTGTTGGTGGCCATCACGGTCGAGGAGATCAGCGGTTCGGTCAGCTCGTTGCTGGTCCGCGACGGCCATGCCAGCTGGGCCTGACTTCTTGCCGCGACAGTGCGCTTTCGTACGCAACACGCGAGCCAGGCGTCCAAATCCGCACAATCACCATGTCTTCGGGCATCCGCGGGCGATGAGGGCCGCGCCGACACGGTTGAGGACGACCCGTGGCGTGTTGTGCACCATGCCGCTCGTGACCCTGAAATCGGTCCAACCGAGTTCGGGTAGCCGCGTGTAGCGCTCGCAGTCCCAGCGTCGCTGCCTGGGATCGGTCCAGTGATGGGCGCCTTCGAAGTCCACGCCGACGAGGTACTCGCGCCACCCCATATCGATGACGGCGATGACGACGCCGTACTCGTCCAGAACAGGTATCTGCGTCTCCGGCCGCGGGAACCCCGCTCGCACGAACAACAACCGCGTCAGCGATTCGTACGGAGACTCGGCGCCACCGTCGACCAATTCGAGCGTCCGCCGAAGCTGCGCCAGTCCGCGCACACCAGGATGCAGCTCGGCGACCGATTCGATATCGCTGACCTTGATGTCGGTGGCGTTCATCAGGGCATCGACACGCTGAACACCTGACTCGATGTCCATGCGCCTGCCGATATCGAATGCCGTGCGAGCGGCTGTCGTTACGCACATACCGTCGACACGCTGCGTCTCGCCGATCCCGATGTCATCGGAATGTACGACGAGCATTGGCGGCGGCCGCCTGTTGGTGTGGATCAACTCGGCGGGCAGGCCCGGCGCTATCCACTTCGCGCCCAACGTCGCAGCGGCCGACAACCCCGCGATCACACCGCGTCTATGCGACCACAGCCACGCTGCCCGCGCTCGCTGGACTGCCGAAAGCTCAACGCCCCGCGGGACGTGCACCCCGGGGTAGACCGGGACATAGAACCGACGCAGCTCCCGAACCGACAACACTCCGGCTTCGACGGCCTCCCAGCCTCGAAACGGCCATTCCAATTGCTCCCCCATGGCCGGAGCCTGCCAACGACCTCTGACACCGCCGACGACTGTGCCGATTTGTACGCAATGTCGACTCGCATTCAGTGGAGGGAGCGGTTGTTGTCGATCAGTGCAGGGTTCACGGCGGCGGAGATCTGTGAGTTGGTGTTCGAGTATCAGGGGTTGGCGCATGGCGGGAAGGCTGTGTGGTTGATCGAGCATGGGATTTCGGGCCGGCAGATGAGGCGGTGGCGGGGCTCGCTGTTTGAGGGTGATCTCGACAGGGGGCTGATCCCGCGGGAAGGTGGTGTTGTGACGGTGCCCCCACGTAAGCGGACCGCGGTTGCACGGATGCGTGCCGCCGAGCAGGCCGCCCATGAGATCGAGGTGGATCGGCTCAACGCCCGGATCGGTGAGCTGGAGGAGGCCAACGATGCGTTGGGAAAAGCTATCGGGCTCTTGCACGCCAGGAGCGAGCACGAGCCCGCCGATACCCCGATGAGCAACGATCGGTCGGATTCCTCGACGCCGAGAACCGACTCGTCACCGAGCTGACTGCGGCGCTGGGGTCACAGCGTCAGGCGTTGGCGATGATCGAGTTGTCCCGGTCCACGTGGCACTACCGACATCATTCACGTAGCGCTGTGGCACAACCGATTCCGCAGAAGGATCGGGCCTACCCGTCGCGAATCGACGCCGCCGACCGGGGCAGATCGAAGCGCTGATCATCGCAGGCTGGGCGAAGGGTGTGTCCGTCGATCACGCGTTCGCTACCGCGTGGGACGAGGGGATCATGTTGGCCTCGGGGCGCAGTTGGTGGCGTATCGCTGCTGGCATCGCCGATCAGTCCGGCCGTCCGGTCACCCCCACAAAAGCCCGCAACAACACCGGTCCTCGGCCAGCACCGATACTCAAAGCCACCGGTCCACAACAGGTATGGAGTTGGGACATCACCGATCTGCGCAGCCCGTGGCGCGGGGTGGCGTTCAAGGCGTATTCGATCATCGACATTTTCTCCCGCAAGATCGTCGGCTGGCGGGTCGAAGAACGCGAAGTCGACGCCCTGGCGGTCGAGATGTTCGAGGACGCGTTCACCGACCACGGCGTCCCCGCCGCGGTGCACGCCGATTCCGGGCCGGCGATGCGCTCACACGATCTCAAAAAGCTCCTGGCCGACCACAGTGTCGTCGAGACGCACAACCGACCACGGGTCAGCAATGACAACCCGTTCTCCGAGTCGGAGTTTCGGACCATGAAGTACCGGCCCAACTACCCCGGCACCTTCGTCACCATCGACGATGCCCGCGCCTACATGGCCTGGTATGTGCCCTGGTACAACGCCCAACACAAGCATTCCGGGATCGCGTTGTTCTCCCCGAACCAGGTCCACGACGGCACCTGGCGCCAGCACTGGCAGCGGCGTGAGCACACCCAGCAGACCTACTACCAGGCCCACCCAGAACGGTTCCGAGAGAAGCCACGAACACCAACCCCCGCCAACACCGTCGGCATCAACCTCCCCGACCCTGAACGACTCCAGGCAGCTTGACAACGCCCGAATTGCGGCGTTTTGCGTACGAAACCGCACGATCGAGGGAGTTGTCGCGATTAAGAGGTGTGTGGCAAATGTGACATATGTGACTGTTGGTGCTTGTCAGGTGGGAATTACAGGTGTGTAATTGTCCTCGGCGCGTCGCCCATGGTTGCGCTGGTCACGGACCTAGCCTGATGGGGAAAGGAGCAGGCATCATGCCAAGCATCCCCCAATCTCTCCTCTGGATCTCTCTTGTCGTGCTCTGGCTCTTCGTGCTGGTGCCGATGTTGATCAGCAAGCGCGATGCCGTGCGGCGCACCAGCGACGTGGCATTGGCGACGCGGGTCCTCAACACCGCGACCGCCTCCCGGCTGCTCAAGCGCGCGGGACCCGCCTCGGGGCACCGCAGCGATCCGGACTGGCGACCGTCTGCGGACGACCTCGATGACGAGATCGAGGACGACGCGCCGCAGCGGTCGGTGGTGGTGGCAGCGGCCGTTATCGAAGATCCTCAATCCGACTACCTCGACGTCGACGTCATCGAGGAGCCTTCGGGCGCATTGCCGGTCGGCGAGTCGGATGTCGAGGAAACCGGCGAGCTGACACTGGATCTCGAGGAACCCGACGAGAACGTCGACACCGCTGTGTACGAAGTCGCGACCGACGAGTACGAGGACCGACCGGCCGGCAGTGACGACGGGTACGAGTATGTCGACGACTCCTCGGGCCTGGAGGCCGCCGAGGACAGCGATCTGCGGGTGGCGGACTCGCTGATGGCGGCGCGGCGACGCCGGTACGACTCGACGAAGGCCGCGGCGGTGAGCGCCCGTAAGTACAAGTTCCGCAAGCGGATGCTGGCGTTCATGACGCTGGTCCTGGTGGCATCGGCGACGGCCGCGTACCTCGTGGAGCCGATGGCGTGGTGGGTCTGCGGCAGCTTCGGCGCGGTGACGCTGATGTATCTGGGCTATCTCCGCCGCCAGACGCGGATCGAGGAGCGGGTGCGGCGGCGCCGCTTGCAGCGGATCGCACGCTCGCGGCTCGGGGTGGAGAACACCGGCGACCGGGAGTTCGACGTGGTCCCGTCGCGACTGCGCAGACCGGGCGCGGTGGTGTTGGAGATCGACGACGAGGACCCCGTCTTCGAGCACCTCGAGTATGCGCCGTCCGCCCGCAACTACGACCTGCCGAGGGCGGCCGGGCAGTAGTTCGCCCCGCCTCGGCCGGTTTCTGCGGTCGCGAGTTGACTGGTAGCCTGTGCTACCGACCAGGGGCTATGGCGCAGTTGGTAGCGCGACTCGTTCGCATCGAGTAGGTCAGGGGTTCGAATCCCCTTAGCTCCACTTTTTTGAGCACGTCACGGATGTGTGACCAGATACGTCTCGTTACTCAGTCCCGCGGTGAGTTCCTCGACGTCGAAGGGCCGGTCGAGGCGAGCGCGGAACTGCTCAGTGTCGACGAGGAGGCTGATTTCAGCGGTTTGGCGGGCGAACAGCCGTGCGATGCGGGGGTAGAGCCAACGCATTACGGCACGCTCTGCCGGTGTGCATCGTGATGCGCAGTAGCCGACGTGGCCCACCTCGTCGGTGAGGATGTCGCTGTAGAGAAGCTCGACTCGTTCGGCAACGTCGGGTTCGTCGGCGAATAATTCGATCCCGACGCGGCGCAGTTCGTCGAACAACACGCAGCCCGCCATCTCCGCCGCGCCGACGAACAGGAACCCGAGCCGCTCCGGGAGAAACACCCCGGTCTTGACGAACTGCCGCATGACGAACGGCGGGGGGACCACCTGGAACGTCAGATCGAATACGTCCAAAACGTATGCCAGCAACCGGGTGTGGTAATGCTCTTCGAGTTCGAGGTAGACCCGCTCCGGTGGCACATCCTCGTCGCTGTTGCGGCCGTAGGTTTCCCCCAGGCCGACCCCGAATCGTTCTGCCTGATTCAGCTTGGCGGTGGCCAACAGGAACAGCATCTTGCGGTCCAGACCCGGCTCGGGTCGGCGGCGGCGCAGGTTCCGTAGGAAGGTCGGCCGGTCGGCCGGGTGGCTCGATCGGACGGGGTTGGTCTCAAGATCTTCGAAGAATTTTTCGCGATTCGCCAATCGTCGATTCAGCAGATCGGCCTCCCCGTCACGCTTCATCAAGAAGTCTCGGTAGCCGTCGATTCCCGTGCGGTTCATCGTGATTCCACTCCTTTGACAATGGTCATTACATAACGACTGAGCAGGGCATCCGCCGTCGGAGAATCTTGAGCGCCGGTAGCCAGCAGCGCGAACAGCCCGGTCAGGAAGAACACCCCGAGTTCACTCGCGTCCGCGTCCGACGGGACCCGACCCGTATCTTGCGCATCGGTGATCGCGGCGATCACGAACTCCGCCAGCGGATGCTCCGTCAGTTCGTCCTCGACCGGCCGGGTCGACGAGAAGTGCAACCCCAACATGTCTCGGAAAACCACGGGACCCAAACGACGTTCGGCGGCAACCACATGCCGAACGAGCATTGACAGCACCGACACCAAGTCATCGGTCCGGGTCTGTACGCCACCGAGCTCAGCGACGATCCTGGCCTCTTCGTTTCGTTCCAATTCGACCAGCACGTGTTCCTTGGTCGGGAAGTGGAAGTAAAACGTCCCCCGCACCACCCCGGCAGCGGTGGCGATGGCACTGACGTCGGCGCCGGCGAGTCCGGACCGCCCGATCTCGGCCACTGCGGCGTCGAACAGGCGCGCGCGCGTCTCCAGCCTTCGGACCTCTCTGACCCCTCCGGCCGTCGGCCGAGCTTCTGTGGTGGCGGTCGGCGGACGCATGCCCGGAAGGTACCCCACTCGCTGGCACTCGTCAATGACAGGCGTCAATGACGGGTGTCAGGCGATGCTGGGACGTACACATCCACTGTTGACCCCGTCGCGGTCCGGATGCTAAGCAGTTGCTCAGCATCCGGGGCACATCGGTACCGCGGCGACTTGAAAGGGGCAGCGATGACGCTGCAGACGATTCTCGACGACATTCGAAAACGCCCAGGCACGGGTGACGTGATCCCGATCATCAACCCGGTGACCGAAGAGCAGATCACCGATTTCACCGATTGCGGCGTGGAAGGGGTCAACGACGCCGTCGCACGAGCCAAGGCGGCCTTCGAGGCGGGTGTGTGGTCCGAACTGCCCGGCCGTGCGCGGGCCAAGGTGATGTGGAAGATCGCCGACCTCATAGACGAACACGCCGAGGAACTCGCGCAGCTCGACTCGCTGAACACCGGTATGCCGTTGATGCAGGCCACGTTGGGCCTGCCCAACTGCGCCGAATTCTTCCGCTACTACGCGGGCTGGTGCTCGAAGATCAGCGGCAACGCCTACGACGTGAAGACCGCCGGCATCGCGACGGATACCTGGGTCGACATGCACACGTACACGCTGAAGGAGCCCTACAGCGTTGTGGGCCTTATCTTCCCGTGGAACGGACCGATCTTCAACGCGTGCGCCAAGCTTGCACCTGCACTCGCGGCGGGCTGCAGCATGGTGGTCAAACCCGCCGAGGAGACCCCACTTTCGGCACTCCTTCTCGATCGCCTCATTGCCGAAGCGGGCGTCCCCGACGGCGTCGTCAACCTGCTGACCGGCTACGGCCACACCGCAGGTGCGGCCATTACCGCGCACCCCGACGTCGAGAAAGTCGCCTTCACCGGCTCGACCGAGGTCGGCAAGGAGATCGTGCGGGCGTCGGCGGGCAACCTGAAGAAGGTCATGCTCGAGCTCGGTGGCAAGTCTCCGGTGCTGATCTACGACGATGCCGACTTGGACAAGGCCATCTTCATGGCCGCGATGGGCATCTTCATCCACTCCGGCCAGGGCTGTGTTTGCGGCTCGCGGATCTTCGTCCAGCGTGGGGTCTACGACCAGGTGGTGGAGGGCATCGCGGGTGTCGCGAACGGCATGAAGCTCGGCGGCCCCGACGAGGAAGGCTGCATGAGCGGCCCGTTGATCAGCCAGAAGCAGCTGACCCGGGTGATGGGGTTCATCGACGAGGGCAAGTCCGAGGGCGTCGAGGTGGTGACCGGGGGGCACCGCCTGGACCGCAAGGGCTACTTCGTTCACCCGACGGTGCTTACCAACGTCGATCCCGGAATGCGGCTGTACCAGCAAGAGATCTTCGGGCCCGTGGTGTCGATCCTGCCCTTCGACGACGACGACGAAGCCGTCGCGATGGCCAACGACACGACCTACGGGCTTGCCGCCACTGCGTGGACCAACAACCTCAGTCGCGCGCATCGGCTCGGTAAGCGCCTCCAGGCCGGAACCGTAACGATCAACTGCCAGTTGGTGTTTGACCACGCGGTGCCGTTCGGTGGCTACAAGCAGTCCGGCTGGGGCCATGAGTTCGGCCTCGAGGGAATCGAGGCTTACCTGAAGACCAAGTCTGTGTGGGCCCAGTTGTAGCGCACGGCTATGGGCGATTGATCCGCATATGCGGACATGAGTCCGCTTAATTCTCCGCTAATACGGATAAGATGCGGACCGTGTCGATGATTCGGGTTCGCGACGCCGCTGACCTGCTCGGCGTCAGCGACGACACCGTGCGGCGGTGGATCGACGACGGCACACTGCCCGCCGACCGCGACCAGTCGGGCCGCAAAGTGATACCGGGTGAAGCACTGGCCCGGTTCGCCGTCGAGAATTCCGGAGCTGCACCCAAGGACCCGCTGAGCATCGCCAGCTCAGCGCGCAACCGCTTCACCGGCTTGGTCACCAAGGTTGTCACCGATGGCGTGATGGCACAGGTCGAGATGAAGTGCGGACCGTTCACAGTCGTGTCGCTGATGAGCGCAGACGCGGCGCGCGATTTGAAGTTGGAGCCCGGCAGCCTCGCCGTGGCCGTTGTCAAAGCCACGACCGTGATCGTGGAAACCCCTGGAGGACAGTCGTGAAACACGCAATCCGAATCGCTGCGGCGGCCGCGCTCCTGCTCGGCATGGTCACTGGATGCGGGTCGTCGGATGAGGGGACTTCATCGTCCTCGACGAGCGGCACCGAGGGTGGAAAGCTCATCGTCTTCGCTGCGGCGTCGTTGAAGAAGTCGTTCACCGAGATCGGCGAGCAGTTCAAGACCGACAATCCCGGTACCGTCGTCGAATTCTCCTTCGCCGGCTCATCCGATCTGGTCACTCAGTTGACCCAGGGCGCTCCGGCCGATGTGTTCGCCTCCGCCGACACCAAGAACATGGACAAGGCCGCCCAGGCAGATCTGCTTGCGGGTGACCCGGTCGACTTCGCCTCCAACACGCTGACGATCGTTGTCGCTCCCGGTAATCCGAAGAAGGTCGCCTCATTCAAGGACCTAACTCAACCGGGATTGTCGGTCGTCGTGTGCGCGCCCCAGGTGCCCTGCGGCTCAGCCACCGAGAAGGTCGAAAAGGCCACCGGCGTGCAACTGAACCCGGTCAGCGAAGAGTCCCAAGTGACCGACGTGCTGAACAAGGTGACCACCGGGGAGGCCGACGCCGGACTCGTCTACGTCACCGACGCGCAGGGCGCCGGCGACAAAGTGACCGCAGTGCCGTTCCCCGAGTCTGCCGACGCAGTCAACACCTATCCGATCGCTGTGCTCGAGCAAGCCAAGGACCAGGAACTGGCAGGCAAATTCCTCGATGCCGTCACGGGCGAGGCGGGCCAAAAGGTCTTGAGCGCCGCCGGTTTCGCTAAGCCGTAGCAGCCCCGCTTCGAGTGTTCTCATTGTGGGGCGGCTTCCTGAATTGGTGAACCCAACGACTGGCGATCTGGGTTCCGATGTGTTGCAGGAGTTCTGCGGTGCGCAGCGGATCGCGTGAGGTGTCACCGTCGGCGAAATCGGCAATGGCGAAGACGTCTGCGAAGTCTGTGTTGACTGTGTCGTCGAGATCGTTGCGACCTACCACAGCGATAACCGGGGCGGGCGCGGCGCGCAGTGCGACCGCGGCGGGCAGCTTGCCATGCAGTGTTTGATCGTCGAGCCGCCCTTCGCCGGTGATGACGAGGTCGGTACAAACAGCTCTACTTCTGGGTACTGCTAGCGATCATCATCATCGGCGTCCTCCTCGGATGGCTCGCGCCGTCCGCGGGGGTCGCGCCCAGAGACGGGGGATAGGGCGGAAGGCCAGGGTCGGGGTTGGTGGTCCGCGGATCGCTGTGCAGGCCGGTCTGCATGTTCGTCAACGCGACAACGGCGAAGACGAGAAGCGCGGCGCCGGGATCATTCCCTGCGACCCGGTTGGCTGTCGGCGACGGGTCGGTGCGTGGTGTCGCGACCCGCCGATCGTTGGCCGCGCTGAGCTTGGCCACGTCGCATCCCCTCGGATCGACCTAACTT
>CAVUPN010000019.1:0-332025 GCA_963743225.1 uncultured Actinomycetota bacterium | reverse complement strand
CGACCCGTGCGGACCCTGACCCAACGCCGCGACGACATGGTTGTTCGTCATGATTAGCCCACTTGAGTCGAGGATGATGCCTGAACCCAATTCGGACTGGTTGTCGTCACTGACCTGTAGCGTCACGACACTGGGCAACACCTTCGCGGCGACCTGCTCGACCCAGTTACGGGAGAGGTCGGTCGTCGCCCCCGGACGGGCAGTGCTCGAGGCGAATAACGGTTCGCCCATGGCGGCCGCGTGGGCGAGCAGAACGACGGCGAATCCAGTCGCCGCTGCCATCACCGTCACTCCCAGATTGCGGAAAATCAAGAACGCAGCCCGAGCCAACCTTCGCGGCTGCGTGGTGACCGCGATCGCCCGGTGAGACGGGTAGCGCCGGGGTCGCTGGGGGTATAGCTGGGCATCGAAGGTATGCCGGTCAGCCTGCTGAGCTCGCGACATATGCACTATCCGACAGCCGCTACGGGTCGTGGACCGCTGACTGAATCAGTACTGCTGTCAACGAGGCCGTGAGGATTTCGTCGGCCGCCTGGAAGCCACGACATCACGTTCGCCCGTCGCCTGCGGTGGTTACCTGACATCGGTTCTCCTTAGGACCGTTGGAGTGGCTTCAACGTATTGCGTTCGTCCACACGTCAAACCCATGAAGCTCAACGAGATCGGCTCCTGATCAGATTGCCGGGTTGGAGTAGGTCTGTCTTCACCGGCAACCCCCGTCGCGATACCCAGCTAGCGGGTATCGCGATTAGCGGTGCATCTCTATTGAGAACCATCACGAGTTAGGAGCTTAGCGGCGCAGCCGTGAGTATTCGAGTCAAGTACGTGGTCCGCAGTCGCGAGGGGTCAGGCGGCGAGTCGAGCCTGTTGGGAGAGTACGACGGAGGCGGCTCGGTAGGCGCCGGCGGCGTCGTGCAGCTTGGCTTCTCGTGGCGGGCTAGGGCCGCTGACTCGGGCGGTCCGGTGCGGAGCAGGTGGCCGTGGGCGCGGGTGAACCGCAGCGCGCGCTGCCGGCCCTGGTGTCGGGGACGCGTGTAGCGGCGGGTCCGGGGAATGCGCTCGATGCGGCTGTGGGCGCGCAGGCGGCGCAGGTCGTAGGTCCATCTGCCGGCGGCGAAGTGCTCGGCGGTCGTGCCGAGCTGGGGCGCCGTGCGGCGTGCGCTGGGGTCTCGGTTGGCGTTGAAGCCCGCGGCGCCAGTCGCCGGTGGACGACGCAGGGCCTGCAGCAGGGCGAGCACTCGGGTGTCGCCGAAGCGCAGTCCGGGCAGTTCGGGTCGCGGAGCCGGTGACGACGGTGGGCGGTTCAGGTCGGCGAAGGCGTTCGCGCCGCGGACGGGCCGTGGCTCGATGGATTGGACGTCGAACCGGCGCCTGTTGGCGGAAAAGCCGAGCTGCAGCAGGGTGGGCAGGCTGGTCACGCCGTTTGGCGACCCCGAAGTCGTCCGGGTCGTTGATCGAAGCGGACGTCGTGCGCAGCGCCCTCCCGTGTTTGCAGGACTAGCCGGTCGAACACAGCCCGACGAGCGCCGGGGCGGCCGAGTCGAGGTTGCCGCGGATCGACTTGCTCGAAGAAGATCCGCCCCGACACCGGCGCATCCAGCATCTGGGTGAGCGAGAACTCGGCGCTGCACGATCGACAGTTCGTCAACGGTAGCCGGCGGCCTCGGCGTCGTCGGTGAACGGGCTGGGCAGGATCGCCAGCCATTCGCGCAGCAGCGCGTTCGGATCTGCTCGGGTCCCAGACTCGTCGCCAGATCGCCTGCAACCGAGTACCGTCGTCGACCGCGGCAAACCCGTTGTCGAGCGCCTCGGACCCGCATGCCGGCCTTGGCCGCCTGGCGTTCGGCGGATGCGCTTGCCGTTGACCTGCACAGTTCGGCGGTGTAGCGGAAGCAGGTGCTGAACTTGGCTGAAGAACGGCGCCGAAATCCTCATCGAGGCAACAGAAGTAGAAGTAGTTGATGAACGCCGTCGAGCGTACCAGCCAGGCATAGCGGCTCCCCGGCCTGGTTGTAGCGGCGCTGGGTGCGCCACACCAGTGCCTTCTCCTGCGCCCGCCCGACGAACAGCACGCCCTCGTGCCGGTGAACCGGGCCAGGAACTGCTGGGCCACATCGTCCTTGCGTTCCTTACCGAAGGACGCCAATTCCAGGCCTCGCGCGGCGACGAAGCCGTGCGATGTCGGCGACGAAGGCCTTGGTCATCGGGTCCATCAGCGCGGTGGAGGTCGTAGTGGTGGCCGCGGTGACCGACGCAGAAGCCCTGCACCCCGGCGCCGTAGGCCAGTCGCGGCACCCACACGTTGCGATACATCCGGTGGATCGACTCGATCTCGAACACAATGTGATCGGACAAGACATCGCCGGCACTGCGCGCTACGGTCATGATGGGCTCCGCGTTCGGACGGGCGGTCGGCAACGACCCACCAACCGCTACAGGCGGTTCATACACCCGATCGACACGTTTCGACCAGGGTCTTCATCCCCGTTCGGACCGAAGCCCCCAAAGCGACACCAGCCAGCATGCCCGTCGGGATGGGGCGAAGCCCGGCTAGGTTTGGTTTCGATGCGTGCCGCAGTTCGAGAGTTGGGCGCGAGCTGTGAGAGACGAGGAGACGGCTCGATGCCGGTTGCGCGGCATTGCTTCTCTGGCGAGGGCCACCGGGCGGTGGTGGCGCCCTCCAGGTCCGCGCGGCCCTACCGGCCCCTCTGGCCTGTCCGGCGAGAGTTGCCCCCGTGTCGGGCTGCCGTCGCAAATCCCGGGGGTGTGATCCGGCAGCCACTCGTTTTCACAGGGGTGTAACGGATCAGCGATGGCCGGCGGCGCGGCGATAAGCCCAACAGCCGCCGAGGCTGTCAGCAGCGCGCACCAGGTAATGCCGTAGCTTCATGAGTTTCCCTTACTGAGGCGTAGCGGCTAGTTGCAGTATTCCGCGCGGCAGGAGTGGCAGGTTTTGACGCCAATTTCCAGAATGTGCTTGCACATGCGCGGTTTCATCGCAGCTAACGCCCATCACGACTGCCCGCTGCCTGCAAGATGACAGACCGTCGCTATTGCGATTCGTTAACTTCCCTCTGTGTGGGGCTTCATGAGGGCCGTCGGAATCACGGTTATAGTGTCATTCAGATAATCTGTGACGTAGAGGATCTTGCCATCGGGCCTGAGTGCCATGGCTTCCGGATTACCACTGACTTCAATAGCACCGACGATTGAGTTCTTTGCGGTGTCGAGCCCCCAGATGGTTCGCCGACCGAAATCGATTACGTACGTCCGCTTTCCGTCCGCACTGAAGCGGACCCGCCGCGGCAAGTCAACTATCGGCGGGCTTTTGGCAACGTTGGCGGCAGTGTCGATGACGGCGAGCGAGTGCAGACAGGTCACGTATGCAAAGGCGTCGTCCGGGCTTAGGGCCAGGTCAATCGGGGCATCGCGAAGGACCCGTCGGGTGACGGCGCGTGTTTCAAGATCGATGATCGAGATCGAATTCTTGTGGTAGTGGGTGGCATAAAGGCGGGTGCCATCGCGGCTCACCGTTACGGTATCCGGCGCCAACTCGACCGCAATCGAGTCCAAGACTCTGTAGGTCTCCGTGTCGATCACCGATATCGAGCCGCGCCAATCGAGATAGGACGAGCTTCGCTGGGACGCGACGTATAACTGGCTGCCGTCGGGACTCGCGCCAAGGCCGGTCGCGGGTGTGTGGACCGGCACCGCAGCGACCGTCGCTCCATCGGCTGTGACCACCGAGATCCAATTACTTCGCGTACCTTCGACCATCCCGCTGTGGGCCAAATAAATGTAGCCCCCGTCCGGGCTAACGATTTCGGCGGTGCTCCGGTTCAGGACAACAGTTTTCACGCTGTTGTCCGCCGTGCTGATGATCGACATCGAACCGTCGTAGCCGGTTACATAGATGCGGGTGCCGTCGGCGCTCACGACCATGTTCTTCGGGTGCGCACCGGTGGGATAGGTGGCGACGACGTGTTGCAACTGACTGATCACTTTGACCGAATCAGCGAGCAGGACGTAGACGAAGTTTCCGTCCGGGCTTGTCGCGACTTCGCCCGCGGGGCCGCCAAGCGAAAGCGTCACGACGGCCTCGGCGGCTATTTGTCCGTGGCCATCGAGGGGTTCGTCGGCGATGGCATCAACGGTCCACAAATGAGCGCAGGTTGGGCATTCGAGTGAATCGCGGCTGCCTTCGTTCTTGAGGAGGCATGGCCAATGCCTCTGGCATGCTTGGTTGTTTTGGCATTGCTGGCAGTCGCTGCTCTGGCCGCAGTTGGGACACGGCGTCCAGGCGGGTCTGCTGCTGTCAGCGTCGGGGTCGATGGGCACGTGATCTGCCGGGTCCCTATCGGGCTCCGAGTACGGTTACGCGTCTCCGCGACAAGATCACCAGAGCGCGAGCACCGCTGTCGCGAGTCACCGTCACCGCGTCGGGGTGCACCGCTGTCACGTGCCCCAAGAAGCCGCAGGGACCCGCGTCGGACACGTGGACACGCACGCCTTGAGTAGGCAGGCCCCCGGTCTGGGCCATCGCGCCCACCACGTCACGCGAATCCATGTTCTTCAGCATCCCGTTCCGTGCCGGGTATTTCGTCGGCGCTGACGCCAATCACCGCTTAAGGACAACGGCAACACTGTCATCCCGGCTAACGGGAATCACCTCGATCATCGGGCATTTCTGCCCTTGCAGGAGTGGCGCTGAGCGGCAACTCAACGAGCAGGCTGGTACCTCGCCCGAGCGGGCTGTCGAGGAAGATTCGGCCGCCCATTGCCTCTGCCCGATCCTTGAGCCCGACAAGGCCGGTGCCACGGTTGAAGTTGGCACCGCCGATGCCATCGTCGCTTACGGCGACGTGGAGTACGCCGCTGCCGGTGTCGGTTACGACGGTGACACTGACGGTCGATGCTCGCGAATGCTTGGCCACATTGGTCAGCGCCTCGGCAACGACGTAGTAGGCGCTGGCCTCGACATGCTGGGCCAGCGGCTCCGGGACGCGCATGTCGAGGTGGACGGGGATCGGGCAGCGGCGGGCGAGCGCGCGTAGCGCCGCGGCGAGCCCGCCCTTGGTGAGGATCGCCGGGTGAATGCCGCGCGCGATCTCGCGCAGCTCGTCCAGCAGGTCGGTCGCAGACTTGACAGCGCGGGAAAGCTGCGCGCTGAGCTCAGTGAGCTCGTCGGGCACCGCTGCCTGTGCCGTACGCAGCTCCAGCGCCAGTGAAACAAGCCGTTGCTGGGTGCCGTCATGCAGGTCCCGCTCGAAGCGTTGGCGCGCTTGGTCGCCGGCGGCGACGATTCGGGCGCGCGACGCGGTCAACTCCGCCTGTGCGTGGGCGTTTGCGATCGCGATTGCGATCAGCTCAGTGAAATCACCCAACCGGGCCTCCGTCTCCCGGGGCGGCGGTTCCTCAGCTGTCGATGCGACGACGATGAGCCCCCACGGCCGGCTTCTGACGGTGATTGGCGCCCCGACGGCGGTGTGGACGCCCAGCTCCAAAGCCGCCGAGGCCGCGTCGGTTCCATCGCGGTCGACTCGAGCAGGGCGCCTTGTCTCACGCACCAGCGCGCTCACGCCGCTCCCGCGAGTCGGGCCCATCGGGCCAAGAGGCAGCGTCTCGCCCCTCGCACTCCACGAGGCGACCACCGTCGCGGCGTCGTCGGCGTCGTACCGCGCTACATATGCGCGGTCGACAGACATAAGGCGGCCGACTTCCTCAGCCACACTGGCGAATACGGCCTCCGGCCGGGCGGCAGCCGCGACCTGCGTCGCCACTCGTCGCAACGCAGCCTGTTCGTCGGCAACTCTCCGCAGCGCCTCGCGGGCCTCCGCGTTAGCGACTGCTGTCGCGAGCAGGTCGGTGAATTGTGCTGTGCGAAGCTCACTTCCGGCGGGCAACCTATCCGGGTCGGTCGAGATGATGACAAGGACGCCCCAGAGACGACCCTCCAACGTGATAGGCGCGCCGACTCCGCTTCGGGCGTCGCAACTCGCGAAGAACGCCGCCATCGAGCCTGGCGGACCCTCGAATCGCTCCACGCGAGCGGGGCGTTGCGTCTGAAGCACCCGCACGCCGATACCGGTGCCCACGACCTTGAAAGTCGAGCCGATCGGGGTTGCGATGCCTGGGACGCTCCAGCCGCCGACGAGGGTCGCCTCCCGCTCCGGCGAGTAGCGAAAAACGGCCGCGAGATCGCCGCCGAAGAGCTGCCCTACCTCGGCGGCAACCGCGGAGAGTGTCTCGGCTGGCGACGCCCCCTGCGCGACGAGCGTTGCGACCCGTCGCAACGCGGCCTGCTCCTCCTCGTTGCGCCGCCGCTCAGTGATATCGCGCGCGACCGCGCAGGCGAATCCCTCCTCGGGCAGCGCGCGAGCGGTCCACTGAAGCCAACGGACGGAGCCGTCAGAGCAGACATAGCGGTTCTCGAAGCCGATCAAGTCGCTACCGCCCGTCTGTGAGGCGAACGCCTCCGCGGTGAGTTCTCGGTCATCGGGGTGAGCGAACTCAACGAAGGGACGCGACGTGAGCTCGGCGCTCGTGTAACCAAGCGTCTGCTCGAAGGCCGGGTTGACGCGCGTGAAGTAGCCGTCGAAATTGCCTATGCAGAGCAGGTCGAGCGATAGCTGGAAGAAATCACTGAGCTCTCGTTCTGCGCGTTCGCGCCGGCCCTCCACTTCGGCGAACGCCGCCATGGTGTCGTTTAGGCCGGCCAGCAGCTGCGACCATGTTCCCTCCAGGGCGGCGATGTCCGCGCGATGTTCCAGCCGGTTGTGTCTCACGGCTGCGGTCATGTCCCGGATCTCTTCGGCCAGGCGCTCCACCGTGACGTGCAAGTTGCGGAATGCCGTTGCTACATCGCCAATTTCGTCGCGGCCGCGGTAATCGACATGGACGGTGAGGTCTCCGCTGGACAGATGTTGGGCGGCTTCGGAGACGTCACGCAATGGTTTGGTGATCGATCGGCGCAATGCCAGTGCCAGCCCGTCACGATGAGAAGGACTGCAAGCGAAATGCCGACGTCACGTAGGCTGCGTGTGCGCGCTGCGGCAAGGTCGTCGGAGGCGGTCGTGGCCAGATTCTTTCTGGTCCCGCCCTGCAGGTCGCGAAAAGACGCGATCCGCGTGCCGGACGCGTCGAGCCATTCTGTCAGGGACGGCTCCCGTGGTACGCCGAGTGCTCGGTCGGCGAGGGCATCGCGCACAGCGGTGACCGTGATGCCCGAGGAGCTGAACTGCACGGCCTCGAGCTCGGCAGCAAGCGGCCCGGTGGCGTTGTCGCGGAAAACGTCGAGCTGCGCGGTCTCGAGGCCGCTCCACCGCGTGGCGCTGGAGGCCGCGAGTGCATCCGCGGGCTTTGCCGCGAGAAGTGCCGCGACGTCGACCTGCTCTCGTGCGGCGACCTCAATTGCCTCGACGATCGCCACGTAGGCCTGGGAGGCCCGCGCCGACGATTGCGTGGGTGCGGCCGCATCCAGCTGCCGTACCGTCCGGAGCAGGTCGCGAATGATCGAACCGTACGCGTCGGCGCTCTCAGGCAGGGTGAGCGAATTACTCGCAAGTTCGACGCGCACGGCGTTCAGTTGCCGCCGCACCGCATCGAGGCGACCGCCGAGATCGACCGTTCCGACCCACGCGCCGGCACGTCCGGTTCCCTCTTTGAGCGCCGCGTCGACGCCCGCCTGCGCCGCGCGCAGTCGCTGAAGGGCGGCGTCACCTGGGCGCAGAATTGTAAGTGCGGCGGCCGTACGCTCCTCGGCGAGTGCGGCGGCGACGTCGGTAGCGGCGAACGACTGCTCAGTCGCGTTCTGAAAGTCGCGGAGCGACAGCGCGGTTCGCCAGTTATCCGCCGACTGGACAATCGTGAAGCCGAGCAGAACACCGACCGGCAGAAGCACCAGCAGCATCAACTTCGCGCCGACGCCCAGCCGCCCGAGCAGCGGCTTCCTCGCGCGGGCTGCGACGTTATCTACCCCCGCCTCGTCAGCCGGGCGGCGCGTAGTACCGGTGGTCACGAAGGTCACCTTCGACGCGTGGCGGGGCGGCGTCAAGCGAGGCATTCAACTGGGCGCTTGCCTGACAACGGTTGCTTGAACACGCGGCGAATGCGGCCAAGCTCCGTGGTCGCGGGTCAGGCCGGCATTGTGGACCCGTATCGGCGCGCGCGGGCAGGTCTCGGCTCGGCAGCATCCGGCGTCGCCGCATGGCACACCTCCGCAAAGTTCCGGCCCAACCCATACCGAGCTAACACCTAATCGGCGGCTTTTGAGCCGGAAAGGCACTCTACTCATCGGATCGATATACGTCGCTTGCGCTCGACACGTACCGGCGAGCGGGGCGAACATCCTCGCGTATGGGCGGCGCGCCGGTCGGCCCTGCAGGCGCATCCTTCCCGGCGCGTCATTTCACGCCCATTGACAGCGTGGCGACCGGTGGTCAGCCGGCTCGGTTCGGGCTGCGATCGGAGGAGGAGAGCGAGATGACTGTGAGCGTGGGGGCCGAATAGTCGGCGACATATAAGAACTGGTCGTCAGCGCTCAGCGCCAGTGCTTCCGGATCCCTACCGAGGTCGACCATTGTGATGATCGCCTTGTTGGCGGGGTCCAGTACCCAGACCGAAGAATGGCCGAAATCGGTAACGTAGGCGTGCTTACCGTCGCCGCTGATATGGAGGTGGCGCGGAAGATCGCCCAGTGGCACGCTCTCCGCAACATTCGTCGAGGTATCGATCAGCGCGAGAGAGTGCAAATTGGTCACATAGAGCTGGTCACCATCGGGGCTTACCGCAATGTCGAGCGGGGCGTCGTCCAGCCCGATAAGAGTGACGGAGTTCGAAGCAAGCTCGATCGCCGAGATCGCATTGATGTTGTAGTGGGTTGCGTACACCCTCGAACCGTCCGGGCTCGCAACTATCGTGTCCGGCGAGAATTTCATTGAGATCACGTCGACGAGGGAGAAAGTGGTCGTGTCGATTACCGAAATCGACCCGCAGTGACGTTGGTGGGGCGACCTGGGCTTTGATGAGGCGACGTACAACCGGCCGGCGTCGGGACTCAGAGTGAGCGCGGTGGCGTAGCTGTCGACGGGCACGGCGGTAACCGTTGTGCCATCGTCATCCATGGCTGAGACCCAGCAATTGCGCCCCTGGTTGTGGGCCAGGTAGACGTAGTTGTCATTGCTGACGACCTCCGCCGTACTTGCGTCTTTTACGACGGTTCTCACGGTGTGGTCCGCAGTGTTGATGATCGATATCGAACCGTTGTAGCCGATGACATAGAGCCGCGACCCGTCGGGGCTCAACATCGTTCGCTTCAGGTCGACATCGACCGGAATACTCGCGACGACGCGATGTGCGCGATCGATCACGTTGACCGACTTCGCCGTTGTGACGTATATGCGATCGCCGTCGGGGCTCGCCACGACGTCGCGTCCATGGCCGCCGAGAGGGATTGTTGCCACGACGTCACGTTCGCGACTACGCGCTTGTTTTGTGTCGACCGTCCACAAGTGGGCGCAGGTTGGGCATTGCAGTGAAACGCGGGTGCCTTCGCTCTGGAGGAGGTATTGCCAGTGAGTTTGGCAGTTTTGGCTGTCTTGGCATTCTGTGCAGTCGTGCCCGTGATTGCAGTTGGGGCAGGGCATCCAAGCGCGTCTGCTGCCGTCGGCGTCGGGGTCAATGGGCAAGCCGTTCATCGGTTCTGCCCCGATACGCTGATGAATGCGGCGATGGCCGGGCTGGCTCCGTTGGCGGAGTTGCGGAGCGGCAACCCGGTGGTGGCGTGCTGAGATCGTGGTTGCCCGATAGCGCTGTCCGCCAAGTGAATTGCGATCCAACGGCGCACTAGAGGTGACCCATTAGGGTGCGGCGTGAAGCCCATGATGTTCAGGATCGCTTCCCACGGCAGGGATGTCGTCAATGCTAACGTCAATCAACTGTTCCGGTCAGCTGCAATCTAGGACGCGGATACCTGCCGACGAGGTGATTCCGTTCCGTGAATAGCCCGACGGGGACAGGCACATTTGTACGATCCGCGTGGGGCGACAATTCCAGAGCGCAGCCAGCCGACCGTTCAGCCTTAAAGTAGAGGATGGCCGGCGGCCAGTGTCATGCGACGTTCGCGTCGGCCGAGGTGGCCAGCAGGTCGCGCAACCGTTGCCGTCCCCGGTGTAGACGCGATCCGACGGTGCCGCCCGGGGTCTGCATGATTTCGGCGATCTCCGGACAGCGAAACCCTTCGATATCCGCGTAGTAAACCACCATGCGAAACTGCTCGGGAAGTGCCTGCATCGCGGCCTTGATCTCGTTATTCGGCAACGAGTCCAGCGCCTGCTCTTCTGCTGAGCGCAATCCTGCCCCGGCCCTCTGTGCTATGTCGCACAACTGCTGATCGTTGATCTCCGCGGTTGAATACTGCTTCGGTTGTCGCTGCGCCTTGCGGTAGCTGTTGATGTACGTGTTGGTCAGGATCCGGTACAGCCACGCCTTGAGATGGGATTCCTCCCGGAACGAATGAAACCCGTTGTAGGCCTTCATCATGGTGTCCTGGAGCAGATCCTCCGCGTCGTCGTGGTTATGCGTCACCTGCAATGCCCGAAAATAGAGCGCCTGCCGCAGCGGCATGACATCACGTTCAAACCGTGCATGCAGATCTGGACTGTCGCTAAGAGTAACGGTTTGCATTGCCCTAGATTGCCTTCCAGGGCTGCGGATGTCGTCGACGCTAACCCCCGTCAACACTGGCCGGAAGTAGCAGTCCGGAATACCTGCCAGCGGTAAGAGCTCATTGATCCGAAGGACGGACGCGAAGCGGCCGGCCAGAATCTCACTGCCGAACGCTGACAAACCCTACGAGCAAGGCTTGGCTGCGATTGCGCCTTCCGTTACAGCCAGCACCCTCCTCGGTTACCTGCTGGCTGGAAGCGGGAATGAATGCCAGCCGTGATGCACGGCCGGGGCCACTCGGCGAGAATCTTTTCAAGCAAGGCCGAATAACGACCACCCGCGGTCCGCTGGGCATGCGCAATGGCATGCCGCGAACAGCAGACAGTTGACAGGTAGAGTGGTTCGGCCACACGAACCAGTGCGACCCGCACTGGCAGCCTTTGGTGCCAAGACCTTCTAAGGTTTTGCAGCTAGCCGGAATGGCACCACCACGCTGGTGAGCGAAACTGGAGCAATGGCGTCAGGAGCACAGGAGTTGCGATGCGTAATCGTCGATGACAACCCCACTTTTATTGAAGTAGCCGCGCGACTACTTGAGCGCGGCGGAATCTCGATCATCGGGGTCGCGTCGACCATCGCTGAGGCAGTCCAACGTGTCGAAGAATTGCGTCCGGATGTCACGCTGGTCGACGTCGATCTGGGCGGCGAAAGCGGGTTCGATCTCGCCGAGCAGCTGCACCGCCCCAACTCCCATGCCGGTCCTAAGGTCATCTTGACCTCAGCGCACTCCGAACAGGACTTCGCCGAAATGATCGCGGCGAGCCCCGCCGTGGGATTCTTACCGAAAGCCGACCTGTCGCCGGATGCCATCCACGATCTGTTCGCCCGCCCCTGAAGGGGTGCCAGCGATTTCCTGAAAGGGCAACGCTTCCCGAGGCAGGCGCCTGCTAGTGAGCCTCAAGAAAAGCGATCACCGCACGGACCCGGCGGTGGTCTTCGTCGGCTTCGGGCAGGTTGAGTTTCGTGAGGATGCTGCGCACATGCTTCTCGACGGTGCCTTCGGTCACCCACAGCCGCCGTCCAATGCCCGCATTGGAGCGTCCCTCCGCCATCAACGCAAGCACCTCGCGTTCGCGTGGGCTCAGAACGGCCAGCGGATCGTGACGGCGTCGAGCAGACACCAACTCCTTGACGAGCGAGGGATCGACGACCGAGCCTCCTCGTGCGATGCGCTCGAGGCTGTCGATGAAGTCGGCCACGTCGGTGACCCGGCTCTTGAGCAGGTAGCCGACCTTGTGACCGCTTTCCAAGAGCTCCATCGCATGCTCCACTTCGACGTGCGCCGACAGCACCAGGATGCCGGTGTCGGGCCACTCGGCGCGGATCTGGCGCGCGGCGTCAAGCCCCTCGGTGGTATTGGTCGGCGGCATCCTAATGTCGACGATGACCAACTCAGGCGACTTATCGCGGACCAGCGCCAGTAGGTCGATAGCATCGCCGACCTGGCCCACGATCTGGAACCCCGAGCGCTCGAGCAGACTCGCCAGTCCTTCACGCAGCAAGATGTCGTCGTCGGCCACCACGACCCGCAATTGCGTCGCAACGCCGCCGCCGGTCCCCGTCGCGTTAGGGTCGCTGTCTGTTGGGTCCATCTTGTAACCATCTCAGCACGGAAGACGCTGCGGAAGTGTCGATCCGACTAATTGCAGGTGGCGGGGATGCCCCCCTGAAGCTGGCGGGTAGCACCAGCAGCGGGCGTAGCCGCCCGCCGCCACAATCCGGTTCAGCATTCCGGCACGGCGCCGCGCGGCCGTGCGATTAGGGTTGGCAACCGTGCGAGTTCTCGTGATCGGATCCGGAGCCCGTGAACATGCGCTGCTGCTGGCGCTGCGCAACGACCCAGAGGTGGAGAGCCTGGCGATCGCGCCCGGTAACGCAGGAACCGCAGCGATCGCCGACCAGTACGACGTCGACATCACCGCCGGCGACGCCGTCGCGGCGTTGGCGCAGAAGCTTGGCGCGGACCTGGTGGTGATCGGTCCCGAGGTACCCCTGGTGCTCGGGGTGGCCGACGCCGTGCGGGCCGCCGGGATCGCATGCTTCGGGCCGACGAAGGAGGCCGCCTGCATCGAGGGATCGAAGTCGTTCGCCAAGGACGTCATGGCCGCGGCGGGCGTCCGTACCGCGACGAGTGAGATCGTCGACAATCCCGCGCACCTCGACGCCGCGTTGGATCGGTTCGGGCCCGCCGGCGGCGACGCGGCGTGGGTGGTCAAGGACGACGGTCTGGCCGCGGGCAAGGGCGTGGTGGTGACGCCCGACCGCGACAACGCGCGGGCGCATGCGGCCAGCCTGCTCGACGCCGGGCATCCGGTGCTGCTCGAGTCGTTCCTCGACGGGCCCGAGGTGTCGCTGTTCTGTGTCGTCGACGGCGAGACGGTGGTGCCGCTGCTGCCCGCACAGGACTTCAAGAGGGTCGGCGACGGCGACACCGGACCCAACACCGGCGGCATGGGCGCTTACGCACCGCTGCCGTGGCTGCCCGACGACGTGACCGACCAGATCGTCAACGACATCGTCAAACCCGTTGCCGCAGAGCTTGTCAGCCGCGGCAGCTCGTTCTCCGGTCTGCTGTACGCCGGGCTGGCGATCACGTCGAAGGGGCCTGCGGTGGTCGAATTCAATTGCCGCTTCGGCGATCCGGAGACCCAGTCGGTGCTTGCCCTGATCGAATCGCCCCTGGGTCAACTGCTGCATGCCGCGGCAACCGGTGGCCTCGCCGAGCAGCCCCCGCTGCGCTGGCGGCAGGGCGCCGCGGTGACCGTGGTGCTGGCCGCCGAGAACTATCCCGGACGCCCGCGGGTGGGCGACGTCATCGTCGGCGCGGAAGCCGAAGGTGTTCTGCACGCAGGCACCGCGCGACGCGACGACGGGACCGTCGTCTCCTCCGGAGGGCGGGTGCTTTCGGTGGTCGGGACAGGGCCCGACCTGGCGGCGGCCCGCGACGATGCCTACCGCCTGATCACGTCGATTCGGTTGCCGGGCAGCCACTTTCGCACCGACATCGGGCTGGCTGCGGCCGAGGGCCAGATCAAGGTCTAAGAGGACTACGCCGTCAAGAGCGGCGCGATCCAGGTCAGCTCCGCAGGCAGCTGTGAACTCCAGAACCCGCCGTCGTGTCCGCCCGGCGAGAAGCCGCCCGCGGGCGGGGTGGGCAGCTGCGCGATGAACTGCTGGGTCGCCGAGTAGAAGGGATCGCTGTTGCCGCAGTCGATCCGGATCGGTATCGACCCGAGAGCGGGCAGACCCCACACGCTGTTTGCCGCGTAGTCGTCGGCGCCGTCGAACGCCCCGGGAGCGGCCGCACCGGACGACGTCCACAGCGCCGGGCTGACCGCACAGATCGCGGCGGTACGCGCCGGGCCGAGCCGGCCGCCGAGCAGCAACGCGCCGTAGCCGCCCATCGACCAGCCGAGGAAGGCCACCCGTGAGGTGTCCAGACCCTCCGAGCTCAGGATCGGAATCAGCTCGTCGAGCACCATCGCGCCGGAGTCCTCACCCGACGCGCGCTTGTGCCAATAGCTTCCGCCGCCATCGACGGCGACCACCGCGAAGGGCGGCAGGCCGGCGGCGACCGCCTGCGCCAAACCCTGCTCCACGCCGCCCGCCATCACCTGAGCCGCGTCGGCGCCCTTGCCGTGCAGGGCGATGACGGGTCGCAGCGAGCCGGTCTGGCCCGGCGGCCGCGCGATCGCCCAGTTGGTGTCGACGCCGCCGCGTGCGGCCGACACGAACGAGCCGCTGACGTACGTCGGCGCCGCGGTCGGCGCGGGCTCCAACGGCGCGGGCGGGGCCAGTGGTGCGAGTGGGGCGCCGGCGCTCGTCATCGACACCGGCGGGCCCGCTGTGGACGAGCCCGTTTCGCGCAGCGTGCCCAGTGCGAAGGCGCCGACGGCGCCGGCGGCCGCACTGACACCGAGGCGCATCATCGCCCGACGGCTCAGCTGATTGCCTCGGCTCCGCGCTCGCTCCGGTCCTCGCTCGTCCCTCGCTGCGATCCTCACTCGCGCTCGCCTCGGTGGCTCTGGCATGCGGGCCATCATGCCATTGGCAGCTGGCGCACCGCCGGTCGGCGTTTTCGGCAATGCATACAAATCGGTCGGCGGGCCGACTTCCTGTGTAAAGGGTTAGCTTTCGTCGAAAGAGCCATGTCGCGCTCGGGTGGCTGGCAGCATGCTAGGCGTGATCGCAGCAGTAACTCCCAAGGGAGTACGTAGGCAGTACGCGCTGGTCAGCGCGGCAGCCGCACTGCTGTGTGAAGGCGGATTCGACGCCGTGCGTCATCGCGCGGTTGCTCGGCGGGCCGGGCTTCCGCTTGCGGCAACGACTTACTACTTTTCGTCCCTCGATGACCTGATCGTGAAAGCCGTCGAGCATGTCGGCGCACTGGAAGCGCAACAGCTGCGCGAGAGGGTGGCCACGTTGTCGCGGCGGCGACGCGGCGCCGAGTCGACGGTCGACGTGTTGGTGGATCTGCTCGTCGGCGACGACCCCGAACCCCGGGTCAGCGAGCAGTTGATTTCGCGGTACGAGCGCTACATCGCGTGCGCGCGCCAACCGGCATTACGCGAGGTGCAGCGCCGGATTCTGCAGCAGCGAACCGACGCCGTCGTCCAAGTCGTCGAGCGGTCCGGCCGGTCGGTGCGAGCCGAACTCGTCTCGGCGCTCGTCTGTGCCGTCGACGGTGCAGTGGTGGCGGCTCTGGTCGATGACGGCGACGGTCCCCGCAGTGCCGCGCGCGCGACGTTGATCGACGTCATCGACGTGCTGGCGCCGATCACGGCGCCCATCACGGCACCGGTGCTCACCGCAGCACCCGGCTGAGTCCGGGTCACGGTTCGACGCCTCTTTATCCCAATGCCCGTGCAGCTTGTTTGATGCTGTCCGATGATGGGGTACTCGCAGCCGTCAGGAGGCCCCATGAGCGAAGCTCGCGAGTGAGGATCGGCTCGAATGCGGCAGGCCGAGCGAGCGAGAGTCGGCGCATGAGTCAGCCCGATACCGTCGAGAAACAGCCGGAACTCCGGCGGGTAATGGGCCCGGGATTGCTGCTGTTGTTCATCGTCGGTGACATCCTGGGCACGGGCGTGTACGCGCTCACCGGTGATGTGGCCGCCGAAGTCGGTGGGGCGGCGTGGGTTCCGTTCCTGGTGGCATTCCTCATCGCCACCCTCACCGCGTTCAGCTATCTCGAGCTGGTCACCAAGTACCCGCAGGCCGCCGGCGCTGCGCTCTACGCGCACAAGGCATTTGGCATCCAGTTCGTGACATTTCTCATCGCCTTCGTGGTGATGTGTTCCGGAATCACGTCGGCGTCGACGGCGGCCCGAACGTTCGCGGCGAACTTCTTCAAGGGTTTCGACTTCAGTTTGGGGACCGCCGGCGTCGTCGCGCTTGCGCTGTTCTTCATGACCGCACTGGCTTTGGTCAATCTGCGTGGAGTGGGCGAAAGCGTCAAGCTCAATGTGTTCTTGACCATCATCGAGATCACCGGCCTGCTGGTGGTGATACTGGTTGGGCTCTGGGCGTTCACCGGCGGCGCGGATGTCGATTTCTCCCGCGTGGTGGCGTTCGACACCGCCGAGGACAAGAACGCCTTCATGGCCGTCACCGCGGCGACCTCACTGGCCTTCTTCGCGATGGTGGGGTTCGAGGACTCGGTGAACATGGCCGAGGAGACCAAGGACCCGGTGAAGATCTTCCCCAAGACGCTGCTGACGGGCCTGTCCATCGCCGGGATCGTCTACATCCTGGTGTCGATCGTGGCCGTCGCGCTGGTGCCGGTCGGTGAGCTGGAGGCCAGCGACACCCCGCTGGTGGAAGTCGTCAAGGCCGGCGCGCCCGGGACTGCCGATCGACAAGATCCTCCCGTTCATCACGATGTTCGCGGTGTCCAACACGGCGCTGATCAACATGCTGATGGCCAGCCGGCTGATCTACGGCATGGCTCGCCAGCACGTGCTGCCGCCGGTGCTCGGGCGGGTGCATCCGCGTACCCGCAGCCCGTGGGTGGCCATCCTGTTCACCACCTCGATCGCCTTCGGTCTGATCATCTACGTCACGGCGTTCGCCAACGACAAGGCGATCAGCGTGCTCGGCGGAACCACATCGCTGTTGCTGCTTGCCGTGTTCGCCGTCGTCAACGTGGCGGTTCTGGTGCTGCGCCGTGACGTGCACGAGCCGGGCGGGCACTTCAAGACGCCGACCATCCTGCCGGTGATCGGCTGTATTACCTCGCTATACCTCGTGACGCCGCTGTCGGGACGGCCGTCGCAGCAATACGTCCTGGCCGGCATTCTCGTCGCGATCGGCATCGTGCTGTTCTTCATCACCATGGCGATCAACCGGCGGCTCGGAGTCAGCGACGCCGGCATCACCGACCCGACGCATCTGGGCGACGCACCCGACTAGCTATAAGCGATACAGCCGTTCGCGGATCGTCCTCAACTCGAGCTGCGCATCCTCGAGAAGCCTCGTCAGGCGCGTGAGCCGTTCGTGGAGCTCGTCGGTGGGCGGCGGCACCACCCGCCGGTGCGGAGTCGGCGTCAGATTGGGTGGAAGGCTCGGGGTGACGATGTAGCCCGTATCGAAGTCGCCGTAGATGGTCACATCGTCCGGCCGGTGATACCAATACAGCGCAACGTAGGCGCACAGGACGGCGTCGACGGGATCCTCGTCCCGATCGAGCTGAGCGAGCTTCGTGGCGGCCTCCACCCGTTTCCGCAACTCCACCCATGCCACGTTGTGGTTCACCCGGAGTCGCGGGGTGGCCTTGTCCAGTCCCTCGATCCGCGTCATCAGCTCCAGCAGATTGCGCTGTCGGTCCTCGAAACTGCCCTTCTTGTACTTGATGATCTTGTCGAGCTCGAAAAGCACGACGGTCGCCGGGTGCGGGTAGACCTCGATGGCCCGTCGGCTCGCGGTCGATGACGGGTCCATGTCGAGCGCGAGCGTCGACGCCAACCGTGCACCGCGGGGATCCTTGAACTCCGGCTTGTCGGAGTAGGCGGGACGCGTGCCCGCGTCGAACCGCGAGAAGTCACGGGTCAGCGCGACCTCGCACGGACGCGCCCCGGTCGGGTTCTTCACGATCAGCGGCGCGTCGATGGCCACCAGGCACTCGTCGCCGACATACGGCGCCACCGCGTCGGCGATGCTCGTATCGTCCTGGGCGATACCGACATGGAGCAGTCGGCCGTCGGAGTCGATGGCGGCGACCCCGGTCTGTTTCTTCTCGCCCCACGCCAGGTCCAATCCAACGAAGTACATGCAGCTACCCTGCACTACTCGGGCCGTAAGCTGTGAGGTTGTGACGATTCCCAACGTGCTGGCCAGCAGATATGCCAGCGACGAGATGGTGGCGATTTGGTCGCCGGAGGCCAAGGTCGTCGCCGAACGTCGGCTCTGGCTAGCCGTGCTGCGCGCGCAGGCCGAGTTGGGTGTCAACGTCTCCGAAGGCGTCGTCGCCGACTACGAGCGGGTGATCGACGACGTCGACCTGGCCTCGATCGCCGACCGCGAGCGGGTGCTGCGCCATGACGTCAAGGCCCGCATCGAGGAGTTCAACGCGCTGGCCGGCCACGAGCATGTCCACAAGGGCATGACGAGTCGGGACCTGACGGAAAACGTTGAGCAGCTGCAGATCCGCCGGTCTTTGGAGCTGGTTTTCTCGCACGGCGTCGCGGTGGTGGTGCGGCTGGCCGAGAAGGCGATGGGCTACCGCGACCTGGTGATGGCCGGTCGCAGTCACAACGTCGCCGCGCAGGCGACGACATTGGGTAAGCGGTTCGCGTCGGCGGCCGAGGAGATGCTGATCGCGCTGACCCGGCTGCGTGAGGTGATCGACCGGTATCCGCTGCGCGGGATCAAGGGTCCGATGGGCACCGCGCAGGACATGCTGGACCTGTTCGACGGCGACACCGCGCGACTGGCCGAACTCGAGCGTCGGGTCGCCGAATTCCTGGGCTTCACCGAGATTTTGACCAGCGTCGGGCAGGTCTACCCGCGTTCGCTCGACCACGAAGTCGTTTCGGCGCTGGTGCAGGTGGGCGCCGGGCCGTCGTCGCTGGCGCACACCATCCGGTTGATGGCCGGCCACGAGCTGGTGACCGAGGGGTTCGCGCCCGGCCAGGTCGGATCGTCGGCGATGCCGCACAAGATGAACACGCGTTCGTGTGAGCGGGTCAACGGGCTGCAGGTGGTACTGCGCGGCTACGCGTCGATGGCGGCCGAACTCGCAGGGGCGCAATGGAATGAGGGCGACGTGTTCTGCTCGGTGGTGCGCCGGGTCGCGCTGCCGGACGCGTTCTTCGCCATCGACGGGCAGACCGAGACGTTCTTGACGGTGCTCGACGAGTTCGGCGCGTATCCCGCGGTGATCCAGCGGGAGCTCGACCGCTATCTGCCGTTCCTGGCGACCACCCGGATCCTGATCGCGGCGGTGCGTGCGGGCATGGGCCGCGAGGCCGCGCACGAGGTGATCAAGGAGAACGCCGTCGCGGTCGCGCTGGCGATGCGCGAACGTGGTGCCGAACCGGATCTGCTGGACCGGCTGGCCGCCGACCGCCGGTTGCCGCTGGACCGGCCCGCGCTGGATGCGGCGCTGGCCGACAAGCAGGCGTTCACCGGCGCGGCGGGCAGTCAGATCGACGCCGTCGTCGCGGCGGTCGACGAACTGGTCAGCCGCTATCCCGAGGCGGCCAAGTACACCTCGGGTGCGATCTTGTGACTGTTGCCGGTTCGCTGGCGGGGATCGACTTCACCGATCTGGACAACTTCGCCGACGGTTTCCCGCACGACCTGTTCGAGGTGCATCGCCGCGAGGCGCCGGTGTACTGGCACGAGCCCACCGACAACACCCCGGACGGTGAGGGCTTCTGGTCGGTCGCCACTCATGCCGAAACCCTTGCGGTGTTGCGTGATCCGGAGACGTACTCGTCGGTGACCGGCGGCTCGCGGGCATACGGCGGGACGCTGCTGCAGGACCTCGCCATCGCCGGCCAGGTGCTCAACATGATGGACGACCCGAGGCATTCGCAGATCCGTGGGCTGGTCAGCTCCGGGCTGACGCCGCGAATGATCCGCCGTGTCGAGGATGATCTCCGTGTCCGCGCCAGGCGGCTGCTGGATGCCGTCGAGCCAGGGGAGCCGCTCGACTTCGTGGTCGACGTCGCCGCGGAGCTGCCGATGCAGATGATCTGCATCCTGCTGGGAGTTCCTGAATCCGAACGGCATTGGCTGTTCGAGGCCATCGAGCCGCAGTTCGATTTCGGCGGCTCACGCAAGGCATCCCTGTCGCAGCTGTCGGTCGAGGAGGCCGGGACGCGGATGTACGCCTACGGCCAGGAGCTTATCTCCGCAAAGCGGGCCGAGCCGACCGACGACATGCTGTCGGTCGTCGCGAACGCGACGGTGGACGAGGATGGGCTCTCTGCGTCCTCCTTTCGGAAATAGAGTTGTACCTGTTCTTCAGCCTGCTGTTCAGCGCGGGTGCGGAAACCACCCGCAACGCCGTCGCGGGCGGGCTGCTTGCGCTTGCCGACCATCCCGATCAGCTCGCGTTGTTGCGCACCGACCCGTCGCTGTTGCCGACCGCCGTCGAGGAGATGGTGCGCTGGACATCACCGTCGCCGTCGAAGCGTCGCACCGCCACGCGCGCCGTCGAGTTGGGTGGATTCGCCATCGAGGCCGGGCAGAAGGTCCAGATCTGGGAGGGCTCGGCCAATCGCGACCCCGCGGCGTTCGACAACCCCGACACCTTCGATGTCGCCCGGAAACCGAACCCGCACTTGGGTTTCGGCCAGGGTATCCACTACTGCCTCGGCGCTAACCTTGCCCGTCTTGAACTGCGGGTGCTGTTCGAGGAGCTGCTCGGCAGGTTCTCGTCGGCCCGGGTGGTCAAGCCGGTGGAGTGGACTCGCAGCAACAGGCATACCGGCATCCGCCATCTCATCGTCGAACTGGAAGCGTGAAACCTGACGCGTTCGCGGCGTGGGCCCTCGTCGCCGTTCGCGAGTGCGCACCCTTGTACGCCCGACTCGGTGTGTCGCGTACATAGCTGCGCGGTCGCGCCGGGAACCGTAGCTACGGGCGGCGGCGGACGACGCCTCTGGCTCGCAGTTCGAGTGCCGCCAGGCCGCTGATCGCGGCGGCGTCCTCTCGTCGCCAGGCGCCCACCGGATCCGGGCTGATCGCCGCAAGCTTGGCCAGCGGACGGTTGGCCAGTGCCCGCAGCGCGAGCAGCTGTTCGCCCGCCGGCGTGCGGGCCAGCGTCAGCGCCACCCACTTGCGCCGGAAGAACCGCAGCCGCAGCACCAGCCACGGCATTGCAACCGCCAGGATCGGTGGCGCGGCGACCGCGAGCGCCAGCAGCCACGCCAGCCAGGTGGCCGTCGTGTCCAGCTGGTGGCCCGCTCCGGCGATGTCGCGGGCGAAACCACCCGCGGCAATCAGGGGCTTGCTGAGCGCGTCGCCGACCAGTGGAAACTTGTCGGCGTTCTCGCCCGCGGAATCGAGGTTGCCCGCGATCCCGTTGGCGCCGCTCTCGACGTCTCTGCCGAATTCGGCGAAGGCGGCCACGGCCGCGTGCACGGCCATTCCGACCAGGACCCAGATGGCGATCCAGACCGCGACAACGACGTCACTGACCAACTGGGCGAGCAGCCGGGCGGGAGTGGTGGCGTAGGGCACATACCTCGATGTCATGCCGTCGATCCCAACACACATCGACGGTTAGGCTGGCCCGATGCGCCCAGCTCTGTCCGACTACGAGTATCTGGCCAGCGGGAAGGTTCGCGAGATTTACCGCATCGACGACGACCACCTGCTGTTCGTCGCCAGCGACCGCATCT
Organism: uncultured Actinomycetota bacterium; assembly: GCA_963743225.1. Taxonomy (GTDB): domain Bacteria; phylum Actinomycetota; class Actinomycetes; order Mycobacteriales; family Mycobacteriaceae; genus Mycobacterium. Next base: position 310,450 of record CAVUPN010000019.1, on the reverse strand, counting down.
CGGCGTTCGACTACATCCTGGATAACGAGATACCCGACAAGGGCCGCATCCTGACCGCGATGAGCGTGTTCTTCTTCGACTACGTGCAGGCGCCCGACCATCTCGCAGGCCCGCCCGACGATCCGCGCATTCCCGACGAGGTGCTGGGCCGCGCGCTCGTCGTTCGCAAGCTGGACATGGTTCCGGTGGAGTGCGTCGCCCGCGGCTACCTGACCGGCTCGGGGTTGCTGGACTACCAGAAGACCGGCGAGGTCAGCGGCATCGCCCTGCCGCCCGGCCTCACCGAGGCCAGCAAGTTCGACACCCCGCTGTTCACGCCGGCCACCAAGGCCGAGCTCGGCCAGCACGACGAGAACATCTCATTCGCCGACGTCACCGACATGGTCGGCGCCGTGCGCGCCGACCAGCTTCGCGATCTCACCCTGCAGACCTATGTCCAGGCCGCCGAACACGCGCTGACGAAGGGAATCATCATCGCCGACACCAAGTTCGAGTTCGGCGTCGACGAGCACGACAACCTGGTGCTGGCCGACGAGATCTTCACTCCGGACTCGTCGCGGTACTGGGCCGTCGACACCTACCAGGAGGGCGTCGTCCAGCCCAGCTTCGACAAGCAGTTCGTCCGCAACTGGCTGTTGAGCCCGGAGTCTGGCTGGGACCGCGGCGGCGACGAACCGCCGCCCGCGCTGCCACCCACCATCGTGGATGCCACCCGGGAGCGCTATATCAATGCATACGAGCGCATTTCGGGTCTGCGGTTCGCCGACTGGATCGGCTCGGAGGCATGACTTCGGTTCCGCCCATTCCGAAACGGGTCGAGCACCGCCGCGAGTATCACGGCGACGTCTTCATCGACCCGTACGAGTGGCTGCGCGACAAGTCCAATCCCGCGGTGATCGAACACCTGGTGGCGGAGAACGCCTACACCCAGCAGATCACCGATCACCTGGCGCCGCTGCGGCAGAAGATCTTCGACGAGATAAAGGCCCGCACCAAGGAGACCGACCTGTCGGTGCCCACCCGTCGCGGCGACTGGTGGTACTACAGCCGCAGTTTCGAGGGCAAGCAGTACGGCGTGCACTGCCGTTGTCCGATAGCCGATCCCGATGACTGGACGCCGCCCAAGCTCGACGAGCACACCGAGATCCCCGGCGAGCAGGTGCTGCTCGACGAGAACGCGGAGGCGCAGGGGCACGAGTTCTTCGCGCTCGGCGCTGCCACGGTCAGCATCGACGCCCACACATTGGCCTATTCGGTGGACGTCGTCGGCGACGAGCGATTCACGTTGCGGTTCAAGGACTTGCGAACCAACCAGCTGTACGACGACGAGATCGTCGGCATCGGCGCTGGCGCGACCTGGGCCGCCGACAACCGCACCATCTACTACTCCACGGTCGACGAGGCGTGGCGGCCGGACACGGTTTGGCGGCACCGCATCGGTGCGGGCCTGTCCGCCGAGAAGGTCTATCACGAACCCGACGAGCGATTCTGGCTCGCCGTCGGCCGCACCCGCAGTGACAAGTACATGATCATCGCCGCGGGCAGCGCCGTGACATCAGAGATCCGGTATGCCGACGCGGCCGACGCCGACGCCGAATTCGTCCCGGTGTGGCCACGACGAGAACTCGTCGAGTACTCCATCGAGCATGCGGTCGTCGGCGGCGAAGACCGTTTCCTCATCCTGCACAACGACGGCGCGGAGAACTTCACCCTCGTCGAGGCGCCGGTGAGCGACCCGACCGCAACCCGCACGCTCATCGAACACCGCGACGATGTCCGCCTCGACGCCGTCGACGCCTTCGTCGGGCACTTGGTGGTCAGTTACCGCCGCGAGGCGTTGCCGCGGATCCAGCTCTGGCCGCTCTACGCCGACGGCGACTACGGCCGTCCCGAGGACTTCACGTTCGAATCCGAGCTGATGTCGGCGGGTCTGGGCGGCAACCCCAACTGGGACTCGCCCAAGCTGCGGATCGGCGCGACGTCCTTCGTCACCCCGGTGCGTATTTACGACGTCGACCTCGCCACCGGCGAACGGACGCTGCTGCGCGAACAACCGGTGCTCGGCGACTACCGTCCCGAGGATTACGTCGAGCGGCGCGACTGGGCGATCGCCGTGGACGGCGCGCGGGTGCCGATCTCGATCATCCACCGCGCCGGACTGCAATTCCCGGCGCCGACCCTGCTCTACGGCTACGGGGCCTACGAATCATGCGAGGACCCACGGTTCTCGATTGCGCGGCTGTCGCTGCTCGATCGCGGCATGGTGTTCGCCATCGCCCATGTGCGTGGCGGCGGCGAGCTGGGCCGACCCTGGTACGAGCACGGCAAGCTGCTGGAGAAGGCGAACACCTTCACCGACTTCATCGCCGTGGCAGCGCATCTCATCAATACCGATGTGACACGGCCGGAAAACCTCGTTGCGCTCGGCGGCAGTGCCGGCGGGCTGTTGGTCGGTGCCGTGGCCAACCTGGCGCCACAGCTGTTCGCCGGCATCTTGGCGCAGGTGCCGTTCGTCGATGCGCTCACGACGATCCTCGACCCGTCGCTCCCGCTCACCGTCACCGAGTGGGACGAGTGGGGAAACCCGTTGGCGGACAGCGATGTCTACTACTACATGAAGTCCTACTCGCCATACGAGAACGTGACCGCCAAGGACTATCCCCCGATCCTGGCGATGACATCGCTCAACGACACCCGGGTTCTGTACGTGGAGCCGGCGAAATGGGTTGCGGCGCTGCGCCACACCAAGACCGACGCCCATCCGGTGCTGTTGAAGACCGAGATGAGCGCCGGCCACGGTGGGATCAGCGGGCGTTACGAGCGATGGAAGGAGGCGGCGTTCCAATACGCGTGGCTACTGGATGCCGCCAAGGCCAACCACGAGGGCGGCGCCTACGAAGACGATCTGCTCGACCGTCCGTAACGGCAGCGGCGTGTTCATGGATTTCGGCGGGTTCGCCATCTGCGACGCGTAGACGTTGGCCGGGAACATCACCAACATCAGCACGAAGAGCGACAGGGCGGCAGCCGCCCGGGTGGGCGGATACAGCAGCCCGACGGCGCCGAGCAGTTCGAGCACACCGGTGATGGTGACCAGAAGGCCAGGGACGGGCAGTCGCGGCGGCACGATCGCGACCATGTCCCCACGCAAGGGATTGACGAAGTGCGCGATCCCGGTCACCACGAACATCGCGGCCAGCCCCACGGCGATCGCCGTCGGCCAGTTGTCGACGTAATCCACACCCAGACAGCCGACCAGGCGAGCCCCGAGGGTGCCCAGCACGAGGGTGACGATGACGGCCATTTCCACTCCAATCTAGACAGTGACAAGATGCACGTTAAGCAACAATCTAGGCACTGTCAAGATTCCGCGCTATGATGGCCGCATGACCAGGGACACCTATCACCACGGCGACCTCAGGGCCACGATCCTGACCCACGCGGCCGCCCTGGTGGCCGAGCGCGGCGCCGACGGGCTTTCGCTGCGGGAGCTGGCGCGCGAGGCAGGTGTCTCCCACGCGGCGCCCGCCCATCACTTCACCGACCGCCGCGGCCTGTTCACCGCCCTGGCGACCGAGGGGTTCGCCATGCTGGCCGAAGCACTCACGGCCGCACGGCCCGACTTCCTCGATGCCGCGCTGGCCTATGTGCGGTTCGCGATCGATCATCCCGGCCACTACGAGGTGATGTTCGACAAGTCGCTGTACGACGCCACCGATCCCGACCTCGTCGCCGCGGAAACGGCGGCCGGTGCCGAGCTGGCCGCCGGTGTCGGAACCCTCGACGACCCACGCGCCAAGAACGACCCACACGCGGCCGAGCTCGCGGCATGGTCTCTGGTACATGGCTTTTCGCTGCTGTGGCTCAACGAGGCCATCGACACATGACGCCGATCCGATGGCCACCGTGCAGAGGGTGGCCGGGATGCTGTTCGCCGAACGTAATGCGCGGGACTGGCGGTTGCGCCGCTCGCGACATCGGATTCACCACCCTCGACGGAAGTCCACCTCGCGTCCGAACTCGCCACGGCGCAGTGCCTGGCAGTCAACATTGCCCGAATTGCGTTCGCGCCTGACGCCTATACAACGCGCTGCGGCAAGCTCGCACAGAATCACGGCAAGCGCGGCTCACCGTGATCTGGTGTGATTGGTGACTGCCGTGCAACCAGTTCATGGACAGTGCTCTGACCGCTGAGAGATCGACAGTCGTCGAGCACTCCGGCCTCAGACTCTTCCGGCTGGCGACCGATTGTGTACGGGGCCGCCCGAAGCCCACGTCGCCGAGCCCGAACATGCCGTGCCGGAGGGAACCGACTGCCCGGAATCGGTTCCTGCTCGCACCGGGTGGCGTGGTGGTCAGGCGGTTCCGTCCGCGCACCGAACCGGACGCGCCCGAGGTGGTCGAGGCCATAGAGGCGGTCCTGCCGAAATAGCGGAAAAGACAACTGCCGGCAGAGTGTCGGAAACCGTTGGTACACCTGGTGTTGCCACAATGTGGGTATGGCTGGGCAACTGATCGTCTCGATCTCCGGCATCAGTGAGCAGACGCTGTCCGTCGTCGAGAAGTTCTGCGCACAACTGGAAGAGCGGGCGGTGCCGACCTCGTTTCTCGTCGCGCCGCGGCTGAAGGGCGGCTACCGGCTCGACCGGGATCCCTCGACGGTGGAATGGCTTGCCGCGCGGCGCAGAGGCGGCGACGCCATCGTTCTTCACGGATTCGACGAGGCCGCAACCAAGAAGCGACGTGGCGAATTCGCGACGCTGCCCGCCCATGAGGCGAATCTGCGGTTGATGGGCGCCGATCGGGTGCTCGAGCACCTCGGTTTGCGCACCCGGCTCTTCGCCGCCCCGGGCTGGACGGTGTCGCAGGGAACAGTAAATGCCCTGCCGCGCAATGGGTTCCGGCTCCTTGTCGGGTTGAGCGGAATCACCGATCTGGTGCGCAAGACCACGGTGCGGGCGCGGGTTCTCGGTATCGGTGAGGGCTTTCTGTCCGAGCCGTGGTGGTGCCGGACGCTGGTGCTGTCCGCCGAGCGCGCCGCCCGGCGGGCAGGCATCGTGCGCGTCGCGGTGGCGGCCAGGCATCTGCACAGGCCCGGTCCGCGCCAGGCCATGCTCGACGCCGTCGACCTGGCGCTGATGCATCAGTGCGTGCCCGCCGTCTACGAGTGGCGGCCCCATCCGGCGCTGACCGACGCTGCCTGACCGACACCAGCTAGTTCGCCGAGCAGACGCAAAAGTGCCCCGACACGCCGAGAAACGCGCACTTTTGCGTCTGCTCGCGCCTAGAAAGTGGTGCCGTTCTCCGGTTCGAGGACCTGGAAGTCGGTGTCGGTCATCTCGGAGAGCCGGCCGTAATAGATGCCGCGCGCATTCGGGTCGATGATCGCTTGGTGGATCGGCACCGCGCGCGTCGGTGCCACCGCACGCAGATAGTCAACGGCCTCAGAGATTTTCATCCACGGCGCGGCTGCGGGGGTGGCGAGAACGTCCACCGGTTCACCCGGCGTGAACAGCGCGTCACCGGGATGCATCAGCCGGGCCGGATGGTCGCCGTCGCCGATGAGGTACGAAATATTGTCGATCACCGGAATCTCGGGATGAATGACCGCGTGACGGCCGCCGACGCCCCGGACCGACAACGAGCCGATCGTGAATTCGTCGCCGACATGCACGGCCTGCCACGGTCGCGCCCAGCTGTTCGGCGGTCTGCGGGTCGGCGTACAGCGCCGCCTGCGGGTTGGCGTCCACCAGCGCGGGTAGCCGCTCGGTGTCGGCGTGGTCGGGATGCTGATGCGTGATCAGGATCGCCGACAGCCCGGTGATGCCCTCGAAGCCATGCGAGAAGTTCCCCGGGTCGAACAACACGGATTCGTCGTTGAATTCGGCGAGTAGGCACGAATGGCCGAAATGCGTCAATTGCATGCCTATATTGTGCGCTCAGGGTGGTGGGCGAATGCGACTGATATTGGCGGCGGTTATGGCGGCCTGCGGGCTGGCCATTGCCCCCGTGCCTGTCTGGCCTGCGTACGCGCTTCCCGTGGATTGCCCGCCCAACTGTGACCGCATCCCGGATTCGGCCTGGATCGAGCCGACCGCGATTCCGCTGTATTCGACGTACCGCTGGCCACGCCTTGGCGGAGTCTCCGTCACCGTGACCAACCCGCACTTCCGGTTCGAGGAGGGCTGTGGCACGCCGCCGGTCCCCGACGATCCCCGTCAGTTCGCGGTCGCGGCCCGAGCGGTCGTCCCGCAGCCGGAGGGTCAGTGGCAGCTGCAGGTGCAGGTCATTCACTGGCGCGGTGAGACCTGGCGCGGCGGCCAGCTCGCGTCGGCGGTGTTCGACAAGGCGGTGGCCGGGTTGCGCGGCTGTCAGCTGACCGCCCCGCTGACCTCGCCGTCGCTCACCACCGACACCCCCGATCGAATGGCCGCGGTAATCAGCGGGCTGCTCCCCGGCCAGCAGATCCTGCACGAATACCTGGTGGTCCACCCCCGCAGCAGCTCCCTCGTCGAGCTGGCGATGTGGGCGCCGCTCCCCGCCGCGGGTCGACTGGCCGCCGGTGCCCGACGCGCAGGTCCTCGACGCCATGCTGGCCCCGCTGTGCAGGGCATACATCGATTCGTGCCGCTGAGGCGGTCCGACCTCGGCCGCCGGTAGAGTGAGCGCCGTGGCAAGGGTGGTTGTGCACGTGATGCCGAAGGCCGAGATCCTCGACCCGCAGGGCCAGGCGATCGTCGGTGCGTTGGGCCGCCTCGGCTACGACGGGATATCAGATGTCCGGCAGGGCAAGCGGTTTGAGCTCGAGGTCGACGACAGCATCGCCGACGAGACGGTGGCCGAGATCGCCGAATCGCTACTGGCGAACATCGTGATCGAGGACTGGTCGGTCAGCAGGGAGCCGTCGTGACCGCCCGGGTGGGCGTGATCACGTTTCCCGGCACGCTCGACGACGTCGACGCCGCACGGGCGGTGCGCCGATCCGATGCCGAGGCGGTGAGCCTCTGGCACGCCGATGCCGACCTCAAGGGTGTCGACGCCGTTGTCGTCCCCGGTGGCTTCTCCTACGGTGACTACTTGCGCTGCGGCGCCATCGCGAAGTTCGCCCCCGTGATGAAGTCGGTCATCGATGCCGCAGGCAGCGGAATGCCGGTGTTGGGTATTTGCAACGGTTTTCAGGTGTTGTGCGAAGCCGGGCTGCTGCCGGGTGCGTTGACCCGCAACGCTGGGCTGCACTTCGTGTGCCGTGACGTCTGGCTGGAGGTCGCGTCCAATACCACGGCGTGGACCTCGCGCTACGAACTCGGCGCCGACCTGTTGGTGCCGCTGAAGTCGGGCGAGGGCCGCTACGTCGCGTCCGAGACCGTGCTCGACAAGCTCGAGGGCGACGGCCGCGTGGTGTTCCGCTACCGCGACAACCCCAACGGCTCGATGCGCGACATCGCAGGCATCTCGTCGGCGAACGGACGTGTGGTCGGGTTGATGCCGCACCCCGAGCACGCCACCGAGGCGCTGACCGGCCCGTCCGACGACGGTCTCGGCCTGTTCTACTCGGCGCTCGATTCGGTGCTGGCCGCATAGACCTCGGCTAGGGCGTCAGCGCCACCGAGGCTTCGGCGGTGTAGCACAGGAACGTCAGCGTCTCCTGCAGGTAGAGCTGCACCGTCTCGGCGTCGTGGGACAGGTACCCGATCGACACGTCGGTGCCCAGCTGCAGATCGAAATCGCCACCCCGGGTGGACAGCACGAACGCGCCGTCGATCGCGGGAGCCCAGATGATGTCGCCGTCCACGAGCCTGTTGAGGTGCTCACGGATCGGATAGCCGTGCTCGGTGGTTTCGCTGACCTTGGTGTAGACGTCTGCCGAAAGCAGCACCGAGTACGGACCATCGACGCCGGCCAGCCGCAGCTCGGACAGTGCCTGAGCGATCACGTCGGGGATCTCCCGCACGTCGCCGGGCAGTGCGAGTGCGGGGTTGGAGCTGCAGTTGCGGATGCCCTCGATAGACGCCGAATCGTAACCCTCGAAGATCGCCCGGTCCTCCACGAACGCCAGCCTCTTCGCGGCCTCCTTGACCGGGTCCCAGTCCGAGTCCTGCGAGCCACGCTCGACGTCGTCGATATCGTTGCGCGACAACGTGAACGGAACCCGCAGCCGGACCAGCGGCTTGCTCTCGCGCAAGTGGGCGATCACCCCGTCTCCCGGCGCGGTGACATCGAGCAGGTGACCGGTGCTGACCGCCGCGGTGACCGGTCCGCCCGGCTCGCTCACATCGACTACCCGTCGTCCCGCGATGTGCCGCTTGAACGTGCGGGTCGCTTCCATCTCGATTTCGGACCACGCCTCTTCGGTGATCGGAGCCAGATCGCGATACAGGTTGTTCATCGGGGAGTTCCTTTCAGGCTGCCGATGCCGAGTGATCCGTCATGGGACGCGGGAACGACGGGGATGGCCGGAGCTTCTTCCTGGGGAGCCGAATCCGCCAGCGGCGGTGGATCATCGAGAAAGTCGACCGTGGGCGTGAAGAACATGCCTCCGGTCAGGGCTGTCGAGAAGTCCAGGATTCGGTCGGTGTTTCCGGGTGGGTCACCGATGAACATGTTGTCCAGCATTCGCTCGGTGACCGCGGGCGTCCGCGAGTAGCCGATGTAGTACGTGCCGAACTCGCCCTTACCCACCTCACCGAACGGCATGTTGTGACGCACGATCTTCAGCTCGTTGCCGTCGTCGTCCTCGATGACGTTGAGCGCGATGTGTGAGTTGGCCGGCTTGACCGCGTCGTCGAGTTCGATGTCGTCGAGCTTGGTGCGCCCGATCACCCGCTCCTGCTCCTCGGTCGACAGCGAGTTCCACGAGTCCATATCGTGCACGTATTTCTGAACATGGACATAGCAACCGCCGGTGAAATCAGGATCTTCGTCACCGATCTGGGTGGCGGACAACGCGATTGGCCCGTCCGGATTCTCGGTGCCGTCGACGAAACCCATCAGGTCGCGATTGTCGAAGAACTTGAACCCGTGCACTTCGTCGACGACGGTGATGGCTCCGTCCATCGAATCGACGAGTCTTCCGGCCAGCTCGAAGCAGACATCCATTGACTCGGCCCGAATGTGGAACAGCAGATCGCCCGGCGTCGCCGGGGCGTGATGGCGCCCGCCCTGGATTTCGACGAACGGGTGCAGCTCGACCGGGCGCGGCCCGGAGAACAGCCGGTCCCACGCGTCGGACCCGATCGACGTGATCACCGACAGCCGCTTGGTCGGATCGCGGAAGCCGACCGAGCGCACCAGCCCCGAGATGTCCGGCAGCGCATCGAGAACTGCGGACGCCATCGCCGACCCCTCATTGATCGTGGCCACCAGGAAGATGGCCGCAGGTGTCAACGGCGCCAGAACCTGTTGCGGTTGTGGAGCGGGCACCGTTCGACCCTATCGGCAAAGGCTTGGGAGATGATGGTGAACCATGTCCCCGAGTGCGCACGGGTTGTGCGAATTCATCGACGCGTCGCCGTCGCCGTTCCACGTCTGTCGTCACGGTGGCGCAGCGGCTGCTGGCGGCGGGCTTCACCGAACTCGCCGAGGGTGACGCATGGCCGGGTGCCGGCGACTTCTTCACCGTGCGGGCCGGTTCGCTGGTCGCGTGGCGGGCAGGCACCCAGCCCGGCGTGACCTTTCGTGTCGTCGGCGCCCACACCGACAGCCCCAACCTGCGGGTCAAGCAGCATCCCGATCGGTTCGTATCGGGCTGGCAGGTGGTCGCCCTGCAGCCCTACGGCGGGGCGTGGCTGAACTCGTGGCTGGACCGCGACCTCGGCATCAGCGGCCGGCTGTCGGTGCGCTCCGCCGACGGCCTCGAGCACCGATTGATCCGGATCGACGAGCCGATCCTGCGGGTGCCGCAGCTGGCGATTCACCTGGCCGAGGACCGCAAGTCGGTGTCTTTGGACCCGCAGCGGCACGTCAACGCGGTGTGGGGCGTGGGCAGCGGAGCGCGGTCATTCGTCGGACACGTCGCCGAGCAGGCCCGAGTGGACGCGGACGACGTGCTGGGTTTCGACCTGATGACGCACGACCTGACGCCGTCGACCCTGGCCGGGGCGGACGGCGAGCTGGTCAGTGCGCCACGACTGGACAACCAGTGCAGCTGCTACGCGGGCCTCGAGGCGTTTCTGGCGGCCGAGCCGAGCAACCACCTGCCGGTGCTCGCGCTTTTCGACCACGAGGAAGTGGGTTCGCAGTCGGATCACGGCGCGCAGTCGGAGCTGTTGCCGACGGTGCTGGAGCGCATCTCGCTGGCGGCTGGTGGCGGCCGCGAGGACTTTCTGCGGCGGCTGCCGGGGTCGATGGTGGCGTCGGGCGACATGGCGCACGCCACCCACCCGAACTATCCCGAGCGCCACGAGCCGGGCCACCTGATCGAGGTCAACGCCGGCCCGGTGCTCAAGGTGCAGCCCAATCTGCGCTACGCCACCGACGGCCGTACCGCGGCTGCGTTCGCGCTGGCCTGCCTGCAGGCGGGCGTGCCGTTGCAGCGCTACGAGCATCGCGCCGACCTGCCGTGCGGGTCGACGATCGGGCCGATGACGTCGGCGCGTACCGGCATCCCGACGGTCGATGTGGGCGCGCCACAGCTGGCCATGCACTCGGCACGTGAGCTGATGGGTGCCGACGACGTCGTCTCCTACTCGGCGGCGCTGCGGGCCTTCCTGTCACCCGGCTGACGTGCCTCAGACCGACGAGAGCTCGACCTGGTCGTAGCGGATGACGTTCTCGATCACGATTCCGTCGCGGGTGCGGACCCGGTCGAGCCCGCGGATCGCGAACGGCCCGTCCGGTCCGGTGCCACGCCCGACGTAGTGCAGGTAAACGAGCTGCTCGCCCGGGGTGCTGCCGTCGACGGTCGCGCTGTCGACAAGGTCCAGCGCCAGATCGGGAATCGCCGTGATCAGCTCCGCGATCTTGCCGGCGTACGCCGCCCGTCCCCGAACGGGTTTCGGATCGCCCTGCCAGTAGCCGACGATGTCGTCGGCGAGGACATCGCTCGAGCGCGACACATCGGGCGCGGCCCAGAAGGCGGCCCACATACTCGGCGCTGAACTTTGGTTGGGTCTGCGTTTCAGTCATGGACCAAGCGTGCATCGAGCTCCGGCGCAGCTCAATTACGTGACAGGTAATGACGACTGTGAGCCGGCTGACTTGTCAGCGGGCTGGCATAAGGTCATCACATGGCGCTCAAGACCGAGAACATCACAATCGATACCACCGACCCCGAGAAGCTCGCCGACTGGTGGGCGCGCGCGCTCGAAGGGCAGGTAAACCCCGTCGCACCACCGTTTTTCGTCATCGTGTCAGTCCCGGAAGGCCCGGGATTGGCGTTCCAGAAGGTCGACGACCCCACACCCGGTAAGAACCGCGTGCACATCGACTTCAGCACCGCCGACATGGAGGCCGAGGTCAAGCGGCTGGTCGACCTCGGCGCAACCGAAACCGACCGGGGCAACTTCGGCGATTTCGAGCTGGGTGGTGCTCGCCGATCCCGACGGCAACGCGTTCTGCGTAGCGGGCGGCTGACCCGCGGCCGGCCGCACGCGCATATCGACGGTCGCAAACTAGACTGACCGCGTGACGTCGGAGCTCACCCAGGTGGTCGACACCGTCGAGCACGCCGCAGCCACTCCCGACCAGCCGCAACCGTTCCGAGAACTCGGTCTCAAGGACGACGAGTACCAGCGCATCCGCGAGATTCTGGGCCGTCGGCCGACCGACGCCGAACTGGCGATGTACTCGGTGATGTGGAGCGAGCACTGCTCGTACAAGTCGTCCAAGGTGCACCTGCGCTACTTCGGCGAGACCACCACCGAGAAGATGCGCTCGGCGATGCTGGCGGGCATCGGGGAGAACGCAGGCGTCGTCGACATCGGCGACGGCTGGGCGGCCACCTTCAAGGTCGAATCGCACAACCACCCGTCGTATGTCGAGCCGTATCAGGGCGCGGCGACCGGGGTCGGCGGCATCGTCCGCGACATCATGGCGATGGGCGCCCGTCCGGTCGCGGTGATGGACCAGTTGCGGTTCGGCGCCGCCGATGCACCCGACACCCGACGCGTCGTCGACGGCGTGGTCCGCGGCATCGGCGGATACGGGAACTCCCTGGGGCTGCCCAACATTGGCGGCGAAACCGTCTTCGACGCCTCCTACGCCGGCAATCCACTGGTGAACGCGCTGTGCGTCGGGAGTCTTGCGCAAGGAGGATCTGCACCTGGCGTTCGCGTCGGGCACCGGCAACAAGATCATCCTGTTCGGCGCGCGCACCGGTCTGGACGGCATCGGCGGCGTGTCGGTGCTGGCGTCGGAGACGTTCGGTGATGCCGAAGGCGGTGAAGGACGGAAAAAGCTGCCGTCTGTTCAAGTCGGCGACCCGTTCATGGAGAAGGTGCTCATCGAGTGCTGCCTCGAGCTGTACGCGGCTGGTTTGGTGATCGGCATCCAGGATCTCGGCGGGGCCGGGTTGTCCTGCGCCACATCGGAACTCGCATCGGCCGGTGACGGTGGTATGGCAGTCGAGCTGGACAAGGTGCCGCTGCGAGCGGCCAACATGACTCCCGCGGAGATCCTGTCCAGCGAGTCGCAGGAACGGATGTGCGCCGTGGTTGCCCCCGAGAACGTCGAGGCGTTCATGGCGGTGTGCCGTAAGTGGGAGGTGCTGGCCTCCGTCATCGGCGAGGTCACCGACGGCGACCGGCTGAAGGTCACCTGGCACGGGGAAACGGTCGTCGACGTGCCGCCCCGCACGGTGGCGCATGAGGGCCCGGTCTACGAACGCCCGGTTGAGCGCCCCGACACCCAGGACGCGCTGAATGCCGACACCTCTGACAAACTGCCACGGCCTCGTACCGGTGAGGAGTTGCGCGCGACATTGCTTGCGATGCTTGGCAGCCCGCACCTGTGCAGCCGAGCGTTCATCACCGAGCAGTACGACCGTTACGTCCGCGGCAACACCGTGCTGGCCGAGAACGCCGACGGTGGGGTATTGCGCGTCGACGAGTCCACCGGGCGTGGCATCGCGGTGTCCACCGACGCGTCGGGCCGCTACACGCAACTGGACCCCTACACCGGCGCGCAGCTTGCGCTGGCCGAGGCGTACCGCAACGTCGCGGTGACCGGTGCCACGCCGATCGCGGTCACCAACTGCCTGAACTTCGGCTCACCCGAAGACCCCGGCGTCATGTGGCAGTTCTCCGAGGCCGTCCGCGGTCTAGCGGATGGTTGTGCCGCTCTGGGCATCCCGGTTACCGGTGGCAACGTGAGCTTCTACAACCAGACCGGGACGACGGCAATCCTGCCCACCCCGGTCGTCGGCGTATTGGGCGTACTGGATGACGTCAGCCGGCGTATCCCGACCGGGCTGGGCACCGAGCCCGGCGAGACACTGATGCTCCTCGGCGACACCCGCGACGAGTTCGACGGCTCGATCTGGGCGCAGGTCACCGCCGACCATTTGGGCGGGCGCCCGCCCACGGTCGATCTCGAACGAGAACAGCTGCTCGGCGAGGTGCTCGCCGCGGCGTCTCGCGACGGATTGGTGTCGGCGGCCCACGACTTGTCCGAAGGCGGCTTGATGCAGGCCGTTGTCGAGGCGGCACTGACGGGTGAAACCGGTTGCCGGATACTGATTCCCGAAGGCTGGCAAGAAGGCACAGCTCCGTTTGTCTTTCTATTTTCCGAATCCGCCGGGCGGGCGCTGGTCGCTGTCCCGCGTACCGAGGAGAGCAGATTCCGGTCCATGTGTGAGGCCCGCGGACTGCCGGTGACCCGTATCGGGGTGGTGGATCAAGGACCGCAGGGGGGCGAGGCCGACATCGAGGTGCAGGGCCAGTTCACGGTGTCACTGGAGGACCTGCGCAGCACGTCGGAGGGCGTGCTGCCCGGGTTGTTCGGGTGACTGTTCCGACTGACGACATCACCGGCGAACCGGTCGCCGCAACCCACGAACGCAAGCAACGCCACCCCCTGCTGCTGTGGGCGTGGAGCCTGGTGCATCTTGACTTCGTCGGCGTCTCGTTCGGCGCACTGTTCTTCTGCCTGTCCCTGACGCCGTCACTGCTGCCGCGCGACTGGCTGTTCCAGGGCGTGATCGGCGGGCTCAACGCGGCCATCGGATATGGAATCGGCGTTTTCGTCGGGAAAATGGTGCGCCGCTTCGTGTTACGGCGTCGAAATTGGTGGCCGCCGTCGAAGCGAGTGCTCTACTGGCTGAAGGGGGCCACCGTCGCGTTGTCGGCGACGGCGTGCGTACTGATGCTGATCCCGGCGGCGGCCTGGCAGCGGCGGGTGTCCGCGGTGATGGGCATCGAAGGCCCGGGAACTCCCGGCTATCTCCGCACGCTGATCATCGCCCTGCTCGTCGGAGGCATATGCGTAGCCGCTGCGCGTGTACTCATCGACCTCATCAAGACGATGGCCCGGTTCTTCATCCGGCGCTGGCATCTGCACGACGAGGTGGCGTTGTTCATCGGCACCGCGATCGTCGTCGTGCTGGCCATCACGCTGATCAACGGCGTGGCGATCCGCGGCTTCCTTGCAGGTGCCAACCGGGTGTTCCAACCGCAGAACACCACCACAAGGGCGGGCACGACGCAACCGCTCGACCCCGAACGATCGGGCAGCCCAGCATCTTTCGCGCCGTGGGACACACTGGGATTTCAGGGCCGCAACTTCGTCGCCACCGGGCCGGATGCAGACGAGTTGACCCGGCTGAACGGCGCGCCCGCCAAGGAACCCATTCGGATTTACGCGGGGCTGCAGAGCGCCGACACCGACGAGGAGCGGATGGACGTCTTGGTCCGCGAGCTGGATCGCACCGGTGCCTTCGACCGTAAGGTCCTGGTCATCATCCCGACCACCGGCACCGGATGGATCAACCCGGTCGCCGCCCGGGCACTGGAGTTGATGTACAACGGCGACACCGCGCTGGTCGGATCGCAGTATTCGTATCTGCCGAGCTGGATTTCGTTCCTGGGCGACCGTGAGAAATCGACGGAGTCCGGCCGGATGATGATCGACGCGATCCACGGCCGGTGGATGCAACTGCCGCCCGACCGCCGACCCAAGCTGATGCTCTACGGCGAGAGCCTCGGCTCGATGGCCGGTCAGGGCGCGTTCGGCTGGTTGCCCGACATCGCGCGGATGGGCTTCTCGTCGGTGCTCTGGGTGGGTCCGCCCAACGCCAGCCCGCTGTGGAGAGGGCTGACCATCCGGCGCGACCCCGGAACTCCCGAGGTCGAGCCGCGCTACGACAACGGGCGCACCGTCCGGTTCTCACAGTCCACCGACACCGCAGAGATCGTCGGCGACACGGATGCGCCCTGGGAGGGGACACGGGTGCTGTTCCTGCAACACCCGTCGGATCCCATCGTCTGGTGGTCCGAAGATCTGCTGTTCAGCAGGCCCGACTGGTTGAAGGAACCACCCGGTCGGGGCCGCACCCCGGTGATGCGGTGGTATCCCATCGTCACGTTCTGGCAGGTCGCTGCCGACATGACGAATGCGGCTTCGGTTCCCGGTGGACACGGCCACAACTACGGTGAGTTAGTGCTCGACGGCTGGGCCGCCGTCGCGCCGCCCGACGGCTGGACCGCCGAGGACACCGAACGGATCAGGCGCGCGCTGGAGAAGACCGCAGCCGATGACGGGCCCGAGTATTAGTGCGCCCCAAGCGGATCCGTCAAGCCCGAGCGCTGGCGCTGGCGGCGGCGCTGGTTGGCTGGAGCGGGCTGGTCGGTCCACGGATCCCGCCGCGCGTTCACCCGCTGGCCCACGCGCTTCTCGGTGCCGGACTCGTCTCGACGACGGGCGCACGGCTGGGCTTGCGTCCGCCCGCATTGTGGTCGGGGCTGCGACTCGGACTCACGGTCGCCGCTCCGGTGGCATTGGGTGTGGCGGCGTCGACGGCGCTGACGCGGGTGCGGGGGCCGATGGCCGAGCGCGACCTTCCGCGTCCCCCCGCGCGCTGGCTGCTGGTGCGCATCCCGCTCGGCACCGTGTGGTCGGAGGAAGCAGCGTTCCGCGCGGCGTTGGGCACGGTTGCCGAAGACGCCTTCGGGCCGACCGGCGGCCGGCTGCTGCAGTCGCTGGCGTTTGGGCTGTCGCACATCGCCGACGCCCGCGCCACCGGTGAGCCGGTGATCGGCACGGTGTTGGTCACCGGTGCTGCGGGTTGGTTCTTCGCGTTGTTGCGGGAGTGGTCCGGCAGCCTGGCGGCGCCGATGCTCGTGCATCTGGCGATCAACGAGGCAGGCGCCGTCGCAGCCCTTTCCGTTCAGCGTCCATGCTGAAGGTCTACAAATGTCGGCTCCGCAGCCTATGTCGGTCCACAAACACCTTGAGACACTAAGGTATGTCCGGCCGTCGCATTGCCGATCCAGCGAAGACGCGTGCGGCGGTCCTCGCGGTCGCCGACTGGTTGCGCGATGAGAACTGGCCCCCGCCTGAGCGATCCGCGCTGGCCGACGCGGTTCGGCTGACCGCTCGCACGCTCGCCTCGACGGCGCCGGGCGCGAGCGTCGAGGTCCGGGTGCCTCCGTTCGTTGCGGTGCAATGCATTTCGGGTTCCAGGCACACGCGTGGCAATCCGCCCAACGTCGTCGAGACCGATCCGCGGACCTGGCTGCTGCTGGCCACCGGCCTGCAAACGGTCGCCGACGCGGCATCCAGTGGGGTGTTGCAGCTGTCGGGCGCCCGTGCCCCCGAGATCGCGACGGTCCTGCCGGTCGTGCCGCTGAACGGCTGACCGGCGCGGCGGGCCAAGTGGTCGGGAATCGAATGCGGGGCCGCGATCGTAGATTCAGTGGGCGACATGAGCGCCGCGATTCCGTGATCAACCCGTGATGACCGTAGACTGAACACGTCACCCACCGCCCCATGGGAGCAGCCCTATCGTGACCGGCCAGCAGACCGACTCCACAGATGCTCTTCGCGCAAGCGGCTCATCGGACGAACCAAGAGAAGAATGCGGCGTATTCGGCGTGTGGGCGCCCGGCGAAGAGGTCGCCAAGCTCACCTATTACGGCCTGTACGCCCTGCAGCACCGCGGCCAGGAAGCCGCAGGTATCGCGGTCGCAGACGGCTCGCAGGTGCTGGTGTTCAAGGACCTCGGGCTGGTCAGCCAGGTCTTCGATGAGCAGACGCTGGCCGCGATGGAGGGCCACGTCGCGATCGGGCATTGCCGCTACTCCACCACCGGCTCGACCACCTGGGAAAACGCCCAGCCTGTGTTCCGCAACACAGCCGCGGGCACCGGCGTCGCGCTGGGACACAACGGCAACCTGGTCAACACCACCGAGCTGGCACGCCAGGCCCGCGACGCGGGACTGATCAACACTCGCAGCGGTGGCGCGGCGACCACCGACTCCGACATCCTCGGTGCGCTGCTGGCCCACGGCGCCGCGGATTCAACGCTGGAACAGGCCGCACTCGAGCTGCTGCCCACCGTGCGCGGCGCGTTCTGCCTGACGTTCATGGATGAGAACACCCTCTACGCCGCCCGTGATCCCTACGGCGTGCGGCCGTTGTCGCTGGGCCGCCTCGACCGGGGCTGGGTCGTCGCCTCCGAGACCGCTGCACTGGATATCGTCGGCGCCTCCTTCGTCCGCGATATCGAGCCCGGCGAGCTGCTGGCCATCGACGCCGACGGGGTGCGGTCGAGCCGGTTCGCCCCGCCCTCGCCGAAGGGCTGTGTGTTCGAGTACGTGTATCTGGCCCGGCCCGACAGCACGATCGCCGGCCGCTCGGTGCACAAGACGCGGGTCGACATCGGACGACGGCTGGCGCGGGAGCGGCCGGTCGACGCCGACCTGGTTATCGGCGTTCCGGAGTCCGGCATCCCCGCCGCGGTCGGATATGCCCAGGAGTCCGGCATCCCGTACGGGCAGGGCCTGACGAAGAACGCCTATGTCGGCCGCACTTTCATCCAGCCGTCGCAGACCATCCGCCAGCTGGGTATCCGGCTGAAGCTCAATCCGCTCAAAGAAGTGATCCGCGGCAAGCGGCTCATCGTCGTCGACGACTCGATCGTGCGCGGCAACACCCAGCGCGCACTGGTGCGGATGCTGCGTGAGGCCGGGGCCGTGGAGGTGCACGTGCGCATCGCGTCGCCACCGGTGAAGTGGCCGTGCTTCTACGGCATCGATTTCGCGACGCCGGCCGAGCTGATCGCCAACGCCGGAAGCACCGAAGCGAACGAAGAGGAAATGCTCGAAGCGGTTCGGCACGGCATCGGCGCCGACACGCTCGGCTACATCTCCCAGCAAGGCATGATCGCGGCCACCGACCAGCCTGCGTCGCGGTTGTGCACCGCGTGCTTCGACGGCAAGTACCCGATCGAACTGCCCAGTGAATCCGCGTTGGGTAAGAACGTCATCGAGCACATGCTCGCGACCGCCGCCCGCACCGGCGTCCCGCTCCAGGCCGACAACGACAACGCATCGGCCCTGCGCCGCCCCTGAAACCTACTGCGGCGCAATCGCACTGAATCTCACTAGGTGGCGCCTTCCGTCGCCGGCGGTGCCGTCCTGCCGCAGCGCTTGAGTCACCGCGGCGCGATAGCCGGTCAAGCCGCCCTCCGGAGGCGGGATGACACCGTCGATGTCATGGTTCGCCATCACGGCATCGCACTCCAGGGACTCCACCAGCGGCCGCGCCAGCCCGGACGGAATCGGCGTCACCAGGCCCACCCACCAACTGGCGATCGTGGGGGTCAGGAGCGGCAGCACCACGATAAGCCGGCGCCGTAGGCCCGCGACGTCGGCGTAGACCTGCATCGCCTCGCCGTACTCCATCACGTCGGGACCACCGACGTCCCACGTCCGCGACGACGGCACGTCGGCCGTGGCGGCCTCGGCCAGGTAGTGCAGGACGTCGTCGATCGAGATCGGCTGGATCGTGTTGTGCACCCACTTCGGTGTCGTCATCGCGGGAAGGCGGTCGGTGAGGTGACGAATCATCTCGAACGACGCCGACCCCGACCCGATCACGATCCCGGCCTGCAGCACCACGGTCTCGATACCCGAGTCGATGAGGATCTCGCCGACCTCGGTGCGCGACGCCAGATGCCGCGACAACTTCCTGCCCTCCGGATGAAGTCCGCTGAGGTACACCAGTCGCCGCACCCCCGCCCGTCGCGCCGCCTCGACCACGTTGCGTGCCGACCGCCGCTCCTCGGCGACGAAGTCCCTCGACGTCCCCATCGAGTGCACCAGGTAGTAGATGACGTCGACGCCGTCGAACGCTTCGATCAGCGACTCGGGTGCGGTCAGATCGCCCCGAACCACCTCGACGTCACCCCGCCACGGCACGTCGGCCAGTTTGTCCGGATTGCGCGCCATCGCCCGAACGCGCAAGCCGGCGTCCAACAGTCGTGGCACCAACCGGCCACCGATGTAGCCCGTCGCGCCCGTCACCAAACAGCGAGTCTCCTCAGCCGGCACAGAACCTCCGTCCGTCGATTCCCCTTAAGTTATTCGGAGCCGGTAGACGGGCGGATGGCCGTTTCCTGCGTCAGGCAAACCCGCAAGCCGGGTCCGGCGCGTCGTCGGACAGCGGCGCGCCTGCGGGATTGACGTACAGGATCTGCAGGACCAGGGGTCCCGGGCCGACGTTGCGGCCGATGTGCACGTAGTCGGGGCCGCCCTTCTCCGCGACGCTCTGACCCGCGACGTACAGACCGTCCATCGAGCAGTCGGCCCGGTTGTGCATCAAGATGCCCTCCTTGACCACCCCTAACAGCTGACCCGGGTGCGAATGCCAGCCGGTGCTGCCGCCGGGCGCGACAGTGATCTCACGGAAGATGTAGTCCTTGCCTTCGTCGGTCATCTGCCAGATGACGGTGCCGTCGGCATCCCGCGGCGGGGTAGCGAAGGCGGTGCCGGCATTGGCGAGAGATGCGGTCGCGACCACGGCGGCGGCCAGCGCAAACGAGGGAAGTCGGGTCATGATCGCTCACGCTGTCATACCGTGGGCAGCCGTGCGCGATGTCGGCCAGAAGATGCACAGCCGGCGGCGCATACCGTGGGGTCGTCGCGCCCGGTAGATTTGGTCGCGATGACGGATCACGCCGCACAACACGGCATCTCCTATGCATCGGCCGGGGTGGACATCGAAGCTGGTGACCGCGCCGTCGAACTCTTCAAACCGCTGGCGAGCAAGGCAACCAGGCCCGAGGTGCGCGGCGGCCTCGGGGGCTTCGCAGGGTTGTTCGCGCTGCGCAGCGGCTACCGGGAACCGGTGCTGGCCTCCTCGACCGACGGGGTCGGCACCAAGCTGGCGGTCGCCCAGGCGATGGACAAGCACGACACCGTCGGGCTCGACCTCGTCGCCATGGTCGTCGACGACCTGGTGGTGTGTGGCGCCGAGCCGCTGTTCCTGCAGGACTACATCGCCGTCGGCCGCACCGTGCCGGAGCGGGTCAGCCAATTGGTGTCGGGCATCGCCAACGGGTGCGTGATCGCCGGCTGCGCGCTGCTGGGGGGCGAGACCGCCGAACATCCCGGGCTGATGGCGCCCGACCACTACGACATCTCCGCGACGGGCGTCGGAGTCGTAGAGGCCGACGACGTGCTCGGTCCCGACCGGGTCAAGCCCGGCGATGTGATCATCGGAATGGGCTCCACCGGCCTGCACTCCAACGGCTACTCGCTGGCGCGCAAGGTGCTGCTGGAGATCGACCGGATGAACCTGGCCGGCCACGTCGAGGAGTTCGGCCGCACGCTGGGCGAAGAGCTGCTCGAGCCGACCCGTATCTATGCCAAGGACTGCCTGGCGCTGGCCGCCGAAACCCAGGTGCGCACGTTCTGCCACGTCACCGGCGGCGGGTTGGCAGGCAACCTGGAGCGCGTCATTCCGCCTGGGCTGGTCGCCGAGTTGGATCGCGGCACGTGGACGCCCGCGCCGGTGTTCGGGATGATCGCCCAGCGCGGCCGGATCGACCGCGCCGAGATGGAGAAGACATTCAACATGGGTATCGGCATGGTCGCCGTCGTCGCGCCCGAGGACACCGACCGTGCGCTGGCCATCCTGACGGCGCGGCATCTGAACTGCTGGATCGTGGGCGGCGTCATGAAGGGCAGCAAGGACGCCTCACGCGCCCAACTCGTGGGCCAGCACCCACGGTTCTAGGGGAATTCGTCGAGGGAATCCCGACTAGCGCCGCCAGTCGTCCTCGTCGGTCAACTCGCCGTTGCTGCCATTGAGATCGTCGTCAGGCTCAGCACCGTCCGACCCGGCCAGCTCTTGCCGGAGCCGCTCGAAATCGGTCTGCGGTGAGCTGTATTTGAGCTCACGAGCAACCTTGGTCTGCTTTGCCTTAGCCCGGCCGCGGCCCATGGGGGGACCCCCTCGCGCAATAACGGAGCGGCCCAATTAGAAGGCGGCTCCGATCTGTGTGTGTTTATTGTCCTGCCAACACTTTACCGTGCCCCGCTGCGCTCCGCTGGCAGGCCCTGCTCACCGCGCACCGCCTCACCGGGCTCCGCCCCGCAGCCGTTCGACCGCCAGCCGACCCGCCCCGGTGGCGTCGGCGGCAGGCAGCGAATCGGCGTCCATCACGGCGGGCACTTCGACCTCGCCGCCGGTGGTCAGCGCGGTGTCGGCGGGCAGCGCGCGCTTGAGCAGCGCAAGGGCGATCGGGCCGAGGTCGACGTGATCGACGACCGTGCCGAGCCGGCCGACGGCGCGCCCTCCCGCGAGGACCGGGTCGCCGGTCGACGGTCGGTCACCGGACCCGTCAAGATGCAGCAGGACCAGCATTCGCGGCGGTTTGCCCAGGTTATGGACCCGCGCGACGGTTTCCTGGCCGCGGTAGCAGCCCTTGTCCAGGTGCACGGCGCTGCCGATCCAGCCCACCTCGTGCGGGATCGTCCGCTCGTCGGTGTCGACCCCGAGCCGCGGTCGCAGTGCCGCCACCCGATGTGCCTCGTAGGCCCAGACGCCGGCCCGCCGCAGACCCGCTGCGGTCAACCGATCCAGCCAGGCGGAAGCCTGCGGCGCTGGCACCACGAGGTCCAGCTCGATGCCCGGCGACCCGATGCGGCGGACGAAACCGCCGTCGGCAAGCGGCACGGCCGTGTCTTCAGCCGGTAGCGAATCAATGTCGAGGGCACCGAGTACCGGCTCGGCCGCTAACCGCGGGCCGAGTAGCGACAGCACGGCCAGGTCGGCCTGCTTGATCGCGACGTCGGACCAGAACACCATCTTGCGCAGATAGGCCAGCAGCGGCTCGCCCCGCCACGATTCGGTGTCGAGGTAGGTGACGTCGCCGAGCTCGGTCTGGATCCAGTGATCTTCGACACGGCCCTGGCCGTCGAGGCTCAGATTCTGTGTGACGGCGCCGTCGGGCAGCTCGCTGACGTGCTGGGTGGAAATGTTGTGCAGCCAGGTTTTCCGGTCGCCGCCCGTCAGGGTGAGCACCACGCGATGCGAGCGGTCCACTACCACGGCCTCGTCCATCGCGGCGCGCTGCTCGCCGAGGGGATCTCCGTAATGCCAGACGGCGCCGGCGTCAGGACCCGTGTCGGGGGCGGGAACTGCTGACATAGCTCCAACTGTACGGCGCTACGCTTCTTGCCCATGACGGGCGAACCGGGAGTTGTGGTCACGCTCGACGGGCAGTTGCAGGACCCGCAGACAGCGCTGCTGCACGCCGACGACCTGGCCGTGGTGCGCGGCGACGGCATCTTCGAGTCGCTTCTGGTGCGCGACGGGCGCCCGTGCCTGCTGGAGGCTCACCTGGCGCGGTTGATCCAATCGGCGCGGATGATGGATCTGCCGGAACCCGATCTCCCGCGCTGGCGTGCGGCGGTCGCCACTGCGGCGTCGAGCTGGACGGACCAAGGCGGCCAGGAGGGAGTGCTGCGGCTGGTCTACAGCCGGGGACGCGAAGGCGGCTCGCCGCCTACCGGAGCCGCTGGGCCGGCGACATCAGGCACGGCGTTCGCCATGATCGGCCCGCTGCCCGGCAGGGTCGCCGCGGCCCGCACCGAAGGGGTGGCCGCCATGACGCTGGCCCGCGGACTGCCCACCGATGGTGTCGCCGATATGCCGTGGCTGCTGGCCGGCGCCAAGACGTTGTCCTACGCGGTGAACATGGCGGCGCTGCGGCACGCCGAACGCCATGGGGCCGGCGACGTGATCTTCGTCAGCTCCGACGGCCATGTCCTGGAGGGTCCGCGGTCGACGGTGGTCATCGCCACCGAAATCGATGGTCGGCTCGGGCTGCTCACGCCGCCGCCGTGGTATCCGATCCTGCGCGGCACCACGCAGCAGGCCCTGTTCGAGGTGGCGCGCAACAAGGGCTACGACTGCGACTACCGGGCCTTGAAGCCAGCTGATGTGATTGCCGCCCAAGGAGTTTGGTTGGTATCCAGCATCACGCTCGCGGCGCGCGTGCACACCCTCGACGGTAAGCCGCTGCGGCCTTCCCCGATGGCCGCAGAAGTCAGCGAGCTGGTCGACGCCGCCATCGTCAGCGATCGCTGAGCGAGGAAGCGGCCCAAATTCGATTGTCTGTCAACGTTTTGTTGGACAGTCACCCTCGTCAGCGGAAATTGGGACATGCTGGACGAGTGGGCGAGGATTCCACCGGCGAGCGGCTGACAGGCTGGCAGCGGCTGGCGCTGCGCGGCTTGGTCAAGTACGCGGGAAAGCGACCCGGCGAGCCGCTGGCACCGGAAGACTGGATGGCGTACTTCGAGTTCTCCACCACGAGGACCACGCGGGCAGTCCATCGGCTGATGCGCTCGTTACCGGCCAGTCCGCGGTGCGGCATCTGCGGTGCACCGTTCGCGGGTATCGGTGGCAGGCTGGTTCAACCGCTTGGCTATCGCCCCTCGCGGAAGAACCCAACCCTGTGTGCGACGTGCGTCGAGCTGGCGCCGCCAGGCGGCATCACGACCGAGGTCGGTGTGTTGTTCGCCGACCTGCGCGGCTTCACTGCGCGTTCGGAGTTGATCACCCCGCAGGAGGCGAGTGCGTTGTTGCGCCGCTTCTACTCCGTGGCCGAGGAGGTGCTCTTCCCGAAAGCGCTGATTGACAAGCTGATCGGCGACGAGGTCATGGCGCTGTATCTTCCCATCTACGTCGCCGAGAGCTCATGGTCGCCTGACGACGCCGACCGCCGCACGGTGGCGACCGTCATGCTCGAGCACGCGCGTCGGCTGCTGGAAGGCCTCGGCTACGGCGGCTCCGACGGGCCGGTGCTCGAGCTCGGCGTCGGCCTCGACTACGGCGAAGCGTTCGTCGGCAACATCGGCGGCAACGCCACGGTGAGCGACTTCACGGCTGTCGGTGATGTCGTGAACACCGCCTCGCGACTGCAGTCGTGCGCAAGCAGCGGCGAGGTGATGGTGTCGGACCGTCTGGCCCGGTTCCTCGGTGAACCGGCGGGACCACTCGAGCATGTCACGGTGAAGGGCAAGCACGAACCCGTCGCCGCCCAACGGGTGCGCTGGTTCGATACCTAGTCGCGGCTGAAGAGGCAAACTCAGCGGCACGTCAGGGGTAGCGTCATCCAAACACCGGGAGGAGGTGCGCCGTGACTGCTAGCCCATCCGACGACGGGACCTACAAGGACGACGTTCGCCGCGAGTGGACCGCGGCGGCAACGGGCTGGCGGAAGTGGATCGGCACCATTGAAGCGGAAGGCGCGGGCCCTGTGCTGACGAGCGCTCTGCTGCAGCAGGCCGGGGTGGGTCGCGGCGATCACGTACTCGACGTCGGATCGGGCTACGGTGAGCCGGGGCTCAGCGCGGCCCAAGCGGTCGGGCCCACGGGACACGTCACATGCCTGGACATCTCCGCCGACATGCTGGCCTTCGCCAAAGAACGAAGCCGGGGTTGTGGCCTGGACAACGTCACCTTCGTTGAAGGCGACGTGGAAACCACGCAGTTGGAGCCGGAAGGCTTTGATGTCGTACTCAGCCGAGCCACTTTGATGTACGCCGCCGACCCGCTGGCTACGCTGCAGCGGCTGAAAGCCGCGCTACGGCCGGGTGGCCGCCTCTCCGTCGCCGTGTGGGCTACGCCGGACAAGGTCGCATTCGCCACCCCCGTGCCGGTCATGGTCGACATGCTGGGCATCGCCCCCCCGACTGCTGGCCCGGGCCCTTTCGCCCTTGGCGGCGATGGCGTTCTGGAGACGCTCGTGCGCGAGGCTGGCTATACCGACGTGGCGTCGGGCACGGCGGTCGTCACGTACGCGATGCCTAGATGAGTAATTCCAAGGGGTCAGTGGTCGTAGGCGGTCAGTGATCGCAGCGTGGGCTGGCCGAGTTGGTCGTTGTGCCAGATCGCGGCGGTGAGGGCGAGGATGCGTTGCAGTACTCGCGATGTGACGCCCGCGATGGTGCGCCCGCCGTGGCGTTCGAGGTCGAGTTGGGTCTTGAGCGTGTTATTGATCGACTCGATGACCTGCCGAAACGGTTTGAAGTACCGATGCCCCGGGCGTGGTTTCTCGCCCTTGCGGGCAGGCCGCAGCAGCTCGACTTCGACGTCGGCGAGTGCGGCTTCGAATGCCTTGCCGTAGTAGTTCTTGTCCGCCATCAACTTCTGATTCGGGTGGGCGGCCACGAGATTGGGGTCGGCGTCGAGCATGCCGAGCAGGACCTCGCGTTCGTCGGCCTTGGCGCCGGCCAGCGCGAACGCCACCGGCAGACCCGACA
This sequence comes from uncultured Actinomycetota bacterium, assembly GCA_963743225.1. Classification (GTDB taxonomy): domain Bacteria; phylum Actinomycetota; class Actinomycetes; order Mycobacteriales; family Mycobacteriaceae; genus Mycobacterium. The sequence goes on along the minus strand of CAVUPN010000019.1, from coordinate 284,741 downwards.
GCGTGCACACCAGGTGCAGGCGCAGCCCCCAAAAGAAGCGCGAATGCGAAGCGCAGTAGCCGTACTCGGCCCACCCGGCCAGATCCGACCGCTTCGCCGTCTCTCGCGAGCGCCCACACTCGACCGGGGTCGAGTCGACCACCCACACGTCATCGCTGACGCTGCTGGACCGTGCGACCAGGTGCGCGATCACCGCCCGCAGCGTGCCGATCGCCGCGCGGATCCTCTTGTTGTAACCCGATTGCGTTGGCAGATAAGGAAACAAACCGCGCAGATGAGTGTTTGCGTAGCGCAGGAATCGGGCCTCGGAGGTGAATCCGAGCAACGCCTGCAGCACCACCAGGGTGACCAGCTCGGCGTCCGTCAGCCGCGGAGCGAGCCCGACGCGCGGCCGCCACGGTCGATACTGCGGATTGTCGGCGAGAAAATCATCACTTGTCACGTACAGTCCGGTAGCGAGGGTGTCCAGGTCAGCGTCCACTTCGGCCTCCAGTGCCAGGTTGGGTTAAGCAACGCCAATCCTGGACACCCTCACCCATAAATCACAGCAGCCACACCAGTAACACCCCTTGGAATTACTCATCTAGCGCGGAAGCCTGTACCGAGTGGGTGCGTGATGTCGCTCCGCCGATCACGGAACTGATCGCCGACCAGCCCGCGTCCGTCCAGGAGCAGGTGTGGGAGCGCGTGACGCAGGCATGGGCACCGTTCCAAGGGCAGGATGGCGCTGTGCGGCTGCCGTGCACGGCTGTCTGGGTCAGCGCGGCCCGGCGATAGAAGCCTGCACTATTCTGGTATGGCGCAATCTCGTCGCGGCCCAAGCGGTTTGGCGGGCGACGTTGACCGACGGCGCTCGACGCCGTGATCATCCGCGACAGTTGAACGCTGGGGTCCCCTTAATCGCTTGTCGCTGCGTTTGTGCGCGGGTACGGTCCTTCGTACACAGGGAAGGAGGTGGTCCGACAAATTGATTGACTTATGGACATGTGAGGTGGCTGCCCGCTAGCAGCACCAGGGGATGATTCACCTGCGCGCGCTGGCGAATTCCCCGCAGTCACCCGGCCCCCGAGCCCCTCGGTTTTGTCCAACCCAGGAACAGCGGCTCGGGGGCCGCTCCATATCTGGGCTCGTTCTGCGTTGGCTGGCAGCGAAATTTCGGCCGCGACAGTCCGGCTCCGAATAGGCTCGTTCCTCATGAAGATTTCCGGCTCCACCGTGCTGTTGACCGGCGCCACCGGCGGTATCGGGCAGGCCATTGCGAAGGCTGTTACGGACCGTGGCGCGAGCCTGATCGTGACAGGGCGACGCGGCGACAAATTGGAGCAGCTTGCCGCCGATTACGGCGCGCGGGTACTGGTCGTCGATCTGGCCGTGCCCGAGGAGGTCGAACGCCTGGCGCAAGAGGCGGGGGAGGTCGACATCCTGATCGCGAATGCGGGTCTGCCCGCCTCGGGCACGCTCGAATCGTTCACCGTCGGTGAGATCGATCGTGCACTGGACGTGAATCTGCGCGCACCCATGGTGCTCGCGAAAGAGCTCGCTCCGCGGATGGTCGCCAGAGGCCGAGGCCACTTGCTGTTCGTGTCCTCGCTGCTCGCAAAGGCCGCTTCGCCGAACGCTTCCGTTTACTGCGCCACCAAGTTCGGGCTGCGCGGGTTCGCCGCGGGATTACGTGCCGATCTCCACGGAAGCGGCGTCGGCGTGTCCGTTGTGTTCCCCGGGCTCATCCGTGACGCGGGGATGGTCGCCGACGCGAAGGTGGAATTGCCGCCAGGAGTCGGCACCAGTTCGCCCGACGACGTTGCTCGTGGCGTCGTCGCCGCGATCGAGCGGAACCGCGGTGAGGTCAACGTCGCGCCGCTGAGCATGAAGCTGCTTTCAGTAGTCGCGGGCCTTGCCCCCGAATTCGCCGCGGGCATCACACGGCGGGTGGGTGCAGACAAGGTGTCTGCGAAGTTGGCCGACGGTCAGCGCGACAAACGCTGAGCGTCAATCGTGCGGTGCATGCCTCGCTGGCCGCGCTGCAGGACAAGTGGCTCGCAGAGGCGGGGAAAGCGCCCGTTCTGGGCTAGCCCGCTGACGGACCCGGCGCCAGTGACGCGCAGGCCTGCGTGGCCTGCTGCCAGGCGTCCTGATCGGTACCGGCGGGTGGTCCGGCAACCGGTCCCGGCGGAGCCGAAATGCCGTGCTCTTGAAGGCATTTGGCATAGGCGCCGTGCCCGCCCGGTGCGGGCGTCGTCGACTGCTCTGGCGGTGTGTCCTTCGACGAGCATCCCGCGACGATCACCGCCGCGGCGATGACCGCGGCCAACCGAACTCTTCGCATCAGCCGACAAACCTCGTCAGTCGGGCCGACAGGTGCGGCACGAGTCCGCCATCGGCGTCGACGCGCTCCTCTACGTAAGCCAAATCGCCCCCCTCGACAATGCCGTACAACCGTTTCGCGCCGCCGACGAGCATCCCGGACTTGGTGCGCGCCAACGCATCGGTGGCCAGTTCCCACGACGACTGGTTGCGCGGCCTGCCGTAGAAAAGCTCGACGTAACCGGCGGAATGGGCCAACAGCAATTCGATCGCCTGAGACTCCGAGGGATCATGCGGGTCGTCGACGAACCGCCAGAAGCCCGACTCCCGCAGGCCCTGCTGCTCGTACTCGCCGGATTCTGTCAGCCGCCACGAGCGCGCGTCCCAGATCAGATAGTCACCGCCGTCGTGGGACACCACGATCTGCTGACCGAATCGGTAGTCGCCCTGGCTTCCTCGGCCCTCGCCCTCGCCGCGCCACACGCCCACCAGCGGAAGCAGCGCGAGCAGGGCGTCATTCAGATTGGCACCTTCGCGCAAGTTCGCCGTGTCGGCAGGGACCGGAAGATCCTGAAACACCGGGATGTTTCGTGCGGCCGTCTCCTTGGCCCGTTCAACCGCGGCGGCAACCGCCCGGTCGCCCGAACCGCCGGCGACGGGGCCTTCGTCAGAGGTCACGATTCGTCAGTGATGAGCCGATAGAGCGCATACAGCGCGAACCAGGTGATGACAACGACGGTCGCAAAAAGCAGGAGCTCGAAGAACAACACCACGGCCGCGAGTCTAGTCGGCGGCCCGATGTGCCCGACTCCTCGTCGGCGCGTTCCGCGCCGCCTTCGTCGTCAGGCGTGGCCCGATGGCCCGACTCTCCCCCGCAAGCGGGAGGTGCCCCCACGTCGGCGCATGCCGCGCCGCCTTCGTCGTCAGGCATGGCCCGATGGCCCGACTCCTCGTCGGCGCATTCCGCGCCGCCTTCGTCGTCAGGCGACCTTGACGTCGACCTCGTGGATGCCCGCGCCCGACGGTGCCACGCTGGCGTCGCCGTTGCCCGCGGGCGACAGCGCACGCAGCGTCCACGTGCCGGGGGCCGCGAAGAACCGGAAGTCACCGGTGGCCGACGCGACGACCTCGGCGGTGAACTCGTCGGAGGCGTCCAGCAGGCGCACGAACGCGCCGCCGACCGACTGACCGGAGCCGTCGACGACGCGACCGGTGATCACCGTTTCCTTCTCCAGGTCGACGCCGGCCGGCAGCGTCTGTCCTTGCTTCGGTGCAGAGCACATATCAACTTCCCAACTCAATCGGGGCACCCACAAGGGAGCCGTATTCCGTCCAACTGCCGTCGTAGTTCTTCACGTTCTCGTGGCCGAGAAGCTCCTGCAGCACGAACCAGGTGTGCGACGAGCGCTCACCGATCCGGCAGTAGGCGATGGTCTCCTTCTTGCCGTCCAGCCCAGCCTCGGCGTACAGCGTGGCCAGGTCCTCATCGGACTTGAAGGTCCCGTCCTCGTTGGCCGCCTTGCTCCACGGAACGTTGATGGCGCCGGGGATATGCCCCGGGCGCTGGCTCTGCTCCTGCGGGAGGTGCGCCGGGGCCAGGATCTTGCCGGAGAACTCGTCGGGGGAGCGCACGTCGACGAGGTTCTTCTCGCTGATCGCGGCGATGACCTCGTCGCGGAACGCGCGGATGGTGTTGTCCGGCTGTTTGGCGGTGTAGCTGGTCGCCGGGCGGCTCACCGTGTCGGTGGACAGCGGCCTGCCGTCGAGTTCCCACTTCTTGCGGCCACCGTCGATCAGCTTGACCTTGTCGTGGCCGTACAGCTTGAAGTACCAGTACGCGTAGGCGGCGAACCAGTTGTTGTTGCCGCCGTACAGGATCACGGTGTCGTCGTTGGCGATGCCACGGTCGGACAGCAGCTTGGAGAACTGCTGGGCGTCGACGAAGTCGCGCTTGACGGCGTCCTGCAGGTCGGTCTTCCAGTCGAGCTTGACCGCGCCTGCGATGTGTCCGCCGTCGTAGGCCGACGTGTCCTCGTCGACTTCGACGAAGACCGTGTTCGGCGCTTCGAGATTGCTCTCGGCCCAGTCGGTCGAGACCAGGACATCGGAGCGTGCCATGTAGGAAATCCTTTCGGTTGCTTGGTGTTTGATGTATTACGCGGGGCTGGGGTAGCGGCGCAGTCGTGCGACGAACGGGTAGAGCTGACAGCCGAGGCAGATCGCGAACGCGGCGTTGAGGAACGCGGCCACCAAGGCGAAACCGGTGGCGACCAGACCCAGCGCGGACAGGCCGGTGGCGAACCCGACGACGCCGACGACGGCGAACACGAAGCCGACCAGCTGGGCGAACTTCAGCGGCGGCACGGGCTCACGCTCGGTGACCGGTGCGAGCCTCGGAGCGACGAGCTTCGCGAAAATCAGGCCGTACGGGTGCTTGCGTGGCCCGCCGAGCGCGCCGATCGCGAAGACGACGGCTTGCACGCCGAGGATCACGGCGGCGGCGGCGAGGCTGAAGCTCGAGACGACCAGCGTGAGCACCAGAACGGCGGTGGTCACCCATGCGGCGAATCGGGGTCCCCGAACGTCCACCTGATCGGATGGGCTGTGGTCTTGGTGGGCGATCCCCGGGAAGTCATCTGAAGTCACACTCCTGTTGTTGCGTGGGTAGGGCTGGTTGCGAGCAGGCCACAAGGGGCTGCTCCGAGCGAGCGCGCACGATTGCGCGGCTGCGCTCAGCAGCTACAACAACAACAGCAAGAACCCGCGACGCGGCACAGATCGACTGCGCGGCGCTTGGTGAGCATCACCTGAAGGCGGGCGGACACGCCCGACAGCTTACCCAATGACATGGTGATCAAGCCAACAGCGGTTCCAGCGCCGACCGCAGGTCAGCGGCGGTGGGCACGCCGGTGGCACGGTACCGCTGGCGGCCGTCGGCGTCGAAGATGAATGTCGTCGGCAGCGACAGCACCGAAAGTCGCCGGGCTGCGGCGGGATTGGCGTCCATGTCGATCTCCACGTGCGCCACCTGGGGCAGGTCGTCGCACACCTGATGGACCACCCGCCGCACCCCGGCGCACGGCCCGCACCACACCGCGCTGAAGTGCACGACGGTGGGTCCGGTGCCGGACAGGCCCAGGTCGGAGGTGTCCACGGGTTCCGAGGCGGCCGTCTCGGCGGTCTCTTTGAGCAGCCCGGCTCGCAACGCGATCAATCTGTTGATCACGTAGGCCATCCCCATCGCCGCGATGACCACGGCGATGACCACAGCCAGTGAAGGGCTCATGACTGTGTGAACTCATCCAGCGTGATGGTTACTCCCTCGGCGATGCCCTCGATGATGACGTCGGATCCGCGCGCTCCTTCGCTGGTCGGAGCGATGCCGAAGGGCAGCTTCTGCCCGGGCAGAGTGGTGGTGAACGCGGCCAGCACGGCGTCGGTTTTCTCGTCGGGCACCTGCTGGTCGGCGGTGCCCGCGCCGGTCAGCACCCCGGTCGCGGTCAACACGAGCGTGGTCCGGTCGGGGCCGGCGATGGACAGGTCCACCGCCACGCTGACCCTCTTGTCGAAGTCGGCGGCCTTGGGCGTGCCGGTGAAGACCAGTCCCCTGTTGCTGGAGATTCCCGACTCGGTGGTGCCGCCGGTGGCGTTGTTGGTCTCTCTGGTGGGCGCCTCCACCAGGAGGTCGGTGATGCCCATGAAGCGGCCGAGGTGGGTGGAGTCGATGATGATGCGGCTCTCCACCTCGCCCACCGGCAATGGAGTGCTCGCATCGATCAGCCAGGAGTCTTCGGGCACATCGACCGAGTACAAGGTGGCCTCGAACGACGCCTTCCCGACCACGGCGTGATCTACGCCATTCGCGCGGATTTCGATCTGGTCGTAGTGCCGGTCTCTCGCCTGCGAGATGAACGGGAAACCGATGATGCCGACCCACGGGTCGAAGGACAGGCGTGATTCGCTGCGGATCGCCCTGGCCAGGTGGTATTCGGTGTAGATCGCGGCGCCGAAGTCCACGCCGACCGCTGCGATCGCGACCGCGGCCACGGCCGATATCAATCCGATCAGCAGCTTGCGCACCCGCACATTCTGGCCCACCGGCTCCGCCCCGCTCCGCTCGGCGCGGCTAATCAGCAGGTGACGGGTTATCGTTATGGCACCGGTAACGGCCAGATGTCGGCCAAGAATCTGGGAGGTATCCCGGACAATGCAGTCCGTAAATATCTGACCTGCGCCTGGAGGGCCCGTTGGATCTACTGCTATTAACCGCCGACCCGCATCCGGAGTCGGTGCTTCCGTCGTTGTCGCTGCTCGCCCACACTGTGCGGACTGCGCCCACCGAGGTGTCCTCGTTGCTGGAGGCCGGAAGCGCGGATGTGGCGATCGTCGATGCGCGCACGGATCTGGCCGCGGCGCGGGGGCTGTGCCGGCTGCTCGGCACCACCGGGACGTCGGTTCCGGTGGTTGCCGTGGTGAACGAGGGCGGCCTGGTCGCGGTCAACATGGAGTGGGGGCTCGACGAGATTCTGTTGCCGAGCACCGGACCCGCCGAGATCGACGCCCGGCTGCGACTGCTGGTCGGCCGCCGCGGTGGTGCGGCGAATCAGGAAAACGCCGGCAAGGTCAGCCTCGGCGAGCTGGTCATCGACGAGGGCACATATACCGCCCGGCTGCGAGGGCGGCCGCTGGACCTCACCTATAAGGAATTCGAGCTGCTGAAGTACCTGGCTCAGCACGCGGGCCGGGTGTTCACCCGTGCGCAACTGCTGCAAGAGGTGTGGGGCTATGACTTCTTCGGCGGCACGCGCACGGTCGACGTTCACGTCCGGCGGTTGCGCGCCAAGCTCGGCACGGAATACGAGTCGTTGATCGGCACGGTGCGCAACGTCGGATACAAGGCGGTCCGACCGGCCCGTGGGCGCGCGCCGGCAGCGGGATCGGACGCGAGCGACGACGTCGATGACTCGGGCGTGTACGACGCGTCCGTGAGCCTGCCCGAAGAGCTGGCGGACCCACTGCACAGTCAGTGACCGCCTCATCCGTCGCCGGCCCCGTGGCTCCGCAAATCCGCTGGTGCACCGGCCTCGCCGACGAAGACCAGCGGGGGATCCGGGAGTTGATTGCCGCGGCGAGGGAAGCAGATGGCGTCGCCCCCGTCGGCGACCAAGTGCTGCGCGAACTTCCGCACGACCGAACCCGGCATCTGGTGGCGCTCGACGGCGATTCCGTCGTCGGCTATCTCGATCTTGCCCCCGCGACCGACGGGGGGCCGGCGATGGCCGAGCTCGTCGTGCATCCGCAGTGGCGCAGGCGCGGCATCGGATCGGCGATGGCCCGCACGGCGCTGGCCGAGGGCGGCAGCGGCACCCGGATCTGGGCACACGGCAACCTGGAGCCCGCGCGCGCGACAGCGAAGGCCGTCGGCCTTACGCCCGCGCGCGAGCTCCTGCAGATGCGTCGCCCGCTGACCAATCTGCCGCCTGTGACAATCCCGGCCGGTGTGCGAGTCAGGACCTACCGCGGTCCGGACGACGACGCCGAACTGCTGCGGGTCAACAACGCCGCGTTCGCCTGGCACCCCGAGCAGAGCGGCTGGACGGCCGCCGATATCGCCGAGCGCCGCGGCGAGCCGTGGTTCGACGCCGCGGGGTTGTTCATGGCGTTCGACGAGAAGACCGGCAGGCTGCTGGGCTTCCACTGGACCAAGGTGCACAACGAGGGTCTCGGTGAGGTGTACATCGTCGGCGTCGACCCCGCCGCACAGGGCCGTGGCATCGGGGCGACGCTGACCCTGATCGGGTTGCACCATCTCGCGCAGCGGCTTTCAGGAGCGGACCACCCAACGGTGATGCTTTACGTCGAGGCAGAGAACTCAGCGGCCGTGAACACCTATCAACGGCTAGGTTTCGAGGTGTCGACGGTCGACATCGCCTATACCGCCGACGAGCCCGAATAGCTGTGCGCCGACTGCGTCTCCTGCCCAGTTGTCTCTGGTGGTGTGCTGTGCATCAATGGACAAGGGATGGCAGAAGAGAGTTCCGTCGATCGTGCCGAAATCTCGATCGGTCTCGACCGGGCCTGCGTCGACTTCCATCGACTGCTGGTCGAGGCAGATCGTGAAGCCGCATGGGAGAGCCCCACGCGCGGGACACGTTGGAACAATGAGCAGTTGTTGTTCCACATGGTGTTCGGCTACATGGTCGTGCAGCGGTTGCGCATCCTGGTAAAAGTATTCGCTCGGATGCCTGATCGAGTCAGCCGCGTGTTCGCGAACCTGCTCAATGCCGCAACCCAACCGTTCGACGTCATCAACTACTACGGCTCCAGCGCCGCCGCCGTCGTCTACAACCGCCGTCGTATGGCAGCGAAGATGGATCGTGTCCTTGCCGCGTTGAAGCGCAATCTGGCTCGCGAATCCGAAGAGTCACTCCATTGCGGCATGCATTTCCCGACGCGGTGGGATCCCTTCTTCACGGACTACATGACACTCGCTGACGTCTACCGTTTTCCCGGTCAGCACTTCGACTTCCATCGCCGCCAACTCACCGTGGGTTCCGGGGACTGATGGTGTCGGACGCCTATTTGCAGCAGTTGGGATCGAGGACGACGCACAGCGCCGCGACCGCATCGCTGTGGGGGCGGTGGTACACGTTCATGCCACGACGGTCGGACTCCACCAGACCAGCGCGGCGCAGTTGACTGAGGTGGTGGCTGACGGTTGACTCGGTCAACCCCAGGGCGGTCGCGAGGTCACCGCCGTTCTCCTCGCCCGTCTCGGAACTGAACAGGAACGACATGATCTTCACTCGGGCGGGATCCGCCAGTGCTTTGAGCCGCAACGCCACCTGCAGGGCATCGTCATCGCTCATGGGTCCGGCCGCCACGGGTGCACAACACACGGGAGCGGAGATGTCGACCATCGGCAGCGTCTTCGGCATGAGAACAATCTTGCCAGAAAGGTTGACATATATCAAAAAGGTGGCATCCTGAGATCGGCGCCAGTTCGATATATGTCACACACGTAGGAAGGATCAACTCATGTCTCGTGTCCAACTCGCCCTCAACGTCGATGACCTCGACGAGGCGGTCGCGTTCTATTCCAAGCTCTTCAACGTCGAGCCGGCCAAGCTCAAGGAAGGCTACGCCAACTTCGCCGTCGCCGAGCCGCCGCTGAAGCTGGTCTTGCTGGAGAATCCCGGCAAGGGCGGCACGATCAACCACCTCGGGGTGGAGGTCGAATCCAGCGATAAGGTGCACGCCGAAATCGCCCGGCTGAGCGGGGAGGGCCTGTTCACCGACGAGGAAATCGGCACGACCTGTTGCTTCGCCACTCAGGACAAGGTCTGGGTTACCGGCCCGGCCGGCGAGAAGTGGGAGGTCTACACCGTCCTTGCCGATTCCGACACCTTCGGAACCAGCCCGCAGCTTCTCGACGATGCCACCTCCGAGGCCGGCGTCTGCTGCGGCGGTACCGCTTCGCCAACCGACGCGAAGGCGACAGCGGGCTCTTCCTGCTGCTGACCGACTGGGCATCCGGCTCGGCGGGTATTGCCAGCCCGCCGGGCCGACGCCGCTCTGTTAACGAGCTGTTCGCTTGTGGTCTGATTCGACATTCGTCAATATCGAAGGATGTCGAAATCGGACTATCAGCTCACCGATGCGTCCGGCTGCGTGATCGCCCCGCTGGCGCGGCAGCCGCTCTCCGCTGAAGCTGCAACCGAGCTGGCGACCAAGCTCAAGGCGCTGTCCGACCCGGTCAGGCTCCGGCTGCTCAGTGTCATCGCCAGCCATGCTGGCGGGGAGGCGTGCGTGTGCGAGGTGTCTGTCGGGATTGACCTGTCGCAGCCCACCATCTCCCATCACCTGAAGACGCTGCGCACCGCCGGGCTGCTCGACAGCGAACGGCGCGGTTCGTGGGTTTACTACCGGGTCGTCACCGATGCGCTGCAACAGCTTTCAGTACTTCTTGACACCGACGCCATGCAAGCAACCAGCCCGTGATGCACCCCGTTCCCTTACCCCGACGACTGCTCGCCGAGTTCACGGGCACCGCCCTACTTGTCGCTGTGGTCGTCGGCTCAGGTATCGCGGCCCAGCAGCTCTCGCCGGATGACGTCGGCATCCAGCTCCTGGAGAACTCCACAGCGACCGTCTTCGGACTCGCAGTATTGATCCTGCTGTTCGGACCGGTATCCGGCGCACATTTCAACCCGGTCGTTTCGGCAGCAGACTGGCTGTTGGGACGTCGCGGCGGAACTGGTATCAGCGCCGCCCATGTCGCCGCGTACACACTCGCCCAAACGGCCGGCGGCATTATCGGCGCGATCCTGGCCAACATCATGTTTGACCGTCAAGTGTTCGAAATCGCCAACAAAGACCGCATCACCACCGGCCACCTCGTCGGGGAGATCGTCGCCACGGCAGGACTGATCGCGTTGATCTTCGCCTTGGCGCGCACCGGACGCGCCGCACTGGCCGCCGCCTCCGTCGGTGCCTACATCGGCGCGGCATACTGGTTCACCAGTAGCACGTCGTTCGCCAATCCGGCCGTCACCATTGGACGGATGTTCTCTGACACCTTCGCTGGAATCGCTCCCGGCTCCGCGCCAGGCTTCATCGCGGCACAGATCGTTGGCGCACTCCTCGGATTGGCGCTGATCGTCGCCCTGTATCCGGACGCTGGCGATACGGCGAAAGACGTGGTGATCCCCCACCAATCCCAAACCGATCGCGCAGATAGACGACATTCTCGGGATCGCGGCCTGAGGCGGGAGCCGTAGTGACAGAGAGGGACACCAGGCCAGCCGTTCTGTTCGTCTGCGTGAAGAACGCTGGCAAGTCCCAGATGGCCGCAGGGCTGTTGCGCATGATCGCAGGCGATGCCGTGCAGGTGCACTCGGCGGGCACGACACCAGGCAACGCGATCAACGACCTTTCCGCACAGGTGCTCGCCGAAGTCGGAATCGATATCACCAAGGAATCCCCGAAACCGGTTGACCCTCAGCTGGTGCGCAACGTCGACGTCGTCGTCACACTCGGGCGAGAGGCGCACGTCGACCCGACCCCCGGCACTCGATTCGAGCGCTGGGATACTTCCGAACCATAGGAACGCGGTATCGATGGCATCGAACGCATGCGCCTCGTCCGTGACGAAATCGCTGCCCGCGTTGAGGATCTCCTTGGCCGCATGGCGTAGCCGTCGCTTGATAGCACTACTGGCGGCGTAGCTTCCGCGCTTGCAGCGATCGTTGAATCGCACTCGTTTGGGCGGGCGTAGCCAGTCGATCGGTGACTTTCGTTATTGCGATTGAGATTTCGGTCGCTGAAGCGGTGTCTTGGTCGACTTCACCAAGGGTGCGCCGCTTTTGCTTCGGTGTCAGCGGAGCCGGTCCGTTGAGTGCAATCAGTGGAGAGTAGCCCGTGTTGGGTGCCTCGTCCGGATATCCTGCGCGCAACCAATCGACCGTTGACCGCAGCAATTTCCGGACACTCGCCTTGGAATCTGTACCCATGTTCACGTCATGGGGCGGCTGAAGGTTTATAGGTCGCAGTGGGGCGTTAAGCATTGGCGGGAACGTCGAGCTCTGCCAGCAAATGACGGACGCGGCGCTCAATATCGTCGCGGATCGGGCGCACTGCGTCGACATCCATTCCGACCGGGTCGTCGAGCTTCCACTCTTCGTAGCGTCGTCCCGGAAAGAGGGGGCATGCGTCTCCGCAGCCCATCGTGATCACCACGTCGGCGGCCTGCACGATTTCATCGGTCCACGGCTTGGGGTATTCGCTTGAGATGTCGATGCCGCGCTCCGCCATGGCGGCTACCGCGGCCGCGTTGACTTCGTTTCCCGGTTCGGAGCCGCCCGACCACGCAACGGCGCCGTCTCCGGCCAGGTGCTGGAAGAAGCCGAGAGCCATCTGTGACCGACCTGCGTTGTGGGTGCACAAGAACAGCACCGTCGGCTTACCGTCTTGGCTCTTGCCCTCCACCGTCGCCAGCGCGCGCAGTCGCTGTCGGGCGAAGCGCTCGGCCAGTAGCGGGAGGAAGCGGGGGATCGATGCTCGGTTGGCGAATTGGTCGTAGGAGGAGTGCAGGAACCGGTCGATGGTCTCTACGCCAAACATGTTGCCGAACTCGGTCTCGAGTCGTGTCGCAGCGGTCTTGAGTGCCAGCTTTTGGTCGATGGACAGATCGGAGTGTAGGTGTGCGGCGGCGACGTTGTCGGTCACGGTATTCCCTTTCAGGCGGGTTGAAGCGAGGTGGTGAAGCGGTCGATGCGGGTGCTGAGGTCATCGAAGGCGTGGTCGAACGAATCACTTGCTGAGGACCGCACGGGGTCGGGGATGGACCAGTGCAGTCGTTCCAAGGTCGGGGGCAGTTCCTCATGAGCGTTGTCGCAGACCGCGATCAGCAGGTCATCGTCGGCTAGGACCTCGTCGAGGTGTCGTGGCCGACGGGGTTGGATCGGTACGTTGTGCCGACGCGTGGAAGCTACGGCAGCGGGGTGGATCGAGTCGGCGGGATGAGTTCCGGCAGACGTTGCGAGGACGGGGCTGCGGCGGTTCCAGATAGCGGCGGCCATCTGGCTGCGCGCGGAGTTCTGCGTGCAGACGAACACCACGCGGTGTGCGCTGCGCCTTGCCGACGGAATCATGAATTCCAGGGCGCTGTGATTGAGTCGCAGATAGGTGCGACGGCGGTCGGCCTCGGAGCGGGTGCGCTGCACCAGGCCGGCGTCTGCAAGGACTTTGAGGTGATGGGCCATCAAGTTCGACGGCATCTCCAAAGAGGCCCGGAGCTCGGTGGGAGACGCATCGGCGAGCAGTAACTGATCAACGATCGCGAGTCGTCCGGGGTCGGCCAAGGCCGCGTGTATAGCTGCGCGTCGCGCATTGAAATTTTTCTCAGCCATAATTGTCTCAATTATGGCTGAGCTATCTGGACCGCGTCAAGAGATGGCTTTGCGAAGTCCAGCCTTCCCGCAGCTCGGTTCATCTTGAGTTCACCGTCCGTACGTAGTTCATTCATCAGCTGCCCTTAAGTTCACAGTCGAGCAGCGATGGGTCTGCTTGACGCGATCTAAGTCCTGGCAATGGCAGTTGCTGGGCGAAGAGCGTTTACCTGAGTTCTAAGGAGCTTCGTGAAGGCGAAACGATCTGGTGCTGCGCTGAGCCTGCTGGCTGCCGGCGCCCTGCTGCTGTCGGCGTGCGGTAGCGACAACAACGCTTCTTCGGGATCAGGTGGTGAATCCGGAGAATCCCCCAGCGATTGCGGCGGCAAGGAAGCACTCAAGGCTAGCGGCTCGTCCGCGCAGGCCAACGCAATGACGCGGTTCATCAACGCCTACGAGAAGGATTGCCCCGGCTTCACGCTGAACTACACCTCAAGTGGTTCGGGCGCCGGTGTGTCCGAGTTCCTCGGCAGTCAGACCGACTTCGGCGGCTCGGACTCACCGCTGAACGCCGAGAAGGGCGAGGTCGACAAGGCTAAGGAACGCTGCGGCGGCAGTGAGGCGTGGAACCTTCCCGCGGTGTTTGGGCCCATCGCCGTCACCTACAACGTCGAAGGCGTGGACGGCCTGGTGCTCGACGGCGCGACCGTGGGCAAAATCTTCAACGGCACCGTCAAGACCTGGGACGCACCGGAGATCAAGGCGCTCAACGAAGGTGCGACACTTCCCGCTCAGCCGATCAACGTGATCTTCCGCAGCGACGAGTCGGGCACTACCGACAACTTCCAGAAGTACCTGGACGCGGCCTCGGACGGTGCGTGGGGCAAGGGCGCCGGCAAGTCGTTCGCCGGCGGAGTCGGCGAGGGTGCCAAGGGCAATGAGGGCACGTCGGCGGCGATCAAGAGCACCCCGGGTTCCGTCACCTACAACGAATGGTCCTTCGCAAAGGCGCAGGGCCTGTCCATCGCCAAGATCATCACCTCGGCGGGGCCGGAACCGGTCGAGTTGACGACGGAAACGGCAGGCAAAGCCATCGACGGCGTCAAGTTCAAGGGCGAAGGCAACGACCTCGTGCTCGACACCACGTCGTTCTACATGCCGACCGAGCCGGGTTCGTACCCGATCATGCTGGCCGCTTACGAGATCGTGTGCTCGCAGTACCCCGACGCCGAGGTCGCCACGGCGGTCAAGGCGTTCATGCACTCGGCGCTCGGCAATGGCCAGACCGGGCTCGAGGATAATGGCTACATCCCGATCCCCGAGGCGTTCAAGACTCGCCTCACCGAGGCTGTCGACGCCATCAACGCGAAGACGTAGTCGTCACCAGCCCATGGCCGTGACACCGGACTCGACCGCTGTGGGCTCGTCGGCAACCCCGACGAGCCCACAGCAGATCGGGGATACTCCCGACATGCCAACCAAACCCGGAACGGGGTCCGCGTTGAGGCAGGGCGGCAGACGTTGGGGCGACACCGTCTTCAAGTCCATCGCGGTCGCCGCCGGCGCCATCATCATCGGCGCCATTGCCCTGATGGCGCTCTTCCTGATCATCAAGGCGATCCCATCGCTGCAGGCCAACCAGGCCAACTTCATCACCAGCACGGAGTTCATCACCAACGACTCGGACAACCTGCGCTTCGGCATTCGCGACCTTTTCCAGGTCACGGTGCTCAGTTCGGTGTTCGCCCTGGTGATCGCCGTACCCATCGCGATCGGCATCGCAGCCTTCCTGACCAACTACGCGCCAAAGCGGTTGGCACGGCCGTTTGCGATGCTGGTCGATCTGCTGGCGGCGGTGCCGTCCATCGTCTTCGGTCTGTGGGGCATCTTCGTCCTTGCTCCCTGGCTTTCGCCAGTGTCGACCTTCCTCAACGACAGCCTCGGCTGGTTCTTCCTGTTCTCCCAAGGCAACGTGTCGCTGACGGGGGGAGGAACAATTTTCACCGCGGGGATCGTGCTCGCGGGGATGATCCTTCCCATCATCACCTCGGTCACCCGCGAGGTCTTTGCGCTTACCCCACGGGGCCACGTCGAGGCTGCGCAGGCTCTCGGCGCAACCAAGTGGGAAGTCATCCGGATGACGGTGTTTCCCTATGGACGCAGCGGCATGATCGCAGCGTCGATGCTCGGCCTGGGCCGCGCGCTCGGTGAGACGATTGCGATCCTGATCATCCTGCGCACCGCCGCGCAGGCGGGCCACTGGTCGTTGTTCGACGGCGGCTACACGTTCGCATCCAAGATCGCCTCGGCGGCAGCTGAATTCAGCGCTCCGCTGCCGACAGGTGCTTACATCGCGGCTGGCTTCGTGCTCTTCGCGCTGACGTTCGTCGTCAACGCGCTGGCCCGGGCAGCGGCAGGCGGAAGGGTTAGTGGAGGATGACGGCAACCCTCGACCAGGCGGTGAAGGGTCCCACCTTCCACCCGGTCAGCACCAGTCGCAAGCTCAAGAACGGCCTCGCGACAACACTGTTCACCGCGTCTTTCGCGGTCGCGACGATCCCGTTGGTCTGGCTGATCTACACGGTGCTGGCCAAGGGCATCACCGCGGTCACGTCGTCGACGTGGTGGACGAACTCCCTGGCCGGCGTTCTGCCGGAGGAGATGGCCGGCGGTGTGTACCACGCGATCTACGGCACTCTGATCCAGGCCGCCATCGCCGCGGTGCTGTCGGTTCCCTTGGGCGTCATGGCCGCGGTGTACCTGGTCGAATACGGTCGGGGCCGGTTCGCCAAGATCACTACGTTCATGGTTGACATTCTCGCCGGTGTGCCGTCGATCGTGGCCGCGCTCTTCATCTTCGCGCTGTGGATTGCGACCCTGGGATTCGAGCAGAGCGCCTTCGCCGTTTCGCTGGCATTGGTGTTGCTGATGCTCCCCGTCGTCGTACGCAACACCGAGGAGATGCTGAAACTCGTACCTGACGAGTTGCGAGAAGCGTCTTACGCGTTGGGCATTCCGAAATGGAAGACGATCGTGCGTGTCGTCGTGCCCACCGCACTGCCGGGAATGATCAGCGGCATCCTGCTGGCGCTTGCCAGGGTCATGGGTGAGACGGCCCCGGTCCTCGTCCTGGTCGGCTACAGCCGCTCCATCAACATGGATGCGTTTGAAGGCAACATGGCGTCGCTGCCCCTGCTGATCTACACCGAATTGGTCAACCCGGAAGCGGCGGGTGCTCTGCGGGTCTGGGGCGCCGCGCTGACCCTCATCTTGATCATCGCGGCGCTGTACCTCGGCGCTGCATTCATCAACCGATACCTGACGCGGAACAGAGTTTAGGAGCCTCATGGCCAAGCGGCTGGATCTCAAAGACCTCAATATCTATTACGGTTCGTTCCACGCTGTCGCCGACGTGGGTTTGTCTGTCACGCCGCGAAGTGTCACCGCCTTCATCGGCCCGTCGGGCTGCGGCAAATCGACGGTGCTGCGCACTCTCAACCGCATGCACGAAGTGCTGCCCGGTGCCCGGGTCGAAGGCTCGGTACTGCTAGACGGCGAGGACATCTACGCCTCGGGCATCGATCCGGTGAGCGTGCGCAAGACCATCGGCATGGTGTTTCAGCGGCCGAACCCATTCCCCACCATGTCGATTCGCGACAACGTGGTGGCCGGGCTGAAGCTACAGGGCACACGGAACAGAAAGGACCTCGACGAGGTCGCCGAAAGGTCGCTCAACGGCGCCAACCTGTGGAACGAGGTCAAGGACCGGTTGGACAAGCCGGGTGGCAGTCTGTCCGGCGGTCAGCAGCAGCGACTGTGCATCGCCCGCGCCATCGCCGTGCAGCCCGATGTCCTGTTGATGGACGAGCCGTGCTCTGCGCTGGATCCCATCTCGACGCTGGCGATCGAGGACCTGATCTCAGAGCTGAAGCAGGACTACACGATCGTCATCGTCACGCACAACATGCAGCAGGCGGCGCGGGTCAGCGATCAGACGGCGTTCATCAACCTCGAGGCCACCGGTAAGCCGGGTCGGCTCGTCGAGATCGACGAAACCGAGAAGATCTTCTCCAATCCGACGGAAAAGGCGACCGAGGACTACATCTCTGGCCGCTTTGGGTGACCGATCTCGGCGTGCACGTCGGACGGAGGGAGACGGGCAGAGTGGCGAGAAGGGCGTCGGCCTATGACTATTGACGTGCGGCGTTCCGACGCCGCGCCTGGTCTAGGAAAGCGCCGCGAAGCCATGCCGCCGGTGCGGGGCAATCTGGTGCTCGTCGACACCGACGCGAACGTCGCTTCACGGCTAATGGAGGATGCGGCAGCAATCGGCATCGGCACCACCTGGTATACCGACGGCGCAGAGGCCCTGCTTGCCGTGGGAGCGGAACGACCGGATGTCCTCGTTCTGGCCGCTCGAACGGATACTGTTGACGCGTCAAGCATTACGGCTGCCGTAAGAAGCCGGTGGAACTTGCCGGTTCTGGTCGGATCGTTGTCAATTGACGACGAGATGGCGCGCGAAGCATTGGTCGCGGGGGCCTCTGCGCTGATCGTGCGCCCGTACGACATCAGTGCGATCGCACCGTTCGCGCTCAATACTGATCATCAGCCAGGGAACGACTACGACTCCACGGTGTATGTCGCGGGACCGATTTACGTGGATCGTTACGGCTATGAAGCGCGCGTTCGGGGCCGAGACGTAAGGCTGACGCAGCGGGAGCTCGAACTGCTCGTCTTCCTCATCGAGCAGCGCGGAAGAGTCGCCAGCAGCGACGAGATCAGTCGTGAAGTATGGGGCCATCCAGCTGATACGAACACAGTTGCCGTGCATGTGCGTCGACTGCGCGAAAAGCTCGGTCAGGATGTCGAATACGGCGACTTCATCCGTACCATCCGCGGTGTCGGCTACCGGTTGGCGCCTTCGATCTGCGCTTGACTTCAATCGCATACGCAGCACGCGACAGTTCAAGTCCCTTCGACTACGGGGTCACAACCACTCGGGCGCCTGACGGCTCGGGTAGTCGAGCACTGCGTCGAACGGCCGCTCGGGCTGCATGGCGGTCAGCCGGGCGTCGAACCCGCCGACGGAGCGCAACCAGTCCATTCGTGCGGCGTCGCGTCCCACCGCCACCGGGCCTACCACGGGGCAAGCTTGTGTCTGCCCGCAACCGAGCCCAGACAGCTAGCGCGGGGCCGGCAGGTCCTCTTCGTCCGGGAGCGTGCCGGTGGCCTGGAAGATCACTCGGCGAGCCACCTCGACCGTGTGGTCGGCGAACCGCTCGTAGAACCGGCTCAGCAGCGTCACGTCGACGGCGGCGGTGACGCCGTGCTTCCATTCCTTGTCCATCAGCACGGTGAAGAGGTGACGGTGCAGGTCGTCCATCGCATCGTCTTCCTCGCTGATCCGCGCCGCCTTCTCGGGGTCGCGCGTCATCAGCACCTCCTGGGCGCTGTTGCCCAGTTCGACCGCCACCCGGCCCATTTCGGCGAAGTAGCCGTTGACCTCTTCGGGCAGCGCATGCTGCGGGTGACGGCGACGGGCGATCTTGGCGACATGCAGCGCCAGGGCCCCCATCCGGTCGACGTCGGCGACGATCTGGATCGAGCTGACGATCGCGCGCAGATCCCCGGCCACCGGCGCCTGCAGCGCGAGCAGCACGAACGCCGCCTCCTCAGCCTTGGCGCTGATTGTGGCGATCTGCTCGTGATCGGTGATCACCTGCTCGGCCAGCACCAGGTCGGCCTGCAGCAGGGCCTGGGTCGCGCGCTCCATCGCAACGCCTGCCAGCCCGCACATCTCGCCGAGCTGGTTGCTTAGGGCATCTAGCTGCTCGTGGTACGCGGTTCGCATACGCCCAGCCTAGGTCTGATCCGGTGAATCGTCACGACGTCCATGGTGAACGAAAGGTGAATGCCGCCTGTGTAGACGCTGCGAGCACCGCGAATGCCGTTGGGGCTACTCGCAGGTGGTATCGGCGGCGTTGGTGATCGAGAGGTCCTCCGGCAGCTGTGTCGGGGCGCTTGTGCTGCCATGAAGGACGCGGACCTGTACGGACGAGCCGCTCGGTTGCGGCGGGCTGACGGTGGAGAAGTCGGACCCGAGCACGACCTGCACGGTGTCGCCCTTACCGCTGACGCGCTCGATGGTCGGCTGGGAGAACGCCGATGCGACCGTGGCAGCGGCTTGCTCGTTGCCCGGCGAGAAGAACACCGTCGTCGAGGACAGCAGCTGACCCGGGTAGTCGTCGGGTGTCGCGACGTTGAAGCCGTGCAGCTGCAGTTCGCTCGCGGCGGTGGCGCCGAGCCCTTCCTGGCCGGTCGAATTCGAGACCTGCACGGTCACTGCGGCCGGATCGGTGGTGACGGCGTCGACGACCTCGCCGCTGTCGGTGGCGACCTCCGGTGTCGGCGTCTCGCTCGTGCTCGAATCCAGGGTCTGGCTCACCGCCGATTCGGGTGTGCCCGGCACCGGAGTGTTGTCGGCGTTCTTCTCCTCGGGCAGCGGATCGTCGTTGATGATCGCGTCGAAGATCGCCTGGTTGTCTTCCTCGCGCAGATGCTCGTTGCCCCATTCGTCCATGTATCCGGTGGTCGGGACGGTCAGGAAGGTAATGCGCCCGGCGGCAATGTTCTGCAGCGACTGACCGAGCTCCACCAGGTCCTTGGTGTCGATGTTGTCGACGAAGCTGTCAGCGATGAACTCGTTGACCACGTTGTTGAGCTTGCTGAGCGAGAAGAAGACTTCCTTGGAGATCAGTGAACGCATCAGCGACGACAGGAACAGCTGCTGGCGCTTGATGCGGCCGTAGTCACCGTTGATTTCGGTGGTCACCTGCCGGGCCCGCACGTAGTTCAGTGCGGTGTGCCCGTCGATCATCTGTCGGCCTGCGTTGGGTAGCACCGTGCCCAGCTCGTAGTCCTCGAGCGGCGTGGTGCTGCATACCTCCACGCCGCCGAGAGCGTCGACCATCTTGGAGAACCCGGCGAAGTCGACGGCCATGAACCGGTTGATGGAAAGGCCCGACAGCTTCTGGATGACCTTGACCAGACACTTGGGACCGCCGAACGCGAAGGCCGAGTTCAGCTTCGTCTCGGTGTAAACCTCGTCGGGCCCATAGGATTCGGTCTCGTCGTCATAGAGCGGGCCGTATTCACCGGTCTCGGGATTCCACGGCTCGCACTCCATCGGTTCGATGTCGAGGTCGCGCGGAAACGACACTGCCACAACGCGTTCGCGGTTGGCCGGGATGTTGACGAGCATGATCGTGTCGGAGCGCGCTCCGCCCGCGACCTCCGTGTCGCCGGCGCCCATGTCGGCGTTCTCACCGAAGCGGCTGTCCACACCGACAATGAGGAAGTTCTCGTCGCCGAATTGTGCGTTGGGGTCGACGATGTCGCGCGAATCCGGATCCAGCGCCGAGATCCGGTTGAGCATGCTGTTTTTCGCGGACTGCCACTGCCACGCCCCACCGGTGAGCGCCAGCGCCAGTACTGCGAAGAGCGCGGCCAGAGAGCGTCCCGCCAACATGACCCGGCGTCGTGACTTGGGTTTCTTCGGCGGGTCGAGGGGCTCTGCGGACGGCTCGCCAACCGGCTGCGGTGCGATGCGCTCTGTGCGTGCGCGCCGCAACGCCGCCAGGTCGGGAAGCTCGGCGGCGTGGGACACCACGGGGATGACCTCGGTGTCCAGGTCGGACAGGTCGTCGTGTCGCGGTTGGGTAGGTCGTAGTTGCCTGGGTGTTCGCGGGTGCGCCGGAGGTTCGGACTCGGGTGCGGCTTGGTGCCGGCTCCGCTGATCTGTCAGCGCATGATCCGTCGGCGCGGAGCCGGTGACCTTCGCGATGAGGTCGGCGACCGTGACGCCATCGGTGTGATTGCCGGTCGGCGGGGAGGTGTCGGCGTCGTCGGGCTCGGCAGCAGATTGGCGCTCCCACGGCGCGGCGGCTCGCGATGGCCGCGGAGTTCGGGTAAGCCACTGGTTAGCGTCGTTCGAGTCGGACGCGCGTGGACGGCCAGGAGTGGCGTTATCGCCGTCACTCATGTCCCTACCGGCCTCCGACTCTGTGAGCAGCGTGCGCGTCGGTGCGCATCGGCTCGCTGCGCTGCCGCCACCCGTTTGTAGCGGCACTATCTGTGGCCCCGTGACTGGAGCCAACAACGACGAGACTCATATGGTACTTAGAGATCCTGAGAGACGTAATGCCGAGATGGTCTCGGTTCACCCTCCGGAGTGCATCACATCGGCGCCGGTGGGCACCGTGCAGTCATCCGGGTCGGCCAACCAACCGTCCGGCAGCGCCACCGAAGCCGGTGAGCCCTGACGCCCGCGAGGCCCGGTAGCGGCCGCGGGAAAGGGCACGTCGGCGTCCAGCTTCTCGAGCAGGATGTCGAGCTCGCCTAGCGTCTTGACCAGCGCCAATGCCCGTCGAAGGTCGGCTCCGGCGGGAAAGCCGTGCAGGTACCAGGCGACGTGCTTGCGGATGTCGCGCATGCCCTTGTCCTCGCCGAAATGGGCGCTCAACAGCTGGCCGTGCCTGCGGATGATCGCCGCGACCTCGCCCAGTGTCGGCGGTGTTGCGGTCTCGCGGCCGGTGAAGGCGTCGGAGAGCTCGGCGAACAGCCAGGGCCGGCCCAGGCAGCCACGGCCGATGACGACGCCGTCGCAGCCGGTGGTGGCCATCATGGCCACCGCGTCGTCGGCGTCGAAGATGTCGCCGTTGCCGAGCACCGGAATGCCCTTGACATGCGCTTTGAGCTGGGCGATCTGCTCCCAGTCGGCGGTTCCGGAGTAGCGTTGCGCCGCTGTGCGGGCGTGCAGCGCGACCGCCGCGGCGCCCTCCTCGGCGGCGATGCGACCGGCGTCCAGATGGGTGTGGTGGGCGTCGTCGATGCCGATCCGGAATTTCACCGTCACCGGCACGTTCGAACCCTCGGTCGCACGCACCGCGGCCGCCACGATCTGCCCGAACAGCCTGCGCTTGAACGGCAGCGCGGCGCCTCCGCCGCGCCGGGTCACCTTGGGCACCGGGCAGCCGAAATTCATGTCGATGTGGTCGGCGAGGCCCTGGTCGACGATCATTTTCGCCGCGGCATAGGTGTTTTCGGGGTCGACCGCGTAGAGCTGAAGCGACCGCGGTGACTCGTCCGCACCGAACGTCGTCATGTGCATGGTGACCGGATGGCGCTCGACGAGCGCGCGAGCCGTCACCATTTCACACACGTACAGCCCGCTGACCGTTCCGGACCGGGCGAGTTCAAGTTCGCGGCACAGGGTGCGGAATGCGATATTCGTCACACCGGCCATCGGTGCCAGCACCACCGGGCTGGCCAGTGCGATGGACCCGATCCGCAGCTGTGCGCGGGAGTCGGTCAGGACCGCGATGACGCAAGGACCTTCTGAGCAGTGAGCTTCTCGGCCCTGCGGGCCTCACGCTCGAGGCGCTTCTGCTTGGACTCCTCGAACTTGTCGCAGGCCGCCTCGATCTCCTCGACGAGCAGTGCGAGGTCGTCGCGCATCGCGGCCGCCTCACCGGTGAAGTCTTCGCGCTCGAAGATGCGCCATTTCTTCAGCACCGGCTTCACCACGTCCTCGAGGTGGATACGGGGGTCGTACACCCCGCCGACCGCGATGATCACGGCCTTGCGCCGGAACTCGGGAACGGTGTAGCCGGGCATCTTGAAGTTCCGCAGCACGCGGTGCAGCGACTTCATCGCCTGGTTGGGCGCGATCTCGAGACCGGCGTCGCTGACGTCCCGGTAGAAGATCATGTGCAGGTTCTCGTCGCCCGACACCCGCTGCAGCAGCTGGTCGGCGATCGGCTCGTTGCACGCCTTGCCGGTGTTGCGGTGCGAGACGCGGGTGGCGAGCTCCTGGAACGTCACATAGATGACGGAGTCGAACAGGCTCTCGGCGAACAGTTCGCCCTGCTGGTTCTGCCCCGGGCTGAAGCCGCGGGTCACCTGCTCGACGCGGAGCTCCTCCAGCGCCACAGGATCGACGGCGCGAGTGACGACCAGGTAGTCGCGCAGCGCGATGCCGTGCCGGTTCTCCTCGGCCGTCCAGCGGTTGATCCACTGGCCCCACGCGCCGTCCAT
The DNA here is from genome assembly GCA_963743225.1 of uncultured Actinomycetota bacterium. Taxonomy (GTDB): domain Bacteria; phylum Actinomycetota; class Actinomycetes; order Mycobacteriales; family Mycobacteriaceae; genus Mycobacterium. The sequence goes on along the minus strand of CAVUPN010000019.1, from coordinate 261,450 downwards.
CCCGAAGTTCATCGCGATCTCGCGGTGATAGGACGGCAGGTTGTCCTCTGTCAGCAGGTTCTGCACCATGGCCACCTGAGCGACCTCGGACAGCTGCGACTGTCCGGGCTCCCAATCCTGGCCACCCAGCGCGTAATAGTTCTTGCCGTCCGACCACGGGATGTAGTCGTGCGGGTTCCAGTCCTTGCGCATCGACAGGTGCCGATTGAGGTTGCGCTCGACGACAGGCTCAAGCTCCTGCAAGAGCTGCAGGTCGGTCAGGTCTTTCGACATGGCCCCTCCGTTTATCTGTACCTGTTGGTTGCAGTCAATATATCTGTGTACCCCGGTGACAGCAAGTTGCCTCGCGGAGCGTCACAGCGGCAGAAAGGTCACGGTTTACGGCGCTATTCGGAGCGGTTTGATCGGACGCCGTGCACCAATGCCGTACTGCTCGCGGGCCGGGCCGGGCAGCGGTATTGTTCGAGCAGGCAATGCACCGCGCCTGACTCCTGGCAACCGTAGACCTTAGACATAGGTGGGCACGTGAAGAAGATCATCATTTCGGTCGGCACCGTTGGCGCCGCAGGAGTTGCGCTGGGGCTGTTCGGGGCCGGCGTCGCGTCCGCGGCACCGGATGTGGTGGGAATGACCTACGGCGACGCGGTTTCCGCGATCGAGGAGGAGGGCAGCACGGCGAAGATCGCAGTGACCGTCGGCGACCGCCAGGACGCGATGGGTGACTGCCTCGTCACCAACGCCACCGATGCGCCGTTCACCCGTTATACGGATGGCTCCGAGGCGCACGCCGATGGCGAGGTCCTGCTGACCTTGAACTGCAACCGCGGGGCCGCGACGGCCGCCGTGCCGGGCGCCTCGTTGGCCAGCGAGGCGGGCCGGGAGTTCCAGGCCGCCGCGGAGGAGCAGGCGGCAGCCGCGCAGGCTGAGCAAGAGGAGCTCGCAGCGGCTGGCGAGACGCCGGGCGCTGCGGAAGAAATCCCGACCGGGTAACCGCGGGGCCGGCGACGGCCACGGCGCAGAGCGAGGAAGCCGAGCTCGCGGAGGCCGGTGAGCTTCCGGGCGTGCCGGGCGAGCTGCCGGAGGAATAGTCAGTAGCTCGAAACCCTGCTGAGCAGCATGTCGACGCAGTAGTCGATGAACTGCTCACGGGTGGCCGTGAGGCGGCCGTTCAAATAGGCGATGAACAGTGCCGTCAACGCGCCGATCAAGCCGGTGGCCGCCATGGCCTGGACAGCCGGTTCGGTGATGCGGGTCAGCTTGTGCTGCAGCAGCTCGATGAAGCTCGGCATCCAGTCGGCCCCCGATTGGGTCAGCACGGGCTCGACCGCCGGCGCGAGCAGCAGCACCCGGCCGCGCGTCGGGTCGTCGACCATCAGCGCGACGAACCGCTCCACCGCGTCGCGGGCGGTGGTCGATGACGTCAGGGTGGACATGGCTCGCGCGCAGACGTCGTCGTAGACGGCGCGGACGAATTCGTCACGATCCGAGAAGCTTTCGTAGAAGTAGCGTTCCGTGAGACCGGCTGCCCGGCACACCGCGCGCACGGTCAGGGCCGGCCCGCTCTCGCTGCCAAGCAGGCTGACGCCCGCGGCGATCAGCTCGTCGCGGCGCAGCGCCTGACGGTCCTCGAGCGGAACGCCCGACCACCGGCCCCGTCGTTGACCCGCAGCCACATCACTCCTAGACTCTTAGTGACAACGTACGTAGTCAGAATTACATCTGACGTCGATCGGAAGCACACCAGTGACTCAAGATACGTCTGAGGCATGCCCGGTGACCAGCGGGAGTACGCCTCTCACATCGGGTTGCCCGGTGTCGGGAGGCGGGTACGACGCGCTGCCGGATGTGCTTGGCCCCGACTCGCTGACCTGGAAATACTTCGGCCAGTGGACCGGCATGTTGCAGGGCTCCTGGGCCGGCTCGATGCAGAACATGCATCCGCAATTGGGTGCTGCGGTGACGGATCACTCGATCTTCTTCATGGAACGGATGCCGCGGCTATACCGGTCGGTGTACCCGATCGGTGGGGTGGTGTTCGACGGCGACCGCGCGCCGAAAACCGGCGCCGAAGTGCGTGACTACCACATCGGCATCAAGGGCGTCGACGAGCAGGGCCGTCGGTACAGCGCGTTGAACCCCGACGTCTTCTATTGGGCGCACGCCACCTTCTTCAAGTCCGTTCTGCTGGCCGCTGAGCGGTTTAGGGGCGGGCTGACCGAAGACCAGAAGCGCCAGCTGTTCGACGAGCACGTCACCTGGTACCGGATGTACGGGATGAGCATGCGGCCGGTGCCCAAGACCTGGGAAGAATTCCAGGAGTACTGGGATCATATGTGCCACAACGTGTTAGAGAACAACTACGCGACACGTGAAGTGCTCGATCTGTCCACGATGACCAAGCATCCGTCGCTGGAGTGGATCCCGGACTGGATGTGGCGGCTGAACCTGAAGGTGATGGAACGCTTCCTGCTGTTCGTCACCGTTGGCCTATACGACCCGCCGGTACGTGAGCTGATGGGCTACACCTGGTCGCCCCGTCAGGAGTGGCTGCACCGTCGCTTCGGCGATCTGGTGCACCTCGTCACCAAGCTGACGCCCAAACGCATGATGATGCATCCGCGCAAGCGGAGCGCATTCGACCGCGCGACCGGCCGGATCCCCTCAGATGCACCGTTGGTGGAGACCCCGGCGCGCAACCTGCCGCCGGTCGGTCACCGCGACAACGGCATGCACTACTGCCCGACTGTCGATGCCGTGTAGGCCGTCCACACCCCGCCGTCGAAATAGCGCAACCGGCAACGGTTTTGCGGATCCGGGAACCAGCCCGGCTGCACCGGCGGATAGCGCCCGAACACCCCGCGCGGATCGCCGGTGAGGTTCAACCGATGTTCGTACTCGGCACGGGCGCGCAGGCCGGCATCGCGGAGCGCGTTGGCCCGTCGGCGCCGCCGGATGGCCACCGCCAACCAGGCGATCCCCGCCACCGCGACGAGAACGTGCGATCCGGTCCACAGCAGCCAGACCGTGAGCGCGGCCGCGCCGGCCGCCACCAACGGGTGGCGCTGCCAAAACGGCTGGCGAATTCGCTGGTAGAGCACGCCGTAATCGTACCCAATCGGACATCGTGTGCGATTCGGCGATCGGGCCTCGAATACTGGGCTACATTCCCGATCGGGAATCTTCGCTCTCGTAAGGAGCGCCATGGCCGCTCGGGGTTCAGTTCTGGTGACCGGCGCATACGGGTTGGTCGGCAGACCCACGGTGGAGCGGCTCGTCGCCGACGGGTTCAAGGTGATCGCCACGGCGCACCGCACCGTCAAACCCGCGCTGCCTGCCGCGGTCGACGTGCGCTCTGTCGATCTAACCGAGCCCGCTCACGTGAAGGCCCTCGTCGCCGACGTATCGCCCACGGCCATAGTTCATTTGGCGGCGGTCATCCCCCCGCAGTGTTACGCCCATCCCACGCTTGCCCGGAAGGTAAACGTCGACGCCACTGCCACGCTGGTGCGTGCGGCGGAGGAACTGCGCGTCGCCGCCTCGCTTCGTGCACGCATCGAGCATGTCGGTGCACGGCAGCCGGAACCCCCACCGGTTCACCGATCTGCTCACTGCCGACACACCGATGGCGATGTCGGATCTCTACAGCTGTCACAAGATCGAGGCCGAAAATATCGTGCGCTCATCGGATTTGGAATGGTCGATCCTTCGGCTCGGCGGCGTCGTTGACCCTCGATCCGCTAGTCGAGTACAGAGATTTCGACTACCTTCTACTTCGGTGCGTCGCTGCCCGAAGACAACCGAGTCCACACCGTCGACTCCCGTGATGTCGCTGCGGCTTTCTCGGCGGCGATCACCACCGACGTCGTCCGCGAGGTTTTCATGATCGCCGGTGACGACTCCCACAAGCGGCTCCTGGGCGAAGCGGGACTTGCGAGCGCGGAGGCGATGGGAATCGGCGCACTGATGTTTACGGGCCGTCCGGGCAACCCAGAGAACGACAGCGGACTGGTTTCCCGAGGACTGGATGGACACTGCCCGTGCGCAGCAGGTGCTGTCCTTTCAACGGCACTCCTGCTCGGATACGTATGCCGAGATTCGCGCCAGAATGGGCTGGAAATCACGTCCGCTGCGGGCCGTCGCACCGATGTTCAGCACATTGATGCGGCGCAAATCGCCGTATTACAAGATGCCCGGTCGCTACGCCGACCCGTGGGGCAGGATCCGGGACAGGTGGGGCGATCCCGGCCCGGATCAGCCTAAGTAGCGACGGGGCTATGTGTCGATGACTGCTCATCACCGACGCCACCCAGCTGCGGCACGGGCATGGCTCCTTTCCTCGCTTGACGGTCCGATGACATGTTGGCTTTAGCGTCAGTTTGCGGGGAGAAATCATTGACTGAAACCGATCCGATGCAGGGAATCGATCGGTACCAGGCGTGTCAGGCGTCAACCGCTCAGGTGTCCGCCGTCGGTTCGACGCCGAGTTGGGCCAATAACGCGCGTACGCGCAGTTCAACCTCGTCGCGGATGGGTCGCACGGCTTCCACGGGTTGTCCGGCTGGATCGGTCAGTACCCATTCCTCGTAGCGCTGTCCGGGGAAGATGGGACAGGCGTCGCCGCATCCCATCGTGACGATGACGTCAGCCGCTTGCACAATCTCGTCGGTCCACGGCTTGGGATATTCGTTGGTGATGTCGATGCCCACCTCTGCCATCACGGCCACGGCTGCCGGGTTGATCTGGTCGCCGGGTTCCGAACCACCCGACCACGCCACGGCTCGATCTCCGGCCAGGTGGTTGAAGAACCCCAGCGCCATTTGCGAGCGGCCGGCGTTGTGGGTGCACAGGAACAGGACAGTGGGTCTGTTGTCGGTCAATGTGAGGGCCCTCGCTGGGTTGAATCGGCGTTGGTCCATTGGTGTGGGATGACGGCTTGGTCTGTGGCGTGCGCGGCGTCGGGATACAGGGCAACCACAAGGGCCAATCCGGCTAGGGCCCCGACGATTTGGGCGGCGATGAAGCCCGGCGCCGAGGCTGGCGCGATACCGGCGAAACTGTCTGAGAACATGCGGCCGACGGTGACGGCAGGGTTGGCGAACGACGTGGAACTGGTGAACCAGTAGGCCGAACCGATGTAGGCCCCGACTGCCGTCGCAGACACGGCAGACCGCCCGGTGCGGGTCAACGTGAAGATCACGACGATCAGTCCCGCTGTTGCCACCACCTCGGCGAGGAGGTGACCCGTCGAGAAGCGTTCCTTAGTGGCAATCTCCATCACGGGTAGGTCGAACATCGCGTTGGCCAGACTCGCACCGGCGATGGCACCCAATACCTGAACCGTGCCGTAGAGGGACAGCGTTCGCCCGTCGATGCCGGTGCCCGACCGTCGACCCAACAACCAATCGGTCAGCGAGACAACGGGGTTGAAGTGCGCTCCAGATATCGGGCCGAGAGCGAGGATCAGTACGGCGAGACCCAGCGCTGTCGCGGTGGAATTCTCGAGTAATTGCAATCCCACGTCGTTGGGCGAGAGTCTCTCGGCGGCGATACCGGAACCAACGACGATGGCCACGAGCATCGCGGAGCCGGTGAACTCGGCGAGCAAGAGACGGGCCACCGGATCACGCTGACTGCGTCTGTTCATCGGCGGGTCAGCAGCAGGTGGCGGAGCCGAAGGTGTCTGCGTCTTCGAGGACGGTGTATACCTCCCACTTCTCCCCGGCGGGTCCGGTCACCCAGACCTTGTCCTGGGTGGCGAAGCAGCAGGTGGTGCCCAGCTCCTCTTCGGTGAACATGCCCTCGTTGGTGAGGCGGGCAATCTCGGCATGCACATCATCGCTGGATTCGACCTCGACGCCGAGGTGGTTGAGAGTTCCGCCGTGGCCAGGGTTTTCGATGAGCACAAGCTTCAACGGCGGTTCGGCTAGGGCGAAGTTGGCGTATCCCGGCTTCGTCTTTGCGGGCGTGGCGTCGAAGAGCTTGGAGTAGAAGCTGATCGCCTCGTCGAGGTTGTCGACGTTGAGGGCGAGTTGGGCGCGGGACATGGCGACCTCCATACTTATGTGGCTTATGTCGAACTTGTTGTGCCTTCATGATGCCACCTCTTCGATATATGTCAATGTTTGTGGCAGGATGGCGGTATGCCGAAGACGCTGCCCGTGGTCGACATATCCCAGCCGGTGTGCTGCTCGCCGGTCGCTGCCGGTCCGTTGGACGACGATGCGGCATTGGAGATTGCCTTACGCCTCAAGGCGCTGGCCGACCCGGTGCGGGTGAAGCTGGTCTCGCTGCTGTTCGGTAGCGAGGTTGGCGAGGAGTGCAGTTGCGACCTGGCGGCGGCGGTCGGCCTGGCGGAATCCACTGTGAGCCATCACCTATCCCAACTGCGCCGTGCGGGCCTGGTGGAGTCGGAGCGAAGGGGCATGAACGTCTATCACCGGCCACGGCATGATTCACTGGTCGCGCTGTGTTCGGTGCTGGACCCGACGTGCTGCCGCGAGGTGCAGGGCTGATTTTCGATTATGAGTGCCCCCACCAGGGCTCGAACCTGGGACCTGCGGATTACCAGTTGGGCAATCTTGTTACGGTTGATTCTTGACGTTTCGCAGTCATTGGCGATGAATAAACGATGGCCTAAAGCCCCGGGTAGTGAACGAAGGGCAGAGGGATCGCGCTGCTCTCGGAGAGATGGCGACTCATCGTTGAAGGTGACTTGCTGAGCTAACCGCATCGAGGATCAATATCGGGCGAAGTGATCGACCAGAGATCGATTCCACATTCCGAGGCTGGCGATCGGCCCTACCGTCGACGATTTGTTGCGTTGTGACAAGATCCGGCGCCTGCTCGGCTTACACTGCCGCCGTGTTCTCGAAGACGCGCTATGCGCTGAACGGGAACTTGCGCGTCGCCTATCGTGCGACGAGCGAAGGTCGGGTGCGATCGGTCACCAAATTGGTGCGTCGGCTGGTCAGGATCCGCAGCTCCACCGCGATGTCATCCTCAGGGCGCACCGGCTGCAGGTCACCCGTGGCGCTTAAGTAGAACCAAGCCGAGATCGGGCGAGATTGCAGTGGCAGGCTACTGCGCTCGTCGCACCACAGGGCGACCACGATTTCCACTGTGGAGCGAAACATCTGACCCTGTGGCCGTCGTTTCGCCAGGACATCGCGGAAGGGACGATGATGGCTGGGGCAAGCACATCGGTCGCGAGCGACGGCCTCAGCGCTGACCGACCTTCGCTGACCAGTCCATCCGATCATCACTTGGCGATCCTGGGCCGGATCCGGGGTCCGCGTGACTTGCAGGGATTGTCGCGCGATGAGTTGACACGACTCGCAGATGCGATCAGAGCATTCCTCATCGAAAAGGTGTCGGTGTCAGGAGGGCACCTTGGTCCTAACCTTGGTGTGGTCGAGTTGACCATTGCGCTTCATCTTGTATTCGAATCACCGCGCGATGCGTTGATTTTCGACACCGGTCATCAGGCCTACCCGCATAAGCTTCTGACGGGCCGCCAAGATGACTTCGACCACTTGCGAGCCTCCGGCGGCCTGTCAGGGTATCCGTCGCGCGCAGAAAGCGAGCACGACTGGGTCGAGTCTTCGCATGCGTCGGCGGCGCTTTCCTACGCGGATGGGTTGGCAAAGGCATTCGAATTGACCGGCAGTAAAGATCGCCGCGTGGTTGCGATCGTTGGTGACGGCGCCCTCACCGGTGGAATGTGTTGGGAGGCGATGAACAACATCGCTGCCGGCAAGAGCCGTCGTGTCATTGTCGTGGTCAACGACAACGGCAGGTCTTATGCACCGACGATCGGTGGCCTTGCCGAGCGTCTGACCAGCCTGCGGACGCGTCCGAGGTATGAGCGGCTCCTGGCCGCAGTGAAAAGGGAACTGACCGGGTTGCCGACGCTCGGACGTCCCACCTATTCGGTACTGCACGCGGCAAAGAAAGGATTGAAGGATGCATTGAGTCCGCAGACGTTATTCGGAGATTTGGGCATCAGGTATCTCGGCCCGATCGACGGACACGATATTTTCGCGCTCGAGAAGGCCCTACGGATGGCAAAGGGCGTGGGTGGCCCGGTCATCGTCCACACGGTTACCCGCAAGGGAATGGGATACCGCCCAGCGGAGGAAGATCCGGCTGATCGCATGCATGCATGCGGACCGATCGATCCTCGAACCGGCAAACCGAAGGCCAACACCGATGTTAGGCAATGGACAGACGTCTTTGCCAGTGAGCTGCTCCGATGGGGCAGCCGCCGCGACGACCTCGTCGCAATCACCGCCGCCATGCCGGGGCCGACCGGTCTGGCGGCGTTCGGAAAGCGGTTTCCCAACCGGATGTTCGATGTAGGGATCGCTGAACAACACGCTGTTACATCCGCTGCGGGGCTCGCCCTCGGCGGCATGCATCCGGTGGTCGCCATCTATTCTACGTTCCTCAATCGGGCCTTCGACCAGGTAATGATGGATGTCGCACTATTGAAACTGCCGGTGACATTAGTTCTCGACCGTGCCGGCATCACCGGGCCCGATGGCGCCAGCCACAACGGCGTGTGGGACTTGTCACTGCTTGGCATGGTGCCTGGCATGCGAGTCGCCGCCCCACGGGATGCTTCCTCGCTCCGTGAACAGCTCGGCGAGGCGCTCGAAGTCGATGACGGCCCGACCGCGATCCGGTTCCCGAAGGGATCAGTGGGCGCCGATATAAACGCCGTAGAACGAATCGAGGGCGTGGATATGCTCTGCCGCCCGCATGATCCGGATGTTCTGCTGGTCGCGGTCGGGCCGCTCGCGACAATCGCGGTGACGGCGGCTGCGACACTCGGGGAGCGTGGCGTGGCCGTCGCGGTAGTGGATCCTCGGTGGGTGCTGCCGGTGCCCGAGCAAGTGGTGAAGTTTGCCGGCAAGGTGCGGCTCGTGGTGACTCTGGAAGAGTCGGGGCTACACGGCGGGGTTGGGTCGGCCGTGGCGGCCCGGATGCGCGAGGCGCGGATCGACACACCGGTGCGCAGTGTCGGTGTGCCGCAACGATTCCTCGCTCATGCCGCGCGTAGTGCGATTCACGCCGACCTCGGCCTAGCGGCCGCCGACCTGGTCACCAACATCAGTTTCTGGGTTAAGCGGGCGGCTGACTTCGATGCGAACCGGGGCGAATGACAATGTGCAGCAGAGCATTTGCAGTGGGCGAGGGACCGATGCTGTAGCACACGGCGCCTGACTTGAGCGTCATCAAATAGGGCACGATAACGTCGGGTTCCCCCTTCCGCATGAGGTCGAGCTTGAGCGCCCGGCGGCTGAATCCTGGTCGTTCGGACGAGGCGGTGGGCGCCGTCGAGTTAAGCCGGGTCGAATTAGTGGTCATGGGTTTGCTCCCTAGACAGCGGGGCGAGGGCGGTGAGCTGGAATTGCGTTGCGAGGGCCCGCATAGCGTCGGCGTCGCAGGGTCGCAGCCGTTCCAGGGCGCCGAAGGCTAGATGGTCGGCGATCATCATGCGGCGCACTTGGAACTCGGGCAGTTCGCCGGTCAGCGGTTCTCCCGGCAGGGCTTCGACGAGCGCAAAGGTAGCGCTGACGATGAGCGGGCCCACCGAGGGCGGCATCGAGCGCGGATCACCAAGGGCAAGGAGGTCGGCCGCGCCCGATCGGGCAGCAGGGCTAGCCTTCACCGAGGGGTGGGGCGACGCATCTAGCAGACGGTGGATCGCCCCATCGACGGAACAGCGCACTCGCTTCAGCATCGTGATCCAATGAGCAGTTGAGACGGAGGCCAGCACTGCCGCGGCCAGCCGCACCGGTCGCCGGTAGGGTGCGGGCGCTCCGACGGCCGCGCACAAGAACGCGGTCGTCGTAATGGTCATATAGGCCATCGCCACCCGGGCGCCGCGACTGTGGATGCACGGGCCGAGCCGGGCCAGCAGGGCGAAGCTGCCCAGCGCGGGGGCCAGCACGCGTTGCATTACCGCCCGGGTCAGTTCCTCGCGGTCGCAGGCGCCGTACAGCACCAGTTCGCCGTCCCGCAAGTCGTTGGCCAACTGGGCAGTGACGCCGATGCATCCGGCCAGCTCGCTTAAATCGGCTTCGGCGCAGGCATCTTCGGCGACCAGTGAGCATACGTATAGCATCACCCGTCCGAGCACGCCCTCGCCGTAGGCGGTCCGCGGCAGCGGGCAATCCAGGTTCAGCGCCATCACCTGGCCGACATCGGCCAACAATCGGCCGATCCGTTTGCGGCCTTCGAAGGGCAGTTCCGACAGCAGCTCCCGCACGTCGCGGATGCGCTCGGCCAGCACCAGGTCGACCGCTTCGCTGTCGCAGACGGCGATCGCCGGCAGTGGCGGTGGCGGTGTGTCGGTGTCGCCGTTCAGGTAGTCCACGGCGGTGACGACGGCGCCCGCCGCCAGCGGTCGGGCGCTCAGGTCTTCGTAGGCGTTGAGCACCCGGCAGGCCAGCAGGGCGGCGGTGGCCTCGGACCGTAGGCGCGCGGGAAGGAAACCGGCCGCGATGCCGAGGTTTCGGGCCGCCGGGACAATCGCCAGCCGGGCCAACTCGTCCGGTGACCGGGCCGCCCGCATCGCAGCCAAGTCTGGCGTGCGGTGCAGGTGCCGCAGCCCGTCGGCCAGGGTGCCGAGTCGCCCCCCTCTCATCGGGACACCAGCCGCACCGAGAGTTCGCGCATCTGCTCACGCGCGGGGGAGGGCGGGAATGCATTGATCGCCCGGCAGGCCGTCTGGGCGGCGCGGACGGCGACGGCACGGGCAGCTCGGGTGGCCCCGCTGCGCACCAGGTCGGCCTGCAGGTCGGCACTGGAAGTCAGCCTGGAGAGCCACATTTCATGGGACCCGGGCCGCATGGCCAGCCATTCGATCACCGGCCAGGTCGGCACCCGTCGGTCGAGGTCGCCGGCGGCCTCCTTGCCCAGCGAGGGGCCGCCCTCGACGTCGCGGACGTCATCCATGATCTGAAAGGCGAGGGCGAGTTGGTCTGCGTATCGCATCAGGGCGCACAGCTGATTGTGGTCGAGGCCGCCCGCCGTGCCGCCGTACGAGCAGGCCAGCCGGAACAGCGTGCCAGTCTTCGCCCCGGCCACGAGTTCGTAGTGCCTGCGCATGGCGGCGTCGTCGACGGCAGGTGGCAGGGTCTCGATGAGCTGCCCGAAAGACAGGTCCGAGATGCGGTCGAGGTAGGTGACGCCGGGGGCCTCACCGAGCCGCGCGAACACCGCCGGGTTGTCGGCCAGCACTCGTGCGAGTACCTGTAAAGCCTTGCCGACCAGATGAAATCCCGCCCGGGCGGCGGTGCGGACGCCGAACGCGGCCGGTACTGACGGCGCATCGCGCCGCAAGAGCGATCCGTCGCAGATGTCGTCGTGAACGAGCGACGCTTCGTGGATCATCTCGATCGCGCACGCCACATCGACGGCGCCGCGCAGCGGCACCGCGGCAGCCGAGGGCAGCAGACGGGCACAGGCCAGCACCATCGCGGATCGGACCCGTTTACCGGGGACGGCAAGGATGTGACGGTAGATTGCATCGAAACCGCCACCGCTAATAAGGATTTCGCGCAACCGATCGCCGACCAGGGGCAACTGATCGGATGGGCTGGTCAGCGAAGGGTGGTCGACGCTGAGGCCGTCGGATGCGACCAATATGCTTGCCTCAACCATCATCATTCCTTCTGCGATGTCCTCGAAACACGGCCACCGGATCCGGCGTTTCGTTTCACCACAGAAATCGTCGCTGCCGTGTGGTGCAAGGAGCGCAGTAGTGCGCCACTGCTATCTCGCCCGATTTCGGCGCGGTACTACTTAAGCCCGATCTTGAGCGACCGGTCGCCGACGCCGACAAGCCGGCTCTACTGATCCGCCAAATCCGTACGCGGGACGTCGTCCTTACGCATCCGTTCCCCACGGGCCTGCTGTCCAACGATCGACATGGAGTCGTCGTTCATCCGCTCGCCGTCGTGACGATTCATGCAGATCGCGTGCAGCTCCGCGAGCCCGTAGATCTGTACTTCGGCGACTTCAAGAACAGCGTCCCGCCCGCCAGCAGCGTGGGCAGCGCCAGGGTTTCCGATCCGTGGGCGCGGCTCAGCGGCACAACGCAGAGCGTGCGATCTACCGCCCCCAGCCCGAGCAAAACAGCTCAATCCTGCGACTCAGTAGTACCGCGCCGAGACGAGCGTCGATTGCAGTAGGGCTCTACTGAGAGCCACCCCCCGAATCCGAGTGACGATCCCTATTGCAGTGGTCCTTTGCGTCGGATCGGAGACGGCGCAAACGAGCGGAGGAGGCGACGATGCAGCTACTCACGCCGATCGCGCCTCGGGTGATTCCGGGACGCGCGATCGACATCTTGAACGTTGCGCCCAGCCGGGGCATGTCGCGCGGGTTTGCGTGTGTTGACCTCAACGACCCCGTCTTCTTCGATCATCCGCTCGACCACGTGCCCGGCATGCTGCTCACGGTGGCCATTCTTGAACTGGCAGAGCACGATTCGATACTGGAGTCGGACAACGTGACCTTCCGTCTCACCTTTACCAGGTTCTGTGAGCTCAACGCCCCGGTTCAGGTGACAGCCACCCGGGAGGCCAGCGGAACCAACCGGATCCAAGTCACCCAGTCTGGACGCAATATCGCGACCGGTTTGTTAGGGCGACGCGAAACCCAGCCGCTCATGGAGCGTGTCACGGTGCCCGCGCTTGAGGATGCACCCGTCTCCAGTGAACTGGTGCACCGGCCGACCCCGGAAATATCGCAGTCGGCCCGCTCACGGTCGACGCCGGACGCGTCTGGGTCCGCGTACATGAGCAGGCCGCCATCGGCGGAATACCGCCGCGGGCCAGCGCGGTCGCCTCCATTATCGAGGCCGCCCGCCAGTTCGTCATCGCGATTCTTCACTTATGGGGTCAGCAGCCAATGGGGACGAAGATGATATTCGTCGGGCTCACCGCAGACGTGCCCACTGCGGTGCCGCAGGGCCACATGACGCGGGCGTTGTCGTGGCAGCCCACTCCGCCAGAACAGACGCGCAAACTCCACATCGACGTGCACGCAGTAGGCGATCGAGCGATCAAAGTCGGCTCGATCGTCATCGCGACCCGGTGCGTCGACGAAGTCGAGTATGCGCAATTGCGCGCGGGCTAGACCCTGACTCGATGGAGGCTGGTAATGACTGATCGAGTCGCCATGTACATTCTTCGTACTCTGTTGGCGCTGACCGCTATCGGCCTTGCCATTGCGGTCGCGGCACACCTTGTCGGCGGGCGCCTCGCTGCGGCGGCTTTCGTCGCCGCATATCTGGTGTGGATGCTGTCCGAGGCACGAATCACCGTCGGCACACCAAGTCAGTCGGCCGCGGAGAATCGCACCCTCGTGCCATACGCAGTAGCGCGAGTCGCGACGGCACTTGCGGCGGCGTACTCCGCGCCCGCGGTGTCCGACAAGTTCGGTATCGTGCTCGCGGGGGTTTTCCTTGCTGGCGTGACGTTACGCGCATGGGCGATTCACGAACTCGGCGTCCAATATTCGCACCGAGTGGTCCGGATCTCCGAGGGTGGCCTCATTTCATCCGGTCCGTATCGCGTGCTGCGCCATCCTGCTTATGCCGGGATGTTGCTCGCCAACATCGGCTTCGTCGGTTACTTCGCCAGCCCAGCAAGTGTTGCGGCATTGGCGCTGCTCACGGCGGCGATGTTCTGGCGCATCAGGGTCGAAGAAGCTGTTCTCGTCAGGTCATCCGAATATCGCGAATTCGCAAGCATCCGACGCCGCATCCTGCCCGGAGTCTGGTGATGATCAAGATTGTCGATGTACCGGCCGAACTGGCCGACGCCAGCCTGGTGGGCCACAAGTTCGCGCGCCAGCAACGGCTACGCGATGCCGGGGTCCGGGTTCCACCGTTCTTCTGCGTCGTCATCGAGTCGCCATGGACAGCCATCGCCGATGTGGTGGCCCCTTTTCCAGGAGTCGACGCCGGTGTCGAGCGATTGACCACATGGGCCGAGACGGCCCGCAGCGCTGCCGAACGCGTGCCGCTCACGCCGGAAACACAAACCGCAATCCTGAAGAAAACCATCGGCCTCGGCTTGCGCGACGTCGCAGTCCGCGCATGCGTAGTCGGGCGGAACGGCCACCCGGGCGAAGACGATGCCGCCGACCCATTCGCGGGGCTGACCGACAGCTACCTTTACGTTGGCGCCGGCGCACTGATCGACCGCATTTCGGCCTGCGCCGCGTCGGTCTTCAGCGTCAAATCGGTGCTCTACCGCGCGCATCGCGGAATCGACCCCAGCATCCTCGGCGTGTGTGTGGGCATTCAACAAATGATCGATGGTCGACGCTCATTCGTCGCATTCACGCATGACCCAGTAACAGGGGCCAGAGGGACGAAGGTCGCGGCGGTCTACGGTATCGGAGAAGGCGCTGTGGCCGAGCGCGCCGACATCGACCACTTCTTCGTGCACCCAGGTGGAATCGAGCAGCGCATTTCGCACAAGCAACGCATGCTCGGCCGAGCACCCACCGGAGGCGTGGCCGAATATCGGGTGCCCGATCACCTCGCCGACAAACCCGTGCTTTCCGATGCGCAAATCGACCACATCGCGCAATTGACGGAAACCGCCGAGCGGCTCTTCTGGGGCCCCCAGGACGTGGAGGGTGTCGTCACCGCTGACTCAGCGATCCACCTGGTTCAGGTACGACCCGCGGTGCGGCCCCGAACGGTCAGCCCGTCCGTTGAGTGGACGAATCATAATCTGACCGAAAGCTTTCCGGGTGTGACTACGGCCATGACCTACTCACATGCGCGAACGTTCTACCGCATGAGTTTTCGCGACTTCTATTGCACTGTCGGCGTTCCGGACAGCCAACTGCGCAGTCGTGAGCACCAACTCCGCCGCATGGTCGGATACCTGGACGGCCGCCTCTACTATCGCCTCGATGCGTGGTATGCGCTGCACAGCCAGATCCCCGGTTGGGACGTCCTGCGCCCGATCTGGCAGCGATCGCTCGGATTGCAGGGAGACAGCCCTGTCCCGCATTTAGCACTCGACCGCGGTTCAGTCGTACGACTACTCGCGCGGTCACCGCGCTGGTCTGGGCCGCCGCCCGTTTCCCCCGCCAACTGCGAAACTTCCTGGCCTGGTGGGATGACCAGCACGTGGCCGGGATGGAACTCGCGCAGCTGCCGGCCGACGACATCGTCGCCGTTTACCGAAGAGTGTGGTCGGAAGCCGAGCGACGCTGGGGCGTCACGATTTTGGCCGGCTACCTCGGCCTTGCCGTGCTATGCCGCGGCGACATTGCTCGTCCAGCGCTGGACGCAGATCGCCGAGGTAAACCTCGCTGCGCTCCTGCCCGGAGGACCGCCGAACCGGACGTTGGAGTCGGTGCACTCCACGGTGGCGCTCGCCGAGCAGATCAACGCCATACCCGGCTTGTCGGAGCGCGTGCTGACCGCCGACGCAGGTGAAACGTGGGAACAGATCGAAGCCGGTGGCTACGGCAGCAAGTTGGCCGCCGATGTCACTACACACCTTCGGAAATTCGGCGATCGCGCGATGAACGACCTCAAGATCGAGGAACCTACGCCGCGCCAAAGACCCGAAATGCTCATCGAGTCCTTACGGCCGTTCATAGCAGCGGGAGCGACGATGCAACAAACCTCTCTTCAAGAGGCGACCGCGGCACGAGGTGCGCTCGATGAGCTACGAAGGATCTGCCCGTCCAGATCCAGGCGCGCCATCCTCCAGTTCGGGCTGCGCGCCGGACGGTTTCTTGCCAAAGCCCGTGAGGACACCCGGTTTTGCCGCACCCAGCTCTATGGCTTCTCGCGGGAAGCCATGGGTCGTCTCGGGGCGGATTTGGCCGCTGCCGGATGGCTCGATTCGCCCGATGACTACGTCCATTTGGAAGCCGAGGAGTTGCTCGGTGCCTTCGAAGGCACCTCCACGATCGGCGATCTCCGCGGCTTGGCACGAGCACGGAAAGACGCGTTTTTGCAGTCATGCAGTCGCCCGGCTTTTGCGGCCCGCTTCGCGACCGGGGCACTGCCGATCGATATCGCCGATCTTCGTCGCAGTGCCGCGAATACACCGACGACGACCGGTGGTCCCAGCACCGTGCTGTCAGGTCTCCCATCGAGTGCCGGGATCGCCCGTGCCCAAGCGAAATTGGTGCTGCAACCTGATGTCAGGCCCGACGATTGCGCGGGGCGAATTCTCGTCGCTCGCGAGACGGACCCCGGCTGGCTACCACTGATGCTCAACGCCGCGGGACTGGTCGCCGAGCGTGGCAGCATGCTCTCCCACACCGCGATAACCGGCCGCATGCTTGGGGTTCCGACCATAGTGGCAGTTTCCGATGCGACGACCGCAATAACCGACGGCGACGATATAGAAATCGACGGCCGTTCCGGCACCGTTCGTATTTTCCACCGGCACCGATAGAAACCGCAGTGACACTCATGCGATTACCTCTCGATCCCAGGCCGGGCACGTCGCTGCCCCCGGAATATGTAGACCTCTTTCGCGGGCACCCGACCCTTGACGTCGAGTTGCCGAACGGTACGGCGGCCATCGCCGTAGCCCGCCAATGTGACGTCCGAACCGTATTGAGCGACAACCGCTTCAGCCGTGCGCAGTTCGGCATGCGCACGCCGAGCGCCGATTCGCCGTCGGGTTGGTCACCGTTGATCCGCCGCTGCACACTGTTCGACGCCGCTCCATCCAGGGGTGGCTCACGACGCGAAGGGCGCAACAAGCGCGCCCGCCCATCGAACATGTCGCCAACCAACTCATCGACGACCTGCTCAGGGCAGGCCCGCCCGCCGACATCTACGCGCGGTTCTGTCACCCGTTCCCGACCCTCGTCCATATGACCTGCTCGGGCTGGACGTCGCTGATCTGCCGTATCTTGCTTCCCGGATGACGGTTGCCTGGTCGTCTGGCCGTTACCACGACGACGAGGTCGCTAAGGCGGGAGTCGAGCCGCGCGAATACCTCGAAAGTCAGGTGATTCGTTCGCGGCACGCGGGCACCTCTGGCGGATTGATCGATGTGTTGGTACAGGAGGATTCCGCGAGCAGACTCACCGACACAGAAATCGTCATGCTCAGTATGGGTCTGCTGATGGCCGGGCGCCGAGACGACGGGCAGTCACCTCGCGCTGGGGCTTATCGAGGTACTCGAACGGCTGGCCTGGCGGACGAACTTCGCCGCAACCCCGGCGAGATTCCATCCACCGTCGAAGAACTGCTCCGCTGGGTGTGGTTCGACCGCAGGGCCGGCGCGGCTGGGCAGGCGCACGTCGCTATCGCGGCGGTGAAGCTGCACGATCGCCCGATATCGAAGGGCGAAGTCGTCGTCCCCATGTTTGACATCGCCAATCGCGATCCCGATGTGTTTCCCGATGCCGACGAGTTTTGTCCGCATCGGAACCCGAATCCGCACCTCGGGTTCGGCCACGGTCGGCACCGGTGCATCGGAATGGCTTTCGCGCGGGTCCAACTCCAGGTTGGCCTGCAAGTCATGCTGTCTCGACTGGACGGAATCGCGCTTGTCCCTGATTCCGCAATTAATTGGCGCAGAACCATTTTCACGCGCGGGGTATGGAATCTGCCGGTAACGCGGCGAGGAGGCGGGCAATGAATACTGCGGTTCACATCTCACATTTCGTAGTCATCCGGTATCCGCCGGTTCTTGCGAGCGTGTACGTCTTGGCGTTCGGCGTCGGAGGAATCGGTCTATTCGCCGCGCTCGCTGGGGAACGGATTCCTGCCAGCGCGATACCGATGTTGGGGATAGTCGCCGTGACCCTGTTCGCCGACTTGCTGATCATGCGTGTCCTCGACGACATCCGTGACAGCGACTACGACCGGATTGCAAACCCACAGCGCCCCGTGGCGTCCGGCGCAGTTCCGCATCGGCACCTGTCCACTCTGTGCGCCCTATGCGTGACGGTCATCGTCGTCGCGAATCTGTCCTTCCCCAGCGGACTGTTCGTCCTCGTCGTCCAGCTTCTCTACACCGGGGCGCTGATGGCTGTCGGGACAGCGATTCCCGGCCACCCGCGGCGACAACCTCGTTCTGAACTTGCTTGTCAGCTTTCCGGTTCAACTACTGCTGTATGTGTACCTGCTCGCAGCCTTCGCCAAGATCCGGCCGATGTTCCGACCGCAGTCGTTGGTGCTGGGAATTCTGATCCTGACACTGTGCGCCAGCCAGCTCGAGTTCGGAAAGAAGCTGGCCCGCCGGCCCGCGGTAGGTGAACGCAGCTACACCAATTCGCTCGGCTACCTGACAACGTTGCTGCTCACGATCGGCACCGGACCGCTCGCCGTGGCGCTGTTCGTTGTCGCCGCGCATGTTTCGCCGCTCTCCAAGGCATTCGTCGCGTTGCCTGCGATCGGTGTTGCCGCATTCGGCATCAAGTACCTCAGCCACAAGGACAACCGATGGCCGGCGGCGGTATCAGCCCTCGGCCTCCTGGGCACGCTGGTCGCCTTCGCCGTCGTCGGAGCGGTCGGTTGAGGCCGCCATGCGACTTTCGAACTTCTTCATCGAATCGATCGAGCACGGCAGCGGCGCGCTGCGATTCGGAAGAAACGCTCAAACCTCATCAGAGGCTGGGAATTCTGATCCTGACACTGTGCGCCGGCCAGGTCGAGTTCGGAAAGAAGCTTGTCCGCCAGCCCGCGCCAGGCGAACGAAGCTACGTCAATTCGATTGGCTTTCATGCAACGTCGCTGCTTACGATCGGCACCGGGCCGCTCGCCGTCGCGCTGTTCGCCATCGCTGCGCCTGTTTCGCCGCTCTCGAAGGCATTCGTCGCGTTGCCTGCGATCGGTGTTGCCGCATTCGGCATCAAGTACCTCAGCCATAAGGACAACCGATGGCCGGCGGCGGTATCAACCCTCGGCCTACTGGGCACGCTGGTCGCCTTCGCCGTCGTCGGAGCGGTCGGTTAGAAGGCCGCCCATGCGACTTTCGAACTTCTTCATCGAATCGATCGAGCATGGCAGCGGCGCGCTGCGATTCGGAAGAAACGCTATAGAAGCCGCCGCCTGACAGCCGCTCGCTGATCCCCGACCCATACCCTTCAAGTAGTCGGGATCCATCGCGATGCCCGGTCGGTCACTGAACGGGAACGCCGGACACTCGGAGTTCGTCACGCGGACCGCCCCTCCGCGCGCGGCGATCGCATTTGGATCCCTATGTCGCCACCCCGACTCGAGAGCGCTGATCCATCCGCCGGTGCTCATAGGTCCTTGCGTCACCGGAGTTGAAACTGCGGAAAGTAGGAAATCGTCTCGTCGATGAGCCCGGCTAGCTCAGTGACACACTGCGGGTCACCGCCGAGCGACGCGAGCGTGTCGCGAGCGGCACGGACGATGGGCTGGATCGTCTCTGCGTAGCTGGAAACGATGTCCGCCGCCAACATCGCTCGCTTCAGTTCAGCCCGCGCCTCCTCCGAAGTGCGCGCTTGCCGGTGAAGGCCGATCAATTCCGCACGTCGGGCAGTCGACACAGTGCCTAGGAGATGAACGAGCAGATAGGTCGCAGTGCCGTTTCGCAGATCCTCGTCGCGCTCGGTGACCAGGTCGCGCTGGTCGTTGACCAGTTGACGAAGCACTCCGAGCGCCCTACCGAACGAGCGCCAGGCATCGACCCGGTCGGCATCGCGCTCCGCGAGCTGCGCGGCGAGCGCGGCGGACATCCCGTAGGGCGCGCCCGTCTTGCCCTCGTAGTTGCGCAGCACATCGTCGAGAGTTGCGGTCTCCGCGTTGAGAACCAGGTCGGTCAGCTGCCCGCTTAGTGCGTCGATACATCCGTTGCTGTACTCGGTGATCAGCCGAAACCGAACGGCATCGGATACAGCCAGGTCGCCAACGATATTGAGCGGCAGATAATTACCCACGGCAATTGCGGTCATCACCCCGCGGTTGAATTCCGCGGGATCGGACCGAGCGAGTTGCGGAGTGTCGATCATGTCGTCCAGATACCGCGCCGCCGCCCACCACAGTGTGTGAATAAGCGCTACGGGTGTCGCGCGCATCGGCGCAGCGGTCTCGGCGCCGAACACGAGCACGGGCAGCATGACGATGCCGTTGATACTGGGCGCGGAGCCGTCCAACGGAATCCTGGCGAAGAACGTGTCGACGAACGTCCCCATCGCGCGATCGCCGGTTGAATTGCTGGCCAACAGCCGTTCGGTCATCGCCGAAGCTTGTGCTGCGACCTCCGCCAGCGCGCGTTGCTGTGCAGTCATTTCGAACGCATGGCGTCGTAGCGCTCGCATGTCAATTCGCCGCCAATTGCACCGTCAATTGGCGCACGGTCAGTTGATGCCGACGACGGGCCCCACTCACGAGCAGATGCGCGGGAGGTCGTCGCCAACGAGGCGCCCACCAATTCGCGCCGCCCATCAGCCTCATCGCGGCGGGCATGAGTACCGCACGAATGAGTGTGACGTCGAACAGGATTGCTAGCGTCAACCCGACGCCTAGCAACTTGACGAACGACACCTGAGAAGTGGCCATCGCGATGAACACGACTGACATGATCAGTGCCGCCGCAGTGACGACGGGGCCAACGCGTTGCAGCCCGCACATCACCGCGAGGTTGGTGTCGCCGTGCGCGCGATACTCCTCAGTGATGCGCGACAACAGGAACACTTCGTAGTCCATGGACAGCCCGAACGCCAGACAAATGATGAGGATCGGCGTCGGTGTAGCCAGTGTCCCGGTGACAGCGAAATCTCCAACCAGCCACTTAAGGTGACCCTCCTGAAAGATGAACACCATCGCGCCGAGAGTCGCAGACAAGCTGACTACGTTGAGCAGCAACGCCTTTATCGGCAGTACCACGCTTCGGGTGAACGCGAACAGCACGCCGAACATCGCCAGCACGAGCAGTGCCGCGGCCAACGGAACTCGTTCAAACAAAGCATCTTTGGTATCGACGTTCTCTGCAGTGAGTCCACCGACATGCACGGTATCTGGAGCTGGGGTTTGACGTACCTGATCAAGCAGCACATGGGCCGCGTCGCTGTAGGGATCGACATCTGGGAGGACCGTTAGATAGGCGCCATTGGTGTCGGGCACCGGCCTTTCGCCAATCCGCTGCCCGTCGACATAGCTTGTCATTCCCAGCTTGACGGCCACGACGTGCGGCAACTGTGACAGCGCCCCGGCGTACGTGTCCAGCTGATCCGCGCCCGCGGAGCCCTCGAGGACCACATCCATCGCAGCGGTCGCTTGTGCCGGGAATTCGGAGCGGACCACGTCGCCGACACTTCGGCTTTCAATCGTCGCCGGCAGCGACCGGTCATCCGAAGAGTTCAAGCGGATGGCACCGAAAGGTGCCGCAAGCACAAGAGCCAGGAGCAGAACCGCGCCCCCCATCACTACCGGCCTACGCATGACCAACCGTGAACTGCGGAACCAGAACCCGTCTTCCTCAGCCCGCGCTTCGGCCGGCGCGCCACGCCCAGTCAGCCGCATAATCGCCCGTACACGTTGAGCGAGTCGATTCGGGAGCCCAGAAGTCGCAACATGGCGGGCATGACAACGAGCGCGCACACCGTCGCGAGCAGTATCACACCGACACACGCATAGGCGATCGAACGCAGGAACATCATCGGGAAGGCAAGCAGCGCCAGCACCGACAGCGCCACGGCAGTGGCGGAGAATACGACCGTGCGACCGGCGGTTCGAACCGACTCGATGATCGCATCATCGAGGGTCTGTCCGCGAGTTCGCTCCTCCCGGAACCTGGTCAGCACCAACAGGCTGTAGTCGATCGCCAGAGCCAGACCGAGGATCGTCGTCACGTTGAGCGCATAGTTGGACACCGGGGTGACAACCGACAACAACGCGAGAAGGCCTAGTGAACCCACGATCGACAGCGCACCGATTACGACCGGCAAGCCGGCCGCGACGAGACTGCCGAACACCAGCGTTATCAGCACCAGGATTATCGGCATCGCGATCGCTTCACTGATCCCCAGGTCGTGGTTGAGCTGATCGGTCACATCGTCGTAGCTGACCGCCTCACCGCCGAGTTCGAGCTTCAGCGGACCGCGCTCGGTGTCGCGGTAGGTAGCGATGAGACGTCTGGCCGCCGCCGCAAACTCGCGCTCATCGCCTTCGACGTGCGCCACGATCAGCGCCTTCGTCCCGTCATCGCTACGGAGCAATTCGGACTGGCCTGGTCCCCAATACGAGCTGACCGTCGTGATACCAGGCGTGGCGGCAAGCTCTTGAGTAAGCGCCTCGCCGGCGGCAACCGCAACGGGATCGTCGACAGACCCGCCGCCGGTGTCGGTCGCGACAATCACCAGGTTCGGTTTGCCGACGTGAAAACGCTGCTCGAGCGCGGCAGCGGCGCGCTGCGATTCAGAAGAACCGCTATAGAAGCCGCCGCCTGACAGCCGCTCGCTGATCCCCGACCCAAACGCAAGTGCGGCAACCATGAGCACCAAGGTCGCGGCGAGAACCGCCTTCGGCCGGGCCACTGCTAGTCGTGCAAGCCGGTCTAGCATGATTACCTTCTCCTGCGTCGACGGGTACGGCGATTGTGGCCGGTCGCGGGTCGGGAGATCGTCGCCATAACACCGCGGCCATCCTTCCGCCATAACTGAGATGGAGACCACGATGAGTTATCGGACACTTCGTGTCTTCTTCGTTGGTGTTATGACAGATAAATCATCAGTCGCGTTCGGTGCAACGAGCGCAGTAGCACCCCACTGCAATCTCGCCCGGTTTCGGCCCGGTACTACTTAGTCGCGATCTTGAGGCGCGGTCATCTGACGCGGACAGCGCACCGGCCGATGCGACCGATCCGCCAACCCGTCCAGACCCTGGGCTTCATAGCGGGCCAGCCACCGGTGCAGTGTCTGACGCGCCACCCCCGTCTTCTCTGCGGCCTGCGACACCGTCAAACCGTCACCGATCACCGCCATCACAGCCTGATACCGCTGCTCTGCACGCTCAACTCCCTCATGCGGGGAGTGTCACCGATCAGCCGAAACAACTGTCACGCATCCAGCCGAAACACTGTCACGCATCAGCCGAAGACGAAATGTCACGCATCAGGCGAGGTAGTACATCTGAGCTGTGCCCCCACCAGGGCTCGAACCTGGGACCTGCGGATTAAAAGTCCGTAGCTCTACCAACTGAGCTATAGGGGCGCGATGCAACAGGATACTGCGTCCGGGCAGGCATCTCGTTTGAGCATTGGGGTCGCGGTGCCCTAAGCTATCGAAGCTCACAGCGTCACGGCGTTGCGAGTGCCCCGGAGAGATTCGGCTCTGGCCCCCTTCGTCTAGCGGCCTAGGACGCCGCCCTTTCAAGGCGGTAGCGCGGGTTCGAATCCCGTAGGGGGTACCCGCTTCGCGGAAACGCGGAGCAGAATTGCAGCGAGGCCCTGTGGCGCAGTTGGTTAGCGCGCCGCCCTGTCACGGCGGAGGTCGCGGGTTCGAGTCCCGTCAGGGTCGCCACGGCGGCGTGCCGTCGGGCCAGGTAGCTCAGTTGGTATGAGCGTCCGCCTGAAAAGCGGAAGGTCGCCGGTTCGATCCCGGCCCTGGCCACCAGGATGTTTCTGCAGGTGAGATGCGTATCAGCGCGTTCCACGGTGTGGCTTGCGGCCGCGTCAGACAACCGTCAACTCGAGCGTGAAACGAATGTCCAGCGTTCGGTCCAACACTCTCTCGCGCATAACCAGCCACTTTTGCGCGCCCGGGATATCCGGAGACTCGATTCTTGGGAGCGGCGCAGGCGCATAACCCTTCGCAGCTTCTGGCGTGCGCCGCTAGGACGGTGAGCTGGACCTCAAGTAACGGTTGACCGTTGTCGTCTGCGGGCGCACGCTGTCTTCATGTCTGAGACCAACGAGGCCGTGTTGATCGCCCACGTCGAGCGGCGCCTGATCAGTAAGTACTCGCAAGTCCCGCAAGCAGAAGTGTCGACCATTGTTCAAAGTGAGGTCGCGCGATTCGCGCAGAGCCCGATACGGGAATTTGTTCCCCTGCTTGTCGAGCGGCATGCCAGTTCGCGACTCGCCGAGGTGGGGAGTTTGGCTCTCTCGAAGTAAGTGGTAGCTGGGCCCGGCCAGGCCAATTCTCGGCGACGTGGAACCTGTTCTCGATCGTAGAAGGCATGGCCGTCACCTCGCGCTGCTCGGTCTCCAGGATCCGCAAGCCTCGGCAGCGGGCCCGCGTTTTGCGATCGTTAACTCTTCGTTGGTCACTAACTCTATCGTTGGTCGGATGACCGAAGGATCTCTAGGCGATACGGGCATTTCGTCCTGCGCCAGTACGCAAAGCCAGTCCCAGCAAGGCTCATTCGATGCGCCCTGACAGGGCGTGCCGGGAAGACGGAAGCTTCCACTTAACCGTGCGTTCACTTCGTTGACGCCAATTATGTGTACGCATTAGTGCAGATCGCTGTTCTTCGGCGCATGAACCTCGCTCACACCTGATGTGAGAACTTGGGCAGCCCAGAGTAGGGACGACGTGGAGATCGAAGTGGCACATACACCGAAAGAAAAGTCCAAGTCGGCAAAGAAGACGACCCGTGCCACGGCCGATGCTGTGGAGAAGGTTCGCACCGGATTGCAGGCCGACGATTTGCGACAGGCCGTCACGGACCATCTGCGTTATTCCATTGGTCGCCTGGCAGCGGTTGCAACTCCCGAACACTACTATCGAGCGCTCGCGCTTGCCGTGCGCGACCGCATGCAGCAACGGTGGACGAACACGACGCAGACCTATTGGGATCAAACTTCGAAAGTGGCCTGCTACCTGTCGGCCGAGTACTTGATGGGCCCCCATTTGGGGAACAATTTGCTCAATCTTCATATCGAGCGGGAGGCGCGGACTGCACTCGCCGGCTTGGGCCAGGACCTTGACACGGTTCTGGCGTGTGAAGAGGAGCCGGGGCTCGGGAACGGCGGCTTGGGAAGGCTCGCGGCCTGCTATCTCGACTCGCTGGCCACTCTGCAACGTCCGGCGATCGGTTACGGCATCCGCTACGAGTACGGAATTTTCGACCAGGAGATCCACGACGGGTGGCAGGTCGAGAAGACCGACAACTGGTTGGTTCGCGGGAACCCCTGGGAGATCGTCAAGCCGGATGTGACCTATCGGGTCAACTGGGGCGGGCACACCGACCCCTACGTCGACGATGCGGGCCGCGAGCGGGTGCGCTGGGTGCCGGACAGGGTGATCAAGGGGATCGCCTACGACACACCCGTTCAGGGATATGGCGTGAACACGTGCAACACGCTGAGGTTGTGGAGCGCCCAGGCCGTCGAGTCGTTTGCCTTCGAGGCCTTCAATGTCGGCGACTACTACCGGGCGGTCGAGGACAAAGTCGTCTCGGAGACGGTGACCAAGGTGCTCTATCCGAACGACGAGCCCGAGGTTGGCAAACAGCTGCGCCTGCTACAGCAATACTTCTTCGTCTCCTGTTCCCTGCAGGACGTGCTCTACCTGCACAAGAACATCGCCGGCCGGTCCGTTGAGGCACTGCCGGACCAATTCGCGTTGCAGCTCAACGACACTCATCCATCGATCTCAGTCGCCGAGTTGATGCGGCTTCTGGTCGACGAGCACCATCTCGGCTGGGATGAAGCGTGGGCGATCACCGTGGCAACATCCGGCTACACCAATCACACACTGCTGCCGGAGGCGCTGGAGACGTGGCCGTTGCAGATGCTCGGCGAGTTTCTGCCGCGGCACCTCGAGATCATCTACGAGATCAATCGCCGGTTCCTGGATGAGGTGCGGGCCCGGTTCCCGGGGGACGAGGCGCGGGTGAGGCGCATGTCGGTGATCGGCGAGGAGGGTGGCAAGAGCGTGCGGATGGCGCATCTGGCCACCATCGGCAGCCACGCCGTCAACGGTGTCGCCGCGCTGCATTCCCAGCTGCTCAAATCCAGTGTGCTCAAGGACTTCTACGATTTGTGGCCGCAGCGGTTCACCAACAAGACCAACGGCGTCACGCCGCGGCGTTTTGTGGCACTGGCTAACCCGGGGCTCAGCGAGTTGCTCGACGCCACTATCGGGGAAGGCTGGCTGGGGGACTTGATGAGACTTCGTGGGCTCGAGTCCTATGCCGACGATGCCGCGTTTCACCGCCAGTGGCGGGCGGTCAAGCGCGCCAGCAAGGCGCGCCTTGCCGACTACGTGCACTCGAGCACCGGAATCGAGCTGTCGCCGGACTGGTTGTTTGACGTCCAGGTCAAGCGGATTCACGAGTACAAGCGTCAGGATCTGAACGTGCTCCACATCATCACGCTGTATCACCGGCTCAAGCAGAATCCCCGCCTCGAGATTCCGCCGCGGGCGTTCATCTTCGGCGGGAAAGCCGCACCCGGGTATTTCATGGCCAAGCGCATCATCAAGCTGATCAACGCCGTCGCCGAAACGGTGAACAACGACCCGGACGTCAACCGGTACCTGAAAGTGACGTTCGTGCCCAACTTCAATGTGCAGATCGCACATCGGGTCTACCCCGCAGCTGATCTGTCCGAACAGATCTCGACCGCCGGCAAGGAGGCCTCGGGCACCGGCAACATGAAATTCATGCTCAACGGCGCGCTGACGATCGGCACGCTCGATGGTGCCAACGTCGAGATTCGGGAAGAGGTCGGTGCGGAGAACTTCTTCTTGTTCGGGTTGACGGTGCCGGAGGTCGATCGGATCAAGTCCGAGGGTTACCGGCCGGGTGACTACATCGAGCGCAACGACGAGTTGAGCGCGGTGCTCGGACTGATTGCCGACGGGCGATTCTCCCGCGGTGACACCGACGTGTTCAGGCCGCTGGTCGACTCGCTGAGCCACCACGACCCGTTTCTGGTTCTGGCCGACTACGCGGCCTACGTGGACTGCCAGGAGCGGGTGAGCGCCGCGTGGCAGGACACGGAAGCCTGGACACGGAAGTCGATCCTGAACACCGCACGCGGCGGCAAATTTTCGTCGGACCGCGCCATCGCCGAGTACTGCGACGAAATCTGGAACGTGCCGCCCGTGACGATCAAGATATAACCCGCTGCACAGACGACATGGAGCGAGGCCATCCGTGGAAACCGCCCAGAATCCCAGAGATCTCGGCGCTACCCGGAACGCGCAAGCGCGGGCGGCTTTCCAGGTGGATCGAGGCAAGAGCGCCCCGCTTGGCGCCTCGGTGTGGGAGGGCGGCGTCAACTTCAGCGTGTTCTCGAAGAACGCCACGCAGATCGACCTTCTGCTGTTCCACGACGAGGAGTCGGCCGAGCCGGCGACGGTGATCGCACTCGATCCCCACCGGCACCGCACGTATCACTACTGGCATGCGTGCGTGCCAGATCTCGAACCCGGCCAGGTCTACGCATACCGGGCGCACGGGCCGTTCGCGCCCGACCAGGGTTTACGGTTCGACAGCGACAAGGTGCTCCTCGATCCGTACGGCACGGCCGTCGCCGTGCCCGCGGCCTACGATCGCCATGCTGCGAGCGTTCCGGGCGACAACGCCGCGACGGCCATGAAAAGCGTAGTGGCCGATCCGAGCTCCTACGACTGGGAAGGCGATGCGCCGCTGGAACGGCCCGCCGCAGAAACGGTCATCTACGAGTTGCACGTACGCGGCTTTACCCGACATCCGAGTTCAGGCATTGCTCCCGACAAGCGCGGAACATACGCGGGTTTGGTCGAGAAGATACCGTACCTGCAGCGGTTGGGCGTGACCGCGGTCGAGTTGCTGCCGGTGTTTCAATTCGACCCACAAGACGCCCCGGGGGACCGGGTGAATTACTGGGGATACCAACCGGTCTCGTTCTTCGCGCCGCATCATGCGTACGCGTCGACCCGCGGGGCACTGGCTGTGGTCGATGAATTTCGCGACATGGTTAAGGCGCTGCACCGTGCGGGCATCGAAGTCATCCTTGACGTCGTTTTCAATCACACAAGCGAAGGCGAGCACGACGGACCGACATTGAGTTATCGCGCTCTGGCCAACGACTTCTACTACATCCTGGAGCGGGACAGATCGCGCTATGCCGATTACACCGGGTGCGGCAACACGCTCAATGGCAACCAGCCCATCGTGCGGCGGCTGATTCTGGACAGCCTGCGCTACTGGGTCGCAGAGATGCATGTCGACGGTTTCCGTTTCGACCTCGCCTCGATTCTGGCTCGCGACGAGTCCGGCCGTCCCCTCGTGAATCCCCCGGTGTTGTGGGACGTCGAATGCGATCCCACGCTGGCGAGCACAAAGCTGATCGCCGAAGCCTGGGATGCAGCGGGGCTGTACGAGGTCGGAAGTTTCGTCGGCGACGCGACGGTTCGTCAAGGCCGTGCGGGGGTTGGCCGCACGCCTACTGGGCAGCCCGGACATTTATGGCCATGAGCAGCGTGGGGCCGAACAGAGCGTCAACTTCGTGACGTCGCACGACGGGTTCACGCTCAATGACCTCGTTTCCTACAACGAGAAGCACAATGAGGCCAATGGCGAAAACAACCGCGACGGTGCGAACGACAACCTAAGCTGGAACTGCGGGATCGAAGGACCAACCGACGATCCTGAAATCGAGGCGTTACGCACCCGACAGATCAAGAACTTCCTGGCATTTAATTTGTTTGGGGCCGGTATGCCGATGCTCGTCATGGGCGACGAGGTGCGCCGAACACAGCGCGGCAACAACAATGCCTACTGCCAGGACAACGAGATCAGCTGGTTCGACTGGAAGCTCGTCGAGCGGGACTCCGAGATTCGTCGATTCGCCGCGAGTCTGATCGCGTATCGCACACGTCAAGTCGCCGAGGGGCGTGCGCTGACGCTCAACGAGATGCTCGAGCGCGCCAGGGTCGAATGGCATGGCGTGGAACTTCATCGCCCGGACTGGAGCGAGGACTCCCATTCGCTCGCGATCACGCTGAAAAGCCTGCGGGCGGACTTGCTGCTACACGGGATGTTCAATGCGTATTGGGAGCCGTTGACTTTCGAGCTTCCGTCGACCTTGACTCCCAGTTTCGAATCGAAGCGCTGGCGACGCTGGGTCGACACTGCGCTCGCATCGCCCGAAGACATCACCCCGTGGGAGACGGCACCCGCTGTGCCGGGGGCGGGCTACGCCGTGCAGCCCCGTTCAGTTGTTGTACTCATGCAAACCGACATTGCACCGAAGGTGACCTGAATGCACGAGATCATGCAACAGGTTTTCCTCATCCGGCACGGGGAGACCGAGTGGAGTCGGAGCGGCCGGCACACGGGGCGAACCGACATTCCGCTCACCGATAACGGCCGACGACTGGCCGAGAATCTGGCGCCCTTGCTTGGCAAGGAGAGTTTCGGGTTGGTGTTGACGAGCCCGATGCAGCGTGCGCGAGAGACCCCGGCCCAGATCCACGTCCGCACACCGAACTGGATGATTTTTCGCGACGGCTGTCCGGGCGGTGAAAGGCCCGCGCAGGTCGCCGCTCGCGTAGATGGCGTGATCGAGCGGGTGCGGAGCATCTCCGACGATGTAGCGCTCTTCGCCCACGGACATTTCTTCAGGGTGTTTGCAGCGCGTTGGATCGGATTGCAGGCGCAGGCCGGATGCAATTTTCTGCTGGATACAGCGACGCTCAACATTCTGAGCTTTTATCGGGGCATTCCCGCGGTCAAGCGATGGAATGCACCACCCCCGTAGCACGCACGCCTCGAGTTAACGGTCCACGACAGGTGAAACGAAGCAAGGAGGGTCGACATGGCAAAAAGCGTGGCAAAGGTGAAGGTGAAGGAAGGTCCATTGGAGGAAAAGGAGCTGGCGTTGATGCAGGCGTACTGGCGCGCCTGCAACTACCTTTCCGTGGGCATGATCTATCTGCGGGACAACCCGCTCCTGAAAGAGCCGCTCAAGGTTGAGCACACCAAGCACCGGCTGCTTGGCCACTGGGGTGCAAGCCCCGCATTGTCCTTCATCTGGCTACACCTGAACCGGTTGATCGTCAGAGACGACCTCGACGTGATCTTCGTTGCGGGCCCGGGTCACGGTGCGCCCGGCGTGCTGGGTCCCGCCTATCTCGAGGGCACGTACTCCGAGATCTATCCGGACAAGAGCGAAGACGAAGAGGGTATGAGGCTCTTCTTCAAGCAGTTCTCGTTCCCCGGGCACATCGGCTCACATGTCACTCCAGAAACCCCGGGATCCATCCACGAGGGCGGCGAGCTCGGCTACAGCCTGTCCCACGCGTTCGGCATGGCCCTCGACAATCCGGATCTCATCGTCGCGTGCGTCGTGGGCGACGGAGAGGCCGAGACGGGTCCGCTGGCCACGGCATGGCATTCGAACAAATTCATAAATCCGGTGCGCGACGGTGCCGTGCTGCCGATCTTGAATCTGAACGGCTACAAGATCGCGAACCCGACGATCCTGGCTCGCATCTCTCACGAGGAACTGGAAGCCTTGTTCGTGGGCTACGGGTATGAACCTCTCTTCGTCGAAGGCGACGATCCCGAGCTGATGCACCAGAATATGGCGGCGACGCTGGAAGACGCGATCGAGAAGATCCGGTCCTACCAGGCGAAAGCGCGCAAGTCCAACGAGGCGTTTCGGCCGCGGTGGCCGATGATCGTGCTGCGCTCGCCAAAAGGCTGGACCGGCCCGAAGGACATCGACGGGAAAAAAGCAGAAGGGTTCTGGCGATCGCACCAGGTGCCGTTCTCGGACGTCGCCGCGAATCCGGCCCACTTAAAGCTGCTCGAGCGATGGCTGCAAAGTTACAAGCCCGAGGAACTCTTCGATTCGCAGGGTGCGCTCCTGCCGGAGCTCAAGGCGTTGGCCCCAACGGGCAGGCGGCGCATGAGCGCCAATCCGCACGCCAACGGTGGGCTGCTGCGCAAGGATCTCAAGCTGCCGGACTTCCGCGACTACGCGGTCGACGTGCCTCAGGCGGGCAGGGTTCTGCACGAGAACACGAAGCCGCTCGGCGAGTTCCTGCGCGACGTGATGAGGAACAACATGACCAGTTTCCGCGTCTTCGGTCCCGACGAGACGGCGTCCAACCGCCTGCAATCAATTTATGAGGTGAGCAAGAAGACGTGGATGGCGGACATGTTGCCGGAGGACGCGGACGGCGGCGAGCTGGCGCAAGACGGTCGCGTGATGGAAATGCTCTCAGAGCACACGCTGCTCGGTTGGCTCGAGGGTTACCTGCTCACGGGCCGGCACGGTTTCTTCCACACCTACGAAGCATTCGCCCATGTCATCGACTCGATGGTCAACCAGCACGCAAAGTGGCTGGACATCTGCAAGAACCACGTGCCGTGGCGGGCATCGGTGGCATCCGAGAACATTCTGTTGTCGTCGACGGTTTGGCGCCAGGACCACAACGGCTTCTCCCACCAGGATCCCGGGTTCATCGATCTGGTGACCAACAAGAGCGCTTCGGTGACGCGCGTCTATCTGCCGCCGGACGCCAACACGCTGCTGTCTGTGGCCGACCACTGCCTGCGTGCGACCGATTACATCAACGTCATTGTCGCCGACAAGCAGAAGCATCTGCAGTTCACGACGATCGACGAGGCGATCGTGCACTGCACCAAGGGTCTCGGCATCTGGGCGCGGGCGAGCACCGACGAAGGCGAGGAGCCCGATGTCGTGCTGGCTTCCTGCGGGGACGTCGCTACTCAGGAGGCCCTGGCGGCCGCCGCGATCCTGCGGGAGCGAGCACCCGACCTCCGGCTGCGGTTCGTCAACGTCGTCGACCTCTTCAAGTTGCAGCCGGCCTCCGAGCACCCGCACGGCTCGACCGACAGCGAGTTCGACGGCCTCTTCACCACGGATAAACCGATCATCTTCAACTTCCACGGCTATCCCTGGCTGATCCACAAGCTCGCGTACCGATTCAAGGGCCACGACAACCTGCGGGTGCGCGGCTACAAGGAGAAAGGCAACATCAACACTCCGCTGGAGCTCGCCCTGCTGAATGAGACGTCGCGCTTCAATCTGGTCATCGACGTGATCGATCGAGTGCCGAAGCTTCGCACTCGGGCCACGCACCTGAAGGAACAGATGCGGAACGAGATCATCGACAACATGGCGTATGCGCACGAGCATGGCAGGGACCGCCCTGAGATCACCGACTGGTTGTGGCCGGGCTGACACGGGCGCGCCGCACGACCAACCCATGGAGTGGCAACCGGCCTGAGCTCGACGATCGGCACGAGGGGAGAGCCGGGTCGCCACCTGAATCGTTGCGACCAATGAACAGTTGACGATCGAGTTACTTACAAGGAGCGCGCGATGATCTTGCCAAACCAAGAGCTGTCGAAGAGAGGGCCGCTAGATTCGCGCGAAACTGACAAGGTCATGAACGACTTGTGCGTGAACACGATC
Organism: uncultured Actinomycetota bacterium; assembly: GCA_963743225.1. GTDB lineage: Bacteria > Actinomycetota > Actinomycetes > Mycobacteriales > Mycobacteriaceae > Mycobacterium. The sequence continues at coordinate 229,087 of CAVUPN010000019.1, read as the reverse complement.
CGGACTCTGTCGATGGACGCAGTGCAACAGGCGAATTCGGCATCACCGGCGGCCCGCGTGGCCTCAAATCGCCCATGTTGATGCCGAGATGACCGCGCTGGAGAACGTCATGGTCGGCGCCCCGGTACGCCGATGGCGCTTGCGCCGGTGGCCTATTGCCTCTGGCAGCGCTTTCTGCGCTTCGACCCCGACCAGCCGATTTGGCCCAACCGCGACCGCTTCGTGCTGTCCGTCGGCCATGCGTCGATGCTGCTCTACTCTCTGCTGCACTTGACCGGGGTGAAGGCGGTGAATCCGAAATACGAAACGCTCGGCCACCTTTCGGTCAGCCTGGAGGACATCAAGCTGTTTCGGGAGCGCTGGCCTTCGACAAGACCGCACAAGAGGTCCGGGCGGAGGGCACGCCGGACTGGCTGGTGCCACATCGCGTGTTCGAGGGCAATCGTCCCTCGAACACGATTCTCGCCGAGCAACTCTCACCGACGACACTCGGCAAGCTCGTTGCTCTTTACGAGCACGGCGTTTTCGTTCAAGGCGTCATATAGGGCATCGATTGCTTCGACCAATGGGGCGTGGAGCTCGGCAAGGTCCTGGCGCAGCGCATTATCCCGGAACTCGAGAGCGTGACAGAGCCCACGCTCGACCATGACAGTTCGACCAACAATTTGATTCGACGCCATCGGAAGCGGTCACGCACATAGCGATGGGTTCGGATCACGGCGGGCGTCGAGCATTCCACGAGTCACGCCGGTACGGCTCTGGTGCGATCACGGCGCGGAACCTAGACCTGGGCAGCCCGGCGGCCACCGTTGGCCGTTACGGCTCGTTGATCGTGTCGGGGTTGGTTCCACGCCGGTAGGGTTCGCACCCCTTGGGTGGGGCCGGTGGTGTGCGGTCTTCGATCTTCGGTATCGCAAAGGTGACCGGTTCGTCCTTGTCGAGCAGGAAGCTTTGGCCGTGGTGGGCGAGGTCGATGGGTTCACCGGCGAGCAGGCGATAGGTCGCGGTGTCACCATCGATGGAGACGAAGATCTTGCTGTCGCGCATCACCATTCGGAATGACAGAGACTTGAGTCTGCTCGGAAGTCGTGGCGCGAAAGTGAGGTTTCCGCCGTAGTCGCGCATCCCACCGAATCCCGCGACACAGTCCATCCACGCGCCGGCCAACGCCGCGATATGAAGTCCGCTGGACACATTGTCATGGAGGTCGTGCAGGTCGGTGAACGCCGTCTCGACGAGGTAGTCGTAGGCGAGGTCGAGGTATCCGACCTCCGCGGCGATCACCGCCTGACCGCACGCCGACAGTGACGAATCCCGAACCGTGATCGGCTCGTAGTAGTCGAAGTTGCGCACCTTTTGTTCCGGAGTGAACGCGTCGCCGCGCAGATACATCGCCAACACCAGGTCGGCTTGTTTGACCACTTGCTTTGCCGATCCGCGCGACGCCGCCGTGTTTGAGGACGCGCTGTCCGGGGTGGAGGCCGCCAGCACCGGCGGGTTCGGGTACGTGGTCGGAGTCGACCGGGTTGGCGGGCCGATGCAGCCGGTCGCCTGGATGTCCGGCTCACCGACGTCGACCGTGTCGTGGTGCTTCTCGGGCAATTAGAACGCGATCGTCTACACCAACCCGGTCGTCTCGAAGTGGTTGAGATTCATCTTCTTCCGGTTGCCAGCGATCAGCGGCTCGGTCACTTCCATCCCCTTTAAGGATTGGAACTGCTCAATACTTCCAAGCCGGGCAGTGTCGTGCCCTCAAGGTATTCGAGCGAAGCGCCACCGCCGGTGGAAATGTGCGAGAAACCGTTCTCGGGCAGACTGAGCACACGGACCGCGGCGGCCGAATCGCGCCACCGACCACACCCATCGGCCCGTTCCAGAAGACGGTTTTCGCGTTCGACAGAAGCGCACTGAACCGGTTCACCGATTCGGGTCCGATGTCCAAACCCACTTTGTCGTCGGCGATTTGGTCTGCCGCGACCGTTTCCGATGGTGAGTCGGAGGCGAACTCGTCGGCGGCGGCGATGTCCACCGGCAGCCACCGACCTCACCGTCGATCTGTCGACGTCGGTCAGCGTCGAGGACATCAAGGCAGTCAGTGCAGCGGTCGTGCAGCGGTCGTGCCGCGACAAGATTTCGTCCGACCACGCCACGGGCCATTGCGACGAAATCTGGGACGTGGCAGCCATGCCGGTCAAGTATTAGGGGCGTCGATGCGAGAGTGAAACGAGGAGCGCCATGACTATGGACACACCCGACGAAATCTTACGTAGGATCCGGCTCGCGGAATTCCCGACAACATGCCGATCAGCAGAGCCCTCGTTCAGTGGATCGGAGAACAGGTCCCAGGTGAGGATGTCTCAAGATCAACAGGGTTAGTGGCTCGCTTGGCCGTAGCGATCATAGAGCTTGAGCAGCGGGTGGCCGGGCTAGAGAGACAATAAAGGTTGCTGCTGTTCGCCCGAGCAGGAGCTACTGCCGGACGGCAGCGATGAGCCGGATCAGCGCCGCGCCCGCGGTGAAGAAGTACCGACCGCCGTAAATCTATCTGAAGATTGATGCTCAAGAAATTTCGCCGAAGCGAGAATTCAAGTCATGGTCCTGACGGCTGTCTTCGTGGTGCTCGTCTTCCTTTACAGCCTGGTCTCCCAGCGGCTGCAACGAACCGTTATCACCGCACCGATGCTGTTCACGTCCGCCGGCCTTCAGGAGGTAGGGATGGACCCAGAGGATGTTGCAGAGGCTCTCGAAGAGCTGCAAGAAGTTTTAGACCGTCCGACTCGCCGTACGCCAGAGCGACGCCTCACTTTGGTAGGAGGCAGCGCCCGACTCGGTCGACCACCTCTTCCTGGCTTCCGCTAGGCGGAGCTTCAATACGCCCGACCGCGGAGTCAGGGCGAAAGTTGCGGCGCAGCAAGCGCTCTCGCGACTTTAACACCTCCCTCCACTATTGTTGGGCGGTCGCCAGGATCGAAGGCACCGATATCGCATGCGAGGTGAAGCTGAAATCCAGCTTGGGTTCGGGGCGGGTCAGCGCGAAAGACGAGACCAATGGATCCTTCGTCGCGTCCACAAACAGCACCCGTGCGAACCGGCTGATTAGATCCGCCGCGACTTGCGTAACTCTCTGCCCGGCCGTTGACCGACGTGGGACACTTGTCTCGGCCGGCCGGCCGAACACCGCCGCTCCGGGAAGCCCCGCCAGCGGCGGCCCTGCTCCGACAGACGACACGGGTTTGCGATGACAGCGACGGACATCAAGCAGGCCACCGCCCCTGGCGGCACGCCGGGCGGCCTCGACGCTTGGCGCGGGTTCAAGGGGCTGATCTGGCGAGACAGCGTCTCGGTCCGGGACTTCATCAAGGAGAACTACACGCCCTACCAGGGGGACGCGTCCTTCCTCGCCGGCCCCACCAAGCGCACGACGCAGGTCTGGCACAGGCTGGGCGAGCTGTTCCCCAAGGAGCGCGAGAAGGGCGTCCTGGATGTCTCCCTGATTCCCTCGTCCATCACGGCCCACGACCCCGGGTACATCGACAAGGACCGCGAGCTCATCGTGGGTCTGCAGACCGACGCGCCGCTGAAGCGGGCAATCATGCCCAACGGCGGCCTGCGTATGGTCGAGACCGCGCTGACGGTGTACGGCTACCCGGTGCCGCGCGAGATGCACGAGATCTTCACGAAGTACCGTAAGTCGCACAACGACGGCGTCTTCGACGCCTACACCTCCGACATCCTGTCCGCCCGCAAGTCCCACCTCGTCACCGGCCTGCCGGACGCGTACGGCCGCGGTCGCATCGTCGGCGACTACCGCCGCGCGGCTCTGTACGGCGTGGACCGGCTGATCGAGCAGAAGCGCGGGGATCACTTGTCCCTCGACAAGGTCTTCTCCGGCGACGACGTGATCCGCGACCGCGAGGAGCTCGCCGAGCAGATCCGGGCGCTGGGCGAGCTCAAGGAGATGGCCGCCAAGTACGGCTACGACATGTCCGGCCCGGCCGGGACCGCGCGCGAGGCGATCCAATGGACGTACTTCGCGTACCTGGCCGCGATCAAGGAGCAGAACGGCGCGGCGATGTCGCTGGGACGCACCTCGACGTTCCTCGACATCTACATCGAGCGCGACCTGGCCGAGGGCCGGCTGACCGAGGTCGAGGCCCAGGAGCTGATCGACGACTTCGTCATCAAGCTGCGGATCGTGCGTTTCCTGCGCACCCCGGAGTACGACGAGCTGTTCTCCGGTGACCCGACGTGGGTGACCGAGTCGATCGGCGGCATCGGCAACGACGGCCGGCCACTGGTAACAAAGAGCTCGTTCCGCTTCCTGCAGACGCTGTACAACCTCGGCCCGGCCCCGGAGCCGAACCTGACGGTGTTCTGGTCCGACCGGCTGCCTCAGGGCTTCAAGGACTTCTGCGCGAAGGTGTCGATCGACACCTCGTCGATCCAGTACGAGAGCGACGAGCTGATCCGCCCGGAGTTCGGCGACGACGTGGCGATCGCCTGCTGCGTGTCGGCCGCCCCGGTGGGCAAGCAGATGCAGTTCTTCGGGGCCCGGGTCAACCTCGCCAAGACCCTGCTGTACGCGATCAACGGCGGGCGGGACGAAATCAGCGGCGAACAGGTCGGGCCGACGTACCCGGCAATCACATCGGAGTACCTCGACTACCACGAGGTCCTCGAGGCGTTCGACCGGATGATGGACTGGCTCGCAGGGACATACGTCAACGCCCTGAACGTCATCCACTACATGCACGACAAGTACGCGTACGAGCGCATCGAGATGGCGCTGCACGACTACCCCGTCAAGCGGACCATGGCGATGGGCATCGCGGGCCTCGCCATTGCCGCCGACAGCCTGTCGGCGATGCGGTACGCCCGGGTCAAGGTCATCCGGGACGGGACCGGCCTCGCCGTGGACTACGAAGTCGAGGGCGACTACCCGGCATACGGCAACAACGATGACCGGGCCGACGAGCTCGCCGTCATGCTCGTCGGGAAGTTCATGGACAAGGTCCGCAGGTACAAGACCTACCGGGACGCCGAGCACACCACTTCGGTGCTGACCATCACCTCGAACGTCGTGTACGGCAAGCACACCGGCAACACGCCGGACGGCCGCCGCACAGGCGAGCCGTTCTCGCCCGGCGCCAACCCGATGAACGGCCGGGACACCCACGGCTTCCTCGCCGCGGCCATGTCGGTCGCCAAGCTGCCGTACCAGCAGGCCAAGGACGGCATCTCACTCACCGGGAGCGTGGTGCCCCAAGCGCTGGGCAAGACCATGGACGAGCGGGTCGGCAACTTGGTAGGCGTGCTCGACGCGTACTTCGGCGAACGCGGCTTTCACGTCAACGTCAACGTGCTCAACCGCGACACGCTGCTGGACGCGGTGGAGCACCCGGAGAACTACCCACAGCTCACCGTACGGGTGTCGGGGTACGCGGTGAATTTCGTGCGTCTGACCCGCGAGCAGCAACTCGACGTGATCAACCGCACCTTCCACGGCGCCCTCTAGGGCATCGCCTGAAACGCGTGACGCCATGACGTCGCACACCGGACGCCCGCCCGAGCTCCCTGACCTCAACGAAGCGCTGAAGGTCGCCGCAGCGGCCAGGCCGGGCCTGCGCCGGCTGCCGATCGTGTCCGTGAGCGACCTGTCGGTGGACCGCTCCGAGCTGGTGGACGCAGGCCGGCTCGAGGAGGAGGAGGACGACCCGAACGTCGGGTTCTACCACTCCTACGAGCTCACCGGAGCGGTGAACGGGCCGGGCATGCGGTTCACCATGTTCGTCAACGGCTGCCCGCTTCGCTGCCAGTACTGCCACAACCCGGACACCTGGATGATGCGCGACGGCCGGAGGGTGACAGCCGACCGGATGATCGAAGAGATCGCCAGGTACGCCCGGGTCCTCAAGGTCGCTCACGGCGGGCTGACGATTACCGGCGGCGAGCCGATGCTTCAGATCAAGTTCACCGGCGAGATCTTCCGGCGGGCCAGGCACGACCTCGGCCTGCACACCTGCCTGGACACCTCCGGGTACCTCGGCGACCGGGCGTCGGAGCAGTACCTCGACGACGTCGACCTGGTACTGCTCGACATCAAGTCGTGGGACCCGGCGACGTTCCGGCTGGTCACCTCGGTGGACGTCGGGCCCACGCTGCGGTTCGCCCGTCGGCTGTCCGACCGCGGCAGCCACATGTGGATCCGGTTCGTCCTGGTGCCGGGCCTGACCGACGCGGTGGAGAACGTCGACGGCATCGCCGACTTCGTGTCCACCCTGCAGGGGGTGGACCGCGTCGAGGTGCTGCCGTTCCACCAGTTCGGCGTGGCCAAGTGGGAGGAGCTGGGCGTGCCGTACCAGCTCCGCGAGGTGCGTTCCCCCGAGCCCGAGCTCGTCGAGCGGGTCGAGGAGCAGTTCCGCTCGCGCGGCCTGAACGTGGTCTGAGGCCGTGCAGCCCAGCTTTGTTGAGGAAGGCGTCTAAGGATCAGAACTGCTCAGTGCTTCCAAGCCAGGCAGTGCCTTGCCCTCGACGTATTCCAGCGAAGCGCCACCACCAGTGGAAATGTGCGAAAAACCATCCTCGGGCAGGCCCAGTACCCGCACCGCGGCGGCCGAATCACCGCCGCCGACGACGCTGAGCGCGCCCTTGCCCGTGGCGCCGATGATCGCCTCCGCGACACCTTTCGTACCGGCCGCGAAGGCCGGGAACTCGAATACGCCCATCGGCCCGTTCCAGAAGATCGTCTTCGCGTTCGACAGAAGCGCACTGAACCGCTTCACGGATTCGGGACCGATGTCCAAACCCACTTTGTCGTCGGCGATTTGGTCTGCCGCGACCGTTTCCGAAGGCGAGTCGGCGGTGAACTCGTCGGCGGCGACGATGTCCACCGGCAGATGGATCACGTCGCCGTGCCTTTCCAGCAGTTCCTTGCAGGTGTCGATCATCTCGGGCTGCACTAGCGATTTGCCGATCGAAAGCCCTTGTGCCGCAAGGAAAGTGAAACACATTCCGCCGCCGATCACCAGGCTGTCGGCTATTTTGGCGAGTTGTTCGATCACCGTTAGTTTGTCGGAGACTTTCGATCCACCCAGCACGACCGCGTACGGCCGCTCGGTCGAGGCGGTCAACCGCTGCAGCACCGCAACTTCCTTTGCGACGAGCCTGCCGGCAAAGTGCGGCAGCACTTTGGCGATGTCGTACACCGACGCCTGCTTGCGGTGTACCACGCCGAAGCCGTCGGACACGAAAGCGCCGTGATCACCGACCAATCCGGCCAGCTGCCTGGCCAGCGCCATCCGCTCACCATCGTCTTTGCTGGTCTCCCGCGGGTCGAACCTGATGTTCTCCAGCAGCAGAACGTCGCCGTCGGTGAGACCCTCCGCTCGAGCTAGCGCGTCGGGCCCGACGACGTCGCCGGCCAATTGGACATTCCGACCAAGCTGTTCTCCCAGTGCCGCCGCAACAGGTCTCAGCGAGAACTTCGGGTCGGGTTCGCCCTTGGGGCGGCCGAGATGGGCGGTGACCACTACCTTGGCGCCGGCCTCGGCCAACGCGCTCAGTGTGGGCACCGATGCCTTGATGCGGCCCGGGTCGGTGATGCGGCGGTCGTCGTCAAGCGGAACGTTGAAGTCCGCGCGCACGAACACTCCCCGACCCGAAACCCCCTGCGCAAGAAGGTCGTCGAGATTCGGCAGGGCGGTCATCGCTACAGCGACTTTCCGACCAGCGCGATGAGGTCAACGAGCCGGGTCGAGTAGCCAAACTCGTTGTCGTACCACGACACCACCTTGGCCTGGCTGCCGATCGTCTTGGTCAGGCCGGAGTCGAAGAGCGACGAGTGCGGGTCGGCGATGATGTCAGAGGAGACGATCGGCGCGTCATAGTACTTCAGGATTCCCTTCAGCCTGCCGTCGGCGGCGGCCTTGAACGCGGCGTTGATTTCTTCAGCGCTCGCCGACTTCGACACCTCGACGGTCAGGTCGACGACGGAGCTGGTGGGTACGGGCACCCGCAACGCGTAGCCGTCGAGCTTGCCCTTCAGCTCCGGCAGCACCGCGCCGAGGGCCTTTGCGGCGCCGGTCGAGGTCGGCACGATGTTCAGCGCGGCGGCGCGGGCGCGGCGCAGGTCCCTGTGCGGGCCATCCTGCAGGTTCTGGTCCTGGGTGTAGGCGTGGATGGTGGTCATCAGGCCCCTGACGATGCCGAACTCGTCGTTGAGCACTTTGGCGACCGGCGCGAGGCAGTTTGTGGTGCAGGAGGCGTTGCTGATCATGTTCTGGCTGCCGTCGTATTGGTCCTCGTTGACCCCGAGCACGACCGTCAGGTCTTCACCCTTGGCCGGGGCGGAGAAGATGACCTTCTTGGCGCCGGCCGCGAGGTGACCCTTGGCCTGGGCGCCGTCGTTGAACCTGCCAGTGGATTCGAGGACAATGTCCACGCCGAGGTCGCCCCACGGCATCGCGGCCGGCCCGTCCTTGATCTCGAGGGCCTTGAACTTGTTGCTGCCGACGACGATCGTGTCGTCGCCCTCGACGCTGACATCTTGCGGCAGCCGACCGAGGATCGAGTCGAACTTCAGCAGATGTGCCAGCGTGGTGTTGTCCGTTAGGTCGTTCACGGCGACCACTTCGATGTCGGTGCCGTTGCCCTCCGCCTTCTGCGCCTCCAGTGCGCGGTAGAAGCAGCGTCCGATTCGACCGAAACCGTTGATGCCTACCCGGACCGTCATGTTTCTCTCCTTTTGTTTTTTTCCCGTTGGTCGCTGATCATCTATCGACGGTCAGTGACACGAACTTCATTGAATCGCCGAGGTTCTGTTCCGCCGGCTCGGTCAGCCCCATCTGCAATTCCCACTCGTAGCCGCGGATCGCCAATAGGTAGGCCTCGGGAAGGTACCCGAAGCACTGCTTGGCAGTCGCAAGGATCGAAGCAACCGAGATTGCATGCGAGGTGAAACTGAAATCCAGCTTCGGTTCGGGGCGGGTCAGCGAGAAGGACGAGACCGCCGGATCCTTCGTCGCGTCTACAAACAGGACCCGCGCGAATTCGCTGATCAGATCGGCGTCTTCGAGGTTGAGCTGATAGTTACGATGCAGGACTGCGCGCGGCAGCGGATGGCGTGCCTCGAGCCGGTCGATGAACGCCCAGCCCAGTCCGTCATCCCGTCGTGCGACATTGCCAATGCCGTAGATCAGTGAAGACGGGTCGTTGAAGAACTCGAACATGGGAAATGCTGGCTCAGCGCACGCGCTCATTGATCACGTGACCAGCGGCGTCGACGATCGACACCAGCAACGGCATCTGCCCCAAAGCATGTGTGGCACAACTCAAGCAAGGATCGTAGGCTCGGATACCGACTTCGATGGCGTTCATCATGCCCTCGGTGATCTCTGTCTGGCCACCCAGATAGTCTTCTGCGACGCTGCGTACCGTTCGGTTGAGCACCTCGTTGTTCTGGGTCGTGGCGACAATGAGATTGGCGAACGTCACACTACCTTCGCGATCGGCGCGGTAATGGTGCAGCAGGCTGCCCCGCGGCGCCTCCACTACCCCGACTCCCTCACCGGTCCAGGCATCGGCCGGCGGAGTGACCACCAAGTCGTCCTTCTGGATGTCGGGATCCAGAAGCAAGTCTCTGACGACCTCTGCGGCGTGGATGATCTCGATCGTTCGCGCCCAATTCGTGTGCAGCGTCATATTGTTCGCGCGTCCGCCGGTATACGCGTGGAACTTCTCCAGCGCCTGCGCAGCGAGCGGGGTCGACAGGGTATGGGTGACGTTCATCCGCGCGAGCGGGCCGACCCGCACTGAGCCCGCGTCACGGCCGAGGTCAGTGAGGAACGGAAACTTCATGTAGCTCCACTTTTCGACACCCTCCGAGAAGTGGTCGAGGTAATCGTGGTAGTCGAACTCCCGGACGACGTTCTTGTCCTCGTCGACGACCTTCAGCTTGCCGTCGTAGTAGTCCACGTTGCCGTCTTCGTCGACGAGACACATGTTGAGCGCGGGCACAACGGCGAAACCGTCCACCTGCGCCCTGTGCTTCTCGTGGAAATCGTAGAAGAGTTGCAGACCCAACTGGGCGTCCTCGATGACCCGATCGACCGACGGCAGTCCCTCAGCGCCGCGAAGGAACCGGTCGACGTCGGCGGCGGTCAGGCTCTTGTTCACGCCGCCGGGTATGGACGAGATGCCGTGCATCCGTTTGCCGAAGACCGCCACGAGCATCTCCTGACCCCACTTGCGCAGCATCACCACTCGCTTGACCAGCTCGGGATCCGCCTCGATCAGACCCAGGACATTGCGCTGTTCGGGTGGGGCGTCGATACCGAACAGCATCTCCGGAAGCACAAGGTAGAAGTAGGCGGTCACATGCGATTGCAGCATCTGCGCGTAATGGCCGAGCCGGCGCATCTTCAAGGCAGTCGGAGTCAGGGACAGCCCTGACGTCGGGCCGACCCCGACGATGTCGTCGAGCACCTTCGCACCTGCGAGGTGATGACTGACGAAGCAGATGCCGCAGATGCGCTGCATCAGTATCGGGGCCTCCCAGAACGGATGACCCTGGATGAATTTTTCGTATCCGCGGAACTCAACGACGTGCAGCTTGGCGTCGACGACGTTGTGGTCGTCATCGACTTCGACGGTGACCTTCCCATGTCCCTCGATCCGGGTGACGGGATCGATAACGAGTTTGGTAGTCATGTGAGGCCCCTTCGGGTCAGTCAAACTGGTTGAGCGACACGGGCAAATCGACGGGACGCCCGTTGATCAGATCGTCGAATACCTTGAAGATTGCGTCCGGCGACGGTGGGCAACCGGGAATGAAGTAGTCCATTTTGACCACCTCATGGCACGGGTACACCTTGTCGGTCAGGATCGGGATGTCCTTGTGGAACGGGATCACGGGCGTGGCGCCGGGAATCGCGGCCGGGGAGTTGACGTAAGCCTCCGACAGGCAGTCCTTCAGATCGACCATGTTGCGCATCGCCGGGATGCCACCCCAGATCGCGCACGCGCCGACCGAGATGAGGATGTCGCAGTTCTCTCGAAAGTGCTGGAGCGTCTCGATGTTCTCATCATTGGCGACCCCGCCTTCGATGAATCCGATTGCGCAGCGTTCAGGGATCCGCTTCACGTCCGTCAGGGAGCAACGGAGAATCGTGATCTTGTCGAGCAGTGCCAGCAGCCGCTCGTCGACGTCGAGGAAGGACAACGTGCATCCCCAGCAGCCGCACAGGCTGATCATGGATACCTTGATCTTCTCGGCGCGCTTGGCAGCCAACTCCGGGTCTAGGCGAGTGGCCGGAAGTTCATGTGACGCAATGATTTTCGTATTTGACGTGCTCATTCGGCGTTCCGTTCGAGAACGCGGTCCCGTACCGATTCGACGTCGTAGAACCGCTGGCCAATGGGATCGTCATAGCCGACCCGTTTTTCGATGATGGTGCCGACCGGACAAATGTCCACCGCTTCCCTGACCTGCTCCGGCGGCATAGCATTGGCGAGCTCGGCATCGATCTCGATGCGAGCATTCGTGCCGCGTCCGCTGATGCTGAAGATCTTCTTGCCGGTCGCTCGATCTCGAATGAACTCGACGCAGCGCTGGCAGAAGATGCATCGGTCCCGTTCCAGCCAGATTTTGTCCGAGGCGTGGTCCTGGACGCGTTCGGGGAACTGGTAGGGGAAACGGGAGACCATCATGTCCAATTCATAACCGACAGCCTGCAGAGTGCAGCGACCACTTTTCTCGCAGCTGGGGCAGTTGTGATTGCCTTCGGAGAACAGGATTTCGACCAACGCCTTGCGCATATCGGCGGTCTCCGGTTCGTTCACCTCGATGCGCATGCCCTCTGTGACCTTGACGGTGCACGCAGGGATCACGTGGCCGTTGACCTTGACCGAACATGCGCGGCAAGTGCCCAGTGCCGGGTTACCCTCCAGATAGCAAAGGGTAGGGACGTAGACACCCGCCTCCGCGGCGACGTCGACGAGATTTCTGCCTTCTTCTGTGGTTACGGCGACTCCATCGATTTCGATCTGGACGGTCTGCTGGATGGTCATCTCGACTCCTGTTCAGCGAGTTCCTCCACTGCCTCGCCATGACTCCTTAGCGCCGCATCGATATCGAAGGACGAAAGCAGGTCACCGTCGCGCTTGTGGAGTCTGTCGGAATAGACCTCGGGAAACTTCTCCAGTGTTGTCAGGATCGGGTTGGGGGAAGTGGTCCCCAGACCACACCGGCTCGTCTTCGCGATTACGGCGCCCCATTGGACCATGTCGTCGAGATCCGATTGGTCCGCCCGGCCGTCGATGACGAGGTCGACCTTCTGGCGCAGTACCACGTTTCCCGCCCGGCAGGGAACGCAGATACCACAGGATTCATCAACGAAGAACTGCATGAAATCCCTGACTACGCCGAGGAGGTCGCGTTGTGTGTTGAAGACCATGAACGAACCGCCGCAGGAGATGTCTTCGAAGGCGAGCCTGCGGTCGGCGTCTGCGCTGGCCGAAACCATCTCCCCCGAGGGACCGCTGATCTGCACAGCCCGGGGATCTTCGGCGCCAATCATCTCGAGTACCTCACGCAGGGTGATGCCCCATTCGACTTCGTAGATCCCCGGCGCGGCGCAATCGCCGGAGACGCTGAGCAACCTGGTGCCTTTCGATTCGGACGTACCCATCGCCGCAAACCAGTGGGCGCCCATTTCCATGATCCGGGTGGCCGCGGCAAACGTCTCGACGTTGTTGACGGCTGTCGGCTTATCCAGGAACCCGTGCTCGACGGGGAACGGTGGCTTCAACCGCGGCGTTCCCCGCTTGCCCTCACAGGACTCGATGAGGGCGGATTCATCACCGCAGACGTACGCCCCGGCGCCCGATTGGATGCGGATGTCGAATCCGTTGCCCAGCAACCCCTCATCGCGAAGCTCGGCCAGCTGCTGTTCGAGATACTCCCTGAGATACGCATACTCGGCGCGCAGGTAGACGATGCCCTGCGCGGCCCCGACGGCGTGGGCCGCGATGATCATGCCCACGAACATCTGCTTGGGTAGGCGGGTCAGCACCACCCGGTCCTTGAAGGTGCCGGGTTCGCCCTCGTCGGCGTTGCAGATGACGTACTTCTCATGGCCGGAGGCCGCATGACAGGACTGCCATTTGATGCCGGTGGGAAAACCGGCGCCGCCGAGGCCGCGGAGACCCGAATGCTTGATGGTCGTGATCACGTCCTGGGGTGTCATTGCCAGGCATCGGTCCAGCAACGCGCGGTAATCAATTTCGCCGCCGAAGAAGACGGGTCCCGCCCTGTACACCGTGGTACGTGTCAGCGCGTCGCCGTACGCGACCTCGCTCCGGGGAAATCGCGACGGATTGGCGATTTCTTCGGGGGACTGCCCCTGCTTCAATCGCGAGATGATGTCGGCGACCGATGTGGGCGTCAGATCGGTGAACACCACACCGTCGATGAGCATCGCCGGTTCGTGGTCGCTGACCCCGATGCACGCGGTCTCGAACAACCCGAAATCTTCTGATCCCGGGCCGTTGAATCGTGTCCCTGTCTCTCGTTCGAGGGCTTGGTGCACCTCTTGGTAACCGTGCATCTTGGCAATAACGGTGTCGCACAGATAAATCCGGTACCGCCCCGACGGCGTGGTATGGAAGAAATGGTAGAAAGTTGCCGTCTCCAGGACATCCTCGGGGGTGAGTCCCAACCGGACGGCTACCGCTGACGCCGCTTCGGCGGGGATGTAGCCGTTACTGCGCTGGATATCCCAGAGTATGTCCATCAATTCCGTTCGGTCCTGGCCATACCGATCGAGAATTTTTGCGATGTCTTGAGTCATGAAATCCGCGCTTTCCACTTTGCTGACCGAAGAGGAACGCTAATTTGTCAAGTGTTGTACAACCACAAGTCGAACCGATCTATTCGATGCCGACAGGCTAACACCGTGGTTGGCAGCATGTTGGTTACTATGAGTGAACAGCAGGGTGAACAGCGGGCGACGCAAACCCTCTTCCACGGCCATTACCCATCGTCGACATCGATGACCCCGACCGTCCCATCCGCGCGTTAGCGTCGAACCGAGGCAAGCTGTTGACGACGGTCCAATTCCAGGCCGGTGGCGACGCGTCGGACGAGCTGATCCAACCCGTCTGATTGTTGGCCTCGTGTCTAGTGTGACCGGCGCAAACGATTCCGCTGCTCGCGCAAGTCCGCCTGAAAAGCGGAAGGTCGCCGGTTCGATCCCGGCCCCGAAAGGGCTGTCACCGTCGGCGCCGACCATCACCTCAACCCCTATTGGGCACATGTGCAAGGGGGTTGTCGTCTGCGGTACGTTCGCGTACCGTAATCGGTACCTTGGAGTACCAGCACAGAGGGGGCGACGTGGGAGAGGCGACGACGGATCCGGTGCGACTGCCGCCCGGGCCGCGGATACCGAAGGCCGTTATGGGCATCGCATTCATCACCGCCCGGCATCGTGCGGTCGCCGCGATGGGCAAGCGGTACGGCAGCACGTTCACGCTGAACCTGCCGATCTTCGGTGAGACCCTCGTTGTCAGCGATCCCGCCTTGATCAAGGACCTGTTCACCACGAGCGGTGATCTCGTCGGTCGGGCGTCCAACCTCGGCACCGTCCTCGGTCCTGGCTCGACCTTCAGCCTGGACGGCGACGAACACCGCGCACGGCGCAAGCTGCTCGTGCCGCCCTTCCACGGCAAGCGGATGGCCGGCTACGAAGCCATCGTCGAACAAGAAGTCATGCGCGAGATCCAGACCTGGCCGGAGGGCCGGGAATTCGAAACGCTGCAGCCGATGATGCGCATCACGCTCAACGCAATCCTGCGCACGGTGTTCGGCGCACAGGGCAGCGCGTTCGACGAACTGCGGCAACTGTTTCCGCCGATGGTGCCGCTGGCATCCCGGATGGCGGTGATGCCCGCGGCCCTCCGGCGTGACCTCGGATCGTGGAGCCCGTGGGGTCGGGTACAGCGATACCGCAGGCGCTACGACGAGATCATCGCCGAGCTGATCTCCGAAGCCAGGGCCGATCCGGCGTTCGACGAACGCAACGACGTGCTCGCCCTCATGCTGCAGGCGCGCTACGAGGACGGGTCGCCGATCTCCGACGGCCACATCGCCGACGAACTCCTCACGCTGCTCGCCGCCGGCCATGAGACCACGGCGACGACACTGGCATGGGCCGTTGAGCGACTGCGCAGGCATCCCCGCCTGCTCTCGCGCCTCACGGCGGACGTCGATGGGGGCGGGACGGAAATGCTCCAGGCCACGATCTGGGAGGTGCAGCGCACCCGTCCGGTGGTCGAGGCGACAGCCCGGGTCGCGCGGGAACGACTCCGGTTGGGCGAGTGGGTCATCCCCAAGGGCCACGCCGTCATCGCGAGCATCACGTTGTCCCACGGTTCCGCGCAGAACTTCGCCGATCCCAAAGTGTTCAATCCGGATCGCTTCCTGGGTACCAACCCGGATACCCACACCTGGATCCCGTACGGCGGAGGCATCCGTCGCTGCATCGGAGCATCGTTCGCCAACATGGAGATGAACGTCACGCTGCGGACCCTGCTTCGTGAATTCGAGTTCGGCACAACCTATGCCGCCGGGGAGCGCATTCATTCGCGCGGGGTGGCCACCGCGCCGGCACGCGGCGGCCGCGCCGTGGTCTACCGACGAAAGGCGGAGGCGAAATCAACCACTCTCAGCGGTTCCGAGCGAGTGTCGGCGTGACTTCCCGAAGACGAGCGCGAGTGAGGATCGCAGCGCAGCGAGGACCGGAGCGAGCGGGAGGCGAGGCATGACCGAAGAGCAGGCGGTCGTCGACGTCGGCCGTGGTATCGACCTGTGCTACGACCAGATCGGCGATCCGAACGATCCGCCGATCGTCCTCATCGGTGGCCTCGGACAGCAGCTGCACGGCTCATGGCCAACGGACTTCGCCACTGCGCTTGCAGGACGCGGCTATCGCGTCATCCGATTCGACAACCGCGACGTCGGCCGGTCCACGCATATGGCCTTTCCGCCGCCGACGCCGCTCGCCATTCTGCGCGGCGGCAACCATCCTCGGCAGTACCACCTCGGCGACATGGCCCGCGACACCGTCGGTCTGCTCGACGTGCTCGGCTACCAGGATGCGCATCTGGCCGGCATCTCGATGGGCGGGATGATCGGTCAGACGATCGCGGCGCATTATCCCGGCCGGGTGCGGACGCTGACGTCGATCATGTCCACCACCGGTGCACCCCGTATCGGGCGACCGGCGCTGTCGACGTGGTGGCGATTGGCGACCGCCAGGCCGCCGCGCACACGCCAGGAGGCGATCGAGCGCGACCTGGCCATATTTCGTCACATCGGATCGCACGGCTTTCCATTCGACGAAGAGCGCGTTCGCGAGAGGGCGAGCATCGGCTGGGATCGCGATCCGACTAGCGCAGGCACAGCGCGGCAGCTTGCGGCTGTCTTCCGCTCGGGCGACCGCACCCACGAACTCCGCCACATCGATGTGCCGACGCTGGTGATCCACGGCGACCGGGACCGGATGGTTCATCCGACCGGAGGTGCCGCAACGGCCCGCGCCATTCGCGGGGCACGGCTGGAAACGATCAGCGGCATGGGCCACGACCTACCGATCGGTGCATGGGCCCGCCTCATCGACCTGATCACCGGGCACATCGCTACGGCGCCCGTCAACCACACTCAACTAGAGGAGCAACGATGAGCACCCGTAGACGACCAATAAGCGGCCGCACGGTCGTCATTTCCGGAGCGGCATCGGGCATCGGTCGCGCTCTGGCGCAACGGCTCTCGAGCCGCGGGTGCCCGGTGGCGTTGACCGACGTCGACGAGCGTGGCCTAAAGGAGACAGAAGCGAGCCTCTCCGGGCCGAGTCTTCCCCAGGTGCTTGACGTTCGCGACGCCGATGCACAACGCGACTTCGCCGACGAAGTGCGCGACTGGGCACCCGCCCCGCTCGGTGCGGTGTTCAACAACGCCGGCGTCGCCGTCGCTTCCAGCGTGCTCGACGCAGATCCCGACGACGACAACTGGTTGTGGGACATCAACTTCCACGGCGTCGTCAACGGAACCCGGGCGTTTCTTCCGATCCTCGTCGAGCAGGATTCCGGCGCGATCGTCAACACCTCCAGCGTGTTCGGCCTCGCCGGCATGCCCAACCAAAGCGCCTACTGCTCGGCGAAATTCGCGGTCCGGGGCTTCACCGACTCATTGCGGCAGGAGCTGCGCGGCACCGGGGTGACCGCCATCAACGTGCATCCGGGCGGGATCAACACCAACATCGTGCGCAATGCGCGATTCCGCAAGGATCCCGACGACCGGGGACGCACCCACGAGCAGATGGTCCAGGAATTCGCCGCGCTCACCATGACCCAACCCGACAAGGCCGCCGAGATCATCCACCGCGGTGTCGAGCAGGGCAAGGCGCGCATCCTTGTCGGTCCCGACGCCTATGTCTTCGACATTCTGACCCGGCTGGCTCCGACCCACTATTACGATGTGCTCAGCAGGTTCGAGGCCAGCCTCAGAAAACGCGGCCGGCAGCAAGCCGCCGTCTCCGCGGGAAGCTGATCCAGATGCGCGCTGTCGTCATCACCAAGCACGGTGACCTCTCCGTCCTGCAGACCCAGGAGCGGCCGGACCCGCCGCCGCCACCGGCGGGCCAGGTGCGGATCGCGGTCCGCGCCGCCGGTGTGAACTTCGCCGATCACCTTGCGCGCGTCGGCCTTTACCCCGACGCACCGAAACCGCCCTGCGTGGTCGGATACGAGGTTTCGGGAACGATCGAGGCCGTCGGCGACGGAGTCGACCCCGCCCGCGTCGGCGAACGGGTCTTCGGGGGCACCCGATTCGGCGGATACGCCGAAATCGTCAACGTGCCGGCCGCGGACGCCGATACCGCTGCCGGACTCACTGAGCTTCGAGCAGGGCGCGGCGATTCCGGTGAACTACTCCACCGCATGGGCGGCGCTGCACGGCTACGGATCGCTCCGTGCCGGTGAGCGAGTGCTGATCCACGCGGCCGCCGGTGGCGTCGGCATCGCGGCCATCCAACTGGCCAAGGCCGCCGGCGCCGAGATACACGGCACGGCGTCGCCCGGTAAACATGCGCGGCTCACCGAGTTGGGCGTCGACCGCGCGATCGACTACCGCAAGGACGGATGGTGGAAGGACCTCCCGCCCTACGACATCGTTCTCGACGCGCTCGGCGGAAAGTCGCTGAAGCGGTCCTACGACATGCTGCGGCCGGGCGGGCGTGTTGTCGCCTACGGCTTCTCCGCCATGCAGCAGGGTGAGAAGAGGTCCGTCCGCACCGCGCTCCCTCAGCTGCTGCCGATGCTGCGCGGCTTCAACCTCGTCAAACAGCTCTCGGAGTCAAAGGCCGTCATCGGGTTGAACATGCTCAGGCTGTGGGATGACCGCGGCACATTGGAACCGTGGATCGGCCCGCTCACATCGGCGCTCGCCGACGGCATCGCCGTGCCGATCGTGCACGAGGCCGTGCCGTTCGCGAAAGCCGCTGACGCGCATCGGATTCTGGCCAACCGGGAGAACATCGGCAAAGTGGTGCTGGTGCCCTAGGCCGTGAGTCATTGGTTCGGGCGCAGCGACAACGCACAGTCGCCACAGCACACAAACAACATTGCGGTCCGGGCGAGGCGCGCCTTTTCGCGCCGAGCGTAAGCGCAACGCGAAAGTCCGCATAAACGGCGAAATCGACGCTAGCGTGCAACTCACTCGCACTTCTCAACGCGAGCGTCGATCTCGAAGAATTTTCGTGAACACAGGAGATGCTGCGGAACTAACGACTCACAAAATTAGGCGGTCGCCTTGGCGTGCTCGAACAGCGCCGAGTCATGAGCAGAGACGATGAGCAGGTCGGGCTCCGCCTTCCGGTGGAGTTCGGCCAGGCGAGTGTGGTTGTCGCGCACCCTCTTTCGATCGAATGCGACCGCCGTCTCCATTGCCCACAGGCTACGCGGCACGTGGGTGTCCTCCAGCGTGCCGTAGTGGTAGAAGGCGTCACCGCAGTGCAGCACCCAGCGGTGGCCGGCGTCGACGGCGATGCATGCATGACCGCGGGTATGACCGGGCAGCGAGATGAGGACGATGCCGGAAGCGATCTCGTCGAGTTCCTTCGCCGCCGCGAATCCGCGCCAGGATTCTCCGTTCGGACTGTGTTCGACAATGGTTCGCTCGGTTGCCCATTGCTGGCGGCCGTAGCGGACCTTCTCCTGGCGGGTGGGTGCCGTGGTGACAGCGAATGCCTCCGCGGCGGTTACGTGAATTCGCGCGTTCGGAAAATCCGCGACGCCGCCGACGTGATCCGTGTCGAAGTGGGTGACAACGATGTGGCGGACGTCCTCACGGCGGAAGCCGAGTCGCTCGAGCTGGTGGGCCGCGGTCTCGGTGGGGACGAACACCGGCCGGGTGATGAACCGGACCGGCCCGACCCGTCCCGGCGGATCGGCGCAGTCGTCAAGGCCGAACCCAGCGTCGATGAGGACCAGGCCGTTGTCGGTCTCGATCAGCAGCACGTGACAAACGCAGTGGGGAGCCCGCGGAGGGTTGGGAGCTGGTTGCCGGGTAGGGAGCGAAGTGGGTGATACTGCGCGATAGTGAGCGGTGCTGCTGGAGTGGTCTAAATGTCGGTGGTGGCCGCCAGGATGCGAGTATGGCTGGGGCGAGGGCGCTGCGTGCGATCGGGGATCCGGTGGTGGCGGCGGCGCCGGCGGGGGTGCGCATCCGGACCCGGATACGCCTCAGTGCTCGAGGAAGCCGCGGCCCTGAACTCGATCGGGGCGTTTCTGGGGTCGGTGTATCGCGCTGAGCTGGCTCAGCGGATTGGTTTGGGGCGTTTGGATCGCAAGTCCCACGCGGCGTGGCGTGCACAGCGCAAGCGGGCGCTCACGGCATTGTCGTCGTCACGGTGGGCGGGAGCAATCACCCGCGCCGTGGAGGACCAATTCCAGCTGGGGATGCGCGCGGTGGCCGCTCATGTGGCCGATCTGCGTGCCGCGGCGCAGGTTCTCGAGCAGCGGTGCGTGCTGCGCCCTGGCGAATTGGCACCGGTCAACGACGACGAGTCCGGTCGGCGCACACGATCGCGGCGACGCCACGGCTATCGCAGCGCGGCCGAGCGCTTCGCCAAGACCCGGCGCCTGGCGGTGCTCAAGCATCGGCTGACCATCGCCGAACGCGCCCTGGCTGCGGGCCATCCGTCGATCACGGTGGGCGGGAAACGCCTCTGGCGCAACCGCAACCATCTCGACACCACTGAAATGACCGAACAGGACTGGCGGGACCGCTGGGACGCGGCGCGGCTGTTCCTAACCGCCGACGGCGAGTCGGGCAAGACAGGAGGTAACGAGACCATCCGCGTCGACGAGGACGGCCGTTTGCGCATCAAGACCCCTGCCGCGCTGGCGGCCCAGCTCGGCTCGCATGTGGCGATCGCCGCCCCGATACGGTTCGGCCATCGCGGCCAGGAATGGGCTGATCGGGTCGCGGCGCGCCAAGCGGTGCGCTACGACATCATCTACGACCCGGATCGGGGCCGCTGGTATCTGGACGCCTCCTGGAAAACCACCGCAGAACCAGCCCGTGACATCGAGGAGCTGCGGGCCGGGCGGGTGCTGGGAGTGGACCTCAACGATGGGCACCTGGCCGCCTGCGTGCTCGACGCATCGGGTAACCCGATCGGCGAACCGGTCAGCATCGACGTGGTCACCGCGGGGCTGCGTGAATCCCGGCGTGATGGACGGGTGCGGGCAGCGATCACCGCCCTGCTCGACCATGCTGAACAACACACGTGCTCGGCGATCGTGATCGAGAATCTGGACTTCGCCGACGCGCGGGCCATCGGCCGGGAAACCCTCGGCCGCGGGAGACGCGCAAAGCGACTGCGCCGCACCGTCGCCGGTATCCCCACCGCGAGGTTTCGCACCCGGCTGATCGGCATGGCTGCCCGCCGCGGCATCGCCGTGATCGGGGTGGATGCCGCCTACACCAGCAAGTGGGGCAACCAGTACTGGCGCAAACCCTTGCAGCAGCAGACTTCCGAACCGGTCACCGGGCATCATGCCGCGGCGGCCGCGATCGGGCGACGTGGCCTCGGTCTGGCCATCAGGCGTCGGCCGGCAGGACCCCGCAGCGGACAGCGGACCGCTGCGGGCACTCCACCGGCCAGGCCCGAGAATCAGTCGAGCACCACACCACGACGGCACGGCAGTTCCGGCCCACCGACACACCCACATAGAGGCGTGCCGGTCCACCGGACAACACCCGCCGCCAGCGGCCAACACCGTTCGGGCCGCACAGGACTCACTCCTGCTCACTAACTAGGAACGGTGCATCGTGCCGCAGTTGAGGTGATGAACCTTCACTGCTCGCCCACCAGGGCCAGCACTTCACCCCGACCGATCTGCGTCACCAGGCTCGCAGAGTCGAAGTAGACCCGCTCGTTGACAATGCGGTCGCCGTCGAAGAAGAACACCGCGATGATCGGCACCCGAAACGCCTTGCCCGTCGGCGGAAGGCCGTAGAACTCACCGAGATTCGTTCCCAACAGGTCGAACTCGACGATCACCGTGTCGTCGGTGACGTGGTAGCGGACGTTGTCGTGGCGCTGGTCCGGGAACGCGGTCCGGGTCACGCGGTAGTAGCCCATCACCTCGTCGTCGCCGTCGAAGATCTGACCCGTCGGCATGATCTCGTAGCGCGGGTGCCCGTTGAAGGTTGCCAATGTCCGGTCGAACTCCTGGGTCACCTCGGTATCCATGTGTTCGCGGATGATCTCGAGGCGGCGCTGCCGCAGATCGTCGTCGAGCATGCCCCAACTCTAAGCCGCGACCGGAGGGTGTCAGGCAGGAGAATTGACCGGCGCCTCCGCCAGCTGGTGTCGCCGCTGCCGCTCGACGGTCGCCAGGTAGAACGCCCACCCGAACACGAAGCTGGTGAACAGGCTGGACACGAAGAACAGCCACGGCCGGTTGATGCCGCGCCGCCGCCCGTCGATGATCGTGAAGAGCGGCAACAGGATCACGTTGGCGATGGTGTAGTCGGCAACCTGCGAACTGGCCGCGGGATTGGTATATCCCAGCGAGATGAACTCCGACCAGTTGGGCTGGCCGATCATCGGGTTCGGCGCGTACTCCTGCACGTAGCGGATGTTGAAGTACCAGCACAGCGGCAGCGACGCAATACCGACGACCCAGAAGACGATCTCCAACGTCGATAGCTGCGGGCCCGCCGGAACGCGCTTGAAGATGGCCGGATTCGACCTGACGATGAACACGATGACCGCGATGCCGAGGATCGCGTGCACGATGAGGGACACCATTTCCGGAGTCTCTCGACCGATTTGAGTTTTGTCAATATTGACATAACCGTTGTGCGGTAACTTACGCACATGGTCCGACCTGCCCAGACGGCACGCAGCGAGCGCACCCGTGAGGCGCTGCGGCAGGCGGCGGTGGTTCGATTCCTCGCTCAGGGCGTAGAGGACACCTCGGCCGAGCAGATCGCCGCTGACGCCGGTGTCTCGCTGCGGACCTTCTATCGCCACTTCGCGTCCAAGCACGATCTGCTGTTCGCCGACTACGATGCAGGCCTGCATTGGTTCCGGGCGGCCCTGGCGGAGCGGTCGCCCGACGAATCGGTCATCGAGTCGGTCCAATCGGCGATAATGGCCAGACCGTACGACGACTGGGCGGTTGCCAAGATCCCGTCACTGCGTGCCGAGGAGCTCGATCCGGGCCGAATCGTGCGGCACATCCGCGCGGTCGAGACGGATTTCGCCGAAGCCATCGAGGAGCACCTCGGCGGGGATGACCCGCCGAAGCCCGGTACCGATGAGCGGATGCGCATCACGGTCACCGCGCGGTGCATTGCGGCTTCGGTGTTCGGCGCGATGGAGGTGTGGATGCTCGGCGAGGACCGCTCGCTGCCCGAGTTGACGCGGCTGATCCAGGAGGCGCTGCAGACCGTGAGTAAGGGAATCGGGGACACCGGCTCAACAGAGTTTCGTCAATATTGACAAAACTCAGGCGTCGTGTCAGCCTCAGCCGATGGCGGATTTTGACGCGATCGTCGTCGGTGCGGGCCACAACGGATTGACGGCCGCGGCGCTGCTCCAGAAGGCCGGCCGACGCACGCTCTGCCTCGATTTCAAGCTCTACGCGGGCGGGATGGCCTCAACCGTGGAGCTTTTCGACGGCTTCAAGTTCGAGATCGCCGGCTCGGTGCAGATTCCGACGTCGGCGACGGTGAGCCGCGAACTCGGACTGGACACGCTGCCGACGGTCGATCTCGATGTGATGTCGGTATCGCTGCGGGGGGTCGGCGACGAACCCCTCATCTACTACACCGACCCCATGAAGCTGTTGACGCACATCAACGAGGTGCACGGTGCCGAGGCCGTCAACGGCATGGCGGGGCTGATGGCCTGGTGCCAGGCGCCGACCCGGGCGCTGGGCCGGTTTGACGCGGGCCAGCCTCCGAAGACGCTCGACGAGATGTATGCCTGTGCGACAAATGAATTCGAGCGTTCCACCATCACCGACCTGTTGTTCGGATCGGTCACCGATGTGCTCGACCGCTACCTTCCGGACAAAGAGAAGAACGGCGCGTTGCGGGGCATGCTGTCGCTCCTGGCGGTCAACACCACATACCGCGGACCCGCGACCCCCGGCACGGCCGCTGCGTTGGCCTATGGGTTCGCCGTGCCGGATGAGAACGCACTGCTCGTCAAGAAGTTGAAGGGTGGCATCGGCGCACTCACATCGCATCTTCAGGAGCTGTTCATCTCGAATGGTGGCGAGCTGCGGCTGCGCAGCAAGGTCGACGAGATCCTGGTCGCCGACGGCCGCGTCGCCGGAGTCCGCCTCGAGGACGGCTCGACGATCGCGGCACCGATTGTCGTCTCCGGCGTCGCACCGGATCTCACGATCAACGGCATGCTGGATCCGAATGCGTTGCCTGCCGACATCAGGGAGCGGTTCTCCCGCGTCGACCACCGCGGCAGCTACCTGCAGATGCACTTTGCGCTCGACGGCATACCGGAATTCACGGCGCCCTACGAGGTGCTCAATGATCCAGCGCTGCAGTCCAATATCGGGATCTTCAGCACACCAGAGGAGTTGCAGCAGCAATGGGAGGACTGCAGGCGCGGCATCGTCCCCGCCGATCCCGCCATCGCTCTGCAGATCCCATCCGTCAACGACCCGGGCCTGGCGCCTCCCGGCAAGCACGCCGCGTCGGCATTCTCGCTGTGGTTTCCCGTCGAGGAAACGCAAACCAGCTACGGTGAGATGAAGGTCGAAATGGGGCAGCGGGTGATCGACAAGATCACCAGGCTGGCGCCGAACTTCGAGGATCTCATCATCAGGCACACCACCTTCACGCCCAAGCACATGGGCACGATGTTCGGGGCGCCCGGCGGTGACTACTGCCACGGTCTGATCCACCCGGATCAGATGGGCCCCAACCGCCCGGGCCCGAAAGGCTATGTCGATCAACTGATCCCGATCGAAGGCCTTTATCTCGGCAGTGCCGGCTGCCACGGCGGACCGGGTATCACCTTCATCCCCGGTTACAACGCCGCCAAGCAGGCTCTCGCCGAAGCGCCCTGACCGTCACTGGGTGTAATCTCCGGTGTCGGCCGGACCGCTCGGGGTGGCCCCGCCCTCGTCCGACCAGTCGCCACCCTCTTCTGCACCCTTCGCCGGATCGCTCTGCACGTCGTCGTCGGCGTCTTTCGGCCCGACGTTCGACTCGGCGGTGTCGGGCTTTTCCTTAGTCACCGACAAGGACTACCCGGTAGACGGGACTTTCATTCAGTTGCTACGGCGACGCAGTTGATCGGCCCAGTCGGTGGGCACCCTGCCGCGCGGCCCCGGAACGGTCTCGTCCTTCGGACGGGAGTCGGGCGCCGCGAGTTTCGGCCCGTCGTAATACTCGTTGGTCCGGTAGTTCCAGAACCAGTCCTCGCGCGGTTCGAATGACCGAATGATGGGGTGTCCGGTTTCCCGCCAATGCGCAGAGGCGTGACGCGCCAACGAGTCGTCACAGCACCCGATGTGCCCACAGGCCGCGCACCGCCGCAGATGCACCCACCAACCGCCGGCCGCATCGCACTCAACGCAACCGGTGCCACTCGGAGGCACAGTGGGGTCGACCTCAGCGCTCATGCGGGCGAGCCTACCGGCATCGACTGTTGCGTTTGTTGCGGCGAATTGCGCGTAATTGCCGCAACAAGCGATACACCGGACATAGGGTCGCGTCATGGCAAGCAGCGATTCGCGAGAAGTGGTCATCGAAGCAACCCCCGAGGAGATCCTCGACGTCATCGCCGACGTCAAGACGGCTCCGGACTGGTCGTCGCAACATCAGGGCGCCGAGATCCTGGACACCGACGAGAAGGGTCGGCCGGGCCGGGTGAAGCTGAAGTTGAAGACGATGGGCATCGCCGACGAGCAGGTGGTGCAGTACACCTGGACGGACAACAGCGCCAGCTGGACCCTGGTCAGTTCGAGTCAGCTCAAGACACAGGATGCGAAGTACACGCTGACCCCCGACGGCGACAAGACCAAGGTGAAGTTCGAGATCACTGTGGACCCGTCGGTGCCGATCCCCGGGTTCGTGCTCAAGCGGGCGATGAAGGGCGGGCTCGAGTCGGCCACCGACGGCCTGCGAAAGCAGGTGCTGAAGGTGAAGAAGGCCGGCAAGTAGATTGGCGATAGGCTCCTTGGGTGGGCTTGTCGTGGCCGCTAACTGGCCGTACGCAGGAGATGCGACGTATCGAGGCCGCCCTCTCGGCTCCGGCTGGCGCCGGCATTCTCGTTTGCGGCGCGGCGGGTGTGGGAAAGAGTCGGATCGCCCGTGAGGCATTGTCGGCTATCGCGTCGCAGGGCGGCGAAACGCGCTGGACGGTTGGCTCATCTTCGGCGCTGGCGATTCCGCTCGGTGCTTTCACCGCATGGGCGCCGTCGGGTGTCACTGACACCGTTCAATTGCTGCGGGGGGTGATCGAGTCGCTGACCGCCGCGCCTTCGGCCACCGAGGTGGTCGTGGGTGTCGATGATGTGCACCTGCTCGATGAGCTGTCGACTTTCGTAGTGCATCAGATCGTGCAGCGCGGCGCGGCAAAAATGATACTCACGGTCCGAGACGACGAGCCGATTCCCACCGCGACACAGGAGATATGGAAGGTTGGCCAGTTCGACCGACTCGACCTCAAGCAATTGTCGCTAGTCGAAACCGCCACTCTGCTGTCGGCCACCCTAGAGGGATCGGTGGATTCGGATGCCGTTCAGCGGCTGTGGAAGCTGACTCGCGGCAACGCTCTGTATCTGCGGAACATCGTCGAGCAGGAGGTCGCCGACGGCCGAATTGTGCATGAGCGCGGCTACTGGCGGTGGATTGGTGATCCGATCATGCCGCCCGGCCTGGTCGATCTGATCGAATCCCGCATCGGTGACCTGCCTACGCCGGTCAGTGATGTGATCGACGTGCTGGCTGTCGGGGAGCCGATCGAACTCGGCGGCCCTGACGCGGATCACCGATGCCGCCGCGATCGAGGAGGCTGAAACGCGTGGCCTCATTACGCTCGAGCCCGCCGGCAGCGGCATCGAAGTGCGGGTGGCGCATCCGCTGTACGGACAGGTACGCCGCAGGCGCGCGCCACACAGCCGGCTACGACGGCTGCGTGGACTGGTCGCCACCGAACTCGCCGCATCCAGTGACCGCGACGACATACGGAGTCGTCGTACGCCGCGCGACATTGAGTCTCGACTCCGACCTCACTCCCGACGCCGACCTGCTCGTCAGGGCAGCGCACGGCGCCGTCTGGCTGGCGGACCTGCCTTTGGCGGATCGACTGGCAGAAGCGGCAATCCACGCCGGAGCGGGACCGGAACTCAACTTTGTTCGGGCGCACGCATTGTCCTGGCTTGGGCGTGGCGAGGAGGCGGAGGCTGTACTCGCCGACATCCCCACCAGCCAGTTGACCGACCACGACCACGCCAGATTCGCGTTCCTGCGGGCCAGCAACATGCTGTGGGCACTTGGTGACCTCGACCGCGCGAAAGAGCTCATCGACGACGCGTCGCGCACCACTCCGGCCTCCGCGCGCACCCATATCGACGCCTTTCTCACGGTGTACTGGTTTGCGATGGACGAGCCGGACGCGGCAGTGCAGGCTTCGAAAAACCTTGCGCTGGAGGATATTCCCGTCGTCGGCGCTGAGATAGCCTGGGTGCTCGCCCAGATATACGCGGACGCGGGCCGCGCGACCGAAGCCGTAGCCGCCGCGGACGCGGGATACGCCGTCGCGACCCGCTCACTCGACGCTCCGCACATGAGGTTCAACATCGCTGACGCAGAAGTCAGTGCACTGCTGCTGTCCGGCCAAATTACGGATGCCCTTGACGTGGCCGAGCGCACACGCCAGCAGGCAGCCAATCTCCCCGGCGCGGCTCAATTGCTCGGTGCTGCCGTGGCTGGCCGGGCCGCGCTTGGCGCCGGCGACCTGCACAGCGCCAGCCTGCTGCTGGAACAGGCAGCCGAAGGATTATCCGCATCGCATCCCATCGGCTGGGGATACCGCTATCGCATACCCCATGTGACGGCACTCGCGATGCGTGGATTGACTCGCGAGGCAGCCGATGCGCTAGATGCGCTCGACAACGTCCCACGCCGACATCGTTCTCTGGACTCCGAGCGGAGCATCGCCCGGGCCTGGGTGGCTGCCGGCCAGGGCGGGGTCAGCGAGGCGATCCGCGACCTGCTGTCGGCGGCCGAAAGGGCCGCAGCTAAAGGGCAATTCGCGGCGGAAGTGCTATGTCTTCAGACCGCTACCCAATTCGGTGATCGCACCGGCGCGCCGAGGTTGCACGAGCTCGAATCGATCGTCGAAGGACCACGTGTCGGCCTGGCGGCGCGGTTCGCCGCCGCACTGCGCGACGGTGATGGTGCTGGAATTATCCTCCGTATCAGAGGAATTCGAGCGAATGGGCGATCTCGTTGCCGCCGTCGACGCAGCCGCCCAGGCCGCGCTCACATATCGCCGCCAAGACCTCCGGGGATCAGCGTTGGGAGCCTCGACGCGTGCAGAGGCCCTGGCCGAAAAATGCGGCGGAGCCCGAACGCCGGCGCTTCGTCAGGCCAGCGAGCCGTTGCCGCTTACCGATCGCGAAGCAGAGATCGTCATGTTGATCGGTGAGGGATTGTCCAACCGCGAAGTTGCCGAGCGCCTGACTCTTTCCGTACGCACCGTCGAAAGCCACATCTACCGGGCCATGTCGAAGACCGGAACCACCACCCGCGAAGAACTCGCCGCCCTGCTGCCGCGCCATCGGCCGCCAACAGAGTGAACATCGATCGCGACTAAGTAGCACCGCGCCAGAGCCGGGCGAGATTGCAGTAGCGCGCTACTGCGCTCGTCTCGTCCCACCCGAACGACGATTAATCGGTCACATCGCCAAAGGAAGAAGGCGCACAGTGTCCGAGTTGGTTGCGGCACCTGACGATCCGCAGGTTGTCGTCGAAAAGCCTCAGCATGTCATCGAAGCGGTGAGTCAGCCGCCGGTTCTCATGCGCAGACTGTGACGGCGTTCCTGACACTGCTGGCCACGGTGCTGCTTGCTGCGGTCGGTGAAGTGCGAGGGGTTCACCGACCGCGGCATGCGGCGTGAGCGTCAATTGACGGCGCATTAACGTCGAACGCCAACGCGCGCGGGAGGACCCATGGAATTCGATGAGCACGGCAAGGTATTGCGGTCAGTCTTCGATACGTTCGCGCCCGGTGATAGGTTCATGCCCAAGGCCAGTCAGGTTGGAACTGCGGAGCATTTCGCTGAATGGGCTATGGCCAATCTCGATGCGGCACAACGCCGGGAGCTCAGTGAATTACTGGGTAGATGGGACCTCCCGATCACAGGACTGATTTCGGGCCACGGGCGGAAGCGCTTCACCGATCTCGACCAAGTGCAGCGCGAACAGATTCTCATGTCGTGTGCGGTATCCCAGAAGCGATGCGAGCGGGGCGCGTACCAGGCACTGAAAACCGTGGGGCTGCTGGCCTACCTATCCGAAATCGAGTCCACACAGACCTGGGCGTCCAGCGGGTACCCCGCACCGCTTGGCGACGCATCCCCCGCGCCGCCACCGATCGTGCCTATTCGAATTTCTGGCGATACCACGCTCGATTGCGGTGTCGTGATCGTGGGATCGGGGACGGGAGCAGGTACCGCGGCCGCGGTGCTGGCATCTTCGGGCATCGACGTGATCGTGCTCGAAGCAGCTGATCTCGGCCCGCGTAAATCCCCTCTCGACACCTGGCGGGCAGTGGCCAACCGGTTCGGTCCACTTCCGGGGGCGGATCTCGCCAGTGTCGCTTTGATGAGCGGCTCGTGCCATGGCGGGGCTCAGACCGTGAATTACACCGCTGCGTTCCGCACATCGGATGCCATCCGGGCGGAGTGGGCCGAACTCGGTGCGCGCCAGTTCGCGGACGACGAATATAGCCGCGCATTGGACGCCGTCTGCCAAAAGCTTGGCGTGGCAACTGAGCCGACACCGACTCTCGCGCAGGGCGATGTCATGACCAGGGGCCTTAGCGAGCTCGGCTGGCACGTCGCGTCGATTCCGCGCAACGTCAGAGGCTGCGATGTCGGAAGCGTGTGCGGGGACTGCTCCACGGGCTGTCCACTCGGTGCCGGGCAGTCGCCCAACACGTGGCTGCGTGAAGCAAGCGCGCATGGGGCCCGGATCGTGGTCGGTGCCAAGGTCGACAAGATTCTCATCCGAAATGGCAAGGCTGTCGGACTTGCGGCACGATCGGCCAATGGCCGCGCTCTAACCGTACGAGCCGGTGCGGTCGCAGTGGCTAGCGGTGCCGTGCACACAGCCGCGCTGCTAATCCGGTCAGGGCTGGAAAATCCGAATATTGGCCGGCACCTCCGGATGCACCCACACCTGACCGTGTTTGCCGAGTACGAAGATGACCTCGAGCCGTGGGACGGAACCGTGACGCCGTATTCGTCCGAACATAGCGATCTGGACGGGAACGGCTACGGCGTGAGGTACGTGGGCCAGCCGCTGTCGCCGTGGATGCTCGCCTATGGACCTTGGGCGGGCGCTCGCGCGCTTTCCAGGGACCGAACCCGCCTTCGCCGCACGTCAGCGATATTGGTAGTCCTTCGCGAGACGGGATCCGGTCAGGTGACGGCCGGAAGCGTGGGAGAGCCGACTATTCATTATCAGGTCGTCGGTAACGATCGTGACCACGTTCGGGCGGGTGTCGCGGGCGCTGTGCAAATCGCCGAAGCAGGTGGTGCAAAACGGATTTGGTCGCAGCACACGCGCCGACTGGAGTACCGGCCGGGAGCCGAAGCAATCGACGACTATCTGCGGAAGTGCGCGGAAGCCGGCTGGAAACCGGGACAGTTCACCTTCTACACGACGCACCATATTGGAACCGCTCGCATGGGCGGCTCGCCGGCAACGTCTGCCACCGATCCAGACGGAGCGACATGGGATGTGCGAAACCTGATCGTCGCCGATGGGTCGTGCTTCCCGACCGCGACCGGCGTGAACACCACAATCTCGATTGAGGCCGTCGCGTACATGAACGCCAAGCGGCTTGCGGCCGTACTGGCATAGTGGCGGTCCGTTTAGCTCATGCCTCCAAGGCGGTTGCAATGCTGACCATTTCCTCCGCTCCGGCTGACCGCGCGGTGACGGGTGATCTGTGGCCACTGCGGCATGCTTTCGATCCGGATCACTGCGACCGTGAGCGACATTCCCGCGCCGTTGTTCACCATGAGGTCTCGATCGCCGACGTCGATCTGGCGGGTAACGATGAGATGGGTGAGCGCGGCAGGATGGTCGGATACCGACAAGTGGCCGAGGTCGCGACCGTAATCGAGTATCCCCGTCTCCGAAGGCCTTCCGAACGGCGCCAGGAGCGTCTCGATGTACCCGCTTGTTCCAGAGAAGACGTGCGTCACTCTCCGCACGTCGGAGATTCCGATACCGGCGTCGGCGAGCGCGTTCATAATCAGATCGCGCCGTGTGCGGATGAAATCACTCATCAATTTCGGCAACTTCTCGGGATAGCGCCGGATGAAACTTCTTGTCCGCGCGGCGACGTCTACCGCTGTGGCAAAGTCGAAGCGCGGCGGAAACAGCGGTCCAGGGAGCCTGCACGTTCGCTCAAACTCGGGGAGACTCCCGTTCACCAGGGACTCCACTCGGGCGAATCCGGTTTCGGTGGAGACGATGACCGCACTCGCTGCGTCGCCGAGGACGGATGCGCGATCCGTGGCACCATCCGCGTACCCATGCCGGTCGAATTCGGGTGAACCCCAATTGTCGGCGCCGGCGATCAATGCGGCACTTGGGGCAGGCAGCAGCGAGAGGTAGCCAGCCGCGAGTGAGAACCCGAGAAGCGTCGAGTTGCAGGCGGCCTCGATCCCAAGAGCTGGCGCAGTTCCCCCGATGGCTTCGCGCTGCACGTAATGATGCGCAGCCCACCCGGGAATTCCCTGAATCCCGGTGCCGCCATAAAGGATCAGTGCCAAGTCTTCGCCACTGTAGCGGGACCGCGAAAGCGCCTCCTTCGTGGCGATCACCGCCATGTCAGGTCAAGAGATGTCGCCCGCCACGGCCGTGCCGGTCCAGCCGCTCTTCTCGCGGGTATCTGGATCGAGGCGGCCGTCGGCTACCGCAGACTCGGTGCTGTAAGACTCCGGCAGATAGAGGCCGATCGATTCGATGAAGAAGTTCGACAGTCGCATCCTGGCCTCCTAGCCAACTGCGCCGACAACGGCGAATGCGATGAGCGTGCCCAGCAGACCCAGGGTTGATACCGCTGCGGGCCAACAATTTTCATTGCGACTAAGATACCTGATCGCGAATCCGACAACTGCGATAGCAGGCAGCGCGACGAGTGCCTTGGATAGCGGCGAAACAGGTGCGGCAATCGCAAACAGCGTCACGGCGAGCGGTCCGGAGCCAATCGTAAGCAGCAACGTCGCCAGGTAGCCAAGGGAATTGGTGTAACTTCGTTCACCTGCTGCGGGGCTACGGGCAAGCTTCTTTCCGAACTCGACCTGGCCGGCGCACAGTGTCAAGATAAGAATTCCCAGTCCGCCGACGACTGCAGTCGGCGCGCCGCCCCGGATCGTGGTGAAGGCCGCTAACAGGTACACATACAGCAGCAGTTGAACCGGAACGCCGAGCAACACGTTCAGAACGAGATTGTCGCCGCGAGTGGCCGGGAATCGCTGCCCGAGAGCCATCAGTGCCGCGGCGTACACGAGCTGAACCGCGATGACGACCATTCCAGCATGGAAGGACAGATTCGCGACGAGGATTATCGCCACGCATGCGGCGGTAAGCGTGGACAGGTCGCGGAGCGGAACTGCTCCGGACGCGAACGGGCGTTGTGGGTCGGCGACCCGGTCGTAGTCCTGGTCACGGATGTCGTCGAGCACTCGCATGATCAACAAGTCGGCGAACAGAGTGACAGCAACTATCCCCAGCATCGGAATCGCGCTAGCGTAAATGCGGTCTCCAGCGAGCGCGGCGAATAGACCGATTCCCCCGGCGCCGAAGGCCACGGCGTACACGCTCGACAGGACCGGTGGGTACCGGTTGACGACAAAGCTTGAGATGCGAACCGCAGCAGTCATTACCCGTCTCCTCGCCACGTTACCGGGAGGCTCCATACTCCCCGGGTGAACATCTGTGTGCGCCAATCGATCTCGGATGCCGTCACGAGAGTCAGGCCGTCCAGTCGAGACAGCACGACTTGCAGGCCGACTTGGAGTTCGACCCGAGCGAAGGCCATTCCGACGCATCGGTGCCGACCGTGGCCGAATGCAAGATGCGGGTTGGGGCTCCGTTGCGGACAAAACTCGTCTGCCTCGGCGAACACTTCGGGATCGCGATTGGCGACATCGATGATGGGGACGACGACGTCGCCCTTCGAGATCAGGCGGTCGTGCAGCTTCACGTCTGCTGTAGCGACGTGCGCCCTCCCGGCGGTGCCGCCAATCGCGCCGCCGAACCACACCCAGCGGAGCAGCTCTTCGACCGCGGATGGGATCTGGTCGGGGTTTGCGCGAAGGGCGTCCGCCAGCCCGGGCTGTTGAAGTACCTGGATGAGCCCCAACGCGAGGTGGCTGCTGGTCGTCTCTGCGCCCGACATGAGCAGACCCATGGTGAGCATGACGATGTCTGCGTCGGTGAGTCTGTTCTTCGACTCGTCGTGCACCAATGCGTCGATCAATCCGTCTGAGGTGCGCCGGCTTCGCGAACGAGTCACTTGACTCGCGAAGTACTCGCGTAAGTCGAAGTTCGCTTTGGCGACCTCGTCAGTGCAGTAATGACCGGACGACCACGCAACCGTTATCCGCGGGGCAAGGTACGGCAGATCGGCGGCGTCCAGGCCGAGGAGGTCCATGTGTACGAGGTTCGGGAATGGTTGGCAGAACCGCGCGTAGATGTCGGCGGGTGGTCCGGCCGCGAGCAGGTCGTCGATGAGCTGGTCGGCGACGCGCTCGATGAGTGGCCGGGCTAGTTCAGCCCTTCGCGTCGTAAACCACCCCTGGATCGCCCGTCGCCGAAGACTGTGGATCGGCGGGTCGCTGGTCACCAGCGCGAGAGACAAATCAGAGCCCGCAGATGCCGTACTCACGTGAAATTGCGCACGGCTAAAACGGTTGTCGCTCAATACAGTTCGTATGTCACAATACCTGGTAACGGCGATCGCCGCTGTGCCATCCGGCAACTCGACGTCGCTGGTCGGCTCGCTGCGCACGAGGTCGAGATATTCGGGGGGCAGCGAGGTGCCTTGTCTGGGGGAGAACGGTAATCGCATGGTTTCACCGCGGTTTCTGTGAGTGCCGATGAAGAATGCGGACGGTGCCGGACCTGCCGTCGACTTCGATTTCGTCGCCGTCGGAAACTGCGGTGGTCGCCCCAGGCACCGCAACTACGGTTGGGATGCCGAGCATTCGGCCGGTTATTGCGGTGTGGGAGATCATGCTTCCGCGTTCGACAACGAGGCCCGAAGCGTTGAGCATCAGTGGCAGCCATCCGGGATCGGTCTCGCGGGCGACGAGAATTCGACCCGCGCAGTCCCTCGGCTCGACATCCGGGCACAGCACCAATTTCGCGCGACCACGGACGATCCCCGCGCTCGATGCGAGACCTACCAGCATCGTGCTACTGCTATCGGCCGCAGGGCTTTTCGCGGCAGTGCACCGAAGAGCCGCGCCGTCGATCGGTAGGGGGGCGGTCGTGAAATTGGCGGGAAGCGCCGGACGACTGCATGACCGTAGGTAGGAGTCTTTCCGTGCTCGTGCCAAGCGGCGCAGATCGAGGTGTGTGGAGGTGCCGTCGAACGCGCCGAGCAACTCCTCGGCTTCGAGATGAACGTAGTCGTCGGGCGAAACCAGACAGCCGGCAACGGCCAGGTCCGACCCGAGACGGCTCATGGCTTCCCGCGAGAAGCCGTAGAGCTGGGTGCGGCAAAACCGCGTATCCTCGCGAGCCCTGAAAAGGAACCCTCCGGCGCGCAGCACGGCGTGCAGGATGGCGCGCTTCGATCTGGCTGGGCAGATCCTGCGCAATTCGTCGAGTGCATCACTCGCTGCCGTCGATTCTTGAGTCAGCGTTTGGTGCATGGTCGTTCCCGCCGCGACGAATGGCCGCAGCGACTCGATGAGCAATTCGGGTCGTTGACGCGGCGTAGGCTCCTCGATCTTGAGGTCGTTCATAGCGCGGTCGCCGAACTTCCGAAGGTGCGCCATGGCGTCGGCAGCCAGCTTGCCGCCATAGCGACCACTCGCGATATCGCCGCACGTTTCCCTGGTGGAACCGAAACCCCGGCATCGCGAAGCCGTTGCTGGCGCGCGAACTTATGCCCTACCAGGCTGGCGTCGGCAAGTTCGGCCGGTGCATCAACAATTTTGATCATCACCACACTCCAGGCAGGATCC
This sequence comes from uncultured Actinomycetota bacterium, assembly GCA_963743225.1. Lineage (GTDB taxonomy): Bacteria > Actinomycetota > Actinomycetes > Mycobacteriales > Mycobacteriaceae > Mycobacterium. The sequence goes on along the minus strand of CAVUPN010000019.1, from coordinate 194,047 downwards.
GGCGTCGGATGGCGGCGAATTCGCGATATTCGGGTGACCTGATGAGAACGCCTTCTTCGACCCTGATGCGCCAGAGAATCGCTGCTGCGAGCAGAGTCAATGCAGTGATACTTGCAGGGCTTGTGAAGTAACCGACGAAGCCGACGTTGGCGAGCAACATCCCGGCATACGCAGGATGGCGCAGCACGCGATACGGACCGCTGCAGATCAGGCCACTATCGGAGATCCGGACCACCCGGTGCGAATACTGAGCGCCGAGTTCGTGGATCGCCCATGCGCGTAGCGTCACGCCCGCCAGAAATACCCCCAAAAGCAAGATGCCGACTTCCACGGATGCGACCGGCTCGGAGTACGCGGCCGTGAGAGCCGTCGCGACCCGCGCTGCAGCGTAAGGAACGAGGGTGCGATTCTCCGCAGCCGACTGACTTGGTGTTCCGACGGTGACTCGTGCCTCCGACAGCACCCATGCGAGATATGCGACGACGAAGGTCGCCGCGGCGAAGTGGCCGCCAAATACGTGAGCGGCCAACGCACCTGCGAGGGCGACGACTGTCAATGCCAACAGAGCGCGAAGAACGTAGGTGGTGAGCCGATCGGCGATGCCCACCCTCCAGTGGAGCGTCGCTTTGTTGCCAGCCTTAGCTAGCGCGTAGTCGCGCATACTCGACTCCGTCAACGCAGCGGGTCGCAATGAGAATCGAGCCGACATTGCTTGCCCGCTCGCCCACTGCGTGCACGTCGATGTGTAGTTTGCGGGTCTCGTCGGGCGGAGTGATTTGCCACGACAACGCCCGGACCACGTGACCACGGGGCACTGCAGTTGGCACCTCCACGGTCAGCCCGACGAAGATCATCTTTGTCCCCAACGGGTGTTCACCCCACCGGTGCAGAATTGCGGTGGCGAACTGGCGGGCCGCCTCGAGAATGGACGCGACCGCGCTGGCCCGGGGTGGCAATCCACCGATAGCGCCTTGTTCACGCACACGGGTCCAGACGCGCCCGTCCTCGATTGTCAGGGGACCGACCGCGATGTTGCGAGGGTCGGCGCGGTGCACCAGTTCATTTGAGATCGATCCGTCACCAAGTGCCGGCACCGGGGCAAGCTCCATGAGCGGCTGGGTATCGCGTCGCGCCAGCAGACCCTTCGCGATACTGCGGCCTGACTGGATGAATTCGATCCGGCTGGATCCACCGGCCTCCCGGATGGCTGTGATCTCCGCTGGGGGATCGAGCTCACAGAACTTGGTGAAGGTGAGACGGAAGGTCACGTTGTCCGGCTCCAGCATCGAAGAATGCTCTGCAAGTTCAAGAGCAGCCGCCGCGAGCAGCATGCCCGGCACGTGGTCGAGCGGATGATCGAAGAAGACGGGGTCGCCGAGGTCAACTCGCCCAAACCCGCGCGACGTGCCCAGGTCTGGCGCTACGTCCAGGATGTCAATCGTGCGTCCGGGTATCACCCGAGGCGGTGCGAGTAGCTGCATCATTGCCTCCTCCGCTCGTTGCGCCGCGTTCGGTGTTGCTCTCTGCAATCGGGATCATCACTCGCATACGGGCCGAGGAGCTCAGTAGAGCCGTACTGCAATCACGCCCGTTTTGGCGCGGTACTACTTAGTCGCAAGATTCGGATGTCCCACTTGCTCCCTGCCCAGACGGCAACGGTCGCGCGTCGGGCGAATGAGCGGAAGTTCGAGATTGCGGCTAAGTAGTACCGCGCCAAACGGGCGAGATTCCAGTAGCGCGGTACTGAGCTCATCGCACTGCATCCGAGGGACGATTCCCATCGCGGAGCTCAACCCGACGCCTTGGCGATCCTTCGGGGTTGGAATAGAAGGAGAAACGACGATGAATACCGCAAAGTTCGCCGGTCACGACGGTGTGATGACGACGACCGCTTTACACGCGACCGGCCACAAATGGGCGAAGGACGGCACCCTAGTGCGCGTTGACTGCGAACGCGGCATCGGCTGGGTCGCCAGCCGCTACGACCTGAACCTGCGCGTCATTGAGCTGGTCAGGGGTTCAGATCAGGAAGTACACCGCATAGCTGCCTGCTGGGCACGGGGCTAGGAGCAGCCATGAGTTTAGACGTTGATAGGGATCGGCAGGCTGCCGACGGGAACGAGCCCAGCGAGCCGATCGCCATTCTCGGGATCGGTTGTCGCTTTCCTGGAGGTGTCAACTCGCCGGATGACCTGTGGCAGTTGCTATCCGAGGAAGGCGACGCGATCTCGCAGTTTCCTACCGACCGGGGCTGGAATCTTGATGCGCTGTTCGGACCCGACCCGGACGCCCCGGGGGCCACATACGTCCGCGCAGGGGGGTTCGTACAGGGTGTGGCTGATTTCGACGCGGCGTTTTTCGGGATCAGTCCACGTGAAGCCCAAGCCATGGACCCGCAGCAGCGACTGCTGCTCGAGGCGACCTGGGAGGCGCTGGAGCGAGCAAGGATCAACCCGACTTCACTGCACGGCAGTGATACAGGCGTGTTCATCGGCGCGTGCGAGCAGGAGTACGGCCCGCGCATCTACGAGGAGACGGAGGGATTTGCCGGCCACCTGGTAACGGGTACCGCGATCAGCGTCGCGTCGGGTCGAGTGGCCTACACACTGGGGCTACAGGGCCCGGCGGTGACGGTCGACACTGCCTGTTCATCATCTCTGGTTGCGGTGCACCTTGCGGTGCGATCGTTGCGGGCGGGTGAATGTGATCTGGCGGTGGCGGGCGGTGCAACCGTGGTGTGCTCACCCAGTATCTACATCGGCTTCGGGCGTCAGGGCGCGCTCTCGAAGGACGGCCGATCCAAGCCGTTCGCTGCGCAGGCGGACGGGTTTGGCGTTTCCGAGGGCGCCGGCGTGCTGGTGCTGGCCAGACTGTCGCGCGCGCGCAGCCTCGGTCACCCGGTGCTTGCGCTCATCCGGGGCAGCGCCCTCGGACAGGACGGAGCCTCCAATGTGCTGTCTGCCCCGAGCGGTCCAGCTCAGCAGAGAGTGATTCGGCAAGCTCTGTTGGATGCGGACCTGACCACCGGTGACGTCGACGTGGTCGAGGCGCATGGCACTGGCACGAGGATCGGCGATCCGACCGAAGCGGAAGCGTTGCGGGCAACATACGGCCAAGCGCACTCGGCGGCACGGCCACTTCTGGTCGGCTCGGTCAAGTCGAACATCGGTCACACGCAGTTCGCGGCTGGCGTCGCCGGACTAATCAAGATCGTACAGTCCATGCAGAACGGGATTGTGCCCGCGACGTTGCATCTGGATTCGCCTACACCGCAAGTGGATTGGTCATCCGGAACGCTCGAGGTGGTCGGTAAGGCACGGCCGTGGCCCGACCAGGCCGACCGACCGCGGCGTGCCGGGGTGTCGGGGTTCGGCGTTAGCGGAACGAATGCCCACGTGATACTTGAGCAGGCGCCGGTGGAGTTCGCGACCGTGAAGTTGGCTCCCAGACTTCCGTTGGTGATGCCATGGGTATTGTCCGCGAAGTCGGCGTCGGCATTGGCTGAGCAAGCGACTCGGCTGCAGCGGTTCGTCGAGCAGCGCACCGACACGGATCCAAACGATGTCGCGTCCTCACTGGTCGCCACCCGGTCGTCGTTCGAACATCGCGCCGTGGTGGTCGGAGCCGGACGTCACGAATTGTTGAGTGGGTTGGGGGCGATTGCCTCCGGCGCACCTGCACCCAATGTAGTAACTGGAAAGGCGGCTGCCACAGGGGGAACCGTCTTCGTCTTCCCCGGCCAGGGATGTCAGTGGACGGGCATGGCGGTCGAACTCTTGGATACCGCACCGGTATTCGCTGATCAGATGCGGCGCTGCGATGCCGCCTTCACCGAGTTTGTCGACTGGTCGTTGCTCGAGGCCGTGCGCGACGGCGTCGGCTCTCCGAGCCTCGACCGGGTCGATGTGGTGCAGCCCGTGCTGTTTGCGGTGATGGTGTCGCTGGCCGCGCAATGGCGAGCGCTGGGAATCCAGCCCGACGCCGTCCTCGGACATTCGCAGGGCGAGATCGCCGCCGCCTACGTCGCAGGCGCACTTTCGTTGCGAGACGCGGCGAAGGTGGTCTGCCTGCGAAGCAGAGCGATCGGCGCAATCGCGGGAACGGGTGGCATGGTCTCCATCCCGCGGCCGGTTCAATGGGTTTGCGCATTGATCGAACCATGGGGTGATCTGATCTCGATTGCCGCGCAGAACGGTCCGTCTTCGACCGTCGTCACCGGGAATGCGGCGGCGTTGGACGAGCTCATGGCCGGATGTGAGCGGGATGACGTGCCGGCCAGCCGGATTCCCGTCGATCATGCCTCTCACTCTGCCCACGTGGAGGCATTGCGGGAGACACTGCGCGAGTCGCTTTCCGGGCTGCAGCCGCGAACCGGTGATATCGCTTTCATCTCCGCTGTCACCGGCGCCGCGCTGGACACATCGATCCTCGGCGGCGACTACTGGTTCGCCAATCTGCGGCAACCGGTGTTATTCGAAGATGCCGTCCGATGGTCGTACCTGCACAGTTATCGCACGTTCATTGAATGCAGTCCCCATCCGGTGCTGAATGCCGGAATCCAGGAATCGCTGGATGACTACGGCGACGACCACAGGGTGGTCGCGACGCTTCGACGCAACGAGGGCGGCATGCGCCGGTTCCTGCTGTCGGCTGCCGAGGCCCACGTGTATGGGAAATCGCCGAACTGGGCGGGCATGTTCGACGGCACCGGCGCGTGTCGCATCGACTTGCCCACCTATGCCTTCCAACGGAAGCGCTACTGGATGGACCCCGCGCCCGGATTCGTCGATGCGAACAGTCTCGGCGTCGCGGCCGCGGAGCATCCTCTGCTCGGAGCGATAGTGGCACAGGCAGATTCGGAAGAGATCATTTTCACTGGCCGGTTGTCGCTCACGTCCCATCCGTGGCTGGCCGACCATAAAGTGCACGGGGTCGTGCTCGTGCCAGGTGCGGCGATGGTGGAGTTGGTACTACACGCGGGCGACCATGCCGGATGCCCGCGGGTGGACGAACTAGTTCTATACGCTCCGTTGATCGTCGGCGAACACGGCGGTGTAGCAGTGCAAGTGGTCGTGGGCGCGTGGCGGGAGTCCGGCGAACGTCCGATCCGGATCTACTCGCGGATCGACGATGGCGTAGATCGGCGGTGGACCCGCCATGCCGAAGGCGTTCTCTCGCCAGTCCCCACACCTACCGACACAGTGGACGTCGAACCTTGGCCGCCGGCTGGCGCGGTACCTATCGATGTCTCCGAGCTGTATCCCGGGCTGGCCGCGCTTGGATACGAGTACGGTCCGGCATTTCGCGGCCTGCACTCGTTGTGGCGCCGTGGCGCCGAGGTGTTTGTGGAGGCGGAGTTGCCGGAGCGGGCGAAAGCCGACGCGAGCCGGTTCGGTCTGCATCCGGCGCTGCTTGATGCGATCCTGCACGGCATCGCTGCGGGCGGCATTCTCGCAGAATCGGAGCTGACCAGGTTGCCGTTCGAATGGGAAGGCGTGTCGCTGGACGCCGTCGGCGCAACCCGGCTTCGCGCTCGGATCACTCTCGTCGGCAATGACAAGATTGCTGTCACTTTGATGGACAGCTCGGGGGCGTTTGTTGGTCGTATCGATTCGCTTGCCCTGCGAGGGGTTCCACCCAGCCGGTTGCTGGTGAGCACTAATACCGATGGCGCTCTTGTTCGGGCTGGATTGGATCACTCTCGCGCCGTCTAACGACGGCGCGGGCGGCGTCGACAACGATATCGTCACCGTATTACGCTGCCCGACAACAGTTGCGGACAGCGAAATGGCCGCCGACGGCACGCGAAGGACGCTGGCGCATGTGCTTGATCGGGTACAGAACTGGCTGTTGAGCGATGGTTATGACGATGACGCGCGACTGGTGGTCCTGACGCGCGGGGCGATCGCGGTCGACTCATCCGAATATGTCACCGATCTCGCCCAGGCAGCCGTGTGGGGTTTGTTGCGGAGTGCACAGACCGAGTACCCGGGGCGTATCTTGTTGGCCGATTTCGACGACTGGGCCAGCGCCGATGTTGTGGTCGCCGAAATGGCCAGCCGTGACGAATCGCAACTCGCGCTCCGTGACGGCGTGTGCTTTGCCCCTCGCCTGGCACGCGCCGGGCGACTCGAGGGCGCTGAACGTGTCGAGCCCACGCAGCTGAATCCCGAAGGCACGGTGCTGATCACGGGCGGTACCGGCGTGCTCGGGACGGTGCTCGCCCGGCATCTGGTGACTCGCCATGGTGCGCGCAACCTGTTGCTCGTCAGCCGAAACGGCCGCACGGCCGAAAGTGCCGATGCGATCGAATCGGAGCTGACCGAGCTGGGTGCTTCAGTACGGATCGAATCGTGCGACGCAGCGGACCGAGATTCGTTGCAGGGACTGCTGGTCGGGATACCGGTCGAGCATCCGTTGACCGCGGTCATCCACGCGGCCGGAGTGCTCGACGACGCCATGTTCGCGGCGCAGACGCCACGTCACCTGGACGCGGTGCTGCGTCCGAAGGTCGACGCGGCGTGGAACCTGCACGAGCTCACCGCGTCCGCGGACCTGTCGGCGTTCGTGCTGTTTTCGTCGGCAGCCGGCGTGCTCGGCTCCGCGGGCCAGGCCAATTATGCGGCTGCCAATGCATTCCTCGATGCGCTCGCACAGCATCGCCGGCAGCATTTGCTGCCGGGTATCTCCATGGCGTGGGGATGGTGGGCGCAAGCGACGGGGATGACACGCCATCTCGACGAACGCTATCGCGCGCGCATGAGTCGTCGTGGCTTCATCCCGATGTCCTCGCAGGACGGCCTCGCGCTTTTCGATACTGCACTCTCGCAGGGGCGCTCGTTCGTCGTGCCGGCACAGTTCGACCTCGCCGCCATCCGGTCCTATTCGGCGGTTGGAGGCCTGCCGCCAATCTTCCGTGGTCTGATCCGTGCCGCACGGCGCACAGCCGAGTCTGCTGCCGCAGTTGAGTCCTCCTCCGATCTCCGAAAGCGGCTCGGGGCGATGAACACGTCCGAACGGGAACACGAACTGCTCGACATCGTCCGTTCAAACGCAGCCGTCGTGCTCGGGCACGACTCCGCAGACGCAGTCGGCACCGACCAGGAGTTCATCACGGAGCTCGGCTTCGATTCACTGGGCGCGGTCGAGCTATGGAATCGGCTCAAATCGGCGACCGGTTTGAAGTTGCCTACCACTGCTGTCTTTGACCATCCGACACCGAAGGCGTTGGCCCAGTATCTGACGAGTGCACTTGATACCGGCGGGACTTCCGCCACCGCGCAGGTACCGGAACGATCGCGCACCGCATCCGACGACTACATCGCCTCGGCCATCGCCATGTGTCCTTCGAAGCCAAGCGATTCCGCCATCGCGCGGTAGCGACCCCTCAAGTCGCGGTAGGCGTCGTCGTCGCCGCGGGCGCGGGCCAGCAGGGCGCGCAGTCGCAGCAGCCAGACGTCGCGCAAGACCAAGCCTTGGTCTGCCGGCAGCCTCGCCGCACGGTCGATCGAACTTTGCGCTTCGGCCAAATCGTCCTCGGTCCCACGGTCCAACAGCGCGTCCACTAGAAAGGCGGTGCCTGCAGCGCCGTACGCGAGCTGTCCTGCCTCGAAGAAATCGCTTACGACTCTCCGAATCACCGGTATGGCACCATCGCGGTCGCCGCGCCGGGCCCTCTCCACCGCGTCAGCAACCTCGAGGCCCTGCAATTCGCTCCGGTAGAACCGGTGGTGAAGACACATGTCGTGGACCTGCGCCAGCAGCTGCAGTCCGCGCTGATGGTCAGCTTCGCCATCCCGTTGCGTCAGCGCGATACCCAGTATGTACCTGGCGAGGCCGAGCGCGGTGTCGTCGCCCGATCGTTCGGCGACCTGAAGCGCGTCGTCGATTTCGCGCACCGCAGTGTCGTCGGGGAGGAGCACCCCGTTCGAAATCGTCCACCCGTGCTTCCAGAAGACGACCAGGGAGTGTGTTGCCAAGTCGATCTTCCGGGCCATCACAACGGCGTCATCGAGGTCCTGACGCCACCCGTCACGGCCCAGCCAGAATCGAGCGACACCGCGCCACACCAGGGCCACCGCGAGCGGCGATCCCACGACGAGGTTGCCCTTGGTGGGGTCACCGTCGGCCCAATCGATGACGGTTTGCGACCACCGCAGTACGTCGGCGATGTCCCCGGACCGGTACTTCATGAGGATCGCCATGATCCCCGCTCCAACGGTCAGGGCCGGATCGCCGATCGACTCGAGCAGCGCCAACTGTTCGGTCGCCAGCCGCGCCGCCTCCCGCAGGCGGGCATGCATCATGTGATCCATCACCATGCCGGTCATGCCAAGGGCGAGCGAGGCCTTGTCGCCGGCGAGCGCGCACAACTCCCGCAGCTCCTGAAAATGGCCGGCGATGTGCGCATCGACTCGCCAGCCGGCACCGCACAGCATTGTGCGGGGGGCGATTCGCATCTGGGTGCAGCCCGGATGGTCGGCGGGCAACGCGTCGGCGATCTGGCGGGCTCGCTCCCAACTCACTCTGGCTGCGGCGATGTCGCGGTGGGTCGACCAGGTGGCCGCGCGCATGTGCCAGCCATACGCTGCGGGACGATCACCGGCCGCCTCCAGATGTTCGGCGATCAAGGCGGCATGTTGGTCGGCTGATTCCGGGCTGCCCGATTCGATGGCCGCGGCCAGGCGCCGATGCATGTCGGCGCGGTCGGATTTCAGCTGTGATTCGTAGGCCACCGCGTGGATCAGCGGGTGGTGGAAGGCGTACTCGGCGCTCGGGGTGAACCGCACTTGATCGATCAGCTCCGCGCTGAGCAGCTCGTCGACAACCGGATCGATCCCCAGCGCGGCCAGCAGCTCCGCGTCGAAGCGGGCTCCAATCACCGACGCCGCGTTCAACGTCCGCTTGGTCGGCGTGGTCAGCCGGTCGATGCGCGCCTCGATGGCCGCCTGCACCGTGGCCGGCACCGCGACGTCGGCGACATCCGCGCGACACACGTAGCCCCCGCGGTCGCCTTCCAGCACCCCGCGCTGCACCAACTCACGGACCATCTCCTCGGCGAAAAACGGATTCCCGGCGGCCCGCTCGGCGATGATCGCCGCCAGCTCGCCGACCGATGCGTCCGAACCCAGCAACTCGGCCAGCAGCGTGGCGGTGTCCGAATCACCCAAGGGGGCAAGCGCTATGGTCTGGGCGCCGTGCACCCGCGTCAGCGCTCCCTCATACTCGGGACGGGAGGTGATCAGCACCATCGACGGGGTTCGCGGGATCACCGTCAGGAAGTCGGCCAGCATCGATTCGCTGACCGCATCGATCCAGTGCGCGTCCTCGATGATGAACAGCGCCGGTTCGGTGCGCGCCAGCGTCGCGGTGTTGATCAGTGCGGTCAATCGCCGCCGCCGCGCGTCCGGGTCGATCGGGGGCAGCGCCACCTCGGGGTCGGCGATGCCCAACAGATCATCCAGCAGCAACAGATCCTGCGGGTCGGCGTCGGGCAAATCCGCGCGCAACCGCGCGCGGGCGGCGTCGCTGTCAATGTCAGCCACGCCGCTGCCCGCCCGCAGCAGCTGGGCCACGACGTGGAAGGGAATGTCGCCGGCGTGGGATTCGCAGAAGGTCCAAAAAACTTCGACCCCGCGACCGGCTGCCAGCGCCGCGGCGTCCCGCGCCACCCGGGACTTGCCGATGCCCGGCGGTCCCACCACATTCACCACACCCCCGCGACCACCGATCGTGCGCTCCACAAGGGCGTCGAGTGCCGCCATCTCCCAGCGCCGACCGACGAGGCTCGCGTCGGCGCTCCCGACCAGGCCATGCCGTGGCTCGATCGCCACCAGCCGGCGCGCGCGCAGTGGTTCGTCGGCTCCCTTGATACGCACCCACTCCGGCTCCGCCAGTACGGCCTTGGGCTCGACGAGCCGTGCTGTCGACTCGGACATCATCACCCCGCCCGGGGGCGCCACCGATTCCATCCGCTGGGCAAACCCGACGGCCTCGCCGATCGCGCCGTACCCCATGGAACCAGAACCGATGTCACCGGCGATCACCCGACCAGAATTCAGGCCCACCCGCAACCGCAGAGCCACGCCATCGCGAGCCTGCACTTCGGCCGCCAACCGTTTCGCCTCCTCCTGGATGGCCAAGGCGGCCAGGCATGCGCGAAATGCGTGATCCTCCAACGCCATCGGTGCGCCAAAGATCGCCATCACCCCGTCGCCGGTGTGCTCCACGCTCCCGCCGTAGTGGCGCACGACCGCCGCCGAGCGCTCCACCAAGTCGGTCATGATCTCGCGCAACCGCTCTATGTCCAGAACAGCCGCGATGCCCATCGAGCGCACCACATCGGCGAACAGCACCGTCACCTGCTTGTACTCGGCTGCGTCAGCCGAAATCGCGGTTGGGGCACCGCACTCGTCACAGAACTTGGCGTTCTCCCGCAGCCGAGTGCCGCATGACCCGCACGCCACTTCCGCCGTCATCTCAGCGCTCCACGTCCGCGATAATCTCCTCGGCCCAGACGATGTGTCCTTCGAAGCCGAGCGATTCCGCCATCGTGCGGTAGCGCCCCGTCAAGTCGCGGTAGGCGTCGTCGTCGCCGCGGGCCCGGGCCAGCAGCGTACGCAGCCGCAGCAGCGTGATCTCGAGCGCCGCCGAACCGTTGTCTGCCGACACGTTCGCCAACCAGTCGACCTGCTCTCCGGCCTCGGCCAGGTCGCCCGCGGCGCCACGCTGCAGTAGCGTCTCCACCAAAACGCCTGTGCCCCAAACGCCATAGCCGAGCCGTCCTGCCTGGTGCAGCTCGTCCACGGCTTTGCGCATCACGGGAATCGCAGCATCGCGGTGGCCGCGCCTGGCCCTTTCCCGGGCGGCCAACAAGTCGGCGACCGGGACCAGGAAGGGACTACGCACTCGCAGAAAAACGTCGCGGGCCTGCACCATCAGCTTCAGCCCGCGGTCACGGTCGGCCGCTGCATCCCGATTCAGCAGCGCGATACCCAGCGAGTACTCCGCCACGCCAAGCATGAAGTCGTCGCCCGCTCCCTCGGCGGTCTGCACCGCCTGCTCGAACGCGCACACTACGGCGTCATCGGCTCGAAGTACCCCGTAGTGGATCGCGAGACCATAGCTCCAGCCGAGAACACCGACGGTGCTTACCGCGTTGCTGTTTCGGACCATCGCGACCGCATCGTGGAGGTCTTGCCGCCACCCGGCACGGTCCAGCCACCACCGAGCAACACCGCGCCACGTCAACGCGATCGCCAGCGGTGATCCCACACCGAAGCCGGCGCCCTTGGCGGGGTCGCCGTCAGTCAGGTCGATGACGGTCTGCGACCAGCGCAAGATCTCGCCGAATTCCCCTGCGTCGAACCAATTGGCGAACACGATGAACGCCAACCCCAATGTCGGGGTGGGATCGCCCAACGATTCCAGCAGCGCCATCTGTTCGGACGCCAACTGCGACGCCTCGCGCACACGCCCATGGACCACATGACTCCCCACCAACCCAGCCATGCCGATCGCCAGCGAGACTTTGTCCCCGGTGAGCGCGCACAACTGCGCCAGCTCGTCGAAATGGTCTGCGATGTTCCCATCGACTCGCCAGCCGGTGGCGAGCAGCATGGTGCGGGGGGCGATGCGCATCGACGGTTGGTTAGCGTCGTCGGCTGGCAGCGCGTCGGCGATCCGGCGTGCCCGCTCCCAATTGACCCGGGCAGCACCGAGATCGCGGTTGGTTGACCGGGTGGCGGCGCGCATGTGCCAGCCATACGCCTCGCGGAGGTCGCCTGCGGCCTCAATATGTTCGGCGATCAGCGCCGCATTCTCCTCCACCGAATCCGGGTCCCGCTCCTGGATCGCGGTGGCCAGGCGCCGGTGCCACTGTGCGCGATCGGATTTCAGCTGTGACTCGTAGGCCACCGCGCGGATCAGCGGGTGGTGAAAGGCGTACTCGGCGTCCGCGGTGAACTTCACCTGATCGATCAGCTGTGCGCCGAGCAGCTCGTCGAACACCGCATCGATCTCCAGCGCGGTGAGCAGTTCCGCCCCGAAGTGGGCACCGACCACCGATGCCGCGGTCAGCGTCCGCTTGGCCGGGGTGCTCAGTTGGTCGATGCGCGCCGCGATGGCCGTCTCCACGGTGGCCGGCACGCTCAGCTCGGCGACATCCGCGCGACAGACATAGCGACCGCGACCGCCCTGTAGCACCCCGCGCTGGCCCAACTCGCGCACCATCTCCTCGGCGAAGAACGGGTTCCCGGCGGCCCGCTCGGCGATGATCGCCGTCAGCTCGTCGACCGAAGGATCCGAACCCAGCAGATCACCCAGCAGGGCCGTGGAGTCCGAATCACCCAGGGGGGCAAGGGCTATCGTCTGGGCGCCGGGCACCCGCGTCAGCGCTCCCTGATACTCGGGGCGCGAGGTGATCAGCACCATCGACGGGGTCTGCGGAATGACGGATAGGAAGTCGGTCAGCATCGACTCGCTGACCGCATCGACCCAGTGCGCATCCTCGATGATGAACAGCACCGGTTCGGTGCGCGCCAACGACGCCGTGTTGATCAATGCCGTCAACCGGCGCCGCCGCGCATCGGGATCGATCTGGGGCAGCTCCACATCGGCGTCGGCGACGCCGAGCAGATCATCGAACAGCAGCAGATCCTGCGGGTCCGCATCGGGAAATTGTTCCCGGATCCGCGCGCGGGCGGCGTTCCCTTCGAGATCAGTCACGCCGGTGCCCGCCCGCAGCAGCCGCGCCACCGCGTGGAAGGGAATGTCGCTGGCATGGGATTCGCAGTAGGCCCAATACACCTCGACTCCGCGAGTGGCCGCCGACGCCGCGACCTCCCGCGCCACCCGGCTCTTGCCGATGCCCGGCGGCCCCACCACATTCACGACACCGCCGCGGCCACCGATCGTGCGCTCCACTATGGCGTCGAGGACCGCCATCTCCCAGTTACGACCGACCAGGCTCGCCTCGGCGCGGCCGACTACGCCAACCCGCGGGCCTATCGTGACCAGCCGGCGCACCGGCACCGGTTGGTCGGCCCCCTTGATGCGCACCAACTCGGTGTCCTTCAGGACCGCGGCGTGCTCGACCAAAAGAGCGGTGGCCTCACTGAGCATCACTCCACCCGGAGAAGCGACGGACTCCATCCGCTGCGCATAGCCGACCGTCTCGCCGATCGCAGCGTAACCCGATATGCCCGAACCGATCTCACCGGCAACGACCCGGCCCGAATTCAAGCCCACCCGCAGCCGCAGCGAGATGTCGTCACGGCGTTGCACCTCGGCGGCGAGATGTCCAGCCTCTGTTTGAATGTCCAGCGCAGCCAGGCACGCCCGGATTGCGTGATCCTCCAACGCCACCGGCGCGCCGAACAACGCCATCAAACCATCACCGGTGAACTGTTCCATCGTGCCGCCGTAGCGCCGGACCACCGCCGCGCCGCGGCCGACCAGCTCGGCCATGATCTCGCGCATCCGCTCTGCACCCACCGTCGCCGCGATGTCCATCGAGCGCACCACATCGGCGAACAGCACCGTCACCTGCTTGTACTCCGGTGTGTCAGTCGAATCCGCAGTTGGGGCACCGCATTCGTCACAGAACTTGGCGTTCTCCCGCAGCGCAGTGCCGCAGGACCCGCACGTCCCGCCCGCCGTCATGGCATCGCCTCGGCCCAGGCGATGTGTCCTTCGAAGCCAAGCGATTCCGCCATCGCACGATAGCGACTCGCCAAGTCGCGGTAGGCAACATCGTCGCCGCGGGCCCGGGCCAGCAGCGCGCGCAGCCGCAGCAGCGTGATCTCGCGCATCGCCGAACCGTCGTCTGTCGGCAGGTTCGCCAACCAGTCGATAGCCCCTTGGGCTTCGGCCAGGTCGCCCTCGGCGCCACGCTCCAACAGCGTCTCCACCAGAACGCCGGTGCCCCAAACGCCAAAGAAGAGCCGTCCTGCCTGGTGCAGATCGTCCACGGCTTTGCGCATCACCGGAATGGCGCCATCGCGGTCGCCGCGCCTGGCTCTTTCCCGGGCGGCCGACAAGTCGGTGACCGGGACCATGAAGAGAGCACGCTCGCGCAGATAGAGATCGCGGACCTGCGCCATCAGCTCCAGCCCGCGGTGACGGTCGGCCGCGGCGTCCCGATTCAGCAGCGCGATACCCAGCGTGTACTTGACAATGGCCAGTGCGGTGTCATGGCTGGATCCCTCGGCGGTCTGCACCGCCTCCTCGATTGCGCGCACCGCGGAGTCATCGGCCCGAAGAACCCCGTACCGTATCGCGAAACTGTAGGTCCAGGTGACGACAGCGGCGAGGGTTGACGGGTCGCTGTTTCGGGCCATCGCGACGGCGTCGTGGAGGTCTTGGCGCCATCCGGGACGGCCCAGCCACCACCGAGCGATGCCGCGACATGCCAACGCGACCGCCAGCGGTGATCCAAAACCGAAGCCGGCGCCCTTGGCGGGGTCGCCCTCGGCCAGGTCGATGACGGTCTGCGACCACCGCAGGAGCTCGCCGAAATCACCGGCATCGCCCCAGATGCAGAACGCTGCGAACGCCAGCCCCGATCGTCAGGGTGGGATCGCCGATCGACTCGAGCAGCGCCATCTGTTCGGATACCAGCCGCGACCCCTCACGCGAACGCCCGGTGTAGAGGAGCTCGGCTGCCAGCCCGGTCATGCCGATGGCCAGCGAGACCTTGTCCCCGGCCGCGCTGCACAACTCCCGCAACTCCGCGAAGCGGCCCCGGCTTTCCTGGATTGCTCGCCAGTCGGTGGCGCACAGCATGGTGCGGGGGGCGATGCGCATCGACTTCTGGTCGGGGTCGTCGGTAGGCAGTGCGTCGGCGATCCGGCGTGCCCGCTCCCAGCTGACCCGGGCAGCGCCGACATCGCGGTTGGCTGACCACGCGCCGGCGCGCATGTGCCAGCCATACGCTGCGTGCAGCTCGCCGGCAGCCTGCAGATGTTCGGCGATCAGCGCCGCGTTCTCGTCGGCCGACCCCGGCTCGCGCTCTTGGATCGCGGCGGCCAGGCGTCGGTGCGACTCGGCGCGATCGGATTTCAGCTGCGATTCGTAGGCCACCGCGCGGATCAGCGGGTGGTGGAAGGCGTACTCGGCGCTCGGGGTGAACCGCACCTGATCGATCAGCTCCGCGCCCAGCAGCTCGTCGAACACCGCATCGATGCCCAGCGCGGCGAGCAGCTGCGCCCCGAAGCGGGCTCCGATCACCGACGCGGCGTTCAACGTGCGCTTGGCCGGGGTGTCCAGCCGGTCGATGCGCGCCTCGATGGCCGCCTGCACCGTCGCCGGCACCGCGACGTCGGCGACATCGGCGCGACAGACGTAGCCGCCGCGCTCACCGGCCAGCACGCCGCGCTGGGCCAACTCGCGGACCATCTCCTCGGCGAAGAACGGGTTCCCGGCGGCCCGCTCGGCGATGATCGCCGCCAGCTCGCCCACCGAGGGATCCGAACCCAGCAGCTCAGCCAGCAGCGCCGCGGTGTCCGAATCACCCAGTGGGCCAAGCGCTATCGTCTGCGCGCCGTGCACCCGCGTCAGCGCCCCCTCATACTCGGGGCGCGACGTGATCAGCACCATCGACGGGGTGCGCGGAATCACGGTCGAGGAAGTCGGCCAGCATCGACTCGCTGACCGCATCGATCCAGTGCGCATCCTCGATGATGAACAGCGCCGGGTCGGTGCGCGCCAGCGTTGTCGCGTTGACCAGTGCGGTCAACCGGCGCCGCCGCGCATCCGGGTCGATCTGGGGCAGCGGCACATCGGGGTCGGCGATGCCGAGCAGATCATCCAGCAGCAGCAGATCCTGCGGGTCGGCATCGGGCACATAAGCTCGCAACCCGAGCGCGGGCGGCCGCCGCCGTCGACGTCGGCCACGCCGCTGCCCGCCCGCAGCAGCCGCGCCACCACACCGAAGGGGACGTCACGGGCGTGCGACTCGCAGAAGGTCCAAAACACCTCGACCCCGCGACCGGCCGCAGCGCCGCGGCCTCGCGGGCCACCCGGCACTTGCCGATGCCCGGCGGTCCCACCACGTTCACGACACCGCCGCGGCCACCGATCGTGCGGTCGACCATGGCGTCGAGCGCGGCCATCTCCCAGCCCCGACCGACCAGGTCCGCCTCGGCGCGCCCGACCAGGCCATCGCCGCGGGCCGATCGCCACCAGCCGGCGCGCGCGCACCGGTTCGTCGGCCCCCTTGATGCGCACCCACTCCGGTTCGGCCAGCACCACTGTCGTGCTCGACCAGCCGCGCGGTCGACTCCGAGAGCATCACCCCGCCCGGCGGTGCCACCGATTCCATCCGCTGGGCAAACCCGACCGGCTCGCCGATCGCGGCTGTACCCCAGCGACCCCGAACCGATCTCACCGGCGATCACCCGACCCGAGTTCAGGCCCACCCGCAAGTTGCAGAGCCACGCCGTCGCGGCGGGACACCTCGGCCGCCAACCGGTTCGCCTCCTCCTGGATGGCCAGCGCGGCCAGGCACGCCCGAAAAGCGTGATCTTCCAACGCCATTGGGGCGCCGAAGACCGCCATCACGCCGTCGCCGGTGTTCTCCACGGTCCCGCCGTAGCGCTGCACCACCGCCGCCGACCGCTCCACCAGCTCGGTCATGATTTCGCGCAACCGCTCCACATCCACGGCAGCCGCGATATGCATCGAATGCACCACATCGGCGAACAGCACCGTCACCTGCTTGTACTTCGCTGCGTCACCGAAACCGCAGTCGGCGCACCGCACTCGTCACAGAACTTGGCGTTCTCCCGCAGGCCAGTGCCGCAGGACCCGCACGCCACGCCCGCCGTCATCCGAGTACCGCCGATCTAGGGGTTGATCATCGCCTCGGCCCAGGCGATGTGTCCTTCGAAGCCAAGCGATTCCGCCATCGCGCGATAGCGACTCACCAAGTCCCGGTAGGCAACGTCGTCGCCGCGGGCCCGGGCCAGCAGCGCGCGCAGCCGCAGCAGCGTGATCTCGACGCATCGCCGAACCTCGATCGGCCGGCAAGTTCGCCAACCGGTCGATCGCCTCTTGGGCTTCGGCCAGGTCGCCCTCGGCGCCACGCTCCAGCAGCGTCTCCACCAGAACGCCGGTGCCGCAAACGCCATACCCGAGCCGTCCTGCCTGGTGCAGCTCGTCGACGGCTTTGCGCATCACCGGAATGGCAGCATCGCGGTCGCCGCGCCTGGCCCTCTCCCGGGCGGCCACACAACTCGGTGACCGGGACCAGGGAGGGCGTGCGCTCGGGCAGGAAGTTGTCGCGGACCTGCACCATCAGCTCCAGCCCGCGGTGACGGTCGGCCGCGGCGTCCCGATACAGCAGCGCGATACCCAACGTGAACTCGGCCACGCTCACTGCGAGATCGTTGCTGGCCCTTTGGGCGGTCTGCACCGCCTCCTCGATCGCGCGCACCGCGGAGTCATCGGCCCGAAGCACCCCGTAGGGGATTCCCACGACCGTAGGTCCAGGCGACGACACGGGCGAGGGTTGTCGGGTCGCTGTTTCGGGCCATCGCGACGGCGTCGTGGAGGTCTTGGCGCCATCCGGGACGGCCCAGCCACCACCGAGCAACGCCGCGAAATGCCAGCGCGACCGCCAGCGGTGATCCGATACCGAAGCCGGCGCCCTTGGCGGGGTCACCGGCGGCCAGGTCGATGACGGTCTGCGACCACCGCAAGATCTCGCCGAATTCACCGGCATCGAACCAGTTGGCGAACGCTACGAACGCCAACCCGATGGTCAAGGTGGGATCGCCGATCGACTCGAGCAGCGCCATCTGTTCGGATGCCAGCCGCGACCCCTCACGCGCGTCGCGCCCAGCGTAGAGCGAGCTCGGTGGCCAGCCCGGTCATGCCGATGGCCAGCGAGACCTTGTCCCCGGCCGCGCTGCACAACTCCCGCAGCTCCGCGAAGCGGCCCCGGCTTTCCTGGACTGCTCGGGCTTGCCAGTCGGTGGCACACAGCATGGTGCGGGGGGCGATGCGCATCGACAGCTGGTCGGGGTCGTCGTCGGGTAGTCGCGTCGGCGATCCGGCGTGCCCGCTCCCAACTGACCCGGGCAGCGGCGATATCGCGGTTGGTCGACCACGCGCCGGCGCGCATGTGCCAGCCATACGCGGCGTGCAGTTCGCCGGCGGCCTGCAGATGTTCGGCGATCAGCGCCGCGTTCTCCTCGGCCGATTCCGGGTCACGCTCTTGGATCGCGGTGGCCAGGCGCCGGTGCCATTGGGCGCGATCGGATTTCAGCTGCGATTCGTAGGCCACCGCGCGGATCAGCGGGTGGTGGAAGGCGTACTCGGCGCTGCGGGGTGAACCGCACCTGATCGATCAGCTCCGCGCCGAGCAGCTCGTCGAACACCGCATCGATGCCCAGCGCGGCGAGCAGCTCCGCCCCGAAGCGGGCGCCGATCACCGACGCCGCGTTCAACGTCCGCTTGGCCGGGGTGCTCAGCCGGTCGATGCGCGCCTCGATGGCCGCCTGCACCGTGGCCGGCACGCTCGACGCTCGGCGACATCCGCGCGACAGACGTAGTCGCCGCGCTCACCGGCCAGCACCCCGCGCTGCACCAACTCGCGCACCATCTCCTCGGCGAAGAACGGGTTCCCGGCGGCCCGCTCGGCGATGATCGCCGCCAGCTCGCCGACCGAGGGATCCGAACCCAGCAGCTCACCCAGCAGCGCCGCGGTGTCCGAATCACCCAGTGGGGCAAGCGCTATCGTCTGGGCGCCGTGCACCCGCGTCAGCGCTCCCTCGTACTCGGGGCGGGAGGTGATCAGCACCATCGACGGGGTGCGCGGAATGACGGTGAGGAAGTCGGCCAGCATCGACTCGCTGACCGCATCGATCCAGTGCGCATCCTCGATGATGAACAGCGCCGGTTCGGTGCGCGCCAGCGACGCGGTGTTGATCAGTGCGGTCAACCGGCGCCGCCGCGCATCCGGGTCGATCTGGGGCAGCGCCACATCGGGGTCGGCGATGCCGAGCAGATCATCGAGCAGCAGCAGATCCTGCGGGTCGGCATCGGCGGCACATACGCCCGCACCCGCGCGCGGGCGGCGTCGCCGTCGAGGTCAGCCACGCCGCTGCCCGCCCGCAGCAGCCGCGTCACCGCGTGGAACGGGATGTCACGGGCGTGGGACTCGCAGAAGGTCCAAAACACCTCGACCCCGCGACCGGCCGCCAGCGCCGCGGCCTCCCGGGCCACCCGGGACTTGCCGATGCCCGGCGGTCCCACCACATTCACCACACCACCGCGGCCACCGATCGTGCGGTCCACGATGGCGTCGAGGGCCGCCATCTCCCAGCGCCGACCGACCAGGCTCGCCTCGGCGCGCCCGACCAGGCCATCGCGCGGGCTGATCGCCACCAGCCGGCGCGCGCGCACCGGTTCGTCGGCGCCCTTGATGCGCACCCACTCCGGTTCGGCCAGCATCACGGTGTGCTCGACCAGCCGCGCGGTCGACTCCGACAGCATCACCCCGCCCGGGGGCGCCACCGATTCCATCCGCTGGGCAAACCCGACCGGCTCGCCGGTCGCGGTGTAACCCAGCGACCCCGAACCGATCTCACCGGCGATCACCCGACCCGAATTCAGGCCCACCCGCAACCGCAGAGCCACGCCGTCGCGGCGGGCCACCTCGGCCGCCAACCGGTTCGCCTCCTCCTGGATGGCCAGCGCGGCCAGGCACGCCCGAAAAGCGTGATCCTCCAACGCAACTGGGGCGCCGAACAGCGCCATCACCCCGTCGCCGGTGTGCTCCACGGTCCCGCCGTAGCGCTGCACCACCGCCGCCGACCGCTCCACCAGCTCGGTCATGATTTCGCGCAACCGCTCCACATCCACGGCGGCCGCGATATCCATCGAGCGCACCACATCGGCGAACAGCACCGTCACCTGCTTGTACTCCGCTGCGTCGACCGAAACCGCACGTTGGCGCACCGCACTCGTCACAGAACTTGGCGTTCTCCCGCAGCGCCAGTGCCGCATGATGCGCACGCCACGCCCGCCGTCATCCGGCCCACCGATCATCGCCTCGGCCCAGGCGATGTGTCCTTCGAAGCCAAGCGATTCCGCCATCGCGCGATAGCGACTCACCAAGTCCCGGTAGGCGACGTCGTCGCCGCGGGCCCGGGCCAGCAGCGCGCGCAGCCGCAGCAGCCAGATGTCGCGGATAACCAACCCGTCGTCGGCCGGCGCGTCCGCCAACCGGTCGATCGCGGCCTCGGCTTCGGCCACGTCACCCTCGGCCCCGCGATCCAGCAGTGTCTCCACCAGAACACCCGTCGCAGCAATGCCCCACCACAGCAGTCCTGCCTCGCGAACAGATCGTCGACGGCGGCGCGCATGAGCGGTATGGCCTCATCGCGATCTCCACGCCGAGCCCTCTCACGTGCCAAGTACACGTTGACGAGCGGTAACTCGCTCAGGTTGTGTCCCCGCGCGCAGCGAACACTGTCGCGCGACCTCGGCCAGGAGCTCCTGTCCGCGGTCACGCTCCGCAGCGGTGTCGCGGTGCACCAGCGCGATGCCCAGCGTCACCCGGGCGATGGCCAACGCGCAGATCATCACCGGATCGTTCGGCAATCTGCAGCGCATCCTCGATCTCGCGCACCGCGGAGTCGTCGGCCCGCAGCACGCCATACGGTATCCCGGGAAGTAGACGTAGGCGACGACCGCGGCGTAGGACAACGGGTCGGCGCTGCGGGCCATCGCCAGGCCGTCGCGCAGGTCTGTCGCGCCATCCGGGACGACCCAGGCAATACCGGGCCAGGGCCCGCGATCGTCAAGGCGACCGCTAACGGAGACCCGAAAACGAAGCTGCGCCCTTGGACGGGTCACCGTCGGCCAGGTCGATGACGGTCTGTGACCACCGCAGCATGTCAGACCACTCGCCGCTGTCGACCCTTGGCGTAGATCACCGGGAAGGACAGCCCCACCGTCAAGGTCGGATCGCCGATCGACTCGAGCAGGGCCATCGCTTCGGATGCCAGCCGCGACGCCTCGCGGATCCGGCCCTGGATACGCGTGATCGATCACCAGCCCCGCCATGCCGATGGCCAGCGACGCCTTGTCCCCGGCGGCGGTGCACAACTCCCGCAATTCCTCGAAGCGGTCGCCGGCGACGTTCGCATGGACTCGCCAGGCGATCCCGCACAGCATGGTGCGGGGCGCGATGCGCATCGCTGTCCGGTCGGGGTCGTCGGCGGGTAGTGCGTCGGCGATCTGGCGGGCGCGCTCCCAGCTCAGCCGCGCCGCGGCGATGTCGCGGTTGGTCGCCCACGTTGCGGCGCGCATGTGCCAGCCGTAGGCGGCGTGCAGCTCGCCGGCGGCCTCGCAGATGTTCGGCGATCAGCGCCGCGTTATCGTCGGCCGAGTCCGGGTCACGCTCTTGGATCGCGGCGGCCAGGCGCCGGTGCCACTCGGCGCGATCGGATTTCAGCTGCGATTCGTAGGCCACCGCGCGGATCAGCGGGTGGTGGAAGGCGTACTCGGCGCTCGGGGTGAACCGCACCTGATCGATCAGCTCCGCGCCGAGCAGCTCGTCGAACACCGCATCGATGCCCAGCGCGGCGAGCAGCTCCGCCTCGAAGCGGGCGCCGATCACCGACGCCGCGTTCAACGTCTGCTTGGCCGGGGTGTTCAGCCGGTCGATGCGCGCCTCGATGGCCGCCTGCACCGTGGCCGGCACGCTGACGTCGGCGACATCCGCGCGACAGACGTAGCCGCCGCGCTCACCGGTCAGCACCCCGCGCTGCACCAACTCGCGCACCATCTCCTCGGCGAAGAACGGGTTCCCGGCGGCCCGCTCGGCGATGATCGCCGCCAGCTCGCCGACCGAGGGATCCGAACCCAGCAGCTCACCCAGCAGCGCCGCGGTGTCCGAATCACCCAGTGGGGCAAGCGCTATCGTCTGGGCGCCGTGCACCCGCGTCAGCGCTCCCTCATATTCGGGGCGGGAGGTGATCAGCACCATCGACGGGGTGCGCGGAATGACGGTGAGGAAGTCGGCCAGCATCGACTCGCTGACCGCATCGATCCAGTGCGCATCCTCGATGATGAACAGCGCCGGTTCGGTGCGCGCCAGCGACGCGGTGTTGATCAGTGCGGTCAACCGGCGCCGCCGCGCATCCGGGTCGATGTGCGGGCAGCGCCACATCGGGGTCGGCGATGCCGAGCAGATCATCGAGCAGCAGCAGATCCTGCGGGTCGGCATCGGGAACATAAGCCCGCAACCCGCGCGCGGGCGGCTTCGCCGTCGAGGTCAGCCACGCCGCTGCCCGCCCGCAGCAGCCGCGTCACCACATCGAACGGGATGTCACGGGCATGGGATTCGCAGAAGGTCCAAAACACCTCGACCCCGCGACCGGCCGCCAGCGCCGCGGCCTCCCGGGCCACCCGGGACTTGCCGATGCCCGGCGGTCCCACCACATTCACCACACCACCGCGGCCACCGATCGTGCGGTCCACGATGGCGTCGAGGGCCGCCATCTCCCAGCGCCGACCGACCAGGCTCGCCTCGGCGCGCCCGACCAGGCCATCGCCGCGGGCCGATCGCCACCAGCCGGCGCGCGCGCACCGGTTCGTCGGCCCCCTTGATGTGCACCCACTCCGGTTCGGCCAGCATCACGGTGTGCTCGACCAGCCGCGCGGTCGACTCCGACAGCATCACCCCGCCCGGGGGCGCCACCGATTCCATCCGCTGCGCAAACCCGACCGGCTCGCCGGTCGCGGCGTAACCCAGCGACCCCGAACCGATCTCACCGGCGATCACCCGACCCGAATTCAGGCCCACCCGCAACCGCAGAGCCACGCCGTCGCGGCGGGCCACCTCGGCCGCCAACCGGTTCGCCTCCTCCTGGATGGCCAGCGCGGCCAGGCACGCCCGAAAAGCGTGATCCTCCAACGCAACTGGGGCGCCGAACAGCGCCATCACCCCGTCGCCGGTGTACTCCACGGTCCCGCCGTAGCGCTGCACCACCGCCGCCGACCGCTCCACCAGCTCGGTCATGATTTCGCGCAACCGCTCCACATCCACGGCGGCCGCGATATCCATCGAGCGCACCACATCGGCGAACAGCACCGTCACCTGCTTGTACTCCGCCGCGTCGACCGATGCCACCAGCTGTGACCCGCATGTGTCGCAGAATCGGGCGCCCTCGTGTGGCGTGGCGCCGCACGACCGACACACTGCCGTTGCCGGCGTCTGGGCATCCGCCGCCGATCCCGCGGCTTCCTCTGACTGCTTGATCCGCCAAGCGTATGGCTCGTCGCACAGGCGGATGGGAAAATGTGACGATATTGACGTGTGCGACGCTAACGTCTGCCCGGCGGAAACGGTGCCCGCTAGTAGTCTCACCTCGCGTGACCAACACCGGACCCCTCGCCGGGGTGAAAGTGATCGAGCTCGGTGGCATCGGGCCGGGCCCGCATGCGGCGATGATGCTGGCCGACCTGGGCGCCGACGTGGTGCGGGTGCGCCGGCCCGGCGGACTGACAGATGCCCGCCGAGGACGTCGACCTGACGCACCGCGGCAAGCGCATCGTCGACCTGGACGTCAAGAAGCAGCCGCGAGGTGCTGCTCGACCTCGCGGCCAAGGCCGACGTGCTGCTCGACTGCTTCCGGCCCGGCACCTGCGAGCGGCTCGGCATCGGGCCCGAGGAGTGCGCCGCGGTCAACCCGCGGCTGATCTTCGCCCGCATCACCGGATGGGGTCAGGACGGACCGCTGGCGATGACCGCGGGCCACGACATCAACTACCTGTCGCAGACCGGCGCGCTGTCGGCGATCGGCTACCGGGACCGGCCGCCGGTCGCGCCGCTGAATCTGCTTGCCGACTACGGCGGCGGGCTCGATGTTCGTGCTGGTGGGGATCGTCGCCGCGCTCTACGAGCGGGAGCGGTCCGGGAAGGGACAGGTGATCGACGCCGCGATGGTCGACGGCGTCAGCATCCTGTCGCAGATGATGTGGACGATGAAGTCGACCGGCAGCCTGCGCGACGAGCGGGAAGCTTTCCTGCTCGACGGCGGCGCACCGTTCTACCGCACCTACGAGACCTCCGACGGCAAATACATGGCCGCGGAGCGATCGAGCCGCAGTTCTTCGCGGAATTGCTGAAAGGTCTCGGCTTGGTGCCGGACGAGGTACCCAATCAGTTCGACATCGGCGCCTATCCGCGAGATGCAGACGATCTTCACGGAACGGTTCGCGAGCAAGACCCGCGACGAGTGGAGCGAGATCTTCGCGGGCACCGACGCATGCGTGACGCCGGTGCTGACCTGGACCGAGGCCGCCGCAAAACGAGCACCTCAGGGCGCGTTCCACCGTCGTGGACAACGACGGCGTGGTACAGGCCGCGCCGGCGCCGCGATTCTCCCGCACGCCCGCCGGGGCCGGTCGGCACGCCGCCGAAGGCCACCACCGGACTCGACGAAATCGGCTGGTAACTCGCGCGTTGGCCGCCGCGTTCGCGGCGAGAGGATTAGATTTGCCACATGGCCGTTAGAGCATCGCGGGAAGTCGTCTTCGACGCCCCACCGGAGGCGATCCTCGACGTGCTCGCAGACATCGAGGCAGTGCCGTCATGGTCGTCGCTACACAAGAAGGCCGAAGTGCTGGACCGTCACCCCGACGGCAAGCCCCACCACGTGAAGGCCACGTTGAAGATCATGGGCATCACCGACAAGGAGATCCTGGAATACCACTGGGGTGACCGGCTGGATGGTCTGGGATTCGTCGGAGACCTTCCAGCAGCGCGGGCTGCACGGCGAATACAACCTGACCCCCGAGGGCGAGGACAAGACGCGGGTGCGCTTCGACATCATCGTGGAGCTGGGCGCGCCGGTCCCCGAGTTCCTGGTCAAGCGGGCCAAGAAGATCGTGCTCGACGTCGCGACGGAACGCCTGCGCGAGCGGGTCATGGCCAACGGGTCGCCATAGGTCGTCTCGTGGTCGTCCGAGCATCACGGGAGATCGTGATCGAGGCACCGCCGGAAGCCATCTTGGATGCGCTCGCCGACGTCGAGGCCTTGACGTCCTATTCGCCCGCCTACAAGCGTGCCGAGGTCCTCGACCGGTATGAGGACGGCCGCCCACACCACGTGCGCATCGCGGTCAGGGTGCTCGGCCTGCTCGACGAGGAGATTCTCGAATACCACTGGGGCCCGGATTGGTTGGTGTGGGACGCCGATCGCACGACGCAGCAGTACGCCCAGCACGTCGAGTACACACTCACGCCCGACCACGCCCGCACGTCGACCGTGGTGCGAGTGCAAATCACCGTCGAGCCCGATTCGCTGATCCCCGACTTCCTCATCAAGAGAGCCGGCAAGACCATGATCAATGCGGCGACCGAAGGCCTGCGAAAGCGGGTCCTGGGGGATAACCGGTAGTCAGCGTCGTCTCAGCACACCGAGTCTGCGGATGGCCTCGTCCATCGTGTCGTCGCGCTTGCAGAACGCGAAGCGCACCAGGTGATTCCACGCGTCGGCGTGCTCGGCACCCGGGTCGCAGAACGCCGACATCGGGATCGCCGCGACCCCCGCTTTTTCGGGAAGTTCGGCGCAGAACGTCGTGCTGTCGTCATAGCCGAGCGGCCGAGGGTCGGCGCACAGAAAATAGGTGCCGAAGCTGTCGTGCACCTCGAAGCCCAGCGCGTCCAGCGCGGTCCCCAGCTTGTCGCGCTTGGCCTGCAACGACTTTCGCAGCGCGGCTACCCACGCCTCCTCGGTGTTCAGCGCATGGGCCACCGCAGGCTGAAACGGTGCGCCGCCCACGTAGCTGAGATACTGCTTGGCCGCCCGCACACCGGCGATGAGTTCCGCAGCGCCGCAAGCCCATCCGATCTTCCAGCCGGTGCAGTTGAACATCTTGGCCGCGCTGGAGATGGTGATCGTCCGGTCGGCCATGCCCGGATAGTTGGCCAGCGGGATGTGTCGGTGTCCGTCGAAAACGAGATGCTCGTAGACCTCGTCGGTGATCACCAGCAGGTCGGCGCTCACCGCGAGCTCGGCGATCGCCGCGAGCTCGGCGTCGGTGGCCACCATCCCGGTCGGGTTGTGCGGAGAGTTGAGGATCAACGCCTTGGTGCGCGGCGTAACCGCGCGGCGCAACCCGTCGACGTCGATGGCGAACCCGCGGCCGTCGGGCACCAGCGGCACCGCCCGTCGGTGGGCACCGGCCATCGCGATGACGGGGGAGTAGGAGTCGTAGAACGGCTCGATCAGCAGCACCTCCGCGCCCGGCTCGACGAGCCCGAGCACCGCCGCGGCGATGGCCTCGGTGGCGCCGACGGTGACCAGCACCTCGGTGTCCGGGTCGTACTCGGTGCCGAAGTGCCGCTTGCGTTGCGCCGCGATCGCCTCCCGCAGCGGCGCGATGCCCAGGCCGGGCGGGTACTGGTTGACGCCGTCGGCGATGGCGTTTTCGGCGGTCTTCAACATCGACGGCGGGCCGTCCTCGTCGGGAAAGCCCTGCCCCAGGTTCACCGCGCCGATGCGCGCCGCGAGAGCCGACATCTCGGCGAAGATCGTGACCGCATAGGGCTGCAGCCGCTTCACCGTCATGGTCGCCCAGCCTATGCGGTCGCCCACGCACCACTACTTCCCGCGAACGTTCCTTACCAGTCGATTTTTCGGCGATTTGTCGACTGGTACGGAACGTTCGCGTCTGCTCGCGAGGGTGACGAACCTCCCAACCAACAGGTTGGCCGAGGCTGTTAGGCTGGCCGATAGAGGACTACCGCCCATGTGGGCAGGTCTCCCAAATAACTCCACCCGAACAGGAAAATCTTCATGTCTGAAGAAGCCTTCATCTACGAGGCGATTCGCACGCCTCGCGGCAAGAACAAGAACGGCGCCCTCAACGAGGTGAAGCCGGTCAACCTGGTCACCGGCCTGGTCGACGAGCTTCGGTCGCGGTTCCCCGATCTGGACGAGACGCTCATCAGCGACATGATCCTCGGTGTCGTGTCGCCGGTCGGCGATCAGGGCGGCGACATCGCCCGCACCGCCGTGCTCGCGGCCGGCCTGCCCGAGACCACCGGTGGCGTGCAGCTCAACCGGTTCTGTGCCTCGGGCCTCGAGGCGGTCAACACCGCGGCGCAGAAGGTGCGCTCCGGCTGGGACGACCTGGTGCTGGCCGGCGGCGTCGAGTCGATGAGCCGCGTCCCGATGGGCTCCGACGGCGGCGCATGGGCCACCGACCCGGAGACCAACTACCAGATCGGCTTCGTGCCGCAGGGCATCGGCGCCGACCTGATCGCCACCATCGAGGGCTTCTCCCGCGAGGACGTCGACCGCTACGCGCTGCGGTCGCAGGAGAAGGCCGCGGCCGCATGGTCGGGCGGCTACTTCGCCAAGTCCGTCGTCCCGGTCAAGGACCAGAACGGCCTCGTCATCCTCGACCACGACGAGCACATGCGCCCCGACACCACTCTCGAGGGCCTCGGCAAGCTGAAGACCGCGTTCGACGGCATCGGCGAGATGGGCGGCTTCGACGACGTGGCGCTGCAGAAGTACCACTGGATCGAGAAGATCGACCACGTCCACACCGGCGGCAACAGCTCCGGCATCGTCGACGGCGCCGCGCTCGTGCTCGTCGGCAGCGAAAGTGCGGGGAAGGCTCAAAATCTGACCCCGCGGGCCCGCATCGTCGCGACCGCTACCAGCGGCGCCGACCCGGTCATCATGCTCACCGGCCCGACCCCGGCCACCCGCAAGGTGCTCGACCGCGCCGGCCTGACGGTCGACGACATCGACCTGTTCGAGCTGAACGAGGCGTTCGCCTCGGTGGTGTTGAAGTTCCAGAAGGACCTCCACATCCCCGAAGAGAAGCTCAACGTCAACGGTGGCGCCATCGCGATGGGCCACCCGCTGGGCGCCACCGGCGCCATGATCACCGGCACCATGGTCGACGAGCTCGAGCGGCGCAACGCTCGTCGTGCGTTGGTCACGCTGTGCATCGGCGGCGGCATGGGTGTCGCGACCATCATCGAGAGGGTTTAAGACCATGGCAGACAACACCATTCAGTGGGACAAGGATGCCGACGGCATCGTCACCCTGACGCTGGACGACCCGAACGGGTCGGCCAACGTGATGAACGAGAACTACCGCGAATCCATGCACAAGACGGTCGAACGCCTTGTCGCCGAGAAGGATTCGATCACCGGCGTCGTCATCACCAGCGCCAAGAAGACGTTCTTCGCGGGCGGCGACCTCAACACCATCATCCAGGCGCGGCCCCGAGAACGCGGGCGAGTTCTTCGCCGGGTCGAGGGCATCAAGCGCGATCTGCGCAGCGCTCGAGACGCTGGGCAAGCCGGTGGTCGCCGCGATCAACGGCGCAGCGCTCGGTGGCGGGCTCGAGATCTGCGCTGGCGTGTCATCACCGCATCATCGCCGACGTCATCGGGTGCGGTCGTCGGCTTCCCCGAGGTGACGCTCGGCCTGCTTCCCGGTGGCGGCGGCGTCACCCGCACTGTGCGGATGTTCGGCATCCAGAACGCGTTCATGAACGTGCTGTCCCAGGGCACCAGGTTCAAGCCCGCGCAGGCCAAGGAGACCGGCCTGGTCGACGAGTTGGTCGGCTCGGTCGAGGAATTGGTGCCCGCCGCCAAGGCGTGGATCAAGGCCAACCCCGACGCGCACACCCAGCCGTGGGACCAGAAGGGCTACAAGATGCCCGGCGGCACCCCGGCCAGCCCCGCGCTGGCCGGCATCCTGCCGTCGTTCCCGGCGCTGCTGAAGAAGCAGCTCAAGGGCGCGCCGATGCCTGCGCCGCGGGCGATCCTGGATGCCGCGGTCGAGGGCGCGCAGGTGGACTTCGACACCGCCAGCCGCATCGAGAGCCGCTACTTCACGTCTCTGGTCACCGGTCAGGTCGCCAAGAACATGATCCAGGCGTTCTTCTTCGACCTGCAGCACATCACCGGGGGCGGCTCGCGGCCGGAGGGCATCGGCCAGACCCCGATCAAAAAGATCGGTGTGCTGGGCGCCGGGATGATGGGCGCAGGCATCGCCTACGTGTCGGCGAAGGCCGGCTTCGACGTCGTGCTCAAGGACGTCAGTCTTGAGAATGCGCAAAAGGGCAAGGGCTACTCGGAGAAGCTCGAGGCCAAGGCGCTCGAGCGGGGCAAGACCACCAAGGAAAAATCCAGCGAAGTCCTCAATAGGATCACGCCGACGGCCGACGCCGCCGACTTCGCGGGCGTCGACTTCGTGATCGAGGCGGTGTTCGAGAGCCAGGAACTCAAGCACAAGGTGTTCCAGGAGATCGAGGACGTCGTCGAGCCCAACGCGCTGCTCGGGTCGAACACCTCGACGCTGCCGATCACCGGTCTGGCGACCGGCGTGAAGCGGCAGGAGGACTTCATCGGGATCCACTTCTTCTCGCCGGTCGACAAGATGCCGCTGGTGGAGATCATCAAGGGCGAGAAGACATCTGACGAGGCGCTGGCGCGGGTGTTCGACTACACGCTGGCGATCGGCAAGACCCCGATCGTGGTCAACGACAGCCGCGGCTTCTTCACCAGCCGCGTCATCGGAACCTTCGTCAACGAGGCGCTGGCCATGCTGGGCGAAGGTGTCGAACCGGCGTCCATCGAGCACGCGGGTTCGCAGGCCGGTTATCCGGCGCCGCCGCTGCAGCTGTCCGATGAGCTCAACCTCGAGCTGATGCACAAGATCGCCGTCGCCACCCGCAAGGGTGTCGAGGACGCGGGTCAGACCTATGAGCCGCATCCCGCCGAGGCAGTCGTCGAGAAGATGATCGAGATCGGCCGCCCGTCGCGGTTGAAGGGCGCCGGCTTCTACGAGTACGCCGACGGCAAGCGCACCCAGCTGTGGCCGGGCCTGCGCGAGACGTTCAAGTCCGGCGCCTCGCAGCCGCCGCTGCAGGACATGATCGACCGGATGCTGTTCGCCGAGGCGTTGGAGACCCAGAAGTGCCTCGACGAGGGCGTGCTGACGTCGACAGCCGACGCCAACATCGGCTCGATCATGGGCATCGGCTTCCCGCCGTGGACCGGCGGCTCGGCGCAGTACATCGTCGGATACCCCGGCGGCAAGGCCGGTTTCGTCGCGCGCGCCAAGGAGCTGGCCGCCAAGTACGGTGACCGCTTCAACCCGCCGGACTCACTGGTGTAATTCTCTGCTCGCGCTAAGTTGGCGAGCGTGACCGAAAGCTTTACCGAAACGTTCGCGGCGGGACTGGCGAGCTATGGCGAGAAGCAGTGCATCGAGTTCGAGGGTCGGTGGTACTCCGGCGACGAGGTCACCGCATATGGCACTGCCATCGCCTCGGTGCTGCGCGATGCTGGGGTCGCCGACGATGCACCGGTCGGGCTGGTGGTCCGCAACCGGCTGCAGCATGCCGCTGCGATCATCGGCTTCCTCGCCGCCGGTCGCCCGGTGTCGATGATCTACTCCTTCCAATCGCCGGAAGCGATCGGCCGCGACATCGAAAAGCTCGAGTTGTCGGCCATCATCGCCGATCGCGAGGACTGGACGGAACCGGTGATCGACGCCGCCAAGCGCACAGGCAGTGCGGGCGTGGCGATCTCGTTGACGGCGCCCACCGTCGCGGCCGTCCCCGGGCTCGAGCGTCGCGACGAATCACGTCGGCATACCGAAACCGAACCCGATGTGGCCCTTCAGATTCTGACGAGTGGCACCACCGGCCCGCCAAAGCGACAGGCGATCAAGACAGCCGTGCTGGAGCGCACGGTGTTCAGCGTCACAAGCGGAGAGAAGGCTCCGCCGGGCGCACCACCGGAGTTCGCCTACTGGCAGTTCGGCGGCATCGGGGTATGTCAGTTGGTCGCCGGTGCCTACAACGCGCGGCGGATCGTGATGCTCGAACGGTTCACTGTCGACGGGTTTGTTCATGCGGTGAAGACGCACCGGGTCACCCGCTCGGGAGTGCAGCCGGCGGTTTTTCGCATGCTGCTCGACGCCGACGTGCCCAAGGAAGACCTGGCCTCGCTTGAATTTCTGATCAGCGCGTCGGGCCCGCTGGATCCCGAGACCCGCGACGAGTTCGAGAAGCACTACGATATCCCGGTCCGGTTGGCTTATGGAGCAACGGAATTCGCCGGCTCGCTCTGCGCGTGGACGCCTGACCTGATCGACGAATTCGGTACGGCCAAGCGCAACAGCGTCGGTCGCGCACTACCGGATACCCAATTGCGCATCGTCGACCCGGACACCGGCGCCGAGCTGCCGGTCGGCGAACAGGGATTGTTGGAAGCCAGGATCACCTCGATCAGCCCCGACTGGATCCGCACCACCGACATCGCCTCGATCGACGAAGACGGGTTCGTCACGCTGCACGGCAGGGCCGACGGTGCGATCAATCGTGGGGGATTCAAGATCCTGCCGGAAACCGTTCGGCGCGTGCTGATCTCACATCCGTCGGTGCGCGACGCGTGTGTGGTGGGTGTGCCGGACAAGCGTCTCGGCCAGGTGCCGTTCGCCGCCATCGAACTGGCGCGGGGCATGCCGGTTCCGTCCGACGACGAGCTCAAGGACCTCGTCCGCCGGGAGCTACCCGTGTACAACGTGCCGGTCGCATTCGCCGTCGTCGACGAACTGCCGCGCAACCCGGCGCTGAAGGTGAGCCTGCCTGCCGTCGCGGCGCTCTACGAAGCCCGCTGAAACAGGTAGTAGCGCCCCGGGTCCTTGCCGTTGTGGTCCATCGACGGTTCGCTGCCCGACGACAACAGGGTCCAGCCGTCGGCGAACCGGCGCTCGACCTCCGCCGGTTCGATACCCGGCACGCCGAAGGACGCGCCGGGGATGAACTCGACGAGCAACAGCCGCGCGTCCGGCGCCGCCACCGCGGTGACCTCGCGCACGTACGCGTCGCGATCCTCGGCATTCATGCCGTGTATGCAGCCGTTGTCGACGACCAGGCTGAAGTTCGTTCCGATGCCTTCGGAGCTCAGTCGTGTCGCGTCGGCCCGCGCGAACGTGGCGGTGACGTTGTGCGCCTCCGCCTTCGCGCGCGCCTTGTTCACCGGCTTCTCGACGTAGTCCACGCCGGTGACCTGCCAGCCGTGCTTTGCCAGGTAGATGGAGTTGTCACCCGTACCGCAACCGATGTCCAGCGCGGTTCCTGCGGGCAGCGCGCTGTCGCCCTCGATCAGGTCCTTCAAGCTCTTCGGCAGCGGGTGGCCGTCCCACGGTGCGAAGCCGAGGCGGTACAGGGTCTTGAACAGGAGTTGTCGCGACGACATCGGTTCAGATCGCCCCGAGATCCGCCGACAGCCAGTGCTCCGGCTTCATGTAGATGGCCACACCCTCGCCGTGTTCGCGGCGCGCGAACTCCAGGTATCCGTCGACCTTGTCAGGGGGCAGGTAGCGCTTGACCATCTCGACGAGTTGCTCGTCGGTGGCGGGCTCGATGCGGCTGACCGGGCCGTCGACTGCGACATACCGCACGGTCGGCTCGACGCGCTCAGCCATCAAGCGTGAACTCGCCCTGCGTCTCGATGAGCCGGTGCTTGCGGGATCCGGCGCCGGTGTGCACCCATGGCTCACCGCCAGGCGTGTACTGGTACCAGATCGGCACGGTCAGCGGTCCGCGCTTGTCGCCTGCGCTTACCGACAGCGCCGCAATGTGTGGCTCGGCCAGAAACTGTTCGCGTTCTTCCTTTGAAAGGGCCATGATCGCCAGGCTAGTCGCGGACGTAAAGTGCAAGGTTATGCGCTTTGGAATGTTCATACCGCAGGGCTGGCGACTCGATCTGGTGGACATCCCCACCGAAAAGCAATGGCCGGTGATGCGTGAGCTCGCCGCGTACGCCGACGACGGCGCGTGGGACTCGCTGTGGGTGTACGACCACTTCCACACCGTGCCGATGCCGTCCGACGAGGCGACCCACGAGGCGTGGTCGCTGATGTCGGCATTCGCCGCCACCACGTCGCGCATCAAGCTCGGCCAGATGTGTACGGCGATGGGCTATCGCAACCCGGTCTATCTGGCGAAGGTGGCCGCCACAGCCGACATCATCTCCGGCGGCCGGATCCAGATGGGTATCGGCGGCGGCTGGTATGAGCACGAGTGGAAGGCCTACGGCTACGGTTTCCCGTCTGCAGGCGTCCGGCTGGGCATGCTCGACGAGGGCGTGCAGATCATGCGCGACGCCTGGCGCGACGGACGAGTGAGCCTCGACGGCAAGCACTATCAGGTCGACGGCGCCATCGTCGCGCCGAAGCCCTTGCAGGAGGGCGGGCCTCCGATGTGGATCGCCGGCGGCGGCGAGAAGGTGACGTTGAAGATCGCCGCCAAGTACGCGCAGTACACCAACTTCACCTCCGAGCCCGAGGTGTTCGCGCACAAGTCGCAGGTGCTGGCCGACCACTGCCGTGACGTCGGCACCGACTACGACGCGATCGTGCGGTCGGCCAACTTCAACGCCGTCATCGGGGAGTCCGAGGATGATGTCGCGAAGCGCATCGACCGGATCCGGGCGAGGCAGATCGCCAAGGTGAACGAGACAGGCCGTCGACGCCATGCTGGACACGCTGAAGTCGCCCGACTCCGCCACCGGTACACCCGAACAGGTCGTCGAGAAGCTGCAGCGGATGCGCGATCTCGGCTGCGAGTACGCGATCCTCAACTTCCCGGAGGCGGCCTACGACCGCTCCGGCATCGAGATGTTCGAGCAGAAGGTCATCCCGGCGCTGGCGTAGACGGCGCGGCTAGGGCGTCGGCGCAGGCGGAATCGGCGCCATCCCCGGTGGCGTGGCTCGGGCCGGGAGGCGCGTCGAAGTACCCGGGCGGCGGTGGCCCGTCCAGCGGGTAGTACCCCTCCGGCAGAGGCGGCCCGCCTTCCGTCGGCGCCACCGGCGGGGCCGTTGGACTCCGGGTCGGTCAGCGACGTGATATCCGGGCGGCAGCTGCGGCGCCGGACCGGCTCCGGGCGGGGGCGGGGCGCCTCCGGGCATCTGGCCAAGCGGCGTCTCGTTGAATCCGTACGGGTCCTTGGCTTGATTCCACGCATCCCGAGGAAGCCCAACGGCCCCGAGCTATTCCCCGACCCGTACTGGGGGTTCGCTGATCTCCGGCACGGGCGGTGGCCCGATCGGGTGGCGGCGCGGGCGCGGCGACCGGCTCGGACCCCGGGACGTCCAGCACGGGCTGTCCCGGAGCCGGAGCTTCGCCGGCACCGGCGTCGGCAGCGGCGGCGCACCGGATCCGCGCTCGCCTGGACCGCCGTGGCCAGCGCACTCAAGCCGATGACGGCAGCGGCGAGTGCGATCCTCGCGACGTGCGTGGGTGAGGAGGTGTGTCCGCTCATGACTGGCGTGGTGTGCTTCCTGCTAGAGCCCGCGAGGGCTGCTGTCGACCCGTGACGAGGCTAACGTCTCGGCGCGGTGCGCGCGTAGTCAGGGCGATGATCCGTGATGCGCGTTCCGGTCTTGCCGGTGCTGCCGATGACGAGAATGGTGTTGGTTGTTGGTCATGACTCGACTCGACAGCCCGAGACTCGAGACGATTCATGGCCCAAAAGCTCAATTGCATGTCCGATCGTCTGAAAGGAGACGCCGACGATGGAGAAGATCTCGCTCACCGCGCTCGCGCGGCAGCATTTGGAAACCGCGCGAGCGGCGAGAAGCGGCCGCAGTTCGACACACGATCTATGGCGGCCACGAGCACTCTTTGCGCCAGACACTGATGGCGATGACGGCCGGTAGCTCGCTGGACGATCACGAAAGCCCGGGCGAGTCCACGCTGCAGGTGCTGCAGGGCAGGGTGCGGGTGACCAACTCATCGGCCGGCTGGGACGGGTCGCCCGGCGATCACATCATCCTGCCTCGCGTACGGCACGGGCTGCAGGCAATGGAGGATTCGGTGGTGCTGCTGACGGTGGCGAAACCGGTTGGGCCGCACGTCTAGATTGCCGAGTGTGTAGTTTCGTACGCGACACGCCGAATGAGCGTACGAATCCGCACGCTCGCGCGCTGAACGCATTTGTCGAAAGTGCCGTTGAGTCGCACGTCTAGATCGCGGGGCCCAGCAGGTCGTCGGCGTCCCTGATCACGTAGCCGTAGCCCTGCTCGGCAAGAAACCGCTGACGGTGTGCGGCGTACTCGGCGTCCAGGCTGTCGCGGGACACCACCGAATAGAAGATCGCGCCGCCGCCGTCGGCCTTCGGCCGCAGCAGCCTGCCCAGCCGCTGCGCCTCTTCCTGACGGGACCCGAACGTTCCCGAAACCTGCACCGCCACATTGGCTTCCGGCAGGTCGATGGAGAAGTTGGCGACCTTTGACACCACCAACGTGGGTATCTCACCCCGGCGGAACGCGTCGAACAGCGCCTCGCGGTCCGCGGTCTTGGTGGACCCCTGGATGACCGGAGCGTTCAGCTCCTCGCCCAGCTCGTCGAGCTGATCGAGATAGGCGCCGATCACCAGCGTCTGGTCGCCGGGATGGCGCTCCAGGATGGACTTCACCACCGCGATCTTGCTGTGCACCGTCGAGCACAGCTTGTAGCGTTCGTCGGGCTCGGCGGTCGCGTAGAGCATCCGCTCGTTGTCGGTCATCGTCACCCGCACCTCGATGCACTCGGCCGGTGCGATCCATCCCTGGGCCTCGATGTCCTTCCACGGCGCGTCATAGCGCTTTGGCCCGATCAGGCTGAACACGTCACCCTCGCGGCCGTCCTCGCGGATCAGGGTGGCGGTCAACCCCAGCCGCCGCCGGGACTGCAGGTCTGCGGTCATCCGGAACACCGGCGCGGGCAGCAGATGCACCTCGTCGTAGATGATCAGGCCCCAGTCGCGGCTGTCGAACAGCTCGAGGTGCCGGTACTCGCCCTTGGTGCGGCGGGTGATCACCTGATACGTGGCGATGGTGACCGGGCGGATCTCCTTCTTCTCGCCGGAGTACTCGCCGATCTCGTCCTCGGTCAGCGACGTGCGGTTCATCAGCTCGCGCTTCCACTGCCTGCCCGCGACGGTGTTGGTGACCAGGATCAGCGTCGTCGCGCCCGCCTTGGCCATCGCCGCCGCGCCGACCAGGGTCTTGCCCGCGCCGCACGGCAGCACCACCACACCGGAGCCGCCCTCCCAGAACGAGTCGGTGGCCATCTCCTGGTAGTCGCGCAGGTGCCAGCCGTCCTGGCGCAGGCTGATCGGGTGCTTCTCGCCGTCGACGTAGCCGGCCAGATCCTCGGCGGGCCAACCGATTTTGAGCAGCATCTGCTTGACCCGGCCGCGCTCGCTGTTGTGCACGGCGACGGTGTCGTCGTCGATGCGCGCGCCCAGCATCGGCGCGATCTTCTTGTTGCGCAGCACCTCCTCGAGCACCGCACGGTCGAGGCTGACCAGCGTCAGGCCGTGCACCGGGCTCTTGACCAGCTGCAGGCGGCCGTAGCGGGCCATGGTGTCGACGATGTCGACAAGCAGCGGCTGCGGCACCGCATAGCGCGAGAACGACACCAGCGCGTCGACGACCTGCTCGGCGTCGTGGCCCGCGGCGCGGGCGTTCCACAGCGCCAGCGGCGTGATCCGGTAGGTGTGCACGTGCTCGGGCGCGCGCTCCAGCTCGGCGAACGGAGCGATCGCGGCGCGCGCGGCGCCGGCTTGCTCATGGTCGACTTCGAGCAGCACCGTCTTGTCGGACTGCACGATCAGGGGGCCGTCGGTCATTCCTCGACTCCCACTCGCTCCGGTCCTCGCTCGTGCCTCGCTGCGATCCTCACTCGCGCTCGTCTTCGGGCGGTCATTTTGTCCATTATCCCGACTCAGCTGACATTCGCCCCAATCGGTGCCCTCGGCTCGGCAGGTCAGGCCTCGTCGGCCGACACAACTGACGTGACCCGATGGATGGCGAAGTCGCGGACCCGGCCCGTCGCCGGATCGTAGGC
The DNA here is from genome assembly GCA_963743225.1 of uncultured Actinomycetota bacterium. GTDB lineage: Bacteria > Actinomycetota > Actinomycetes > Mycobacteriales > Mycobacteriaceae > Mycobacterium. Next base: position 157,152 of record CAVUPN010000019.1, on the reverse strand, counting down.
GGTCAGCTGCCCCCCGCGGACGTTGACCGGCGCCACGACGCGCTGGGTGGCCACCCCGGCCGGGTCGACGTACCCGATCACCACCGAGTTCTGCAGCCGGGCCGCCTCCTGCAACTGCGAAATGGCCACCGCCGGGTCGATCCGCATATTGGCGAACGGCGTTGCCGCCACCTTGCGCAGCACCGCGACGATCGCGCTCAGTGACTGACCCGCCGGGGCGGTCAGTGAGCGGGGGGCGCGGCGATAGGCCGGGGCGGGCACGCGCGCGCCGCGGGCGCGGATGTCGACGATCGTCCCCGAGGAATCCTCGGCCGCCGGTGCGAAGCCCGCGCTGCGCAGCGCCGCCAGCACCTCCGAGATCGGCGCCTGCGACACCGCGACGGTCGGAGCGAGCAATCGCATCTCCAGCTGTTCGGTGGCCGGCGCGCCGACGGCCTGGGCGAGCAGCGCGGGGTCCTCGCACCGGACGAACGACGCGGCCATGCCGACCCGCAACTGTCCGTGCCTGCGGGCGACATCATCGATGAGATACGTCAGGCCTTGTGGCACAGGTGTTTTGGAATGTCGCTGGAACAGGGAATGCAACTCGCCTGCGGTACGTCCGCTGTCCAGTGCGCGCCGGATCGACGGCTCGCTGATCCGGTACACCATCGCCGCGCCCGCCGATTCCACGGTGGCCACCGCCGCCAACTGCTCGGCGAGGTCGCGTTGCAGCGGTCCGGGCACGATGACGGTCAGGTCGGCCTGCAACAGGAAATGGTCGATCGGTTCGGGTAGCACCTTGGTCATCGCGTCGACGGCGTCCGCTTCGCCGTCCAGCAGCTTGCGCGCCGGGCCGGTGATCGCGCCGCGGCCGACGATGCCGAGCGCGTGCGCCTCGGTCAGCAGGTCGCCGACCGGCTGGGGTTGCAGTCGCACCGCCCAGCGGGGACGCCGCCAGGTCATCGCCCGTGACGCCGCTGCTGCGTCGACGCCCGCGCCGACGGGCAGGTCGGCGAGGATGCTCAGCAATAATCGGCGGTCCAGCGGGGCGGCGGTGGAGTACAGCGAATCGGAAAGGGCCGCATAGGGTTTGCCGTCCGGGCCCCGGCCGCCGATCAGTCCCGGTCTGCCGGGCAGGTCGAGCCAGGTGGACGCCAGCAGATTGCCAACGCGCCGCGACAGAAGACTCGATGAACCGGTCGGCCGCCACGGTCGGCGCCCAGTACGGCCCCGCGCCGTCCAGCGGTTCGGGGTCGGGCATTCCCGCAGCGATCAGCCCGGCCGCCGCGGCGAGCTCGAGGATCAGCCCCAGCCGTTGCTCGTCGACGCCCGTCAGCTTCGTCAGCCGCTTGACGTCGCGCACTCCGAGGCCGCCGCTACGAAGTTCGGGAACCGGTGCGCCGCCGAGGGTTTCGAGAACCAGCTCGACTTCACGCAGCAGGTCGATGACCGCGCCGGCCGCGACCGCGTCGACATCGGCGGCGGTGGTCGTCGACACCACGGGATCGGGCGGGGTCAACTCGACCGGTCCGGGTATTTCGCCGCGCAGCACCTGACCGACCAGCCGCGGCAGGATGACGGTGTCGGCGTCGACCTGCCGGAGCAGGCCCGCGGCCAGCAGCCGCTGCACGGGCCGGTCGGGCGGCGTGCCCGGCGCCGCGTCGCGGGTCCTGCCCATCGGCGAGCCCTCCATCAGGCGCCGCAGCAGGTCCCGCTGTGGGTCGTCCAGTGACGCGAGCCGTTCCGCGATCTCGTCGGCCGTGTGCTCGGCCCCTTCGAGGACGGCCTGGCCGGGATACCACGGCAGGCCCGCGGCGGCCTCTGCTGCCACCCGGACCTCGGTGTCGCCCCATACCAGTGCTCGCTCGCGCAGGTCATCGACGGCGGCGGTGACGGCGTCCTCACCGGCGCGGTCGCCGATCAGGGCGGTGAGCTTGGTCAGCGGCACGGGCGTGGTTTCGGCGTGCAGCGTCAGCAGCGCATCGAGCACCGCCAGCCGCAGAAAGTCCAGCTCGTCGGTGGCGGCCTTGACGGACTGCCGGGACTGCGCGCGGGCCGCCAGCGCCGCGATGCTGCCGGGTGGCGGCTGGGTCAGGTCGGGTCGCATTTCCAGCAGCCGGATGAGCCGCTCGTCAGGCAAATCGGCCAGCCAGGCGCCCAGCGGGGTGCCCGAATTGTGCTCGGTCATTGCTGACCAGCGTAAAGCAGCCCGCCGGTCTCGCCAGTGCTCGCGGCGCCTGCCACAATATGGGGCGTGGCAGACAAGAAGCGGAAGAAGCAGTACGTCGACCCGGGCTGGCCGGCGACGGACGGCGAGGACGATCACCCGATCAGCGAGCTGGCCGCCGACCGTACCGGCGCGCTGTCGCCCTTCGGGGAACTGACGTTCCCGCTGCCCGTCGACGACCTGCCGTACACCCACCCGGTCACGGTCGTCAACAGGTAACGGTGGCCGAACCTCGCGAGGACCGGCTTTCGCACCTGGATGACTCGGGCGCGGCGCGCATGGTCGACGTGACGGGGAAGGACGCCACCAAGCGCACCGCTGTCGCCGCAGGCACGCTGCGGACGCGTGCCGACGTCGTCGAGCTCATCGCCACCGGCGGGCTGCCCAAGGGCGATGCGCTGGCCACCGCCCGGGTGGCGGGCATCCTGGCGGCCAAACGCACAAGCGACCTGATCCCGCTGTGCCATCAGCTCGCGTTGACGGGCGTGGACGTCGACTTCGAGATCGGTGAGGCCGAGGTGGCCATCACCGCCACAGTGCGCAGCACCGACCGCACCGGGGTCGAGATGGAGGCGCTGACGGCGGTCAGCGTGGCGGCGCTGACGCTCTACGACATGCTCAAGGCCGTCGACCCGGCGGCCCGCATCGACGACATCCGGGTGCTGCGCAAAGAGGGCGGCAAGACAGGCACATGGACGAGATGACGCGTTCGGGACGGGTGGTCATCGCGTCCACTCGAGCGGCGACGGGCGTCTACGAGGACCGCTGCGGCCCGATCATCGTCGACTGGCTCAACCAGCGGGGCATCGCGACGCCCGCGCCGACGGTGGTCGCAGACGGCATCGACGTCAACAACGCACTGTTTGCCGCGATCGGTGAAAACGTCGACGTGGTAATCACTTCCGGCGGTACCGGCATCTCGCCGACGGACCGGACGGCGGACGCCACCGCGAACATCGTCGACTATCAGATCCCCGGCCTCGCCGACGCAATCCGGCGCTCGGGGCTGCCGCACGTGCCGACGTCGGTGTTGTCGCGGGGGGTGTGCGGCGTCAGGGACGGCACGTTGATCGTGAACCTGCCCGGCTCGACCGGCGGCGTGAAGGACGGTCTCGGCGTGCTCGACGACGTCCTCGAGCATGCGATGGATCAGCTCGCGGGTAAGGACCACACGCAATGACGGCCGTGGTGTTGCGCGCCGACCTCACCGAGCACACCATCGAGCTGTCCGAGCACGAGGGGCTGGTTGGGCATCAGGCGGCGGGCGCGGTCGTGGGCTTCGCAGGCGTCGTCCGCGACCACGACGGCGGGCGAACGGTGACACGGCTGGAGTATGCCGCCCACCCCTCGGCGCAGCGGACGCTGGCCGATGTGGCCGAGGAGATCGCGGCCGACTGCCATGGCGTGCGGGCGATCGCCGTGAGCCACCGCGTCGGCACCCTGGAGATCGGTGACGCGGCTTTGGTGGCCGCGGTCGCCGCCGACCACCGCCAGGCGGCCTTCGACACCTGTGCCCGGTTGGTGGACACGGTCAAAGCCCGGCTACCGGTGTGGAAGCACCAGTTCTTCGCCGACGGCTCCGACGAGTGGGTGGGATCGGCTTAAGCCGGCGGTGCCAGTGCCGGGTCCGCAGGAAGCGGCGGCAGCAGTGCCGGGTCCGCAGGGGCGGCGGCAGCAGAGCCGGGTCCGCAGGGGGCGGCGGCGGAACCTCCGCAACCGGACCGAGCCCCCCACCCGGGCCGTTGACGTTCTCCGGCGCAGGCGTGGTCAGCGGACGCTGGGTCAGCGCGAGCAGCGCGCCCTTGCCCGTGATGTCCTGCGTCTGGATCGCGTGCCAAATCTCCTTGAGGTACGTGACGTTGTCGCTCTGCGCGGGCAGCGCGTTCGGATCCATCGTGGCGCCCGGCGGCAGGTTGTCCGGGCTGACCAGATGCGGAACCTCTGCGGGCGGTGCCGGAATTTCACCGGATATCGCCTGGTTGGCCGCGTCGAACGCCGGGGCGGGGATATCGACCGCGTTCAGCGGTGCCAGCGGATCGGGCGCGGGCGCTGCGGCCAGCGGGTCGGCCGGCGGCGGTCCGGGTGGGAGTGGCTCGCCCGGCAGCACCGGGTCCAACGGCGGCGGTGCGGTGTGCAGCGACCAGACCTGCGGGCCCTCCACGGGAGCGCCCTCGGCGACATCCCAGTCCGGGGCGAACGCTTCGAGGTACACGTCCTCGACGGGCGCCGGCGGGGGCACATCGACGGGTGCCGGTGCGGGCGGTGCCTCAGGCAGCGGAGCGTCGAATGCGACGGCCTGAATCTCAGGGGCCGGGGGAGGTGGTAGCTCGGGTGCCGGTGCGGGCGGCGTGCCTCAGGCAGCGGTGCGGGCGGTGCCTCGGGCAGCGGAGCGTCGAATGCGACGGCCTGAATCTCAGGGGCCGGGGGAGGAGGTAGCTCGGGTGCCGGTGCGGGCGGTGCCTCGGGCAGCGGTGCGGGCGGTGCCTCGGGCAGCGGAGCGTCGAATGCGACGGCCTGAATCTCAGGGGCCGGGGGAGGTGGTAGCTCGGGTGCCGGTGCGGGCGGTGCCTCGGGCAGCGGTGCGGGCGGTGCCTCGGGCAGCGGAGCGTCGAATGCGACGGCCTGAATCTCAGGGGCCGGGGGAGGAGGTAGCTCGGGTGCCGGTGCGGGCGGCGGGGCTTCCGGCAGGGGAGCCGCCATCGGATCGAACGGTGCAGGCGGAGGCGGCGCGAACGGGTCGAAAGGCGGGGGCGGAGGCGGCAATTCGCCGTTCAGGCCCGCGACGTCCAGGGCTTCGGGCTCATCGACCACGTTGCGCGGGGTGGCACTCGACAAACCGCGTCCGCAGATCGGCCACGCGCCGCGACCCTGGCTGGCCAGCACGCGCTCGGCGACCGCGATCTGCTCTTCCTTGGTGGCCAGGTGCGCGGACGGCGCGTACTCGCCGCCGCCGTGCGACCTCCAGGTGCTGGGCGCGAACTGCAGCCCGCCCTGGTAGCCGTTGCCGGTGTTGATCGCCCAGTTCCCGCCGGATTCGCAGCTTGCGACCTTGTCCCATTCGCCATCGGTGGCGGCGCCAGCATGCCCGGCGAGGGCGAGGCCTCCGCTGCCGATGACTGCGCCGGTGAAGGCGACTTTCGCGACTGATACTGCCGATGCAGTGGGCTTGCGGTGCCGTCCACTCATGGGTGCGTTCGTCCTCTCTGAATGCGCCCACGAGGTCAGCTGTCGGGTTCGGGCTGGAGAGGTTGCCCGGCCGGCCGTCGGTGAAAACGGCATCGGCTTCACCCCAAGGAGCCGCAAGCGGCCCCGGGTCCTGCTATTCGGTGGACCGGTGGGTCCCCCGCCCCCATCCCAGTTGTTTGGCGTGTCCCTGCCCAACGGATGGAGCTCGGCGCTATCGAACAGGGAGGGCTAGCCGATATCGGTCGACTGGCTTGCGAAGAACCTAACGGGTCGCCGCGTTCCCGTCATCTTTGCTCGGGGCCGCGTTTCGCGTGGCGGCAAATCCTAATAGCGTTCTAAAACCGCAGGAGTTAAGGGCGTTTCCGCTGGCGCGAATCGTTGGTCACGGCGTCGTAGCCAGCTTGTGACCATTTCGTTATGTGATGCAAATCACAATCATCCGCCGGCGAAGGGCGGGAGCACGTCGAATGTCTGACCGTCGGACAGCTTCGCGGCCTCGTCGCGCACGGCGATCCCGTCGACCAGAAACGAGCACCTGCGCAGCACTCGGGCGAGCTCCGGACCGCGCGCGCCGAGGGTGTTGACGAGCGCTGCCACGGTCGTGCCCGGCTCGATTTGCACGGTTTCGGTTTCCGCATTCGCGGCCGCGCGGGCCGCGGCGAAGTAGCGGACGGTCAGCTGCACCGTCACCGTCGACGTGGTCTCCGCCATTACCCGCCGATCGCGCTCATCGGCCGGTCCGGCTGCACGAAGTCCGGGTCGTTGATGCCGTGGCCGGCAGGCTTGGCCCACATCGCGGCGCGCCAAGCGGCCTCGACGGCGTCATCGTCGACGCCCGCGCGCATCAGCCCGCGCAGGTCGGTCTCCTCGCGGGAGAACAGGCAGCTGCGGACCTGGCCGTCGGCGGTGAGCCGGGTGCGGTCGCAGGCCGAACAGAACGCATGCGAGACCGACGCGATGATGCCGACGGTCGCGGGGCCTCCGTCGACCAGCCACAGTTGCGCGGGTGCGGAACCGCGAGGCGCCGGGTCCGGCGTCAGCGTGAAGTGACGCTGCAGCCCGGCCAGCACGTCGTCGGCGCCGAGCGTCGCGCCGCGAGACCACTCGTGACCGGCGTCCAGCGGCATCTGCTCGATGATGCGCAGCTGGTAGTCGTGGTCAAGGCAGAACCGGAGCAGCGGCACGGCGTCCTCGAGCCCGGTGACCGGGTCCAGCACGGCGTTCACCTTCACCGGCTTCAGGTCGGCCCGATGCGCCGCGGCAAGACCCGCCAGCACGTCGGCGAGCCGGTCGCGGCGGGTGATGCGCGTGAAGTGCTCGGCGTCGACGGTGTCGAGCGACACGTTGATCCGATCCAGCCCGGCCCGCTTCAGGCCCGCTGCCCGGCGATCCAGCCCAATTCCGTTGGTGGTCAAGGCGATTTCGGGGCGCGGCCGCAGCGCGGCGGTTGCGGCCACCACCTCTTCGAGCTGCTTGGCCACCAGCGGCTCGCCGCCGGTGAAGCGGACACGGGTGACGCCGAGCCGGGTGACCGCGATGCGCAGCAACCGGGTCAGCTCGCCGATGTTCAGCAGCTGCTCACTGGGCATCCAGTCCAGCCCTTCGGCGGGCATGCAGTACGTGCACCGCAGATTGCAGCGATCGGTCAGCGACACCCGCAGATCGGTGGCGATGCGGCCATAGGTGTCGAGCAGTGGCCCGTCTGTCGGTGCCCCCTCCGAGATCTCCGGGAGGGGCCGGTACACCGACGGCACACCCAATGACGTCACGGTCATGCGGGCACCTTGAGCGAGTCGACGGGCACGATCTCCTTGCCGAGCGGCACCAGTGAGACCGGGATGAGTTTGAGGTTGGCCAGCGCCAGCGGGATGCCGATGATCGTGACGGCCATCGCCACCGCGCTGACCACATGCGCGATCGCCAGCCAGATGCCGAACAGGACCACCCAGATGACATTGCCGATCAGGGCGCCGGGCCGGGTTCCGGGCTTCTCGATGATCGTGCGGCCGAACGGCCACAGCGCATAGGACGCGATGCGCAGCGCGGCGAACCCGAACGGGATCGTGATGATCAGGACGAAGCAGATGAGCGCGGCCAGCAGGTAGCCCAGCGCCAGCCATAGGCCGCCGAAGACCAGCCAAATGATGTTCAGGATCAGGCGCATCTCTTCCTCCAGCGGTGGTTTCAGCCTACCCAGTAATGGGGGTGCTGGTCCGTCCGGCCTCCGAGTAGGATCACCCCATCGCGTCCCTGCGGAAACGGCGGGACGCTTTCCTTATGTAGCTGACGAGACGAGTGGGTGAGATCAGTGCCGACCGGCCGGGTGAAGTGGTACGACGCTGAGAAGGGCTTCGGCTTCCTGTCCCAGGAAGAGGGCGAGGATGTCTACGTCCGGTCGTCGGCGCTGCCCGCCGGTGTCGAGGGCCTGAAGGCGGGCCAACGGGTCGAGTTCGGCATGGCCGCGGGCCGTCGTGGGCCACAGGCGCTGAGCCTGAAGATCCTCGACTCGCCGCCCAGCCTGACCCGCACGCGTCGCGAGGCCGCCGCGGCCGAGCACAAGCACACCCCCGACGAACTGCACGGCATGGTCGAAGACATGATCACGCTGCTGGAGGGTGCGGTGCAGCCCGAGCTGCGCAAGGGCAAATACCCCGACCGCAAGACCGCCCGCCGGGTCTCTGAAGTGGTGCGGGCCGTCGCGGCCGAGCTGGATTCCTAGAGCCGCCGAACATCGACTTTTTCGACGGCACGTAGTTCGCTAGCTCCGCAGCGTGAAGCCCGCGTCCAGCGGCCACGAGGTACCGGTGATGAACTTCCCCGCGTCGGAGACCAACCACGCCACCGCGTTGGCGATCTCCTCCGGCCGCAGCAGCGCGATGGGCAGGGCGTTCTGTTGGGCGGCCAGCCAGGGATCGTCGGCCGCCGCCAGCGCGATGGTGGTCTCGTTGAGAATCATGTCGGTGGCCACCCCGCTCGGATGGATCGTGTTGACGCGGATCGAATCCGGCGCAAGCTGCATCGCCCAGGCCTGCATCAACGCGACCAGGCCGCGCTTGGATGCGGCGTAGGCCTGCAGTCCTGCGCGGTCGGTGCCGGAAGCCTTGATTCCCTGCGTAGAACTGGTCAACACGATGGATCCGCCTCGCCCGCCCGACGACGAGGGCGGGTATCGCGGCGTCGACGGTGTTCCATGCGCCGATGAGGTTCACTTCGACGATGTCCCGGAAGGTCTGACGAGGTGCGATCGCTGTCGGTCACGCGGATGATGCCTGCGTTGGCGATGACGATGTCGAGGCGGCCGAGTGTCTGAAGTCCTTCGGCGACGACGGCGTCCACGGCGTCGGCGTCCCGCACGTCGGCCTCCCGTGCCACGATCCGGCGGCCCTGACCCTCAACAAGTTTCACCGTCGCGGCGAGATCCTCGGCGGTTGCTCCGGGATAGTCGGTGGAGGTGAAGTCGGTGCAGACGTCGACAGCGATGATGTCGGCGCCCTCGCTGGCCAACTTGACGGCGTGCGCGCGGCCCATCCCGCGGGCGGCGCCGGTGATGAAGGCGACCTGTCCGTCGAGGCTGCCCGTCGTCATCTGTGCTTATCGCTTTTCGCGTCCGCGGACCTTGGGAAGTTGACGTCCTTGGTGACGGCTTCCCACTCGTCGATCGACGCGGAGAACGCGGCGAGCTTGTCGCGCACCGCCTTCAACACGTCACGGCCGAGCAGCAGCCGCAGCGGCGGTTCGTCCAGGGTGGTCACCATCAGCACCGCCTCGGCCACCTTGCGCGGATCGCCTGGCAGGTGATTGGCGAACTGCTTGATCAGCGTCTTGCGCGCACCGACGTTCTCGTCGTAATCGCCTATCGGAGTGGAGGATTCCCACATCGACCGGGCAGCCCAGTCGGTGCGGAACGCACCCGGCTCGATTGCGGTCACCTTGATGCCGAACGGCTTGACCTCCTGCGCCAGCGCTTCGGTCAGCGCCTCGAGTGCGAACTTCGTCGACGAGTAGTACGCGTTGGGCGGGTTGGCGACCAGACCCGTCATCGACGAGATGTTGACGATATGCCCGGACTGTCGGGCGCGCATCTGGGGGAGCACCGCCTTGATCGTGTCGACGACGCCGAAGTAGTTGGTGTCGAACAGCTTTCGAACCTTGTCGTCCTCGCCCTCCTCGATGGCGGACAGATAGCCGTTGCCTGCGTTGTTGACCAGGACGTCGATCCCGCCGAACGCGTCGTCGGCCGCCTGCACCGCCGACGCGATCTGGTCCTTGTCGGTGACGTCGAGGGCGGCGACTGCCACGCGGTCGCCGAAATCGTCGGCGAAGTCGGCCACCGTCTCGGTGCGACGAGCCGTCACCACCACGGAGTGTCCCGCTTCCAATGCGGCACGGGCGATTTCGCGTCCGATGCCGGTCGAGCATCCGGTGATCAACCAGCGGGCCATGTCAGATCGTCCCTTCGGGCAGTCGGCGCAGGTATGCCGCCCGGCGATTGGCCAGTTCGGTCGCCCGCTCCTCGGCTGACACCCGGCGCAGCGTGGGCACCTCCTTGTCGAGGTCGTCGAGTCGCACCACCCGTCCGCGGGCGCCGAGGTCCTCTTGCGGCCCGTCGGCACCGAACTCGGCCATCCGCAGGGTCAGGATGCCCTCGTTGCAGCCCGTCGGAGTCGATCCAGTTCGCCACGCCGGGATCGGTGGGGGAGATGACGTAGGTGTAGGTGCCGTCCTCGTTGGGCACCGACTGCGCCTTGTTGAGGCTGCCGGTGCGGTCGACGATGTCCAGCGTGGTGCCCCAGATATTGCTCAGCGGCACGGTGAAGTATTCGGCGCCGCCGTCGCCGACGTCGACGACGAACGCCTCGCCGGGTTTCAGGTCGAAACGGCCCATCACGTACACCTGGTTGCGCATCGCGCCGACCCTGTCGGCCGACCATGCGAGGTTGAAGTCGTTGGGCGCCATCTTGTACACGCCGTGGCTGAGCTTGCCGGTGAAGTTGGCGAAGTGCGCCATCATCGCCGCGGTGGCCTCGGCCTGCTCGTCGACGGTGCGTGGCCGGGGTCGACGGTGCCGCGCCGAGTCGTTCCACCGTGAGGTGATTCGGGTCGTCGCGGTCCCAGTTCAGCAGCACGTCGCGGATGTAGAACTCGTGTGCCTCCGGTGTGGTCTGCACGTGGTTGGGCCGGTCGTCGGCGGGATCGGAGTCGACGGTGATGGTGAACGACCCGTCGGAGTCGACCTCCATGGTGCGGCCGTTGAGCACCGCGACGGTGCCCATGTTCGCGTCCCACAGCGTGAAGTAGTTCTCCGTCATGCGGTTCGCGCCGACGCGACCGTGGATCTCATAGCGCTCGTCGCCCGAGATCGGGATCACCCGGTACACGCTGTCGGGATTGTCGATGCCCCAACGTGATCCGGGGATCGGCCGACCCGCCACCGGATGACCCAGCCGGGTGATGCAGCTGACCTTCGGCCGCAGCTTGTCCTGGTTGGACGACCACACCGCCGCCGAGAACATCACCTCGGCGAAGGCGTCGTCGAAACGCTGCGCGCATCGCGTCGGACGCCTTGGCCCGCGCGAGCCAGTTCTCGGCGACGCTGCGGTACGCCGCCTTGCACCGTCGGGTGCTCGGTGAGCTCGAGCGCAGCCAGTTCCTGTTCGTGTTGCGACGCCGTCGCGACCGGGATCGCCGGTGTACTCGGTCATCAACATCCTCCTTGACGGGGTTGCGCCGGCGCGGAATCGAGAGTTGTAGGCCGCGAACCGCTCGTCGATCTGCGCGTCGCTGAGCCCGAAATCGGCGGCCGCGTACGGCGGTCGAGCAGGCTCGCGTGGACGCTCGATCAGCCAGCGGCGCATCGCCGATTCCGCGTCGCCGGTCAGCGGCACACCGATCGAGTCGTACACGCGGGCCACCTGGCCGATCGGATCGGCGACCGCGTCGGCGAACTCGATGTCGGTGCACCGCGCGTCGTCGTCGGCCCACCGCCGCGCGGGTCGCCATCGCCCGGTCGTTGGTCCAGCCCATCCGCTCGAGCCACTCGGCGCCGACGCGGTGGCGGTCGACGCGGTCGGCGTGCATGGCGTGCAGTGTGGCGTTGAGGCTGGCGCCCGACGGGATCGTGTCCCTCGGGTCGCGATGCATGTGCACGAGGTGCAGATCGGGGAACTGGGCGCGCAGGTGTCGAGATAGCCCAGGTGTGCCGGAGACTTGAGCACCCAGCGCTGGGCGGTCCGACCGCGCTGCCGTTTCTGCCACTGCAGGAACTGCAGCATCCGGTGCAGGTACGCGTACGCCGGTGCGAAGTCCTGTCCGTCGATCCATGACCGGTATCGCGGCACATGGGCACCCGACTCCGGCACATGAGACAGGAACGCATCGGACAGGAAGACGATCTCCTCTTCGGGCTCGCGGGCGTACATGGGGTGGATGGCGAACAACTCCGGCGCCAGCTCGCGCGATGTCGCCTCGCGCTTCTCGCTGATGGCGATCCGGGGATCGTCCTGCGTCGACCACTGGTAGTCGAGCTTCGGCGCGACCTCGACCACCTCCCACCCGTAGGCGCAGTGAAAACGGTGGTCGGCGGCGAGGAGTCGCTGCAGCAGGGTCGTTCCACTGCGCATCATGCCGACCACCACGATCGGCGCGACGATCAGTTCGTCGGTGATCTCGGGGTGCCGCCGGATCCACTCCTGGGCGCGCAGCCTCATCCGCAGGCTATGCACGAGTCCTGCCCGCAGAATGTGTACGCCGACGTCGTTCAGGTCGGCTGCGGAGTAGCTGTCGGCCAGCACCTCGAGCGGCTCTTCGAAGGGCAATGGGCCCCAGTCCTGGAGGTCCTCCTTGTGCTGTGCGGTAGTCGCGAGCCGACGCCGCGTCGAAGGGATGCGCCACGGCGGTCAGAACTTCAGGTGGTGGCTGGTGTCGCCGACCTGGTCGACGAACATGATGCGGGTGTCGAACCACCAGGTGCCGTCGATGCGGTGGAAGGTGTCCTTGTAGTGGCCGGTGACGATGACCTGCAACGGCAGTTCTGGCGTCGCCTGGGTGACGCAGTAGTACGCGCTGCCGTGCGCGGTGCCTGCGGCGTCGTCCACATGGATCTGCACGTTGGTGGTCAGATGTTTGGTCTTGGGGGTGCCGTCGTCGTAGAGCCGCGTGGCCATCTCGTACATCTGCCGCACGCCGGTTGCGCCGGCGAAGACCGTCTCCGGTGGGCCGTCCTCCATGCCGCAGATTCGGCCGTGTGTGAACAGTGCGGCGACGCCGTCGAGGTCGCCGGCATCGAGCCGCTCGGCGTAGGTGTACACAAGGTTCTCGATCTGGCGGGCGGCGTCGCTCACAAATAGCTGTTCTTCGCGCAAGCGCTCACTCGGCGACGCTGGGGTCTGGTCATTTTGCGAAGACAACCAGTAGGGCCCGGTGATGTCAACGAGGAACCGTTCCCAACGGGCATGCTGGAGGGCATGGCTGCGTATGTCTCCGGCGGCGGCGAGTTCAACCGCGACACCGACTACATCACCACCCGCATCACCGCTGACGGGGCCGACGGCTATCCCGTCGAACCGGGCCGCTACCGGCTGATCGTCGCGCGGGCCTGCCCTTGGGCCAACCGCGCGATCATCGTGCGGCGGCTGTTGGGCCTGGAAGACGTGTTGTCCATCGGCTTCTGCGGGCCCACCCACGACGAACGCAGCTGGACCTTCGATCTGGACCCCGGCGGCGTCGACCCGGTGCTGAGGATCCCGCGGCTGCAGGACGCCTACTTCGCCCGCATCCCGGACTACCCGAAGGGCATCACGGTGCCCGCCATCGTCGACGTGCCGACGGGGAAGGTCGTCACCAACGACTTCGCCCAGATGACGCTGGACCTCTCCACCGAGTGGACCGCCTACCACCGTGACGGCGCGCCGGAGTTGTATCCCGTGCCGCTGCGCGACGAGATCGACGAGGTCGCCAAGCGCATCTACACCGAGATCAACAACGGCGTGTACCGGTGCGGCTTCGCAGGCTCACAAGAGGCCTACGACAAGGGATATGACCGGTTGTTCACCGCGATGGACTGGCTGAGCGAGCGACTGGAGAATCAGCGGTATCTGGTCGGCGACACCATCACCGAGGCCGACGTCCGGTTGTTCACCACGCTGGCCCGCTTCGACCCCGTCTATCACGGCCACTTCAAATGCAACCGGTCCAAGCTCGCCGAGATGCCGGTGCTGTGGGCCTATGCGCGCGACCTGTTCCAGACGCCCGGCTTCGGCGACACCACCGACTTCGTCCAGATCAAGCAGCACTACTACATCGTGCACACCGACATCAACCCAACCCGCATCGTCCCGAAGGGGCCCGATCTGTCCAACTGGCTGACGCCGCATGGCCGGGAGGCATTGGGCGGCAAGCCGTTTGGCGATGGCACACCGCCGGGTCCGACACGTGAAGGCGAGCGGGTGCCCGCGGGCCATTCCGCCGGTTAGGACCACACGGTGCTGACCGACCACTCGGCGTGCGGCAGCGGGAACTCGTTTCCCTGCTCGTCGCGGACCCAGGTCGGCAATTCCACCGCGATGCCGGTGAGCCGGCCCCGGCGCGGATCGACGGTGGGAATGGTGACCGCGCGCGTGGTGCCGCGGCGCGAACGCCTCGACGACGGTGTCGTCGGGCCCCTCGTAGGCCCGCAGCAGCACCCACGGCGCCTTCGAGATGGCCAACGGCACCGACAACTGAACCGGATTGCGCGACGTTACGACCAGTTCCCCCATGGCTTTTGGCACATCGCAGTCGTTGAGGTCCTTGACATTGCAGTACCGGTACGGTCCCACCCGCACCAACTGACCGCGCGTGTACGCGCTGATCTCCGGATGCTCGGGTGCCGGGCTGCGGGTCAGTCGCCAGATCAGCACGCCGGTGGCCACAGACGCCACCAAGGCGACGGTCGCCAGCACCGCGAGACCCTTCTTCACTCCCCGCGCACCGTCGCCGAATCCGGCCGCCCACCCTCTTGCGCCGCGAAGACCGGACGGTTTCCACCGAGCCCGGGAATGAGGGAGTCGCCGCGGAAGCTCACCACCGTCTGCGCCAGCCCGAGGATCAGCACGGCGGAGATCACCGTAAAGCCCACGTGCAGTTGGGTGTACACCAGCACACCCGTCGCGCCGCCGGCCACCCACGCAAGCTGCAGCAGCGATTCTGAGCGTCCGAACGCCGAAGCGCGCGACTCCTCCGGCAGGTCGTGCTGCAAAGACGCGTCCAGCGACGCCTTGGCGATCGCACTCGCAGCCGCGGTGACCAACGCGGCCAACGCGGCCACCATCACCTTTCCGGTCAGCGCCGTTGCCAGCGCGACCGCGGTGACCGCGATCGAGCTGCGCACCACCAGCTGCGACGGATGCCCCAGCTGCAGCCGCGCGCTGGCGTAATTGCCGCCGAAGTTGCCGACCACGGCGGCGGCGCCGATCACGCCGAGAATCAACAGCTGCTCCCAGCCGCTCCTGTCATGCGACTTGGCCACGAATGCCGGGTAGAGGAACAGGAAGCCGACCATCACCTTGATCGTGCAGTTACCCCATAGTGCGGTGATGATGTTGCGGCCCAGCGGTTGTCGTGCGGGCCCTGGAGCATCGGACCACTGCGGTTGGCGCCGTAGTTCGCCGTCTCCGCCGTGGTAGCTCAACGTGGTGGGCACCTCGCCCTCGGTGACCTCCACCCATTTGGGTATGCGCATCGCGAGCACGGCCCCGGCCACCGTCGCCGCGACGCACACGTACAGCGCGCCGGGCATCTGGAACAGGTTGAACAGATACTCCGCACCGACCGCCACCGCGCCGACGACGATGGTGCCGCCGAGCAGACCGAACACTGTCAGCCGCGAGTTGACCCGGACCAGGTCGATGGTCGGCGGCAGCACGCGCGGGGTCACGGCGCTGCGCAGCACGCTGAATGACTTGGACAGCACCATCATTCCCAGCGCGCACGGATACAGCACCCAGGACGGAAAGCTGCCGGTGGCGCCGTCGTAGTTGGCGATGAGCACCACGACCAAGGCGGTGCGCAGCGTGAACGAGGTGGCCAGTGCCAAGCGCCGGCCGTGCTGCAGCCGGTCCAGCGCCGGACCGATCAGCGGAGCGATGACCGCGAACGGCGCGATCGTGATCAGCAGGTACAGCGCGACCTTGCTCTTGCTTTCCCCGGAGGCCGCGGCGAAGAACAGGGTGTTCGCCAGGGCCACCGCCATCGCGGAGTCGACGGCGAAGTTGGCCATCACCGGGTAGGTCAGCGCGGTCAGTCCCGACTTGTCGGCCCCGTCGGCGGTGGCGGCGCGATGGAACAGGCCGTACATCTTCGAGCCCATCTCCCGGCTGCGCTGCGCGGCCGAGCGCGGGCCGTAGATGTCTCGCCCGGCCGCTGAGCCGATGCCGGGCGGCGGGTCGCTGCGGTTGGACGACCGCTCCTCGAGGGGCGGCAGATACCGGTTGGCGCTCGGCGTGGACGGGCGGCGCTGCCGACGGGAATTCACGCCGTCGCTGGGATAGTTCGCCATCCCCGGGTGTTCGTCGCCGTGCTCGCCGGGAGGCCGCGGCGGGTAATAGCGGGGATCACCCTGGCCCGCCGGGCCTCGGTGGTCACGCCGCGATCCGGTCACAGAAGCGATTCTCCCCCATCGCGGTGACGGCGTCGTGCAGCCGACCGGTGTGGCTCCGCGCGGGCCGGTCGGGCACTATTAAGTGCGTGGACAGCGTGACGGAATCCGCCGAGGACGGCCCGGCCACGCCGATGACCGAGCGGCCGGCGGATCTGGAGGCGGTGTTGATGGGCGCCGTCGAACTGGCGCGCACGGCGATCGTCGAACACAGCGGCGACACCGTCGGGGAGTACCTGGGCGCGACGTTCGACGACTCCACCGCTGCCACACATCGTTTCCTGGCCAACCTGTCGGGTTATCAGGGCTGGCAGTGGGCCGTGGTTGTCGCGGCACATCCCGGCGCCGACCACGCGACGATCAGCGAGGTGGTGCTGGTGCCAGGGCCGACGTCCCTGTTGGCACCCGAGTGGGTTCCGTGGCAGGAGCGGCTGCGGCCCGGCGACCTCGGCCCCGGCGACCTGCTGGCCGCGCCCACCGAGGACCCCCGCCTGGTGCAGGGATTCTCCGCGACCGGTGACCCCGAGATCGACGAGATTGCGGTCGAGCTCGGACTGGGCCGACGCCGTCTGCTCAGCGAGCTGGGTCGCGCCGACGCCGCGCAGCGGTGGTACGACGGTGACTACGGGCCGGGCTCGGCGATGGCCAGGTCCACCCGCCGGGTGTGCCGGGACTGCGGGTTCTATCTGCCGCTGCGCGGATCGCTGGGCCTGATGTTCGGAGTGTGCGCCAACGAGTTGTCGGCCGACGGCCATGTCGTGGACAGCGAATACGGTTGCGGCGCCCACTCGGACACCCCGGCACCCGCCGGAACCGGCTCACCGCTCTACGACCCGTACGACGACGGCGTCCTCGACGTGGCCGAGCCGCCCGCGCCGCCGCCGAGCGACGAGCCGCCCGCGGCGAGCGAAGACGAGCCCCCCGCGGTGGGCGACGAGGGCGATCAGCCGCCGACGTAGTCGGCGGGGTCATTCATTTCTGTTGCCGCCGTTTGACTGTGCGCATTCGTACGCTGAATCGGCGTGTCGCGTACGACACTGCACACTCGGCGCGCTGCGCCTCGGCCGGTGTGCTGGTCAACTTTCGGCCGCCGCCTTTATCCGCGCCAGCGAGGTGTTCATGCCGTCCACCAGTTCGCGTTCGAAGTTGGGCACACCGCCGAACAACGCCTGAACCGTGAAGTTGGCCGCTGGCTTGACACCGTTCTCGGCGTGGCGGGTCTCCACCACCCGGGTGCCCTGTTCGGTCGGCTCGAGTTCATAACTCCAAATGGTGCCGTTGGTGTTTACCCGGAATGACAGCTTTTTCTCCGGAATGACTTCGGTGACCGTGCTCGTGGTCGGCCAGAACAGGAACTTGCGCCGGTTGAGGTTGACCGTTCGGGTGCCCTCGCGCAGCGGGCCGAGCGCCCTCATCAATCGGCATTGGGGGCTCCAATGCGGCATCCGCTTGAAATCGGAGATCAATGCCCACACCGTCGGTACCGGGGCGTTGATATTGATCTGCGCTTGCAAGAGCGGTTCGGCCATTGCCTCCTCCTCGACGACAATTCTCGAATTCAGCTCAGCCCGCCCTGTGCACCGCGTGAGCCGCGGCGCGCGGCGCGACGCTGCCACAAGAAGATCGATGTGCCCAGCGCCCCGACCCCGAGCCCGGCCACCGCGATGGGGCGCCACTCGTGCAGCCCGGGGACCGTGAAGGCGAGTATCACGGCGATCAACCAGGCAACGGCGATCACAATGATGACCGGCGACGGGTCGAGCAGGATCGCTGGCAGGGCAGGCGGTTCCGGCTCGTTGGCCTCGGCTGGTTCGGAGCTCATCGGTCTCCAACCTAGTCCGGGATGACTCGACGTCGGAAGCCGGTTGTGTTTTGCTCTGCTCAGGAGAGCCGCTCGCTATTCTTTGCCTTGTGAAGGATATCGACTCTCGGTTGACGCCGGGTGCGTTAGCTCTTCGCGAACGTGTCCGGCCCCCGTCGATGACGCGCGTTATCGCCTCACTTGCCGAACTCGGATTTGTGGCACGAGACGCAGACGAAAAAGCGTGAGCAGTGCGGCGGGCACGAGCGAAGCGAGCGGGGAATGAGTTCGGTCGTCGATATCGGCGACCCCGCAGATCCGAGGCTGGACGATTTCCGCGACCTCAACAGCGTTGACCGCAGGCCCGATCTGCCGACCGGCAAGGGTTTGGTGATCGCCGAGGGCGTGCTGGTGGTGCAACGGATGCTGGCGTCGCGGTTCAGGCCGCGCGCAATGCTGGGCACCGATCGCCGGCTGCGCGAGTTGGCAGCCGACCTGGGCGTAACCGACGCCCCGTACTACCGGGTGACCGCCGAGGTGATGGCCGACGTGGTCGGTTTTCACCTCAACCGCGGGGTGCTCGCCGCCGCGTCGCGGCCCGGCGAGTTGACCGTTGACCAGGTACTCGACGGCGCCCGCACGGTCGCAGTGCTCGAGGGTGTCAACGACCACGAGAATCTGGGCTCGATCTTTCGCAATGCCGCCGGTCTCGGTGTCGACGCGGTGGTGTTCGGCACCGGCTGCGCCGATCCGCTGTACCGCCGCGCCGTGCGGGTCTCGATGGGGCATGCGCTGTTGGTGCCGTATGCCTGGGCGGCAGTGTGGCCTGCGGACTTGACATTGTTGCGCGACAACGGCTTTCGGACGTTGGCGATGACGCCTGATCCGGCGGCGCCCACGCTGTCCGACGCGATGGCCAAGGTCGGCGGTGACCGCGTGGCGATTCTCGTCGGCGCCGAAGGTCCTGGCCTGACCGAGACGGCGATGCGAGCAAGCGATGTCCGGGTGCGGATTCCGATGTCACGCGGAACCGACTCGCTGAATGTGGCAACGGCGGCCGCGCTGGCGTTCTACGAGCGGGTTAGATTTGGCAGCGCCGGCGGGTAGGAGCGAAGCGACGGGGGTTGGATATGACCGACGACGCCACCCCGTGGGGGACGGGGCTGACGGTGGCGGCTTTCGTCGCAATGGTGACCGCGGGCGCGATGGTCGTGTTGAGCCTGGGGTTGATTCGCGTGCATCCGCTGCTGGCGCTCGGCCTCAACCTGGTGGCCGTCGGCGGACTGGCGCCGACAGTATGGGGATGGCGCAGGACGCCGGTGTTGCGGTGGTTGGTGCTGGGACTCGGCGTCGGCGTCGCCGGCGCGTGGCTGGCCCTGTTGGCGCTGACCCTTGGCTAGCGCTGACCGCTGGAACGTACCCCGAGCAGCACGTCCTCCCACGCCGGGACCGGCGGTTTGCCCTTGCGGGGACGTGAAGTAGGCGCAGGCTTGGCCGGCTCGGGTTGTTCGGGCTCTGCCTGCATCGGCAGCTCGGGCTCCTCGATTTCGAGCGGCGCGACCGCCGCCACCGGCCGCAGCGGCCGGGCGAAATCGGGGTCGATCAGCTCACACGCTGCGTCGTCGAAGGCGGTGGCGGTTCCGCCGTGCGCGCCGGGCGTGAACCGGAAGTGCGCGACGTTGTCCGAAAGCCCGGCCTTCCAGGACAGCTGGACCGTCCATCGGCCGTCCTCGTTGCGCCACGCGTCCCAGTTGGTGCCGTCGGGGTCGAGGCCACGGGAGATCAGCGCCGTCGTCACGGTCTCCAGCAGCGTGAGCACCGCGGGCCCGTCGGCAAGAACAGGATGTGACGCGGTTGCCAGCTCGGCCGCGCGCGAGCGTTCCAGCAGCACCGGGTGGGCGAACCTCTCGACCCGGGAGACGTCGACCCCGGCCGACTCCGCGACCTGTTCGATGGATGCGCCGGCGCGAATCTTGGCTTGAATCTCCTTGGGACGCAGCATGCTTGGAACCTCGGCATCGACTTGGGATTGGCTGACACCGGACTTGTCGCCACGCACGGCGGCACGCAACCGGTCGTCAGCCCGCAAAATGAACTTCTCGTTCGGGTCGTCGCCTTCGCAGATGATGCGTTTGCCATCAACGTCGAGTCCGACGACTTTGAGTTCCCGCATGCCGACCTCCTCCGGGCGTTGGTGCCGTGCCCGATTAGCAGGCCACCCTACTGCGTTATCGGCTCGTTACCGTGCCGACACGCCCGAGCTACCCAGGTCAGAGCCGTTCCACCACCCAGTCGACGCATCGAGTCAGCGCGGTGACGTCATCGGGTTCGACGGCGGCGAACATCGCAACCCGCAACTGGTTGCGGCCGAGTTTGCGGTACGGCTCGGTGTCGACGATGCCGTTGGCCCGCAATATCGTGGCGACGGCTCCAGCGTCTATGTCGTCGGAGAAGTCGATGGTGCCGACCACCTGCGAGCGCTGCTCGGGGTCGGCGACGAACGGCGTCGCGAACTGTGACGCCTCCGCCCAGGAGTACAGCCGCTGCGACGAGTCGGCGGTGCGCTTGACCGCCCAGTCGAGCCCGCCGTTGGCCAGCATCCAGTCCAGCTGCTCGGCGAGCAGGATCAGCGTGCCGATCGCCGGGGTGTTGTAGGTCTGGTTCTTCAGGCTGTTCTCGACGGCGATCGGCAGCGACAGGAAGTCGGGCACCCAGCGTCCGGAAGCGGCGATCGACTCGATGCGCGACAGCGCGGCGGGAGAGACGACCGCAAGCCACAGCCCACCGTCGGCGGCGAAATTCTTCTGCGGCGCGAAGTAGTACGCGTCCGCATCGGTGATGTCCACGGGCAGGCCGCCCGCGGCCGAGGTGGCGTCGATGACGATGAGCGCGTCGCCGGAACCTTCGGGCCGTTGCACGGGAACAGCCACCCCCGTCGACGTCTCGTTGTGCGCCCAGGCGATCACGTCGACAGACGGGTCCGACTGCGGCTTGGGGGCGCTGCCCGGGTCGGCCTTGACGATCACCGGGTCGCCGACGAACGGATTCTTGGCCACAGCGGAGGCGAACTTCGCGCTGAACTCCCCGTACGTGAGGTGCAGCGAGCGTTTGTCGATGAGCCCGAACGCCGCCGCATCCCAGAACGCGGTCGAACCGCCGTTGCCGAGGATGACCTCGTATCCGTCGGGCGCCGAGAACAGCTGCCGTACCCCGTCGCGGACCCGGCCGACCAGGTTCTTGACCGGTGCCTGCCGGTGCGATGTGCCGAACAGATCACCGGCGGCGGCAAGCGCCTGCAGCTGCTCCGGCCGAACCTTCGACGGCCCGCAGCCGAACCGGCCATCGCTGGGTTTGAGGTCGGCGGGAATCGTGAGTTCGGCCATGCGGTCAAGAGTAGTGACCGGACTTGTGCACTTCCTGCGGGGAGGGTGGGCAGAAAACACCGAAGAATTAGGGAAACACCCGATTCATCGACACCCGCTGTGTACATACTGTGACACAGGGTCGGATTGCAGCTCGAGCTCGATTCGAGGGGCACGTGATCAGTAAACGAGAAGTTTCGACGTTGCTGCCGGTCCATGCGGCGGCCGTGATGGTCTTCGGTTCGATGCTCGCCGCGGTGCCGGCCCAGGCCGAGGGCGGTGACCAGGGCGGCGCGGTGCTGAGCCAGATCAACGACACGCGCGCGGCGAACGGCTGCGGCCCCGTTGCGGCCAATCCGCAGCTGACTGCGGCCGCCGCGCGGCACGCCAACGACCTACTCGCGAGCGGAGTCGAGGGCCACACCGGCTCGGACGGATCCTCCCTCGTCCAGCGCGTCACGGACGCCGGCTATGCGCCGTACGCCGCGCTCGGCGAGATCGTCTTCTGGGGTACCGGCTCCGCCGGTACCCCGGCTGCTGCGGTCACGGGGTGGATGAACAGCCCGGGCCACCGCGCGATCATCGTTGACTGCGAATTCGCCGATGCCGGGTTCTCGGCGGTGAGCAACGGCGAAAAGATGACCGTGGCGGGGGACTTCGGGAAGAGGTAGACCTGAGCGCCTCTACCTCGGCTTTCGTCGCCAACTTCACATTTGGCGTGACCTCCGTCACACAATCCGTCGGACTACGCACTTGGACACATCGCGCGGGACGGGCCTGTTCAATATGCGATACCTACGGTACCGTCGGTGGACACCAGGCGCGATGAATGTAAACCTCATAGGAGGCTTCAAGTGGCTCGGACCCGCATGGTCAAGCGCTGGCGTCGCAACATGGACGTGGTTGACGACACCCAGTACGTCGACATGCTCACCACACTGTCCGAGGGGTCAGTGCGGCGCAACTTCAATCCCTACACCGACATCGACTGGAACTCCCCGGAGTTCGCCGTGATCGACAACGACGAGCGGTGGATCCTGCCCGCGAGCGATCCGCTTGGTCGGCACCCTTGGTACAAGGCGCAGCCGGTCGAGCGTCAGATCGAGATCGGCAGGTGGCGTCAGGCCAACGTCGCCAAGGTCGGTCTGCAGTTCGAACTGATTCTGATCCGCGGGCTGATGAACTACGCATCCTGGGTGCCCAACGGCTCCCCGGAGTACCGGTACTGCCTGCACGAGTCGGTCGAAGAGTGCAACCACACCATGATGTTTCAGGAGATGGTGAACCGCATCGGCGCCGATGTGCCTGGCATGCCGCGGCTGCTGCGCTGGCTGTCGCCGTTGATTCCGTTGGCCGCCGGGCCGCTGCCGATCCCGTTCTTCTTCGGCGTGCTCGCCGGTGAGGAACCGATCGACCACACGCAGAAGAAGGTGCTGCGCGAGGGCAAGTCGCTGCACCCGATCATGGAGCGGGTGATGGCCATTCACGTGGCCGAGGAGGCCCGCCACATTTCGTTTGCGCACGAGTACCTGCGCAAGCGCGTGCCGAATCTTCAGGGGCGCAGGCGCTTCTGGCTTTCGTTGAACGTCCCGCATCATCATGCGGGTGCTGTGCCAGGCCATCGTCGTGCCGCCGCGCAGCTTCTGGAATGAATTCGACATCCCGCGGTCGGTGCGCAAGGAACTGTTCTTCCGGTCGCCGGAGTCGCGGCAGTTCCTGCGCGACATGTTCGGCGACGTGCGGATGCTGTGCTACGAAACGGGTTTGATGAATCCGTTCGCGAAGATCATGTGGCGGATCTGCAAGATCGAGGGTCGGCCGAGCCGCTACCGCAGCGAACCGCAACGCCAGCACGTGGTGTCGGCCGCTTAATCTTCCAGGGGAGCTGCAGCTTTCATGCCGCACGTCATCACCCAGTCGTGCTGTAGCGACGGGTCCTGTGTTTACGCCTGTCCGGTGAACTGTATTCACCCTTCACCGGACGAGCCCGGCTTCGCCACCGCCGAGATGCTCTACATCGATCCCGCGGCATGCGTGGACTGCGGGGCGTGCGTGAGCGCGTGCCCGGTCGGCGCGATCGCGCCTGACAACCGGCTGGCCTCCGAGCAGCTGCCGTTCGTCGCGCTCAACGCGGCCTTCTACCCGGACCGGCCTGCCGACGAGAAGCTGCCGCCGACCTCGAAGCTGGCGCCGGTCGTCGAGGCGCCGAAGATCCAGCCGCGCGCCGGGCATCCGCTGACGGTGGCGATCGTCGGCTCTGGGCCCGCCGCGATGTACGCCGCCGACGAGCTGCTCACCCAGCGTGGTGTGCGGGTCAACGTGTTCGAACGGCTGCCGACGCCCTACGGGCTGGTGCGGGCCGGGGTCGCACCCGACCACCAGAGCACCAAGCGGGTCACCCGGCTGTTCGACAAGATCACCCGACGCCGAGGGTTCCGGTTCTACCTCAACGTCGAAGTCGGAGCGGACGTTTCGCACGCCGAGCTGCTGGCCCACCACCACGCCGTCCTCTACGCCGTCGGCGCGCCCAACGATCGCCGCCTGGACATCGACGGCATGGAGCTAGCCCGGGACGGGCACCGCCACCGAGATGGTCGCGTGGATCAACGGCCACCCCGAATACGCCGACCTGCCAGTCGATTTGGGCCATGAGCGGGTTGTGCTCATCGGCAACGGCAACGTCGCGCTCGACGTGGCCCGGATCTTGACGACCGATCCGGACGCGCTGGCGCGCACCGACATCTCCGACCACGCGCTGGCCGCACTCCGGCGGTCGAAGGTCACCGAAGTGGTGATCGCCGCCCGCCGCGGGCCCGCGCAGTCCGCGTTCACCCTGCCCGAACTCATCGGACTGACGTCGACGTGCGAGGTGGTGCTCGATGCCGCCGACCACGAACTGGTGCAGGCCGACCTCGCCGTCGCCGACGATCCGGTGACCCGCAACAAGCTGGAGATCCTGAGCAAGCTCGGCGATGCGTCGGCGCCCGCGACGCGACCGCGGATCCGGCTTGCCTATCGCCTGACGCCCCACCGCGTTCTCGGCGACGACGGCGTCACCGGCATCGAGTTCACTGTCACCGACAGCGATGAAACGCGCCGACTCGAGGCCGGCCTGGTGCTGACGTCGATTGGCTACCGCGGCAAGCCGATCCGCGATCTGCCGTTCGACGAGGCAGCCGCGGTGGTGCCCAACGACGGCGGGCGGGTGGTCGACCCGCAGTCCGGTCAGCCGGTGCGGGGCAGCTATGTCGCGGGTTGGATCAAACGCGGGCCGACCGGCTTCATCGGCACCAACAAGTCGTGCGCGGGGCAGACCGTGCAGAACCTGGTCGACGACTACAACGCCGGTCTGCTGACCGACCCCACCGCCAAGCCCGCCGCACTGGACAAGCTGGTGCGCGGCCGCCGCCCCGACTTGGTCGACGCCGCCGGTTGGGAAGCGATCGACTCCGCCGAGATCGCGCGCGGAGGCGACGACCGGCCACGGGACAAGTTCACCGCCGTCGCCGACATGCTGGCCGCGGCCGCGACCGCGCCTGCGCCGCCCATCCGGCAGCGGGTGCTGGCCGGCCTGCGGCGCTGACAAGTTTGGCCAAACGCCGTTTCACCAAGCCCCTCTGGACGTGCCAACCTCGGAGCGAATCTTTCGGCCCGAATGACAACCGTCTCAGTCGGTTGCAACGAATTTGTCGCTCAGACGTTGGCAGCCCGCAAGCACCGGCAGTGCGGCGCGAAGCGGCGGCAGGGCTAGTGCTGCTTCATTGCTTCCTCGATTTCCTCCATGCTGACCTCGCGCACCGGCTGGCCCATTGACCACTGGTGGCCGAACGGGTCCTGCAGCACGCCGTACCGGTCACCCCAGAACTGGTCCTCGAGCGGATGGACGACGGTGGCGCCCGCGTCGATGGCCTGCTGGAACTTCTTGTCCACATCGGTGACGACGAGATGGATGGTCACCGGCGAACCGCCGAACGCTTTCGGGGTCGTCGACTTGCCGCCGCTCATCTCCGGAAAATCGTCGTTGAGCATCACCGACGACCCGTTGATTCCGAGTGAGGCGTGGATGAGCTTGCCGTCGGGACCGGGCACGCGACCGTGCTCGACCGCATCGAAAGCCTTGACGTAGAAATCGATCGCAGCGGCTGCATCGTCGACCGTCAGATGCGGTAGTACAGCGGGCTGGACTTCGATTGCCATGATGATCTCCTCGGTTCCAGTGTTCGTCACCCCGTACGGGTGCTGCCTTATAGACCGCCCATCGGGGCCGATTTCATCGCTACTCGATCGCGACATGGCCCATGTAACACCCGGGCACCGACAACCTGAAGAACTACACAACGGAGAACGACGGCGGCAGCACGGCGCGGCCCGTGATCGACAGCAGCACCGTCTCCCCGTCACCCGTTGCCACGCCGATCCGGGCCGCCAGCACGGTGGCCTCATCCAGCACATCCTCGGGCAAGCTGAACGGAAGGCCCGTTGCCCGTGCGATATCCAGGCCATGGACCGCGAGCTCGAACGTTCGGGTCGGCAGGTATGTGTGCAGCCGGATGCCGAGTCCGCCGATGACTTCGATGAGTGGGTCGTCGGCTCGGGCCAGCTCGCCCAGCACGCGCTCGACGAGCTCGTCGATCACCGCTGCCGGATCGGCGCCGAGATCCCGGCCGGCCTGCCTACCGCGTTCGACGATGGCGTCGGCGCCGGTGTTCGCGGCCACCTCGCGGATCCGTACGTAGTACTCCTGTGGGGTAACGACGTCCTCGCGCCCGGCGGACGTCCGCAGATAGGTGCTCACCGTGATGAGCGAGCGCGACGCGTGTCCGACCAGCGCGCGAAGATCCCACTCTCCGAGTCCGGGCCCGTGCCAGCGGTCGCCGGCGATTCGGTGAACCAGGCCGGCGAAGCTTCTGGCCGCCGACTCAAACGTGGTGACCGCGCTCGCCACTTCGGCTAACCCCTCGAGACCTCGTCCCAGCCACGACGCCTTCAAGACCAGCTACAAAATCGTCGGGTACCGCGGTCATGCGCCGATTCTCGCACCTGCGTTCCAGTCCTCTGCTACCGGTCGGTAACAAGCCGCCGAACTGTTGGGGCGTAGCGTTGGCGCCGTGGCTACCCGAGAGAATGAACACCTGGCCGCGATGCGTGTGGAGTACGGATCGGTCGAGAAGGACGGCAGCTCGGACCTGGACGCCGACTGGCTCGCCGATGGGTGGGTTGCCCTGCTGCGCAAGTGGTTAGCCGACGCCGAACGCGCCGGCGTGGCCGAACCGAATGCGATGGTGATCGGGACGGTCGACGGAAATGGAAGGCCGGTTACCCGCTCGGTGCTGTGCAAGAGCGTTGACGACACCGGTATCACATTCTTCACCAACTACGACTCGGCCAAGGGTGAGGAACTCGCCGCGACGCCGTATTGCCTCGGCGACGTTTCCGTGGTTTCTGCTCGGCCGACAGGTCCACGTCCGTGGCCCGGTGACGAAGGTGTCGGCCGAGGCGACCGCCGCATACTGGCGCAACCGTCCGCGCGGGTCCCAGCTGGGTGCCTGGGCTTCGCACCAGTCCCGTCCGATCGCATCGCGGGCGGCCCTGCTGGCGCAATTGGCCGAAGTCACACAACGTTTCGCCGCTCTCGACGAGGTCCCGGTGCCGCCGAACTGGGGCGGCTATCTGATCGCACCGGACGTCATCGAGTTCTGGCAGGGCCGGGAAAACCGGGTACACAACAGGATTCGGGTGACAGAGGGTCGCATCGAGCGGCTTCAACCGTAGTGCGGCGGTTCTTCGCCGACCTCACCCCGCTGCGGACGCGAGACTTCCGCAGGCTGTGGGTGGCCGGCAGCATCACCGTCATCGGGGGCAACCTCACCATCTTCGCGGTACCGGTTCAGCTGTACGCGCTCACCCAGAATTCGGCATACGTCGGCCTTTCCGGGATCTTCGCGCTCGTCCCTCTGGTGGTGTTCGGCCTGTGGGGCGGCGCATGGGCGGACGCGATGGACCGGCGCGTGCTGCTGATCATCACCTCGTGCGGGTTGGCGGTGGCGTCCGTTCTGCTGTGGCTGCAGGCCGCACTCTCGATGAACAACGTGTGGGTGGTGCTGTGTCTGTTGTCGGTGCAGCAGGCGTTCTACGCGGTCAATTCGCCCACCCGATCGGCGGCGATCCCGCGGATGGTGCCGGGCGACCAACTGCCGGCGGCCAACTCGCTGAACACGACGGTGTTTCAGTTCGGTGCCATCGTCGGGCCCCTTCTGGCCGGCGTGATGCTGCACTGGGTCGACCTGTCCACGTTGTATCTGATCGACGCGATCACCTGCATCGCGCCGATCTGGGCGACGGTGCGGCTTGCGCCGATCCCGCCCACCAACGGTGATGCGGGCTCGTCGGGCTGGGGATTTCGCGCGGTGATGGACGGGTTCCGCTACCTGGCAGGACACCCGGTGGTGTTGATGTCGTTCGTCGTTGACCTGATCGCGATGATCCTCGGCATGCCGCGGGCGCTCTTCCCGCAGATGGCGCACGAAAGCTTCGGCGGTCCGGTTGAGGGCGGCACCACGATGGCCCTGCTGGCCGCCGCGATGTCGGTGGGTGCGGTCGTCGGCGGGGTGTTCTCCGGCTGGTTGCCGCGGGTAAGGCGCCAAGGGTTGGCCGTCGTGGCCGCGATCGTGGTGTGGGGCCTGACGATGATCGGCTTCGGGGTCGCCGCCGGCCTTGCCGACGGTCGTACCGGAACCATGCTCTGGATTGCGTTGGTGTTCCTTGCCTTTGGCGGCGCGGCGGACATGGTGTCGGCGGCGTTCCGCAACACGATCCTGCAGCAGGCGGCATCGGACGACGTCCGCGGGCGACTGCAGGGCGTGTTCACCGTCGTCGTGGCCGGTGGCCCCCGCCTGGCCGACGCGGTGCACGGCGCGGCCGCGGCGGCTGTCGGCACCACTGTCGCCGCGGCGGGTGGCGGTGGGCTCGTCGTCATCGGTGTGGTCATCGCCGCGCTCGTCGCACCGGCCTTCATTCGGTACCGGGTGAACGGCAACAACGCGGCCCGGTCGACCGAGATCAGCGAACAGACGCCGGACGACGACAAAGTCTGACGCAGGCAGATTGCGGTAGCTGACAGTTGATTAGATGTCTTTCAGACAGCCGATGTCTCACCGCGCACCTTCAGCCGGTACTTCGCCACCAAGGAAGCGGTGTGTCTCGCGCTGGTCGACAACGCCGTCGACATCGCCGCGGTCGAGATGGCGCGGCAGCCGGCGGAACTGAACCATGTGGAGGCGCTGTATCAGGCCACCGTGGCGATGTGCCGGAACACCAAGAGCGCGGGCATCGGAGAACTGACTGCCTCGCGGCTGTGTGCACGCTGCGCATCATCCTGTCATCGCCCACACTGCGACAGGCCACCATGGAGTTTCGACCGCACGCGGTCAACATCGAACTGGCAAACCGAATGGGCGTCGGGCTCGACGATCGTGGGCTGCGTCTGGTCGCTGCGGTATGGGCGTTGATCATCATGACGGCCCTCGCGGATCTCGGCCGGGCCACGGACTGGCATGGCGTCGGCATCGATGACGCCGTCGACCGGATCGAGGCGACGTTCGCCCAGTTCACGGGCCTGATTGGCGGCGTAACGCAGCCGGTCTGACCCTCGGCGCACCCCGGCCGGGCGCAATTGCCACAATGGGACTACGTTTTGAAGTCAGAGGTCGGTTCTCTCAGCGACGAAGGGGTTCCCGTGGCAGAAAAAGACGAGCACGCCACCCTCCAATATCCCGGTGGTGAGCTTGACCTGGAGATCGTCAAGGCCACGGAGGGGTCCGACGGAATCGCTTTGGGTTCGCTGCTGGCCAAGACCGGCTACACCACTTTCGACGAAGGCTTCGTCAACACCGCATCGACCAAGAGCGCCATCACCTATATCGACGGCGACGCGGGCATCCTGCGCTACCGCGGATATCCGATCGAGCAGCTCGCCGAGAAGTCGAACTTCATCGAGGTCAGCTATCTGCTGATTTTCGGGGAATTGCCGACCACGGAAGAGCTGGACAAGTTCACCAACCAGATCCAGCGCCACACGCTGCTGCACGAGGACCTGAAGCGGTTCTTCGACGGATTTCCGCGCAACGCGCATCCGATGCCGGTGGTGTCCAGTGCGGTCAACGCGTTGTCGGCCTACTACCAGGATTCGCTGGACCCGTTCGATGACGAGCAGGTGGAGCTGTCCACCATCCGGCTGCTGGCCAAGCTGCCGACCATCGCCGCCTATGCCTACAAGAAGTCGGTCGGGCAGCCGTTCCTCTACCCGGACAACTCGCTGACCCTGGTCGAGAACTTCCTGCGGATGACGTTCGGGTTCCCCGCGGAGCCCTACGAGGTGGACCCGGAAGTGGTGCGGGCGCTGGACCTGCTGCTCATCCTGCACGCCGATCACGAGCAGAACTGCTCGACGTCGACGGTGCGTCTGGTCGGCTCGTCGCAGGCCAACCTGTTCACCTCGATATCGGGCGGTATCAACGCGTTGTGGGGCCCGCTTCACGGCGGCGCCAACCAGGCCGTGCTGGAGATGCTCGAGAAGATCCGCCAGGCCGACGGCGACGTGCACGACTTCGTCAAGAAGGTTAAGAACAAGGAAGACAACGTCAAGCTGATGGGCTTCGGCCACCGGGTCTACAAGAACTACGACCCGCGGGCGCGCATCGTCAAGGAGCAGGCCGACAAGATCCTCGGCAAGCTCGGTGGCGACGACGAACTACTGGACATCGCCAAGGCATTGGAAGAGGTCGCGCTGACCGACGACTTCTTCGTCGAGCGCAAGCTGTACCCGAACGTGGATTTCTACACCGGTGTGATCTACCGCGCGATGGGCTTTCCCACCCGGATGTTCACCGTGCTGTTTTCGGTGGGCCGGCTGCCGGGGTGGATCGCGCACTGGCGCGAGATGCACGAAGAGGGCAGCGGCAAGATCGGCCGTCCGCGCCAGATCTACACCGGTTACACCGAGCGCGACTACGGCGACAAAGGAAAACGCTAACCAGGTCTCGACTGCGACGCATTTCACTGGCGACCGGACTTGCAATCCGAACAGTTGTAGTTTCACAATAGTTGTGTGAATGAAACTGTCGTCCGGGCGCTGAGCGCTCGGCGCAAGGTCATCATCCTGATGTCCTGCTGCCTGAGCCTGCTGATCGTGTCGATGGACGCGACGATCGTCAACGTCGCGATTCCGAGCATCCGCACCGACCTCGGCGCGTCGCCGTCTCAGCTGCAGTGGGTCGTCGATATCTACACGCTGATGCTGGCGTCGCTGCTGATACTGTCCGGCGCCGCCGGTGACCGCTTCGGTCGCAGGCGTACCTTCCAGATCGGGCTGACCGTCTTCGCGCTGGGGTCGCTGCTGTGCAGCCTGGCGCCGACCATCGAAATGTTGATCGCCGCCCGCTTCATGCAGGCGGTGGGTGGCTCGATGCTGAATCCGGTTGCACTGTCCCTCATTTCGCAGGTGTTTGTCGGCCGCGTCGAGCGGGCGCGCGCACTCGGCATCTGGGGTGGCGTGGTGGGCATATCGATGGCGCTCGGCCCGATCGTGGGCGGTCTGCTGATCGAGTGGATCGGTTGGCGGTCGGTGTTCTGGATCAACCTGCCGATCTGTGCCGCGGCCATCATCTTGACCGCGATCTTCGTGCCGGAGTCCAAGTCGGCGACGATGCGCAACATCGACCCGATCGGCCAGGGCCTCGCGGTGACCTTCCTGTTCGGTGTGGTGTTCACCCTGATCGAGGGTCCCGTCCTGGGTTGGACGAACGTCCGCACCATCGCGGTCGCGACCATCGCGGCGGCGGCTTTCGTCGCCTTCCTGCGCTACGAGCACCGGCGCCACGACCCGTTCATCGACCTGCGCTTCTTCCGCAGCATCCCGTTCGCCTCGGCGACTGTGTTGGCGATCTCCGCGTTCTCGGCCTGGGGCGCCTTCCTTTTCATGATGTCGCTGTACCTCCAGGGCGAGCGCGGTTTCTCGGCGATGCATACGGGCCTGATCTATCTTCCGATCGCGATTGGCGCCCTGGTGTTCTCGCCGCTGTCCGGCCGGCTCGTCGGACGCTTCGGCGGGCGCCCCTCTCTGTTGTCAGGTGGTCTGCTGATAACCACCGCTTCGGTGATGCTCACGTTCCTGTCGGCGTCGACGCCGGTGTGGCAACTGCTGATCGTGTTCGCGGTGTTCGGCATCGGTTTCTCGATGGTGAACGCGCCCATCACCAACTCCGCCGTCAGCGGCATGCCGTTGGACCGCGCGGGCGCGGCCTCGGCGGTGACGTCCACCAGCAGGCAGATCGGCGTGAGTATCGGTGTGGCACTGTGTGGTTCGGTGGCCGGTGCGGCGCTGGCGGGACACGGCGCGGACTTCGCGACCTCGGCGCGGCCACTCTGGTTCGTGTCCATCGCGCTGGGACTGGTGGTCATCGTCCTTGGTCTCGTCTCGACGTCGCAGCGGGCACTGGATTCCGCCGAGCGGCTCGCTCCGCTCATCCACGGCGTCCCGGTCAACGAGGGAGGGCGTCCATGTCTACTAATCCGGTGGCCGACGAGGTCTGGCGCACGATGGCATCGCTGGTGATCGACAACCGCGACAGCTGGAAGCGCGCGGTGGTGGAACGTAGCGGCCTGCCGTTCAGCCGGATCCGGGTACTGCGTCGGCTGGCCAGAGGGCCGATGACGGTTAAGCAGGTGGCTGCGGCCGCGACCATGGACGCACCGGCGGCGACGGTCGCGGTCAACGATCTCGAGGACCGAGGGCTGGTGGTCCGAACACCCGATCCGACCAATCGGCGCTGCAAGCTGGTGTCACTGACGGATGCCGGCCGCGAGATGGTCCAGGCGATCGACGCGATCGACGACCCTGCGCCCAATGTCCTCGCTCAGCTCGACGATGCCCAGCTCAAGGAGTTGAAGGCGATCATCGGCCAGCTCGCGAAATAGCATTCCTGGTCGTTAATCGCTCGCTTTAGCAGCCGTGGCTTCTCTCTCGGCGAGAGAATGCTCCCGTGGCAATGTCGTGCGGTGCTTGCGGTGCCGAGCTGCGGGACGGCGCCCGATTCTGCGACGCCTGCGGCGTCGCCTGTGACTACCGCGGACAGTCACGCCGAGTACAAGCAGGTGACCGTGCTGTTCGCCGACGTGGTGCATTCGATGGACATCGCCGCGGCCGTCGGCGCGGAGCGGCTGCGCGAGATCATGGGCGAGGTGTTCCGCCGCTCGTCGGTCGATCGTGCAGCGCTACGGCGGGACTGTGGACAAGTTCACCGGCGACGGCATCATGGCCGTGTTCGGGGCGCCGATCGCACTCGAGGACCACGCCGTGCGCGCATGCCGCGCCGCGCTCGACATTCAGACGGACGTCCAGAGCCTGGCGGCTGACGTCGAGCGCCGCGATAACGTCGCCTTGCAGCTGCGGATCGGCCTGAATTCGGGTGAGGTGATCACCGGCGAAATCGGTTCTGGCCCTATGTCTTACACCGCGGTCGGTGAACAGGTCGGGATGGCGCAACGCATGGAGTCGGTGGCGCCGCCCGGCGGCGTGATGGTGAGTGACTCGACCGCACGCCTGGTCGATGCCGTCGCCCTGCTCGGTGAAACCGAGCAGGTTCACATCAAGGGCGCCCAGGATCCGGTGCCTGCTCGCCGGCTGCTCGGGATGGCGACCAGCCGACGGCCGGACAGAGCAGAGCCGACTTTCGTCGGACGCCAATGGGAGATGGGCGCGCTCAACGGTGTTCTCGAACGATCGATCAACGGCAACGGAAGTGTCGTCGGGCTGGTCGGCCCGCCGGGAATCGGTAAGAGCCGCATCGTCCGCGAGATCACCTCGCTCGCCACGGATGCCGGCGTCGACGTGTTCGCCACCTACTGCGAGTCGCACACCACCGAGGTCCCGTTCCATGCCGCCGCGGGTCTGCTGCGATCCACAGCGGGTTTGAACGGGCTGGACGACGCCGCCGCACGGAAGCAGTTGCGCGGCGCGTTTTCCGGGGGCAGACGACGAGGATCTCCAGCTGCTGGACGATCTGCTGGGCATCGGCGATCCCGATATCGCCCTCCCGCAGATCGATCCCGACGCGCGTCGGCGTCGACTGGCCGCGATGGTCAAGGCCGCAGTGATCGCCAGAACGACTCCGACGGCGTCTACGTCATCGAGGACGCGCATTGGATCGACGAGATCAGCGAGTCGATGCTGGCGGAGTTCCTCACCGTGGTGCCCCGAACGCGGTCACTGGTCATCGTCACATATCGGCCCGAATACGCTGGTGCGCTTGCTCATGCACCTCGCTCGCAGACGATTGCACTCGAGCCGCTGGATGAATCGCAGATGCTGGCGTTGGGCGCCGAACTTCTGGGCGAGGACAGATCGGTCACCGAGCTTGCCGAGCTCATCGCGGAGCGTGCGGCCGGGAATCCCTTCTTCGCCGAGGAGATCGTGCGGGACCTGAGCGAGCGCGACGTGCTGGTAGGCGGTCGCGGCTGCTATCTGTGCGTTGATCCGGTCGGCGACGTCCATGTGCCCAGCACGCTGCAGGCGGTGATCGCCGCCCGCATCGACCGCCTCGACCCCGCCGCCAAGCGCACGCTGAACGCTGCGGCGGTCATCGGGTCGCGGTTCACGCCAGACATGTTGCAGGCTCTCGGGATCGAGACAGCCTTGGGCGATCTCGTTTCTGCAGAGCTCATCGACCAGACCGCGTTCAGCCCGCGGCCCGAATACGCATTCCGGCATCCGCTGATCCGCGCGGTCGCCTACGAGTCACAGCTCAAATCCGATCGCGCGCAGCTGCATCGGCGCGTCGCCGCCGCGATCGAGCAGGACGACCAGAATGCCGCCCTGATCGCCGAGCACCTGGAAGCCGCAGGCGAGCTGTCCGCCGCATACGAGTGGCATATGCGTGCCGGTGCCTGGTCGACCAACCGCGACATCGTCGCCGCGCTGCTCAGTTGGGAGCGTGCCCTCCAGGTCGCCGATGCTCTGCCCGCCGACGCGCCGGACCGAATGGCCATGCGCATCGCGCCGCGCACACTGATTTGCGGGAACGCATGGAAGCGGTTCCACCCAGACATCTCGTCGCGTTTCGACGAGTTGCGCGACTTGTGCACCCAGGCCGGGGACAAGGCGTCGTTGGCGATGGGGATGGCCGGAATGACGGTCGAGCATGTGTTGCATGGGCGTGTGCGGGATGCCTCGCGCCTGGCGTCCGAGTACATGGACTTGGTGGAGTCGATCGGCGACCCCGGTTTGACCGTCGCGCTGTCATTCGCGGGCATAGTGGCAAAACACGAGACGGGTGAGACGACGGAAGCTTTGCGATGGACTCAAGCCGTTATCGACCTTGCAGGTCGAAGATTCCGATCGAGAGCAAGATCGGATTCGATTCTCCACGGGCCACAGCGTTGGCATGGCGAGGCACTGCCCGCTTTCGAAATGGTCTGCCAGGCTGGCACGAAGACTTCGAACAGGCAATGGCTATTGCAGAGCGGTCGGACACCTTGTCGCGGTCGGCCATCCTCACCTATAAGTACGCGGGTATACCGCGAGGACTGTATCGTGGCGGACGAACGCGTGTTGCGTGAGATCGACGCAGCGATGAAGTCGGTGGAACGATCGAGCGACGACATGGCCGTGGTCCTGCTGCGCATGACCTTTGCGGTGGCATTGATACACCATGGCGCAGATCGCGGGCGCGGTTTTGACGGCCTGCGCGCCTTACGCGAAACGTGCATCAAGGAACGCTTTGCGTTGAATTTGCTTCCCCTCTTCGACACCTATCTTGCGCTGGAGCGCGCAGACCAGGGTGAAGTAGACGCCGCGATCCAGCAGTGGCGTGCCATTGCGGAGGGAATGGAACGTGCTGGCGCCATGAGCAACCTCGATCTCCCGCTCATGTTCACGGCGGAGCGGCTGCTGTCGCGGGGCGACTACGACGAAGCCGCCCGCGAGATAGAGCGGCTGGCGTTGCTGGGAGCGGAACTCGATTGGGGCTCGCGCGAGTTCAGCCGCGCTTCGGCTCCGCGTCCTACTGGCTCAAGCACGCGGAGACGAAACGGCGTATCGGGAACTGCGGGACCAGCTACCGCGCCATGGCCAACGACCTCGGCTTCGAGGGCCACATGGAATGGGCCGCGGCGATGCCCTAGCTCTCCAGCACCGCCATCGCCGCGTTGTGCCCGCCGATACCCGACACCGCACCGCCGCGGCGAGAACCCGATCCGCACAACAGGATCCGGTCGTGCGCGGTGGCCACCCCCCACCGTCGGGCCGGGGTGTCGAGCGGGTCGTCGTTCTCGGCGAACGGCCAGCTCAACGCGCCGTGGAAGATGTTGCCCGCCGTCATACCCAGCGTCCGTTCCAGATCCAGGGTCGTCTTGGTCTCGATGCACAGCCGGCCCGACGAATCCTCCATCAGCACATCCTGAATGGGTTCGGCCAGAACCGAGTTCAGCGAATGCAGCACCGCCGACGTCAAGTCCTCGCGCAGCCGGTCGGGATCTGCTCCGTTTGCGAGTGTATGCGGCGTGTGCAGGCCGAACACGGTCAGCGTCTGCGCGCCGGACTCCCGCAGCTCGTCGGACAGGATGGTGGGGTCGGTCAGGGAGTGGCAGTAGATCTCGCATGGCAGCGGATCGGGGATGGCACCATCGGCTGCGCGCGCATACGCGGCGTCGAGCTGACTGAAGGTCTCGTTGATGTGAAAGGTGCCGCCGAAAGCCTGCTCGGGCGTGACGGTTTCGTCCCGCAGTCGCGGCAGCCGTCGCAGCATCAGGTTGACCTTCACCTGCGCGCCGGGCGCCACAGACGGCTCCGGATCGCCCACCAACTCCGCCAGCACCGCCGGCGTCACGCCTGCCAATACGTGCTCGGCCCGCACCCGATGCTCCCGGCCATCGAGGGTGTAGCACACCTCACCCTCCGGTTCGACGGCGTAAACCTCTGCACCGGTGGCGATTTCGGCACCATGCCCGGCGGCTGCCGCTGTGAGTGCCCCGCTGACCGCACCCATGCCGCCGATCGGCACATCCCATTCGCCGGTGCCGCCGCCAAGCAGGTGATACAGAAAGCAGACGTTCTGCAGCAACGATGGATCGTCGGCCTGTGCGAACGTGCCGATCAGCGCGTCGGTGGCCATCACACCGCGGACCAGATCGCTGTTGACTGCTTCGGTGATCGCGTGCCCGATCGGCCGGCAGATGATGGCCTGCCACGCCTCCTCTGCACCGGGATCACCGCCGGAGAGGACGTGCTCGAACGCGTCGTCGCGGGACTTCAGTGGTGCCGTCATCGTCGGCCACAGCCGAGAGGTGACGATCCGGGCGCGGCGGTAGAACTCGGCGAACGGCTCGGCATCGCCGGCCGCACCGACGGCGTCGAACGTCGATTTCGGCCCGACCAGCAGCCCGGTCTGTCCGCCGGTCGAAGGATCCGGTGTGTACGACGAATACCGGCGTCGCGCCAACCGCACCCGCACACCAAGATCGTCGATGATGCGCCGCGGCAGGAGGCTCACCAGATACGAGTAGCGGGACAGCCGAGCGTCGATGCCGTCGAAGGCGTGCGCCGACACCGCCGCGCCGCCAACGTGGTCGAGTCGCTCCAGCACCCGCACCCGACGCCCGGCACGCGCCAGATAGGCGGCGGCAACCAGAGCGTTGTGCCCGCCGCCGACAACGACAACGTCGGCTTGTGGATCGGTGATCAACCGAGGTAGCCCTCGACCTCATCCGGCGGGCGCACCTGGGCCTCGCGGGGATCACCGCCGGATTCCCGCAGGGCGCGGCGCTGTCGCAGCAAGTCCCAGCACTGGTCTAGTTCGACCTCGACCGCACGCAGACGCTCGTGTTCCTCATCCGCGCTGATCTCGTGCCGCTGCAAGCGGGCCCGCAGGTCCCGCTCCTCGTCGACGAGTTCGCGGATGCGGGCCAGGGGGTTGTTGTCCGGTGCCACCGTTCCAGTGTGCCCGCTGCGCGGCCGGACTTAGCCTGATTGGGGCGTAACGTAGCCCACCGTGGCGACGAAACCCGAGGTTGAATTTCCGGACGGCCCCGCACCGACCGAGTTGGTGATCGAGGATCTGGTGGTCGGCGACGGCACGGAGGCGGTGCCCGGCGGAACGGTCGAGGTGCACTATGTCGGCGTCGAGTACGACACCGGCGAAGAGTTCGACAGCTCCTGGAATCGTGGCGAGTCCATCGAATTCCCGCTGAGGGGACTGATTCAGGGTTGGCAGGACGGGATTCCCGGCATGCGGGTGGGTGGACGGCGCCGACTCGTGATCCCGCCCGAGCAGGCGTACGGACCCGCCGGTTCCGGACACCGATTGTCGGGCAAGACCTTGATATTCGTCATCGACCTGTTGGCTGTTCGCTGACACGCACGGCGGCAAATTCCGGCCGTTGGGCGGCGGTTTTGCTCGATGCCCCGGATCCGCCGGTTTCGGTGCACAAAGCACTTCGCAAGCCCGCGGATACGTTCTAGGCTCGGTTGGAACAAGTTTAAAGCGAACCTTGTCGACATCAGGAGGGCCCCATGCCGGGTTCCGAAGACAACCGTACGATCACGGGCTATCGCACCGCTTCCAGGTTCTACCGACGCCCACCCGGCCCCGCCTGGTGGTTGGCGCTGTTGGCAATTCCACTGCTGCTGGGGCTGATCGGCTGGGCAGGCCTGGACAAGGACGCGGATGTCGATGTCACGATGCCGGACGTCAGTCCCACGGCAACCCTGACAGCGCCCAACGTCAATACGCCGGAGGTGAACGCACCGAACCTTCCGAATCTGTCTTTTGCGCCATTGTCAATTCTCCGTAACGGCAATGGCTTCACGCTGTCGGGTGACCTGCCGGACCTCGCGGCGAAGACTTCGTTGCTGGACAGCCTCAAGCTCGCATTCGGTCCTGACATCGATCTGACGGACAATGTGAATATCAAAGCGGGAGTCAACGCCCCGGACTTCTCGGTGCTCGGCTCGGTCTTGAAGGCCGCCGTCGACATTCCCGATTTCAACTTCGACCTCAACGGAGACACACTCACGCTCACTGGCACCGCGCCCTCCGAAGACGTGAAGGCGGATGTCGAAGCCGCGGCCAAGGCAGCATGGCCAGATGTGAAGATCATCAACAATATTCAGGTGCAGGGCGCCGCACCGACGCCTGCGCCGGCACCCGGTGGTGGCGCGTGCGGCACGCTGCAGGCCGACATCACTGGACTGCTCAGGACGCCGATCAACTTCCAGACGGACGGGTTCAGCCTGGTGCCGGCATCACAGCAGCAGTTGACCCAGGTCGCTGACAAGTTGAAGGCCTGTCCGGACCCCAGCGTCACGGTGGTCGGTCACACCGACAGCAGCGGCAATGACGCGATCAACATCCCGCTCAGCGGCAACCGCGCGAAATCCGTTGCAGATTACCTGGTTTCACAGGGTGTGGCGGCAAACCGCGTCACCTCCAAGGGAGTCGGGTCGGCAGAGCCGATCGCCAGTAACGACACCCCTGATGGCAAGGCGCAGAACCGTCGAGTCGACATCACAGTCAGCTAAGGAGATCTGACATGGACTTCGTTATCCAGTGGTTGTGGTACCTGCTGGCGTTCGTCGTGGGCGCGTTGGTCGCTTGGCTGGTCACGGTTCTCACGATCAAGCCGACCAGTGAAGAGGAAGCCCTTGCGGAGCTTTCCGGTGCGCGTGAGTTGGGAGCACGGTGATGCAAGACGTCAATTGGTGGTTGATGGTCCTGTCGTTCCTTCTCGGGCTGGTGTTGTCGCTCGCGCTGATGATCCGCAGGGTCAAGCGCGAGGTGCCCGAGTACGCGGCGCTCGGTCGCGGCCCGGGCGTCGACGTCAAGGCTCCCGACGTCGACGTCAAGGACGCCGGCCTTGCCGCCGGTGGTGCAGCCGCCGGCGGAGCCGCGGCCGCGAAGTTCGCCGGTGACACGACCACGGAGAAGATTCCCGCCGCGGTCGACGAGCCGTACGGGCCGGGGTCTGCGCGGGTAGCGGGCGGAGCCGCTGCGCCGTCGGGCTACACCGTCAAGGGCAACGAGGATTCGATGCTCTATCACACGACCGACAGCCCGTCGTATGAGCAGACGATCGCCGAAATCTGGTTCCGCGACGTGGAGACCGCCGAGAAGGCGGGCTTCTCCCGCTGGGACAGCGGCAAGTCGCAGCGCGGCTAGAGGTAGCGCTACCGGGGCCCGGGCAACCGCAACAGTAGCCGCGCGCCACCGAGCGGGCTGGCCTGCAATAACGCAGTGCCGCCATGCAATTCGGCTTGCTGCGCCACCAGCGCCAGGCCGAGGCCTGAGCCCGAAACGGACGCCGTCGACCCCCGGGAGAAGCGCTCGAACACCACGTGCCGCTCTTCCTCGGGAATGCCGATGCCGTCGTCGTCGATCGCGATCTCCACACCCGCGCGGGAACTGACAGCAGACAGCTGCACGCGGGTGGCGCCGCCGTGCTTCGCCGCGTTGGCGATCGCGTTGTCCACCGCCAGCCGCAGTCCGGCGGGCAACCCGACGATGATCACCGTCGGTGCGGGCACCAGGGACACGTCCAGGTCCGGGTAGATGCGCATCGCGTCGTGCGCGGCGCGATCCAGCAGCTCGGTGATGTCGACCGGCACGTGGTCGTCGGAGGTCGACAACTCGCCCTGGGCGAGGCGTTCCAGCGCGCCAAGGGTTTCCTCGACACGGGACTGCGTCCTGATGACGTCGTTGATGACCTCCTTGCGTTGCTCGTCGGGCAGGTCAAGGGTGGCCAGCACCTCGAGGTTGGTGCGCATCGCGGTCAGCGGGGTGCGCAGCTCGTGCGCGGACACCGCCGAGAAGTCACGCGCCGACGCCAGTGCCGCCTTGGTGCGGCCCTGCTCCTCCCAGATGCGCTGCAGCATGGCCTTGACCGCCTCGGCGATTTCGACGGCTTCGGTGGCGCCGCGCACCTCGACGTCGGGCGCTTCGTCGCCGGCGTCGATCTGCCGGGTCTGCTGCGCGAGCCGCTTCAGCGGCCGGACCGCGAACGCGGCAAGCAGCCACCCGGCGAAGGTGGCGGCCCCGATCGCGAACGAACAGATGATCAGGACCCGGCGATGAAGGTTGTTGGTGTCGGCGATGGTGGCGTCATAGGTCGCCCCGACGGCGACCGACATCGGCTCGGGAACGCGAATGTCCACGGTGCGCACCCGGTAGCGCACCCCGTTGACATAGGTGTCCGCATAGCCGGCGGGCAGCTGCGGGAGAACAACGTTGGCGTTCGACGTCACCTGGTCGCCCTTGCGGACGGTGATGACGGCGTCCTGGTCGTTGGGTGACTTCGGGATCTCGTCGAGCCCGCGGGGCAGGAACGGGATCGCGAATCCGGCCGCCTCGTCGAGCCTGCGGTCGAGGCGCTCCTTGCGGTCGTTGGTGATGCCGATCCACACGACCGTGCCGACGATGCCGACGACGATGGCCGCGGCGATGGCTGTCGCGAACGCCACGCGGGTGCGCAGAGAAGGAGTACGGGTGAAGAACCGTGACAGCAGGTTCATCGGACTATTGCGTCCTCAGGACGAACCCCACGCCGCGAACGGTGTGCAGCAGCCGGGGCGCGCCGCCGGCTTCCAGCTTGCGGCGTAGGTAGCCGATGAACACGTCCACGACGTTGGTGTCCGCGGCGAAGTCGTAGCCCCACACCAGCTCCAGCAATTGGGCCCGCGACAGCACGGCGGTCTTGTGTTCGGCCAGCACGGCCAGCAGATCGAACTCGCGCTTGGTCAGGTCGACGTCGGCACCGTTCACGCGGGCGCGTCGGCCCGGGATGTCGACCTCGAGGGGGCCCACCGAGATGGTCTCCGAGGAGAACGTCGCGGTCGCGCCCCTGCGGCGCAGCAGCGCCTTCACCCGGGCCACCAGCTCGGCCAGCACAAACGGCTTGACCAGGTAATCGTCGGCGCCCGCCTCCAAGCCGGCGACCCGGTCGTCGACCGAGCTGCGCGCCGACAGCACGCAGACCGGGACATCGTTGTCCATCGCGCGCAACGCGGTGACCACGCTGACGCCGTCGAGCACCGGCATGTTGATGTCCAGCACGATCGCGTCGGGCCGCGTCTCGGTGGCGCTGCGCAGCGCCTCGGCGCCGTCCCTGGCGGTTGATACGTCGAATCCGGATAACCGCAGGCCGCGCTCCAGGGACACGAGCACATCGTCGTCGTCGTCGACAACGAGCACCCGGGGTGAAACAGCGCCACTGTCCATGCAGTCATCTTGCCTGATCGGGCACCGCGAATGGGATAGGCGCAAGGGCCGTCGGGCGATCAACTGGCGGAGCAGCCTCTGGAGCGCCCGCCACCAGGGCAGACGGATGCCGGTTCAGTGATCGTCGTGGTCGCCGGGGTGATCGGCAATTCGGACTGGGTGACGCGGGCACCGCCGCCGCAGCCGCCGCAGCGACCGTGCCCCGCGCGCCGCCAGCCGCCTCGCGCCGAACCCGCCACCGGATGCCGTGCGAGCGTCTCCGGTCCTGCACTGCATCGCAATCGCGCGATCGCCGGGCCCCACCGTCATCCGAACGAGACACCGCCGCCGCTCCGCCGCGCACGCCGCGACTCCGCCGCCACAGGAGCCGCCGACCAATCCTGGGCTGCCGCTGCAGCGTGCGAGGGGGTCGCCGACGCCGTCGTGGTTCTCAGCCAGATACAGACCTCCGGCCCCCGCTGTCCACGCGGCCGTTGTCCACCCACCGCCTGCGCCGTACCTGCGGGCCCACAACGTCCGCCGGTCCATTACTCGTCCGGTTCCGTGTGAGCCGGCGGCGCTGGCTCTGCGGGCAGCCTTCTTGCTGCGGACCCGTTTGCGCTGCAGCCAGGAGGCCACCGAAGTGATCGCCAAGGTCGCCGCAGCCGCGATGATCCCGGCATGCACCGCGTTCATGAACAAAGGTTACGGCGGTTTGCACACCCCGACATAGAGTGAAAACGTGCGGCGCAGACGCGAGGATCTGCTGGATCGGGCGAATGTCGCAGTTGCAGAGCTCGATCTGCCTCCGGCCGTGTTCAAGACGTGTCCGTGGCAGCCGCGTGAGCTTGTTGAGACAGGTTTGCGGCAGTGGCTGCGCTGTTGTGCGCCCGCGCTGCGCGACAACCAGGTGATCGGCATGCCGTCGCACGCTGTGGACGAGGCATGGCACGGCCTAATCCTCTGTACCGCAAGATATTCGGCGTTCTGCGAGAAGGCATACGGCCGGTTCCTGCACCACCACCCCGACGGCGGCGCTCCCGATAACGTCCCGGCGGCCACCGAGCCAATGCATGAGCAGCTTCGCCGGACGGTCATCGCGTGGTCGATGGTGTCACTGCCCGGCGAAGAATGTGTCCTCTGGGACCTCGACAAACACGTCGGTGTGGAGGAACCGTGGGGCATCGATATCGCCCGGGTCGCCGCCATCGAGGAGGACCTCGCACGACTCGGCCAAGGGGTTTGACACCGCAACACCTCGGGAAGTCGTTGACCTCATCCATTGTTGAGGTTTTACGGTGAATTCATGAGCATCGAAACGGTAGCGCGGCGAAGCCTGTACCGGCAGGCGCACGCCAGCGGGGGCGATCTGCGGTCGTTGGCCAACCGCAGGCTGCTGGGCCGGATCTGGCGCTTCAGCGGACGACATCACCGCAGGTTGGGCGTGTTCGTCGCGGTCAGCGTGGTCAGTGCGCTGCTCGGCGTCGCCACCCCGCTTCTGGCAGGCCGGGTCGTCGACGAGATCGGCAGGGGCGCGCTCGGCGTGGTCGTGGCGCTGGCCGCGGTGATCGCCGCGGTCGCTGTCGCCGAGGCCGCGATATCGCTGGTGACGCGGTGGCTGTCGTCGACGATCGGCGAGGGCTTGATCCTCGACCTGCGTACCGCCGTCTTCGACCACGTACAGCGGATGCCGGTCGCGTTCTTCACCCGCACCCGCACCGGCGCCCTGGTCAGCCGGCTCGGCAACGACGTGATGGGCGCGCAGCGCGCCTTCTCCGACACCTTCTCCGGCGTCATCACCAACGTTGTCACCCTGACGCTGACGCTGGTGGTCATGCTCAGGATCTCCTGGCAGGTCACGTTGCTGTCGCTGGTCCTGATGCCGCTGTTCCTGCTGCCCGCCCGGTGGATCGGGCGAAACATGGCGAAGCTGTCCCGCGAGGCCGCCATCCACAACGCGACGATGAACACCCAGATGACCGAACGCTTTTCGGCGCCCGGTGCGACGTTGATCAAGCTGTTCGGCA
The DNA here is from genome assembly GCA_963743225.1 of uncultured Actinomycetota bacterium. Lineage (GTDB taxonomy): Bacteria > Actinomycetota > Actinomycetes > Mycobacteriales > Mycobacteriaceae > Mycobacterium. The sequence goes on along the minus strand of CAVUPN010000019.1, from coordinate 113,691 downwards.
GCCCGGCCACCGAATCGCGCGAGTTCGAGGTCCGGGCCGGACGCGTCCGCGACATCGGGGTGCGCACCGCGATGTTGCAGTCCGTCTTCATGAACTCGCTGACGCTGATGTCGGCGCTCGCACTGGCTCTGGTGTACGGGCTCGGCGGCGTGCTGGCGATCGGTGGGCACCTGCAGACGGGCGCGATCGTGGCGCTGGCACTGCTGCTGACCCGGCTGTACTCGCCGCTGACGGCGCTGGCCAACGCGCACGTCGAGATCGCCACTGCGCTGGTCAGTTTCGAGCGTGTCTTCGAGGTGCTCGACCTCGTCCCGCTCATCCAGGAGAAGTCGGACGCGCGGGTGGTGCCGGACGGTCCGGTGTCGGTGGAGTTCGACGACGTGCGGTTCTCCTATCCGTCGGCCGACAAGGTGTCGCTGGCCTCGCTCGAGGAGGTCGCGGTACTCAGCGAGACGGACGTCCGCGGGGGAGACGAAGTGCTGCACGGCATTTCGTTCACCGCGCAGCCCGGCGAGATGGTCGCGCTGGTCGGGTTGTCCGGGGCGGGCAAGTCGACGATCGCGTCGCTGCTGGCCCGGCTCTACGACGTCGATTCCGGCGCCGTGCGCCTCAACGGCGTCGACGTGCGAGATGTGACGTTCGCTTCGTTGAAGGACACCGTCGGCATGGTGACCCAGGACGGGCACCTGTTCCACGAGTCGATCGGGTCGAATCTGCGGCTGGCCGCCCCCGACGCGACCGACGACGAGCTCTGGCTGGCGCTGGAACGCGCCCGGCTGGCCGACGTGGTCGCCGACATGCCCGACGGCCTCGACACCGTGGTGGGGGAGCGCGGCTACCGGCTCTCCGGTGGGCAGCGCCAGCGGCTGACCATTGCCCGCCTACTGCTCGGCCGGTCCCGGGTGGTGGTGCTCGACGAGGCCACCGCGTCGCTGGACTCGGCCTCGGAGGCCGCGGTGCAGCAGGCGCTCGCCGAGGCGCTGGTTGGACGGACCTCGATCGTGATCGCCCACCGTCTTTCGACGGTCAGGGCGGCCGATACGATCCTCGTCGTCGAGGACGGTCGCATCATCGAACGCGGCACCCACGAGCAGCTCCTCGCTGGCGGCGGGCGCTACGCCGAGCTGTACGAGACCCAGTTCGGCAGCCAACCGGACGATGTCCTAGCGGCATGACATTCTGCGAGTGGTTAATCGGTTGCCCCGCGGGGGATACTTGGATTCAACTTGACTGAACTGAATCTCGACACGCCGCGTTCGACGCCGGCGATTGCGGCGCCGGCGACCCGGCAGTGGATCGGCGCGGATCTGTGGCGCCTGCTGCCCTATATCTTCCCGTACCGCGTGCGGTGGATCGCCATGCTCACCATCGCTGTCGTCAGCCTGGTGGCCACCGTCTCGATCCCACTCATGACCAAGGCCGTCATCGACGGGCCGGTGCGCCACCAGGACCAGCGTGGGCTGTGGATCCTCGGGCTCGCGGCGATCGGCGTAGGCGTCACCGAGGCCGTGCTGTGGTTCCTCCGACGATGGTTGATATCGCGCGCCACCATGGGGGTCGAAGCGGACATCCGCAAAGACCTCTACGCGCGGTTGCAGATCCTGCCGATGTCGTTCCATGGCCGCTGGCAGTCGGGCCAACTGCTGTCGCGGATCATGAACGACCTGAGCTCGATTCGCCGGTTCATGTCGTTCGGCATGGTCTTCCTGTTGCTCAACGTCGCTCCAGATCACCGTGGTCACCGGCGATCCTGCTCGCGATGTACTGGCCGCTGGGTGTGGTCGTCGTGGTGTCCATCGCCCCCGTCACCATGACGGTGCTGCACTTCCAGCGGGAATACACCCGGCTGTCGCGGCTGGCGCAGGACCAGTCCGGCCACGTCGCCACCCACGTCGAGGAGTCCGCGCTCGGTGTTCGGGTGATCAAGTCGTTCGGCCGCGAACGCTACGCGTATGACCGGTTCGACCGTCAGCTCACCGATCTTTACGACACGCAGGTGCGTCGGGTGTCGGTGTCGGCGAAGTTCTGGACGCTGCTGGAGGTCATTCCCAACCTCACGCTGATCATCGTGCTGGGTATCGGCGCCTATGCGGCCGGGCACGGATACGTCACCATGGGCACGCTCGTCGCGTTCATCACGATGATGCTGTCGCTGGTCTGGCCCATCGCATCGTTGGGCTTCCTGTTGTCGATGATGCAGGAGTCGTTCACCGCCGCGAACCGGATCGCCGAGATCTTCGACGCCCCACGCGAGATCACCGACGGCCCGTTGGCCGACACACCGCGGGGCGGGCGCCTCGAACTCGACGACGTCGGCTTCCGCTTTCCCGACGCGCGCGACGGCGACTGGGCGCTCCGGCACGTCGATCTCGTCGTCGAATCCGGTGAGACGGTCGCACTCGTGGGCTCGACAGGGTCGGGAAAGTCCGTCATGGCCGCGCTGCTGTCGCGGCTTTACGACGTGACCGAGGGGGCGATCCGCATCGACGGGCAGGACATCCGCGAGCTGTCGCTGCCCGCGCTTCGGCAGGCGGTGGCCACCGCATTCGAGGACCCGACGCTGTTCTCGATGTCGGTCGCCGAGAATCTCCGGCTGGGCCGCCCGCACGCGACCGACAAGGAGCTGGCGCAGGCCATCGAGATCGCCGCCGCGCAGTTCGTCTACGACCTGCCGTTCGGGCTCGACACCAGGATCGGCGAACAGGGCATGAGCCTGTCCGGCGGGCAGCGTCAGCGGCTGTCGCTGGCCCGGGCGATCCTCGCGACGCCGAAGATTCTGGTGCTCGACGACACCCTCTCGGCGCTCGACGTGCACACCGAGGCCGTCGTCGAGGAGGCCCTGCGCCGGGTGCTGCACTCGGTCACCGGCATCGTTGTGGCACACCGGGCCTCGACCGTGCTGCTGGCCGACAGGGTGGCGCTTCTCGAGGACGGCACCATCACCCACATCGGCACGCATTCCGAACTGCTGGCAACCGTGCCGCAGTATCGCTACCTGCTCGCCGCGGACGACGAACTCGACGACGCCGAACGCAGTTGCGCGTGGCAGGAGGACGAGGACCGCAACCGGCTGCTGCAGGACCGCGAGGAGCAGGAGGCCACCCAGGCGGCCTGCGAGAGCCCCCGCCGTCCCCGGCTTACGCGGGGGCCCACCTTCGCGACGTCGGAGGCCGAGGGCCGATGACTGCAACCGACACCACACGCGTCGACGTACCGGAGGAACCCGACGAGCCCGTCGACGGCTGGCGCGGCCGGTTCGAGGAGCACCGCGACGACGACCTGCCCATCGACGAGCAGTTGCCGCGCAGGCGTGAAGCGCGCGCGTTACTCGGCTCGCTGCTCCGGCCGTTCCGGCGGGCGGTAGCTTTCCTGGCCATCATCGTGGTGGTGGAAAACGTTGCACGCCTTTCGGTTCCGCTGCTCGTCCAGCGCGGTATCGACCTCGGTATTCCGCCGATCATCGATGGCGGTCCGGCGCACACGCTGATGGTCATCGTCGGCGTGCTGTGCGGCGTCGTGCTGGTCCAGGCCGTCAGCCGGATGTTCTTCCTGCACCGCTCGGGACGTATCGGCCAGACGGTGCTGCTGGAACTGCGGCGGCGGGTGTACCGGCATTTCCAGCGGCTCGACATCGCCTTCCACGAGCGCTACACATCTGGCCGCGTGGTGAGCCGGTCGACCAACGACGTCGACGCCATCGAGGAAATGCTGGAGACCGGCTTCGACAGCCTCATCACCGCTGTACTTACTCTCTTTGGAACCGCGATTCTGCTTGTCGCGCTGGATGTTCGGCTCGGCCTGATGTGTCTGGCGGCCTTCCCGATTCTGGTGGCGCTGGTGTGGTGGTTCAGCAGCGAGTCGGCGAAGACGTACCGGGAGGTCCGCGAGAGCGCCGCGCTGGTCATCGTGCAGTTCGTCGAGACGATGACCGGCATCAAGGCCGTCCAGGCGTACCGGCGCGAGCCCCGCAACCAACAGATCTTCGACGGCCTGGCGGACCGCTACCGCGACATCAACGAGAAGACGATGCGGCTGCTCGCCGTCTTCATGCCGGGAGTGAAGCTGGTCGGCAACCTCACCACCGGTGTCGTGCTGCTCTACGGCGGCTATCGGGTGCTGCACGGCCAGATGACGATCGGCACCCTGGCGGCCTTCCTGCTGTATCTGCGCATGTTCTTCGAGCCGATGCAGGAGATCTCCCAGTTCTTCAACACCTTCCAGTCCGCGGTGTCGGCGCTGGAGAAGCTCGCCGGAGTGCTCGCTGAACGGCCGGGCATCAAGGATCCGGCGCATCCGGTGAAGCTGACGTCGGTGCGCGGCGACGTCGTGTTCCACGACGTCCACTTCTCGTATGTGCCCGACCGTCCCGTGCTGCCTGATCTGAACCTGACGGTTCCGGCTGGGCAGACCGTCGCAATGGTCGGCACCACCGGAGCGGGCAAGACCACCATCGCCAAACTCATTGCGCGGTTCTACGATCCGACGTCCGGGTCGGTGATGCTGGACGGCGTCGACCTTCGCGACGTGTCGCAAAGCGAACTGCGCGAACACGTCGTGATGGTCACCCAGGAGAACTTCATGTTCGACGGGACCGTCGCCGACAACATCAGGTTCGGACGCCCCGACGCCACCGACGCGGAAGTGCGCGCGGCGGCCGCTGCCGTCGGCGCGGACCGCTTCATCGAATCGCTGCCCGACGGATACGACACCGACGTCGCCAAGCGCGGTGGTCGGCTGTCGGCGGGCCAGCGCCAGCTGGTTGCCTTCGCGCGCGCGTTTCTCGCCGATCCCGCGGTGCTGATCCTCGACGAGGCGACGTCGTCGCTCGACATCCCGAGCGAACGGATGGTGCAGCGGGCGTTGGAGACGGTGCTGGCCGACCGCACCGCTCTGGTCATCGCGCACCGGCTGTCGACGGTCGAGGTGGCAGACCGGGTGCTCGTGCTCGAGGGCGGACGCATTGTCGAGGACGGCCCGCCCGGCGAACTGATCCACCGCAGCGATGGACGATATGCGGCCCTGCACCGGGCATGGATCGACTCGCTGGCCTGACCGAGCGTTTCAGACTGCAATGGCGGCGAAGAACTGCGAGTAGGCCTCGCCGTCAGCGCAGTCTCGACGCGCGCGCACGGCGCACGCGCTCGACAACTTCCCGCGGGCGATTGCCTGCCACCACTCGAACGACGATCCATCCAAGCGACTGGATGTATTCGAGCCGGACGATGTCCCTCCGATAGCTGGGGGTGTCTTTGCGGTGGTGCTCGCCGTCGTACTCCACCGCCACCATGATGTCCTCCCAGCCCATGTCGAGGTAGTAGCGCGGAAGTCCGTCCGGACCCGGGACCGGCATCTGCGTTGCGGGCCGTGGAAATCCGTTGTCCATCAAAAGCAATCGCACCCGGCTTTCCTGCGGAGACTCTGCACCGGCATCGACCAAGTCCAGAACTCCGTCGAGACGCCGGATCTCTCTTACCCGCGGGTGCCGTCGCGCCAGTTCCCGCACGTCCTCGTCCTTGTAGTGCGTCGCCGCCGCTAGCGCGTCCAGACGGGCGATCGCTTGTCGGACGCCGCCGCTACGGGCTAAGTCGAACGCCGTGCGCTCGACCGTCGTCATCTTCATACTGCCGCGGTTGATCAGTTCGTCGTCGGACAAAGTGGTGTTACGGGTGATCACACCGGCAGGTGCCCGATGATTGGGCGAAACCAGCTCGATCGGCACGTCAGTGTCGACCCACTTGGCGCCATGTAGCGCCGACGCCGCCAACCCGCAGACAACACCGCGGCGGCGCGACCACAACCAGGCGGCTGCAATACGGTCCTCCAACGTCAGCTCTGCTCGCTTCGGCGCATAGACGTCGGGATGTAGGCGGCGGTAGAACGTCCGCAGCTCATGGCGTGTCAACTCCCCGGCGTCCAGCGCCTCGCTGCCGATGAAAACCGTCACTGCCGCAGCGTGTCACTTCCTAGGTGCGTTCCGCCGAATCCATCCCCAGGCCTGTTGAAACTGCAATGGCGGCGAAGAAGTGCGAGTAGACCTCGCCGTCAGCGCAGTCTCGATACATTCGCCACACTTGCGGCCTAGCCGCCGAGGAGCTTCTCGAGCTTGTCGTTGGTGATCCGCAGTTGCGACCGCAGCACTCCGATGATCTTCTCCCTCGCCCGTGGGCTGACCGCCGCCGTCGCATGGCTGAGGATGTTCAGCCGGGCGGAATCGAGCCAGGCCATCACCTCCGGCTCGTCGAACCACCGGAGCTGATTCCCGTTGTACGTCAGCATCATTCGCAGCCAGTCCAGCGGAACCTCGGGGTTCGGAATGGGTCGGCAGAGCGCGTTTCTGGTGTCGTCGTCGGCGTAGGTGGCCTCGACGTGCGCGATCAGGGCCGCGCTGAACACCGGCTGGCAGGTGCGGACGGTCTGCAGGGTGATGCGGTCGCCGTCGAACACGGTGCTGACCTCGCGGCGACCCAAACCCACTGCGGTGCAGTCGATGTAGAGCGCCGACCCCGCGATGGGCAGCGATCCTCCGTCGAGCACGACACGCCCCGGCTCGATCTCCTTGACGTGGCCCATCCGCACCACGTCGTCGATCCGTCGCAGCTGTTCGAGTTCGGCCCGCGACACGATGGCGCAGCGGTACATCTCCGGATCGATCGACTCGTCGATGCGCAGCAGACATCCGGCGTCCGCGAGCCGGGCGAAGAGGTCCTCGACCGATTCGGCGAGCTCGACCGACTTCAGCTGTGCGGAGACGTCGGCCAGCACCTGCTTGGCGAACTGTTGTCCCGGGTTGGATATTGGCGCGGTTCAGCAGCCAGGCGTCGCGAGGCTTGATCCAGGTCAGCCGCTGCGGCGCGATGCCGTGGCCCAACAGCCACAGGCAGGTGTCCATGGCGGTCTTGCCCGCGCCCACGATCACGTAGCGGTCGCGTTTCCCGTACTTGGGCAGGTCGTTCGGCGGTATGCAGTCGACCTCGGGCGCAACGTCGTAGGGCGGTGGCCGCATCGACGGCACGGTGACACCCACAAAGGTCGTGTCGACGATCCGCCGACGTGCGGTGACGTGAATATCGTCACCGCCGAGTGTGCGGATCCGGCCGTCGCCGAGGTACTCGCTCATCGGAAAGTACGAGACCCGCCCCGTCGGCAACAGTTGTTGCTGCATGACCGCGTCGAAGTAGGCCAACACCTCGGCGCCGCCGGCCAACTCGTAGAAGCCCTCGTTCAACCCGGTGCGGTCGATCGTGTCGCTGCCGAGCGGCCGCGAGTTCACGCCGTAATAGGCCGACGGTTGGTGCAGCCGCACGAAGGGGTAGGCGGTGGTCCAGTGCCCGCCGGGCTGGTGGTTGCGGTCGACGACCACCACGGTTGCCGTGGTCTCACCGACCAGGGTGTCGACGAACGCCATGCCGGCGGCGCCGGCCCCGATGACCAGGTAGTCGGCCTCGATGGTCGCCAAACTGCTGTCCTAACCGGGCGTGCGGTCACCCCCCGACGGTGATGTTATCGGTGTCTGCGCGACTCCTACATGGAGGTCGCCTGACGGGCCGTAGTACCGTAACGCGTGAGACGCCTCCGGCTCGACGGGCAAGCCGAAACTGGTGGAGCACTCGCAGGTCAGCTCATGCGGCGGCATCGCCGAATGGTCCCTGACTACATCACCGTGTGGTGGGACCGCCACACCCCGCCGTCAGTCGATCCGTCGATTTCACAATGCTTTCCAGCTCGCCGGGATGGAGCTGGCGGCCAGCGGACTTACAGGCCAGTGCGGACCACGCCTCAGCCGTGACGGGTACTCGCAAGACGGATTGGGTGGACTGACTGGCGACAACCAATATCGTCCCGTCGCGGTTAAGTCCAAGAAGGTTGAATGCTCGGTGCCCCGACTCGACAGGAATGAGACTCAACCGCAAGTCATTGCGCAGTGAATAGAGACCGATCTCAACAGCCTCGTCCACATAGACCGCATCGGCCGAGGAGACCAGCGCTGGACTTGTCGCAGCCGAGAGGTCGCCGAGCGGTTCGACGGAGCGAACCGTGCCGTCGCGCGGGTCGAGTAACAGCACCTCTGTGTCCCCAGACCTGCCGCCGACGCGCCTGAGAAGGGCAAGGTTGCCATCGGTGTGTTCGACGAAGGTCAGCAGTGCGCCGTCGATGACCTTCTTGACCTTCTGCCCTGATGCGATGTCGATGATCTCCACCGCCGTCGAGTTCTCTTGCCCGTTCTCCGGGGTGAAGTTGACGGCGTATGTTCCGTCCGTGGTGACTGCACCGGCGTTGACTCCGGTTTCCACGGCCTCACCCGTGTCGGGGTTAACCCGAACCAGACCGTGCTCGGTGGCCAGGACAACCGTGCCGTCATCCCGCAGGACCGTGCGAGTCACGGTGCCAACGGCTGGAAGTGAGAACTCTCTGTCGATCACGTCGAGCTGGTCGCCGGTGAGAATCCACGCATCGCCGTTGGCCGCGTAAGCGAAGACCCTCTTCGCGTCGAGCCAGACCATCGCCGGCGGCGCATCCAAATCTGCGTCGCCTTCCTTTGCGCCAAAGGTGATGCTTCGGCCACCACCCGTGGTGAGATCGACCAGGCTGGTGCCGGGAAGCACATTGTTCGCGATCAACGCCTTGCCGGCATCCGGGGAGACGATTACCCGGGGCGGGCCGCACGCACCGCAGTCGCTGCCCACTTCTGCCGGAACCCTGGTGGCCAAAGGGGTTTCCTTGCCAAGGTCCCACAGCGCGGCGCTGCTTCCCGATGCGCTCAAGATGACGTCGTCGGACAGGAAGCGCAGGGAGTGGGGGCTCTTGCCGGCGCCACGCAATTCGGTGTATCGCGAGGAGAGTTCATCTATGGGTTGAACATCGCTGATGAAGATCGCGCCCTCGGCGGCAGTCGCCATCCGGGTTCCGTTGTAGCTGAGGGCAATAGCAGAACTCCTGGCGTTGCCGGTCTGTCCGGCGAATGCCGCGGCACCCGTCTGCTCCGTAAGCGGGCCGGCCAGGTCCCAAACCTCATTCTCGAGACCCTGGCTGATGTAGGTGAACCTCGCGCCATTGGGGGAGATGGTGCCACCGACCCTCGACATACCCATGGGGATTTGCGTCGTCTCGTTGCTCGAACCGTCAACAGCGGCGCGGATGAACCGGCCGTCGCCACTCATCGTGACCACCGCAGCGTCACTTGGCAATTCAACCCAGGCGGCGCGGCCGGCGGGAACCAGGGTGGTCCGTTCTCCGTCCGCGACGAGCTCCAGCGTGTCGTCGTTGAACCACACGGCGATTGTGCGGCCAGAGGGCGACATCGCCCCGATTCGCTTACCGGGCAGAAGATTCAGCTCTCCGTCGCGCCAGAGCGCAGATTGCGTCAGCTCGGGCAACGAACTCTCGTCGTATCGGACACCTGTTGCCGCGATGGTTTCACCGTCGTCGCTGACGGCCATGAATTCGATCGGGACGTCGAGAGCCATTACTTCGGTCTTGGTCCCGGTGGCGCGGTCCAGTCGATATACGGTGCCGGACTCCGTCCCGCCCACGAGGATTCTCGCGTCCGGTGTTCCGTCGACTGCTGTCACCGGTTGACCGAAATCGTAGAACCCCTCCAACTGCGGAGTCGTCGTGACAACAGCGTGCAAGGCATCGATCGTCTGCGGCTCCGCGCGCGTCCTATAGGCCGTATCGGCCAACAGAAGCGCGGGCTGCAGGTCTGTTTCCGCCGTCGTCTTGGCTGTGGCCGCGAGTTGCCGTGTGGTCGCGATGAGCGACTGTTCGACAGCATTGTTGCGCTGAATCCAAGCGAAGACGGCAAGGGTGCTGACGACGACCAGCAGGGCCAGAAGACCACCGAATATCCCTTGGAGACGCCGCCGTTCGGCTCTGGCAATGCGCTCCGTCAGGTCATCGGGCCTGACGTCGACAATGCCGGCGACCAGCTGAATCCACGGCGAGCCCTGGGCAAGTCTGGCTCTGCGGCGCTTCGCTTCCCACGCGCGTCGCAGGTCGGGTGCGAGGGGACCATCCCCGAGCGTGTCAGCGAGCGCATCGGGGAAAGCCCACTCCGCGGGATCCGAGTCACGTTCGTTGTTGGGCACTCCGGCGATCAACACCGGAACGATCTTGCTTGCGTCTCGGAGTTGGGCGAACCGGTTGATCTCCAGACCGACGTAGGTGGAACCGCGAGCGGCCGGCGAGCAGAGCACGACCAGGGTACGAGATTGCTCGAGGTTTTGCTCCAGCGCCGAGGTGAGCCGATTGCCGGTCAGGTCGTTGACGTCTCGGAAAATGTTGAGGCGTCGTCGTCCCAGCCGTTTCCGGATCTCGCGCGTCAGCGGAAAGTTCTGCAGGTCCCGCTCGATCTTGTCGGCGACGTCGGAGTTCTTCCGCGAATAACTGATGAACGCGTCGTAGACGAAGCCGTCGTGGGCCGACTGGTCCTGCGCCGACGGCACTGCCCGAGGCGCGGAAATCTGAAGTGCTCACGGGGGTGGCGGGCTATCTCACACGCGTCAATCATTCGCTACCCCGAAATACCTTCGCCGCCCGGCCGACGTTTGGGCGGCTTACGCTGCGCGGCAGTCGGTTCCGCGGGGGTGCCTGATCCTGATCTTGACCGGAGGGCCGCAGGTTCCGGTGCTCTGCGCTCCGCGTTCCTCGCCCGTGATCCTCTCGCGCAGCCGGGAGAGACGCGCAATCGTTGTCTTGAGTGCTCGCGCGACTGGGCGCAGATCTTCTCGAAGCAGCCGGCCAATGATGTCGATCTGCCTGCCGACCGAATCAAGTTCGACTGGCGGTAGGCCCAGCCAATTTCGACGACTTCCTCGAAGCTGGCTCTGGAGCTGGACGACCTCGTCGTCTCCCGCCTGGCCATCCTGTCCGAGCCGACCCGATCTGAGCGCGCGCACCAAGGCCGTGTCGGCCATGTCCATCGCCGTGAAGAACTTGCGGTCGACTGAGAAGCGTCTCGCGTGCGGTGGCCTCGCAACGATCAACCAATGCATCGGCGTCCGGCACTTGCTCATCCAGAAGTGTCGCCAGTGTCAGCCAGTTCAACGCAGGGTAAGGATCGAGGCCCTGGCGCTGCAGTCTGAGCAGATGCGCCTGCGCGGTAGTGTTTGGAGGCCTGAGATAGAGCCTTCTGTCGCCGTTCTCGACGTTCGGTTCGTGACAGCGCGACGCTTGTAGGCGCTGCCGAGCAAGATTATGCCGCTCTGCTGTCTCCGCCACGGCGAGCAGTCGCTCGAGGCGTGCAATGGCGGAGCTCGTGCAACTCGCGGGCACGCTCGGCTGGCCGTCGGTGATGTCCTCGGCAAGGCGTGCCTCGTAGTTGGCGAGTTGTTCGACGGCGCGCATGGTCGTCGTGGATGTTTCGCCCTCACCCGCGAGAGCGGTGACGAGGTATCGGCGGGCGCTGTCGAACTGCCCGAGCCTGCCGTAGGCGTAGCCGATCGCCATCTGCACGTCGGTTTGGGCGAGCCAATCGGTGGGGCAGTCCTTCACGAGCGCATCGAGGGTCTGCACCGCCGGGCTGGGCGATTTGCCAACGGCCCTGGCGTCTTCCGCCGTGCGGCCGATGCCGTTCACCGCCTCGATGAACTCCGCGACGTCGACGGGACCCAGCCCCGCCGCCGCTGCTGCCGGTACTGGTGGGATCGAGTCGATAATCCGGGTCGCCATACGCCTGGTATGCGCCCCAGGTGTTGCTGTCGCGGAAGTTCTCGTAGATGTGGATGCGGGCCGTCTTGAGCGCGCGGCCGAAAGTTTCGCCGCCGAGCATGTATTCGTAGAACTTCTGGGCGAATTCCTTGGCGGCGTCGTCCTTGACGGCCCAACCGGCGGCGACGACCGCGCGCACGCCCATCTCGATCAACTCGCGGGAAACGCTTGCGGCGAGGCGATTGAACTCGACGGCCGGGGTGCGCGGCGCCGCCGCCTCGGGTCCGGTCTGCCCGATGTGGCAGCAATTGAGAAACACCAATTCCGGTACCTGCTGCATCTGGCCCACCTCGACGGCGGTGAGGAACACGCCGTTGTCGAGCACCATTCCGCTGCGCGCCTTTGTCGCCCGCCGTCGTCGGCGGTTCGTAGTGGCCGTGTCCGGCCAGATGCACTATGCGATAGGGCTTCTCGTACAGCCCGGCGAGGACTTCGAGCGCCGTCGGCTTTGGCATGGGCTTCTTCGACGTCGAATCGCCCGTGCAGTTGGTCGTACACCACACCGGCTTCGGCCGCCGCGCCGGGCAGTTGCCTGAACGGCGGGCTGACCAGCGGATCGCCGACGACATAGGCGGCCGTGCCCGCCCGTGCGCCGATCTGGGGGCGGTAGTTTGAGGTCTGTAACTGCCGCACAAGGCCTTTGGCGATGCACAGCGGCTTGTCGCCGGGGTTCATCAGCTCCCACGGGTAGGCAGCGCTCTCCGCGTCGACGACCAGCACCAGATTGTCGACCTGCGCGAGCCCGGACTTGAGCTCGTTGGGAACCGTGAGCTCGAAGAGCACGCGCGATTCCTCAGGGCGGAAGCGCGGCTGGGAGATCGAATCCTTGATCAGGCGCTCGACGAGCTCGGGCTGTCGCTGCTGCGAGGTGGCTTCGGCCCGCGCGCGGTCCGAGAGGGTGAGGAACCTGATCTCGCGATGCGCCTCGTTTGACTCTGCGGGTTCGCCGATCGCCAACTCCGCGAGCGCCGCGAGCAACTCCGCGTCGGCATTGTCCGACTCGAGCACGGCGCGCTTGAGGCGATCGGCGAGCGGCTTGGGCAGGCATGCCGGTTGCGGTCGTGCGCGCGGGTGTCACCACGCTCACCTCCCAACGGCGCCAGGCGTCGCGGCCTGTCGTCGACGTCAGGCGCCGGCGCCCCTCGCGACCGCGCTGAAGCAGCGGAGCGGCGTCGATGGTCGTGTTGAGCTCCTTGCCGATCAGTGGAGCGAGACGCTTGACCGCATGCGCGGCCTCGATCGCTGTGTCGGTGTACAGCTCGACGATCTCGACCTCCTGGATGGTCGAGGCGCTGCCGCGTACCGTCGGCGAGTTCGCGGTTGGCCTGTGCAATCGCGCGGAGGATGGCCCCGACCGAATCCCCGACGGCGATGTTTGTCGTCGAGTTGCCACCGATCAGCAGCACCGACAGGCCCACCTTCTCAGGTGTCGTCGTCCGTCATCCGGCGACGCGGCGAGACCGTCGCGGAGCTCGAGCACGTACTGGAGCGCGGCGCGTCGAAGAAGGTCGCTCAGTTGCCCGGTGCTCAGTTCGCCCCACTTGCCCAGGCCGATGACGATTGCGCCCGAAGGCAGGCGCAGCGCCTTTTGCACCGCGGTGGGCTTGCGCAGAATCACCGCCAGGGAACCGAACTCGCCGGGGTAGAGACCGAGCGAATAGCGCTGCGACAGCGCGCCGCGCAGCAACTCGTCCACCTCCCCTCCGCGCCGATGATGGTGTCACCTTCGTAGTGGCCGACCACGATCGGATAGCGCGCGTAGCGCAGATCGCCGTGCACCACCGATACCCGGAAGCTCGGCTGCTCGTCTTGCTGGTACGGCCTGCGTGGTGTCTTGCCGAGCATGCCGGCCGCCAGCGACGATTCCGTCGGATAAAGCACCGGCTCGGGCAGCGCCCGGTACGTGACTGCACCGCCGCGGGCCGTACTGGGTGGAGCGGTCAACAGATGGGACGTAGTGCCGGTCTCGAGGACTTCCTGCAGCGCGCGGAAGCCCGGCTCGTGCGACGCCAGGTCGCCATGCAGCCACCTCCATGTACCACGTCCGTACGCCCGGAAGGCGGCCCGACTCATAGGTGACCCGACCGTCGCCTTCCGTCGTGCACTCCAGCACGACGCGACCGTCGGACGATCTCGACGCCGGTCACGGTGCGCGGCGAGGCGCCGGCCACGTAATGCACGCGATCCGAATGCGGAAACAGCGACAGGTGCCCGGCGAGGTCTGTCGTGTGTCTGGCGTGCGGCAGCCAGCAGCGCTTCATCGGGGACGGCCGACCCGTTGCGCGCTTGTCCCGGTACTGCTGCCAACGGATGAATCGAAGTAGTCGGCCGTCGTTGGGCAGCAGCTCGAGCACCCCGGGGAACTTCGCGACGATGTCGACGATCTCGGCCGTGTCGTGCGCTGAGGTCGAGCAGCGCGAGTTGCTGGACGGTCGCGGACGTGCCCAGCAGGGCCTCGACGATGTCATGCGAACCGCGATTCGGCGTGCCCAGCATCAGCAATCGCGCGCCGTCACGCTCGCACATGCGGTCCCACAGGTCGGGTCGCGCCGCGATCATCGCGCGCACCACCAGCCCGCCCATGCTGTGAGCGACGATGCGCACCGGTTGCTGTGTCCGCCGCAACGCGTTGTCGACCTCGACGGCCAGCAGCCGCGCCGCGTCTGTCACCGATCGGCGCCAGTCGTACGCGAACGGGATCACCTCGTGAGAGTTCTGCAGGAACTCGCACAACTCGCGGTAACCGTCGCCGACGAGGGCGACCGGCACGCACGTTCGTCGCATCCACGTCGGCGAGGTCGCCGAGCCCGCCCCGCAACAAGGCAACGTAGTGCAGCCACACCTCGCGGTCGCCAATGTTCAAGTGCGAGCCCATGATTCCCGGTAGGACGAAGACGATCGGCTGGTCGGCGCCGGCTCGCGTCTGCATCGAACGCAGCATCGGCACCGGCTCGAACTCGTCCGCTTCGAGTTCGTGGAAGGTTGGCGGCCGCTCTCCGGTCGGCGCCGCAAGCCAGTCGACGAGCGAGGCGCGCGTGCGCGGATTGCGGAAGTAGTTGAAGTGGCTGACGTCGCCGCCCTGGTCGAAGACGTAGGCCGCCAGGTCACGGCGGGCCCCGTGAAACATGGCGTCGGTGTTGACGACGAGGTCGTTGTCGCGAGCCTCGTAGATGATGTGATCGTTCGCGAACACGCCGAGACGCTTGAGCCAGTTGCCGCCCTCGATGTCGCCTGCGATCACGCCCATCGCGCCGAGCGCCGGAGCCTCGAGGTTGTTCAGCAGCGCGACCAGCGGCGACTGCGGCATCATCGCTTCGAGTCCGGGCACCAGCGATGGCATGGTCCTGCGGCTCCGGATTATTTCCAGAGCTATCCGCTTTGTCACCTCGTAGAGCGGAGTTCCGCCCACCGCCGGAATCAGGCCGACCAGGTTGGTGAGCACCGACAGGAAGATGTCGATGTTCTCCCCGGCGAGCAGCGTGCCGCGAGACGGGGAAGCGCAGCGCACGAAGCGCTCGATCCGAAGTTGCTTCTCCGCAATCAGCTTCGGCGAGCCGTTCCAGCTGCCGACGATCGTGTGCATCGGCCTGCTGCAGTTCGGGATCCTTGCGGTCGAAACGCGCGAGGAGATCCGTGCTGACCGACGTCAACGAGACGAGATCGCCGACCAGCCCGCCGCGCGAATGCGAGACGATGCTGACGCGGGCGTTGCGCGGCAGTGCGCCGAGCAGATCGATGGCGTTGTCGATCGGGCTGTCGCTCAACGTGCGGTGCTCGAAGGCGTAGATGCGATCGCCGAAGAGTCGACGCAGCGCCTGCCACTGCGGCTGCGCGTCCTGGCTGAGGAACGCACCGAAGCTGCCGCGTGCCGAGGACGCGGTGCCGTGGATGAAGACGAGAATTGGCTTGTCGACGTCGAAGCCTTCAAAGCTCACGGGCGTGGGAGTGTTCGGCCCGGGCAGGCGCGTGGCGTCCTCCCAGGTGTACAGGCCGGGGCCGGGCTTGAGGCGGCTCTCGATGATGCGGATGAGGACCTTGGTGGCAAACCAGGCGGGAAGCTTCACCGCAAGATCGACGCCGAGGTCTCTCGCCAAGTCTGTCAGGTCGGTGATGGCCATTCGGCCGGGTTGCTCAAGCACGATCCGCGATCTTGTCTCTGCTTCAATCGCAGGACGCGCAGCCTGCTTGTCACCCATTCCGTGATGCCGCGCTCCGACACCCGCGGCAGCGTGTCGACGATGACCGCATCGCCGACCTTCGCTTCCGGCTTCAGCAGCAGGACGTCGTCGAGATAGCGCCGTGCCGAGGTCCAGATTGGGAAGCCGCCTTCGACCTCGATCTCGAGAACGTCGTCGTCCTCGACCGATTGCCTCTCGACGGGCGCTTGAGATTCGCTCCGCGCGCGAGCCGACGGCGAGAGATCGAAAGTCTCGACCACCTCGACCTCGTCGAGCAGGTCAGTGACCGGAACCTCGGCGCCGGGCGGACCGCCCCGCGTCGCGCGCTGATCACCCTCGTCGCGTTGGCCGGAAATTGCTCAGCTTTACGGTCATGACGGTCCCCCTGAGCGCGTGCCGGACGCTATTCGAGTCGGCGACAGGAAAGGTTGGTCGAGACGCGTCTCGCTGCCTTCGAGTTGCGGAATCTGTTCGTAACGCCCGCGTTTCAGCTTGGCGCAGGTCTGATCGTGCAGCTCGCGGTAGGACAGCGGCGTCTCGGACTCGGTGAGCGCCTCGACCAGGTTGTAAGTCAGCGCTCCGGCGAAACCGCCGCCGATGGCCGCGTCGGCCGAGGTCTGGTCGGCCCGGCAGCCCGAGATGAGCACCTCGGGAATGTCGACGGGAACGATGTCGCGAGCCTTGCGCTCGGCCTCCGGCGCGCGATGCAGCGTGCCGCGCGTTGTCCCGGTCAGACTGCGCCCGGACTCAGCGGCGGCCAGGTCCCACGGGCTTGGAAGGTATCGCTCTATCAGCGGTGCGTCAGGCGGTTCGATGGCCCGCGTGATGGTGCCGGAGTGACAACTATCGGTGATCACTGTGAGACTCACCCCAGCGCTTAGCCCGTCGAAAACGCTGCGCAGCCAGTCGTCGCGTAGTGGGTCATACCAGTCGAGATCGGTCGGACAGAGGATCTCGTCTCGGTTGTCGGCCTCGTCGCCGTTGTCGTCGGGGACGTTGGAGCCGTGACCGGAGAAGTGCACGAGCAGCACATCGCCGCGTTGCCCGCCGCGGATCAGCCCCGTGATGGCCTCCTCGATGGCCTTCTTCGTAGCGTCGAAGTCGGTGAGGAGGGAAATGTCGCCCTCCTCGAACCCGTACTTTCGCTGAAGCAGATTGGACATGTTTTTCACGTCGGGCACGCAGCCGCGCAAGTCTGCCCCTGGAATGCGGTAGCGATTGACCCCGATGAGTACCGCCGTCTTGGTCATGACTCCACCCTTCAAATCAGCTAAATGGGACAGAGGTTACGAGCGCCGGATACTTCGCACATGCGTAACGCACTACCTGTGTTCATAATTAGCGGCTCATGTCCCTATCGTGCCCGTTTGAACGTCGGGCGGCGTGCGAATCGGGCAAAACCAGAACCTGCTCAGCTGAACTCAGCTGAAAGGGATCGTGGCGAGTGCTGGCGAAATGGCAACGTCCTGCAGCGGAAGTGCGCCGACGCCATTCTCATCGGTCAGATATGGCGGAACGTTGGCCGTGCTGGGAATGACCGCGGACCTGGCGACCTGCCCATGGGCGTTTGTCACAGCGCAGCCGGATTGGCCGATGCCACCACGACATTGCGCAACCGGTGGCGCACTCAACTCAACCGTCGATATCGCGACTCAACCGTCGATATCGCGTAGTGCGATGACAGCCCAATGCGTGCCGGCGGCCATCGCCAGCAGGTCACCGCGCCAGGAAACCGGACCCGAACAGGCCACCCCCAGGGTCAGCAGACACTCGCCGGTTTCGCAATTCCAGATGCGGGCGGTTCCGTCACCGCTCGCTGTCGCGAGGTATCGGTCGTCCGAATTGAATGTGATGCCCCAAACCTGACCACGCGAGCGTGAGCAGCTGTGCGCCGGATTGCGTGTCCCAGATCCGGGCCGTGCCGTCATCGCTACCCGTGGCGACGCGATGGTTGACGCCCCTGCCGCCCTGCGTCTCGAGCCAGACTGAGCCAATTTCCGCGGAAGGGGGGATGGCAACGTATGTTGATGCTGACGCGACGGTGAAAGGACGGGTAGCGGGATGCCGTACCGGGACCGCATTGACGCGCCTTGGCCGAAGAAGCTGTTGGCTCTGGACGGCAGCGGCATCCGCGGCGTGATCACTCTGGAAGTGCTCCGGCGGCAGGAACCGATACTGGCCGAGCGCCTTGGCGGCAGACCATGACCGCGCCGTTCCGGCTGGAGTTTCCAAACACGGGCGGCGCACTTGGAGTGCGGGTTTCGGAAGCGAACGAACTGAACTCGGCGCTCGCCGCTATGGAGCTGCATCCGCCGCGACCGACTCTGGTGGTTGTGGGTGGGGCCGGTGGATTCGATGAAGCCGACATGGACCGCATGCGTGCTCTGTTCGAATCGGGCATCGTGCCCGTGATGATGAAATACGGGGCGGTCGGTGTGGACGGTGGAACGCTTGCCGGTGTCATGCGACTGTTCGGCGAAGCGCGGGCGGCAGTGGGGATTCCGCTCGTGGGTGTGGTGGCCGCCGGCACGGTTCAGCTGCCCGGCGCGCCTGCACCCCAGCAGGACGCGGCCGAGCTGGAGCCCCATCACACCCATTTTGTGATCGTGCCCGGTGACCAGTGGGGTGCCGAATCGCCGTGGATCGCCCAGACCGCAACGATTCTCGCCGACAGCGCACCGTCGATCACGGTGCTGATCAACGGTGGAGAGGTCGCCTACGCCGACGTCGAGCGAAGTGTGCAAGCCGGCCGCAGTGTCGTGGCCGTCGCCGGGTCCGGGCGCACCGCCGATCAATTCGCGGCCGCCTTGGCAGGTGAGTCGGCTGACCAGCGGGCTGCAGCGCTGATCCCGTCCGGGCTGATCCGTACGGTGCCCGCGGACCAACCCGCCGTTCTTGCCGGACTGCTCGAGGCAAGCCTCGGCGAGGCGGCGGCTAAATGAGTTGAACAGGGGGAGGCGTCAGGTGGACGAAATGTCGGCGTCGGAGAACCAGCCACTTTGCTTTGTTCTCATGCCGTTCGGGTCCAAGCCCGACCCGGGCGGGGGACCCCACATCGACTTCAACAGCATCTACCGGCACGCGATCAAGCCGGGCATCGCGGACGCCGACATGTTCCCTGTTCGCGCCGACGAGGAGAAGCTGGGTGGCATTATAAGGGTCACACTGGCTCGGTGACCGACATGGAGTTCAGTCCGGACGGGGAGCACCTCGCGACGGCCAGTGGGGATCACACTATCCGGATGTGGGACCCGGACACCGGCGAGTCAGTCGGCGCACCTCTCAAAGGCCACACCGACGAGGTGACCCGAATTGTGTTCAGCCCTGACGGGCACCAACTCGCGTCGGCAAGCGCTGACCACTCGGTGCGGCTGTGGCCGGCGGAGGCATCAGAGGAAATGTTGTGCGACAAACCGACCGTTAACATGAGCGATGCGCAGTGGCGCGACTGGGTTTCGAAAGACATTGATTACGACGACTACAACCCTCTCTGTGAGGGACTGCCTGACGCTTCAAACTGAGGGCTTCGTTCAGCGGTCGCCCGCCGCTCGCTTTCTCCGCCCGGGACACAAGCCTTCTTCGCTGGCTTCGTTTCTGACAGCTTCAATGTCATCTGCCCTCTGCTCGTACTGAACGCCACTAGGTCGTCGATTGACACCATCACCTGCTTTTGGAGCTGGTGGGCGGCTATGCTCACCGCAAGCAAATACGAGCTTCGCCGGTGAGAAGAGCTCGTTTCCTTGGACTCATCTAGCCGCGGCAGAACAGGGGCTGCGACGACGATGACGACACCGTCCGAATTCGATGTGTTTCTTTCGTATTCGAGCGCGGATCTCTTGGCGACGGAGGCGCTGGAGGCCTGGCTGCAGGAGCCCCCGCGTAACCGCACAATCTGGCGTGATCGTCGCGGAATTCTGCCCGCCGCCCCGGATTATTACGACCCCATCGCGAGAGGCATCACGGCGAGCGCGTCGTTCGTCATGCTCCTCAGCCCACGTTGGCTATCTTCCAGGGTCGCCGCCCGGGAATTCAGCGATGCTCTCGCCGCGGGGAAAAAGATTGTCCCCGTGGTTCATCCCGCGATTCCGCGAGATCCGGTGCAGGAGGAAGGTCGTAAGAACAAGGCCGAATTGATGGAGGCGTTTGCCACCTTCGAACATCGTGAAACACTAGAGCCGTTCAACTGGATATGGCTGCTCGGCGCCGAATCGGGCGAGCCGCATTTCGAGCCCGTGGAATCCGCACTTGCAACCGACTTCGCGTGGGCGAAGCAGCACGCCGTCATCGCCCAACGCCTTGACCGCTGGAACACCCTGGGACAACAAGCAAGTGCATTGCTACGCGGCGAAGAATTGGCCGAGTTGATGGCGGCAGCGCTCATCGATGAGCCGGGGCGTGAGCCGACACTGACCGATGAGCAGCGTCGCTTCTTGCACGAGAGCCAGCGACACGAAGGTGTGGAACTCGACCGCGTACAAGGCCTCTACTGGGGTGCGCAGGGGCGTGCGGCGGCCTTCGCCGCGCGCGAGCGTGGCGAAACGGAACCTGATCTCGCTCTGCTGCTCGCCGCAGAGGGCGTGAGTGTAGCGCCGGTGCCGGAAGCGCGATCCGCGGTGTTATCACTCCTGCACCGCCACGCTGCGCTTACCAAGATGCTTCATGGACATGAACGGGGGCGCCCGGTTTCGGGCGTCGCGTTCAGTCCTGACGGGCGCTGGCTAGCCTCCACCGACACCTTCAGTGCCATGGGCGACGAACGTCAAGCCAGTTTGCTGATTCACGAGGCGGCGACCGGTCGGCAGGAGAAACGCATTGCGGGCGCTCAACGCCTCTCGGCAATCGCGTGGGGCGAGCGGTGGCTGGCCGTTGCCTCTCCGGGTTCCATCGGGTGGGTGTACTGGGACGAGTGGAAGGACCGATTTCGGAGTAACACCCCAACCCCATTGGAAGACCACGTCGCTCCTGATTTTCTTGCCTTTTCGTCATCCGGAACCGAGTCGCCTGACGAGGAGAAGCTCGCTTGGGGAACGTGTTTCGGCGAGTTCGGCGTCATCAATGTCGGTGACCATCGCCAGTTGCGGACTCGGCTTACCGAAGACCCGTCCGATCGGGCGCTGACGGGTCTGGGCTGGCTGGCCGACGGCAGGCTCATCACCGCGGAGAGCGGCCGGTTACTCGCGCGGCCGTACCCGGAACTGCACCCCGCGGAGGTCATCGCTGATTGCGAGCGTGTGTTCTCCCTGGACGTGCGGGCCGGACGATGGGTCGCGTCCTGCATCCGCGATGGCGTCGTGGGCATCTGGCTTGGACAAGGCGCCGCCGTGGAGGATTCCGACTTCTTCCCCGTCAGGCCCAGCGATCATCAGCCAATCGCAGCGTGGTGCGGCGTACCTGACAACGACTGCGTCATCACAGGTTCCGCGCTGCAACGTTCGGGAACTCCGGCGGTCACCCTCTGGCAGCCGACTGCGAACGAAGACACTCTGCTCGCGGGCGGAGACGAGCTGATCCAATGTGTCACCGCCGATCCCGCCGGCAGGTTCGTCGCCGCCGGCAGCAGAAGCGGGCGCGTCTGGTTGTGGGACCGCCACCGGAGAAGCCACCTCGTTCGCCGCAGGCTGCCCAACGAAGTCGTGAGCAGCGTCGCGACCTCACCCGCGGGCCGTATTGCCGTCGCCTGTTCGGACGGCCGCATCATGCGTTATGGGGTCAGTCTCGCGACTGAATCCGGTGCGGCCGCGCACATGCCCAACCGACCCGCCAGACTGGCGTTCTCCGATGGTGGCCGGGTGTTGCTCGCTCAGGCAACCGACGGCACGCTGTCGGTGATCGAGGCTGACGGCTCCGTGAGGGAAGTAGCCTGGCCCCAAGGAATTTCACCGGGCGAAGCGACGATCGCATCCGACGCTCCGATCATCGCGGTGCCGCGGTCCAACGGCACAGTCGACATTCTGCGATTCACCGAAGCCACCCTGTCCCCGATTTGCACGATCGACGCCGGCGCTCCTGTGCTCGCGGTCGCTCTCGATCCGCGCGGCGAGTGGTTGGTTTGTGCCACAGAAAAATTGGGCGTGCAGCTGAATGTGTGGCGGACCGACGCGCCGGGTGAAGACCCGATTGAGATCGGCGTCACCGGAGGCGAGTTGCAGCCACAGACCATCGTGTGCGCGGAGAACGGCCTCGTCGCCGTCGGCGATGGAATGGACCTCACGCTGGTGCCGCTGGAGGATCCCGACCGAGCGGTGACACTTGATGGGCACGACGAACCGATAAAGGGAATCGCCGTGTATCAGGATGTATTCGCGACGTACGCGTGCTGGTTCCACGACCCTCGAGTCGATCAGATTCGGCTGTGGACGTCCGACGGTAAGCCGTTGGGCCCAGTCACAATGCCCGAACATTTGGTCGACATCGCCTTCACGCCTGACGGATCGTCCTTACTGGCACTGGACCAACAAGGCGCGCTGTGGGATGTGGGGCTGACGTCGCAACACATGATCTCTGTGGCTTGTCGGGTTGCCGGACGCGAGATGACGGACGAGGAAGAGCGCAATTACGGAGTCGAAGCCTGGCGCGCCCAGCAACCCGCGTCGTAGTGGCATCCAGCCACGCCCCGTTAAACCACTCACTGGGGACTGAACGTCGGTCAGCACTTTGAGGTAGCCGACTACGCTACCGAGTCCGCTGGTGCGGCGCGACGCTTACATCGTTCAGAATCCGCGCCGCGTGCGACGGACCACGAGGTCAACTACGCAGCACGGATACGGCAGATAGGAAGGAGTGGAGATGTCCAACGAGAAGCTCGAGCCCAGGCTCGTGGAAGCGATCGAAGCGCAGAAGCAGCGGGCAGAATCCGAGGGACGCTCATCTCGGACGGTCGATGAGGCAGACAAGTTCGAGGTGACGATCTCTCATCACGAACGGGTACCGGCTCAGGAGGATGCAGTCGGGGGCGCCGGACTCGGTGAGCTCTCCGAGCGCACCGGGCGTAGCCAGGCGTCGATTGTTGATCGCATCCGCGAAGTCGCCCCTGACGCACCGATCAAGCAGCACACCCTCGCCAACGCGATCACCACAGCGCTCACGCCCGCAGAAATGAAGCAGGTGGCCGAAATCGACGAGGTGTCCATCGTTCGGTTGGAGCGGTTCGACCAAGTAACCACCATGAACGACAGCGTGTCGGTGACCGAGGTCCGCGACGCCTGGGAGGAGTTCCGCCACGCGGGTCGGGGAGTTCGCGTTGCGGTGCTCGACAGCGGCGTCGACGCCGACCATCCGGCGCTGTCCGGGAAAGTGGTCGACCAGGTGAGCACGGCAGGGGAGCCGGTCGGCATTCCTGGAACCCATGGGACCCATGTCGCAGGCACGATCGTCAGTAACGACCCGGTCTTCCGAGGCGTGGCGTTCCAGGCGAGCCTGATCAACATCAAGGTGCTGACCGCCGCCGGCTCCGGACAACCCCAGTTCGTCATCGACGGTCTCGAACAGGCCGTACGGCGAAACGCCGATGTGGCCAATCTCAGTCTGGGATGGAGCGAGATCTTCCACGGCTGGGTCTGCAACGACGCCGATTGCATCCTCTGCCAGGCCGCCGACAACGCGGTTCGGTTGGGTGTCACGGTGGTCGTCGCGGCGGGCAACGAGGGGTCGGCCGCCGGTCCGGGCCAGTCCAACATCCGACACCCCGGCGCTGCCCGTCGTGTCATCACCGTCGGAGCGGTCGACAAGGCGAAGCAACTGGCACCCTTCTCCAGCATCGGCCCGTCCAGCGGGCGGCTCAGCCCCACATCAAATATCCGGTTGACGAAGCCCGATCTCGCCGGCCCCGGCGTGGATATCACCTCGACGGTGCCGGGAGGTGGTTTCCTCTCGCTCAGCGGTACATCGATGGCGTCGCCGCACGTCGCCGGGTTGGCCGCGCTTGTCCTGGAACAGAATCCAGGGGCGCGCCCGCTGCTGGTCAAGAAGCTGTTGGAATCCTCCTGCGAGGACCTGCCGTTTGACCCCAACTCCGCAGGCCATGGTCTGATCAACGGTGTCGGTGCGTTGCTCCGCCCACTAGCCAAGGCGTCGAACCTGTGACGCGGTAACACGCGAACGTGAGCTTGGGTGGGAGATCTTTCGAATCCTCCTGCACAAGCTCACGTTTGGGCGCATTCTTATTGGTATTCAAAGCCAGTGTTCTGGCGTGAGAGGGGTGGGAATATGGAGACTGAACGCTACGGGGATGTCACGGCCGAGTTGGACCAGGCCGTCTTGGACGAAGGACTGGCCAGCCTGGCCGCCAACCGCGACAGGCCCTACTACGATGCCGCGGCCGATGCCGACGCGGCCGCCAACTATTACAGCGCCGTGGACGCGACAGCGACCGGTCAAGAACTTCTGAGTGCCCTGAAGACACTCCTGACCCGGACGCACACACAAACGCCGCGCTATAAACCGGCCGTCATGGTGTATCCGTGGGTGGACCTGCATCCCGACCGCCAACTCCGGTCCGTCTACTCCGGCAAGATGTTTGACCCCGAAGACGTGATCCGCGACGACGCGCGCATCGAAGCCGAGCGCACCCTCCGACTTCGAGATTTTGTGGCCAGAGAGGCAGCGATCGGCCCCGACGCGTTCACCGACGAGCTGGACGCGTTGGACGCGCAGATGCCTTACAACTGCGAGCATGTGGTGCCGCAGTCGTCCTTCGCGAAGAAGGAGCCGATGCGGGGCGATCTGCATCACCTGTTCACCTGCGAATCGCGCTGCAACAGCTTCCGAAGCAACACACCGTATTACGAATTCAACGACGATCGCGCGGTGATGCACGACTGCGGCAGGTCTGAACCTGGTGAGGCTGGCCGGTTCGAGCCTCGGGCCGGCAAGGGCGCGGTCGCCCGCGCCACCTTGTATTTCCTGGTGCGGTACCCCGGCATGATCGGCGATGAGTCGCGCGAGCTACAGGCTGAGCGGTTGCCGATCCTGCTCGCGTGGCACGAGGCGGAACCGGTTGACGAGTGGGAGCATCATCGCAACGCTGCGATCGCCGAGATCCAAGGCAACCGAAACCCGCTCATCGACAACCCTGTGTGGGCGAGCCGAATCCCGTTCCAAGCAGCGTTCGGCAGACCCGGCTGACGGAAAGGTCTGCGTCAGTCCTGCAGCAGATCGCGCACGACCACGGCCACATAACCAAGCAGGCGCAAGTCGTCGAGATCTTCTGCGCTGGCAACGATTTCGGCATAGCGCTGATCGCGACTGAGTTCGAGGTCGAACCCTTTGTCGAGCAGTGCCTGCACTTGCCCTTGGGCAGGTGTCCCCGCCGCCAGCTTCGTATACACCAGCAGGCGCGGCCACTGACGTTCTGGCAAGGCTTCTACATACCACGGCTTCTCGGGTGCCGGTATGGTCACGATCGGCGCCTGCGCGCGGTCGGCGACTGAGGTGCGCTGTTGCAGTAGTGCTGCGATGTCGAGCCCGGTTTCACCGGCGGCGCACGAGCCGAGACCGCGTACCGCCGCGGCGACCTCCTGGGCCGCGGTGATCGCAGCCGCGATCGGCGGCTGAAACTCTTCGCCGCACTCGAGGTCGAAGCCGAAGATGTGGTGGTCGAAGAACAGGTACTCATCCGTGGTGCCGGCGTGGTTACTGGTGGAGCCGGTGCTGTACCGCACGCCGTCCACGCGTGCGATGGCGTCGAGCATGTGGCTTTCGAGGTGGGCGTAGATGGCCTCGTCGGCCGGCGAAACCGGCAGCGAGGCAATGTAGGCGCCACCGGCCGGATTCGGCCGGAAGACGGCCCGGCCGTGCGAGTGGCTGTCGATCGCGAACAGCACCGAACGTTCGACGGTCGCGAGGTGCGCAATGTTGGCAGCCTCGGGCTCCGACAATGCCGCCGGCCCGTGGTAGACCTCCGCACATTCGGTGGCTGAGGAACCCTCGCCGCCGAAGTAGCGCGGAAAGTTGCGGTTGCAGTCCACTCCCGGACAGGCGGGGGGTACGGACGGGCGCAAGTTCTTGCGCCACATCCGCCGACCCTGGTCGAAGAAGCTGAGTCGCGCGCCATCCGGATTGGACTCCGGAACGACCAAGACCTCGACAGCGTCCAGGATCCGCACTACCGCTTGCACCATCGGATCGCTGTCGGCGGGCCGGTAGTTCTCGACCAACTGTCGGGTGGTCTCGACTATGGCGAGCGCGTTGATCCATTCCCGTGCATGGTGAGACCGCATGAGCAGCACCGCCGGTTTCGGGCCGGCGCCGTTGGGCGCGGTGATCCGCAGCAGATGCATGGGGTGCTTCCCCCGCGCGTCAATACGGCTGCCGAAGTAGCCGTGGCTGAGATGCGGCAGAGTCTCCAGCCGGCACAGGTCGGGATGCGCGGTGACGATCGAGGCGATCTCGGCGTCGACGGCAAGCGGATCCAGATACTCCGAGACGAAGCCGCGGCGAAAACCCATCACCACCAGCCTTTGTCGTGGCCATACTTGTAGGCCGCGTATACGTCGACGCGCCCGGCGCCGAAGTTGTACTCCTTGTCCCGCGTCTGGCCGGGCATCCGAACGGCGGTGTTCTCCAACGCTTCCTGGACGCGGGCAGGAACGACGGGCTTACCGGCCTTCGTGCACGCGTG
The DNA here is from genome assembly GCA_963743225.1 of uncultured Actinomycetota bacterium. GTDB lineage: Bacteria > Actinomycetota > Actinomycetes > Mycobacteriales > Mycobacteriaceae > Mycobacterium. Next base: position 87,189 of record CAVUPN010000019.1, on the reverse strand, counting down.
GGCCAGTAATACCAGGCACCCGCCGACATGGGGAGTGGCCGCAGAGGTCCCGCCGAAGCTGCTGTACGGGGTGGCGCCGGCGGAATCCGGCGTGTATTGCCAGTTGCAGGAAGTGGTGCCCGGTCCGGGCGCGCACACGTCAGGTTTGATCAGCCCGGGTCGCGCACCGCCTTGATAGGGGTAATCGGTGAACGGCGCATTGTTCCATTCGGCGGGGCCGCGACCCGAGTACACGGCCAATCGGTCTGCGTTATCGGTTGCACCACAGCCGATTACCGATGACGTACCACCAACCGGGGTCTGCAGCAGGTGCAGGCGGGGCGGCGGGCAATTGCCGGGCGTGGCGATATTGTAGGGAATCGGATACTCCTGCAACCGATCGCCCTGATTGCCGATGCTGTTGGCGTGCAGTATTCCCGCCGCCGCCAGGGCTTCGCTGGCGCGTCGCCATCCGGTGTAGTTCGGGTTGTTCGGATACTTCCACGACATCGACATGCTGATGACCTGCACGCCGCGGTCAATAGCGAACTCAAAGGCTTTCCAGTAGTTCGACTCTCGTCCGCCGACTCGCAGCGCCATCACGGTGGCCTTCGGTGCGACGCCGGTCCCTTGTCCCTTCGCACCGTTTCCGGCCACGATGCCGGCGCACGAGGTGCCGTGGCCGGCCTCGTCGATCGGGTTCGTGTCGTTGGACTCGAAGTCAAAGCCGTGGTTCGGATATGTGTCGCCGCCGTCCCACATCTGAGATTTCAGGTCGGGGTGGTGATAGTTCACGCCGGTGTCGATCACCGCCGCCAGCACGCCCTCGCCGGTGATCCCCAGCTGCCACAGCAGCGGGGCATTGATGCGTTGCACGCTCCAGGTGGGTGTGCCCTGTGAGACGGCGGCTGCCGCGGCGCGCGCCTTCCTGGCCGGCTTTGCAGCGCCGTCACCGCGTGCCTTTTTCTTCTTGGTCTTCGTGGGCGTTGCGGTGGGCTGATCGAGTAGCTCGCTGACGTCGACCGTACGCGCCAGGTCCACACTGAGCACGTCGTCGCGTTCGAGCAGCGCCCGCAGCACCTCGGGAGTGACCTGGGCCGAGATCGAGTTCGTCACCCACGACGTGTCGATCGCCGCCGCCTTGGGCACGCTGACTGACTCGTCGACGTCGAGTGCAGATCGTGAAGCCTCGCTGAGGAAGTCGAGCACTCCCTGCTGCTCAGCGGCGGCCTGCGACTTGATGTCCTCAACGGCCGACTTCGCCGATTCCGTACCGGCCGCCTCTGCGCGGTCGAGAGCCGCCCTGGCCGGTTCGCCGCGCAGGAAGATGGTGACTTCGAAGGTGTCGTAATCGCGGGCGTTCTCCAGCAAGATCTGCAGGGCGTCGCTGGCTTTGCTGTTGGTCATCTCGGGAAACCTCCGGATCCGATCGGGTGGCGAAGCAAGGAATTCAGGTCAGCGGCGACGAGTGGATCCGTTAACACGCTGGACATCGGATAACCAGTCGACCGCGCAACGTCGACCTCCTCCCAGCGACCGCCGAAATACACGAATTGCGCAGGACCTGGGCACCCGCAACCAAGCATAGATGCCGCCCGCCTGTACCACTCGCGCTTCTCAAACAAAACAAGCATTGCCCGGACTCGGAATCCCGTCACGAGTAGTCGACTACGCGATGCGTTTTGTTTACAGCAACTGCTTCTCCGCTTAACGCCACCTGCACGGCTAGCCTCTTGACTGTCAGAGAACATGTTGCGAAACTGACTTGGCAGTGTTCTCGATCGCCGATTAATGATGAATCGAGGTTCTTCTGATGACGGAATACGACGCTGACACAGATGATTTCGGAGCACAACCGAAGGATGCCGCCGAGGCCGAGAGCGAGGGCCACGGTCAAAATAGCCCCGGGTATATGGAAGCGCCGGCGCAGGTGGCTGACGCCGAGGACGTCGAGGGTGCGGCGCGGCCCGAAATACCGGGCGTTTCGGAAGGCTGATCGAAGATGTCATTGACCTTTGTCAACCAGTATTCATTCACCCCGGGTTACGAACTCAATGTGGCGTTTATGCGCTTCGATCGGGCGAGCTGCTCAGATGGCGACGGCTTCGTCACCGTTGGTTGGTACATTGTGCCGCCCGGCGGATCTAAGACCGTCTACACCGGCGACGTCAACTACAACCGTTACTGGGCCTACTACGCCGAATGCCCGAAGGACGGCACGACATGGACTGGAGATCTTCGGGGTTGGGTAAGCAACTCGGCCTTCAGACTTTGTCACGGACGCTCCTGCACGCCGTGCCGTGTGGTGGGATTCCGATGGTTGGACGTCAACAATTACACGAACTACACCATGACCCTGACTCGCGGCTAGACATCAACGTTTACAACTACGCCATGTCATTGACCTTCTAGCCGCTCAGGAGTGAGTGGGCGAATTGACAGGGCGCGGGCTATGCGGCCCGTGTCGGTCACCAGTACATGAGGGTGACGGTGCCGCGAGTCCCCTTGTAGATCACCCGCATCCGCACATAGTAGGTTCGCCCCGGCCGCAGGCGGTGGGTGATGGTCGCGGTGCGGTCGGTGCCGCTGTCGTCGTCGCCGTCAAGGAACCGTGGCTCCCCGTCGACTTCTTCGAAGAGCGCCAGAACGGTATCGCTGGCGCCGAACGTGCCGACTGTGTAGTTGCGGGTCTCGTCGACGCGCAACACATAGTCGACCTGCTGGCCGGCCGCGAGGTCGACGGTGACGGCCTCATTGACGCGCAGCTGTGGCTCCGAGCGCCCGGCCGCCCGCGTCCGCCCCGCCGCCGGGTACCACGTGGATGCCCAGGTTTTGTCCAACGGCGAGAGTGTGCCGGGTGGAAAGATCCCATTGCGGTAGCCGGCCGGTTCGACGATCAGTCCCGCCGGAAACTGGTACTCCATGATGGAGTCGGGATCCCAGTTCGAGCCGGAGACCTCCGCGGGATCGAGCTTGCGCAGCACGTTGTGGAAGGTGGTTTCCCGCGGCCAGTTATTGGGCGGACCGCCGAGGTGTTCATACACCGCCTCCTCGTTCCAGACAATTCCGGCGAACGGGTTCTGGTGCTCATGCGGCATCCCGAGCGTGTGGCCGATCTCGTGGATGGCCGTGGTCAACCCGTAATCGTCTCGATCGAGCCGCCAGCCGAAGCTCATCGTCCGCTCGTTGACCGGTATGTGCAAGACATCACGGCCGACATACGACCAGGATCCGTCGCGTAGCAGGAAGCCGATGCGAATCTCGGCCTCATGCAAACTGTCCACCTCGACGAGCTGGACACCGATCGGCACATCCTGCCATTGCTGGAATGCCTTGCGAATCACGGCAGCCTGCTCGGGTGGCACCTTCCACCGACCTGACTTGAAGAATGCATAGTGCAGGACCGTGTGATTCATCCACTTGTTCGCCGACACGATAATCGCCCGCTGCCGCGACGGGTTGGCCGCGACTTCCGGCGGCAACTCGAGCACCGGTGCCGGCGGGGCGGAGCAGTAATGTAGGGGTGCTGCTGACTGCCGCTCGGCGGTCCGCCTGCCGCCCGCTTTCTTGGCAGGGGTACGAGCTTTCTTCGCTGCTGCCGTAGTCTTCGGCGCCTTCGCTGCCATTTCTTTGCCCCTCTGCTTGGTACCAATGACACCTAGATTTCCGCACGCTCAGGCTCCTGTTTTACGCCTCGCTGAGCGGATACGCATGCGCTTCTGAAGTTTTGCAACAAATGCCTTTGGGGGCTGCTTCGCTTCGGCGACTGTCCTTCGGGTGTCCTTGGCGCGCGCCGACCCGGGAGTATTTGCGGTCGCGCCCGGAGAGCAGTCCCACATGAACCCGAACCCAGATCGAGTAGCGCACTACTCACGCCACGGCGGCGCCGGCAAGTCAAACTCTAGAAGGCGGTCGATCACGTCAACCGCAATGCGTAGCCGGTTCGGCGAATCCGAACCAAGTCAGAGGAGTTCAGCATGGACCGGGAGTACTACTCGCGAGGGGAACGTAAATCGATCGAGGTTCTCGATGACGTTGTCGCTATCAAGGTCGCACCAGACGACCGCGGCCTCGCCCCCGACGCCGAGAGCTTCGGCACCGAAGCCGTAGCTGCGGATGTGGGAATACCACGGGAGGCGATGGAGGCATTTCAGAATGCGAACTGGCTGATTGTCGAGCCCGCCCCCGACGTGTCGCGGTCGCTTGACGAAGAGCGGGCCTTGGCGGGTACCGAGGACGTCGGGTTGGTGGTCAGGCGCGACAACGGCACTGTTGGAATTGCCACCCAGCGGCTGAACGTTCAGCTTGCAGACGAGTTCTCCGAGGCCGAAGCGGAAGCAATCTTGACCGACGCCGGGCTGCGTGTACTCGGCCGGCTGCGTTTCGCGCCCAATCTGTTCGAAGTGGATGCCGGGCCCGGAGAAGATTCCCTGGCGGCATCGGTGAGACTGCACGAGGATCCGCGGTTCAAATTCGCGGAACCAGCGTTCACCGAACACATCCCGGTGCGCATGACGCCCACAGATCCGCGGTTCGGCGAACAATGGCAGTGGTTGAACACCGGTCAGAACGGCGGAGTGACCGGCGCGGACGTCAGCGCGGAAAAGGCATGGGAACACACGCGCGGCAAAGGCATTCGCGTTGCCGTCATCGACAATGGCTTCAATGCCGAGCATGAAGACCTGAAAGCCGGGGTGGCCGGGGTATCCGGCTTTTTCTCTGAGGGCACCGATCCTGCGACGTTTACGCAGGGCACGGCCGGGATGCCCGACGGCGATCACGGCACCTTCTGCGCGGGCATGGTTGGTGCCCGACACAACAACAACGTCGGGGGCTGCGGTGCGGCACCGGAATCCAATTTGATGCTCGTTGCGTGTTTGGGCGATCAGGTAGGCACTCAGACGACATTGGCTCGCGCGGTGGCCTACGCGGCGGACCCTTCAACCGAAGTGGTGGGAGCCGACCCGGCCGACGGGTCAGACATACTGGTATCGAGCCTGGGACCCAACGGAGCGGACTGGGATCTGACCCAGACGTTGGATCTGGCGCTGCAGTTCGCCGCGGCCAACGGCAGGTCTGGCCGCGGGCTGGCGATATTCTGGGCCGCCAGCAACGGCAGGGATGTCGATGTCATGAAGGACGAGGTCGTGTCCCATCCCGACGTAATTGCTGTCGTCCGGTCGACCAGAAAAGACCTCGAGGACAATGCCGCCCGCGGCCCCGAGGTTGAATTGATCGCGCCGGGTGTCGACGTTTTCAGCACTACCGGCGACGGTGGCTATGGGACGAGCACCGGCACAAGCTTTGCCGCGCCATGCGCGGCCGGATGCGCCGCGCTGGCGTTGTCGATGAACCCCCGCTTTACGCGCGATGAACTGCGAGCGATCATGCGTGATTCCGCGGGCAAGATCGGCGGAGTCGTCTACGACGCCAATGGGCACAATGACGACTACGGGTACGGCAGGGTCAATGCGAACGAGGCCGTCCAGATGGCGATCGCCTCCATAGAGGTGTAGTTGGAAGGGAAGATGGCATGACCGAGGGGCCTATCTTTCATGTCGAGATCACGGCCGGCTCCCTTGCTGATCTCAAAGCATTCACTGACGAGGTACAGCCCGATGATCTTGGCTGCCGTCCCGTCGTGCGCCGCCGGGGGGCAGAGTTCGTCGTCGACGCCTACCTACCGGAGGAACAACTCGACGCCGCACGCGGGTCACGCGCAGCCAGCGGTGTATCGCTCGAGGTCGTTGAGAATGTGACCGAGGCCGGGCTACAGCGGCAGCGGGAAGTTGGAGAAGGCAACCGCTTTGCAGCTCGCGGGGAAGTTCCACGCGGGCTCGGACGCAAGGAGTGAGTGCCGTGGCATACCTCAACGTGGATGAAATCGAATCAGCGTTAGAAAGTTTGGCAGCCGCCTACCCGGCGACAAGCGAGTTGATCACCGTTCCCAACCTCACCCATGAGGGGCGCCAGACCCACGTTCTTCGTGTGGGTGCCGCGAACCCTGATCGGGACAGCGTGCTGGTCCTCGGCGGCATGCACGCGCGGGAATGGGTTCCGCCGGATGCGCTGATATCCCTGGCGGCGGACTTGTTGGAAGCTTTCGACCGGGGCACTGGGCTGGTCTACGGCGGCAAGAGTTATACCGCAAGCGATGTCAGCCAGGTGATGCAAGCCCTAAACGTTCTCGTCTATCCCTGCGTCAACCCGGACGGACGCCATTTCAGCCAAACGGCGGATCCGCAGTGGCGAAAGAACCGCCGTCCGAGTCGTGGCGGATGCGTCGGCGTAGACATCAATCGCAACTTCGATTTCCTGTGGGACCACTCCGTGAAGTTCGCAGCCGATTCAGGGGTCAGCGCATCCGCCGATCCCTGCAACCGGAACATCTACCGGGCCCTTCCCCCGGGTCAGAAGCCGAGACGCGCAACGTGGTCTGGCTGTTGGACAGCACTCCGCAAATCCGCTGGCATGTCGACGTGCACAGTGCTGTTCCCGTCATCCTGCACAGCTGGGGAAGCGATCAGAATCAGACGGGGCAGACCGCTCAGAACTTCTTGAACAGCGCATTCGATCAGGTACGTGGCCGCAAGGACGACGCCGCATACGGCGAGTACATCTCTCAAGATGATCTGGACGCCGTCACCTCGCTTAGCCAGCGAATGGACAAAGCGATATCGGAGGTCCGCGGTATCGGCTACGGGTTCGAGCAAGCATATGGTCTGTACCCGACCTCAGGTGCCAGCGATGATTATGCTTTCAGCCGCAATTTCGCCGACAATGCCAAGACCAAGGTTTACGGCTTCACGATCGAATGCGGCGGCAGTTTTCAGCCCACGTGGGATGAAGCTGAGGACGTCATCCGTGAGGTGTGCGCGGGCCTGATCGCGTTCTGCCTTGCGGTGACCGATTAGGTCAGCCGCCGAAAAAGGTCACAGGGACATCCTGATCGGCGCCGGAGTCGAGGCAATCTCATCCAAGGCTTGAAGATTGGAAACGATGTCGCGGCTCTCGCGCGCAGCGATCGCGCCGACGAACGCCGAGATCGGAAGGGGCGGTTTGTAGATCAACGCCCCCTGCTGGGCTATCTGAAGATCGCGCACCACGATCGCCGCGGGATCGGCGAAGCCCGGCGTTGCCGCCAGGATCGTGGCGAATCTCCAGGCACTGTCGCGATAACCCTGCACCGTGTCGTTGATCAGGTTGATCTGGTCCTTCTTCAGGACGGCGTAAAGTTCGGCCAACACCGGCGAGAGTTCGTTGATGTCTTCGACCACGCCGGTCACCTGGCTGGCCAGCACGGCGTTGATCCGATTGAAGTCCTCCTGCAGCGTGGTGAGCTGCGCACCGGGACAGATGGCCTCGGCGGCGATCCCGAGGTCGAGACCGATGTGCGCGTTCACCCCGGCGAACATGTGTTGCGCCAGAATCGGCTCGGGTCGGTTGGCCGCGTCGAACGTAACCTGCCACGAATGTGTCGGTCTGGGGAACCGGTCCGGGTGGAAGTGCCCGTTCAGTGCGTCGAAGTAGCGGTTCGCGAACGCGGCGTCGAGCCGTTCCAGCCGCGCACCGTCCTCGAACTTTCCTTCCGCGACGGCGATACCGACGGCGATGGTGACCCTCTTATACATCGCCGCGAAGTACCCCAACCGGCTGGACGCGTCGATCGACCAGTTGATGATGGTCCCGAGTGCATCGACGACCTGCTTGATCGTGGTCGTGGCGGGTATCGGTGGCGGCGGTGGCGGTTGCGGTGTTTTCGGCACGAAGACAGTCTCCCCTAGCGAACCTCGTTTTGGTGCCAGCTACAAAAGCTGAGATGACACTGCGTCAACATTTTCCCGCGATGATGCACCGTCTTTCGCAGCGGGCCTGCGCCACGTCGTCCGTCGAGTCGGTTCATTCATCGTTCACCACAACGACATCGGCACCCCGATGCGCTCCTATAGGAGCGGCACCGTTCTCGGAATTTCAACCCGGCCGATTCATCACAGAGCTAACCTTGGCCTTCAGAGCGGAGGTGGTACAACATGGCTCTGCGAGTCATCGTCGATGACCTTGCTGCACTCTCTGAAACCGCGGGTTCTCGCTCAACCACCAATGGGGACGTGGTGGTTTCGACTCTGCGGGAGGAGGCTGACCTAGAAGCCCTGGCCGCCAACGAATTCGCGGATGCGGGTGACTTCCCGGCGGCCATCGTCACCACGGATTCTCGGCTCGGATCGATTGCCACCGGCGCGCGTCGAGTCGTCGATGTCGGGATGCTCCCTGCTCTGGTCGACGATCCCGACGCAGAGTTCCAGTTCTGCGCGTTCTGGGCGGCACCGGACCGGCTCGCTGCGGCGAACAGCGCGGTGCAGGCGCAAGGGGTCATCCCACTACATCGCTCGCCCGGCGGCGACGGTCTCACGATCGGCATCGCTGAGGCCACCGCGCTGCGCACGCTCGCGGCGTCGGGCTTCAGCGTCGCGGCGATCGGCGCGGCGAACCTTCCCGACACCCACGACCTTTACTTGTTGCGTGACGCCGCCCCAACCGACGAGCACCTGCGGCAGTTCCCCGCGCACGGCGCACAGGTACTGCTGTCGACCGGCGAAGGCCTATTCGTGGCGATCCCGTCCCACACCTCGATCGAGGAGCTCCACTTCCCGGTCACCCGGCACGGTCACAACCTGAAGCTGCTGCCCTGCCCCGCACTGCTTCAAGTTGACGACCTGACGGCGGGATTCGCGCCGCCTGCCGACGATCTCGCGCCGGCGGAAGCCGATGCCGAGCGCGTGGCTGAGCTGATCGCTGCGGTGCGCATCAAGGATGTGGTGGCTCGGCTGAGCGGTACGGCGGCGGTCGGCGATGCCCCAATCGCAAGCCGTCATGTCCACCATCCCGACGCGACGCGCGCGGTGGCGCTCCTCGCCGACGAGTTCGACGCCCTCGAGCTGCGGGCGCACCGGCACAAGTTCGTCCACGAAGCCCGGGTGTTGGAGAACGTTTTCGCCGACATCGCCGGAACCGGCGACACAATGATCTGGATCACTGCGCACCTGGATTCGACGGCGGGAGGCGAGGGCGGGTACCAGCCGGGTCGCGACCGGGCACCCGGGGCGGACGACGACGCCAGCGGCTCCGCTGCCGTCATCGCTATCGCGGAAGCCCTCGCCACGCTCGCCCGGACAACGCGCCCCAAGCGAACCATCCGGTTTGCGCTGTTCAATGCCGAGGAACACGGCTTGGTCGGCAGCGGCCATTTCGCCCGCGCCGCGGCGACCGCCGGGTTGCGCATCGATGCAGTTCTCCAGCTCGACATGATCGGCTTTCGATCCACCCCGACCGACCGACGGTTCGAGATCCACTACGGGCACCGCGCCAACCCGGGGGTCGAACGGCGCTCCGAGCCGCTAGCATCGCTCGTCGCCACCTGCGCGGCCACGCTCAACGAGCTCGGGAACGCCGAAATCTATCTGACCGGCCCGACCAGTGACGATCCCGCCGACAGCCGCAGCGACCATTCATCGTTTCAGCGCAACGGTTTTCCCGCGGTCCTTATCTCCGAGAACTTCTTCGGCGGCACCGTCCAGGACCCCGCGGATGAGCCGAACAACCCGCAATATCACCGCTGGACGGACACCGGTTTCGACGCGGACTATACGACCTCGATCGCGCGCGCCACCGCGCTGGCGGCATGGACTTTGGCCACCGCATGAATCCGTAATCGGCACAACCCTTTAGGAGCACAACATGGCGGGGCAACTCGACAAACGCGACTTCGGCTACGTGGCGGTCCCCGACACGCGGGATGCCGCCGGGGAGATCCCGGATCTCGATCCGTTCACGGGGTCGATCCGCAGATTCGAGTCGAGCACGGCTGACTTCGGCGAGCAATCGACTCGGCTCAAAGCGATCGAGCTGGCCCACGAAGCCTCGGCCCAGGTATCGCGCTTCATCGAATCCGAGCCCGCCGAATTCGGGTTGCCGCGGGACGTCACTTTGACCTCGGCGGGCGCAGAGATTGTGCACCTGCAGCAGCTGCACAACGGCGTCCCGGTGTTCCAGAGCGGCCGAACCGTGCATTTCCGGACCAACGGTCAGGCCTCTGTGACCGGCACGGCAGTCGAGGCGCTCACTGAGGCCGAAAGCGATCCGGCCCTGGACGCGCGCAGCGCGGTCATCGAAGCGGCCAAGTTCGTCGCCCAAGGCGACGATGAGGAATCTTCAGCCGACACCGACACCGACGGCTTCGGCGGGGCGGTCGCGGCCACGATCGAGCTCCCCGATGACTTCGACCCGGTTCAAACGGCGACCTTCGATCTGCCAGCCCACCCGACAACGTTCGTTGCTGAACCGTTCGAAGGGCCCATCAAGGCCTCGCTGGTCTACCTGTACATGGGTCCCGAAGTCCGGCTCACCTGGCAGGTCGAGCTGGTGTTCCCGAATGCGGCGGCCGACTATGCGGTGCTCGTCGCGGCAGGTGAGAACAACCCCGGCGAGATCCTCTATTCGGCGGATCGCGTCTGCCACCTGCTGGGCGTGTGCGAGGTTCACCCGCACAACCCTGGTGACACCCCGCGGGTGTCAACCAATTTCCCGCTTCCGGCTGGCACGCTGCCTGGCACGCTGAACCAGGCCCCACCCGCCCAACACTGGATCGGCGACCAACCCCGCACCAGCGGAAACGACGTGGTCTGTCGCGGCGACTCCCTGGGCGTGGTCTCCGGGGACCTCGACGGCGATGTCGTCACCTTCGGCCCGTTTCAGCCGACGTCCGACGAAGACCACATCGCGCACACCTTCTATTTCTGCAACGTCATGCACGACTTTTTCGAAGCGCTGGGCTTCGACGAAGCCGCGGGCAACTTTCAGCAGACAAACCACAGTGGTGCCCCCGGGGGCGGGGATCCTGTGGAGGCGATCGTGTTCGAAGGGGCGGTCCAGGGCACCGCGTCGATGGCGACGCCACCCGACGGTCAGTCGCCCACGATGCGCATGGGTCTGGTGACGGCCACGAACAATCACACCGCGCTCGATTCCGACGTGGTGTTCCACGAGTTTGTGCACGGCGTCACCAACCGGCTGGTCGGTGGGCGGCTCGACCAGACCTCGCTGGGACAGCCGCAAAGTCGAGGAATGGGCGAGGGCTGGAGTGACTACTTCGCGCTGAGCTTTCAGAACGTCGGCCGGCCGACCGACAGGGTGGCCATCGGCGACTGGGTGGTCGACAAAACCGGAGGGATCCGTAAGTTCCCGTACGACAACTCATTCCCCGATGGGTTCGGTGCGCTAGGAACCGGCCGCTATACCAGTGGCCCGCATGCCATTGGCGAGATCTGGTGTGCGACACTGACAAAGGCAACGCGCGACCTGGGGTTGGCACTCGACGACAAGCCGCGCGCATATGCGATCGCGTGGCAAAGCGTCGTCGACGGCCTGAAGGTCACCGCGGCCAATCCCAGTTTTCTCGACGCGCGCGACGCGATCGCCGATGCGATAGAGGATCTCAAGGTGGTCGGACTGATAACCGAGGAAGAACATCGAAAGACGCGACAGGCGTTCTGGAAAGCGTTCGTGCACTTCGAAATGGGTACCAACGCCTCGAGTCTAGGAGCGAGCTTGTCCGGCGTCGCCGGCGATAAGACGTTGCCCGACGATGTGGCGGCCGAGATCGAGGTCTGAGCAGCAGAAGGCGCCCGACTGGCGGTCGATCAGTGTTAATTCGCATATGCAGGACGGCACTAGGTTGCCGGTGCCAGAATGGGATACCCCAGTAAGGCGACTGAGGCAACCGGTGACGGGGAATCAATGTGTCGCGGATCTTCCTGAGCCACTCCAGCGCCGACGCACGAGCCGCGGTGGCGCTGAAGCGATGGCTGTCCGAGCAGCGACCCCAGTTGAGCAATGAGATCTTCCTGGACATCGACCCCGAATCAGGTCTGCAGTTGGGTGCGCGGTGGAGAGACCAACTGTTCAAGAGCAATTCGCGGTGCGAAGCCGTCATCTGTCTGATTTCGCGGAGCTGGGTGGCGTCCTCCGAGTGCAAGACTGAATACCGCACGGCAGAGAATCTCGGTAAGCAGATTCTGTGCGCGCGCCTTGAGCCTGCGGGCGATGACGACATCACATCCGAATGGCAGCGATGCGACCTGTTCGCCGACGGTCCCGAGACAGCGATCGCAGTCCCGGACGGGCCGCCGGTTCGGTTTTGCTCCGCTGCACTCGATCAGCTACGTAGGGCGATCGAGGGCACCGGGATTGGGCCGGAGAATTTCGTGTGGCCACCCGCCGAGGATCCGCAGCGTGCTCCGTATCGGGGATGGGAGCCGTTCGAGAACATCGACGCCGGGGTCTTCTATGGTCGCGACGCGGCGATCGTACGCGGGCTCGACGAGCTACGCACTATGCGGCAGTTGGGTCTGAAGTCGCTATTCGTGATACTTGGCCCGTCGGGCAGCGGCAAGTCATCGTTCCTGCGGGCCGGTTTGATTCCGCGGCTGCAGCGCGCAGATCGACGATTCCTTGTCCTGGGGCTCATGCGCCCCGAGCGCAATGCGCTGACAGGGGAGCGCGGTGTGGCTGCGGCGATCCACGTCGGACGGAAGACGCTAAAACTGCGTGGTGCGCCCTTAGGCGACGTGAAGAACGCCTGCCTGAATGACCCCGACCGCGTCGTGGACTTGCTGGTGGAATTGCGTTCGGCCGCCGAGGACCGGCTAGCCGAAGTCGGGCAGCACGGCCCTCCGCCCACACTCGTGTTGCCGCTGGATCAGGCCGAGGAGCTTTTCACCGGAGACGCGGGCTCGCAGGCTGAGCAGTTCTTGGAGCTGTTGAGTCACGTGTCCGACCGGATGAACGCGAGCGGGTCGGGGTTGATTGTGGCCGCGACCATACGCACGGACCGCTACGAGGTGATGCAGAATCATCCAAGCCTCGGGGAGATCAACTCGGTGTTGTTCGACGAGTTGAAGCCCATGCCGCCGTCACAGTTCAAGGAGGTCATCACCGGCCCGGCCAGCCGCAGCGAACAGGCCGACCAGCATGTGCAGTTCGCGCCCGATCTGGTGGAGAAGCTCTTGGCGGACGCGTCCGAAGGGGCTGACACCTTGCCGCTGCTGTCACTCACCCTGGCTCGCCTCTACACCGACTGGATCGATGGCAGCGCAGAGGAACTGACGCTGGCGCACTACGAGTCGATGGGCGGCATTCGCGATGTGGTCAACAACGAGATTGATCAGGTTCTTTCGCGTGACCCACATGACCGTCGAACCGCGCTGGGACTGTTGCGCTCGGCCTTCATCCCGTGGCTGGCCACCATCAACCGCGATAGCGATCAGCCAATGCGCCGGGTCGCCCGGTATACCGACCTCCCAGAGCCCAGCCGCGCGCTGGTCGACGCTCTCGTCGCGAAGCGGCTCATGGTCAAGGACACTCGCGACGGCGAGGTGGTCGTCGAGGTCGCGCTGGAAAGCCTACTGCGCCAATGGGACGACCTCGCCGGCTGGCTGCGGGAAGAGCGCCAGAACCTCATCGCCGTCGATGACGTGGAACGCAACGCCACCGCCTGGGCGAATTACAACCGCGATCCAGCATGGCTGCTCACCGGCACTCGGCTCACCGATGCTGAGATACTCGCCGGCACAACGGAGTTCGGTGATCGACTGGCGAGCGCCGCCGATTACCTGTCGGCCTGCCGCGACGCCGAGGACGAGCGGCAGGCTGCCGAGGAACGGCATCGTCAAACCGAGCTGCGCCACGCCCGAGAGCGACAACAGACGGCCGAAGCCCACGCCGCCACCCTGCGCAAACGCTCGCGCATTCTCGCCGCCGTCGCCGTCATCGCCGTCGTCGCCGCGATCGTCGCGTCGGTCTTCTTCATCAAGGCGAATGCTGCGCAGCGGCTGGCCCACGACAGGCTCATTCTAGCGACAGCGCCGCGACTGAACGCAGAAGCCAACGACATGCTCACCGGTACGAATTCTGGTGGAGACGCGCGTGCTTTCCAGAATCTGCTCGCCGCCCGGGCGATCGGCGGAACGCCCGACGATGGCGCCTTCATCCAGGCGGTAAGACTCCGTGACACCACACGGAAGATCATCGACGCCGGCGCTGGTTCCGTCGTCAACGGCGTGGCCTTCAGCTCCTTTGACAACCGACTGGCCAGCGCCGACTCCGACAACACGGTGCGGCTGTGGGATGCCGAGACCGGCGAGCCTCAAGGCGAGTTGAAAGGCCACACCGGTTGGGTGTTCGACGTGGCATTCAGCCCTGCCGGGAACCGGCTGGCCAGTGCCAGCGCCGACCACAACGTGCGGTTGTGGGATGTTGACACCAGCCAATCTCTCGACCCATTGCCGCATCCCGATCAGGTGCTCGATGTCGATTTCGACCCCGAAGGGCACCTGCTGGCCACTGCGGGCGCCGATCCGACCGTGCGATTGTGGAACCCAGACACCGGCGAACTCGTTCGGGCGCTGCCGGGCCACAGCGGTTGGGTTTACGGGGTGGCTTTCAGCGGTGACGGACGCTGGCTGGCGAGCACCGGCGAGGAGAGCACCGTTCGGATCTGGGATCTTGAAAGCGACCGGCCCCCCCTGGTGCTGCGCGGCCATAAAGGACAAGTTCTCGCAGTGGATTTCGACCCGCAGCGACGTCGGGTGGCCAGCGCCGGCGCCGACAACACTGTGCGTATATGGGATCTCGACACTGGGCGGCCACCCGTGGTGCTGCGCGGACACACCCGCGAAGTGGTCGGCGTCGCGTTCAGCCCCGACGGCCGTCGACTCGCGAGCGCCGGCCGCGATAAGGACGTGAGGTTGTGGGACGCCGATACCGCCCTGCCTCTGGTTGCCCTGACCGGCCACAACCAGGAGGTCAACGAGGTGGCGTTCCGTTCTGACGGGCGGCGCCTGGTCAGCGCCGGTAGCGACGGAACGGTGCGGGTATGGAACGTCGACACCGACCGACCACTCCGCACACTGACCCACTCCGATCAGGTGTTCAGCGTGGCGTTCAGCCGCGACGGTCATCGGCTGGCCACGGTCAGCGCAGACAACACCATGCGCATGTGGAACGTCGACACCGGCCAACTCGTCGACATCTACGCCGGCCACCCCAGCGTGGCGAACAGCGTGGCCTTCAGCCACGACGGAAACCTACTGGCCACCGGCGACGCCGATGGTGCGGTTCGGATATGGAACGCCGACACGGGCGAACTACTGCGAGAGCTCACCGGCCATGGCGGGCCGGTGTGGGGCGTGGCGTTCAGTCCCAACGATCATCGGGTGGCCAGCGCGAGCTACGACAAGTCCGTACGGCTGTGGAACGCGGACACTGGTGACCTCGTAAGAGAGTTGAAGGAACACACCGAGTCGGTGACCAGTGTGGCGTTCAACTCGGACGGGCAACGGCTGGCCAGCGGCAGCGCCGACGACACGGTGCGAGTGTGGAACCTCGACACCGGTGAGACGGAATTCGTACTCGCCGGCCACACCGACACGGTGCGCGGGGTGGCGTTCAGCCGCGACGGGCACCGCCTGGCGAGCGCCAGCTATGACAAGACGGTGCGCCTCTGGGACGCGGACACCGGAGAAGCGCTCGACTCCCTGAACGGCCACACTCGAGAAGTGGTTGCGGTGGCGTTCAGCGCCGATGGCCACCGGCTGGCCAGCACGGGCTCCGATCAGACGGTGAAGCTGTGGAATGCAGATACGGGCGAGACCATGGGTACGCTCACCGGACACACCGACTGGGTTCGCGCGGTGGCTTTCAGTTCTGACGGACGCTGGTTGGCCAGTGGCGGGAATGACAAGACGGTGCGGATCTGGCCGGCCGCCGCGGATTCGAAGATGCTGTGCGACAAGCTCACTACGAACATGGACAAAGAGCAGTGGGAGGATCGGGTTTCCCCCGATATTCCTTACCAACGGCCGTGTTCAAACCTGCCGCCCTTCGAGTGACGGGAGCCGAAGGCTACCCGATGGTCGGACCGGATGCCCTCTTCGTCCCGAAGTAGTTCGATGTCGGTGCCGCAGGCGGCGTCTCAGGTGTCGGCCCTGTCTCGCTGATCGGCGGACACGGCCGACTCGCGGGAATCATGCTGCCGTCCGGACAGTACTGGAATGGCTGGGGGCAGGTCTGGCCAGCGGGCACAGTCCTGCCGTCGGGGCATAGTTGACCCATGGGTGTTGGCTCGGGGCAGGTCTGGCCCGCGGGCACGGTGCTGCCGTCTGGGCAGGGTTGGCCGGTGGGGGTTGGGCACGTCTGCCCGGGTGGAGCGGTGCTGCCGTCGGGACATGGCTGAGGCTCGGGGAAAGGGCAAGCCTGCCCCGCCGGGACGGTGCTGCCGTCGGGACAAGTCACGACAGAGGTCGACGGCTGCCCAGAACCACCATTTTTCGTGGTGGACCTTGTTGTGACGCTGGTTGTGGGAGTGGGACTGGTGGTAGTCGAAGTAGTGGTAGTCGTTGTGGTGGTGGTCATCTCAGACGTATCGCTGCTTCCGCACGCGGTGACTACGCCCCCACACAGCGCAATGACCAACGCCAGGCAGATAATCGGTAGCGAGCGCAGACTGCCTGCCAGTGACTCGCGTACTGCTCCGCAGTCCCCAAGTTCTCGCGCGGACTGTGCCTCTCGCATATCGCACCCCCGGCGCATTCTATCGCTGCGCGGCAGGTCAAAGGAGCAGAATGACAACGGGGATCTGGCTTGTCAGCCCAACCCACGCCGAAGGCGCTGTGGTACAACTTCTGCCTGATTAGCTTGTGGCGGCAAGCTGTTGGAAATGAGCCAGTGAGTTCCAATACGCCATTTAAGATTTCACGACAAACGTCAGCCTATCGGTCCTGTGATCGATGAATTCACGCAACATGATCACCGTCCTATATTTCGCGCAACGCTGAGATGGAGGGACTGAAGAAGTAGCCGCCGCCCGTGGCTACCACGAAATCTCGCTCGGCGACGATCTCCGCCGTCGGCGGCGGCTTGGTCGGGTCGTCCGAGGCGCCGAACACGATGCAGCGGCGAAGCCGGTTTTCGCCCGGTTGACCGTTCTGCCCTACCAGCAAGTCGTGCCCGCTGGGGGCGCGGGGGTTGACCGGGCTTCCCATCCATCGGTTGTTGAGGAATTCGAACTGCCGCTCGATCGAGGTTTGATACGAGACGAACAGCAGACCGCGATCGTCGTTGTCGGGGTCCTCGTCCTGTGTTTTTCCGTAGGGCAATCCCCGTCTAAGGATGCGCCGGTCGAGGCTGGCGCGGCTCGCGCCCATGTCGTTGGGCGTCTCGCGGCTGCTTACCTTGCGGATGTGGGCAGCCTGTGGACAGATGAGGCCTACCGGATCGGGGACGGCTTGGTCCCAATCGTCCCTCATCGTCAGGCCATCCTTGAGGGCGACCCGGCCCGAGTGTGTGGCGAAGCCGAAGAGATTGTTGGCCAGCCGATCTCGGCCCATCTCCTCGTTGTCCTCGCGTGGCGCGCGCACCAGGGGAGCGCCGGATTTCCAGCGACCCACCAGCGCGGCGGCCAGCCGGTCAGCGTGCCAGTCCCCGAATCCGGGCTGGGCCTTTAACTTTTCGGCTTCCGAGGTGATGAAGTCCCAAAAGCCCTTCACGTCTTGACGTAGCCGCCGGTACACCAGGTAGGAGCCGTTGCGTGTCCACCAGGGGCCGTCGTGGCGGACCGCGCCGGGCACCAGTGGATCCGCCGATGCCCCCGGGTAGCCGAAAACGAACTCCCCGGGCCACACCAGGAACTGGCCGGGTAGACCGTAGAGCCATCGGTCTGGCTCGGTTTCGATCACGTGGTGCGACAGCGGCTCGCCCTCGGCGACGTTCCCCCTGACGCCGGGTTGCGAGATCCCGTCCTGGAACCCGAAATGCTCGCTTCCTCGGTCGTCGAATTTGGCTCCGACGTCCTCGTAGAGAACGGTGAGATCGTGCTCTGCAGCCTCACGCTGCTGGTCTATCGACGCGTCATTGAGTCGCTGCGCGTTGTCTGCGGCGAGCACCAGAAGCAGATCGGGCTCCTTACCCGGCCCGCCCACCACCCAGTGTGCGGGGTTTCCCTCTGCCGCTTGATCGATCGGGTCGCCCAGACCGGCTGAGCGGGCGGCGAGCCCAAGCTTGAACGCCTCGTCGCCGAACGTGTCGAGCTCCTCCTTGCGTGTGGGGGAATCGTCAGCGAGTTTCGTCAGGCCGCGATAGCTCAGCGCCACATTCAGCCAAAGGTCGTCAACGCCATCCGGGGTGGCCCCGAGCTCGCGAAGCGACGGCTGCAGTGTCCGTGCCGCGCGCACTTTCCGTCGGGACCCCATCACATCCGCCAGGCTTGTCACCGCGCGGCTTGCGAGGAAGGCGCGCCCCTGCGCGATGTCACCGAACTTCAGCGAGATCAACCTCATATGTGGCTTCATGAAGCCGGGCAGGATATTGCCCTGAATGTCGTCGACGTCGAGCAGCGGCTCGTCGATTCGACGTCCTGATGGCGCGTTCATACCGCACGGCTCAAACCTGCTCGCCGGGGCACCACTGGGGGACCTGGCGGGGCTGTCGCACGTGTGCCGGTGACCGATTCGGGGTAGTCAAACACCGAAACAGCACCGTGGGGTAAGTGAGTTCCGTGCTCGACGGCGGTGACCATCTCCGGATTGGCGGGCTCGATGTATGCGTCGAGGGGGAAACGGGCGGGAGAGTTGCTGAAGTTGGCGCCGATTGCGGCCAGGCCGATCAGTTTGACCGTCATCCGTTCGGCGAGTTGTCCGCCGTAGCGGATGGGTTCGCCGGCGATCCTGACGTCGCTCACTGTCCCGTAAGTGGACGGCACCTCGAAGACGGCTCGTTCGATCATGCCCGGCGTTCCACGCACCACTCTGAACCAGTCCGGGTGTACTGGCTCTGTGCCGTCGCCGATTGTCCAGCCGGTCATGTCCAGGTGATCCATGTACAGCCCGACCGGATCCGCCAGCGTGACACCGTAACCGGCGGCGGCGAGGTGATTGACGCTGGCGCCGATCGTCGGGTCGCTGCAACGATTCGCTCCGCCGTAGCCAGCGCGGGCGATGAGGGTGTCCGGGTCCGCCACGACCCGATTTTCGAACGACCACAACACGGTGGCGTCGGCGCCCAACGTGATCTCGGCTTGCAACGTGTTACTCGGGTGGGTCAGGTGCATCAGGCCGTGCGTGGTGTTCCACTTGTTGTAGGGGTTGTATTGGCCGGCTTGGTAAGTCGGGTCGTTCTCACCGCTGCCCCCCAGCCGAGTGCCGCACAGAAGATCCTCGAGCTGCACCTCGGTACTCACATGCTCGCGATACAGATCCACCAGTCTGTCGCGGTCTCCGGTGAACGTCACCGCGGTTCCACCGTCGCCGGTGAGGTCGTCGCCGCTTAACGCCTGCCAGTACTCGGGGGGCTCTGATGTGAACACGACGCGTTTGATGCGGCCTTCATCGTCGCGTTCCGCGCGCCATTCGCAGTATTCATCTTGCGGCCGATAAAACAGACCGCTCCACTGGCCGGCAGGCCATAACGGCCGTGGTGCCACGTAGTGCTGGTCCAGTGCCAGCAGGTGATCGGCAGCGATCAAGGCATACGGTCGGCCCCAGCGTCGAAGTTGGTTCCCGGGGAACGCATTCCACACGATCTCTTGGCGCAACGTCGGTCCCGCCGGTGGGTCGGGTTTGAGCTGGTTGTAATACTGGCAGGGTTGGCCGTCCAACGCCGCCGCCTGCTTTGCGATCGCCTCGTCAACCCACACCGAGACCGCGTGGCTCCATTCGTCGAGGAGAGTGTCGTTGAAATCGCTGAGATAAGCGGGGGGTGAGTACCGTTCAACATG
Organism: uncultured Actinomycetota bacterium; assembly: GCA_963743225.1. Lineage (GTDB taxonomy): Bacteria > Actinomycetota > Actinomycetes > Mycobacteriales > Mycobacteriaceae > Mycobacterium. The sequence continues at coordinate 67,385 of CAVUPN010000019.1, read as the reverse complement.
CCCGTCCGGCATGGCTTGGACCTTAACGGTGTGCGTGCTTTCTGGAGGCGAATTCGCAGCTTTCGCGGAATACAATCTCGCCAACTTTGGCCTTGCTTAGCGTGTAAAGGACCGACCGATCGAGTAGTCAACTACTCATGCGTGGCGATATCCGCTGGAGTTACGCTCCGCTAGTAACAATTCGATCGGGAACCGCCAAATCGAGAGGGCCAGGGCCGTGCCACCATACCCCACCACCACAATGAGAAACGGCGATCACGGAGACCACGTCCGACAACTGCAGGCGCTGCTGAACCGCGACTACCCGGCTTATTCCAAGCTCGACGAAGACGGCGCTTTCGGTCCGAAGACAGAAGCCGTAATCCGCGAGTTCCAGCGTCGTGCCGGGCTGCCGGTCAACGGCATCGCCGGCCCTGAGACACTGGCGAAACTCGACGAGCTGACAACTCAGGGAGGCGGCGGCGACCAGGACTGCGGCGGCGGCGTCTTTGCCGGACCCAGCACCTCGTGCGAATTCGCCCAGAATGTTCGTGAGAAGTACTTTTCCGTGCCCGGCGACTCGGTGCAGATCGACGTTTTCAGCCCGGTTACGAAAAAGACCTACACGATGGCCTGCGTCAGGGACGGTGACTGGGTCACGTGCCGGGGCGGAAACAACGCGGTCGTCACATTTAGCCTTACCTAGGGTCGCACTGCCACGGCCAAAAATTCTGTGTGACTAAAGGCTGGTCGGCAGTGCTCGCCAGCCCGTTTCAGCCCGCTTCAGCGCATGCGATACCTACGCCGAGGTCTTGGCGACGCAACCGCCGACGTGATCAACCTGCACTGACTCCACCGACCGACAACCTTACGATGACCTGCGCAACCTATGTTCGATTCCACGCGTCGGCTCGTCAACGCACGAAACCCCTGGTGTCACCGTACGGGCGGATCGGGAAGATATAGGGCATGCCTTTGTATATGGTTCATCGGGTAAGGACGGCGAGCGCGCCCCCCAACACCTCAACAACAGGAATGCGATCCCCGCCCCTTACGGGGTAGCGGTCGGGCGCAGGCATCGGATCGCAATCCATTCGGCCGGGTTCGCACCGAACAGGGGGAGACGTTCGATGCCAAATAGGGCGCAACCGATATCGGCGATAGATGCGTGCCGGGGTCGAGAATCCGCGGTGCCCCAAAGCAGCTGATTCCGATGATGAAAGCGAAAACCACTAGGAACAGGCTGATTTCCGACGGGATATTGCGAGATGCTCGAGGCCTCCGCGTCGGATTGTCGCGTGCGCCGTACGCCGCCCTGAGGCGATGGCCGGTGACCTCGCGGTCGAAGACCCGAATCGGCGATTGTTTTGCTGACAGCGCTGCGGGTCGCTGGGCTACCCGTGCAACAGTGGGGACAGAGACCGATGACTGGGCCGGATACAAGCCTTGTCCCGTTGTGGCTCTCATTCTCCTCACATCCTTTGAACGCATGACCAAAGCTCGGTCACCATGAGCATGCGCTATTTCGGGCTCGCATGAATGAGTAGTCGACTACGCCTTTCACAGCCACTAAAGTACCTAAGTCCGGATGGGATTTGCCTCGTCACAGAAACGGCCTACAGGTGTAAGGGTGCTGGCCAGCCTCGACCAGAGTGCAACCATGCGACGGGATGGCGAATCGATCACGCCATTAACATTTACCACTTGTGATCGGCGGCGACGTGCAGCACCCGGTAGCGGAACGTGTCGATCTCGCAGCGGCTAGTCGGATGATTGGTGAACCCGATCAGCTGTGCCCATGCGACCAGATCGGTTGCGGCCAGGATGATTTCCAGCCAGGCAGTGTTCCTGCGCGGTGACAGGGCAGGTTGCGCAAGCCCGGTGCCTTGGCCTCACGGATGCGGTCCTCCACCCGGGCGTGTTGGCGGTGGCGTAACTCGAGTCCGCGAGTTCACCTGCATACACCGAGTGAGTGTCGGTGATGAATGCGGTGACTCGGTGGCCGTCGAGTCGGTGAAGTTCAGTTGCGCGCCGGGGTGGGCGTTCCTTGCGCAGGATCAACTGTCCGACCGGCCATGCGCTCATGTCGACCAGGTCGGTGGCCTCAGCGACCCAGGCGCCCTCGCGGATGCCGTCATCGGACTCGATCGCCGGATACCAGCACTGGCCCTGGTTGAGGACCTCGGCGGCATCGCGGACCCGGACATCGACGGCGTAGCCGAAGGAGAACCCCACCCCGGTGGTGCGACAGTGCTCGGCGAAGGTGTGGGTGGCGCCAGCGGCATCGCAGCGCACCAGGATCTTGGCTGTCAGGATCGGCGGGTCGGCCGGTATTGCGGCGGCAGCGACTCCATCGCCGAGCCCAGCACGCTGACATGGTCAGCGGCAGCGTTGAGCTGCGTTTCCGCGCAGCAGCTCGTCCAACCCCTCCGCGCGATCGTGGCGTCCTAGAACGCGAACAAACCGTGATGACCGAAGGTCTTCTTCCACGTCGGCGCTGCTGTTCCTTGCGGTCGGAATGGTCGATGGTGATGGTCGCATCGATGTCACGTGCAGCTAGTCACCGGATCGCGCTGCACCGCCGCCCACGCCTTCTGCCGGCATGGCGCGCCGCTCGGATCCCGGCAGATGGCCATCGATCTTGTCATCGACCAGCCGCCACATCGTGTCGTCGAGGCGGCGGCACCGAGCATGCTCACGATCCCGCAGCGTTGTCCGACCCCGTCATGCAGTTCGCGCTCGCGACCGCAGCAGCAAGATCGCGAACACCGCACCCGGCATGGTCCACGCCACCGTAGGTATCGGCCAACACCCAGTGACCTGCGCGAGAGCCGTCAGGTCGCGATCCGCAGCATCGGGTCCCGCGTGCACACGACACCCGCTCGTCGGCACACTTTCACCCGTGCGGCTGGCTATCTTCACCTGCATTATTGGGGCCCGACACGCGAATCAAGTAGTCCCAAACTCACGCGCTTGGCCCTGACAAGCGCGCAGTATTGGCGCGTGGACGGTGATCGGCCTGCAATTGAGCTTCTTCCCTACCACTTTGTCATTTCCGACGAGGAGCTCGAGGCGGCCGCCGTACATGCGGCAGGAGACCTCGATGAAGGCTGACGCGGTAGCAGTCTCGGCCGAAGCGCTGGCCGCCAGAGCGGCGACCATCGATGAACTCCTGTCGGACGAGTTCGAATCGCTGCCTGGACTGAAGCGTGACTCCGATCGGGCGGCCAAACGTCTTGCCGCCTGGTGTAACTCAAGCAGCAGCGGTGACTGGGAGCTGTTCGATCGGCGGTTAACGCGCGACAGGCACACCCTCGCCGGCGTCCTCACGCGCTTCGCTGCGGCTCGCCGACGCTCAACAGTCCCGCTTCCGCCATGGGCGCGAGACGCCGAGTGGATCCAGGTGGCATTGCAGAAGAGTCCTGCCGAAACACGTTCAGGACGAGCGCCATTTGAGCACGTCTTCTCAGGCCTGGCCGACGAGGCTGACGCCCGACTTTGGGCTTCGGTTGAGGACTCGGTCGCGAGTCAGTTCGCGCTCTCTGCCCGCGACGATCTGCGTGCACTGCTGATCGGCAGCCTGTGCGGGCTGTCCGCTTCAGTCCTCTACGAAGGGTTCGTGCAATCGTCAGTGGGATATGACGCCTTCGTCGAGGACATGACGGCTGGTGGGCTGATTCGCCTCTTCGACGAGAAGCCGGTGCTGCTGAGACTGGTCGCCACCACGACTCGCCAGTGGCTCACGACCTCCAGTGAACTACTCAACCGACTGGATGGGGATTTCGAGCGCATTCGTCACAACATCCTTCACCGCGATGCCGACACTCAAGTCATCCACGTCCAAGGTGGTCTTTCCGACCTGCATCACGGGGGGCGCGCCGTGCTGCGTATCGAGTTCGACGACGGGTCATCTTTCATGTACAAACCCCGCGATCTGCGCCTAGATGTCGCGTGGCGGTCGCTCGTCGAACGGCTCAACCGCGAAGCGCCCATAGAACTCCGCACCCCCGAGGCCATTAACTGTGAGGGCTACGGCTGGACCGAATTCATCGAGCACACCGGATGTGACAACGAGCAGGACTGTCGGCGGTTTTTTCGACGCGCCGGGGCATGGCTGGCGCTCTTCCACTGTTTCGCGGCTAGCGACATTCATCACGAGAACATCATTGCCGCTGGCGACCACCCCGTCCCGATCGACGTCGAAACGCTCCTGCAAGCCAGCACGACGAGAGCCGATGCGGACTCGCAAGCCTACGAGGCCGCAAGAGAATTGATCGCGAACTCGGTAGTCGGCGTCGGCCTGCTGCCTTCGTACGGAGAAACCGCGGATGGCATTCATGCGGCCGGAGGTGTCGCCTCGGAGTGGCCGTCCGGCACAAAGCTGGTCTGGAACCACATCAACTCCGACGCGATGCGGCCGGCGATGGTCCAGGAAACCGGAAAAGCGCCGACGAACCTGCCCCGCATCGGTATGGATCGCCACATCGGTCTGGCCGAGCACATCGAGGACTTCATTTCGGGTTTTCGCGAGTACGCGACGTTCTTATACCCAACGGCTCGGCAACTGTTCGACGGTTTCGCAGGGCTACCCGTGCGCAAAGTCGTCCGGCCCACCCAGTTCTATTCCATGTTGGTGCAGCGCCTCATAGACGACCGCACCATGGACGACGGGGTCTTGTGGTCGAGCCAGGCTGACTTCCTTGCCAGACTGTCCAATTGGGACGGCGACGCCGATGAAAGCTGGTCATTTCAGCGCGCAGAACGCAATGCTCTTCTCGATCTGAACGTGCCGCTGTTCGCCGCGCCCACCGATGGGCTGGAGCGTGCCCAAGATCGCGTCCGAGGCCTCGACGAGAAGGAGATCGCGTGGCAAGTGGATGTCATCCGACACACTTCGCCTGACCAGTCGGGCCTACGGCGACGCGACGACGGTGCGCCGACATGCCAGATGTCGACCGATGATGTCGTGGCGCTGCCGAACGCGGCCTTCCTCGCGGAGGCCGATGTCATCGCCGAGCTGATCGCGGACTACGGGATACGTGCGGGATCAGGTGCCGCCTGGATCGGCCTCGGCTGGTTCGCAGACTCCGACGCAGCCCAACTCGCGGTACTCGGACACGATCTCTACAACGGTGCCTGCGGCATCGCCACATTCCTCGCGGCGCACGCGCGCCTCGCCCGAAACCCAGAGTCGGCCGATCTAGCTCTGGCGGCGATCACACACCTGCGTGCCGCAGTGCGGGGTCATCGCGGATCGCGCATGGGCAGGGTGCTCGGTATCGGCGGCGCGACGGGTCTTGGTTCAATCATCTATGGGTTGTCGTGTATTTCGCAATTCGTGGACGATGACAGCCTGATCGAGGATGCACTGGGCGCCGCGAAGTTGCTCAGCGATGAGCTCATTGCGGCGGACACACAACTGGATGTTATTGGCGGAAGCGCAGGTGCCATCCTGAGCCTTCTCCGTTTATACCGTGACACACAGGCTGACGAAGTGCTGGAGCGCTCAGTCGCATGCGGCACGCATCTGCTGGCTCAACAACGCCACGGATCCCTCGGGCGTCGAAGCTGGCCGTGCCGCTCGTCGAATGGTCAGGTTCTGAATGGGATGTCGCACGGAGCAGCAGGATTCGCCTACGCGCTCGCCGCACTGGCGACCACGACGGGAGTCCACGAGTTCGCCGATGCTGCGGAGGAATGCCTCGATTTCGAGCGATCGAATTTCGATGCCCGACGAAGCGACTGGCAGGACCTTCGAGTTGCGGAGCCGCATTGGCGATCCCAATGGTGCCACGGCGCAGTCGGCATCGGTCTGGCGCGTCTCGGGATCACGAAGTTGGGTTCCCCGTTGGGCGCAGCGGTGCAGGCCGATATCTACCGTGCGCTGACGGGTGCGTCACGGGGTTGGCCGGGCCACGCGGACACACTGTGCTGCGGTGCGCTGGGCAGCGTCGAACTGGCCCGGGAAGCGGGCAAGGTACTCGGCCGTGGGGATCTCCACCAGCTCGCGTCCCGAAGGCTGTCGGCGATCTTGCACACCAAGTCGGCGACCGGGCGTTACCGCTGGAGCACGGATGTGTCGTCGCGATTCAATATCGGGCTGTTCCGTGGCCTGGCCGGCGTCGGCTACACGTGCCTGCGCGAAGTCGACGACTCATTGCCAAACCTGCTCATCTGGGAATGACATGAGCCGTTGGAGAGTGTCGCGTGAGCGGCGTCCAATTGAGGTAGTGGATTACTCGTGTCGGAGAACGTAGACACCGCCATTGTTTAGGACGCGGAGATGCAAATCCGCGGTCACGTCTACTCGAGGGAGAAACCGATGTCGAAGACAGCTTCCCAGGCCGTCCCTACAGGCCCGCACGCGCCGGACTCCAACCAGCCCGAAGCGGAGCCTGGAACCGAAGCGGCGGGCAAACCCGTTTCCGAGCCGCCCTCCGAGGGTGAGAATCCCGGGACGAGCCAAATCGACGATGGAACCGAAGCCGTGCCGGGCTTCGGGCAGACCGAGCGGGCACTCGAAGGAATGTCGGCGTTGTTCGTAGCGCCGAGCACCACCCAACTGCGCGATATCGGGGAAGCGTCATTCGGGCCGCCTCCCCCGAGCGCGGAAACCGTGCACGGTCCGGACGACCGGAAGCAGATCACCAACACTTCGGACTATCCATGGCGCGCGTACGCGTCGCTGCTGGTCACGGCGGCGGACAATTCGATGTGGATCGGCACGGGCTGGTTCATCGGACCGCACACGCTGATCACGGCCGGCCACGTGGTGCACATCAAGAACAGCGGCGTGCCCGGCCGCGACGGGTGGGCCAGGAGCATTCAGGTGATGCCCGGAAGGAACGGAAGCTCGCTTCCATACGGATCGGTTACCAGTACGAACTTCCGGTCGGTCGGGGGATGGACCAACAGCGGAGACGAGAACTACGATTACGGTGCGATCATCATTCCGACGGAACTGGGCAATACAGTGGGCTGGTTCGGGTTTGGGGTCTACTCCGACGCCGATCTGGTCGCCGCCACCGGGAACATCAGTGGTTATCCCGGTGACAAGCCGGCCGGCACACAGTGGTATGACGCGCGGAAGATCGCCTCTGTGAACAGCCAAAAGGTCTATTACGACATCGACACGGCCGGCGGCCAGAGCGGCAGCGCGGTCTACCGGATCATTAACGGGGCCCGCTATGGGATCGGGATTCACGCCTACGGTGGCGCCACGACGAACTCGGCGACGCGAATCAACGACCAGGTATACAACAACATGGTCGCGTGGAAGGCTTAGCTGTCTCTTGGCGGTTGGGCGCCGGTTCTGTTTCCGGCGGTTTGCTACTCCGATGGTGGCAGCCGCCGGGACGGACGTGGCGGGGGAGGCACCGTGACTTCTCAGCCGGCGCTCATCACGGGTGGCGTAACGCAGAGCGGCGGGCAGCCCGTCGCAGGCGCGCGGGTGCTATTTGTGAATGCGCCCGGCGCAATACCCGACATCGCCGCGCTCACGGATGCCTCCGGGCGCTTCACGCTGGCCGCCCCCTGGGTCGGAACCTATACCATTGAGGTTGCCGCGGAAGGGTTTCGGAGCCAGCGGGCAAGTGTCACGGTAAGCGCGGGCGACAACAGAGAGCTGACTGTCGAATTGCAGCCGGCGCCGTAGTGGGTCTATCCATTCGCATTACCTCGATGCCGCAGGCGCCGGTCGGACATCGCTGACCAGCTCGATGCCGGCGCCGGCGCGCACGGTCTTGCCCAGGACAGTGGAGGCCTGATCGGCTTTCTTGACCTCGGCGGAGAACTTGAGATTGCCCAAGACGCGCTCAAGGTCCTTGAGAGCGATCATGTGGGGCGTCCACTCGGGGCTGACGGTCATCTCCAGCGGCACGTCGTCGAGATTCTGGTCGAGGATGAACCCGAACGCCGCCAGTTCGCCGGACTGCACGGTGGCGACGACTTTCCAGTATCGGCGGGGTATCTGGACACGCAGCACCCCGCCGACGGTGACCCCACTGAAGATCGGGTCATCCGAAGCGAGGACGGGACCGGCGAACAGCGACAGCCGCCCGGCTCCGGACTGCTTGGCCACGAACAGCTCTAGGTCGCCCCAGTTGGTGTCCTTATCGGGTCGGTTGAATCCGGCTACCTGAGGCGTGCAGTTGGTGGTGTGGAAGGTATCGCCGACGGCGTCGCGGACCTCTTGGTAGCTCGAGCCCCAGGCGACGTCCTCCCGTCGGACAACGTGGCCGCGGTCGAACGCGCCCATGTCCTTGGTGAAGAAGCGGTCGCTCAGTTGACAGGCCTCGGGCAGCCTCGGATCGACGAACCACAACTCCATGTCATTGGGACCGAGGCCGGACAGTCCCTTGCGGGTGTAGTCGCCGGGCTCGGGTTCCTTGGCGGCCGGGGAGTAATCCAGGTTGCTCGCGGTGAAGACCGGCAGCCTGCGCTGCTTGTCCATCACGATCGAGAAGTGGTGGTAGGGGATGACGTGGCTGCCGTCGGTGAGTGCGGCGAGTCGACCGGGTTTGGTGGGGCGCGGCAGCGGCACCTCGAATCCGGTGAGAAAGCCGCTGTCGTAACCCTTTCGGTCGGCGTAGTTCGGGTTGTGGTAGGGGGCCACCATCTTCTCGGTGACATCGGCCTGCGCCTGTGGCGACGTCACCGACGGCGCCACATCGGCGGCCACGATGACCGCGTCGCCGGCGAGGCGCACGGTGATCTCGAGGGGAATGTTGTAGCGGACAACGAGTTCAGCGGGTCCAGCGTCGGTCAGAACCCCCTGCCCGTTGCCGGCGACCGGGACGGTCTGCGGCGCCGAGTCGGTTGGAGTGCCCGCCGCCTCGGTGGTGGCTTTGTGCCACCACTCATCCCAGGCGCCGCCGCGCGGAGTCGGCGTCGCGGCGAACGCCAACCCGCAGTCGACCACGCGCTGGTCCTCCGCCAGGTCACACATCGGCACCGCGTAGTTCTCCTTGAGGTAAATACCTGCGAAGTGCAGTGCCACGACGTGTCCGGTTCGCGGGTCGATGACCGCCGAACCGGAATTGCCGCCGAGGGTGGAGCTGTCGTGGGTGCCCACGCTGACTTTCTTACCGAAGGTCGGTGTCGATGCGCGGCCTCTGATCTTGCCCGGCTGCAGACGCTTCACGGCGTACACGCCGCCGAAGACCTTGTTCTGCACCTGGGCGTCGTTTCGTGGGTCGAAGGCCGGGTATCCGACGCAGACGATGTCGCGGTCGACGAGATCGTCTGGGTCGTCGAGCGAGAGCTTCAAAACCGGACTCTGATCGGGTAGCCCGCGAACGTTCAGTAATGCCATATCCCAGTACGGATGGATCATCGCCACGGATTCGATGTCGAGCAGCAGGGAGGTGTCGCTGCCCAGCTCGTGCTTGAAATCGATGTCGACGGCTACACCCGGGAGGAACCTGAGGTTGCTGATGCCGAGTCCTGAGGTGAACAGTTCAGCGACGTGGCGGTTGGTCATGATCAGGCCGTCACCGACGACGAATCCGGTGCCGCCGTAGGGGAGTGCGGGGTGACCGGGCAGGTCGATGCGGCCGATGGATCCCAAAGTCGACCGGATTGCCTGATGTAGCCGCGCGTCGGTGTCGAGGTGCTGCCATGTCGGGTGGGCGATGGTGAAGTCGCTGTTGACGACGTCGACGGCCGGTCTCAAGTCGGGAAGGATGATCGCCTCGAGAGCGAACTGGTCCTCGCCGCTGAGTTCCTGCCCGTGGGCGAGGTGCTCGAGCGCGGTGGCGGCGCGGGGGTCGGCATCCGCGGCGCGCGACGGGAAATCCGGTGTGTTGCCTTCGAGTAACGACTCGGCGTTGTCACCGGGCGCTACTTGGTCGAGAAAGCTGCGTAACCGATCGACCTTGCTTTCCATGTCGCCTCCTTGGGCGCTGGGATTGATCAACCTTGACGGTCTCGGGAATCTTCATACATCGCCGTCGGTCCTGGGCCCGCACTATAGGACGGGTGGGCTAGCGGCGATCGCGGCCCGGATGGCGTCGATGCGCAGAGCCTCGTTGGCCCCGTAGGTGCCAGCGCCGTCGAGCCGCGTCATCGTGGAGCTGCCCGCGTGGTGCAATCCGATCACCTTCCACTGACCTTCGAAGACTGGACTGCCCGAACTGCCGCCCTCGGTCGGTGCCCGGTAGTGCAGATGAGTGTCGTCATGACCGAGCAGCCGATTGTCCTGAATGGAGAACTGCGGCTGGTCGTAGCCCCGCGGGTGGCCGATGATATAGGCCCGCGAAGTGTCGTCGAACGCCGGGAGCGGGTCCGCCAGGGGGATCGGCTCGACCTCATCGGGCACGCCGCTGAGCTCCAGCACCGTCGTATCCACGCCGGGTGGGCTGGGCGGCGAGTGCCACCACATCCGTCTGACGTCAAACGTCTTCGAGTCCGCGTAGTCGGCGTCCAGGCCGTGAAACGCCACCTTGGCGTCGTGTTGGTTCACCGCGTCCGGCACGACGTGGCAGTTGGTGATGACGACGAGCGCCGGCAGTGACGGGTGAAGGTCGCTGCCCTTGATCAGGAAGCCCGTTCCTCTGCCGACACCGTTGAGGTCGTCGATGCGCACGACTGCCCGGCACCGCATCAATCCGTTGCGCCACCACCGCAGGGTCTGAAACCGGTCGGGTCCGAACACCTTCTCCAGCTGCAATCCTGATTTGTCGTCGCCGGTTTCAAGTTGTTCAAGCTGCTCGATGCGCGTTGCAGCGAGATCGTTACTCTTCAACGTCACCGAGCCGCCGCTCTTGCTGACCAGAGCGGAGCGCAGAAGCGGGAGCAGGGTGGTGCCCAGCACCGACTCCGGCTCCGGCTGCCACACCTTGAGCACCTGCCGCAGGAAGGAGCCAATCATGAAGGCATCGGTCTCGTTGTTTTCGACGAACTCTTGAGCCCGCCTGAGCGCGTCCTCGATCTCGTCGCGCGCGATGTGGGCCTCGCAGGCCGTCGCCATTTCCCAGGGCTCCGTCAGGTTTTTGACGGTGACAAGCACGTCGGCGGCGGCGTTGCGGGCGAGTTCACCGGCGTCCGAAAGCCCCTCGACAGCCAGCGATTTCCGCTCGGTGTATTTCAAGAGGGCAACGGCGTTGATGCCGTGCCAGTAGCTGTCACGATTGGCGTGATAGAGCCCGTTGTAGGCCTCCAGCGCCCGCCGCAGATAGTCGACACGGCGGTCTGGATCGGTCTCGGTCAGCAGCAGCTCTTTGTAACAGCGTCCGACCCCGCCGCGGGCTTCGGCGTGGTCGTCAGGCGTCGCAGCGGGGTCATCGGCGATGCCGGTGTAGATGCGCAACGCGGGTGCGGTGCAGCCCTGATCGACCAGGGCCTGCGCGTAATTGCACCACACGGTCCGATCTCCGGGAGCGACCGCCAAGGCCGCGTCGGCCACCTCGGTGACTGCGTCGTACTGACGGTTCTTCAGCAGCACCTTGAGCACACCGTGGGTGGTGGGTTTGAGCTCTCGGCTTGATCTAAGCCGCTGCGCATACTCGGCGGCCAGCCGTCGTGCCGCGTCCCAGTCGAACTGCTCGACCGCGTCGGAGATCTGACCGTGCAGTTGCTTTTTGGTCTGAGAGTTCTTGGGTTTCTTGGTCATCGGAGAATCTCCGCGATGATCGAACGCGTATCCGGCTGGCCGAGGTACTTGCCGATGCTGTGGCGCCAGTAGCCGTCGTTGGACACCCCGATGTCGGCAACGCGGGCCTGGCCCGCCCGTCGGTAATGGGTGGCGATCTCACGGTCGAGGAAGCCGCACACCGGGTCTAGGGCGTCGAAGACGTTCCACCAGGCGTGGTCACCGAGGCGTTGGGAGGGCCAGCCGTCCTGCAGCGTCCAGGGTGGTGTCAGCCCGTCGCGGACCTCGGAGATGCCCAGCGGGCTGCCGGCCGTCACCAGGGCGTCGACCGGCGGAGCGTCGTCGATCGAGGTGAGCGCGTCGTAGGCGATGACGGTGCCGAGGCTGTGCCCGAAGAGGATGTGGGGGCCGGGTTGATCGTTGGCTTCGTTGAGCGCCTTGAGCATTCGCGAGCGGATTTCGGTGCGGATCTTGAAGGTTTCGCCGGGTCGGGGGCTGAACTCCACGTCGTAGAGGAAGTGGTGTACGTCGCGCAGCAACACCCGCATGAGCCGTTTCTTGAGCCACGGCGGCAGGGGTACCGCCTCCAGCGGTGTGCCTTCCTCGATGGGATCAACCGCCGCTTGGTCGGTCGTTGCGCTCACGTCGGCCAGACCGACTTTGCGGCCGAGCGCTTCGACGAAGTCGCGCTCGTCGGCGGGGACGTCGTCGAGCCATCGCATGTCGGCGTCCTCGGCGTCGACGATGCCTTCGACCTCTAACGGCGAAGCCTCCTGCGCGGTCTGCTTGGAAACCGGGCCCGCGTAGAGCATGTCGGCCCAGTACACCATCGATGTCGTGGCCCCTAACGCGTCAAGATTCACGCCGTCGTTGTCCGACAATGCGATCTTCCACTCCCGCAAAAGGTCATCTGGCGCCGGCTTATTTCCGATGCCGTGGACGAACGTGATGTGTGCCATGAACGCTTCCCCCTAACTTAAAAATCTGTGTGCGTCGACCGGTTCAGCAGCACCAGATGGGCTTGCGAACAAGTGTTGCTCACGGGTGGCTCCTCGCGGCGCAAACTCCCCGGATTACGACGCAAACGCCACTTGCCGTTCACCATGCCGAATGGGCACCAAATGCAACCGCAAGGACCAATTGGCGTCGGCCTTCAGTTAGCTGGCTCGGCGTGGCCAACTCCCCTGCGCCTTCTTCGTGGTTTCGAGTAGTCAACTACTCTATTCGCCGCCAATCCCGGCAATCACAATTGCTGCATGCCTCGGGTGTTTTTGAGCCATTCCAGCCGCGTTGCTTCGCGCTGCGAGCGTCATTCGCCAATCGGACAATTTGCGTCCATCCCACGCTGGTGCCGGGGTATTTTGATGCATCGGCGGGTCTCTGCCGCAGGCGGTGAGCGAGCATGAACGAAGATTTTTGGGACGATCTTCTCGGCGCATATTCGGCATCCAGGTTTTCTGGTGCCGGTTGTCGGGCCCGACCTGATGCGTGGTCAATGTTGACGGCAGCGGAACAGACATTTACTTCGCTCATCGGCCAACGCCTGGCCGAACGATTATCGCCTGAGCGTGTCGCCGGGGTAGCGACCACGGGCGAAGCGGTGGCGCTGTTCCTGCGCGAGCGCGGCCGAGATGAGGTCGATCGGCTGTATCGCGTTATCTACGACATCATCAACGAAGTCGATCCGGCGCCTGGCGATGCGCTGCGTGACCTCGCCGCGATTGATGACTTGCGCCTGTTCGTGAGACGACGCCGGACCGGCTGCTCGCGAAGGCGGTCAACGAGGTCCGTTTCCAGGGGCGGCCGGAGACGCGTGAGCTGTCGTTTTCGCCGAATCAGTCGACCAGTGAGCAGTCGCAAGAATGCGCCAAGCGGCTGCGACGAACCGATACCGTCGTTCTCAATCTGTTTGGTCAAGCCGTCTCCACGCCGCAATACGCGATCCACGATGAGGACCGGCTGGAGTGGCTGCACGCGTTGCTCAGCGACGCGGCGAGTCTTCCCGACTGGCTTTCTTATCCGCTGAAGCATCAGCCGATGCTGTTCATTGGCTGCGAGATTCCGGACTGGCTCGGGCGGTTTCTGCTGCGTATGTCCAGCGATACGCGGCTATCGCTTGAACGCAACCAGCAGTTCTTCTTCGTCGGTTCGTCAACCTCGTACGAACCGTCGCTGTCGAGTTTCTTCGCAACGTATTGTCGTAAGCACGCTGGTCCAGCATCTGGACATGGAGCCGACCGAGTTTGTTGCGGAGTTGCGTGCGCGCTGGGAGAAACAATCCCCGGCCGAAGCCACCGGTCGACCGGACGAGCCAGGCCTATTCAAGTCAGTCCTCCTGCCCCGGACGCTCCGTCGATCTTCATCAGCTACATGCGTGAGGACGCCGACGCTGCCCGGCGGCTGTATGACGCGATCACCGAGTCTTGGCGGGGACGTGTGGCTGGACGAGCGACGGCTACGGCCCGGGCGATGCGTGGGAGCCGGAGATTCTGACCGCGTATTCGGCGGAACTGTTCGCTTGTTCGTTCCGATCATCTCGGCGAACACGGAGCGGGAGGAGGAAGGCTACGTTTTCAGGGAGTGGAATGAGGCGGTAGAATCGATCGCGCGCCATTCAGGGTCGGCGCTTCATCGTGCCCGTGGTCATCGACGAGGACTACGAGCGGTGACCCGAGTCGCTACCGGACGATTCCAGATGACTTCAGGCGACTTGCACTTTGGTCGCGCGCCGGCAGGTGAACCGGATGCGGGTCTGCTCGACGATGCTGACCGACGAAATCCGTGCCATGCGGCGCGACCGACGCGGCCTGACCCGCGGAGCGACAGCCATGCAGCTCGACGATGACGAACCCATGGCCGGGTCTGGAATCGTTCGAAGAAGACGCGCACGCGTTCTTCTTCGGGCGCGACCGTGAAATCAAATCGCTGCGAGACCATGTGCTCGACAGCCCCGGTCACGGTCTTGTACGGTCGGTCCGGCCTGGGCAAGACGTCGCTGCTGCGAGCGGGACTGTTTCCGGTGCTGCGTGAGCACGACTTTCTGCCGATCTACGTGCGCTTTGAGCTCAAGCCGGGTGCGGCGCCACTGACTCGTCAGCTCCATCAGTCTGTCCGCGACTCGATCCAGGCGGATGTGCCCGACGCGGTGCTGCCCTCGGATGAGGAATCACTGTGGGAGTACCTGCACCGCAACGACTTCGAGCTGTGGAGCGCGCGGAACTATCCGCTCACACCGGTGATTGTGCTCGACCAGTTCGAGGAGCTCTTCACCCTCGGTGAGCGGGTTCCCGATCTGGTGGACGCGTTCAGGGACGAGCTCGGTGACCTGGCCGAGAACCGCATTCCCGCCGATCTGGCCACGCGCATCGACAACGACGAAGACTGTGGCAGGACGATTCAACTTGCGCTCGCGCAACTACAAGTTGTTGATCAGCCTGCGCGAAGATTTCCTTCCCGATCTCGAAGAATGGTGCCGGCTCATTCCCGCGCTGGGACGCTCACGGGTGCGGCTGCTTCCACTTGCGGGCCGACGAAGCACTCGAGGCGGTGCACAAACCGGCTGCGCACCTGATGACGCGCGAGCTGGCACGACGGGTGGTCGGCATCATCGCCGGCGAGGACCTCGCACCGCGGCCGCGATACCGCATCGCCGGATGGCGGTCGGTCTCGGCAATCGACTTGGTGCCGCGGAGGTCGAACCCGCGCTGCTCAGCTTGTTCTGCCGCGAGCTCAACGAGGAACGCAAGCGGCGCGGACAGGACCGGTTCGACGAGCAGCTGGTCGAGGACGCCAAACGCGACACCCTGTCGAACTACTACTCGTCGTGCGTGCGTGATCTGCCGGACGAGCGTCGCGCGCTTCATCGAATCCGAATTGATCACCGAGAAGGGGTTCCGCAACAGCTACATCCGCGAGGACGCGGTGCCGGCCCATCTGACCGAGGACGAACTCGACCGACTGATCAGCTCGCGGCTGCTACGGCTCGAGGATCGCTACGGCGCACAACGCATCGAACTGACGCACGACGTGCTCACCGGCGCCGTACGCGAACACCGCGACCGACGCCGCGCAGAAGAAGAGAAGCGACCGAGAGGACGTCAAGCCGCCGCGCAGCATGCGGCCGAACTCGATCGCGAGCGGCTCGGCCGAACGGGAGCGGCGACTCGAGTCCGAGCGGGCGGGACGGCGATTCAAGTTGATCTCAGCCGGGCTGGCACTCGTGTGCATCGTGGCGGTCGTCCTGGCGGTGGTGGCGTTCCACTTCAAGCGCATCAGGCCGACGCCCGTGCCCGGGAGGCGCTCGCCGCGCGCCTGACCTCGCAGAGTCGCAGCTGACTGCTGGCCGGGCTGCAGACCGGCGGGAAGCGACGACGTGCTCGCAATGCAGGAGTTGCTGGCCGCACTCGCCATCCCATCGGAGCCCCTCAATCAGGGGCAAGTCTGCGCTGCTCACGGCGTTGACCCAAGAGCGTGACCTGCTCAAGGTCATCGACGTTCCGACGGTGATGTGGAGCGTGGCGTTCAGCCCCGACGGCACCCGGATCGCCACCGGCGGCTGCGACGGCACCGTGCAGCTCTGGGACGCCGCCACCGGAAAGCCAGATCGGAACAGGCACCGGCCACGACGACCAGGTGACCAGCGTGGCGTTCAGCCCCGACGGCACCCGGATCGCCTCCGGCGGCGCCGACAACACCGTCCGGTTGTGGGACGCCGTCACCGGGCAACCGATCTGGGAGCAGCGCGTCGAGCGGGTGTGTAAACGGCTGCTGCGACGGGGTGACCAGCGTGGCGTTCAGCCCCGACGGCACCCGGATCGCCTCCGGCAGCGGCGACAGCACCGTCCGGTTGTGGGACGCCGCCACCGGGCAGCCGATCGGGCAGCCGCTGCGCGGCCATGACGACGCGGTGACCAGCGTGGCGTTCAGCCCCGACGGCACCCGGATCGCCTCCGGCAGCTACGACAAGACCGTCCGGTTGTGGGACGCCGCCACCGGGCAGCCGATCGGGGAACCGCTGCGCGGCCACGAGGACGCGGTGACCAGTGTGGCGTTCAGCCCCGACGGCACCCGGATCGCCTCCGGCGGCGATGACAAGACCGTGCGGCTGTGGGACGCCGCCACCGGGCACCAGATCGGGGAGCCTCAGCCATGACGGCCCGGTGAGCAGTGTGGCGTTCAGCCCCGACGGCACCCGGATCGCCTCCGGCGGCGGTGACAAGACGATCCGGCTGTGGGACGCGGCCACCGAGCAAAGGATCGGCGTCCTCGGCCGGCACAGCTCCGCAGTGTTCAGCGTGGGATTCAGCCCCGACGGCCTGCGCGTCGCGTCCACCGGCAACGACAACACGGTCCGGGTGTGGGACGCCAGCAGTTGGCAGCCCATGATCGGCCACGACGACGCGGCCGCTGGCTCGTTCGCCGGTGATGGCAGCCGCATCGCCTCGGGCAGCACGGACAAGACCGTGCGGTGGTGGGACGCCAAGACTGGGCGGCCGATCGGTGCACCGCTGCGCGTCAACGACGACGACGTGGAGTATCTGTTCCCGCTGGGCGAGGACCGCTTGCTGTCGCTCGGAACGGTCGACGCGGCGCGCCTGTGGGACGCCCGCAGCCGTAAGCCGATCGGCGAACCGTTGCGCCTCCCGCCCGACTCCTGGGCCTACTTTGACCAACAGAGTCGCGGGATCCTGGAAGTCCACCCTGACTTCTTGCAGCTGGTGAACGTTGAGACGTTGCAGCCGATTGGGAGACGGATCGTGCCGATGGAGCCGGTCACCGCAATCGCTTTCAGTGCCAACGGCGCGATCCTGGCCACCGGCGGCAGCCGTGGCACGGTTGAACTTTGGGACGCCCACACTGGTGAACGCCGTGGCGAACCGATGGCCGGTAACGGCGATGCGCCTCAAATCGCGTTGAGCGATGACGGAGGTCGACTTGCAGCCGGTTCGCGAAGCTCTATGGATGACACGCTGCGGCTGTGGGATACCCGAACGTCTCAACCTATCGGAAATGTCCTGCATCTTGATTCGCCCGTGTCGTCCGCGGACTTCAGTCCTGACGGGCAGATCCTCGCGTTCGGCAGCGGCGATGGCACCATCCGCCTATGGGATGTCGACGATCAGATGCAGCTGGGTCCCGCACTCGCCGGTCATCACGACGAAGTGATCAGCCTCGACTTCAGCCCCGACGGAGCAAAGGTGGTGTCGGGGAGCTCTGATCACAGGCTTCGGATGTGGCCGGTGGTGTCATCGCCATCGCGAGAGGCGTTGTGCGACAAATTCACTCATAACATGAGCCACCAGCAGTGGCATGATGAGATCTCGCCGGACATCGACTACATCCCTGTCTGTACCGACATGCCGGAGGTCGATGACGCCGGATCGCTCGGGACGGCTCCACCCGACAACGCGCGCTGAAACCCATCCCGCTGAAGTCGCCGTTGCGCCAATCCGATTCGCGCCGTCCACGTCCACGCCGGGCACGGGACACCCACAATCACGGCCGGTCATGATGCGCCGCGGCGTGGCCGCATCGATCGACACTCGTTTTTTCAGCGGCAAGCTACTGGCAGCACTGGTTGTAGGCCGACGTTTGAAAGGTAAATGACAACGCCGTCTCTTCTGCGGCAGCCTCCAGTTCCTCATCGGACACAATGTGTCGGAGGATGTCGGCTGTACCCGGATGGCTCAATGCAGTGGCACTCACGATTGCGACCCCTTTCTGCCAGGTAAACCACTCGGCAGCTCGGCTTTCCGCAGTGTAACCCCGCGGTGGGTTAGGTGGCTTCATCCATGCGAATGTGTCCAGCGGCAGGCATTCGAAGTTGTTTGGCGGTCGGATTTCGTGCGGCTGTCGTCGGTTGTTTTGCCTCAGACGTCCTTACCCAAGCCGCGCTCCACTGGAAGAGTCAGACGCCGCAGTGATTTTCGGCCGCGATGTCCGAATCGCTGTGGGAGCCGCCGCTGCGTTGCTGGGTTCGGCACTCGAGGCGCCCAGCTCGTCAGCGATAGACCAATCCGCTGAGCCGCTGGGCCAGCGCCCGCCGAACTGCAGGCACCCGTCCGGCCAGACCGATCGCGGCGTTGCGGATGGGACGCACGGCGCGCGGCAGCGTCGCCAGCCGCGTCAGCCGATCGGTCAGCTCCACCACCTGGCGCGCAATCGGGCGGCGCGACTCGCTGTACTCGTCGAGCGCGCTCTCGGGCCCACCAGCCAGCACGGAGGCAAGTGCGTCGGCAAGGGCGATGGCGTCCTGGATGCCGAGATTCATGCCCTGCCCGCCTGCCGGACTGTGCACGTGTGCCGCGTCCCCCGCCAGCAGCAGCCGACCAGCGCGATACGTGTCGGCGACGCGATGGTGGATGCGGAAGCGCGAGCTCCACACCACGTCCTCGATGACCATCCGTCCGGCGCCGAGGCCACGCTCATCGAGCACCTGCTGCACGAATTCCAAGGAGGGTTCCTCAGGTGCGTCGGCGACCGGCGCGACGACGCGGTAGGTGCCGTCCGGCAGCGGAGCCACCACCGTCAGTCCGGCAGTGGCCCAGAACAGGACGACTTCCTCGACCGGCACCTCGCCACCCAGATGCACGTCGGCCAGAATGAACGACTCGTCATAGGCGCCTCCCTCGAAGCCGATGCCTGCCTGTTCGCGCACGGTGCTGTGGATGCCGTCGGCGCCGACCACGTAGCGGGCGCGGATGGTGTCACCGTCGTCGAATGTCGCCGTCACGCCGTCGGCGTCCTCCGCGAGGGAGGTCAGGACCTTGGACCGGACCACGGTTCCGCCCAGCTCGACCAGACGATCGTTGAGCAATTTCTCCGTGACGTTCTGAGGAACCAGCAGGGTGTAGGCGTAGTTCGTCGTCAACCCGCTGAAGTCGAGGCGCATCAGGATGCGGCTCCGATCCCGGATGGTGAACCGCGGCGCCTGGATGCCCTCCTTGACCAGTCGCCGCGCCACGTCGAGGCCTTCGAGGACTTCGAGCGAGCGGGCATTGACGGCGGCGGCGCGCGATGTGTGGGCCGTCGTCGCCTGGGCGTCTACGACTGTTGCCTGAATACCCCTGCTGATCAGCGACGCGGCCAGGGTGAGCCCGGTCGGGCCTGCTCCGACGATGAGGACATCTGTGCTGTTCATTTCGACTCCTTTTACTCAATGCCAACGCTTGTTGGCACAACTATGCGCCCTGAAATTCGGTATGTCAACACTTGTTGGCCTACACTTGTTGGCATGCGTAGATCCTCGGCAGAAACCAAGGCGGTGATCCTGGCCGCGGCGCGGGAGCGATTCGCCGAAACAGGCTTCGAGCGGACCACCATCCGCGCCGTAGCGGCCGACGCCAACATCGACCCGTCGATGGTGATGCGGTACTTCGGCAGCAAGGACCAGCTGTTCGCGGCTGCGGCGAACTTCGATCTCGACATCCCCGACATGTCCGACGTGGAGACCGACCAACTGGGCGCGCGCATGGTTGCGTACTTCATGAATCGGTGGGAACGCGACGAGGCGCTGATCGTCCTGCTGCGATCAAGTACGACGAATGCCGATGCGGCCCAGCGCATGCGGGAGATCTTCGCGGGCCAGCTGCTGCCGAGCCTGGCGAAGGTGAACGCGGCCGATCCAGAGCGGCGTGCCGGTCTGATCGCCAGTCAGATGCTCGGCTTGGCGCTCTGCCGCTATGTTCTGCGGCTACCGCCGGTCGTCGGGATGACTCACGATGAGGTGGTCTCCTGGCTCGGGCCTACCATTCAGCGCTACCTCGAGGCACCGGAGTAATCGTCGGGTAGGCCGATGCGGCGATAGCGGGTCAGGCGCGCATCCAACCGCTGCTCGTCGGGGATCGCGCGCAGCCGGTGCAACTCACCGGCGATGGTCGCCGACAGCCGCCTTGTGAACTCGACCGGCTCGTCGGCGGCGTCGGGATGCTCGGGCACGACGACGTCGACGATGCCGTCGCGCAGCAGGTCGACCGACCGAATGCCCTGGGCGGCAGCCAGTTCCGCGGCATGGTCGACATCGCGGTAGACGATGGCGCTGGCCCCCTCCGGCGGTAGGGGCGCCAGCCAGCCGTGCAGCGCGGCCAGCACGCGGTCCGCGGGCACCATCGCCAGCGCAGGCCCGCCGCTGCCCTGCCCGAGCAGCATGCGGGTGCCGTCCGAGCTCGGTGACGAGCAGCGGCAGCCGTTCGGCGATCGTCCGCCGCACGGCCGCGGTGATCCGCTCGGCGGCGGCGACGCCGATCGAGCCGGCCGGAAGTCGAACTCACACGCCACCACCGCGACGCGCCGCCCGAAGACCCGGCCTTCGCCGGTGACCACCGATTCGTCCAGCCGGTCCTCGCCGCGGCGTCGGCCAGTTCGCGGCGATACTCGTCGTTGGTTGCGACGGGCATCGGCGGGGCATCCCAGCTGCTGAAGGATCCGTCGTCCAGCACCGCATCCCGCAGCTCAAGGGCGTCGCTCCGGCTCACCGGAAGAGGCTAATGCCCCAGTTGCCGCTGACCTGAGATGTCGGTGGGTGCTGCAAGGCTCGTCGTGACATGGCTCGACATCGGCCGTTCCGCTTTCGCCTTGACCCACCACCGACCAGCTTCGTGCGCTGGCTCGACATGCAGGGGCTGCTCGGTTTGCGTTCAACCAATGCCTCCACATGGTCAAGGAAGCATTGGACGTGCGCACTGGGAACCCATCTGCGCGGCTTCCTTGGACCGGATATGACCTCATCAATTCCTTCAACGCTTGGAAGAAGACCTCGGACGCAGGTCGAGTGTTCGCCGTCGGCCCGGATGGCTCGTCGGAACTAATAGATATCGGCCTGCCATGGCGGACCGAGGTTTGCCAGCAGGTATTCGACGGAAGCTGCGATCGACTGCGGACGGGCGCTAAAAGCGTGGTCAGATTCCCGCAATGGCAAGCGACATCGCCGTCGGGTCGGTTTTCCCAAGTTCAAGCGAAAGGTCGGTTCTGCAAAATCATTTCGCTTACGCAATAAGCAGCGTGAGGGTCGCCGTCCCGCTATTCGTCTTGGCGACAGCGGGCAACCGCGATCCGTCACTCTGCCTGGCCTGGGTTCGTTGCGGGTTCACGACGACACCCGACGGATTCGGCGAATGCTCAAAAACGGCCGCGCACGGATTCTCTTCGCCACCGTCAGTCAGCACGGCGACGCTGGTGGGTGTCGCTCAATGTCGAGGCGGCTGACTTTCACCAAGCCAGGCGCCACGTCGAGAGGTCAGAGGATGACCATGGCGATTGGGTGGGTGTCGACCGTGGTTTGTCGACACTTGTTGTTGCTGCCACAGCTGACGGAACCGAGGTCTTGCGCATCGAGTGTGCGCCAAAGGCGCTCGTTCGTGGGTTGCAGCGCCAACGTCGCCTAGCGAAATCACTCGCTCGTAAGGAGAAAGCAGCGAACAACCGTCGCGCAGCCGCCGCTCGGCTAGCCCGTCATCACATCCGCATTGCAAACGTGCGGCGGAATTTTCTTCACGCGGTCTCCAACAGGTTGGTCAAGACCCACGACCGACTCGTTCTCGAGGACCTCAATATCGCCGGATTGATGCGTAACCGGCACCTGGCTAGGTCCATTGGCGACTCCGGGTGGGGAGAACTGGCCCGTCAATTGACTTACAAGGCCGAATGGCGGGAAGGACAAATTTTGGTGGCCGACCGCTGGTATCCCTCAAGCAAACGGTGCTCGCGCTGCGGCCAAATAAACCGCGACCTGAAGCTTGCAAATCGGGTATTTCGGTGCCAATGCGGGCATCGAGCAGACCGAGACCGCAACGCGGCGGCCAACCTCGCGCAGTGGGCGGCGATGTGCAAAGTGCTGACGCCCACCCCGGACCCCCAAGCAGGGGGCCGGGATAACAACGCCTGCCGACGGGACGGCGCTGGCCGGCATCCGTGCTGGTGAAACTGTCTCGAATGAAGTGGGAACAGGCGTTCACAGAGCACCTTGCTGTGTGAACCGACGACGCCCGAGAAGGGCGGTGCCGAGCACCCAAGACAAGTTGTTCGACACGCTTTAATAGGGTGGGGCGCATGATTGGTGTGACCCGCGACGGCCACGTGATGACCCTGGAGATGCAGCGTGCAGAGCGCCGCAACGCGCTGAACGGCGAACTCGTCGACGGCCTGCGGGAGGTGGTCGAGAAGGCCGCGACCGAAGACGTCCGGGTAATCGTGCTGACGGGCCAGGGTGCGGTGTTCAGCTCGGGCGCGGACCTCACCGACCCCGCAGGGGTGGCCGATGAACTACCCGACAAGGCCAAGGCGCTGAACCTCGCGATCGACAAGGCGCCGATTCCCGTCATCGGCGCGATCAACGGGCCCACGATCGGTGCAGGCGTCATTCTGTCGATGATCTGCGATCTGCGGGTCGTTGCGCCTGAGGCCTACTTCCAGTTTCCTCTCGTGAAATACGGCCTGGCTCTGGATAACTGGAGCATTCGACGGTTGACGTCGTTGGTCGGCGCGGGCCGGGCCAGGGGCATGTTATTGGCCGCCGAACGGCTCACCGCCGACGTCGCCCTGCAGACCGGGATGGCCAACCGCATCGGAACCCTGGCCGACGCCCAGGCGTGGGCAGCGGAGATCGCGGGGTACGCACCGCTGGCCCTGCAGCACGCGAAGCGCGTGCTCAACGACGACGGCGCCTACGACGAGCCGCGGCCCGAGCACACCGAGATGTTCGACAGGGCGTGGGCGAGTCAGGACGTCATCGAGGCGCAGGTGGCGCGCATCGAGAAGCGGCCGCCGAAATTCCAGGGAGCCTGACCGCCGATGCTGGGAGCTGCGCTCCGATTCGCGGTCGGGACGGCGACCGTCGCCGCCAGTGGCTGGGTGCTGCGGGCGCTGCAGGGCTCGCCAACCGCCGTCGGCGCCCGCCCGGACGAGATCTGGCCGGTCGCTCGGCGGTCGCCGAACTATCGCGATGGCGTGTTCGTCAACATCGACCCGGCGTCGTCGATCAGCCTCGACCGCGAACAGCAGCACCTGCTCATCCGGGAGCTGGTCGGGTCCAGCGACGCCACGCGGCCATCGAAACCCATCCCGCTGGCCGTGCCGCCGAAGGTGGAAACCACACCGCTCGACCTGGCGGCCAGCTGGTACGGCCACTCCTCGGCGCTGGTCGAGGTCGACGGCTACCGCGTGCTCACCGATCCGGTGTGGAGCCGACGGTGTTCGCCCTCCCGCACGGTCGGGCCGCAGCGCATGCACGAGGTGCCGGTGCCGTTGGATGCGCTGCCTGCCCTGGACGCGGTGCTGATCAGTCACGACCACTACGACCATCTGGACGTCGACACCATCGTCGGGCTGGCCCACAGCCAGCGAGCACCGTTCGTAGTGCCGCTCGGCGTCGGCGCACACCTGCGCAAGTGGGGAATCCCGGATAGCCGGATCATCGAGCTCGACTGGCACGAAAGCCACCGGATAGGAGAGCTGACGCTGGTGTGCACGCCGGCACGGCACTTCTCCGGTCGACTGCTCACCCGCAACACCACACTGTGGGCGTCGTGGGTGATCATCGGCCCGCGGCACCGGGCGTTCTTCGGCGGCGACACCGGCTACACGAAGAGCTTCGCCGAAATCGGCTTGGATCACGGGCCGTTCGACCTCTCGCTGTTGCCGGTCGGCGCCTACCACCCCGCATGGCCGGACATCCATATGAACCCCGAAGACGCGGTGCGGGCCCATCTCGACATCGCCGAAGCCGGCAAGGGGCTTCTGCTTCCGATCCACTGGGCGACATTCCGGCTTGCCCCGCACCCGTGGGCCGAGCCGATCGAACGCTTGCTCGCCGCGGCGGATCCGGCGGGTGTCGAGGTTGTGGTGCCGCGGCCGGGGGAGCGTGTCGATCCCACTGTGTCATCGAAGCCGGCGCCCGGGTCACACTCCTCGCGCGAGCGCTCGTCGGCGTTCGACCCGTGGTGGCAGCAATAACCCGCTAGCGTGCTGGCTGTGATCAGAGCCCGCACCACGTTTGTCTCGTTGGTCTCGCTCGCCGCAGCGATATCGCTGGTGACGTCCTGCGATTCCGGGCTGTCTGAAGAGTCGAAACCGTCGGCCGACGAGACGAAGCCGACGCTGTCCGACGTGCTGCCGCCGCTGGTCCCCGGGGTGCCGCTACCGGAGAACGCCGTCGAGAACGCGACCGCGAAGCTCGACGGCATCGCCGAGGACCTGATGAAGAAATCCGGCATTCCCGGGATGGCGGTGGCGGTTGTCCACGGCGGGAAGACGGTCTACGCCAAGGGCTTTGGTGTCCGCGACATCAAGACCGGCGAGAAGGTGGACCCGGACACCGTCTTCCAGCTGGCGTCGGTGTCCAAGTCGATCTCGTCGACTGTGGTGGCCCACCAAGTGGGCCAGAACGCGATCGGCTGGGACACGCCCATCGTGTCGAAGCTTCCGTGGTTCGCGCTGTCCGATCCCGCGGTCACCAAGATGGTCAGCGTCGGCGACATGTTCTCGCACCGGTCCGGGCTGCCCGACCACGCCGGCGACATGCTCGAGGACCTCGGATACGACCGCCGCTATGTGCTCGAGCGACTCCGTCAGCTGCCACTGGATCCATTCCGAATCTCATACGCGTACACCAACTTCGGATTGACCGCCGGAGCCGAAGCAGTGGCTGTCAGTGCGGGCAAGACGTGGGAGGATTTGGCGGACGAGGCGGTGTTGCGGCCACTCGGAATGTCGTCGGCGAGCTACCGGTTCGCCGACTACGAATCCAGGCCGAACCGCGCCGTCGGCCACATCCACGTCGACGGCAGGTACGAGCCGCTCTACAAGCGCGACCCCGACCCTGAGGCGCCTGCCGGTGGTGCCAGCTCGTCGGTCAACGACATGACGCACTGGCTGGCGATGATGCTTGCCAACGGCACTTACGAAGGAAGGCAGCTCGTTGACCCGAAGGCGCTGCTGCCCGCGGTCACGCCGCAGATGGTGTCCAGCCCGGCAAGTGAGCCTGCGATGCGTTCGGGCTTCTACGGCTACGGCTTCAATGTCGGCGCGACATCGGCGGCACGCATGGAGCTCAGCCACTCCGGGGGATTCGTGCTCGGATCCGGGACGAATTTCGTCATCCTGCCGTCCGCCGATGTGGCGATCGTGGCGCTAACCAACGCCACCCCGGGCGGCTTTACCGAGACGCTGACCGCCGAATTCGCAGACCTGGTGCAGTTCGGAGAGGTACGCGAGGATTGGTACAAGCTGTACACCGACCTGTTCAAGCCGATGAGTGAACCACAGGGCTCGCTGGTCGGCCAGCAGCCACCGGCGAATCC
The DNA here is from genome assembly GCA_963743225.1 of uncultured Actinomycetota bacterium. Classification (GTDB taxonomy): domain Bacteria; phylum Actinomycetota; class Actinomycetes; order Mycobacteriales; family Mycobacteriaceae; genus Mycobacterium. The sequence goes on along the minus strand of CAVUPN010000019.1, from coordinate 41,522 downwards.
CGCTCCCGCCGCGCCGTTGTCGTCGTATGTCGGCACCTACAACAACGACTACTGGGGTCCGGCCCGTGTCAGTGAGAAGGACGGCAAGCTGCAACTCGAGTTGGGCTCGAAGCTCAATGTGCCGCTTACCCACTGGGACGGCAACGTGTTCACCTATGAGTGGGTTTCGGAAAACTCGCCTCCCGGAACGATTTCGAAGGCGATGTTCGACGGCGCCAAGCTGACCCTCGAGTTCTACGACGAGACGGGCAAGGGAACATTCACCCGATGACTATCGCTGTCGCCACGGGGCTATCCGATGCCGAAGTCGCCCAACGGGTTGCCGAGGGCAAGACCAACGACGTCCCCACCCGGGCGGCGCGCAGCGTCTCCGAAATCGTGCGGGCGAACGTCTTCACCCGGATCAACGCCATTCTCGGTGTGCTGCTGATCATCGTGCTGACGACCGGGTCGGTGATCAACGGAGCCTTCGGGCTGCTGATCATCGCCAACAGCGCGATCGGCATCATCCAGGAGCTGCGCGCAAAGCAGACCCTCGACAAGCTCGCCATCGTCGGGCAGGCGAAACCGTTGGTGCGCAGGCTCACTCCTTCCGGATCGGCAGCCAGCCCCAGGCTGCCCAGCGAGGTGGTGCTCGACGACATCATCGAACTCGGGCCTGGCGACCAGATCGTCGTCGACGGCGACATCGTCGAGGAGGCCAACCTGGAGGTCGACGAGTCGCTGCTCACCGGTGAGGCCGACCCGATCGCCAAGGACGCCGGCGACAAGGTGATGTCGGGCAGCTTCGTCGTCGCCGGAGGGGGCGCCTACCGCGCGACCAAGGTCGGCCGGGAGGCGTACGCCGCCAAACTGGCAGAGGAGGCCAGCAAGTTCACGCTGGTGAAATCCGAACTGCGCAGCGGCATCAACAAAATCCTGCAGTTCATCACCTACCTGCTGATCCCGGCCGGGCTGTTGATCATCTACACCCAGCTGTTCACCACCGACGCGGGCTGGCGGGAATCGGTGCTGCGGATGGTCGGCGCGCTGGTTCCGATGGTGCCCGAGGGCCTGGTGCTGATGACGTCGCTCGCGTTCGCCGTTGGCGTCATTCGGCTTGGCCGACGGCAGTGTCTGGTCAACGAGCTGCCCGCGATCGAGGGCCTGGCCCGCGTCGACGTGGTGTGCGCCGACAAGACCGGCACGCTCACCGAGAACGGTATGCGCGTCTCGGATCTCAAGCGGTTGGGCGAAGGTGACGTCGGCAATGTGTTGGCACAGCTTGCCGCCGACGACCCCCGGCCGAACGCCAGCATGCAGGCCATCGCCGAGGCATACAAGATGCCGCCCGGCTGGACGGCGACCGCGAGTGCACCGTTCAAATCGGCGACCAAGTGGAGCGGAACCTCCTACGGCGACAACGGCAACTGGGTGATCGGGGCGCCGGATGTACTCCTCGACCCGGCGTCCCCGGCCGCCGAGCGGGCCGAGCAGATCGGCTCGCGGGGCCTGCGGGTGCTACTGCTCGGATCCAGCGACCTGCCCGTCGACCATCATGATGCACCCGGCACCGTGACGCCGGTTGCCCTGGTGGTGCTCGAGCAGCGGATCCGCCCCGACGCCCGCGACACCCTGGATTACTTTGCCTCCCAAAAGGTCGCGATCAAAGTCATCTCCGGCGACAACGCGGTCTCGGTGGGTGCGGTCGCGGGCACCCTCGGCCTCGAGGGCGAAACGATGGATGCCCGCGAGTTGCCTGACGAGCCCGACCAACTCGCCGACACCCTCGAGGAGTACACCACCTTCGGCCGGGTACGGCCGGATCAGAAGCGCACGATGGTGCATGCGCTGCAGTCACGCGGGCACACCGTGGCGATGACCGGCGACGGCGTCAACGACGTGCTGGCGCTCAAGGATGCCGACATCGGGGTGGCGATGGGTGCCGGCAGCGCCGCATCACGGGCGGTCGCCCAGATTGTGCTGCTGGACAACAAGTTCGCGACGCTGCCGCACGTGGTCGGCGAGGGTCGCCGGGTGATCGGCAACATCGAGCGGGTGTCCAACCTGTTTCTGACCAAGACCGTCTACTCGGTGCTGCTGGCGATCCTGGTCGGTCTGGCCGGACTGGCGTCGGCGATATTCGGCTCCGATCCGCTGCTGTTTCCGTTCCAGCCGATCCACGTGACGATCGCCGCCTGGTTCACCATCGGTATCCCGGCGTTCGTCCTGTCGCTGGCCCCCAACAACGAACAGGCCCATCCCGGCTTTGTGCGCCGGGTGATGACGTCGGCGTTGCCGTCCGGACTCGTCGTCGGCGTCGCCACATTCACGTCCTATCTGGTTGCGTATCAGGGCCGCGAGGCCACCGCGGAGCAGCAGACCCAGGCGTCCACGGCAGCGTTGATCACGTTGCTGGTGGCCGCGATGTGGGTGCTGGCGGTGGTGGCGCGTCCGTACGAGTGGTGGCGGGTCGCGCTGGTCGGCATCTCGGGTCTGGCCTACGTCGTGATCTTCTCCATTCCCCTTGCCCAGAAGACGTTCATGCTCGATACATCGAACCTCGCCGTGACCTCGATGGCACTGGTCATCGGTGTCGTCGGCGCCACGCTCATCGAGGTGTTGTGGTGGGTGCAGGGCGCCTTCATCGGTGAACGACGACGGCTGTGGAAATAGCTGTAGGGTGAGGCCCATGGGATTTCTAGACAAGCTCAAGAACCTCGCATCGAAGAACGCCGACAAGGTGGAGACCGCGATCGACAAGGCCGGCGACATCGTCGACCAGAAGACCCAGGGCAAGTACGCCGACAAGGTGGACAAGGTCCAGGACGCGGTCAAGAAAGCCGTCGACAAGACGGATCCCCAAACACCCTGACGCATGGCCAAACTCTCCGTCTCCGTTGACGTTCCACTGCCGCCGGAGAAGGCATGGGAGTGCGCATCCGATTTGTCCCGGTACAAGGAATGGCTGACCATTCACCGGGTTTGGCGTAGCAAGATTCCCGACACCCTGGACAAGGGGACGGTCATCGAGTCGATCGTCGAGGTGAAGGGCATGCCCAACCGGATCAAGTGGACCATCGTCCGCTTCAAGCCGCCGGAGGCCATGACCCTCGACGGCGACGGCGTGGGTGGCGTCAAGGTGAAGCTGATCGGGAAGGTCAGGCCGTCGGGTGACGGCTCGACGGTCACGTTCGACGTCCATCTCGGTGGGCCTGCGTTGTTCGGCCCGATCGGCATGCTCGTCGCCGCCGCGCTGAAGGGCGACGTCCGAGAGTCGCTGAACAAGTTCAAGAACGTATTCGCCCCGGCGTGACCCGCCGAACGTTCCTTACCAGTCGAAATTTCGCCAGAAATTCGACTGGTAAGGAACGTTCGCGGCGGAGAAGTGGGGAGGGGTCAGCGGCGGAACCGCCTGCTGACAAGCTTGGCGAACTCCGCCGTCGACCGGCGGACGGATTCGAGTTCCAGCGAGACGAACAGCGTGTCCACCATCGCGAACGGCAGCGTTGTCACGACCGCACCCCTGCCGTACTCGATATGCCACGAGCCGGGATGAATCGTGAGGCCCCGCGCGTGTCCCTTCTCGAGGCACGTGTGTTCGCCCGGGCGCAGCGTCATGGGCGTCATCTCGTCGGACTCCAGGTCATAGGAGTCGATCTGGCCCGCGATCAGGAACTTGTGAATTTCGACGTGCTTGTAGCGGCCCGAAAAACCCTGTGTGCCAGTGGGAGAACCGAACAGCACGACGTATTCACGCGGGCTGAAGTAGAGAAACCGGACCTTGCCCAGGATGCCGCCCGCCTTGCTGCCCACCCAGCGTCCCGGCGTGGGATCGATGAGATCGGGGTATTCGGCGCCGAGCAACTGGGTCGTGCGTGTGATGAGCTCGCCACCGGCCAGGGGCACACCAACGACCTCTTTGGCGACCGTGGCCAGCACATCCGGGTCAATCTTGTAAGGCATCCGTTGAGATAACCACATCCAATTAGGCTGCAGTGATGTCCGGCGAAGCTTACGAGTACGGAATCGATTTCGACGCGGTTGATGCGATAGACATCCACACCCACGTTGAGGCCGACGACCACGGGCATCACGCCTACGACGACGAACTGATCGCGGCGACCAAGCAGTACTTCAAGCTGGACTCCGAGCTGACCACCGTCGACTCGGTGGCCGAGCACTACCGGCAGCGCAACACCGCCGCCGTGGTGTTCACCATCGATTCGCAGACGGTGTCCGGGCATGCACCCAACTCCGTCGAGGACCTGATCGAAGGCGCGGCGCGCAACAACGACGTGCTGATTCCGTTCGGCACCGTCGACCCGTTGACCGGCGACCGCGCCGTGCACGGGGTGCGCAGGCAGATCGAGTTGGGCGTCAAAGGGTTCAAGTTCCACCCCAGCCTGCAGGGCTTCTTGCCCAACGACCGCGCGTACTACCCGATTTACTCCGCGATCGCCGAAGCCGGTGTGCCCGCGCTGTTCCACACCGGCCAGACCGGCATCGGATCGGGTCTGCCGGGGGGTCACGGCGTCAAGCTGAGGTATTCCGACCCAATGCTGCTCGACGACGTGGCCGCCGATTTCCCAGACCTGACGATCGTGATGGCCCACCCCGCGGTGCCGTGGATCGATGCGCAGATCTCGATCGCCACCCATAAGGCGAATGCCTACATCGACCTCTCCGGGTGGTCGCCGAAGTACTTTCCGCCACAGCTGGTCCGGGCGGCCAACCGTCAACTGCGCACCAAGGTGCTGTTCGGCACGGATTACCCGTACATCGAGCTGGACCGGTGGCGCCGGGACTTCGAGACGCTGGACATGAAGCCCGAGGTGCTGCCGCTGATCTTCAAGGACAACGCCCTGCGGGTTCTGGGCATCGCTTCTTAGCGCGAGGAGGGCCCACTGTGCGGTTTCATGCGCGACATGCCGCGGCGGCGTAAGAATCGGCACAGTCGCGAAGCGGTGCGAGCGCGAACTCCCGGTCCGAAAGACGAAGATGGAGGCGTGCCAGGCTCGAAGACCTACCTCAAGGCGTGCATCAACGGCGCCCGGACCCCGGTCGAGCACCCGAATCTGCCGGTAACCCCCGAACAGCTGGCGGCCGAGGCCGTCGCCGCTCACGGGGCGGGCGCCAAGGCGGTGCACATGCATCCCAAGACCGCCGAGGGGGTGGACTCGCTGCAGCCCGAGATCGTGGGGGCCGCGGTGGCAGCGGTCCGGCACGCGGTGCCCGGCCTACCGCTCGGCGTGACGACGGGCTTCTGGGCGCTCTCCGACCCCGACGAGCGGCTGCGCGTGGTCGAGGCGTGGACGGTGCTGCCCGACTTCGCGTCGGTGAACTGGCACGAGCCCGGCTCGGAGCCCCTCGCGCGGTTGTTGCTCAGCAGGGGGCTCGGCGTCGAGGTCGGCATCTTTCACGTCGAGGCGGCGGCGTCGTGGGCTCGGTCGGAGATGGCCGCGCACTGCATGCGGGTGATGGTCGAACTGGGGCCCGACGGCGATGTCGCCACCGCTGACGATGTGCTCGGTGAGGTGTTGGCGGCCGGCTCACCTGCGCCGGTGCTGCTGCACGGCTTCAACGAAAGCTGTTGGCCCCTTCTGGAACACGCTGCGGTGCGCGGCGTGCAGGCCCGCATCGGCCTGGAGGACACCCTGCTGCTGCCCGATGGCTCGACGGCACCGGGCAATGCCGAGCTGGTGTCGGCGGCGGTGCAGCTGCTCAGTCGGTAGGAGCGGCCAGCGCGAAGTCGGCGTAGTCGAATCCGGGCACCACGATGCAGCTGACCAGTGTCGGCTCGTCATCGCGCGGGCGGGCACGCTGCCAGTGGCCAGGAGGTACGACCAGCTGCGGCTGCTCGCCCGCGGTGATGTCGCCGCCGAGCAGATGCGTTGCGGCACTCGCCTGTTCGGCGCCGAACTGCAGCAAAAGCGGGCTTCCGCGGTGGTAGAGCCACAACTCGGCGCTGCGCACGGTATGCCACGCCGACTGCTGACCGGGCATGAGCAGGAAGAGGATCGCGGTGCCGGCGCTGCGCGGACCGGCGTAGTCCTGCGGGAGGGAGGATTGGGGGATCGTCAGACCGCTGCGCCAGGTTTCCCGGAACGAGCCACCCTCGGGATGAGGGGACAGATCGAGCCGCTGCGCCCAGTCCGGAAGTTCGCTCATCGCATTACCGCCCTATATGCCGTGTCGAAGTTCCACACTAGAGACGATGTCGAATGTCACGGCACCGATTGTGCTGATCCACGGACTGTGGTTGTCGCCCGCCGGCTGGCAGCCCTGGATCGACAGGTACCGCGCCGCCGGGCATATCGTGCATGCGCCCGCCTGGCCGCACGATGCTTCCATCGGACTCGCCGAGGCGGCGGACCACTTTGACGAGTTCGTCCGGGCCCTGCCCGACCCGCCGATTCTCATCGGCCATTCGATGGGCGGGTTGATCACCCAGTTACTGCTCGACCGCGGACTCGGCCGCGCCGGGGTCGCCATCCAGCCCTCGAAACCGCGCGGCGTGTTGCGGGTTCCGATATCGATGCTGCGGTCGATATGGCCGGTGCTGCGCGATCCGCGCAATCGACGACGAGAGGTGCCGATCAGCCCGGCACACTTCCACTACGTCTTCGCCAACACGGTCTCGCGCGCCGATTCCGACCGGTGGCACGCCCGGTTGGCGATTCCGGCGCCGGGGCGGGCGGTGTTCGATGTGGCCGTGGCTGACCTCAGGCCGAAATCGAAGGTGGCGAATGCCGTCGACTTCGCCAGGGCCGACCGCGCACCTCTGCTGCTGATCGCAGGCGACCGCGACAACCTGATGCCGATGTCTGTGGTCTTCGAGAACTTCGCCCGCTACCGGCGGACGTCGGCGGCGACGGACTTCAAGGTGTTCCACGACCGTCCGCACCTGATCACCGCGCTGGACGGTTGGGAAGAGGTGGCCGATCACGCGCTGACCTGGACTGCCCGACACATCACGTAGCTCCGACGCACCCCGCGATAGGGTCATCGCATGTTTCGCCCGAGCCCCGGTTGGCTGGTGGCGCTGTGCGCGGCGATCCTGGCCGTGGCTGTGTGGTTGCCCTGGCTGACAACCCGGGCGGACGGCGGAGGTCGCGCCAACGCGATCGGTGGCACCGTCGGCAACCTGGTCCTACCGGCGCGATTCGGTGCGGGCCAACTGATCACCCTCTTGGCGTCGACGTTGATCGTCGCGGGCGCCATGGCGGCGCGCGGTCTATCGGCTCGGGTGGCATCGATTGCCGCGCTGGCCATTTCGCTGCTGCTGGTGGCGTTGATGCTGTGGTATTACCACATCAATGTCCACCCACCGGTGTCGGCGGGCTACGGGTTCTACATCGGCATAGCTGTGGCTGTGGCCGCGGTCGCGTTCTCAGGGTGGGCACTCGTGGCGTCATTGACGTCGGGGCGTCGAACGTTGTGACCGGCTTCGTCGAGCCGGTCACGTTGACCGGACAACGGTGGGTATCGCTGGAACCCCTGGCGCATGATCATGTTTCGGAGATCGCGCTGGCTGCGGCGGACGGTGATGTGGGCAGCTTGTGGTTCACCGGCGCTCCGTCGCCGCAGACCGCCGCCGAGTGGGTGGACATGCGGCTGGGGTTGCAGCAGCCCGACACCGGCTTGACGTTCGTGGTGCGCCGCCTCGACGGCACCTTGGTCGGGTCATCGAGCTATATGAGCGTCGACGCACCGAACCGTCGACTCGAGATCGGCAACACCTGGTATGGGGCATCGGCCCGCCGCAGCGGCGTCAACACCGAGACCAAGCTGCTGATGCTAGGTCACGCATTCGACGAATTAGGCTGTGTAGCAGTTGAATTCCGCACCCACTTCTTCAACTTCGCCAGCCGAGCGGCGATCGAACGGCTGGGTGCAAAGCTCGATGGAGTACTGCGCAGCCATCAGTTGCTGCCGAACGGGTCGCGGCGCGACACCGTGGTCTATTCGATCCTGGACATCGAATGGCCCTCGGTCCGCACACATCTGCAGTTCCGGTTGGACCGCCACGGCTAGCGCCGCGGCCCGTTGGTGCAGTGCTATTCGGAATCGACGGTGGTCGGGATACTCCTCTGGGCGCCACCGTGTGCGACGTCGATCTTGCGCGGCTTGGCGCGTTCGGCCAGCGGAATCGTCACTGTCAGCACGCCATTCTCATAGGTCGCCGATATCGCGGACGCGTCGACGCCTTCACCCAGCGAGAGTTGACGCCGGTAGCTGCCGAAGAAACGTTCATTGGCGAGCCATTGGACGGATTCGTCGGTTCGTGAGGTCCGATGCGCGGAAATCGTCAGCGTGCCGTTGTCGACGTCGACGTCGACCGAACCGGGATCGACTCCCGGTAAATCGGCGGTCAACACGTAGTGATCGTCGATCTTGCACAGGTCCATCGGCATGAACTGAGGGGTGCGATTCGATCCGGCCTGGCTGGTCAGCAAGGCCCGGGTCATAGCGTCAAGGTCACTGAACGGATCAAAACGAAGCACAGCAATTCACCTCCTCTATCGCCTCGAAGGCCCGCCACCCTGGCGGGCGACCAAATCACTGTGCACTGCAAGATTAGCACTCTCACCCCGAGAGTGCTAGTGCGCGGAGACCTCTGTTCCGCGCAGCGGCCGGGTGCATTGGTCGCAGGTCAGGACCGCCGTGAAGCGCCGACCGCACCCCGTATGCGTGAGCACCACCGCCGCTCCTTCGGACGCCTGAAACCACCGCTGGGCCCACTGCAGCGCCGATATCAGCACAGGGAAAAGGGCCCGTCCCTTCTCGGTGAGTCGATAGCGGTTGTCCGCAACCGCCAGCACCCCGTTGGCCACGAAGATCGACAGCCGGTCGGCGATCGAACCCGGCGGCGCACCGAGCTGCGTCTGGAAGTCGGTGAATCGGCTCACCCCGACGAACGCTGCGACCAGGAGCGCGAACGCCCACCGGTTGCCGAGCACACTCATCGTCTGAGGAAACAGGCCGGCCTCGCCGTTTCGCTGATCCGCCGTCGACCGTCGCCGGGTGGCGGCCGTGGGTACCGACCGCGCCCAGGAACCGCTCGGGCCCCATTGCGCGACAACGTCTTTCTCGCTCACCGTCTCGCCGCACGAGCGGCAGGTCAACTGTGGGGCGAAGTCGCCGGCGCAGGCGGTGTGACGCATGTCGGGCAGGCCCTCGGCGTGGTCGGGTACCCAATGTCGTTCCCAGTCCCAGATCGTCACCAGCACCGGCCACAACGATCGGCTACGCGCGGTGGTCAGATACTCGGCGCGTGGCGGATTGGTCTGGTAGGTCCGTTTGGTGAGCAGCCCGTCTCGCGTCAGCGACTGCAGGCGGCTCGACAGCACCGAGTGCGAGATCGGCAGGCGCGCCTGAAATTCGCCGTAGCGGGTCGCGCCCATCAGCGCCTGCTGGATCACCAGCAGCGTCCACTCGTCGCCGAGCAGCCCAAGCATGCGAGCGACGGCGTTGGGCTCGGGCTGCCCACCTACAGTCCGATCGCGGCGGCCGCGTCGTCGGCGCTGTGCCAGCGTCGCAACGACGAGCCGTCGGCCCAGGTCGAGTGGGTCCCGCTGGAAATCCGCTCCGGCAACCGCAGCTTGCACACCGGACCGTCGGCCACCCGGGCGGCGTCGAAGACCAGGCAGTAGGACGCGTCGTCGGTCATGTCGGTGGTCAGGGTCACCAGATAGCCGTCGTCCTCACCGGCGCTACCGACCCGCGGTGCCATCGCGGTCTCGCTGCCGTAGACGCCGTCGTCGAATGCGAAGCGCTCCTCGGAACCGGTGTGCAGGTCGTGCTTGACCAGCCCGTCGAACAGGAACCAGCCCGGTTTGCCTGTCGCCGCATAGGTGTAGCGGTAGTTGCGGCCCGCGTAGCCGCCGTTGATCATGCCGAATTCGGTGATGCTGTCGGTGAGCTGCTCTTCGGTGGTGGCGCCGGTAACCAGGTTGAACCGCCAGCGGCGCAGCCGGGTCTGCAGCCGGTCGAGAGCGAGGAATCGAAATGCCTTCTCCCACATGTCACCCGTGAGGCTGTCGACGGGAGCGGGATCGCCCTCGAAGAACCCGTCGAGAACGATCTCGTCGCCGTCCTCGTAGGCGTTGGTGAAGTGCAGCACGAACGTCGGGTCGGCCTCGAACCACCGGATGTCGTCCGGCCCGCCCCGGCGCGGGATGACCGCGAACCGCGACGGCATGTCGGGGTGGAATCCGGGCAGATGGATGTCGGCCTCCAGGAGCTTGGGATCCCAGAACAACGGAAAGTCGTTGAGTATTGCGTAATTCGGCGTGAATGCCATGTCGTGCGGCAGTCGCGGACCCGGCAGCGGGATATCGGTGATGTGCACCAGATCGTTATTCGCGTCGACCACGCCATAGCGCATGTACGGGGCCTGCTTGCTGTAGGTGAAGAACAGCAACTCGCCGGTGGCCGCATCGACCTTCGGATGCGCCGAGACGCCCCAATCGAATGGGAAGTTCCCGTTGAAGTCCTCTTTACCCAGCGTCTCGGCGGTCAACGGGTTGACCCGATAGAGATCCCCGCACTGGTAGAAACTGGTCAGCGCGGTGCCTCGATGCACGATGACGTCGGTGCTCGATGCGTCCTTCATCAACGTCCGCGCGCCCCAGCCATGCTCGCGCTTGGCGATCTGAACCGGTTCGGCCAATCCCGGCCACAGTGCGCCGCCCGCTTCGTCCTCCGCGAGTAGTCCGTCGGTGCGAATGAATCGATTGCGGTAGAACGCTTTTCCGTCGCGGAAGCCGACGATGTGGATCATGCCGTCGCCGTCGAAGGGGTGGTAGAACCTCAGCGACGGGTGCAGCGGATTCTCGGTGTTGCGCAGATACACCCCGTCCAGATCGTGCGGGATTTCACCCTCGACGACGGTGAGGTCGTCGGCCTCCCATTCGGTGGTCTGCGGCCGCCACGGACCCGTCCGATAGGGGTGGTCGTCGTCCTCGGGAAGGGTCGACAGAAACTTGCCGACGACCTCAACATCCATCAGAACTCCCTTGCTGACCCGACGACGAAGCTGACTGTGGTGGCGGTGCTGCCGCCGAAGTTCAACGTGCCGAACGTTTTTGCGCCCTCCACCTGATACTCGCCCGCACCGTCATTGACCTGTTTGGCGGCATCGAGCAGCATCCGCACGCCGGAGGCGCCGACGGGGTGGCCGCCGCCGATGAGCCCGCCGCTGGGGTTGATCGGCAGCGCGCCGCCGTTCTCGATCTCGCCGTTCTCGATGGCCTTCCAGGATTCGCCGGGGCCGGTGAGCCCGATGTGGTCGATGGCGAGGTACTCGCTCGGCGTGAAGCAGTCGTGCACCTCGAAGCCGTCGACGTCGTCGAGCGAAACGTGGGCGCGCTCGAACGCATCGAGCACCGCGCCCCGCACGTGCGGCAACACGTACGGTTCCGCGGCGGCGCGGTCGAGCTTCTGTTGCAGGCCCAGCCCCACGGTGCGATGGCCCCAGCCGTCGATCCGGCCGATCGGCCGCACATCCGGGTGGTCGCGCAGGTAGTCGTCGGTCGCGAGGACGACGCCGGCACCGCCGTCGGTCATCTGGCTGCAGTCGAAGCGGCGCAGCCTGCCCTCGATGACAGGGTTGACCTCGTCGTCGAGATCCGAGCCGTTCCGTCCGGCCCGCAGATCCGGCACGGTCCAGTCGCGGGTCTGCGCATTGGGATTCGATCGTGCGTTGGCGAAGTTCAGCTGGGCGATCGCGCGCAGGTGTGTCTCGTCGAGGCCGTACCGCCGGTCGTACTCGTCGGCGACGCGGGCGAACATGCTGGGCCACATGAACTTGGCGTCAGCACCCTCGTGGCCGATCCACGCGGCCGCGCCGAGATGCACGGCGGCGGTGTCGCCGGGCACGGTCTTCTCCAGCTCGAGGCCGACCACCAACGCGGTCTGGTAGGCGCCGGACCGCAGGTCGGCGATTGCGGCCAGGGTCGCGACGCTGCCCGAGGCGCATGCGGCCTCATGACGCGACGACGGTGTGTCCCACAGCCCCTCGTGCACGGTGGCGGGCATCGCTCCGAGGTGCGCCTGGCCGGCGAAGAGCTCACCGAAGGCGTTTGCGACATGCACCACCCCGATCGCGGCGGCGTCAACGCCCGCGGCGGCGAGGGTGGAATCGACCACTTCGGCGGTCAGATCGGCGAAATCCAAACCCTCCCGGGTCAGGTTGCGGCTGAAGTCGCTCTGGTAGCCGCCGAGGATCCAGACATTGGTGGAACTGCCCATGACCGCCGATACTACAACTAACAGAGTGACTCGGGCGGATCGGCGGATAGGAGGGAGGGCGGCCCCGCCGGCTCGATGTCTGAACCGACGAGACCTCGGAGGGTGTAGTGGTCGACCGCTGCACCCACCTGCCCCGCAGCATGCCCACGTGGCGAGATGACAAACGTCATCGGCCGATGCGAATGGCTAGGTCAAGATCGGTGTGCGTCTCGGTGTCATCGGGAACACTTCTCCTATGACCGAGAAGCAAAACCACGATCTGGCGGTGCGCATGGCCGACTTGGCCCGCGCCGCCGCTGCGCCGCGCAGTGTCGAGGACGTGCTTTTAGACGTCACCACTGCGGCTAAAGAGCTGATTCCTGGCGTGGACACCGCGGGGGTGTTGATGATCGGCAAGGGCGGCAAGTGGGACTCGCTGGGTGTGACCTCCGATTTGCCCCACTTATTAGACGAATTGCAGATGAAGTTCGGGGAGGGCCCGTGCGTGGAGGCGGCGCTCGACGAGACGATCGTACGAACCGATGACTTCCGCTCCGAAGAACGATGGCCGCAGTACTCGCCTGCGGTTGTCGAGCTCGGCGTGCTCAGCGGATTGTCCTTCAAGCTGTACACCGCGAACCGCACAGCCGGGGCGTTGAATCTGTTCGCGTTCCAGCCCAAAGCATTCGACGGGGAGTCGGAAACGATCGGCACAGTGCTCGCCGCGCACGCCGCCGCGGCGATATTGGCCAGTCGTGAGGGTGAGGAGCTGCAATCGGCGCTGTCGACCCGCGACCGCATCGGCCAGGCCAAGGGCATCATCATGGAGCGCTACGGCGTCGACGACATTCGCGCGTTCGACATGCTGCGCCGGCTGTCTCAGGACAGCAATACCCGGCTGGTCGACATCGCCCAGCGTGTCATCGACACCCGCGGTGAAAACTGACGGCTCGTTTGGGCCCTTTCTTCGCTCGGCCTCACGTTCGGCAGCGCGGGGTGCACCGCTAGTAGAAATGTTCCTACTGCAGCTGTCCTCCCCTCCTCAGCTACTTAAGGTCTTGCGTCGGGAGGTTCTGGATCTTCGCGACGGGGTGGTCTATTCAGCCACTTCCTGAGCCGAAGGAGCGGACTGATCACTATGCCGACTCCCAAGAGCACGAGCAGAGTCACGACGACGGCGGTACCCACTCCCTAATCATCCCTGTGGCGGTGGCGGCCGAGTCTCATGTCACAGCCACTATGGGTTTCGGATGGCTGCCCCCGAGGTATCCCCGCTACAAGGCTCGGTTTGGGGCCGCAACCCAAGGCAATCGAAAGGGACGCACCATGGGCGCAGGAGACAAGGCCAGCAACAAGATCGACGATCTAGGCGGTAAGGCCAAAGAGGGTCTCGGCAAGGTGACCGGGGATAAAGGCACCGAGAACGAGGGCAAGCTCGACCAGGCGAAGTCCAACATTAAGGACGCCGGCGAGAAGATCAAGGACGCGTTCAAGAACTAGGGCGCGAATCTGCTCCTACTCGGCCCGTCATCCTGCCTGGGTGGCGGGCCGAATTCTGTGTCTGCCCCTTGCTTCACGACGAATCTTTTGGGAGCGCGGCGAACTGGGCGGCCGCTGGCTGCTTAACGTAGGGCTCGGCATCCCGCAACATTTACCCAGACGCCGGCCCGGTCGCTCGCGGCTCGATTCCTCGGCACCGGCAGGGGTTTCGTCTGTCCGGCATCGGGCAATGAGCGATGCCGAATCGGTGCCGCTGCCGCGTTACCGACGTCGTGAGAAACGACAGCTATCCCGCATCTGCCGTGCACCTCACGTCGGTGCTGTTGACTACGTTGTTGTGCCGGGACAGGTTGAGGAGGGGACGGCAGTGGACGTGCCGAGCGAGCTGTTCGAGGACGAAGTGCCTAGCCGTGAGTGGGCGCTGACGCAAAACTATCGAGTTCAGTCCTGAGTATCGGAAGGCCCGCCTGCCAGATGCTCGCATGTGGCCACCGGAGCTGGACGACTGTCCTGCGTACCGCAAGCTCCGGGGTGTCGATCGTCGCCGAGTATTTGCTATCGCGGAACGCGCGGTGGCGACTCCTGAGGAGCGGTGGAGCGCTACCCAACTCCTAGTCGCTGCTGTTCTTTGGGGAACAGGACCACGGCCACGCAACGCCACGCTGCGACTGCGCGCGCGACTGTGTCAGGGGCACACCGATCCGCCGGCGACGGCCGAGTGTCGTCTCCGCTGCGGCGCGTGCAGCGGCCATGGCGTTGTTGGTGTCGTGCAGCAGCGTCGACAGCGGTTCAGCTGTCAAAGCCACCGACAACGTTCCGCCGGGGGGTGCGGCGGATGTCGCACTGCCCGCTCGCTATCGCGCCGCACGCGACCAGATGGCCGACGCGACGGACGAAGCTCGAGCGATAGCGCGCCGCGCCAGAGGCGAAGCTGAACTCGACCAAGGTTGAGATCGCCGGCATACTCGACGTCCAGCGCCCCACTCTCGACCGCTGGATCGACGGTCCGAACAGCCCATTCGAACGGCGCCTCAGGGCCCAAATCGCCGCCACACATTCCAAACGACCGCCGAAGAACAATCCGAAAGCAACAGCGACATCGGGAACGACAGCTAGCGCCATCGAAGAGTGTCAGGGAGTCGATTCGCTAGTTGTCTCTCTACTGCGCGTTCGCGGGAACGGTGGTGCACTCCATGACCAGCCACTTTCGGCAAATCGTCGATGCCGGCTGGGGGCGGCCAAGTTCTGATCTCATCGGCACCTCTCATAGCGTGGCTTGTATACCGTTGGCTACCAGCAAGTCTCACGACCACCGATAGGCAGATACAAACGCGGCACTGATACGGCCCCTTATCATTACTCCGTGTTCGTTCAGTGTTGTACTGCAACAGTATTCATGCGAACGTTATGCAGGCCGGTTGCATTCAGACTGTGCCCGGAAACCTCCGTATGGAATAGGCCAGGTCGTGCGCAGCCAAGCTGGCCGTTCTCGTAGCTATTTTGATACTGGGGCGCACGAGCCGTGATCGACAACGGCCGCCCGTTCACGTCGCCGATGTCGAGTGTGGTTGTGGAGCCGGTTCGACGACAACGACCTGAAATTTGTAGAGGCAGTGACAGTGTTCGGTTCGGTCGTGATCTTGACATCGGTCGATTCGCCGGGTCCAGAGTGAATCCTTGGTCGAAAAGAACGGCAGGTTCACGTGTCGGCTCGTCGGCCCCCTCCTTGCGTCTCCGGTTGCGCGGACACGAGATCCCCTTCATCGAGGTTGAATCCCAGGGCGACAAGGTCGTTCGTCCCAGCCGAGGGGGACTTACGTACGTGGTGTTGATCGGGCTCATACGACTTATCACCTGCGCACTGATCGACCGAATGGTCACCCTGATCGGGGCCGTTGTTCTGCAAGAGCAGACGCAAATAAGACTCGTCGACGTCGACGCCGCCTCTGGTTTTCGCCCAGCTGTAAGCCTCGACATAACCCGGCTTGTCCGGAAAGTCGTCCGTCGGGAAGCGGGCCCTCAAACGCCACGTCCCAACCGCCCGCGCATCCTCGAGGTCTGTGTCAACACGGAATGCAATGCCGGCCTCATGCCCTACCGGTGAATCGCCCGACGTCGACTCGTCGGTGTCGGGTTGCGGGTCCGGATCGGAACTCGGCAACAGCGCGCAAACCCCGACGAGTACCGACGCGGCGGCCGGAATCACGGCGAGTGTCAGCGGGTGCGTTAACTCGCTGCGCGGAGAACCTCGCCGCGCCGCGACGGGTGCTGCGGATGCGGCCTTGTTCCGCCCGCGGGTTGTGCTTCGTCGCCCACGATTCGCTCCTCAGCTCGCTCCTCGCACTAGATCGTCTCAGGAGCCGCGCAGTCGCGGGTCGTCAGCGCAAATTTCTGCGCAATCAAATTCGCGGCGCGCCGTCCGCCTTGAGGTCGGCGCCGGCGAGTAGAGCACTTGGGTAAGGCCGCCACTGCCGGGATCGGCGCTCCGCCGAAGCCATTGGTGAGCGTCTTCCGGCGGCCGTCCTTGTACGTGAAGGTGCCGACGATTTCTTCCCAGCCCAACAGGATTGTGGGGAAGTCCGGGACGTCTCGGATACCGCTGGCCCGGCAACCGGCATGGTGCACACGCGCTTCGGTCGCGCTCTGGCTGCGCGCGATGTTGATCACGTAGCCATCAGGGTGGGCGGCGAGCCAGGCCAGATAGCCGGCGTCGTCGTCGCGGAACTCGCGCGCGCTCATCGTCATCGCCCGTACCTTCGACCACTGCGGGGCGCCGCGCGGTTCGCCCCTACGGAGTAGATGCCAACAGCCGGCTCAAAGATCAAAATGGGCGGAAGGACCGATCGGCGTGCCGGGCGTTCGTGTGCGCAGCCGCACGGATCGACACCAGCCCCAAGTGTGACAACTGCGCGTTGAGGGTGTGCTTCTCTGTCCGAACACGTGAAGCCGCAACTTCAGTGTTGGGGGAGTTCTCGACTGACTCGGAGATCAGTCCTATCGACGCTCTACCGGTGTCGGTGTGAGTTCCGTTGAAGGGTCAGAGGTCCGGTTCAGGAGTTCCTTCGTGCCCGACGACGTATTGCGAGGTCATATCCAAGCGTTGCGGGGTCTGGCAGCTAACCCGCTCGATCTTCTCGGTGATGCACTCATCGAGTTGACCAAGAGAAGCGAAGCCTGCAGTGGCGATGCGAGCTCAACGGACATCCAGTGCTCGGATACAAGCCGGCACCTGCCAACGTGTGAGGCCTAGGTCTGAAAGGGGTGACGGTGCGAGGAAAGGCTAATGTCCGCGCTGGTACTCGCGGCGATGAACTGCTGAAGATCGATCAGCTTGCGAGTCATCTGAAGGTGTCGGTTGGCTGCATCAGAGCCTGGAGGCTTCGGGGAGAAGGCCCGCCCGCGATCCGGATCGGCACTGTATTGCGTTGGGACGCAGCCGAAGTCGATAAGTGGCTGGACTCACGGCGCGAGTCGCGGATGGAGGCGTAGGACATTGATCGAGGCAAGGCCCGGTCCAAACGGCACCCGCGTCTACCGCGCCCGTGTCTACTACCGCGGACGCTACGTTGCCTCCCGAACCTTCCCTCGCAAGTGTGACGCCCAGGAGTGGGAACGCAAACAAGTCGAGACGCTGAAGACCGGCGCATGCGCCGACCCCAAAGCTGGGGAGCGGCCGGTCCGCGAATGGTACGAGATCTGGCTCTCGGCACAACCTGCGAGGGCACAGGCTACGGAGCGGAAGATTCGCGGTGTCATCAGAAAGCAGATTGCCGGCACTTTCGGCAGGCGGCCACTGGTGTCTGTCCGCCCCTCCGAGTTCAGGCTTGGGCGGCGGACATCTCGCGCAAGCAGTCCGCCGCGACGGCTCGCCATTCGCTCGGAATTCTCCGCCGAGTGTTCGACCACGCGGTCCGTGATGGCGCTATTCATCGCAACCCTGCCGTCGGTATCCGCCTGCCCAAGGTCCAGGGCGACGATCCGCGTCCGCTGACGCACGGCGAACTCTGGCAGCTTGCCGATCACCTTGACGAGGTGCGGGACCGCGTCCTGGTCCTCGTAGCCGGATATTGCGGTCTGCGGTGGGGCGAGCTGGCGGCGCTGCGATGGGCTGACGTCGGCCTCGACAAGAACACGCTGCGGGTGGCACGTGCGTACTCGGAAGAGGCGCCACGGGGCGAAATGTCACCGGTTAAGGACCACCAGGCACGGACCGTGCCGGTTCCTGCGATCGTGTCGGAGGAACTCGCTAGATTCCAGGCAGATCACAAACCAGACAGCCTTGTTTTCCCATCCGCGAATCGCACACCTCTCCGGAATCGCAACTTCCGACGTGACGTCTTTGACGATGCTGTCGACGCCCTGGAGCTCGACATCACTCCACACAACCTGCGCGATACCGCCGCATCGCTCGCTATCCAGGCTGGCGCCTCGGTGGTCGCCGTCGCTCGCCTGCTCGGCCATGAATCTGCCGCGACAACGCTCAACCACTACGCCGGCCTGTTCCCAAGCGACCTGGACGATGTTGCTAAGCGTCTCGACATTGCAGCGCGGCAGGTGCGCAGGGGCGATAGCGCGGCGGACGATGGTGTTGTGGATCGAAGACGTCGGTGGATTCCGAAAGCTGAATTTGTCGAGCTTTTTGGCAGCATGCCCGACGAGTACGAATCGTCGGCAGAGACGGCGTACCTGCTGCGATCGCCCGATAATGCGCGCCGGCTGAGGGACGCCGTCGCCCGAGACAAAGCTAGCCACCCTGAACCATCCGGTACCAAAGAAGCACCGACCATACACCGACCAGAGAGGAGCGAAGACGAGTAGGGCAGTTGCCCGGAACCTCGCTGAACTGCAAGAACATGGGTGCCCCCGACAGGATTCGAACCTGCAACACCGCGTCGGCGACCTGTAGCCCAACGCGGATCGGCAGGAGCGCCATGTCGATCAAGGCGATGGTTCCACCGTGGCACGATCAGGCGGCTGTCGGAACGACTCGCCGCTCGATTCGCCTGATTAGGTGCCGAAATGTCGGCCGTTCCCGGAGCTGGGTGTGCCTATGGTGAGCCATGGACATCCGGGTCCTTGGACCGCTCGAGGCGTATGCCGACGGGACGGATGTCACGCCGACCAGCCCCAGCCAGCGCTCCGTTCTGGCGGTGCTGGCGGCCCACCCGGACCACCATGTCCGCGCGGACACGCTGATTGACGCGCTCTGGGGTTCCGATCCGCCGCCGAGCGCCGAGCGCACGTTGCGCAGCTACGTCTCCCGGCTCCGGGCCGTTGTGGGGGGCTGTATCGTCGCCAGCCGCGGTGGATTCTGCTTGCGTACCAACGACATCCACCTCGACTCAATGGAGTTTGAGCGACGGGTGGCCTCGGCCGAGTTGCTTGCACCCTCCGCGGCGGCCGCCGCCTTGCGGTCGGCCATCGATCTGTGGCACGGTCCGGCTTTCGGGGAGCTGGCCGACCTGGAGCCCGTTTGCCCACAGGCTCGTGCCTTGGAGCAACTCAGGATCGGTGCACGCGAGCAACTCGCCGACGCCTTAGTGAGATCCGGCCAGTTCGCCCCTGCTATCGCGGAAGCCGAGGCGCTGCTGGCCGAGCTTCCGCTCGACGAGTGCGCCTGGGAAGTCCTGATCCGGGCACTGAGCGCCGGCGGCCGGGCCGCGGAAGCACTGGAGGCCTACCGTCGGGCCTACGACGCGCTGTCTGACGTGGGGCTTGAGCCTTCCGAACGGTTGCGGCAGGCCCAGCGCGACGCCTTCGACGCACCCGTTCCGGCGCCGCACCGGCCGGGACCCACGCCGCCCGGAGACGAGCTGCTGGGCCGTGACGAGGACCTGGCCGCGTTGGCTGAGATCGTCGACCGCCGACCCCTGGTCACGATCGTCGGGCCCGGCGGTGTCGGCAAGACCACGCTTGCCCGCGAGGTCACCCGGCGCCGCGGGCCCGCCCATAGCGGCGGCGTCCGTGTGGTCGAGCTGGCCGCCGTCACCGATGCCTCCGCGGTACCCGACGTCGTGGTGACCGCACTCGGTCTGACCAGTGACGGTGGCGCGCCGCTCACCGCGTTGCGGGGCGTGCGGTTGATGGATCTTGTTGTCCTGCTGGACAATTGCGAACACGTATTGGACGCGGTGTGCGACGTGCTGGAGGCGATGCTTCCAACCGAGCCGTCGGCCTTGCGCGTGGTTGCCACCAGTCGAGAAGTGCTCGGCATGCCGGGCGAACACGCCTGGCCACTGGTGCCGCTGGATTGCTCGCAGGCCGATTCGCCGGCCCAGCGATACTTCCGCCGCCGAGCGGACGCGGCCCGACCCGGTGTGGTGACCGGAGCCGATGAGGTGGCCATCACCGCGATCGTGCGGCGGCTCGACGGTCTGCCGCTGGCCATCGAGCTGGCCGCCGCACAGGTCGCCACGCTGGGCATTGCGGATCTGGCCGAGCAGATCGACACTTCGCTAGGTGCACGGCTGGGTGGGCTGTCCCGCCGGGGTGGCGAGCCGCGCCACCGTACTTTGCGAGCGGCAATCGAATGGTCCGAACGCCTGCTGCCTGACACTGCCAAGGAAGCGCTGTCACAGTGGACCGTCTTCGCCGGTGCCGTCCGCCGAAGCGACGCGCAGGCGGTGCTCCAAGTCGCACCCGACGTGATCGACGAGCTGGCCCGACACTCGTTGCTCAGCATTGAGATACGTTCCGGCAGAACGTATTATCAGATGCTGCAGACCGTGCGCTCGGCTGTCGGTCCGGCGTCGGAAGCCAGCGAACGCAGGCATCTTGAGTACTTCTCCGCCGCCGCTGTGGCGGCGGCGGCCGCACTGCAGACACCTGACGAGCCCGCCGCCCATCAACGGGTCGTCGAACTCATCGACGAGCTTCGCCTCGCCCATAGTCGTGCCCGCCGCATCGACATCGAAGCTGCGGTGCGGATGTCTATGTCGCTGCACCGGTTTGGGGTATCGCGACTGCACACCGAACTGCTCGGCTGGGCTGCGAAGCTGGCTCCCTTGGTTCAGGACCGGCCAGACCTGCGCTCGGCGGTTGATTCGTCACTCGCGTACCACTACGTCATAGCGGAGCAACTCGACTTCGCCCAGCAGAGAGCCCGCAGCGCACTCGCCGATGCTGCCGACGACCAAACCCGATGTCGCGCAATGGAAGCACTCGGCGATTCCTGCATATTCCAGGGCGACCTCGATCAAGCCCGCAGCTGGTGGTCCGAGCTGGTGAAGGTGGGCCGCCGTGCCGGCGAGACGTACTACGAACTGATCGGCCACGTTGGAGTCGTGATGTCGTTGGCCTACGGGGGCCAGGAGGATGCCGCACGCAAGTATCTCGACGACGTTGACAGGCGGTTCGCCAATACCACGTTGAGTCCTACCCATCAGAGTTGGCTGGCCTACCTGCACGGGGAGGTGTTGCTCGACGCCGATCCGACAACCGCGTTAGCGGCGTTCACCCGGGCCATCGACCTGGCTGACGCGGCCGGCAGTCACTATGTGGGCGGCGTCGCGCGAGTCTCCGCGATAACGCTGGAGTCGCGCACCGCACCGGCACGCGCTGCGCTACCGCGCTATGTCGATGTCATCGAGCGATGGCTCGACGCCGGATCGTGGTCGCATCTGTTGACCACCATGCGCAATTTGGTGCCCACCCTGACCGAGGTGGGGGAGTACGCCGCGGCCGCACAAGTACTAGGGGCAGTCACGCGACCGGACCAGACCCCAACCTACGGCCGAGAACTCGAGCGGCTCTCGGCGGCCGAGTCCGTGCTGCGCACCCGCCTGGGTGCTGCCGACTTCGAGCAACAACGCGCCATCGGTAGCGCCCGTGACGTGGCCGCGTCGGGCCGCGCCGCGGTCACCGTGATCCGTGGGCTACTGCGCGAATCAGTGCAGCCGGTAGAACGGGAAGAAGTCGTGGTCGATCGCCGCGGCGCTGATCGCTGACGATGGGTGCAACGATGCAGATGGCGCGTGATGAACGCGAAGAATTCGCCACGCAGCTCGAGGGACTGTCGCCGAAGCAGTCGGGAGCCCGTCCGGATTGACGACGTCGCGCCGGCCGACGAGCTGTACGCGGGCGGCGTGTTGGGCACCCGCTTTCCTGGCATCGGCATCGGCCCGGGCCGCCTGGTCTCGTCCTCGGGTAAGCAGCGCACACGCCGGACTGGTTGCGCGCAGCGGCCGTGACCATCTCGTGTGATTGGTAGGCAATAAGCGAGGGGCACCCCGGCGGGGTGCCCCTCGTTCGTGGTGTTGGGTTACTTGACTTCGACGTAGACGGTCTTGTTGGTGACGGTGGTGACGATGTCGTTGCCAGCTCCGGGGGCGCCAGAGTCGGTGCGCGAGTAGGTTTGGCCGGGCCGAACGGCCACTACGGTGGCCTGATCCAGCGAGGCCGAACCGATGCGGTTGACGATCACGTGGTAACCCTCGGCCTGCAGCTGGCTGACGGTCTGCTCAGCATTGCCGGGGCCCGCCGGGGCGGCCTCAACCGGGGCGGCCAGCCCGAGACCGGCGGCGGTCAGCCCACTCGCGATGACGGTGGCAAATCCGATCTTCTTCATTGCGGTTGTCGTGGTCATAATTGTTCTCCTGTTTGTCGGGACCACGAACAGGATCAGACCGCGACATTGCAGCGGTGCTGCAGCACAACTGCAGTTCGCGTTGCACTTGTGAACCGTTTTGCCCGTTGTCAGTCGACGTAGTTAGAGATAGGGGAAACGGCCTGCAACCGCTGACCTACCGTGGATGAGTCACCGGCGACACAGTTCCGTTGGGCTCGGCGGAAGGACCCGACGGGCTGCATCGAATCACACATCTGGCCATCGCAGCGCCGTGGCGAATCACCGCGGCCGCGGTTCTGGTAACGGTGGCGGCGGGCATCTTCGGCATCCCGGTCGCCGAGAGCCTGTCCGCCAGCGGATTGGCGGCTAGGGCGGTGGCCGCGATCAACAGATCGATGGCCTGGGGGCCGCGCGCCTTGCGCCCGGTCGCGACGATCGCCGCGTAGATGCGTCCCTAGGCTCTGGCAGAGTCGGCATCGAATGGCAGTGGTTCGAAGGTGGCCTCGGCGCGTTGTAGGCGATCTTGACGTCGCGCTCGCTCGGCGCTGTCGCCCGTCGCGGACAGCGGAGGCATGTACATGGCACGGGGATCGACGGCCACGCCTGGATACGCTTACTGACCTGCGTAAGCAATGGTGCCCCCGGCAGGATTCGAACCTGCGACACCGGCTTTAGGAGAGCCGTGCTCTATCCCCTGAGCTACGAGGGCGGGGACGCTGGGAGCTTACCGCGCGGCCAGGTTTCCAGACGCTGCGCAACGGCAACCCTGGCCGCATGAGCGCAACACGTAAGGCCAGGAACAAGATTGACCGGCTCGCCGGCCGGGCGAAGGAGAGGATCGGCGAGGCCACCGGCGACGCGCGGCTGCGCGATGAAGGCCGTGGCGACCAGATCAGGGCACGGGTGCGGATTATGGGTGAACGCTTGAAGGACGCGCTGCGGGGTCGCTAGCTCCGTCCTCTCCGCACAACGCGACGAGGACAATGTGACCGCGCCGCGGCGCCCACTGCGGATACGCGCGTCGTAGCCAACAAGCAAAGGCACCGATCATTGCGCCACCGCCGTCGGCTCCATCGTTAACCCCCATTCATAGCGGGCGGCGACCGCATCGTTGTCGTGCTCGTCGCCACCGCTGCTCTGCCGCGCGACCAACAGCCCGCGGCCTGGTCAATCTCCATGACGAATAGCTGTTCCCACACGGCGCCGTTTCAAAACCCATCACACCCGCCCGGTTACCGCAGTTCAGCGATCACTTTCGAAAACACATCGGCGTGCTTGTCCTGGACGATGACGTAACTGACGCCGTAGGTGTCCCGGTACCCGCGAATGGTTTCGGCGATCTCGTCCGTCGACCCGGACAGCACGGCGGGCGTCTGCAGGAGCTCCTCGTCGGACATGTGCGGGAGAGCTCGGCGGGTGATGGACAGGTCGGGCTGACCGGACTCGCCCCGCGGCAACGCGGTTACTGCGATGTTCAGCTCGAGGTCGTCGAAGCGGTCGCCCGCCGCGCGGCGTACGAAGTCGATCCGCTCGGCAAGCGGATCTGTCGCATCGGTGATGGGCTGGCCACCGGTCAGCCCGATGATGTTCGCTTGTTGCGCTGCCACCGTCAGCAACCGGTCGCCGTTGCCCGCGATCAGAATCGGTACATCCGGCAGGTGTTCGCCCATGTACTCCGTCACGTGCGACAGGTATTCGATGCGCTGGCGGGCGCTCGGGTAGGGCAGCTCGGCAGCCTCGAACTCCTCCCGCGCATAACCGGCGCCCAGTCCCAGCTCGAACCGCCCGCCGGACAAGTCACGCAGGGCCTGCACGTCGCGGGCCAACAGCGCCGGCTTATAGAAGCAGGCGTTGAGGACGAAGGTCCCCATCCGCAATGTCTTGGTGGCCGCGGCTACCGCCATCAGCGTCGGGAAGGGTGCCGGCGCCCCGATGTGGTCGGGGAGGTGCAGGACGTCGAAGCCGAGGTCCTCGGCGCGACGGGCCTCTTCCTGCACCGATGACAACGATTTGGCGCGCCTCAGGCCGACACCGAACCGGAAGTCCTTGGTCATCCCCCGATCGTAGGCACCCGAAAAATCCACCGAAAAGATGTTTGGCGACGACCAGTTCGGGCAATCCTGACCCGCCAGACTTTGCGGCCCTACCGAGTACAACTCCAACAGGAGCCACCGCGCGATCCGGCCCGTCGTGAGATCTCCGACGGGTCGGATCAGTATTTTGAGGACCCATGGCCAGCCATCCCACAGTCGGCGTCGAGGAGGAGTTCCTGCTCGTCGACCCGGACACCGGTGAACCGGTCGCCCGTAACGAGGCGGTCGCCGGTCACGCCAAGGCGCGTGGCGTCGAGCTGCAGCTCGAACTGACCAGCTGCCAAGTCGAGACGACAACCGACGTAGCGCAGACCAGCGATCAACTGAGGGCCGAGCTGACGAGGCTACGACGCGTCGCCGCGGAGGCCGCCGAGGCGGACGGAGCGCGATTGCTCGCCGTCGGGCTGCCGCCGACGGTGCCGCACGAGTTCCCGATCACCGACAACCCGCGCTACCGGGACATCGCGGACAGGTTCGGCATGATCGCCCACGAGCAGGGCATCTGTGGATGTCACGTGCATGTCGCCGTTCCCGACCGCGACGCCGCCATCCAGGTGAGCAATCGGCTACGGCCGTGGCTGCCGCTGCTGCTGGCGCTGACCGCCAACTCGGCGGTGTACCGCAACACCGACACCGGGTATGCGAGCTGGCGCAGCATCCTCTGGGACCGATGGCCGAGCGCGGGCCCGCCGCCGCACTTCGAGTCGCGCCGACGAGTACGACGCGGTGGTGCGGATGCTGCTGGACGCGGGCGTGATGCGGGACGACGGAATGGTCTATTGGGATGTGCGCCCGTCGGCCGACTTCCCGACGATCGAGGTGCGTGTCGCCGATGTCCCGGCCACCGTGGCCGAGACGGTGCTGCTCGCGACGCTGGTCAGGGCCTGTGTGATGACGGCGCTGGAGGCCGAGCGGCGCGGTGACGGCCTTGCCCCGTTGGCGCCGTACGCGTTGCGGGCCGCGTACTGGAAGTCGGCGCACGACGGTCTCGACGGGGAGGCGATCGACCTGTCGGAGAGCCACGCTTCGGTCCCGGCCGTGTCCCTGCTCGACGGTCTCGTCGATCATGTCCGGCCCGCCCTGGAGGCATTGGGCGACTACGACATGGTGCGCACCGAAATTGCTCGCATCGCCGAACACGGCAACGGGGCGATGCGGCAGCGGCGCGCATGGCAGAGCCGACACGACATCGCCGACGTCCTTGCCGAGGCCGGTGCGGCGACGCTCGAGTGACCGTCAGGCCAGCGGCAGCTCGGCGAAGGCCGGGCTCGTCGGCTCCGGTGAACCGCTGCCGGGCTCAACGGTGAAGGCCAGGGTCTGCGAGTCGCCGAGATTTGGCAGCACGGCCGTGGTCGACGGCGCGACGGCCTTCGCGTCCATCGTCCCGGCCGACTCCGGGCCCTCATCGTCGACCAACCACATCTGGTAGACGGTGCCGGGCTGTGGCGGTGGCACATTGTTCATCACCAGGACGCCCGCATCCTTCTCGTGCGAGAACACCAGGGTCGCGGTGCCGCCACCCGGTAGTTCCCCGGACACCGTTCGCACGTCGGACGCGGCGAACACCTGCTCAGCGGTCGACGTCACCGGTGGCGGGCGCATGGCGATACCGACGCCGAGCGCGCCGAGACCAATCGCCAGCACGGCTGCAGCGGACAAAATCGTTGTGCGCCAGCGTGTTGCGCGTTTCGACGAGAGCTGGCGAACCGGGTCGTCGCTGACGGTGGCCAGGAGGCGGTCGCGCAGCGGGGCGGGCGGCTCGACAGCCGTCGCCGCCGACACCACCGCCATCGTCTCGCGCACGGCGCGCACCTCTGCCGCGAATGCCGCCGACACTTCCGGCGGGGCAGCCGCGAGCTGTCGCTCGACGTCGGCAAGTTCGGCATCGGTCAGGGCGTGCAGCGCGTAGGGCGTTGCAAGCGCGATCAGGTCGGGATTCAGTGGCTGAGTCATCCGAGCCCCAGACACTTACGCAACCCGCGGATGGCATCGCGCATCCGCGACTTGATGGTGGCGAGGTTCGCCGACAGCTGCTCCGAGACCTGGACGTAGGTCAGCCCGTCGTAATAGGCGAGTTGAATGCATTCCCGTTGCACGTCGGTCAGCGAATCCAGGCAGTCGGCGACTTGCCGGCGTTCGTCGCGCAGGATCACCGAGTCGGCGACCTGGTCAATGGGTGGATCCACGTTGGCCGCCCCGTAGCGGGACTCGCGCTGGCTGGCCGCCTGCTCAGAACGAACACGGTCCACCGCGCGCCGGTGCGCCACCGTGAGCAGCCATGCCAGCGGCGAGCCGGCCTTCGGGTCGTAGTTGGCCGCCGAACGCCATACCTGCAGGTAGATGTCCTGCGTGGTCTCCTCGCTGTAGCCGGGATCGCGCAGCACGCGGGTGACCAGACCGAACACCCGGGCCCGGGTGAGGTCGTAGAAGGTGGCGAATGCGTCGACGTCCCGCTGTGCCACCTGGCGCAACAACGCGTCGAGGTCGGTGGTCACGATCGGTAGCCTATCCACACCCGCCAGGATCGTCATGATATTCGCAATCTGGGCGGTCTTGGAATGAAAAATGATGTACGAGAACAGTATTCGCGGAACCCCGGACGGTCCTTCATGTATTTCTCGGCCAGCCGCGCGCCGGTCGCGTAGACCAGGAAATACGTCATCAACACCGGCGACAGCACCGTGACCAGCGAAATCCAGCCCGCGATGGAAGCCAGCCACAGCCCCCACCAGACGCAGGCGTCGCCGAAGTAGTTGGGATGGCGCGTCCAGGCCCACAGGCCGCGGTCCATCACGACTCCCTTGTTAGCGGGATCGGCCTTGAACCGGCGTAACTGTTGGTCGCCGACCGCTTCGAAGAACAGGCCGACTCCCCAGATGACCACGCCCGCAATCAGAACCGGCCACAGCACGGACGGCGTCGGTCCCAACACGGCCGAAAGTTGCAGGGGCAGCGAGACGAACCAGGTAGCGGCGGCCTGGATGAGGAAGATCTTGCGCAGCACATGGCCTGCGGAGAAGTCGCCGCGCAGCAGACCGTCGTATCGCGGGTCCTCGCCCTTGCCGGCCGACTTGTGGGCCATGTGCCAGGCCAGCCGCAACCCCCACACCGCGGTCAGGATCAACAGCAAGATCCGGCGGAACGCGTCGCCGGAGCCGAGCAGAGCAGCGACGCCGGCGACGCCGACGAAACCAAGGCCCCACGTGACGTCGACGACGTTGTACCGGCCGATCCGACGGCCGATGGCGAAGGTGACGCCGTGCATGACCACCAGCACGCCGATCGACGCCGCGGTGACGAGGAGGAAGTTCATCGACTCTGCCCTCTGCTCTTCGCGCGAGCGCTCATCGCCCTCCCGCCGGGGGCGAAGGTCCACTGGTACACATCGAGGTAGCTGGACCGGAAGCCGGCCTCCGAGTAGGCCAGGTACAGCTCCCACATGCGATGGAAGACCTCGTCGAAACCCAACGCCGACACCGCGTCTCGCCGTTCCAGGAAGCGTTCCCGCCACAGCCGCAGCGTCTCGGCGTAATGGGTGCGCATCGATATCATGTCGACGGTCCGAAGCCGTGTCTGTCCCTCGGTTACTCCGACGATCGCTTCGACCGAGGGCAGCAGGCCGCCGGGGAAGATGTACTTCTGGATCCAGGTATATGTATTGCGGGAGGCCAGCATTCGGTGGTTGGGCATCGTGATGGCCTGGATGGCGACCCGACCACCCGGCGACACCAGCCGGTCGAGGGTCTGGAAGTACGTCGGCCAGAAGTGGTGTCCGACGGACTCGATCATCTCCACCGACACGACGGCGTCGTAGCAGCCGTCGACGTCGCGGTAGTCGAGCAGTTCGATGTCCACCCGGTCCGAGAGCCCCGCGGCGGCGACCCGCTGTCGCGCGAGTCGCTGCTGCGCGGCCGACAACGTCACCGAGCGGACCCGGGCACCGCGCGCGGCGGCACGGATGCACAGCTCGCCCCATCCGGTGCCGATTTCCAGCACGCGACTGTCGGAACCCACCCGTGCGGAATCGAGCAGGCGGTCGATCTTGCGCCGCTGAGCATCGGCCAACTGTGATCGGGTGGCCGGCAGCGTGTCGAACAGGGCGCTGGAGTAGGTCAACGTCTCGTCGAGGAACTCCCCGAACAGCTCATTCGACAGATCGTAGTGGTCCGATACGTTTCGGCGGGCCTGTTCGGGGCTGTTGAACTGCGAACGGGGTTGGCGGACAAGGGCGATCGGCCGAAGCCGTTGAAGCGTGGTCGGGACGAGCTCGCCCACCGATTTGGCGAACTCGGTGAGCACCCCGGCCAGGTCGTCCGAGGTCCACTCGCCGGCCATGTAGGACTCGCCGAAGCCGATCAGCCCGTAGCGGCCGATTCTGCGAGCCAACCGGTCGGGATGGTGGATCACCATGGTCGGCAGCGTCGGGTCGGCGGCGCCGACCACCGTGCCATCGGGGTAGATCATCCGCAACGGCAGCCGTGCCGCGGCATTGCGGAACAGCCGATCGGCGATCGGCGCGGCGACGATGCTGAGCGGGCCGGACGGAACACGGGCCACATCCGGCCAGCGTTCCGGACAGATGGACGCCCTGGTGAATCCGGCGATATCGACGCTCATGCGCCGACCCTTTCCTTCTCGGCGGCTGTCGGCCGCGGTACCACCGGAACCCGGCGGAGCCACAGCGTGATGCCCTGCACTCGGATGCCGACCGAACCCATCAGCGGCGCCAGCGGTGCCACCAGCTGCAGTCCAATGATCTGACCGATGCCGGCCCGTCGTCTGTCGCCGCGCATTGTCGCGACGAACGCGGGCTGGTTCTCCCGGTGCAGCGAAATCGTCACGTCTAGTTGGGAATCCGGCCGCGGCGCCCGCACCAGGTAGTACCCGTCGACGTCATTGAACGGCGACACGTAGAGCTTCTTCATCACCATCGCGGGCTGGCCGGCGTCCGGCGGCAGCAGATATGCGTGCCTGCCTCCGTAGGTGTTGTGCACCTCGGCGACAACATGCCGCAGCACCCCGTCGGCGTCGTGGCACCAATACAGGCTGAGCGGGTTGAACACATATCCGAGCACCCTGGCCTGCAGCAGCGCGGTGATGGTGCCGCCGCGGAGATCGACGTCGCGGTCGGCAAGAAAGGCATCGATCCGTTCACGCAGGGTGGCATCCGGCTCGCCGTCGAAGTGATCGCGCGCATCGAAGCGGGCGAACGGCCGCAGCCACCGCGGCAACCGCGGAAGCCGGTCCACGTCGACATACCAGCTGTAGCTCCGGTGTTCGAAGTAGTGGTGCACCGGTGCGCGGCGCAGGTGGGTGATGCGGGTGCGGTACAGCGCGGGGGTCAGCACGCCACGGCCTCCTGTCGTCGCGCATCGCTTGGCCAAGTGGCGCCGAGGCGTTGGGCCGCCCGTAGGCCTGAAGCCGCGCCGTCCTCGTGAAATCCCCAACCGTGGTAGGCACCGGCGAACACGATCTGGCCGTCGTCCAAGGTCGGCAGACGACGTTGAGCGGCAACGGATTCCGGTGTGTACAGCGGATGGTCGTACGTCATCTCGGCCAATACGGTCGAGGGATCAACGCGGCCCCGGCCACCGAGGGTGACCAGGAAACGGCGCGGGCCCGTCAGCCGCATCAGCCGCGTCACGTCATAGGTGACGACAACGTTGTCGCGGTCCGGCGCCATGAG
Organism: uncultured Actinomycetota bacterium; assembly: GCA_963743225.1. Lineage (GTDB taxonomy): Bacteria > Actinomycetota > Actinomycetes > Mycobacteriales > Mycobacteriaceae > Mycobacterium. The sequence continues at coordinate 11,464 of CAVUPN010000019.1, read as the reverse complement.
ATAGTTCCACGATGCCCGTGCCCTGAGGTTTCGCGGCAGCACGGATTCGTCGGTGTGCAGCTGTGCCTCGTTGGTGCAGTATGGGATCGCGCCAAGGACCATGCGTTCGGCCGCGGTCGGCTCGTCGAGCATCAGCAGCGCTTGATCGGGATGGGTGGCGATGACGGCGGCGTCGAACAGTCGCGGCCGCCCACTGCCGACGGCGACCAGCACACCCTCGGGCACGCGCTGCACCGAGCGCACCGGCAGGCCTGCGGCAACCTCGTCGAGGCGCATCACGATCGCCTCGACATAGTTCGCCGATCCGCCGGTGACGGTGCGCCAGGTCGGTGAGCCGAACACCGAAAGCATTCCGTGGTGGTCGAGGAAGACAAAGAGGTAGCGGGCCGGATAGCGCATCGCGTCGCCCGGCCGCGACGACCACACCGCGGCGACCAGCGGCGTCATGAAGAAGTCCATGAAGTACTGCGAGAAGCCATGCCTTTCCAGGAACGAAGCGAGGGTCTCGTCCTCGTCGGCGCACTCATTGCGGAGCAGGCGGGTTGCGGCCCGGTGGAATCGCTTGACCTCGGCCAGCATCGCCAGATAGCGGCCGCGGGTCAGCGTCGACCAGGACGGGAACAGGCCGCCGATACCCCTTGCGCCCGCGTACTCCAGCCCGCTGTCGTCGTCGCGCACCGACATCGACATGTCGGTCTGCTGGGTGGCGACACCGAGGTCGTCGAACAACCGGCACAGCGTCGGGTAGGTGCGGTCGTTGTGGACCAGGAAGGCGCTGTCGACGCCGACGATGTAGCCGTCGCCGCGGTCGAGGAAATGGGTGTGCGCGTGCCCACCGATCCGGGTGTCCGCCTCGAACAGCGTGACTCGGTCGCGGGCCGACAGCACGTATGCCGCCGTCAGCCCGGCAACCCCACTTCCGATGACGGCGATCGAGCGCCCGCTTGGCTCTGTTTGCTCCACATCGGGTATTCGGAGCCGCCGCGTCCCCGGATGGGAGCTAGGGCGGGGGCAGTTTCCAGCTGTGTGCGACCGCGACCAGCCCTTGGACCAGCGCGGATGTCGGCGGAGACAGCCCGTCGTCGCCGGGCGGTGCGCTGCGCGGGCTGATGCCGCGCACCCGGGGCGTGAGCTCGAGCTGCGTGCCACCGCCGCGCACGCGGTTGACCGGGTTGTCCGGGTGCAGGCCGCGCAGCTCACGCGGCATCGCGTCGAGGTCGGTGATGACGTGGTAGCCGGGGACCGCGACGTGCTCGGCGACGTGAGCGGCGAGCGCGCGGTTGCGGCCGCCGGCGAGGAGTTGGGCGCTGCGGCCCAGTCGGCCGTAGCCGTGCAGCGACACCGCGACCTCGACGTGGTCGAGGAATTCCGCGAGCCGCTCGGACTCCTCGGCGCGGTAGCGCGCCGACGGCAGGTGGTGCGGGTAGTTCTCCGGATGCCGCAGCAGATACACCGATGCACCGGCCGCGTCGGCCGCCCGCTCGGCGATGACGTCGGTCATCTGCTCCAGCCCGCCGCCGTGAATGGCCATGAAGCCGAACCGCGATCGCAGCGTGCTCGACTCGAGCACGCCAGGGTCGGCGAGCAGTTGTGAAAGCGAATGCGGCGCACCGGAACCCGAGTTGTCCTTGGGGACCGGCCAGTGCGACGGGTCCCAGCGCCGCAGGAACTCGATCCACCGGTGCGGCAACTCGTGTTGGACCGCGCCGTCGATGATGCGCTCCAGGTAGCCGGGCCGCGGCGGTCCGGGGTCGACGCGGTGGTCGATATAGACCCATGCCTGCGATGGGCCCGCGTCGGTGTGGACGGTGAGGCGGTCGCGGCGATACCGCACCGGGACTCCTTCGGCGCTGTCCAGCGTGGCGAGGTCGTGGTCGTCGACCTGCCACACCACGCCGTGCACCTGGGATCCGTCGAACGGCTCGACGGTGGCGACGCCGCGCTCGTTGATCAGCCAGTCATGGTCGGCCAGCGTCGCCGGGCGGGGATTGGTGGCGCCGGGGCAGCGCTGCGCCATCTGCCGCACGCACAGGTTCGACCCGTACGCGAAGTAGCTGTGGCGTTCGATAAGCACTTAACTAAGCTTATATGCCAGCTGGTGGCCTCTAGCTCTCCAGTGCCTTCGCACAACCGGCGAGTATTGCGGCAAAGCTTGACCGGAGGACCCGCGAGCTGACTGCTTCCAACACCTTGCCACCTGCGCGAGCCGGATGGGTGTAGGTCGTCACCCAGTCGACGTGTGTGCCGTCGCCCGACGGGGTGAACGTAAGTGTGCCGCCTTCGTGGTCGATGGCCGGGAGGGAGCGGACGATCAGATAGGAGTAGCTCCGCGGTTCGTCGTAGGCCGTGATCTCCTCGCGAAACCACGCGCCCACCGCGGTCGCCTCCCGTATTGCGCCCGCGCCGGGCCCGGATGATCCCTTCGCGGGGCCAGCTTTGAGAACCAGGGGAGCGGCGGCCAGGTTGGCCGGGTCCGCCAGCCACGCGAAGACCTTTTCCGGCGGTGCTGCGATCGTGCGTTCCAGGTGCAGTTGAACCATGAGATCTCCCGCGTCGCGGTCGTGGTGGCGATTCCAGGGAGAGCCTAGACGCTAGCCGCCCACCGTCAGATGGGTGAGCAGCACGTTGAGCAGAAGCCCCGCCGGACACCCTGGCTTCCGCAGCCGCTTGGTGCCGCTGGCTTCGGCTGATCGGCGGACTACCGGTGAATGCCGTCAGTCTACCCCCTGCAATGCTGTGTCCATGATGACGATTACTCAGGGACTGGCGGTCGCCGCCGTGCTTGCCGGCGCTGCGGTCGGGTTGGCGGGCCCAGCGTCGGCAGATCCAGTCGATGGGTCTTACACCGCAACCATGATCGACGGGGGAGGGATGAAAAAGGACGGGAGTACGGCGACCTTTACCTTGACCTCATCGTGCGGTCCGGACTGCATCAATCTGAACACAGGAAGCGGATCGCCATTCGATCTGCACCGGCAAGGCAATGCTTGGACCGGGACTGTCGAGGCCTGCACATGGACGCTGGATAACAGCTCCCTTGTTATTACTCGTGCATGCCCGGATCAGCCCAACATCGTCATCGGGCTGACCAAGAACGGCTGACGCGGCAGACCCAGTGAACCGCTTGCCCGGGACGGCACGCTATCCCTTCACGGTCAGATAGACGAGCACCACGTTGAGCAGGCTGATCAATGCGGCGACGATCCAGCCGAGCGCGGTGGTTACCCGATGATTGGTGTCGTCGCCCATCACGGCGCGATCGCTCGTTAGCCGGATCAGCGGTATCAGGGCGAACGGTATGCCGAACGACAGCACGACCTGCGATATGACCAGCGCGCGGCTGGGATCGACACCGATCGCCAGAATCACCAGCGCCGGAATCAGCGTGACCAGCCGGCGCAACAGCAGCGGGTACGAGCGTCGCAGCAGGCCCTGCATGATCATCGCCCCTGCGTATGCGCCGACCGACGTCGACGCGAGTCCCGAGGCGAGCAGTCCGATGGCGAAGAACAGCGCAACGGTCGGGCCGAGCGTGTCCTGCACCGCCGCGTGCGCACCCTCGATGGAGTCGGTGTTGTCGCGGCCCTGCAGATTGGTCGCGGCGATCAGCACCATCGACAGGTTCACCGCGCCGGCCACCAGCATCGCCAGCCCGACGTCGATGCGGGTCACCCGCAGCAGCCACTTGCGCTGCCTGCCGGCCTCGGGGTGGCCGTGCCGATCGCGGGCCAACCCGGAATGCAGGTAGACGGCGTGCGGCATCACCGTCGCCCCCAGCATGGCGGTGGCCAGCAGCACGCTTTCTGCGCCCTCGAAGCGCGGCACCAGTCCGGCGGCGGCGTCCGCGATCGGTGGGGGTTCGACGAACAGGCTGGTGAGGAATCCGATCGCGATGACCAGCAGCAGGCCGCTGATCACGCGCTCGAACATCCGTTGGCCGCGGCGGTTCTGGATCGCGAGCAACAACAGCGACACCGCCCCGGTGATTAAGCCGCCCACCAGCATCGGCAGGTCGAACAGCAGGTACAGCGCGATGGCGCCGCCGACGACTTCGGCGAGATCGGTTGCCATGGCGACCAATTCGGCCTGCAGCCAATAGGCGATCCGGGTCGGGGTGCGGGTGTGGTCGGCGATCGCCTCCGGCAGGGTGCGCCCGCTGACCAGACCGAGTTTGGCCGACAGGTACTGCACGAGGCCGGCCATGGCGTTGGCCATGAAGATGACCCATACCAACAGGAAGCCGAACTGCGCGCCGGCACTGACGTTGGCCGCGACATTGCCGGGGTCGACGTAGGCGATGGCGGCGACGAACGCCGGGCCGAGCAAAAGCCAGCTCGGACGCAACCGCGTCTCGGTGTCGTGCAGCAACTAACCCACCTTCTATCCGGACTATCGAATAGAAAAGTTAGGTTAGCCGAAACGACCGGGCGGTCGCTACATCGGGGTCACCAGCCGATGCCCCAGCCGCCGAAGCCGATGATCGGGAAGCCCCAGTACGGGTAGTAATTGTTCGCCGGGGGCGACGTGACGATTTGGGCGTTGCCGTTGCTCTCACACTGCGTCGTGTTGGGGCCGGTGTTCGTGCACACGGGTGCGGCCGCTGCGATGGGTGCCGCTGCGACTGCTGCGCAGGCGCCGGCTGCCGCCAAAAGTGTTGTCAGATAACGAGTTTTGATACTCACGGTTGGCCTCCTTAAGCGGGCCAAGTGAAATATGGGTCTAACGGTGGCCGCCGCCGCTGGGGACCCCAGCCGCCGCCCATGATCAGAGCGGATCCGTAGAACTCGTCGTCCCACGGGTAGGGGTACACAGGCTCGGGGGCAGTGGCATTGATTTGAACATTGCCTGGCGTCGCGCATTCCGTCGTCGCGGTGCCAACTGATTGATCGCCGCCGACGCTTGTGCATTGCGGCAGGGTCGAGTCTGGATCGGCTGCTGCGGTGGGCGCGGCAAGGATTGCCGATGCGGCGCCGGCCGCTGCAAGAACCGATATCACGTAGCGCAGGGGCGTCCGCATAGGCAGGTCCTTCGAGTGGTGCAGCCCGACTTAACTGCCAGCGTACAGCCCATTCCCAGTTATCAGCGGTAAGTCAAGAGTGGTCCTGATTCCGGGGGGTGCAGCCACCACCGCGGGGATGGCGTTCACGACCCGTGCCGCGGTGGCGACCAGGCCGGCGTGGTTGTGGTCGCCTTTGCGGCTACTCAGGCAGATGTCCATCGCGTACGACGGCTCGCCGGTGATCTCGACGCGATAGGAGCCGCCCTCCTGGGCCGGCTGCGGCCAGTCCGGAACCAGGTCGTTACGCAACCGGGTGACGTGCTCGAGCACGACGGCGGGCTTGCCGTCGAGCATGCCCCGCACCTCGAAACGCAGTGCTGCGGCGCTGCCCTTTGTTATGTGCCCGGACGCGATGTCGAAGTCTTCTGGTGCCGGCTCGCGAACGTAGGTCTCCGTTCACCTCGTCCAGCGAGATGCCAAGACCCGCGGCGAGCTGGCGGACTACCGAACCCCACGCCAGGCTCAGCACACCGGGTTGCAGCAGCATCGGAATCTCGTCGAGTGGCTTGCCGAAGCCCATCACGTCGAACATCACGGCCGCGCTGTCGTAGGTGTCGTAGTTGATGATCTCCATGCAGCGGATCTGCTGGATGCTCTGGCACGTTCCCGCAAGGGCAAGGGGCAGTAGGTCGTTGGCGAATCCGGGATCGATGCCGCCGACGAACAGGCTCGACTTGCCGGCCGCCGCAGCGTCCTCGATTGGCTTCAGCAACTCCTCGGGAAGGACGTGCCACGGATACTGGAAGAACACGGCGCTGCTTCCGACGGCGTTGACGCCGGCGGACAGGATGCGCCGGTAGTCCTCGAGCGCCTCGGGAAGACGATTGTCGGCCATCGCGGTGTAGACGGCGCACTCGGGATCGGTAGCCAGGACGGCGTCCAGGTCGGTGGTCGCGGTGATGCCGGTCGAATTGTCCAGTCCGGCAAGCTCTGCCGCGTCCTTGCCGGCCTTGGCCTCCGACGAGACCCACACGGCGGTCAGCTCGAAGCGTGGGTCATTGATCAGCTGAGTCAGTGCAGGTTTACCGACGTTGCCGGTACCGATCTGCGCGACGCGAATGGCCATGGGTGTCTCCTCACAGATCCGGGATGGGCAGGTCGAGGTTGGGGTAGGTAAGGCCGCCGTCGACCTCGAGCGTCTTGCCGGTCAGGAAACTTCCTGCGGGCGACGCGAGATACACAGCGGCAGCGGCGATGTCGAGCGGATCGCCGAGTCGTCGCATCGGAGTCACCTTCTCCATCGGCTCGCGTAATTCGTCGTTGGAGGCGACCACTTCGAGTGCGGAGGTGACGATCGAGCCGGGTGCGATCGCGTTGACGCGGATCTTGGGGCACAGGTCGAGTGCGGCCAGCCGGGTGTAGTGAGCGAGTGCGGCCTTGGCGGTGCCGTAGGCGGCGAACCCGCGACCGGCCAACCGCCCCATGGTCGAGGTGATGTTGATGATGCTGCCGCCGCCGGAGTGTTCGAGCATCAGCGGCACCGCCGCGCTGGTCAACGCGTGGGCGGTTGCGACGTTGAACGTGAACGCGTCCTTCAGATCCTTGGCCGACGTTGTCAGCAGGGTGTTCGGCATCGTTCCGCCGACGTTGTTGACGACGATGTCTAGTTTGCCGAATGCCTCGACGGCCGCGGCGGCCAGCTTGGCCGTGTCCTCGGGGTGCGCCAGGTCGGCGGCCACGATGTGGGCGCGACGCCCAACGCCGTTGATCTGCTCGGCGACTTCGTCGAGTTGGGACTGCGTGCGCGACGCGATAACCACGTCCGCACCGGCTTCGGCGAAGGCCAGCGCCATCGCGGCGCCCAGCCCGCGACCGGCTCCGGTCACCACAGCGACCTGGTCGTCCAGTCGAAATCGATCGAGTATCACGTCAGCCTCACTTCCCTCGCCGGGCGACACCGTAACAAGGCCGCGCATGCAACATGCCACATTTCTGAAACACGTTCTAGTGGGCATCGAGTTCTGCGTGAGGGCTGTTGTTCGGCCCCGATCGCGACCCGGATGCAGAAGTCGACGGCCTACTTCTTGGCCGCAGCCTTCTTCGCGGGTGCCTTCTTGGCGGCCTTCTTCGCGGGTGATTTCTTGGCGGGTGCCTTCTTCGCCGCGGCTTTCTTAGCCGGTGCCTTCCTCGCCGCCTTGCCGTCACCTGATGCACCGCCGCCGCCACGCCGGGCCTTCACGCTGGCTTCGAGTTTGGCCAGCAGGTCGGAGACGTCCTCGGTCTCATCCAGCTCTTTCGGCTTCTGCTCTTCGGTGGTAAACGCCTCTCCGCCTTCGAGTTTCGCCTCCACCAGCTCCTTGAGCTCTTCCTGGTAGGTGTCCTCGTAGCGCTCAGGGTGGAAGTCGTCGGTCATCGACTCCACGACCTGGCCGGCCATCTTGAGCTCGGCGGGTTTGACCTGAACCTTGGTGTCCAGCGTCGGGAAGTCGGGATCCCGGATCTCGTCGGGCCACAGCAGCGTGTGGATGACCATCACGTCACGCTTGCTGAAGTCCTTGACCCGCAACGCCGCAAGCCGGGTCTTGTTGCGCAACGCGAAATGCACGATCGCGACCCTGTCGGTCTCCATCAGTGTCTTGGCCAGCAATACGTAGGACTTCGTCGACTTCCCGTCGGGCTCCAGGTAGTAACTGCGGTCGTACATCAACGGGTCGAGATCGCTGGCCGGAACGAACTCCAGCACCTCGATCTCGCGGCTGCGTTCCTCCGGCAGCGTCGAGATGTCGTCGTCGGTGATCACCACCATGTGCCCGTCGTCGGATTCGAAGGCGCGGGCGATGTCGCGGTACTCCACGACTTCGCCGCATACCTCACACACCCGCTTGTAGCGGATGCGGCCGTTGTCCTTCGCGTGGACCTGGTGGAACTTCAAATCGTGGTCTTCGGTAGCGCTGTAGACCTTGACGGGGACGTTGACCAGTCCGAACGAGATCGAGCCCTTCCAGATGGAGCGCATAAGCCCAGTATGGCCCAAGCGCTCAGCTGGGTTGGATCAGCGGCTTGACCGCGCCGTCGGCCGCGGCGTCGCGGGTGGCCCGATCCGGAAGGTCTGCCCCGGCGCGGGCGACCGTCAGCGCCGACGACAGTGCTGCGGTCTGCAGCACACCTGTTCAGCGCGTCCACGCCGATGCGGCGCAGATCCCGGCGGCGGTCGGCGCCGAGCAGACCCGACGACCACAGCGCGTCGATCAGGCCCGTCATGAACGCGTCACCCGCTCCAACGGTGTCCACCACCTCCACCGGCCGGGCCTGCACGCGGGCCACTCCGGCCGCGCACATCGCGAACGCTCCGCGCTCTCCCATCGTCACTGCGACGATCGACGGGCCCAAACCCAGCCAGGTCTGCGCCACCTGCTCAGCCGTGCGGTTCGGATCGATCCAGTGCAGGTCCTCATCGCTGGCCTTGACGACGTCGCATCGCTCGACAAGACGGTCGATGCGGCTGCGCGCCTGCTCTTCGTCCTCGATCAGAGCCGGTCGCACATTCGGGTCGAATGTGATCGTGGCCGAAAGGTGGTAGGCATCCAGCAGCGCCGCGGTAGCGCGGCAGCCGGGTTCGAGCACCGCTGCGATGGATCCGGTGTGTGCCACCAGCGGCGGAGCCACCTCCGTTGTGCCGGCCAGTTGCCAGTCGATGTCGAACACGTACTGCGCCGATCCGCTCTCGTCCAGCGTCGCCAGCGCGGTCGGGGTGTGATCCGCTGTGTGACTTCCCGAAACCAGCTGCGCGCCAGACTTCTTGACGTACTCGGTAATGCGCCGACCGCGGGCATCGTCGCCGATGTGGGTGAGGAAGTCGACGCGCACGGCCGAGTCGCGCCAGGCCGACCGCGACATTGAGTGGGCTGCCGCCGACGTGTTCGCCGATGATCTGGCCATCCCGCTCGACCATGTCGATCAGTGCCTCGCCGATGACCAGCGCGCGTTCGGGACTCATGTCGACTCCTTTCGCATCAGGGTCTCCAACGTCGCCCTCGCGCCGTCGCGGTGCAGCGATTCCAGGGCCCACAGGTACGCCTCGGCGAAGCGGGGAGAGGACGCGAGATCCCCGAACACCGCGGTGTTTTCGATGAACGCGGTCGGATTGTCGCGTTGTGAGCGGGCCAGCGGTACCAGTGTGTCGGCCAGCTGGTCCTGGACGTCGATGGGATCGCCCTGCTCGTCGACGCCCTCGGCGTAGCGCGCCCAGCTGGCCACCGTCGCCGCGGACAGCCGGACCGGGCCGTCGGAGGCCAGGTTCGCACGGACAACGGGAAGTAGCCACTTGGGTATGCGGTCCGATGAGCCGAAGCAAAGCCGGGTGATGGTGTCACGGACGCCGGGGTTGGCGAACCTCTCGATCAGTGTGCGCTTGTAGTCGGGCAGGTCGATTCCGGGGACCGGCAGCAGCGTCGGCGTCCCTTCGGTGTCCATGTACCGCATCAGGAATTCGGCGAACAGCGGGTCGCCCGCGGCGTCGTGCACCAGCCGGTAGCCGCTGAGATACGCGAAGTAGCACAGGCTTTGGTGGCTGGCGTTGAGCAGCCGCAGCTTCATCAGTTCATACGGCGTGACGTCGTCGACCAGCAGCACGTCGACGTCCTCCAGCGGTGGCCTGCCGTCGGAGAAATCGTCCTCGAGCACCCAAGAGGTGAACGGCTCGGCCACCACCGGCCACTGGTCCTCCACGCCGAAATCGTCCTTCACCCCCGCGATCACCTCGGGGGTGGTGGCCGGCGTGATGCGGTCGACCATTGAATTGGGGAAGCGGGTGTTGGTGCTGATCCACTCGGCCAGGCCGGGGTGCAGGCGTTCGGCATAGCTTGTGAACGCCTCCCGCGCGACGTCGCCGTTGCCCTCGATGTTGTCGCACGAAACGATTGTCGGCGAGGCGATCCCGCGGTCGCGCCGGCGCGCGAGGGCCTCGGCCACCAAGCCGAACACGCTGACGTCGTCGGGGTTGATGTTCTCGTCGTTGTAGCCGCCTTCGGTGATCGTCAGCGAGACGATGTGGGTGGTCGGCGCGGCGAGCAGCTCGATCACGGCCTCGGGGTCGTCGGGGGCGTAGCGGTAGTCGACGATCGACCCGATCACCCGCGCGTCGCGGCTGCCGTCGGGGTTCTCCAGCACCAGCGTGTACAAGCCGTCCTGGGCATCGAGGACCTCCTTCATCTTGCGGTCGGCCGGCATGACGCCGACCCCGCAGATGCCCCACTCGCTGGCCACCCCCTTCTCCAGCAGGCGGTCGATGTACATGGCTTGGTGTGCCCGGTGAAAGCCGCCGACCCCGAAATGCACGATGCCGATACCGATTTCATCGCGATCGTAGGTCGGCTTACTGACCGGGATCTGCGCCAACGTCGACTTGTTCAGCTTCATGACACGGCCACCACCGTCTTGACGCTACCCGGAGTGCGGTCGGAGTCCAGTGCCTCTGCGGCCTTCTCGAGCGGGAACCGCCCAGTCACCATGGCGTCCAAATCGACGCGGCCCGATTCGACGAGCGCGATCGCCTCCGGCCAGGTGTTGGCATAGCGGAACACGCCGGTCAACACGAGTTCGCGATTCTGGATCAGCTGGGTTGGCAGTTCCATCGATTCGGCTCCCGAGCCGACCAGCACCACCGTCCCGGCGGGACGAAGCGCGCGGACGCCGGCGGTCACCGCGGCGGGCGCACCGGACGCATCGATGAACGCGTCGAAACCGGAACCCGGCTCGTCGACCGCGGGGTCGAGCGCCGCGGTTGCCCCCGACGTCCTCGCCTGCTTGCGTCGCGACTCATCCGGGTCGGACACGGCGATTTCGGTTGCGCCGTAGGCGCGTGCGAGCTGAACCACCACGATGCCGATAGGTCCTGCACCGGCGACGAGCACGCGCGACCCTCCGCCGATGCCGGCTTTGCGAACCGCCGCGATGCCGACCGACAGCGGTTCGCACAGCGCGGCGGCGTCATCGGAAACGGTGTCCGGCACGGGGTGTGCGAATGCCGCACCGATGGTGACGTAATCGCAGAGTGCCCCGTCCACTGGCGGGGTGCCGAAGAACCGCATGTGCGGGCAGAGGTTGTAATCCCCGCGGCGGGTTTCCAAACTATCCGGGTCGGGGCGCTGAGGTTCGATCGATACGCGCTGACCGATGCGAGAGGGGTCGACCGAGTCGCCGACGCCGACGATCGTCCCTGCCGCTTCGTGGCCGAGCACCAACGGGGCGTCGACGACGAAGCCGCCGATCCGGCCGTGGCGGTAATAGTGCGTATCGGACCCGCAGACGCCGACCGACGAGACCCGGATCAGCACGTCTCCCGGCCCCGGCGTCGGGACGGGGCGCTGCTCCATCTCGATTCGACCTGGCTCGACGAGGACGGCGGCCCGCATGTGGGTATCCGGGCGGAGTGTTGTGTGCGTCACATCCCCCATGCTAACGTGA
>CAVUPN010000018.1:0-197011 GCA_963743225.1 uncultured Actinomycetota bacterium | reverse complement strand
ACCTTCGCCCGATCGAGATCGGGCGCCAAGTAGATGAGCTGCCTGCCCTCGGCCGACGTCTAGATCCCCACGGTTGCGCGGAACAGCTTCGTCGGCCGCTGGGCAACCAGCCGGATCGGTCCGTCGTCGGCCGACACCCACGCCGCCGCGCCCCGCTCCAAAGCCACCGTGCCGGATTTGGCGTGCACCACCGCCGAACCCTCTGTGCACAAAAGGATCTGGGGCCCGTCATGGCGAGACGGTGCGTCCACCTCGTGGCCGAGCAGGTCACCGTCGAGGCCCAGAACCGACGTCGAGAACTCCGGCGCCGGGGTGTCATAGACGAGTTCGATTCCGTCCTCGGATGTTTCGGGGCGAAGCGCCGACTCGCTGGCCGGCGTGAAATCGAGCACCCGCAACAACTCCGGCACGTCAACGTGTTTCGGGGTCAGGCCACCGCGCAGCACGTTGTCGGAGTTGGCCATCACCTCGATACCGACGCCGTGCAGGTAGGTGTGCAGATTGCCCGCGGGCAGGTAGATCCCCTCGCCGGGCCGAAGGCTCAACCGGTTCAACAGCAGGGCGGCCAGCACGCCCGCGTCACCGGGGTAACGCTCGCCGAGTTCGAGCACGGTCCTGGCTTCGGCTGCGAATTCCTTTTCCCCCGAACGGACATAGTGGATAGCGCCGTCGATCACCGCGGGCACCAGCACATCGAGATCCGGCTGCGGCGCGGTGATCCACGTGGTGAACAGCGCGCGCAGACCGTCGGCGTCCGGCTGGCCGGTCAGCAGTCCGACGAACGGGTCGAGGTCGGTAACCGAGAGCGCGCGCATCAACTCGACGGTCTTCGGGGCGGGCCGGAATCCGGCGAGCACCTCGAACCGCTGCAGCGCCACCAACAGCTCCGGCTTGTGGCTGCGGTCGCGGTAGTTGCGTATCGGCGAGGACACCGGAATGCCGAGCCGGTCCTCACGTGCGAAGCCCTCGGCGGCCTGCTCGGCGCTCGGGTGTGCCTGCAGGGACAGCGGCTCGTCGGCCGCCAGCACCTTCATCAAGAACGGCAGCGTGTCGCCGAAGCGGCTGCGCACCGCGGCGCCCAACTGGCCCTCGGGATCATCGCGCACGGTCTGCAGCAGCGAGTGCTCGCCGGTGTCCGTCTCCAGCCACGCCGGGTCGCCCGGGTGCGCACCGAACCACAGCTCTGCCTCGGGATGCGCTGTGGGGCTTGGCCTTCCGGTGAACTCGGCAATAGCGGTCCGCGAACCCCACGCATAGGTCCGCACCGCGCCACGTAGCAGGTTCACTCGCCTATCCTCGAACCAGTCGCAGGTAGGTGGCCGCCATCTCCAACCGGACGGCCAACATCGCCAGTTGCTGTTCGGGACGCCCGGACCGCACCGGCGACTCGGGGATGTCGGGAACGTCCTCGGCCCCGACGATGTCGACATCGTCGAGCCCGGCCACCCGCGCGGCCACCACCGCACGTTCGGCATCCAGCGTCAGCACAAAGGTGCGAACCCGATCGGGCAGCGGCCCATCGATCTCGTCGTCGTGGAACACGGCGGCGTCGCGATCGGCTTCGGACTGGCCGCCCAGCCCTGTGCGCAGCGCGACGATGGCATCGGACAGGCCGACCGCGCCGACCGCCTGGTGAGCGATCCGCAGCATGATCGCGCCGCCGTGGCGTGCCAACGCCAGCGTCGCGGCGCTGTCACCGGCCAGTAGCACCGTGCGCCCGGACATCCGGTCGGCCAGCGTCTTGGCCGGGTTGGTGAAGAGTTCGCGCGCGGCGCTGTTGCGCAGCGCCTCGGCGTCCAGTTCGTCGGCGAGCGCCGCGAGATCCATTCGCAGACCCGGATCCACCACATGCAGGACGGCCAGACCGGCGGCCAGATAGCGGGCAAGGCCGAAGTCGTCGCGAACCCGCACCCGCGGCTCCAGCACGGCTGCGCGGCCGGCGGTGACGTCGCGCAACGGTCCTTCATACGGTGCGACGACGACAACCCTGGCGCCGCGGCGCACCGCGGTTGCCGCCGCGTCGACCAGCGCCGGGTCCCCGGGATCGTCACCGGCGACGACCAACACGTCCAGCGCGCCGATCCACGGCGGTGCTTCGGCGCCGACGACGATCGGCGCGGCGGCCGAGCCGCCCAACGCCGCGGCGAGAATCGACCCCGCCGTCTCGGCATTGCCCCGCCCGGCGACCCAGATCACCGTGCGCGGCGGGTCGTCGGCGGCGACCGATTCAAGAACGCCCTCCTCGAGGGCCGCGGCGGTGGCTCGCACCTGTGCGCCGGCCATCGAGGCTGCGCGCAGCAGCCCACCCCGGTCGGCGGCGAGCAGGCTGTCGACGTCGTCGAAGTCGATCGTGGCGTGTGGGGCGCTCATGTCAATCCCCCTGTGTGCGAGGCGATCTCGGCGGCGACCCGCTCGACCACTGCGTCGACGTCCTCGGCGGTCCGGCCCTCGACGTTCAATCGCAGCAGCGGCTCGGTGTTGGAGGTTCGAAGGTTGAACCAGCTCCCGTTGCCCAGGTCGACGGTGACCCCGTCGAGATGGTCGATGGAGTGGATGCGGGTGCCGAACGACTTCAGCACCGCCTCCACGCACGTCGCCGAATCGCCGACGGTGTAGTTGATCTCGCCGGAGGATTCGTAGCGCTGATAGTCGGCCATCAGCTCCGACAGCGGCCGCCGCTGCTCGCCGAGCGCGCACAGCACGTGCAGGGCGGCCAGCATCCCCGAGTCCGCGCCCCAGAAGTCGCGGAAGTAGTAGTGCGCGGAGTGCTCGCCGCCGAAGATCGCGCCGGTTTCGGCCATCAGCGCCTTGATGTAGGAGTGGCCGACGCGGGACCTCACGGGCGTGCCACCCCGCTCGACGACCAGTTCGGGCACAGCTCGTGAGGTGATCAAGTTGTGGATCACCGTGGCGCCGATCTCCCTGCTCAACTCGCGCGCAGCGACCAGGGCGGTCACCGCTGACGGCGATACCGGATGCCCCAATTCGTCCACCACAAAACACCGGTCGGCATCGCCGTCGAAGGCCAGCCCGATGTCGGCGCCCGTCGCGACCACGTGTGCCTGCAGGTCGACGAGGTTCGCCGGGTCCAGCGGGTTGGCCTCGTGGTTCGGAAAGTCGCCGTCGAGTTCGAAGTACAGCGGCAGCACCGTGACCGACGGAATCGGTTCCAGCACCGCGGGTGCGGTGTGACCGGCCATCCCGTTTCCGGCGTCGATGGCGACCCGCAGCGGGCGCAGGTCCGTCAAATCGACCAGCGAGCGCAGGAATTCGCCGTAGTCGGCCAGCACGTCGCGGTCGACCGTCTTGCCAACCGGACCGTCGTATCCGGGCACGCCCGCGATCACTTCGTCGCTGATCGCGGACAGCCCGGTGTCCTTGCCGACGGGCTTGGCGCCCGCGCGGCACAGCTTGATGCCGTTGTAGGCCGCCGGGTTGTGGCTGGCAGTGAACATCGCGCCGGGGCAGTCCAGCAGCCCGGAGGCGAAATACAGCTGATCGGTTGAGGCAAGTCCGATCCGGACGACGTCGAGGCCCTGGGACACCACACCGTCGGCGAAGGCGGCCGCCAGCGACGGCGAACTGGACCGCATGTCGTGACCGATCACGACTTTGTCGGCGCCGCTTCGGCCCTCGTCGCGCATCAGCCGCGCGAACGCTGCGCCGACGTCGGCGACGAACTGCTCGTCGAGTTCCTCACCGACCAGGCCGCGCACGTCGTACGCCTTGATGACGCGGTGGACTGCCGCGGCGGGCCGGGACATAGATCTCCTTGCAAAGCTGACTGCTTGGCGCCAGCCTATCCGTCCGCCGACGGCTAATCAGACGGGTCGGGTAACACCCGCAGGTGGCCACGCTTGCGGCCGCCTGCCTCGGTCCGACGTGCGGGCGGCGCCATCAGCGCGCCGCCGTAGGCACCGGTGACGGGGTCGGTGAAGCCCGCCGCGATCCCACCCATCGGGACATCACGACCCTCGCGCACCGCCTCGGCGAGGGCGATCAGGTCGTCCTCGTCCGGGTGCGATGGCAACGGCCCGGCATGCCGGACCAGCTCCCACCCGCGGGGTGCGGTGATCCGGCCCGCGTGGCTGACGCAGAGATCCCAGGAGTGCGGCTCCGGAACCGTGGCCAGCGGCCCCACCACCGCCGTTGAATCGGAGTAGACGAACGTCAGCGTCGCGACCGCATAGTGGGGGCACCCGGGCCGGCAGCAGCGACGGGGAACATTCACGAACGAGAGGCTATCGCGGGATAAACCCGCAAAGGCGTCGGACACGCAGCCGTCGGCGGGCCGATCTCCAACCGTTACCCTTCTCCCGTGCCCGAGCGGAATCTCCGGGGATCACGCCACGGCCGCGACATTCGTGGGCCGCTGCTTCCCCCCACCGTGCCGGGGTGGCGCAGCCGCGCCGAGCGGTTCGACATGGCGGTGCTGGAGGCATATGAGCCGATCGAACGGCGATGGCAGGACCGGGTGTCTGCGCTCGACGTCGCCGTCGACGAGATTCCGCGGATGTCGCCGAAAGACCCGGACAGTGTGCAGTGGCCGCCGGAGGTGGTGGCCGACGGACCGATCGCGCTGGCCCGGCTGATTCCGGCAGGCGTTGATGTCCGCGGGAATTCCACCCGCGCGCGAATCGTGTTGTTCCGCAAGCCGATCGAGCGACGGGCGAAGGACACCATCGAACTCGCCGACCTGTTGCATGAGGTTCTGGTGGCGCAGGTGGCCACCTATCTGGGCGTCGAACCCTCTGTCATCGACCCTTCGATCGACGACGAGTAAGTGCGCGCAGTCAGATGATGCCGCGCTTCAGGCGGCGACGCTCCCGCTCGGAGAGACCGCCCCAGATGCCGAAGCGTTCGTCGTGTGCCAGCGCGTAGTCCAGGCAGGCGTCGCGAACCTCGCAGCCAAGGCAGATGCGCTTGGCCTCCCGGGTCGAACCGCCCTTTTCGGGGAAGAACGCCTCCGGGTCGGTCTGCGCGCACAGCGCGCGCTCCTGCCATTGGTCGTCGATGGTTTCCGGAGTTGTCGCCGGCGCAACTGCTTGGAGTTCTGGTCGATCCGGAACCAAACTCAATTGGGGACGGTTTAAAGATCCAATTGGCGCCGGTCCGGTATTGGTGTGCGGGATATTGCCTACTGAGCCGAGCACCCGATTGTCGAATCGGGCGTGACGGTCGAAATCGGCCTGCTCAAAAGACATGTTCCGCCTCCTCACCTGGTCTCGCTGATCCGCTATGGAGCCCCACGGTGGTGCTGTGCGGCCATCTCAATTCGAACAAGTGATCGAATCTCGGTCTGCGACACCGGAACCGGCCGGCCAACCGAAAAATGACACTGGTGTGATTACACACTTGTTAGCTGCCGGGGTCAAGCGCTAGAACAGATTTTCATACCATCTCGTTATCTCATTTCGGCGCGTCGCTGCTCCGGCGTGTCTGTCACAGCCTCATATCGCCTGGCTGCCGAGACCTCTTCGTGACCGAACGCCTAGTCTCGGTCGGTGTGAAGGTCACCGTTCTGGTCGGCGGAGTCGGCGGTGCGCGATTCCTGTTGGGCGTGCAGCACCTGCTCGGCCTCGGCCAGTTCGCTGGCGGGGAATCACAAGATCATTCGCTATCGGCAGTCGTCAACGTCGGCGACGACGCCTGGATGTACGGCGTCCGCATCTGCCCAGACCTCGACACCTGCATGTACACCCTTGGCGGCGGCATCGACCCTGACCGCGGCTGGGGCCATCGCGACGAAACCTGGCACGCCAAGGAGGAACTCGCCGCCTACGGTGTGCAGCCGGATTGGTTCGGCCTCGGTGACCGTGACCTGGCCACACATCTGGTCCGCAGCCAGATGCTGCGGGCCGGCTATCCGCTCTCCGAGGTGACCGAGGCGTTGTGCAAGCGCTGGGCCCCCGGCGCGCGGCTGCTGCCCGCCAGCGACGACCGCAGCGAAACCCACGTCGTGATAACCGATCCCGGCCCCGGCGACGGGGCAGGCGAACGGCGGGCGATTCATTTTCAGGAGTGGTGGGTGCGCTACCGGGCGCAGGTACCGACGCACAGCTTCGCGTTCGTCGGGGCCGAGGCGGCCACGGCGGGCCCCGGGGTCACCGACGCCATCGCATCGGCGGACGTGGTGCTGCTGGCGCCGTCAAACCCCGTCGTCAGCATCGGCGCCATCCTGGCGATCCCCGGCATCCGTGGCGCGCTGCGATCGACCGCCGCGCGGGTGATCGGCTACTCCCCCATCGTCGCGGGGAAGCCGTTGCGCGGCATGGCAGACGAGTGCCTCTCGGTGATCGGAGTGGCCAGCACGTCGGAGGCGGTCGGCGGGTATTACGGGCCACGCTCGGGCGTCGGCATCCTGGACGGCTGGCTGGTGCACGAGGGCGACCGCGCCGAGATCGCGGGCGTCGACGTGCGGTCGGTCCCCCTGCTGATGAAAGACCCGGCGGCGACGGCCGAGATGGTGCGTGCCGGACTCGACCTGGCGGGGGTCAAGCCGTGACCGACCACGGCTCAGGCGCCGCGATCGAACTGCTTCCGGTGACCGGCCTGCCGGAGTTCAGGCCGGGCGACGACCTCGCTGCCGCACTGGCGGCCGCCGCGCCGTGGCTGCGCGACGACGACGTCGTGGTCGTCACCAGCAAGGTGCTGTCCAAGTGCGAGGGCCGCATTGTGCCCGCGCCGGAGGACCCGGAGGAACGGGATGCGCTGCGGCGCAGGCTGATCGACGAAGAAGCCGTCCGGGTGCTGGCACGCAAGGGGCGCACCCTGATCACCGAGAACAATCTCGGCCTGGTGCAGGCCGCCGCGGGGGTGGACGGCTCCAACGTCGGCGCCGCCGAGCTGGCCCTGCTTCCGGTCGACCCCGACCGCAGCGCCGCTGCGCTGCGCACCGGCCTGCGAGAGCGACTCGGCGTGACCGTGGGCGTGGTCGTCACCGACACCATGGGGCGGGCCTGGCGCAACGGCCAAATCGACGCCGCCATTGGTGCGGCCGGGCTCACCGTGTTGCACGGCTACGCCGGAGCGCACGATGCGCACGGCAACGAGCTCGTCGTCACCGAGGTCGCGGTCGCCGACGAGATCGCCGCAGCCGCCGATCTGGTGAAGGGCAAGCTGACCGGCATCCCGGTCGCCGTGGTACGCGGACTGGCGCTGCGGGACAACGGATCCAACGCCCGCACGTTGCTGCGGCCGGGCGAGGAAGACCTGTTCTGGTTGGGCACCGAGGAGGCACTGGCGCTCGGGCTTGAAAAGGGACTGAGCCAAGCGCAACTGTTGCGCCGGTCGGTTCGGCGGTTCAGCGAGGAGCCGGTTGCGCCGGAGATCGTCGAAGCCGCCGTTTCAGAGGCGCTCACGGCGCCCGCACCGCACCACACCCGGCCGGTGCGGTTCGTGTGGATGGCCGACACCGCAGCCAGGATCCGGCTGCTGGACGAGATGAAGGACCGGTGGCGGTCCGACCTCACCGGTGACGGTAAGACCCCCGATGCCGTCGAACGCCGGGTCGGCCGCGGCCAAATCCTCTACGACGCACCCGAACTGGTGATCCCGTTCCTGGTTCCCGACGGTGCCCACAGCTACCCCGACGAAGCCAGAACGGCCGCCGAACACACCATGTTCACCGTCGCGGTCGGCGCGGCCGTTCAGGCGCTGCTTGTCGCGCTGGCCGTGCGTGGGGTCGGCAGCTGCTGGATCGGCTCCACGATCTTCGCTGCCGACCTGGTCCGGGCCGAGCTGGACCTGCCCGATGACTGGGAACCGTTGGGCGCGATCGCCATCGGGTACCCGGCCGAGCCGGCCGGTCCCCGCGAACCGGCGCCGACCGACGGCCTGCTGGTACGCAAATGAGCCTGCGCGAATCCACGGTCGAGGCGCTGACCGTCTGGCAGGCGCCCGACCCCGCGCAGGACACGCTGCGGCACGCGGTGCTGGCGTTCGTGGTCGGCCGCGAGGACGCGTGCAAGAGGGAGTGTGTTCCTGGGCATATCACGGCGTCCGCGCTGGTGCTCGACCACACCGGAACGCATGCCCTGCTGACACTGCATCCCCGGTTCGGTCGCTGGCTGCAGCTCGGTGGGCACTGCGAGGACGGCGACGCCGACATCGTCGCCGCCGCGCATCGCGAGGCATCCGAGGAGTCGGGCATCGCCGGCCTACTGATGGACCCGAACATGGCCGCCCTGCATGTGCATCCGGTTACCTGCTCGCTGGGTGTGCCGACCCGTCATCTCGACCTGCAGTTCATCGGCCATGCTCCACCGAACGCCGAAATCGCCTGCAGCGAAGAAT
The DNA here is from genome assembly GCA_963743225.1 of uncultured Actinomycetota bacterium. Lineage (GTDB taxonomy): Bacteria > Actinomycetota > Actinomycetes > Mycobacteriales > Mycobacteriaceae > Mycobacterium. Next base: position 188,716 of record CAVUPN010000018.1, on the reverse strand, counting down.
CATTGGACTTGCGCTGGTGGCCGCTCGACGCGCTTCCGGAAGACACCGACTTCGGGCTGGCCCAGCTCGCCGAGGCGGCGAGACGGAGACCAACCGCGAAATAGCATTCCAGGTCGCGATATCCGTGCGAGATTGACAGCCGGGAACGCTGTTTCGCGGGCGCCAGGCGTCAGACGTCGGTGGAGTAGCGGATGCCGCCGTCGGGAATCGCCACCCCGGGCCACACCCGGGCACCGCGCAACAGCTCACAGCGCGCACCGATGTCCGCGCCGTCGCCGATCACGCCGTCGCGGATCAGGGCGCGTGGGCCGATGCGGGCACCGAAGCCGATGATCGACCGTTCGATCACCGAACCCGCCTCGACGCGCACCCCGTCGAAGATGACCGCACCGTCCAGCCGGGTGCCGGGGCCGATCTCGGCGCCCCGGCCGACAACGGTGCCGCCGATCAGCAGCGCACCGGGTGCCACCGCGGCGCCGTCGTGCACCAGAGACTCACCCCGATGCCCGTGCAGGGCAGGCGAGGGCGCGATGCCGCGAACCAGGTCGGCCGAGCCGCGGACGAAGTCCTCCGGTGTGCCCATGTCGCGCCAGTAACTCGCGTCCACGTAGCCGCACACCTTGAGACCGTCGGCCAGCAGCTGCGGGAACACCTCGCGCTCCACCGACAGCGCCCGGCCCTTCGGCAGCCGGTCGATCACCTCGCGCTTGAACACGTAACAGCCCGCGTTGATCTGGTCGGTGGGCGGATCCTCGGTCTTCTCCAGGAAGGCGGTCACCACACCGTCGGCGTCGGTGGGCACGCAGCCGAACGCGCGGGGGTCGCCGACCCTGACCAGGTGAAGCGTCACGTCGGCGTCGTTGTCCCGATGTGTCGCCAGCAGGGCGCCGAGGTCGGCGCCCGACAGCACGTCGCCGTTGAAGACCAGCGCGGTGTCGTGCCGCAGCTTCGATGCGACGTTGGCGATCCCGCCGCCGGTGCCCAGCGGCTCGTCCTCGACGACGTACTCGATCTGCAGGCCCAGCTTGGAGCCGTCGCCGAACTCCGACTCGAAGACGCCCGGCTTGTAGGAGGTGCCGAGCACGACGTGCTCGATCCCGGTCGCGGCGATCCGGGACAGCAGATGGGTCAGGAACGGCAGCCCGGCGGTGGGCAGCATCGGCTTGGGCGCCGACAGCGTCAGCGGCCGCAGCCGGGTGCCCTGCCCGCCGACCAGGATGACGGCGTCCACTGCCGCGGGGTTGACGGAAGTCCCCAAGCTAGTGCCGTCCTTTCGCCTTGCGTCGACTGCTGCGCACCACCAGTCGCGAGCGCGCCGCGAGCGCGCCTCTCATCGTCCACCGCAGAGGCGCCTGCCACCGCTTGTTGTGCCGATCAGCCAGGAAAGTGTAGGTGCTCCTGTGGTGCGCCGCCAAGTTGCGGGCGGGGTCTCTGCCGGTCGAGTGACCCTTGTCGTGCAACACCTCCGCCGACGGCACGTAGACGTTCTGCCAACCGGCCTTGCCGAGCCGATCTCCCAGGTCGACGTCCTCCATATACATGAAGTAGCGCTCGTCGAAGCCACCGACCTCATCGAAAGCGGCGCTGCGCAGCAACAGGCACGATCCCGACAGCCAGCCGACCGGGCGTTCGCTGGGCTGCGAGTCGGTCCTGCCGGTAGGCGGCCGTCCACGGGTTGGACCGCCACAGCGGACCGATCACCGCGTGCATGCCGCCGCGGATCAGGCTGGGCAGGTGCCGCGCCGACGGGTACACCGAACCGTCCGGGTCGCGGATCAGCGGGCCCAGCGATGCGGCCCTCGGCCAGCGGCCTGCCGCCTCGAGCAGGGCGTCGATGCTGCCGGGGCCCCACTGGACGTCCGGGTTGGCGACGACGAAGAGGTCCGGGTTCGGCACTCCCCGGCGTCCTTCCGAAGCTCGGCGACCGCGCGGTTCACCGCGGTTCCGTAGCCCAGGTTCGCGCCGGTGCGCAGCAGCCGGGTATTCGGGAATCGCTCGACGGCCTCCTCGGGGCTGCCGTCGGTCGAACCGTTGTCGGCCATGATCACCGTCACCGGCCGTTCGGTGGCATGCGACAGGGTCGACAGGAACCGGCCGAGGTGGGGTCCCGGTGAGTACGTCACCGTCACCACGAACAGTTCGTCACTCACGGCGTCGAGGGTAGCGGGCGCGTCAGTTACCGCAGCGCCGCGGCCAGTGCGTCACGCCACGGCCGCAGCGGCGCCAGGCCCGCCGCCGTCGCGGCGCGACCGGACAGCGCCGAATACGGCGGGCGCGGCGCGGGCCGCGGCGCGTCCTCGGTGGCCACCGGTCGCACCCGTTCGGGGTCCGCGCCGACTCCCTCGAACACCGCACGCGCCTGCTCGAATCGGCTCGCCGCGCCCTCGTTGGCGACATGCAGCAGGGGCGGCGTCGTCGGACGCTCGGCGATCTGCAACAGCGCCGCCACCAAATCCGCGACGTAGGTCGGCGACCCGATCTGGTCGACGACCACGTTGACGGGCCCGTCTCCTTCCGCCAGCCTGCGCATGACGCCGACGAAATCGGACCCGACGCCGGTGTACACCCACGACGTGCGCACCACGTGCCCGTCCGGGAGTGCGGCGTGCACCTCGCGCTCGCCGGCCAGCTTGGTCTTCCCGTAGACGCTGAGCGGCCCGGTGGCGTCGTCGATGTCATACGGACGTGGCGTGCCGTCGAACGCGCCGCTGAAGACGTAGTCGGTCGAGATGTGGATCATCCGCGCGCCTGCCTTCGCACACGCGCGCGCGATGATGCCCGGCCCGAGCGCGTTGACCGCGTACGCGCGTTCCGCATCGCTCTCGGCTGCGTCCACGGCGGTGAAGGCCGCGCAGTTGACCACCACATCGCCGGACTGCACGAAGCCCTCGGCCGCGGCGGCGTCGGTGATGTCCCATTGCGCCGAGGTCAGGGCCAGCACGTCGAGGCCCCGCCGGCCGGCCTCCTGCGCCAGAAACCGCCCGACCTGCCCGCCCGCGCCGGTGATCACGATTCGATAGGCCACGACCAGAGTCTGGCACGCCGGGAAGCGAGCTACCGGGTCTGTGCCCCTAACGCAAGTAACCTGGGCTGATGCCTTCCCGACTGTTCCGGATCATCGCTGTCATGGTGGCAGCGACGATCGTCATCGGGACGGGTGTGGCGTGGAGCAAGATTCGCTCGTTCGAATCGGGGATCAACCACATCTTTTCCGAGGCGCTCGGTGGTGGCGGCGAGGACGGCGCGATCGACATCCTGCTGGTCGGCATGGACAGCCGGACCGACGCGCACGGCAACCCGCTCTCGCAGGACGAACTGGCCACCCTGCGGGCCGGTGACGACGAGGCGACCAACACCGACACCATCATCCTGGTGCGCATTCCCAACAACGGGAAGTCCGCCACCGCCATCTCCATCCCGCGCGACTCCTACGTCGAAGCGCCCGGCATCGGGAAGATGAAGATCAACGGGGTGTACGGCGACGTCCACCTCGAGAAGTTGAAGAAGTTGGTCGAGGACCAGGGCGTCGACCCCGCAGTGGCCGAAACCGAAGCGGCCGAAGCGGGCCGCGAGGCGCTGATCAAGACCGTCGCCAACCTGACCGGCGTCACCGTCGACCACTACGCCGAGATCGGCCTGCTCGGCTTCGCGCTCATCACCGATGCACTCGGCGGAGTCAACATCTGCCTGAAAGAGAATGTGTACGAACCCCTTTCGGGGGCCGACTTCTCGGCGGGCTGGCAGAAGCTGGACGGTCCGCAGGCGTTGAGCTTCGTCCGGCAGCGGCACGACCTGCCCCGCGGCGACCTGGACCGGGTGGTGCGTCAGCAGGTGGTGATGGCCTCCCTTGCGCACGAGGTGATTTCCGGCAAGACGCTGTCCAGCCCGGCCACCCTGAACCGGCTGCAGGAGGCGGTGCAGCGTTCGGTCGTGCTGTCAGACGGGTGGGACATCATGCAATTCGCCGAGCAGCTGCAGAAGCTGGCGGCGGGCAACGTCGCGTTCGCCACCATCCCGGTGCTCGAGGAGAACGGCTGGAGCGACGACGGCATGCAGAGCGTGGTGCGGGTGGATTCCGACAAGGTGCACGAGTGGGTCGCCGGCCTGCTGCAGGAGCAGGACGAAGGCAAGACCGAGGAACTGGCGTACACACCGAGCAAGACGGCCGCCGAGGTGGTGAACGGCACCGATATCAACGGCCTTGCCGCCGCGGTGTCGGCAGTACTGACAAACGACGGCTTCGCACCGGGACCGGTCGGCAACCATGAAGCGGGTGTCGTGCCGACCAGCCAGGTGCTGGCCGCGAAGCCCGATGACCTTGGCGCGCAGGCGGTTTCCAAGGAGCTGGGCGGACTGCCGATCGTCGCCGACCCGTCCGTGCAGCCCGGAACGGTCCGGGTGGTGCTGGGTAACGACTACACCGGCCCCGGCTCCGGCCTGGACGGCACCGACCCGCTGTTGGCCACCGCCGACCCCGCGGTGACCGAATCCACCGAGGACGGTCCCGCGCCGTCGCCGATCATCACCGCCGGCTCGGACAATCCGGAGTGCGTCAACTGACGTGACCGCCTCAGCGCCGCGGTGCTGGACCCGTTGCTCAGCCGGGACCCGGTCGGGCCGCGAATCACCTACTACGACGACGCGTCCGGCGAGCGGATCGAGCTGTCGACGGTCACGCTGGCCAACTGGGCGGCCAAGACCGCCAACCTGCTTCGCGACGAGCTGGGCGCCGGGCCGCAGAGCCGGGTCGCGGTGCTGCTGCCCGCCCACTGGCAGACCGCGGCGGTGCTGTTCGGGGTCTGGTACATCGGGGCCGAGGTCGTGCTGGGCCCGGCCGAGGCCGACGTGGCCCTGTGCACCGCCGACCGGTTCGCCGAGGCCGAGGCCGCCGTCGGGCCGGGTGAGATCGCGGTGCTGTCGTTGGATCCGTTCGGCAAGCCCGTTCCCGACCTGCCGGTCGGCGTGACGGACTACGCGACCTCCGTGCGCGTGCACGGCGACCAGATCAGCCCCGAACGCCATCCCGGCCCGGCGCTGGACGGTCGGTCGGTGGCCGAACTCCTCTCCGCCGCTACCGATTCCGCCACCGCACAGGGTTTCACCGCCGAGGACCGGGTGCTGTCAACCGCGCGCTGGGACACCGCCGACGAACTGACCGACAACCTCTTGGCGGTGTTTGTCGCGGGCGGCTCGCTGGTGCAGGTGGCCAATCCCGAATCGTCCGCACTCGAGCGGCGCCGCCAGACGGAGAAAACCACCCGCGGATAGCGCGTTGAGTGCCACGCTGTAGCCATGATCGATCGGCGGCAGTTCCTGATGTTGACGGCCGCGGCCGGGGTCGCGGCGGGCTGTTCCTCCTCGCGGACCGCCGAGCCGCCCGCAGCGCCCGCCGTCGATCTGGCCTTGGAGCCTGCCGAGACCGATATCGACCTCGGTGGCGTTTCGGTGCGCACGTGGGCCTACAACAGCCGGGTGCCGGGAAACGAGATACGCATCCGCAAGGGTGAAACGCTGCGCGCCGCGGTGTCGAACAAACTGCCTGCCGACACCAGCATTCACTGGCACGGGCTTGCGATCGTCAACGACATGGACGGCGTTCCGCCGTTGACCCAGTCGCCGATCCCCGCGGGAGGAAGCTTCACCTACGACTTCGTCGTGCCCGACGCGGGCACCTACTGGTATCACTCACATGTCGGGACGCAGCTGGACCGCGGTCTGTACGGCCCGCTGATCATCGAGGATCCGAACGAGAAAGCGGACTACGACGAGGAATTGGTTGTGGTGCTTGACGATTGGATCGACGGCACCGGGACCAACCCGGACCAGGTCCTGGAGAACCTGCGCAAGACCGGGATGAAGCCGATGGCGCCCGGCGGGACGGGGGTGAGCCCGACGACTCCGCTCGGCGCAGACGGCGGCGACGTCACCTATCCGCATTTCCTCATCAACGGCCGCGTTCCTGCCGACCCCGAGGTGCGCGATTACCGTGCCGGACAGCGCATCCGGCTGCGTGTCATCAACGCCGGATCGGACACGGCGTTTCGGGTGGCCGTGCCCGGACACCCTGTTGAACGTCACCCACACCGACGGTTACCCGGTGATGCCCGCTCAGGCGAGGTCGGTCATTCTCGGCATGGGTGAGCGCGTTGATGCCACGGTCACCGTCAACGCGTCGGTTCCGGTCGTCGCCGTGCCCGAGGGCAAGCAGGGGCATGCCCAGCTGAACCTTCGGGTCGACAACGCGCCGAGCGCGGTGAAGGTGGACGATTTCGTCGCCGCGGTCCGCAAGGAGGTGGTGCTCGACACCGCGACACTGTCGCCGACTCCGGAGGTGACGCTGCCTGCGCGCACTCCCGACCATGTGATCGAGGCGCGGCTGAGCGGTCCGGTGAACGGCTACACGTGGCCGATCAACGGCAGGCTCTACGACCCGCCGAACAACGGCATCGCGGTGAAACCCGATGAGCGGGTGCGGATCCGGCTGATCAACGAGTCGATGATGTTCCACCCGATTCACCTGCACGGGCACACATTCGAGGTGGTGGGCGCAGCGGCCCGCGCGCCCGGAAGGACACCGTGCTGGTGCCGCCCAAGCAGACCGTGGAAGTGGACTTCGACACCGACAACCCGGGGAAGTGGATCACCCACTGCCACAACACGTATCACCTGGAGACCGGCATGGCCACCTGGATCTTCTACGAAGGCTAGTGCGCTACTTCAGCAGCGCGCGGGCCATCACGACGCGCTGAATCTGGTTGGTGCCCTCGTAGATCTGGGTGATCTTGGCGTCGCGCATCATCCGCTCGACCGGGAAGTCCTGGGTGTAGCCGGCGCCGCCGAACAGCTGCACGGCGTCGGTGGTGACCTCCATGGCCACATCGGAGGCGTAGCACTTCGACGCCGAGGAGATGAAGCCGAGCGCCGGCTCGCCACGCTCGGCGCGCGCGGCCGCGGTGTAGACCATCAGCCGGGCGGCCTCGATCTTCATCGCCATGTCGGCGAGCATGAACTGCACGCCCTGGAAGTCGCTGACCGGCTTGCCGAACTGCTTGCGGTCCTTGGTGTATGCGATCGCGGCGTCGAGCGCGCCCTGCGCGATACCGACGGCCTGCGCGCCGATGGTCGGACGCGTGTGGTCGAGCGTTTGCAGCGCCGTCTTGAAACCGGTGCCCGGCTCGCCGATGATCCGGTCCCCCGGGATGCGGCAGTTCTCGAAGTGCAGCTCGGTGGTCGGTGAGCCCTTGATGCCGAGCTTGCGTTCCTTGGCTCCGACGGTGAAGCCTTCGTCGTCCTTGTGCACCATGAACGCCGAGATGCCATTGGCGCCCTTGTCCGGGTCGCTCGACGCCATCACGGTGTACCAGGTTGACTTGCCGCCGTTGGTGATCCACGCCTTGGTGCCGTTGAGAATCCAGGAATCTCCGTCCTGGCGGGCGCGGGTGCGCATCGCTGCGGCGTCGCTGCCGGCTTCGCGCTCCGACAACGCATACGACGCCATCGCCTCGCCGGAGGCGAGCGTCGGAAGCACCTGCTTCTTGAGTTCGTCCGAGCCGGCCAGGATCAGCCCCATCGTGCCCAGCTTGTTCACCGCCGGGATCAACGACGACGTCGCACAGACCCGCGCCACCTCCTCGATCACGATGCAGGTCGCGACCGAGTCGGCGCCCTGCCCGCCGTACTCCTCGGGGATGTGCACCGCGGAGAACCCGGAGTCGTTGAGCGCCTTGAGTGCCTCGTCGGGGAAGCGCGGTTTCTCGTCGACGTCGGCGGCGTGCGGCGCGATCTCCTTCTCGCACAGATCACGCAATACCGCGCGCAGCTCGTTGTGCTCGTCGGGCAGCTTGAACACGTCGAAATCCGGGTTACCAGCCATCAGAAACTCCTTGCTACTCGCCAGTAACTTTACCTTCGGACCCCAGCACCCGGTCCCGCAGGGCGGCGTCCTTCTCCAGCACGGAGGCCCCGAGCTGCTCCTGAAATGCCTCGACCCGCTTGCGCAGTTGGGCATCCGATGCGCCCAGGATTCGCACCGCCAGCAGCCCGGCGTTACGGGCCCCGCCGATCGACACCGTCGCCACCGGAACCCCCGCGGGCATCTGCACGATCGACAGCAGCGAATCGAGGCCGTCGAGTTTGGCCAACGGCACCGGGACGCCGATCACCGGCAACGCCGTGGCCGACGCGACCATCCCGGGCAGGTGGGCCGCACCGCCCGCGCCGGCGATGATCACCTCGATCCCCCGGTCCGCCGCCGTGCGCGCATAGTCGAGCATGCGGTCGGGTGTGCGGTGTGCCGACACCACGCCGACCTCGAACGGAATGTCGAACTCCGCCAACGCATGCGCGGCCTCTTCCATCACCGGCCAGTCGCTGTCGCTGCCCATGATCAGCCCGACCCTGGCGTCAGCCATGTCCGTCCCATCCGTCGGTCCACTGCGCGTTCGACAACCAGTGTGCCGCCCGCACGGCCCGTTCACGAAGCTTCGCCACGTACTGCTCGTCGTCGGCCGAACCGCCGGCTTCGCCGAGGACGTTCACGTGGCCGATCTTGCGACCCGGGCGCTCCGCCTTGCCGTACAGGTGCACCTTGGCGTCGGGGATTCGGCCGAACAGATGGTGCAGCCGTTCGTCCATGCCCATCGCGGGTTTCTCCGCGCCGCCAAGAACATTCGCCATCACCGTCACCGGCGCGATCGGGACCGGTGTCGCCGAGCGGATAGTCCAGCACCGCGCGCAGATGCTGCTCGAACTGACTGGTCCTGGCGCCGTCCATGGTCCAGTGACCGGAGTTGTGCGGTCGCATCGCCAGCTCGTTGACCATCAGCGCGCCGTCGACCGTCTCGAACAACTCGACCGCCAGCACCCCGACCACGCCGAGTTCGGCGGCCAGCCGAAGCGCCAGCTGCCCCGCCGCGCTGGCCAGCTCGCCGTCCAGGCCGGGCGCCGGCGCGATCACCTCCACGCAGATGCCGTCGCGCTGGACCGTCTCCACCACCGGCCACGCCGCGCCCTGCCCGAACGGCGACCGAGCCACCAGGGCGGCCAGCTCCCGCCGCATCGAAACCCGCTCCTCGACCAACACCGGGATGCCCTCGGCGAGATTCCGGCCCGCGAAATCACGGGCCTCGTCCAGGTCGCGGGCCAACAGCACGCCGCGACCGTCGTAGCCGCCGCGCGCGGTCTTGACGACGAGCGGTTCGCCGACGCCGGCGGCGAACGCGTCCAGGTCGGCGACGTCCGTTACCTCCGCATACCGCGGAATCGGCGCTCCGATGGCCTCCAGCCGCCGCCGCATCACCAACTTGTCCTGGGCGTGGATCAGCGCCTCCGGCGGCGGGGCCACGTTCACGCCCTCGGCGACCAGCTTCTCGAGCAGCTCGGTCGGCACGTGCTCATGGTCGAAGGTCAATGCGTCGGCGCCCTCGGCGGCGCGGCGGAGCGCATCGAGGTCGGTGTGCGCGCCGATCACCACGTCGGGTGTGACCTGTGCCGCAGGATCGTCGGGTTGGGCGGCCAGCACGCGCAGCGTCTGGCCGAGCGCGATCGCGGCCTGGTGCGTCATCCTGGCCAGCTGCCCGCCGCCGATCATGGTCACCAACGGGGGCGTGGTCCTGGTCCTCGGCACAGCGTTCATGGTGTCATGGCTTTGCGGGTCCTGACCTGCGCGGGTGCGCGTCACCTGCCGTTGTTTCCGTACACTTCGCTGTTGTGTCCTTCACCGATGCCACGATCGCGCGGCTGCCTCGCCCGATCCGGCCATTCGCCGAACGGCATCACGAACTCATCAAGTTCGCGATCGTGGGCGGGACGACCTTCGTCATCGACTCCGCGGTGTTCTTCTCGCTCAAGTTGACGGTGCTGGAGCCCAAGCCGGTCACGGCGAAGATCATCGCGGGCATCGTCGCGGTGATCGCGTCCTACATCCTCAACCGTGAGTGGAGTTTCCGCGACCGCGGCGGCCGCGAGCGCCACCACGAAGCGCTGCTGTTCTTCGCCTTCAGCGGCATGGGCGTCCTGATTTGCATGGCGCCGTTGTGGGTCTCCAGTTACGTGCTGCACCTACGCGTCCCGGATGTGTCGCTGACAACCGAGAACATCGCCGACTTCATCTCCGCATACATCATCGGCAACCTGCTGCAGATGGGGTTCCGGTTCTGGGCGTTCCGGCGCTGGGTGTTCCCCCAGGAGTTCGGCCGCAACCCCGACAAGGCGCTGGAGGCCACGCTCACCGGCGGCGGCATCGCGGAGGCAATGGAGGACGTACGCGAGGCCCACGAGGCCTCTCTGGGCACCGCGCTGGGCGCCTCTCTGGATACCTCCAACGTCACGCCGCTGCGGCGCGGGCGCCGCCGTCAACGCCTGCCGGAGGACCGACTATCGGACTCCTCGCCGCCGAGGGTGTCGAAGACTTCGTGATACAGCAGCGAGTGGACCCGCTCCACTTGCGGAATGGCGTGAAACTCCAGCGGATCCTGTGACGCCGACTCGACGATCAACGTGCCGGTGCGCAGCATCCGGTCGATCAGACCGTGCCGGAACTCCACGCTGTTGATCCGCGCCAGCGGAATGTCGATGCCCTGACGGGTGAGCAGGCCGTGGCGGAACATCACCCGCCGGTCGGTGATGACGAAATGTGTTGTCAGCCAGTTGAGGAACGGCCACACGGTCAGCCAGCCGACGATCAACAGCCAGACGGCCAGGATCACCAGCAGCACGACCGTCTTGGCGGTGCCCCAGTTCTGCCTGTCGACGATCGCAGCAACGAACGCCGCCGCCGCCGTGCTGATGATCAGCAACAGCACCGGTCCGATCAGCCGCTTCCAGTGCGGGTGGCGGTGCAGCACCACCTGTTCGTCGGCGGCGAGCACGTTATCCGGGTAACCCACGATGGGAAACTCTATGGCTTGGCCGGCCGCAAATGCGTGATATCGCCCGCCGACACCGTCAACACCTCGCCGCCGGTGTCGATGCGCAGCCTGCCCAGCTCGTCGACGTCGGCGGCGACGCCCTCCACCGCGCGGTCGCCCGGCAGGCTGGCCCGCACCCGGTTACCGATCGTCACGCTGCGCGACCGGTAGTCGGCGGCCAGCGTCGCGTCGGCGCCGTTCGCGGTCCGCCAGCTGCCGATGCGGGCCGCCAGGTGCCGAAGGACCGCTTCGGCGACGTCCATGCGGTCGGCGGCCGCGCCGAGCATCGACAGCGACGTGGCGACCGGATCCGGGGCCTCGGTGACGTTCAGGCCCAGCCCGACGACCACGACCGGCTCGGGCGCTGCCACCTCCGCCAGGATGCCTGCAAGCTTCCCCGTACCGACGACGACATCGTTGGGCCACTTGAGCCCCGCCTCGAGGCCGGTGACCTCAGCGAGAGCGTCCACCACCGCGACGCCGGTGAGCAATGGCAGCCAGCCCCACGCCTCGCTGGGCACGGCACCGACGCCGACACCGACCGACAGCGCGACCTGCGACCGCGGCGGCGTCGACCAGCTTCTGCCGTGCCTGCCACGACCCGCGGTCTGGGACTCGGCGATCAGCACCGCACCGTCGACGTCCTCGCCCGCGGCGGCCCGCGCCAGCAGGTCGGCGTTGGTGGAGCCGGTCTCCTCGACGACATCGATGCGCCGCCACCCTCCGCTTTTCACCGAATCAGCGTATGTCGATAGCATCGACGACCATGACGAGCAGCACCAAGGACACAGCCGGCCACACCGCCGAGCCCTCCGCCGAACACCAGGCGGACATCCACACCACCGCGGGAAAGCTGGCCGATCTGCGCAGGCGGGCCGAAGAAACGCTGCACCCGGTCGGTGAGAAGGCCGTCGAGAAGGTCCACGCCAAGGGCAAGCTGACCGCCCGCGAGCGCATCCTGGCGCTGCTCGACGAGGACTCGTTCGTGGAGCTCGACGCACTGGCCAAGCACCGCAGCACGAACTTCGGGCTGGCCGAGAACCGGCCGCTGGGCGACGGCGTGGTCACCGGCTACGGCACCATCGACGGCCGCGACGTCTGCATCTTCAGTCAGGACGCGACGGTGTTCGGCGGCAGCCTCGGCGAGGTGTACGGCGAGAAGATCGTCAAGGTGCAGGAGCTGGCCATCAAGACCGGCCGCCCGCTGATCGGCATCAACGACGGCGCAGGCGCGCGCATCCAGGAGGGTGTCGTCTCGCTGGGCCTCTACAGCAACATCTTCTACAACAACATCCAGGCCTCCGGCGTCATCCCGCAGATCTCGCTGATCATGGGCGCCGCAGCGGGCGGCCACGTCTACTCCCCCGCGCTGACCGACTTCGTCGTCATGGTCGACCAGACCAGCCAGATGTTCATCACCGGGCCGGACGTCATCAAGACGGTCACCGGCGAGGAGGTGACGATGGAGGAACTCGGCGGCGCGCACACCCACATGGCCAAGTCGGGTCTGGCGCACTACGTCGCCTCCGGCGAGCAGGACGCGTTCGACTACGTCCGCGACCTGCTGAGCTATCTGCCGGCCAACAACCACGCCGATCCGCCGCGGTATCCCGCGCTCGCACCGGAAGGCGGCATCGAGGAGAACCTCAACGACGAGGACCTGGAGCTGGACACGCTGATCCCGGACTCGCCGAATCAGCCCTACGACATGCACGAGGTCATCACCCGCATCCTCGACGACGACGAGTTCCTCGAGGTGCAGGCCGGCTACGCGACCAACATCATCGTCGGCTTCGGACGGGTGGACGGCCGTCCGGTCGGCATCGTCGCCAACCAGCCCACCCAGTTCGCCGGCTGCCTGGACATCAACGCCTCGGAGAAGGCGGCCCGGTTCATCCGGACGTGCGACTGCTTCAACATCCCGATCGTCATGCTGGTCGACGTGCCCGGCTTCCTGCCCGGTACCGACCAGGAGTACAACGGCATCATCCGGCGCGGCGCGAAGCTGCTCTACGCCTACGGTGAGGCCACCGTCGCCAAGATCACCGTGATCACCCGCAAGGCCTACGGCGGCGCCTACTGCGTGATGGGCTCCAAGGAGATGGGCGCCGACGTGAACGTGGCATGGCCGACGGCGCAGATCGCGGTCATGGGCGCGTCCGGCGCCGTCGGCTTCGTCTACCGCCAGCAGCTCAAGGAAGCCGCCAAGGAGGGCAAGGACGTCGACGCGTTGCGGCTGGACCTGCAGCAGGACTACGAGGACACCCTCGTGAACCCCTACATCGCCGCCGAGCGCGGGTACGTCGACGCGGTCATCCCGCCGTCGCACACGCGCGGGTACGTGTCCACCGCCCTGCGGCTACTGGAACGCAAGATCACCCAGACACCGCCGAAGAAGCACGGGAACATTCCGCTGTGAGCCACGACACCGACATCACCGAGGTCAGCGACCCACGCGAGCTGACGATCGACGCGCCGGCACATGCGGTCGACGACATCAAGATCGTCAAGGGCGAGCCGACCACAGAGGAACTCGCCGCGCTGGTCGCGGTGCTGAGCGCCGCCGCCGGTGCGCCGAGCGAACCGGGACCGCAGGAACTCAATCTGTGGGGGCATCCGGTCGACAAGCTGCGCTACGCGGTCTTCAGTTGGCAGCGCGTGACGCTGCTGGAGCGGACGTACATGCGCCGATGACGCGCGTGGTGCTCGCGTCCGCGTCACCGGGCAGGCGAACGGTGTTGCGCCAAGCCGGAATCGATCCCGTCGTGGCTGTTTCGGGCGTCGACGAGGACGCCGTCATCGCCGCGCAGGGACCCGATGCTCAACCGGGCGACGTCGCCAACGCGCTCGCCGGCGCCAAGGCCGAGCAGGTTGCCGAACAGCTCGATTCCCCGCTGAGCACGGATTGCGTTGTGATCGGCTGTGATTCGATGCTCTACATCGACGGCGCGCTGTGGGGCAAGCCGGCGTCGGTCGACGAAGCGCGACGGCAGTGGCATTCCATGAGCGGGCGGTCGGGCGTGCTGTACACCGGCCACTGCGTCGTCCGGCTACGCGACGGGTCCCTGACCCACCGCGAGGCCGAGTTCGCCTGCACCACAGTCAATTTCGGTGAGCCGACCGAGGCTGACCTGACGGCATACCTGGCCAGTGGTGAGTCGCTGCGGGTGGCAGGCGGCTTCACCATCGACGGTCTGGGCGGGTGGTTCATCGACGGCATCGAGGGTGTTCCGTCGAATGTGGTGGGCCTGTCACTGCCTACGATGCGCAGTTTGTTCGCCCGCACCGGGCTGTCCATCGCCGAACTTTGGGCGCAGAACCCGCTGTAGGCTCGTGGTGTGCCGCTTCCTGCAGACCCCGATCCCGCCTTCGCCGCCTACGCCCACCCCGAACGGCTGGTCACCGCCGACTGGTTGTCGGGCAACCTGAGCAGGCCGGGGCTGGCCGTCGTCGAGTCGGACGAGGACGTGCTGCTCTACGACACCGGCCACATTCCCGGCGCGGTGAAGATCGACTGGCACACCGATCTCAACGATCCACACGTCCGCGACTACATCAACGGTGAGCAGTTCGCCGAGCTGATGGACCGCAAGGGCATCGCCCGCGACGACACCGTGGTGATCTACGGCGACAAGAGCAACTGGTGGGCGGCCTACGCGCTGTGGGTGTTCACCCTCTTCGGCCACCCCGACGTGCGACTGCTCGACGGCGGGCGCGACCTGTGGATCTCCGACGGCCGCGAGACCACGCTCGACGTGCCGGCCAAGCAGGCCAGCGGCTATCCGGTCGTCGAACGTGACGACGCACCGATCAGGGCGTTTAAGGACGACGTGCTGGGCATTCTCGGGTCGCAGCCGCTGATCGACGTGCGCTCCCCGCAGGAGTACACCGGCGAGCGGACGCACATGCCCGACTACCCCGAGGAAGGCGCGCTGCGCGGCGGCCACATCCCCACCGCCCGCTCCATTCCGTGGGCGAAGGCCGCCCAGGACAGCGGCCGGTTCCGCAGCCGCGAAGAACTCGCCGAGTTGTACGGCTTCCTGACGCCGGACGACAAGACGGTCGTCTACTGCCGGATCGGAGAGCGCTCGAGCCATACCTGGTTCGTGCTCACCCATCTGCTGGGCCTGCCGGGGGTGCGCAACTATGACGGCTCCTGGACGGAATGGGGCAATGCCGTGCGGGTGCCCGTCGCCGTCGGAGAGGATCCAGGCTCGGCACCATGAGCATGCCAGCGCCATTGGCCGAGGTGGTGTCGGACTTCAAAGACGTCACCGGCCAGGACAAGCTGCAGCTTCTGCTGGAGTTCGCCGGCGAGCTACCGGCCCTTCCCGCCGACCTCGAGGAGGCGGCGATGGAGCCGGTGCCCGAATGCCAGTCGCCGCTGTTCCTTCACGTCGACGCCGACGACCGGGACCGCGTGCGGTTGTACTTCAGCGCGCCGCCCGAGGCTCCGACCACGCGTGGCTTCGCCGCGATCCTGGCGGTGGGCCTCGACGAACAACCCGCCGATGACATCCTGGCCGTGCCCGACGACTTCTACACCGATCTCGGACTCGCGGCGTTGATCAGCCCGCTGCGGTTACGGGGCATGTCGGCGATGCTGGCGCGAATCAAGCGCCACCTGCGCTAGCGGCTAGCGCCCTGCGCACGCGAGGAGGGTCGCTGGCGAGCGCTCAACCTGGTACGGAAATCCCCGCAAGAAACGTACACAGGTGAGCGCTCACGCGGCCGCCGACCGCCGTTTGCCGCAGCGCCACGGAAGCTAGCCGTCCGGCTACTGTCGGGTCAATTGCCGCTGGCACAGCGTGGGCGCTTAAACTGCGCGGGATACATTCTTAAAGACGTTTCTTAGATATATGCCGTTCAGGAGGCGCAGTGCCCAGTCACGCCAGCTCACGTAT
This sequence comes from uncultured Actinomycetota bacterium, assembly GCA_963743225.1. GTDB lineage: Bacteria > Actinomycetota > Actinomycetes > Mycobacteriales > Mycobacteriaceae > Mycobacterium. The sequence continues at coordinate 172,905 of CAVUPN010000018.1, read as the reverse complement.
CTCCAAGGTGCTGGTCGCCAATCGCGGGGAGATCGCGGTTCGGGTGATCCGTGCGGCCAGAGACGCCGGGATCCCGAGCGTGGCCGTGTACGCCGAACCCGACGCCGATGCGCCGCACGTGCGGCTCGCCGATGAGGCGTTCGCCCTCGGCGGCCAGACGTCCGCGGAGTCCTATCTGGACTTCGGCAAGCTGCTCGATGCGGCATCGAAATCGGGTGCCAACGCCATCCACCCCGGCTACGGATTCCTTTCGGAGAACGCCGATTTCGCGCAGGCGGTCATCGACGCGGCGCTGATCTGGATCGGTCCGAGCCCGCAGTCCATCCGCGATCTCGGCGACAAGGTCACCGCGCGGCACATCGCCGCGCGCGCCCAGGCGCCGCTGGTTCCGGGTACATCGGATCCGGTCAAGGACGCCGACGAGGTCGTCGCGTTCGCCAAGGAGTACGGCGTCCCGGTGGCGATCAAGGCGGCGTTCGGTGGCGGCGGCCGCGGCATGAAGGTGGCCCGCACCATCGAGGAGATCCCCGAACTGTTCGACTCCGCGACCCGCGAGGCCGTGGCGGCGTTCGGCCGCGGCGAATGCTTCGTCGAGCGGTACCTGGACAAGCCGCGCCACGTCGAGGCGCAGGTGATCGCCGACCAGCACGGCAATGTCGTCGTCGCGGGTACCCGCGACTGCTCGCTGCAGCGCCGCTTCCAGAAACTGGTCGAGGAGGCACCCGCGCCGTTCCTGACCGACGCGCAGCGCAAGGAGATCCACGAGTCGGCCAAGCGAATCTGCAAAGAGGCCCACTACTACGGCGCAGGCACGGTCGAGTACCTGGTCGGCCAGGACGGGCTGATCTCGTTCCTGGAGGTCAACACGCGTCTTCAGGTGGAGCACCCGGTCACCGAGGAGACCTCGGGCATCGACCTGGTGCGCGAACAGTTCCGCATCGCCAACGGCGAGACGCTGGACATCTCTGAGGATCCGGCACCGCGCGGCCACTCGATCGAGTTCCGCATCAACGGCGAGGACGCCGGCCGCGGTTTCCTGCCCGCCCCCGGCCCGGTGTCGAAGTTCGTGCCGCCGACCGGGCCCGGCGTGCGGCTGGATTCGGGTGTGGAGACCGGCTCGGTCATCGGCGGGCAGTTCGATTCGATGTTGGCCAAGCTGATCGTCACCGGCGCCACCCGCCAGGAGGCAATCGAGCGGTCCCGGCGTGCCCTTGATGAGTTCACCGTCGAGGGCCTCGCCACCGTCATCCCGTTCCACCGGGCCGTGGTGTCCGACCCGGCCTTCATCGGCGACGACGACGGCTTCACGGTGCACACCCGTTGGATCGAGACCGAATGGGACAACCAGATCGAGCCGTTCACCGGTGGCGACCCGATCGAGGAGGAAGACACCATCCCGCGTCAGACGGTCGTCGTCGAGGTGGGCGGCCGCCGGCTCGAGGTGTCCTTGCCCGGCGACCTGGCGCTCGGCAACGGCGCAGCGGGAGCTCCCGGTGTGGTTCGCAAGAAGCCCAAGCCCCGCAAGCGTGGCGCGCACGGCGGCGCCGCCGCATCCGGTGATGCGGTGACCGCCCCGATGCAGGCACTATGCAGGGCACCGTGGTCAAGGTCGCCGTCGAGGAGGGTCAGGAGGTCGCCGCGGGCGATCTGGTGGTCGTGCTCGAGGCGATGAAGATGGAGAACCCGGTCACCGCCCACAAGGACGGCACCATCACCGGCCTGGCCGTCGAAGCGGGCGCGGCCATCACCCAGGGCACGGTGCTCGCCGAAATCAAGTAGCTGCCAAGCTAATTAGCGCACGCGAGGCCGCAGCTCCGCGAGCGCACAACGTTGTACGGTTTCAAGCCGCATTCTCGTACAAGGATGAGCGCTCGCACCTCTGCGACCGTAGCAGTCAGGTCAGGCTTCAGTCCGGCGTCACCAGGCTTCGCTGTTCCAGCACCGTCCCGAAGTACTGCGCCTTCGGGTCGACGACGACGGTCTTCGTGTCGTCGCCCTTGCGTGCAAGCGCATCGCGGGCCATCTGCTCGAACGAGATCTTCTCCGGCCCACCGATGTTCACGAAGTCGTTGAGCGGCTCGGCGACCGCGGCGTTGGCGACCTCGGCGGCGACCTGGTCGGCGGCGATCGGCTGGATCAACGCGTCGGGAACGTGCACCTCGTCCCCGACGACCAATGACGCGGTGATCGCGTCGGTGAACTCGGCGAACTGCGTGGCGCGCACGATCGTGTACGGCAGACCGGATGCGGTGATCACCTTCTCCTGGGCGACCTTTGCCCGCAAGTAGCCGCTGTCGGGCAGCCCGTCGACTCCGACGATCGACAGGGCGACGTAGTGGCCGACGCCGGCCTGCTTGGCGGCGGCCGCCTGGTTGGTCGTCGACGTGGTGAAGAACTTCATCACCGCCTCGTCCTCGAACGAGGGCGAGTTGACAACGTCGATCAGCACGTGTGCGCCGTCGAGCGCATCGGCGAGGCCCTCGCCGGTCAGGACGTCCACCCCGGAGTCGCGGGACGCGGCGACGACGTCGTGGCCGTCCGCGGTGAGCCGTTCAACGAGCTTGCTTCCGATCAGGCCAGTGGCCCCGACGATTGTGATCTTCATGCCTACCATTACCTCTCGTGGAACCGGTGGAAATCAATGCCGGCGCTTGGTATTTGCGCGGCGTCCGGTCCGACGCCTGCTACGCCTGGGAGGTGTGCGAGCCGACCACCGGAGAGGTGGTGGCCGAGGTGACGCTGGACCCGGCAGCGGCGACGATGACGTCCCGCGCCCTGGAGGGCCACGCCGACGCGGCCGAGGTCGCGACGCAGGCAGTCCGCCGGTTCGCCGCCGCGGCGCTGGGCATCACTGTCCGGGATTGACGTCGATATCGGTGCCCGACGCGAGATCCGCGCAATCCACCCAGGCCACGTCGCTGCGTTGCTGTAGAAACGCTCGCCCACCCTCGTCGCCTTCCGCGCGTGCGACGAGCTCGGGCCAGTGCCTGCGCGCGACGACGACGGGATGTCCGGGCCGCTTGCCGTACCCGGCCCGCGCCAGGCCGGACGAACTGGTGCGTGCCGCGGTGAGCACGCGGCGTATCACCGCGGCACCGATGTCGGGGGTGTCGACGGTGATCAGCACGGCATAGTCCGCGGGGCCGGATTCGATCGCCGATATGCCCGCCCGCAGCGAAGCGCTCATGCCGTCGGCCCAGTCGCTAGCCACCACCGGGCGCGCAGGACTCGGCACGTCGACGATCGCAGCGCCCAGCACGACCACGATGTCGTCGCATCCGCCGCCGTCCAGGGCCGATACCGCCGAGCGCAGCCATTGCCCGTTGCCGGCGAGCACCTTGGGCATGCCGTACCGGGTGCCCGCCCCTGCGGCCAGCACCACTCCGCCGACGTGCTCTGACATGCCAATAGTTTGAACCTGCCTGGATGTCGAGCGAACACGCGGGGTGACCAGGGATTATTAAAAACCGATTACGTCGGTTGTCCTCGTGGCAAACACGGGCGTAGGCTCGAACCAGGTTGAGTTCACAGCCAGCTGGAAACGTCATCGACGTGCGGGCGAGGAACTCCCGCACCGATGGGCTTTGAGGACCCAGGGCCTGAACTCTTGACGTGAACCACAGTACGAATCCTCTACTGATGGAGTCACAACCAACTATGTCTACCGCCATAACTACCTCCCGTCCTGTCGACCGGACGAAAAGCCATACCGCAACGTTCGCGACGCGGTGGCTGCAACCTGCGGTCGCGGTGATCACCGCGCACGGTGATCTGGACGCCTCCAATGCCCAGGAATTCGTCGACTACGCGTTGCGCGACGCGGACCGCACCAAGCGATTGGCCCTCGACCTGACCGGCGTCGGCTTCTTCGGTACCGCAGGCTTTTCCGCGCTGCACACGCTGAACGTGCGCTGCGCTGCTGCCGGTGTCGAGTGGGTGTTGGTGCCCAGCAGCGCGGTAAGTCGGCTGCTGCGGATCTGCAATCCGGATTCGACCCTGCCGATCGCCGCCACGATGCCGACAGCGCTGGCCCTGCTTCAAGCTGAACAGCGCCGGCTACTGCAACTGGTCACGGAGCCGAGCCAGGGATTTCGCGAGTAGCCGGGACACGTGCATCTGTGAGATGCCGACGCGCTCGGCTATCTGCGTCTGAGTCAGCGACTCGAAGAACCTGAGGACCAGCACGGTGCGCTCCCGCTCCGGGAGGGCAGCGAGCAAGGGCCGCAACGCTTCTCGGTTCTCGATCTGATCCAGACTCAGGTCGACGTCGCCCAAGGTGTCTGCGATCGCGGGCGCGTCGTCGGTGCCGCTGCCGCCGCTGTCGATGGACAGCGTGTTGTAGGAGCTGCCTGCGACGAGACCCTCGATGACCTCGTCGCGGTCCATGTCGAGCTCGGCGGCCAGTTCCGTGGCGGTCGGCGCGCGCCCCAGCCGCTGCGACAGTTCTGCCGTCGCCGCGCCGAGCCGTAGGTGCAACTCCTTGAGCCGGCGCGGAACCTTCACCGACCAGCTGTTGTCGCGGAAATGCCTGCGGACCTCGCCCATGATCGTCGGCACCGCGAACGACACGAAATCCGAACCGGCATCCACGTTGAACCTGATCACGGCATTGACCAGACCCACGCGCGCCACCTGTACCAGGTCGTCGCGCGGCTCGCCGCGACCGTCGAACCGGCGGGCGATGTGGTCTGCCAGCGGCAGACACCGCTCGACGATGCGGTCGCGCTGACGGGAGAACTTCGGCGACCCTTCGGGTACGTCCTGCAGCTCGCGGAACATGTCTGCGACATCCGCGTATTCAGAGTTCGCTCGAGTTGACGAACCCTTGGAGGACTGCCGACTCACCTGAGCGAACTCGCCCGTCGCGTCGTCATCGAGATCCCGAACACTTGACCCTCTTCGGCACCGTGACCGTCCTGAAACGTCGTGACCTCATCGGTCAGCGAACTCAGCACATGCCAGCTGAAACTGCCGGGACTCAGGATGTCCGGGGTCTTGCAAGTGGTCGACGCCTCGACCACCACCTCGCGTTCACGCGGATCGACCACGAGCACCAACGTCGAATCCGGCACCGCGGAGCGGATCAGCCGCGTGCACGCTTCGTCTACGGCGAGCCGGAGGTCGGAGACCGCATCGAAGTCGAGGTCCTCGAAGGTGCCGATCGCGGCCACCACGGTCCTCACCACGGCCAGATTCTCCAACTGGGCCGGGACGCGGATCTCGACTGAACGGGCGATTGGGTGCTGCCCGTTCTCCGCATTCACGACCTCGGCCATGTGACCTCCCGACATTGTCGAACCGAGACTACTCCAACTGGCGCTCCAGCTAACCACGTGTGTGACGCTGACGTCGGCTGGGTACTCCCCCGCCATGAGCGACACCCGCACGCCGCGTCGGATCCTGGTAACGGCCGGCATCGTGCTCGCTGCTCTTGTCGTGGCTACGGCAGCGGTGTACGCCGTGGCGTTCCTCATCCTCGCGCCCATGATGCAGTGACATCGGTAGTTGATACCCCGCGGACTACGCGGGCCAAACACACTTGGCGCAAATTTCGCGGCAGGCCAAGATGCGACTGCGCCGCAGCGTAGTGAGCGAGCCCGGACTGCGCCGGGTGCGACGCGGTCGCGGCTTCTCCTACCACGACTCCGACGGTCACGTGCTGACCGACGAGTCCACCCTTGCGCGCATCCGTGACCTGGTCATTCCACCAGCCTGGAAGAACGTGTGGATATCCGCGTATCCCAACGGGCATATCCAGGCGGTCGGCACCGACGTGGCCGGCCGCCGCCAGTACCTCTACCACGAGAAATGGCAGGAGGACCGCAACGAGGAGAAGTTCGACCGCGTGCTGGAGATGTCGGCGGCACTGCCCGACATGCGGCGACGCATTGCGGCGGACCTCCGTCGCCGCGGACTCGAACGCGATCGTGTTCTCGCCCTGGCCCTGCATCTTCTGGACCTCGGCTACTTCCGCGCCGGCGGCGAGCAGTACGCCGACGAGAACAACTCGTTCGGAATCTCGACCTTGCTGTGCGAACACGTGGCGCTGCAGCGGGGGGCCGTCGAGTTCGACTATCCCGCCAAGAGCGGTGTGCGCCGCACGCTGACCATCGACGACCCCGAGGTGGTCCGCTCGGTGCGTGCGCTGCTGCGTCGCTCCGATCGCACCGACCGGCTGCTGGCATGCCGCAACTCGTCGGACTGGGCCGACATTCACGCCGACGACCTCAACGCCCGGTTCAAGGAGCTCGTCGGCGACGAGTACACCGTCAAGGACCTACGCACCTGGCACGGCACCGTGCTGGGGGCGGTGGCCTTCGTCGACGCCGACCCGCCGGCGAACAAGACCGTGATCAAGCGGGTGGAATCCGCCGTGATGAAGGAGGTGGCGGAGGAGCTTGGCAACACTCCCGCTGTGGCCCGCGGCTCCTACGTCGACCCGCGGGTGGTCCAGGCATACGAGAAGGGTGTCACCATCGCCGCAGGCGTGCGGCGCGCCAAACGCACCAGGAACCCGAGTGATCGGCAGGCCATCCTGGACCGCAGCACGGCGCGGATGATCCGCAAGGTGGCCCGCGGCTAGTCAGGCCGGCGTGGTCACCCGCGGGTAGCGGGCCAAGGTGTCATAGATGCGCAGCGTGTCCGCGGCGACCCGGTCCCACGAGTAGCGGGCCTTCGCGCGATCCCGCCCAGCGGCTCCAAAACTCCGTCGCAGGAACGAATCCCGCAGCAGCAGGTTGATCGCGTCCGCCAGTCTTTCGGGGTCCTTCGGCGGCACCAGGCGACCCGTGACGTCATGCACGACGGTATCGACCATGGCGCCGACGGCCGATGCCACCACTGGAACGCCGCAGGCCATCGCTTCCAGCGCGACGGCGCCGGACGGGTCGTAGGCCGAGCTGCACACGACGACATCGGCCGACCGGAGCAGCGCAGGCATGTCTGCCCGGTCAACCGATCCGTACAGGTGGAGCCGGCGTGCAACGCCCAGTCTTCCGGCCAGGTCGCGCAGCCGACACGCCTCTGGGTCGGAGTCCAGGTTCGGCGATTCGGGGCCACCGATGATCACCAACTCGGCCCTCGGGATCATCGGCAATGCGCGCACCAGAATGTCGAAACCCTTGTGCGGCAATAACCTTCCGACGCTGACGATACGATGCTCAGCGCCCTTCGCGGCGTGCGGGCCCGCCGGCGTGAAGAGGACTTCGTCGACGCCGCAGGGAATCACGGAGATGGTGCCTCGCGATCTGCCCATCCGCATCAGCTCGAAGACTTCGTCGGTCCAGTTGGCCACCACCCAGTTAGCGGTCCTGGCCACCGTCGCCCGCAGGTGTGCCAGTTCCTGCGGGACCATGAGGCCGTCGAATGTCTGGACCGCGGGTAGCCCGAGATGCCGGGCGGCCAGCTGAGTGGGGATGCCGGACATCCAGCCCCACGCATGTGTGACATCGGGCCGGTCGACGGCCCACCGCGTGGCGACGAACTGGGCGAAGGGACCCATGTACTTCAGCAGGTCGTCCTCGGGCACAGGCTCGGGGGGTCCTTCGGCTACATGAAAGACGGTGTAGCCCTCTGGCATCTCAACACACTCGGGCGCATCAAGCTCGGCACGGCGGTTGAACACCGAGACGTTGTGCCCGCGGAGGGCCAGGGCAGCCGACAACTCCGCGACATGCACGGCCGCGTGCACGGACACCATGGCGATCTTCATCGTTGCGAGATGCGTTGCCGCAGTGGGCTTACGGCAAACGTCAAGCGGTCGAGTATTCGCAATGTGGCTGTGCGTTGTTTCGCATTCTGGACTCACTGGCACGAGCAGCGCGGAGAAGGGTTTAGCCCCGGCGCCGATCGGGAACCCCGCTGATTGCGTGGGGGAGATTCCCGCGTTCTGCCCGAGAAGCGGGCAATCCAATAGCCAACCCTGAGGGAAAGGCAAGTATGACCGAGAAGAACAGTGGTCCGGAAGAAGCCGTCAAGGGCGTCGTCGAGGACGTCAAGGGCAAGGCGAAGGAAGCCGTTGGCACCGTGACAGGCCGTGATGACATGGTCCGCGAGGGCAAGGCGCAGCAGGACAAGGCCGATGCCCAGCGTGACGCCGCCAAGAAGGAAGCCGAGGCGGAAGCCGCTCGCGGTGGCGCCAAGGCCGCCGAGAAGCGCCAAGAGGCCAATCAGTAACGCCTAGCGCACGCTTGGAGAATCCCAGCCGGGAAACCGGCTGGGATTCTTCGTTGTTGCCCGCCGGTCCTAACTGCTCGGCCGCTGTCGATGCGCCTCGGGATGCTCGGCGTACCAACGCTCTTCGATGTTTCGCACCCGCCGGTGCTCGATGGCCAGCCACACCAAGCCGATGACGAACCCGGCCACGGCAATCGAGCTGAACACCAGGCCGGTGTCGTGGTGGCCTGTCGCGAATCCGGCAAGGGACCCGACAAACGACACCAGCGCCAACCCGATGACGATCAGCGCCGGCATGTTCTTGGTGTCTGTCATCGACTCACCGGCGTGTGGCCGCGTTGTCCTGGCATGGTCGACGGGATCTTTAGGGCTCTTCATGGCTGCTCCTCTCGCCACACCCTCTGCCCGTACTTCAAGGGCTGATATTCACGGTAGAACTACCCGAGGGCGTTGTGGGGGAAACGACGTCACTGGTCAGAGTGCCGAAATAGTTGGCAGGCTCGTCGTGAGCACCAACAGCATGGCGGTCAGCAGAAACCAGGCCGCCCCTTGCCACGGCCACCACACGCCGTCTCGGCGCCAGGCCCGATATGTCCGAACAAATGCCCGTACACCGCCCAGCAGCAAGATTGTCGGGGCACCGAGCCCGAGCAGGGTGCGTTGCGGAGTTCCGCAGGCCACTGTGTCGGCCGTCGACCCGCCACACGTGCTGACCCACACGGCCGCCACGACGAGGAACACCACCGCGGCCACGGCCACCCCCACGCTGAAACGGATGGCGTCGCGAACACCGTCGCGGACGTCCGCGTCATCGTGGCGCAAGTCGTTGAGAGTGCGAAACATGGCAAAGAATTCCCCAGGTGGCGCCGGGGTAAACCTTACGAATCGGCGCTAGAAAGGCGGCGGCTCGTCGTCGCGGACGGGGCGCAGGGGCACCGCTAGCGCAGGGAAGAACACCTTGCCGCTTGGCGAGGGTGCCCGCCGCAATCGTCCTGGGATACAGGTGCCGTGGTGTAGAGAGTCTTCAACGGGTGCTGACACCGAACACGCGAAGAACGCTTTGTTTCAGCTGGTTGCCTGACACCGAAACTCGACCCGCTCCTCGGCTTACACTTCGGCGGTGTTCTCGGAGACGCGGTATGCGCGAAACGGCGATTTGCGCGTCGCCTATCGCACGTCTCGTGAAGCTCCGCGCGACATTGTTGTGTCGAACTGGTTCACAAACTGTGAGGCCTTTCCGGAGCTGCCGTCGCTTCAAGGGTGGGTCGAGGCGATGACATCGCTCGGTCGACTGATCTTCTTCGACCAGCCGGGAACGGGAGCGTCCGATCCGGTCACACCTGGCGCGCTCCCGACGTTGGAGCAGTGGGCCGACAGCATCACCGCGGTGCTTGACGATCTCGGCAGCAGTGAAGCCGTCCTCCTCGCAATCAATGGCGCTCTTGCACAAGCGGCGCTTTTTGCCGCAACACATCCGTCCCGCGCCACCGCACTGGTCGTGCTCGAGGGCTTTTCGGGCACCCATGGAGCAACCGTCCGAGGATGTCAAGGCTGCCACGCTCGCGACATGGGGCACGGGGGAGATGCAGCATGCGCTCAACCCGGACATGCCGTGGAACGAAGAGATTCGGGCGGCGTGGGCCCGACACGAACGCCTTTCGGCCAGCCCAGCGACCGTTTCCCTCGTGCTGCGCCTCGCGTCCGAATTGGACGTGCGGGCCGTCCTGCCGACAATTCGCGTGCCAACCCTCGTCCTCCACCACATCGACGACGCCGTCATCCCGCGGACCTCGGGCAAGTATGTCGCCGACCACATACCGGGCGCGAAATACGTTGAGCTACCCGGGCGCAACGCGTTTCACTTCGTCGAACCGTGGCGGGATTCCTTCCAGGAAATCGCCGAGTTCCTCACCGGCCACCAAGCGGACGTGGCCGACGACCGCGTACTCGCCACGGTGCTCTTCACCGACATCGTGGACTCGACGCGGCGCGCTGCGGAGATGGGCGACCGCGACTGGCATGCGTTGCTTGACGCACACGACGCCGTCGTCCGGGTACAGCTCAATCGCTTTCGCGGCCGCGAGGTGAACACATCGGGCGACGGCTTCCTCGCGATGTTCGACGGCCCGCAGCGGGCGATCCGCTGCGCCATGGCGATCCGCGACGCGGTGCAGGCGCTCGGCATTGAGGTGCGCGCCGGGTTACACACCGGCGAGTGCGAGGTCCGCGGCGACGACATCGGTGGGATCGCCGTCCACATCGGCGCACGCGTCAGCGCACTGGCAGGGCCGAACGACGTGCTGGTGTCCAGCACGCTGCGCGACCTGGTGATCGGGTCGGGACTCGAGTTCGACGACCGTGGCGCTCACCAGCTCAAGGGCGTGCCCGGCGAATGGCATCTCTTCGCCGTCGCCTCTCCGTAGCGCGGTGGGTTGCGGCGAAACTGATTTCGCCCGCCTGAGCGCTTGTGCACTCGGTTAACGCGGTGGTCCCACCGCGTGATTGTCGGCCCGCGCACCTACCATCGCCTCGTGAGTCGGACCAGGTCGAAGCTGTATGTAGCCGTCGGCATCGCCTCGGCCGCGGCCGCTTACCTGCTTGGCGCGAGCGCACCGTGGAGCGCGGCGATCGGGGTCGTCGCTCCGATCGTGCTTGCCGGCGCGCCTCGTTTCCTGCTGGCCACCGCCATCGGCGCATTCACCCCAGGTGACCGAGAGACGAACGCGGCCGCGGCGATGTCGGGGATGGAGTTCGAAGACCATGTCGCGCGGATCGCACGGTCCTGCGGGGTGCCCGTGATCATGACATCGGTCACCGGTGACTGGGGCGTCGACCTGATCGTCGGAAATCGGCCCGATCGTCTTGCGGTGCAATGCAAACGGCAATCCCGTCCCGTCGGCGCGGGCGCCGTACAGGAGGTTGTCGCGGGTGCGCCGATGCACGGCTGCACCAAGACCATGGTCGTCACCAACCACGAATTCACGCCCGCTGCACGCAAACTCGCGGAGTTGCACGGCTGCGAGCTCGTCGGCGGCCAGGAGCTCCCGCGGCTGCGGTCGACGATCCGGCGGCTCACCGCCCCGACCGAAGTCAGGTAAGCGCGTCCCGCACGGCGGCGACGGCGTCGTCGATCTCGCTGTGCGACACCGTCAGGGCCGGACGGAACCGGACACTGTCGGGGCCGCTGGCGAGCATGACGACGTGGCGATCCCACAGCTTGCGGATCAGCTCGTCACGCTGCTCGCCCGACGGCAGACTGAACGCGCGCATCAGCCCGCGCCCGCGGACGTCGTGCACCAGCTCCGGGAAGTCGGCGGCCAGCTCTTCGAGCCGGGCGTGCAGATAACGTCCGGCCTCGGCGGCGTGGTCCATCAACCCGTCGGCCTCGATCACCTCGAGGATGCGCCGCGATCGGACCATGTCCACCAGGTTGCCGCCCCAGGTGGAGTTGATGCGCGAGCTGACCGCGAACACGTTGTCGGCGATCTCGTCGACGCGGCGCCCTGCCATGATGCCGCACACCTGGGTCTTCTTGCCGAACGCGACCACGTCCGGTGCGACACCCAATTGCTGGTAGGCCCATGCGGTTCCGGTCAGCCCACAGCCGGTCTGCACCTCGTCGAAAATGAGCAGCGCGTCGAACTCGTCGCACAGCTCGCGCATCGCCGCGAAGAACTGCGGCCGGAAGTGCCGGTCGCCGCCCTCACCCTGAATCGGCTCGGCGATGAAGCAGGCGATGTCGTCGAGGTTCGCCTCGAAGGCGGCCCGGGCCTGGTGCAGCGACTCGGCCTCCAGCGCATCCATGTCGGCGTCATCTAGGCCCGGACGGATGTAGGGCGCGTCGATGCGTGGCCAGTCGAACTTCGGGAACCGCGCGACCTTGGTCGGATCGGTGTTCGTCAGCGACAACGTGTACCCGCTGCGGCCATGGAAGGCACCGCGCAGGTGCAGCACCTTGGTGCCGAGCGCGGGGTCGATGCCGCGCGCCTCGTTGTGCCTGCTCTTCCAGTCGAACGCCACCTTCAGCGCGTTCTCGACGGCCAGCGCGCCGCCGTCGACGAAGAACAGGTGCGGCAGCGCCGGGTCGCCGAGCACGCGGGCGAACGTGTCGACGAACCGCGCCATCGGCACGCTGTAGACGTCGGAGTTGCTCGGTTTGTTGACCGCGGCCGTCGCCAGCTCGGCGCGAAACGCCTCGTCGTCGGCCAGGGCGGGATGGTTCATGCCCAGCGCCGACGATGCGAAGAAGGTGAACATGTCGAGATAGCGCTCGCCGGTGCGGGCGTCGACCAGAACCGAACCGGTCGAGCGCTCGATGTCGAGCACGAAGTCGAGGCCATCGGCCAGGATGCTGCGGGCCAGCACCTCGCGTACGTCGTCGGGGCGGATCGCGGCGACGGCGGCTGTCATTTCGGCAGGGGTCAACACAGCGGTCATTGAACCATCTTAACGCATTATTTACGGTTTTTATGCCATCTAAACGGAACTATTCCGGTAGAAGTTCGCGACCAGAGTAAAACGTCTGTAAGATGATCGTGCTTCGGGTGCGGACATTCGCTGCCGTCCGGATCTGTTGCAGCAAGTCTTCAAGCGCCCGCGGCGACTCGACTCGCACGAGCAGGATGTAACTCTCCTCGCCGGCCACCGAGTGACACGACACGATGGCCGGTATGTGTTCGAGCCGGGCGGGCGCATCGTCGGGTTGAGAGGGATCGAGAGGGGTGATGGCCACGAACGCCGACAGCATCTTCCCGACCGCTTCGGGGTTGATCTTCGCGGTATACCCCGTCACCACCCCACGCGACTCCAGTCTGCGCACCCGGGACTGGACCGCCGACACCGACAGCCCCGCGGATCTCTGCAAGATGCGCCAGCGTCGCCCGCCCGTCGGCGATCAGCTCGCGCGCCAGGATCCGATCGACCTCGTCGAGCGGTTCGCTCATTGCCGCACTGTATCCGAGCAGGTGGGCAGCGATGAGCCGTCGTCTTCGAAACCTGGCAGCTGCGCGCGAAATTCGCCACCGCACTGTCCCGGATGTACGGCGCGGAGGTGCCGGCCTACAAGACTCTCGTCGAAGTCAGCGCGGAGGTGAACCGCGAACTGGGCGGATCGCAGCGAGTGACCGCCGAACGCCACGGCGCGATCCGCGTCGGCACTGCGCGGGAACTCGCCGACGTCGCCGACCTGTTCGCGGCGTTCGGCATGTATCCGGTCGGCTTCTACGACCTGCGCGACGCGACTCCGCCGGTACCCGTGGTCTCCACCGCGTTCCGGCCGATCGACGCGGATCAGCTGGCCCGCAACCCGTTTCGGGTGTTCACATCGGTGCTGGCCACCGCCGACGCGCGCTTCTTCTCCCCCGAGTTGCGCGGCCGGGTCGAGCGGTTCCTGGCCGAACGACGGCTATTCGACCCCGCGCTGATCGCGGAAGCCAGGCGCATCGCCGCGGCTGGCGGCGCGGAACCCGAGCGCGCCGAGAAGTTCGTCGCCGCGGCGGTGGCGGCGTTCGCACTGTCCCGCGAACCGATAGATCGCGGCTGGTACGAGGAGCTGACCGCGGTGTCGGCCGTCGCTGCCGACATAGCCGGCGTCACGACCACACACGTCAACCACCTCACCCCCCGCGTCCTCGACATCGACGAGCTGTACCGACGGATGACCGCACGGGGCATCTCGATGACCGAGGCGATTCAGGGCCCACCGCGATGGCACGGTCCCGATGTGCTGTTGCGGCAGACGTCGTTTCGGGCGCTCGCCGAGCCGAGGCGCTTCCGCGACGCTGACGGCGGCGTGGCCGACGGCGCACTGCGCGTGCGGTTCGGCGAAGTCGAGTCCCGCGGCGTCGCCCTCACTCCCGAGGGCCGGCGACGGTACGACGCGGCGATGGCCACTGCCGATCCGGCCAGGGTGTGGGGCGACTACTTCCCCACCACCCACGAGCACATGGCAGTCGGCCGGCCTGGCCTACTACCACGGCGGCGACCCGTCGAAACCCGTTGTCTACGAGGATTTCCTGCCGGCGTCGGCGGCCGGGATATTCCGGTCAAACCTCGATACCGACGCACAGAAGGCCGCAGGCGAGGAAGATCGAGATACGTCGGACTACACCGCGGATTGGATGGCCGGACAGATCGGGCACCACATTCACGATCCCTACGAGCTCTACGAGAAAGTCGCATCATCATGACCAGCGTTCAGACATCAGAAGCTTCCGACCGCCGAGGACCTTCGCGCCCGGGCCCGCGACGCACTGCACGCCGTCGGCTCGCGCGCCGAACTGGGTGAGCCGGGCGCCCACGGGGTGCACGCCAGCACCCCCATCACCGGCGACGTGCTGTTCACCATCGCAGAGACCACACCGGAAGAGGCCGATGCGGCCATTGCCGAAGCGGCGCAGGCGTTTACCACGTGGCGCACGACGCCGGCACCGGTGCGCGGCGCGCTGGTGGCGCGGCTCGGCGAACTGCTCGTCGAGCACAAGGACGATCTGGCCGCGCTGGTGAGCATCGAGGCGGGAAAGATCACCTCCGAGGCCCTCGGCGAGGTGCAGGAGATGATCGACATCTGCGAGTTCGCCGTCGGGCTGTCGCGCCAGCTGTACGGCAAGACCATCGCCTCCGAGCGTCCGGGGCACCGGCTGATGGAGACGTGGCATCCGCTCGGCGTCGTCGGCGTCATCACCGCCTTCAACTTCCCGGTCGCGGTGTGGTCGTGGAACGCCGCGATCGCGCTGGTCTGCGGCGACACCCTGGTGTGGAAGCCGTCGGAGCTCACGCCGCTGACCGCGCTGGCCTGCCAGGCGCTGGCCGAGCGGGCCGCTGACGACGTCGGGGCGCCGCGGGCGGTGAGCCGGCTGATTCAGGGCGGGCGCGAGGTCGGCGAACGGCTCGTCGACGACCCACGGGTGGCGCTGCTGAGCGCGACCGGGTCGGTGCGGATGGGTCAGCAGGTCGGTCCGCGGGTGGCACAGCGATTCGGCCGGGTCCTGCTGGAGCTCGGCGGCAACAACGCCGCGATCGTCACCCCGTCGGCCGACCTGGAGCTGGCCGTGCGGGGCATCGTGTTCTCGGCGGCGGGTACCGCGGGCCAGCGCTGCACGACGCTGCGGCGGCTGATCGTGCACCGCTCGATCGCCGACGCGCTGGTCGAGCGGATCGTGTCGGCCTATCGGCAACTGCCGGTCGGCGACCCTGCGGCCGACGGCACCCTTGTCGGACCGCTCATCCACGAGACGGCGTACCGCGACATGGTCGGCGCGCTGGAACGCGCACGCGCCGAGGGCGGCGAGGTCTTCGGCGGCGACCGCCACGACCTCGGTGAGAACTCGTACTACGTCGCCCCGGCGGTGGTGCGGATGCCTGCCCAGACCGAGCTGCTGCACCAGGAGACGTTCGCGCCGATCCTCTATGTGCTCACCTACGACGAGCTCGACGAGGCGATCGAATTGAACAACGCGGTGCCACAGGGCCTTTCGTCGGCGATCTTCACCCTCGACATGCGCGAGGCCGAGCGGTTCATGGCCGCCGACGGCTCCGACTGCGGCATCGCCAACGTCAACATCGGCACCTCGGGCGCCGAGATCGGCGGGGCGTTCGGCGGCGAAAAGCAGACCGGCGGCGGCCGCGAGTCCGGGTCGGACGCCTGGAAGGCCTACATGCGCAGGGCGACCAACACGGTCAACTACTCGTCAGAGCTGCCGCTGGCCCAGGGCGTGCACTTCGGCTAGCCTCCGCGGGCTGTTGTACATGCGCTAATTAGGATGGGCGACATGTCCGCTGATTCAGACGCTCTTCGCGCAAGCGGCTCATCGCACAGACGGCGGCTGTCGCCCGACGATCGGCGCAGTGAGCTGCTGGAGCTGGGCGCCAAGGTGTTCGGCGAACGTCCCTACGACGAAGTCCGGATCGACGAGATCGCCGAGCGGGCCGGCGTCTCGCGTGCGCTGATGTACCACTACTTCCCCGACAAGCGCGCGTTCTTCGCCGCCGTGGTGCAGGCCGAGGGCGACCGGTTGTTCGAGGCCACCAATACGCCGCCGATGACGGGCCAGTCGCTGTTCGCGCAGCTGCGCGAGGGTGTGCTGGCCTACCTGCGCTACGACGAGGAGCACCCGCACGGCGCGTGGGCCGCCTACGTCGGGATGGGCACGTCCGATCCTGTTCTGCGCGGCATCGAGGACCTGGACAACGACCGGCAGGTCAACCGGATCATGGCCAGGATCAACGACACGCTCGGCGGCGATCTGGACTCCAAGGTGGAACGCGACATCCGCATCACCATGTACGGCTGGCTGGCCTTCACCATGGAGATGTGCCGCCAGCGCATCCTCGACCCGTCGATCGACGCCGGCCAGATCGCCGACACGTGCGCACACGCGCTGCTCGATGTGGTGGGGCGCGTTCCGGGAATTCCGGCCATCCTCAGCGAGGCCGTCGCGCCCGAGCTGCGCGGTACATGACCTTCGGGCGAAACAGCCGCGTCGGCGGGTCGATGAGTCCGGTCACCCTGATGAGTTGCTCTGCGACAGCGTTGTCGGATTCGCAGCGGTCAGCAGCCGGTCGACGTAGGAGTTGGCGACTCGCGTCGACAGCGATCGGCGGCCTTCGACCTCGGGCTGGCTGAGATCGGCACCGGTGGCGAACCGCCACGCCACGCCGATCGGTTTCGCCGCCGCGCGGAAGTAGCGGCGGGCCAGATCGCTCTCGCCGCGAGACAGGCAGTCGGCGCAAGGCAACTGCCTGCAGTGCGGCCACCGTCATGCCCTGGCCGTAGATCGGGTTGAAGTTGGCCACCGCGTCGCCGATGACCAGCAGCCCCGCCGGAAACCGCTTCATCTTGTCGTAGCGCCGCCACCGATTCTCGGGGTAGCGGTACCGGCAGATCTCGCTGAGCGGCTCGGCGTTGCGCAGCGCGTCCATCACATGCGGCGGCGTGATCGCCTCGACGAACGCCAGCCGGTCGGCCGGCTCAGCCGGCGGCTCGCGGCCCGCCATACCGAACGCGGTGAACATCCAGGTGTCGTCCTCGCAGCCGAACAGCGCCATCCCCGTTGGCCTGCCGGGGATCGGAGTGCTGGCCACCACCATCTCCCTCAGCGTGCCCGGCGGCATCCGCAGCAGCTGACTGGAATACACGACGTGCACGGTCACCTTGTCCTCGGCAGGGCGGCTGTAGCCCATGGCCTCCAGCGACGGCGGGGGTGCGGCCGGCGCGCCCCGTGGCGTCGACCACCAGGTCGGCTTCCAACTGTGCGTTCTCCTGCACCGTCATGGGACGCGACCCGAACGCCGGTGATCCGATCCTGCGAGGAGGTCGATCGTCAGCTCGCCTGCGTCGTGGCCCGTCAGAAACGTCGACGTTCGGCGTCTCGCGTACCCGCCGCCGGACCAGGCTCTCCAGACAGCGGTCGGCTCGGAATAGTACAGTCGGAGGGACGGTCGTGAACCTGCCTTCGTGTCGCCGGCCCGATGACCGCCGAGCGAAAACAACGCCTTGGAGAGGTCGCTGTAGTCGAAGGCCGGGACGCCCGCGGCGACGAGCTCGTCGCCGAACCCAGGGAACAGATCGCCGAGGATGAGCGAACCCCGACCCAGCAGGGCATGAGCATGGCGGCCCTGCGGCACCCCCGTCGATTGGCCGCGGTGTCGGGCAGCTCGTCGCGCTCGACCACCGTCACCGACTCGTAGAACTCGGCCAGCACCCGCGCGGCCAGCAGGCCGGCCATGCTGGCGCCGAGAACGACCGCGTGGGCGCCGACCATGGCCCATTTTCACGCGAAGCGCAGGCGTCCGCTGCCGTTTGTCGGTGCCGGTTGGCACGATGGCTAGATGGGCTCTAACCAGGTCGATCCGCTCGCCCGGTTCAGCGCGCTGACCAGGGAGTGGTTCACCGGTACCTTCGCGGCGCCCACCGACGCCCAGGCGCAGGCCTGGTCGGCCATCGCCGATGGCGACAACACGCTGGTCATCGCGCCGACCGGGTCCGGAAAGACGCTGGCCGCGTTCCTGTGGGCGATCGACCGGCTCGCCGGCACCGAACCTCGGCCTGCGGGCGTGGGCACCCGCGTCCTGTATGTATCGCCGCTGAAGGCGCTGGCGGTCGACGTCGAACGCAACCTGCGTACTCCGCTGACCGGCATAACCCGCATCGCCGAGCGGCGTGGACTGCCCGCGCCCGACATCAGCGTCGGCGTCCGCTCCGGCGACACCCCACCGGCGCGGCGGCGGGAACTGATCGCCAAGCCGCCCGACATCCTGATCACCACGCCCGAATCGCTGTTCCTGATGCTGACGTCGGCCGCGCGCGACACACTCACCGCGGTGCAGACCGTCATCGTCGACGAGGTGCACGCCGTCGCGGCGACCAAACGCGGCGCGCACCTGGCGCTCTCGCTGGAGCGGCTGGACCAGCTCATGGACAAGCCCGCGCAGCGGATCGGGCTGTCGGCGACCGTGCGTCCGCCCGAGGAGGTGGCCCGGTTCCTGTCCGGGCAGGCGCCGACGACGATCGTCGCACCGCCTGCGGCCAAGACGTTCGACCTGTCGGTGCAGGTGCCCGTTCCCGACATGGCCAACCTGGACAACAACACCATCTGGCCAGACGTCGAGGAGCGCATCGTCGACCTGATCGAGGCGCACCGCAGCTCGATCGTGTTCGCCAACTCGCGGCGGCTTGCCGAACGACTTACCTCTCGGCTCAACGAGATTCACGCCGAGCGGAACGGGATCGAGTTGGCGACCGGGCCCAACCCCCAAGTGGGTGGCGGGTCGCCGGCGCACATCATGGGCAGCGGGCTGGCTTCGGGCGCCGCCCCGCTGCTGGCCCGCGCCCACCACGGGTCGGTCAGCAAGGAGCAGCGCGCCGACGTCGAGGACGACCTCAAGACGGGGCGGCTGAAGGCCGTCGTCGCCACCTCGAGCCTGGAGCTGGGCATCGACATGGGCGCGGTCGACCTGGTGATTCAGGTCGAGTCACCGCCGTCGGTGGCCAGCGGGCTGCAACGCATCGGCCGCGCCGGGCACCAGGTCGGCGAGATCTCGCAGGGCGTCCTGTTTCCGAAGCACCGCACCGACCTGATCGGCTGCGCGGTGACGGTGCGACGGATGCTGTCCGGCGACATCGAAACCATGCGGGTGCCGACGAACCCGCTCGACGTGCTGGCCCAGCACACGGTGGCCGCCTGCGCGCTCGAGCCGCTGGACGCCGACCTCTGGTTCGACGCGGTGCGGCGGAGTGCGCCGTTCGCGACGCTTCCGCGCAGCGCGTTCGAGGCGACGCTGGACCTGCTCAGCGGGAAGTACCCGTCCACTGAGTTCGCCGAATTGCGCCCTCGGCTGGTGTACGACCGCGACGCGGGCACACTCACCGCACGGCCGGGCGCGCAGCGGCTGGCGGTCACCTCCGGTGGCGCGATCCCCGACCGCGGCCTGTTCACCGTCTATCTGGCTTCCAGCGCGGACTCCGAAAAGCCTTCGCGGGTAGGCGAACTCGACGAGGAGATGGTGTACGAGTCGCGGCCCGGCGACGTGATCTCGCTGGGCGCGACCAGCTGGCGGATCACCGAGATCACCCACGACCGGGTGCTGGTCATTCCCGCTCCGGGACAGCCTGCGCGGCTGCCGTTCTGGCGCGGCGACGGTGTCGGCAGGCCCGCCGAGCTGGGCGCTGCGATCGGGGCGTTCACCGGAGAACTGTCTGGCCTGGGCCGCGATGATTTCGCTAAGCGTTGCGCCGCAATGGGATTCAACGACTATGCCACTGACAACCTGTGGCAGCTGCTGGACGACCAGCGCCAGGCCACCGGCACCGTGCCGACCGACACCACGATGGTGGTGGAGCGATTCCGCGACGAGCTCGGCGACTGGCGGGTGATCCTGCACTCTCCCTACGGACTTCGGGTGCACGGCCCGCTGGCGTTGGCGGTGTCGCGCCGACTGCGTGAGCGGTACGGCATCGACGAGAAACCCACCGCCTCCGACGACGGCATCATCGTCCGGCTGCCCGACACCGAGGACGTCGCGCCGGGCGCCGAGATGTTCGTGTTCGACGCCGACGAGATCGAGCCGATCGTCACCGCCGAGGTGGGCGGCTCGTCGTTGTTCGCCTCCCGGTTCCGTGAATGCTCGGCGCGCGCGCTGCTGTTGCCGCGCCGCCACCCGGGCAAGCGGTCGCCGCTGTGGCATCAGCGGCAGCGCGCCGCGCAGCTGCTCGATGTGGCCCGCAAGTACCCGGACTTCCCGATCGTGCTCGAGACCGTCCGCGAATGCCTGCAGGATGTCTATGACGTGCCGACGCTGACCGAGCTGATGGGCCGCATCGCGCAGCGCAGGCTGCGGATCGTCGAGGTCGAGACCGCGACACCGTCACCGTTCGCGGCGTCGCTGTTGTTCGGCTATGTCGGGGCGTTCATGTACGAGGGCGACAGCCCGCTGGCGGAGCGCCGTGCCGCGGCGTTGTCGTTGGACAGTGTGCTGCTGGCCGAATTGCTGGGCCGCGTGGAGCTCCGCGAGCTGCTCGATCCACAGGTGGTCGCCACCACCGCCGCGCAACTGCAGCACCTGGACCCGGACCGCGCGGCCCGCGACGCCGAGGGTGTGGCGGACCTTCTGCGTCTGCTCGGGCCGCTGACCGCGGGTGAAATCGCCGAACGGTGCACCGCCGAGGATGTCGGCGGCTGGCTGGAAGGGCTGCGCGCCGCCAAGCGCGCGCTCACGGTGTCGTTCGCCGGCCGCACGTGGTGGGTGGCGATCGAGGACATCGGCCTACTGCGCGACGGGGTCGGCGTGGCCGTGCCGGTCGGGGTGCCTGCGATCTTCACCGAGACCGTCGCCGATCCACTCGGAGAACTGCTCGGCCGCTTCGCCCGCACCCACGGCCCGTTCACCACCCATGACGCCGCGGCCCGGTTCGGGCTGGGCCAGCGCGTCACCGCCGACGTGCTGGGCCGGATGGCGATCGACGGGCGGCTGGTGCGCGGCGAGTTCACCGACCTGGCCGGAGCCGCTGGGCCGGCGACATCGGGTGATGTCGGCGGCGACCAGTGGTGCGACGCCGACGTGCTGAAGATCCTGCGGCGCCGCTCGCTGGCGGCGCTGCGGGCGCAGGTGGAGCCGGTGAGCACTGCCGCGTATGCACGTTTCCTGCCCGCCTGGCAGCAGGTCGGGGCGGAACGGACCTCCGGTATCGACGGCCTTGCCGCGGTGATCGACCAGCTGGCCGGGGTGCCGATACCGGCGTCGGCGATCGAACCGCTGGTGTTCTCCGCGCGAGTCCGCGACTATCAGCCTTCGATGCTCGACGAACTGCTGGCGTCCGGCGACGTGACATGGTCGGGCGCGGGCACGATCGGTGGCGGGGACGGCTGGCTTGCGTTCCACCCCGCCGACTCGGCGCCGCTGACACTTGTCCCGCCGACCGAGATCGAGTTCACCGATGCCCACCGCGCGATCATGGAGATGCTCGGTGGCGGCGGTGCGTACTTCTTCCGCCAACTCGCAGGCGACGACAACGAACAGTTCAAACAGGCGCTGTGGGAACTGATTTGGGCCGGCCGGGTCACCGGTGACACGTACGCGCCGGTGCGGGCGATGCTCGCGGGCACCGGGAGGCGATCGGGTAGACCGGCGCACCGCCAACGCTCGCGACCGCCGCGGCTGAGCCGCTACAGCGTCGCCCACGCGCAGGCCCGGGCATCCGACCCCACGGTAGCGGGCCGGTGGTCTGCGCTACCCACCGCCGAGCCCGACTCGACTGTGCGGGCGCACTTTCAGGCCGAACTGCTGCTGAACCGGTACGGCGTGCTGACGAAGGGCGCGGTTGCGTCCGAGGGCGTGCCGGGCGGTTTCGCCATGCTCTACAAGGTGCTCACCGCTTTCGAGGATGCGGGCCGGTGTCAGCGCGGCTACTTCGTCGAGTCGCTCGGCGGCGCCCAGTTCGCGGTCGCTTCGACGGTGGACCGGCTGCGGTCGTATCTCGAAGGTGTCGACCCCGAGCGGCACGAGTACCAGACGGTCGTGCTTGCGGCCGCCGATCCCGCCAACCCCTACGGTGCCGCGCTGCCATGGCCCGACGGCCCCAACCGGCCGGGCCGCAAGGCAGGGGCGCTGGTTGCGCTGGTCGACGGGAAGCTGGCCTGGTTCCTGGAGCGCGGCGGCCGTTCGCTGCTCAGCTTCACCGACGACGGGGATGCCCATCATGCGGCGGCCGGGGCGCTGGCCGACCTGGTCGGCAGGGGTCGCGTCCAGTCCGTGCTGGTCGAGAAGATCAACGGCGTGCCGGTATTGGAACCGGGCGATGACGGCGAGCGCGCCGCCGTGCGTGGCCGCGCTGACCGGCGCCGGGTTCGCCCGCACGCCGCGTGGGCTGCGGCTGCGATGATCTAGCGCGATGACTGCTCACGTCACCACACCGTTCGGTTTCGACACGACGGCGGCTGACGTCATCGATGGCGTCGACCTGTCCGGCAGGACGGCGATCGTCACCGGCGCCTCATCGGGTATCGGCGTCGAGACCGCGCGGGCGCTGGCCCTCGCCGGTGCGTCGGTCACGCTGGCCGTCCGTGACACCTCAAGGGGCGATCGGGTGGCCGCTGAGATCAGCGAGAGCACCGGCAACCAGGAGGTGCGCGTCGGCGCGCTCGACCTCAGCGACCTGTCCACGGTCGCGGCCTTCGTGCGGTCCTGGACCGGGCCGCTCGACATCCTGGTCAACAACGCGGGCGTGATGGCGGTGCCGGAGCTGACCATCTCACCGAGTGGACACGAAATGCAGTTCGCCTCAAATCATCTCGGCCACTTCGCGCTCGCCGTCGGTCTGCACGATGCGCTCGCCGCCGCGGACAACGCCCGCGTGGTGTCGGTGAGTTCGGCGGGCCACCTGCGCTCACCGGTCGTGTTCGACGACATCGACTATGCGTTCCGCGACTACGACCCGTTCGGCGCCTATGGACAGTCCAAGACCGCCAATGTGCTGTTCGCCGTCGAGGCCACGCGGCGTTGGGCCGATGACGGCATCACTGCCAATTCGCTGATGCCCGGCGCGATATTCACCCGACTGGGACGCTACGTCGACCAGAAGCAGGCGGCCGCGGCCATGAAACGGCAGGTAACGGTCAAGACCGTCGAGCAGGGCGCGGCGACGTCGGTACTGCTGGCCGCGTCACCGAGGCTCGACGGCATCGGCGGGCGGTACTTCGAGGACTGCAACGAGGCCACTGTCGTCGAACGACGGGGCGCGCCGGGGCAGGGCGGGGTCGCGGCCTATGCGCTGGACCCGGCCAACGCCGAACGGCTGTGGGACGTCTCGCTGAGGATGATCGGGTAGCGATGCCCGAAGGCGACACCGTCTGGCACACCGCCACAAAGCTGCGCGAGGCGCTGGCGGGAAAAACGCTGACCCGCTGCGATGTTCGCGTTCCGCGCTACGCCACCGTCGACCTGACCGGGCAGCGGGTCGACGAGGTCGTCAGCCGCGGCAAGCACCTGTTCATCCGGGTCGGCCAGGCCAGCATCCACTCGCACTTGAAGATGGACGGCAGCTGGCAGGTCAACCCGGTCAGCAGGCCGAGCCGCGCGGGCTCACCGTATCCGCATCATTCTGGAGGCCGGTGACGTCCAGGCCGCCGGCATCGACCTCGGCGTGCTGGAGATTCTCGAGCGCGACCGCGATGAGGACACGGTTGCCCACCTCGGTCCCGATCTGCTGGGCGACGACTGGGATCCGCAGGCCGCGGCCGCCAAGCTCGTCGCCGATCCGGACCGGCCGCTGGCCGAGGCACTGCTGGACCAACGGGTGATGGCCGGTGTCGGCAACGTGTACTGCAACGAGCTGTGCTTCGTCTTCGGACACCTGCCGACGGCACCGGTGAGCGAGGTGACCGATCCGCTGCGGATGGTGCAGCGGGCCCGCGACATGTTGTGGCTGAACAGGTCTCGCTCGAACCGGACGACCACCGGCGACACCCGGCGCGGGCTACAGGTGTGGGTCTACGGCCGGGCCGGGGAGCCGTGCCGCCGCTGCGGCACGTCGATAAAGACGGACCGCACCGGCGACCGGGTTGCGTTCTGGTGCCCGAACTGTCAGCGCTGAGAACAGGGCCTTCTGGCCCTAGAGACTTGCGCTGAGCTGTGCCACTCTGGCGCTATGGCCGAACCCGATCCGATCACCGTACTGACTGAGGAAGAGAGCTGGAGCCTGCTCGCCGGCGTGACGTTGGGCCGGGTAGTGACCACCGCGGCAGGCAAGCCCGAGATCTTTCCGGTGAACTTCGTCGCGAAACGTCCTACCGTGCTGTTCAAGACCGCACCGGGCACCAAGCTGCTCACCGCCGCGATGAACCGCGAGGTGGCCTTCGAGGCTGATGACCACACCTTCACGGAGGGCTGGAGCGTCATCGTCAGGGGAATTGCGCGCGTCCTGTCGACCAGTGCCGAGATCGAGAAAGCCGAGCGGACGCAACTGCTGCCGTGGATCCCGACCCTCAAACCGTATTACGTGTCCATCGACGTGTCGGAGATCAGCGGCCGACGGTTCACCTTCGGCTCAGAGCCCGATCCGGAGTCCACCTTCGCCTGACCCGCCCTGCGATTCAGCGGTTCGGCAGCGCCAGCTTGACGATCTTGCGCACCACGCTGGCGAACTGCTTGGGCAGCGGCCCCTTGTTGTACGGGATGCCGTAGCGCTCGCAGATCTCCTGCACCTCGGGAGCGATCTCGGCGTGCCGATGGGCCGGGACATCGGGGAACAGGTGGTGCTCGATCTGGAATGACAGGTTGCCGCTCAGGATGTGAAAGAGCTTGCCGCCGGTCAGGTTCGCCGAGCCGAGGACCTGGCGGAAGTACCACTGACCGCGGGTCTCTGCCTTCGTCTCCTCGATGGAGAACTCCTGGACATCTTCGGGGAAGTGGCCGCAGAAGATGATCATGTACGACCAGATGTTGCGCATCAGGTTGGCGGTCAGGTTCCCCGCGAACACCCACGGTGCGAACGGACCGGCCAGCAGCGGGAACGCCACGTAATCCTTCAGTGTCTGCTTCTTGGTCTTGCGCCAGATGCCGTCGAGGATCTCGCGTTTGTCCGCGATGGTGATCTCGCCGGCACGGATGCGCTCGGTCTCCAGCTCGTGCAGCGCGACACCGTACTGGAACAGCACCATCAGCAGGAACGCGTAGACCGGGTTGCCCAGGAAGTACGGGCTCCAGCGCTGGTCCTTGCTCATGCGCAGGATGCCGTAGCCGACATCGCGGTCCATGCCGACGATGTTGGTGTAGGTGTGGTGCATGTAATTGTGCGAATGGCGCCACTGGTCGGCCGGGCAGGCGGTGTCCCACTCGAACTTCTTGCTGGACAACGCCGGATCGCCCGTCCAGTCGTACTGGCCGTGCATGACGTTGTGGCCGATCTCCATGTTGTCGAGGATCTTCGACAGTCCCAGCATCGCGGTGCCCGCGAGCCAGAACGGCGGGAAGATGCCACCGAAGAGCAGTGCCCTTCCGGCGACCTCTAAACCGCGCTGCGCCTTGATGACCCGTCGGATGTACGTGGTGTCGCGCTCGCCGAGGTCGGCGATCACGCGCTCCTTGATGGCGTCTAGCTCGCGGCCGAACTCCTCGGCCTGCTCGGGGGTCAGGGTCACGGTCTTACCCGCGACGATCTTCTCGATGGTCTTCTGCTGTGTAACGGTTGGTGCAGTCATGACTCGTCCTTTGCGTTAGAGCGCGATGTCGACGTCACCGACGGGAGCGGACACGCAGATCTGCACGTCCTCCTCGTCGGGGCTCGACACTGCGCCGGTGATCAGGTTCTTCACCGCGCCGCGCGTCTTGCGGCGGGTGCAGCTGTGACAGATGCCCATTCGGCATCCACTTTCGGGAGTGAGGCCCGCGGCCTCGGCCTGCTCCAGGATGGGGCGGCCGTCGTCGATGACGCCGACTCCTGTGTCGGTGAACGTCACACGACCGCCGGATGCTTCGGCAGCCACCGTCAAATCGGGTGGTACGAAGCTTTCCGACGTCGCATCGGGGCAGTGGGCCCGAACGGCGTCGACGAGCGCGGGTGGTCCGCACACGTACACCAGGTCGGGTTCGGGCATCGCGGTTGCGAGATGCTCTGCGTCGAAGTAGCCGACGAGATCGCCCTGCCCGTCACGGGTGTAGCCGTGCAGCACGCGGACCCCCGTCATGGTCGCGAGCTCGTCGGCGTAGCAGGCCTCGGCCTCGTTGCGCGCGTAGTGGACGAAGGCGACCTCGCCCTCGAAACCCTCGGCTTTCAGCGTGCGCAACATCGACATCACCGGCGTGATGCCGCTGCCGCCGGAGACGAACAGGATGCGACGCGGCAGGATCGCCGGAAGCACGAAATCGCCGCCGACCGAGTCGAGGCCGACCACCATCCCGGGGCGGGCGTGGTCACACAGGTACGTGGACACCACGCCACCGTCGTGGCGGCCGATCGTGAGCTCGATGTGGCGGGCACTCTGCGCGCTTGCAGGCGAGTAGCACCGGGTGCGGCGGCGGCCGTCGATCTCGACGGTGAGGTTGATGTGCTGGCCGGCGCGGAAACCAGTGAACGCGCGATTGGGTTCCAGGGTCAAGCGTGACGCTGCGGGGCGTCTGCCGCCGCACGGCTACGACCTTCGCGCGGGCGTCGCCCTGCGTCCAGGTCGGGTCGACTAGCTCGGTGTATCGGTCCACGCCGTGGGGGCCGGTCAGCAGCTCCAGGAGGGGCGACCGTCGCGCTCGGCGTGTCAAAGTTTGAGTGAACATGTGTATACGGTGCGTCAGTACATGCTGATCAGTCAATGGAATCGGGCCTGATTGTGGTAGGTTTCACAGAGTGAACAGTCGTACGCCTAGATCACGTACGGGCAGATCAAGTCGGTCGCGTTCACGGGATACCCCGTCCCGGGAGGAGCGCAAGGAGGCCACTCGCCGTGCCATTGTGGCGGCGTCGTTGCGCCTGCTCGAGGACCGCAGCTTCTCAGCACTGAGCCTGCGTGAGGTGACCCGCGAGGCGGGCATCGTGCCCGCTGCGTTCTACCGGCACTTCGAGTCGATGGAAGCGTTGGGCCTGGTGCTCATCGACGAGTCGTTCCGGGCGTTGCGGGACATGCTGCGCGGCGCACGTGCCGGCAAGCTCGATCCCAAGCACGTCATCGAGTCCTCCGTCGACATCCTCATCGACGGTGTCAACGAACGGCGCGAATACTGGCGGTTCATCGGCCGCGAACGCAACAGCGGGGTGACGGTGCTGCGCTACGCGATCCGCACCGAGATCCGGCTGATCACCTCCGAGCTGGCGATCGACCTGGCCCGCTTTCCCGGGCTGACCAGCTGGAGCAGCGAGGACCTGAACATCCTGGCCAGTCTGTTCGTCAACTCGATGATCATGATCGCCGAAGCGATCGAGGACGCCAACGACCCGGCGGCGCTTGCGGAGATAAAGCGCGTCGCCGCCAAACAACTGCGGATGATCGCGATCGGCATCGGCGGCTGGCGTAGCAGCAGCTGAGAAATACCTGAGGACACGCGAACGTTGACGCCGTCATGAGGTTCGCAATCACCGCTGCCACCGCCGGCGTCCTGGCATTGGGTCCACTTGGATTCGCGGCTGACGCCGTCGCCGCCCCGACCGGAGTCGGGTCGGCGGCGGACACCGTGAAGAGCCTGGAAGCCGAGGGATACATCGTCCAGATCAACGGGGCCGCAACCAGCGTCCTGTCAGAGTGCACGGTCACCGGCGTGCACCCCGGCACCACGGTCTATGTCGACATAGCCTGCCCGTCAACGGGATAACGTGTGGCTCATGCCACACCTTGAACTGACGTACCCGCGTCCCGACATCGCCGTCGTCACGCTCAATCGGCCGGAGAAACTCAACGCGTTGTCATCTGAGCTGGTCGAGGATCTGCACGCCACCATCGACGAGATCGGCGCGAACAACGACTGCCGGGTGGTGGTGCTCACCGGCGCCGGACGCGGATTCTGTTCGGGTCTGGACCTGACGGATCCCAACCCGCCGAGCGCCGGCGCCGGGCTGGAGTTTCCGCGCTCGGGCATGCGCTGGCAGGAGCGCATCGCCGACCTCACCGCCCGGATCCACCGACTGCGTCAACCGGTGATCGCGGCGGTCAACGGGCCCGCCTACGGCGGCGGTCTGGGCATCGCGGCGGCCTGCGACATCCGGCTCGCGAGTGAGTCCGCGCGGTTCTGCACGCAGTTCATCAAGCTCGGCCTCGGCGGCTGCGACATCGGCGTCAGCTACACGCTGCCGCGCATCATCGGCGCCGGGCCGGCGTTCGACATGATCCTGACGGCGCGCGTCGTCGACGCCGAAGAGGCGCTGCGACTCGGCCTCGTCACCCGGCTGTCGGACGGCTCGTCGCTGGTCGACGACGCCCTCGCGGTGGCCGAAACCCTCTGCAGCTACGGCAAATTCGGGCTGGAGTCCACCAAGCAGGTGCTGTGGGCGAATCTCGACGCGTCAAGCCTCGAGGCGGCGCTGCACGTGGAGAACCGCAGCCAGATCCTCGCGTCGTCAAGTGGCGAGATGCGGGCGTTCAGCGAGGCGTTCCGCCACCGTCAACGATGATCACCGTGCCAGTGATGTAGCTGCCCGCATCCGAACACAGCAGCAGTGCGGCGCCCACCATTTCGTCGGGTGTGGCCAGCCGTCTCATCAGGGTGCCGCCGACCATGGCGTCAACCATTTCCTGGGGGTTCTGCTGCATCATGTACGTATCCACCGGTCCTGGCGCCAGCGCGTTGACGCGGATGCCGAAGTGCGCGAACTCGGCTGCCATCGACCGGGTGAACGACACCATCGCCGCCTTCGCCGACGAGTAGATCGACAGCATCGGCGAGAAGATGAACGCGCCGACCGACACCATGTTCAGCACCGCGGCGTGCTCGCTGGCCTTCAGATGCGGCAGTGCCTCCTGGACAAGGAACACCGGGCCGCGCAGGTTCACCTCGTAGGACTTGGCCAACGCCTCAACCGTGATGTCCCCCAGCGGCTGAGCCAAGGGATTCGCGGCGTTGTTCACCACCACGTCGACGCCGCCGAACTCGTCGACGGTGCGTTGCACGAGCGTGCCGAGGGCGTCGACGTCGCCCAGGTGCGTCGGCAGGCCGATGGCCTGGCCGCCGAGGTCACGCAGATGCGCGGCGGCCTGTTCGCAGGCTTCGGGCTTGCGGCTCGCCACCACGACGCGCGCACCCGCGAGGACGAACCCTTCGGCCAGTGCAAGGCCGATGCCGCGGGTGCCGCCCGTCACGATGACGGTGCGGTCGGACATGTCGAACAGACGGTCAAACGTTGTGCGGTCCACGAGCTCAGCTAAACACGTCGGCGTGCGCGGCCACGTACTGCTCCACCGTTTGAGGCGCCTGACCGGTGATCTGCGCGACGTCGTCGGTACTGCGGTTGTAGCGGTCTTCGCGGTGCAGCCGCGCCATCGTCGCGATGTGCTGCTCGACATGCGCCGGTAGGCCGATCGGTTCGAGGACCTGCCGCCTCCACTCGTCGAGGGCCAGGTCTTGGGCGGTCACCGTCCGGCCGAGCGCGCGGGCGTACTGCTCTGCCACGCCGTCGATGTCGAGGACTTCCGGTCCGGTCAGCTCGTAGACCGCGCCGATGCGGCCCGCGGGGTCACGCAGCAGCGTCGCTACCACCCGAGCGACATCGGCCGCGGCGACCGGCGACGTCCGTCCACTGCCGAACGGCAGCACGAGCACGCCATGCTCGCTGACAGAGCGGGCGGCCAGCATGGTGAACAACGGGTTCTCCATGAACACCGTCGGTCGCACGTGCACGGCCGGCACACCCGACCAATTCATGATGTGTTCGGCCAGCCAGTGCAGTCGGTGCTGGTTGGATTCCGCGGTGCTGGTCAGCGTCATCTGCGACACGGTCATCTGCGAAATGTTCACGATGACCTCGACGGGCGCCGCCTCCCGTGCGACCGCGCAGACGATGGAGGTCGCCGTCACGTAGTCCGGCGAGACGCTCATGTTGAAGAACATCCGGTCGGCGCCGTTCATCGCGTTGGCGACATCCCGCGGATTCGTCAGATCGCCGACGACGACCTCGGCGCCGATTTCGCGAAGTGCGTCGGCCCGGCCGTCGTCGCGGTGCACCATCGCGCGGACGTCTTCGCCGTCGCCGAGCAGCAGCTCGACCACCCCGCGGCTGACGCTGCCGATGCCGCCGCCCGCGCCGGTGATCAGATACATGGTTAGTCGGCCATGGTCCAGGTCGAGGTGGCGATCAGGTCGCCGCGCTTGAGCGCGGCCGCACGGTGCTGATGGACCTGTTGATATCCCGGATCACGCGCCAACTCGATGAACGCAGAGGGCGTGGGGTACTCGACCACCAAAATCGCGTCCCACCAAGGCCTTTCGCCGTCTCCGATGACGTAGACCGGTGCCCTACCGCCGTAACGCACGCTTGCGCCCACCTTCTGTAGGTACGGACCCACCTCCCGTACGTACTGCAGATAGCGCTCGTGCCCGCCGCCTTGGTTGAACTTCAGCAGGTTGATCATGACGACCGGTTCGTTGGCGGGAAGTGCCGACAGTGCGGCCAACTGAACGGGCCGGGTGTCAACGGTATCCGTCATACGGGTCTCCTAACCCTTACTTCCCCGCCGCAAGCGCGGCAGCCATCACGTCGATCGTGGCAGCGAGGGCGCCTTTACGCGGCTCGACGTGCTCGAACCGGATCGGGTCGCCCCGCCGCACCACACCGGGCGTGACGACCTCGGCATACGAACCGGCACAGGGGAATTGGCCCACCTTGTCGATCTCCTTGCGGCCGACTCGGGCGATCGTCTTGAGCACCGATGAGTCTTTGGGCAGCCCGGGTTGTGCCAGCGTGGTCATCACGCAGCGCGGTGTCGGCCCGACGACGTGCACGACGGCCTGCTCGCCGATGTGCACATCACAGAAGACCCAGTCGTCCTCGTCCCCATCGCCGTCGTCGATGAGGATGTTGGGCCGCATTCGCCGCGGATCCCAGTCCCCGTCGCGATACTCGTCTGCCAGTCGGCGCAGTGTGCTGGTGGCCAGCACATGCAATGCGGCCAGATCCACCATGGTCCCCGGCGCGGCCATGGCGACCGGGAACTGCAGGAAACGGTCGCCCTCGCTGTCGGGCGGCTCGGCCTGCATCGCCTCGAGGGGGTTCTCTCCCAGCCCATCGATCTGCGGCACGAGCTCGTCGAAGGCGAGGCCGTCCGGCGCGGTGGTGATCAGCCGGACTTCGCGGTCCAGCAGGTCCGCCGTGTGTCGCGTCAGCTCGGCGCCGTCGTCGCCGTCGCTGCGTACCACGGTGCCGTCGGGAAAGGTGACCTCCACCGGGGGCGCAGCGCCGTCGACGGTGGGCGGAGTGAGGAATCTGGCGCGGCAATCGAGCAGGGCACCGAAGCGCCGCGGCCGCTTCGCGCTGGCCAGCCGGCCGGTCTCGACGTCGACGAATCCGTATGCGCGGTCGCCTGCCACACCACCCGGGCCGAGCAGGATCTGTTCGACCTCTTCGCCCTGCATCGACTTGACGGGATACTGCCAGAGCCTGCCAACAGAAACGCCAGTCATTCCTCGATACTGCGCCCGCTGACAAACCGACGCAAACATCCGCTGATCGGATCGTCGAACTCGATGCTATGCGCCAGCAGACGTAACGGCTCGGAGAAGTCGTCGCGTGCAACGTCGACCACGGTCGGATACAACGGGTCGCCGATGATCGGCAGGCCCAGCGACGCCATGTGCACCCGTAGCTGATGCGTGCGGCCGGTGCGCGGTGTCAGCCGGTACAACCGTCGCCGAGATGCTCGACCAGCGTTTCGGCATTGGGCTCGCCTGGCTCCTCGACGGCCTGTAACTGCCCGCGCCGCTTGATGATTCGGCTACTCACCACCGTCGGCAACTCGATCGCCGGGTCGACGGCCGCGCGAGCCAGATACGTCTTGCGGACAAGCCCGCGCGCGAACAGCGTCTGATACGAACCCCGCACCTCGCGCCGCGTCGTGAACAACAAGACGCCAGCCGTCAAGCGGTCCAAGCGATGCGCAGGCGACAGCTCCGGCAAATCCAGCTCCCGGCGCAGCCGCACCGTCGCCGTCTGCGCGACGTGTCCGCCCCGCGGCATCGTCGCCAGGAAGTGCGGTTTGTCGACCACCACGATGTCGTCGTCGCGGTGCAGCACCGGGATGTCGAACGGCACCGGCACCTCATCGGGCAGGTCACGGTAAAGATAGACATGCGCCCCGGGCGGCAGCACCCTCGTCGCGTCGATCACGGCACCGTCGGCGTCAACCACTTCTCCTGCAAGCACTTTCGCACTCGCCTGCTCACCGAACCGGGCCTGCAGTTCGGCCAGCACCGGCCCGCCTCGCAGCCGCACCCGCGCCGGGCCCAGCCCATCGCGCACCGGCAACGGCGCTTCACGTCTCAATTGAGCGGCACCGGCTCGAGGATCTCGGCGCGCGCCTCGGGGGCCGCGGCCCGCAGCGCGTCGGCGGATTCGTCGTCGGGCTGCTGCTGCGACCGGACCTCGGCGTCGACCCGCGCGATGTAGGTCGTCACCTCGCGGTCCACATCCTCTGCGCTCCAGCCCAATATCGGCGCGACCACCTCGGCGACCTCGCGGGCGCAGTCGACGCCGCGGTGCGGGTACTCGATCGAGATGCGCATCCGGCGGGCCATGATGTCCTCGAGGTGCAGCGCGCCTTCCGCCGCGGCGGCGTACCACGCTTCGACCTTCAGATACACCGGCGCCTCGGTGATCGGCTTCAGCAGCTCGGGCCTGTCCTCGGCCATGGCCAGCACCTCGCCGATCAGCGATCCGTAGCGGTCCAGCAGGTGACGCACCCGGTAGGGATGCAGACCGTACATCGCACCGACGTGCTCGGTCTGGTTGATCAGCGCGAAATAGCCGTCGGCGCCCATCAGCGGCACCTTCTCGGTGATCGTCGGCGCCACCCGGGCCGGCACGTACTCGCTGGCGGCGTCGATCGCGTCGGCGGCCATCACCCGGTAGGTGGTGTACTTGCCGCCTGCGATGGCGACCAGTCCCGGCGCGGGCACCGCGACGGCGTGCTCACGGGACAGCTTGGAGGTTTCCTCGCTCTCCCCCGCCAGCAGCGGCCGCAGCCCCGCGTACACCCCGTCGATGTCGTCGTGATCGAGCGGCGTGGCCAGCACGGTGTTGACCGTGCCGAGGATGTAGTCGATGTCGGCCTTGGTCGCCGCGGGATGCGCCAGGTCGAGGTTCCAGTCGGTGTCGGTGGTGCCGATGATCCAGTGCGTGCCCCACGGGATGACGAACAGCACCGACTTCTCGGTGCGCAGAATGATCGCCACCTCGCTGACGACCCGGTCGCGCGGCACGACGATGTGCACGCCCTTGGACGCGCGCACCCGGAACCGGCCGCGCTGCTTGGACAGCGCCTGGATCTCGTCGGTCCACACGCCGGTGGCATTGACGACCACGTGGCCGTGGACTTCGGTTACGGCGCCGTTCTCGGAGTCGCGGATGGTGACCCCGGTGACCCGGTCACCTTCGCGGATCAGCGAGACCACCTGCGTCGACGTCCGCACCACCGCCCCGTAGTGCGCCGCGGTGCGCGCCACGGTCATGGTGTGGCGGGCGTCGTCGACGACGGTGTCGTAGTAGCGGATACCGCCGACCAACGACGAGCGCTTCAGCCCCGGACACAGCCGCAACGCGCCCGCCCGGGTCAAATGCTTTTGTGGCGGAACGGATTTCGCGCCACCGAGCTGGTCGTACAGGAAGATGCCCGCCGCCACATACGGCCGCTCCCACCACCGCTTGGTCAGCGGGAAAAGGAACGGCAGCGGCTTGACGAGATGCGGCGCCAACGTCGTCAGCGACAGCTCGCGCTCGTGCAGCGCCTCCCGCACCAACCCGAACTCGAGCTGCTCGAGGTAGCGCAGTCCGCCGTGGAACATCTTCGACGAGCGGCTGGACGTGCCGGAAGCGAAGTCGCGGGCCTCGACGAGCGCGACCTTCAGCCCGCGGGTCGCGGCGTCGAGCGCGGCACCGGCACCGACCACGCCGCCGCCGATGACGACGACGTCGAACTGCTCGCTGCCGAGCCGGTCCCACGCCAGTTCCCGCTGCTGAGGGCCGAGCAGGGTCTGCCCGGTGCCCGTCGCGGGGATCGGGTCGCTCACGCGAGGACTCCTCTTGTTACTCGTCGGTAGGACGCTGACAACCCTAGGTTACGTGCGGCTAGTCCAAATCGTCGTGCGCCATCAGGCGGCGGCCGGCCTCGGTGATCGAACCGGACAGCGACGGATAGACGGAAAACGTCTCGGCCAGCTCGTCGACCGGGAGGCCATCCTGCACGGCCATCGCGATCGGCATGATGAGCTCGGAGGCGATCGGGGCGACCACCACACCGCCGATCACCACACCGCTGGCCGGGCGGCAGAAGATCTTGACGAAGCCACGGCGCAGACTCGACATCTTGGCCCTGGCGTTGGTGTTCAGCGGCAGCATGATCGTGCGGGCCGGCACCGTCCCGTCGTCGATCCTGGCCTGCGGCACGCCGACGGCGGCGATCTCGGGCCGGGTGAACACCGCCGCGGCGACCGTGCGCAGCCTGATCGGGCTCAGCCCCTCGCCCAGCGCGTGGTACATGGCGATGCGGCCCTGCATGGCCGCGACGGAGGCCAGCAGCATCAGGCCGGTGCAGTCACCGGCGGCGTAGATGCCCGACACCGACGTGCGCGACACCCGGTCGACGGTCAGGTAGTCGCCCTGCCCGAGTTCGATGCCGACGCGCTCCAGCCCGAGCCCGCTGGTGTTGGGCACCGAGCCGACGGTCATCAGCGCGTGGCTGCCTTCGACGGTGCGGCCGTCGGTCATGGTCACCAGAACGCCGTCGTCGGTGCGGGTCACCGAGTCGGCACGCGCGTTCTTGACCAGGACGACGCCGCGCTGCTCCCACAGTTCCTCCAGCACGGCGGCGGCGTCGGAATCCTCGTGCGGCAGGATCTGGTCGCGGCTGGCCACCACGGTGATCGTCACGCCGAGCTCGGTGTAGGCGTTGACGAACTCGGCACCGGTGACGCCGGACCCGACGACAATGAGGTGTTCTGGCAGCGCGTCGAGGTCATAAAGCTGACGCCAGTTCAGGATTCGCTCGCCGTCGGGTTTCGCGCCGGGCAGCACACGCGGGCTGGCACCCGTCGCGATCAACACGACGTCGGCGTCCAGCCCGCTCGACGAGCCGTCGGGGCTGGTGACCTTGATGCGGTGCTGCGCCATGCCCGGCACCGCGTCGTCGAGTTCGCCGCGCCCGTTGATCAGCGTGACACCCTCGCTGCGCAGCCGGTCGGCGATGTCGACGGACTGGGCGGCGGCAAGCGTCTTGACGCGTTCGTTGATTCTCGGGAGCGAGATCTTTGCGTCCTCGAACTCGAAGTCGAATCCGAGATCGGGCGCGCGGCGCAGCTCGGTCCGCACGCCGGTCGAGGCGATGAACGTCTTCGACGGCACGCAGTCCCACAGCACGCACGCGCCGCCGATGCCGTCGCAGTCGACGACGGTGACCTCCGCGACGTCGCGGCCGCGAGCAGCGGCGACCAGCGCCGCCTCATAGCCGGCGGGCCCGCCGCCGATGATCACGATGCGGGTAGCCACGCGCTAAACCTAGCCAAGCGTGCCGTTGATCGCCGAGCCAACGGGCGAAGCCTTAGAGTTTCTCCCGTGCCGATTTACGCCGCCTACGGATCGAATATGCATCCGGAGCAGATGTTGGAGCGGGCGCCGCATTCGCCGATGGCGGGTACGGGCTGGCTGCACGGCTGGCGGCTGACGTTCGGCGGGGAGGACATCGGCTGGGAAGGCGCGCTGGCCACCCTCGTTCAGGATCCGTTGGAGAAGGTGTTCGTCGTTCTCTACGACATGACGGACGCCGACGAGAGGAACCTCGACCGGTGGGAGGGCGGCGAGCTCGGCGTGCACAAGAAGATCCGGTGCCGGGTCGATCGCCTATCGTCGGACACCTCAACGGATCCGGTGCTGGCCTGGCTGTACGTGGTCGACGCGTGGGAGGGCGGCCTGCCGTCCGCCCGCTATCTCGGTGTGATGGCCGACGCCGCTGAAATCGCCGGTGCGCCAGCCGAATACGTCCGCGATCTGCGGACCCGCCCCGCCCGCAACATCGGCCCCGGCACGTAGCCGACGTCACCTTACCACGCGAGATTTGCGTTAGCGATGTCAGTTCTCGAACTTCTTCTCGCTAACGTCGATCTCGCGGAACGGCCGGAGCTCATGGCCGCCACCCGCGGGCGGTGAGTGCGGTTCTTGCTCGTTCGACGATCTCCTCGGGCCGGTCTTCCTTGATGACTTGGGTGACGTCCCAGCCGATCCGGCGCAGGATCCGCATGACCCGCATGTCCCTCACATAGCGGTCGCGGTCAGTCTGGTGCCGGTCGCCGTCGTATTCGGAGGCCACCATGTAGTCGGGCCAGCCCATATCGAGAATGCGGATCAATCTGCCGCGGTGATCGCAGACCGGGATCTGGGTGGTGGGTACCGGTAGGCCTGCGTCTATGTAGAGCAACCGCAGCCAGGTTTCCCTAGGCGAGTCCGCGCCGCCGTCGATGAGCGGAAGCACATTTCTCAGGCATTTGAGTCCGCGCGCGCGAGGATAGCGTTTGGCCAGCAGTAGGACGTCTTCGGTGGAGAAGAGCTGTACCCGCATGAGGGCGTCGAGTCTGGCCAGGGCTTCCCCGCGCGGCAGGTAGCGGCCGAGGTCGAAGGCGGTTCGCACCCGCGTGGTGACGGGTAGCCTGCACGCCCAGGTGACTTCGTCGTCGGCCAACGTCTCGTTGCGCACGATCAGACCGGGTTGAGGTCGCATGCTCGTCGCGATCATTTCGATGTCCTGGTCGTCGTCGACCCACGACGCACCATGTAGAGCCGACGCGGCCACGCCTGCCACGACTCCTTGCCGTCGAGTTCGCAGCCACGCCCCGGTGGTCCTGGCCCGCAGCGACGGCTCAAGGTCCTTCGATGCGTACACATTCCGAAAGATAGGCCGGTACCAGCGGCGCAGTTCGTGCTCCGTCAGCTGGCCGCAGGCGAGCGCGTCACTGCCGATGAAGACGTTCTCCATGACCGAAAGCTGCCAGCAGCCACCGACATGTCCGCGAGATCGCGTTAGCGAGACGAAGTTCGAGTATCGACATCGCTAACGTCGATCTCACGTAGTGCACCCGACGTGACCTAGAAGGCGGCAGCCTGCTCGACGGTGTTCGCCAGCATGTGGACACCCACGGCAAGGGCACGCTCGTCGATGTCGAAGGTCGGCTGGTGTAGATCCAGCTGCGGCCCCCGGCCCGACCAGACCCCCAGCCGGGCCATCGCGCCCGGCACCTCCTCGAGATACCAGGAGAAGTCCTCGCCGCCGCCGGATTGACGCGTATCGGCCAGCACGTCGGCCCCGATCTCCTCGATCGCGTGGGTCAGGATGCGCGTCGAGATCTCCTCGTTGACCACCGGTGGCACACCGCGCTTGTAGTTCAGGGTGTGCTCGACGCCCAGCGGCGCGAGCAACGCGGTCACGGTCTCGCCGACAATCGATTCCAAGGTCAGCCAGGTATCCCGGTTCGCCGTGCGGACCGTCCCGGCCAGCGTGCCGGTCTGCGGGATGGCGTTGGCCGCGACCCCGGCATTGACCGCCCCCCACACCATCACCGTGCTGTTGCGCGGATCGATGCGGCGGGACAGCACGCCGGGCACGCCGGTGATCAGTGTGCCCAGCGCGTACACCAGGTCCGCCGTCAGATGCGGTCGCGAGGTATGCCCGCCGGGGCTGTGCAGCGTGAGCTCGATGTGGTCGGCGGCAGAGGTGATCGGCCCGGCCCGCACGGCGACCCGCCCGACCGCCAGCCGCGGGTCGCAGTGCAGCGCGAAAATGCGCGACACTCCGGTCAGCGCGCCCGCCGCGATCGCGTCGACGGCACCGCCGGGCATCAGCTCCTCGGCGGCCTGGAATATCAGCCTCACCCCGACCGGCAGCTCGGGCACCGACGCCAGCGCAAGCGCCGCGCCCAGCAGCACCGCGGTGTGCGCGTCGTGGCCGCAGGCATGAGCGACATTGGGCACCACCGACGCGTAGGGCATCCCGGTCCGGTCGGCCATCGGCAGCGCGTCCATGTCGGCCCGCAGCGCGATGCGCGGCCCGTGTTCGGGGCCGAAGTCGCGATCAAGCCGGTGCCGCCGGGCAGCACTTTCGGGTTGAGGCCAGCGTCGGCCAGATGCGCGGCGACGAACTGGGTGGTGGCGAACTCCTGCCGCCCGAGCTCCGGATAGGCGTGGATGTGCCTGCGCCACGCCACCACATCGTCGTAATGGTCGTCCAGCCAGACCTCGGCGGCTCCGGCGAGGTTCATGACGCCACCCGTCCCGCCAGAAGCTCCAACACCCGGTCCCGCTCGGAGGGTGTCTCGGCCAGGCTGACCACCGTGCGCGCCAGCATGATCGCCCCTTCGACGACTGCTTTGTCGGCGCTCGGGCCCGCGGCCGCGGCGGCGAACCCCGGCTGGTGCACCGAAGCGCCCTCGGCATCGATGCCGACGATCGGG
Organism: uncultured Actinomycetota bacterium; assembly: GCA_963743225.1. Lineage (GTDB taxonomy): Bacteria > Actinomycetota > Actinomycetes > Mycobacteriales > Mycobacteriaceae > Mycobacterium. The sequence goes on along the minus strand of CAVUPN010000018.1, from coordinate 134,115 downwards.
TGGATGCCCGGCATCACCTTCGTGACGTTGCCCATGTCGGTGCTGCCCAGTGGGACCGCCGCCTCGACGGCCTCGGCCACCGGGGTCCGGCCCAGGCGAATCATCTCCGCACGGAAGGTACCGGCCAGCCACGTGTCCGGCGTCAGTTCGTCATACGGCGGCTCGGTCTCTTCGACCCGGTAGTCACAGCCCGTGGCAATGGAACCGGCAAGGAAGCAGTCGGCCATCCTGTCCTCGAGGTGACGCAGCGATGCGGCGTCGTTGGCGCGCATCGTGTACCGCAGCGCGGTGCGGGCGGGAATCACGTTGGTGGCCTGCCCACCGTCGGTGACGATGCCGTGCGCCATCTGGCCGTGCGCGAACTGCTGACGCAGCAGTCCGATCGCCACCTGCGCCACCGTGATCGCGTCGGCGGCGTTGATGCCCTGATACGGCGCGACCGCCGCATGCGCCTCCCGGCCCAGGTAGGTGACCTCGACCTGGGACAGTGCCAGCGAGCGCGCCCGCGCGATGTCGATCGGCCCCGGATGCAGCATCACCGTGGCGGCGATGTCGTCGAACGCTCCCGCCTTGAGCAGCAACACTTTTCCGCCGCCGGCCTCCTCGGCCGGTGTGCCGATCAGCACGACGGTCAGCCCGAGCTCGTCGGCCACGTCGGCCAGCGCCAGCGCCGTGCCGACGGCCGAGGCCGCGATGATGTTGTGTCCGCAGGCATGTCCGATCCCGGGCAGTGCGTCGTATTCGGCGCAAATGCCGACCACCAACGGACCGCTACCGAAGTCGGCGCGAAACGCGGTGTCCAACCCGCCGGGGGCAGCGGTGATCTCGAAGCCGGACTCGGCAACCAACGCCTGCGTCTTCGCGCAGCTCTTGAATTCAGCGAATGCCAATTCCGGTTCGGCGTGAATGGCGTGCGACAGCTCGATCAGGTCGCCACGGCGTCGGTTGACGGCGTCTTCGACGCTGACCGAGGCGGTGGCGGTGGGCATCCTCGCAGTATCTCACTGACAGCTAAGCTGCCGAACTGTGACCGATCCGGAGGCGGCAGCGCTGCAGGCCGCGGCCGCAATCCGCGAGCGCACCGGTGTCGACCGCCACGACGTCGCGGTGATACTCGGGTCCGGGTGGGCACCTGCCGCGGCCGAACTGGGCGCCCCGACGGCGGTGGTGCCGGTGGCCGAACTGCCCGGCTTCACACCGCCCACCGCGCAGGGTCACGGCGGCGACGTCATGTCGGTGCGGACGGGCGATCACCGAGTGCTGGTGTTCGTCGGCAGGATCCACGCCTACGAGGGCCATGACCTGCGCCATGTCGTGCACCCGGTGCGTGCAGCGTGCGCGGCGGGCGTACAGACGGTGGTGCTGACCAACGCCGCGGGCAGCCTGACGGCGGATTTCGCGGTGGGACAGCCGGTGCTGATCAGTGACCACTTGAACCTGACAGCGACGTCGCCGCTGGTCGGAGCGCAGTTCGTCGACCTGGTCGACGCGTATTCGCCGCGGCTGCGGGCACTGGCGCGCGAGGTCGACCCCGAGCTCGCCGAGGGTGTGTACGCCTGCCTGCCGGGGCCGCATTACGAAACCCCCGCGGAGATCAGGATGCTGCGCACGCTCGGCGCCGATCTGGTCGGCATGTCGACGGTGCACGAGACGATCGCCGCGAGAGCCGCGGGCGCACAGGTGCTCGCGGTGTCGCTGGTGACGAACCCGGCCGCGGGCATCACGGGACAGCCGTTGAACCACGAAGAGGTGCTGGCCGCCGGCCGTCAGTCGGCGACGCGGACGGGTTCCCTGCTGGCCTCGGTGATCTCCCGGCTCTGACCGCCGAAGCGATCGGTCGCCCACATCACCACGCGGGCCAGCAGCGGTGCGGCGAACAGCATCAGCAGCACGCGGAACACCTGGGCGGCGATGATGAACGTGACGTTTGATCCGGTCTCCACAGCGAGGGCCAGCACGGCATACACCCCGCCGGGACTGGTGGCGAGATAGCCCTCGAGTTGGCTCTTCCCCGCGATGTGGGCCATCAGTGAGCCGAGCCCGGCGGTGGCGACACCGAGCACGACGATCAGGGCGATAGCCGCGGGAAGCAACCGCCCCACCGCGCGCAGCGCCTCCCGCGTGAAGACGACGCCGGCCTGCCAGCCGATCAGCATGTAGCCCACCTGGACCAGAACCGAGGGCACCGACAGGCCGAACGACAGCCCGCTGACCTGCAGGACCACGGTCAGCGCCAGCGGCCCGAGCAGCCCGGCGCCGGGGACCCGGATAAGCCGACCACCGGCCGCGCCGACAGTGATTAGCACGGCCATCATCGCCACACTGAGATACCAAGGCGCCGAATCGGTTTGGGTGCTCATCGCGGAATGGTGCGACCTGTCGGCGTGAAAGAACAACGTGACGACGACCGGCATCGAGGCGGTCACCAGCGCCACCCGCAGGTACTGCACGACCGCGACCACGCGATCGTCACCGCCGAGCTCGCGGGCGATCGCGACAAGGCCAGAGGCGCCACCGGCCACCAGCGCCAGCGACCCGGTCAGCGGGGTGACATCACGGTGCATGCCGAGCAGCGCACCCGCGACGATGCTCAGCACCAGCGTGGCGACCGCGATGACGACCACGATCGGCCAATCCGGACCGAGAGCGCTCAGCGCGTCGCGATGGACCATCGTGCCGATGTAGACGCCGAGCACGCCCTGTGCGGCAATGCCCGCCGGACGGGGCACGCGTTCGGGTGCCAGCGAAGGCAGCGCCAGCGCGATGCCGACGACCAGCGCCGCGAATAACGCCGCAGATGGGACGCCGACGAGGGTCAGCGGAATCGTGACGGCCACGGTCACGGCCACCAGCAACGCCCATTTGGCGAGCTGCCGCAATCGTTGTCTCATCACTATGACAAGTATGCCCTTATCAATATTTACATGCAACACGGTGTTTTAGCTATGAAAGCGAAGAATTACTAAGGTATAACTTGGTTATGACGGACGTGCGCGCCGGGTCGGCGGCCACCGAGCTGCGGGAATCGATGATGGCGGTGACCAGGCAGATGCGCCGTCACCGCCCCGACCACGGGCTGACCCTGTCCCAGATGGAGGTCCTCGGCGAGGTCACCCGGACCGGAGTGAGCACCCCCGCCGAACTGGCCATTCGCCTGCACGTGCGCGTGCAATCCCTCACCGACAGCATCAACGAGCTGGTGAATCGGGGCCTCGTGTCGCGGCGCCCGGACGACGATGACCGGCGTCGCCAGCTCATCGAAGTCACTCCGGCCGGCATCGCGCTGCTCGACGACGACCGCGCCGAACGCGATGCCTGGCTGAACGCGACGATGCGCGACAACCTCTCCGACCTGGAGTTCGACTTGTTGATGTTGGTGGCGCCGGTGCTGCGCAAGCTGGCTTACGCCGAGGGCAAAGTGGGCACACTGAGCGTATGACGCAGCCGCCGACTGCATCGTCGGCGCGGGAGTGGATCGCACATGACCCCGATCCGGTGACCGCCGCCGAACTCGAGGCATGCAGCGACCAGGAGATCGCGGAGCGTTTCGCTCATCCGCTGACGTTCGGCACCGCCGGCCTGCGCGGCCCACTGCGCGGCGGGCCCAGCGGAATGAACCTCGCCGTCGTCATGCGCACCAGCTGGGCCGTCGCCCAGGTGCTCAAGGACCGTTGTCTGAGTGGGTCGCGGGTGGTTGTCGGCGGTGACGCCAGGCACGGCTCAGAGGCGTTCGCGCTTGCGGCAGCCGAAGTCATTGCCGCCCAAGGGTTTCACGTGACGTTGATGTTCGCCGCGGTACCGACGCCGGTGATCGCCTTTGGCGTCCGGCATCTCCGCGCCGACGCAGGCATTCAGATCACCGCATCGCACAATCCGCCGTCCGACAACGGCTACAAGGTGTACTTCGAGCGGCGGCCTCCAGATCGTCCCGCCCACCGACCGGGAAATCGAGGCCCTGATCGGCAAGGCACCGCACGCAGACGAAATCCCCAGGGCGGCCGTCGACACATCCGGGGTGGATCTGATCCAGCGTTATGTGGACCGCGTGGCACACGTGCGACACACCCACGGATCGGTGCGGATCGCCTTCACCGCCATGCACGGCGTGGGCGGTGAGTACGCACTCGACGCGTTCGTGCGGGCCGGACTGACCGACGTGCACGTCGTAGAGAGTCAGTTCGCTCCCGATCCGGAATTCCCGACGGTTCCGTTCCCGAACCCGGAGGAACCGGGCGCCACCGACGAACTGTTGAAACTCGCAGCCGACGCCGAAGCGGAAGTCGCCATCGCGCTGGATCCCGACGCCGACCGGTGCGCGGTCGGGGTGCCGACACCCGACGGATGGCGAATGCTGACCGGAGACGAAACCGGCTGGCTGCTAGGCGATTACGTACTTTCCCAGATCGAAGCGGGCGAGGTGACCGAACACACCGTGGTGGCGAGCACGGTGGTGTCGTCGCGGATGCTGGCCGCGATCGCCGCAGCACACGGTGCCCGGCACGTCGAGACGCTGACCGGCTTCAAGTGGCTGTCGCGCGCAGACGCCGACCTGCCGGGTTGCACGCTCGTGTACGCCTACGAAGAGGCGATCGGGTACTGCGTCGACCCGTCCGCGGTTCGCGACAAAGACGGCATCAGTGCCGCGGTGCTGTTCTGTGACATGGTCGTCGCGCTGCGCGAGCAGGGGCGAACGGTGCTCGACGCTCTCGACGCTCTTGCGCGCCGCCACGGTGTGCACCTCACCGCCGCAGTGGCACGGCCTGTTGTCGACGCCGACGACGCCGCGGACGTGATGACCCGGCTGCGCTCCAGGGCGCCGACGAAGTTGTGCGGCTTCGACATCGTGATGACGGATCTGGCGGCGGCCTACCCGTACCAGCGACGTACCGACGCAGTGGTCCTCGAAGGCGGTGATGCGCACACCGCTGTGCGGGTGGCGGTCCGACCATCGGGCACCGAGCCGAAAGTCAAGTCCTACATAGAGGTTCGGCGAAACTGTGTCGACGGCGATCTGGACACGGCCCGAGCTGGCGCCCGTCGTATTCAGGAAGAGCTGGTCGGAATCGCCGGCAAGTGGTGAGGGCGCGCTAGCGGGGGCCGAACTGCCTGTCGCCGGCATCGCCGAGCCCGGGGACGATGTAGGCGATGTCGTTGAGGCGGTCGTCGATCGTCGCGGTGAACAGCTTGATGGTGGGCGCCACCTTCTCCAGCGCCGCAATGCCCTCCGGGGCCACCACGACGCAGATCGCCGTGATGTCAACGGCATTGCGGGAGTGCAGCAGTTCGATGGTGTGCGCCATCGAGCCACCGGTGGCGAGCATCGGATCGAGCACGAACACCGGCTGTGTACTGAGGTCGTCGGGCAGGGACTCCAGATACGGGGTGGGTAGGTGGGTTTCCTCGTCGCGGGCGACACCGACGAAGCCGACGCGCGCCTCCGGGATCAGTGCATGCGCCTGGTCGACCATGCCGAGGCCGGCGCGCAGCACCGGCACCAGCAGTGGCGGATTGGCCAATCGCGTTCCAGTGGTTTCGGCAAGCGGCGTGCGAACCGGGATGGTTTCGGTCGCCGAATCGCGGGTTGCCTCGTACACCAGCATCAGTGTCAGATCGCGCAAGGCGGCACGGAATGCCGCGTTGTCCGTGCGCTCGTCGCGGAGTGTGGTCAGCCGCGCGGCGGCCAGTGGGTGGTCGACGACGCGCACGTCCATGGGCCGACCTTAGCCACGATCGGAACCGCTAGGCACATTTCGTCGTCATAACGCCATGCTTGTCGACACCGATGCCATTCGCGCGCTCGGCGCGGCCTTCTCATCCCAGGCCGACGAACTATCCGCCGCCGCTACTGCCCTCAAGTCACTGCCGGGTCCCGACGCGACCGCCGCGTTCGGGCCCATCGGTTCCGGTTTCCTCGCGACGCTCGCCGAAGCGGCCGCGGCCGAAGCACGGGCGATCACGGCGTTGAGCGCCGATGTCGCTTCGGCTCACCCGGTCTCGGCCGCTGTGGCAGACGCGTATGCCGACGCGGACCGACGCGGCAGCCGTCTGCTCTAGCGATGCCGAGCGCGCTCATTGCCGCGCTGGCGGCGCCCATTCGCGAGGTGGCGGCGCAGGTCGGCCCGGGATGGTCGGACGAGGGGGATCCGACCGCCGCCCTCGCCGAGGTGCGCGACCTGCTCGCCGACGTGTCCGAGGCGGCGCGCAACGGTTGGAGCCGAACCGCCGACGGCTGGTCGGGAGCGGGAGCCGACGGTGCGGCCGACTTCGTGACCGCGGCCGCACACGCGGCCGACCAGCTGGCGGTGCGGATCGACCAGTTGCGAGCGAGCACCGGCAACGCGGCGGATGCGGTGGCAACGGCCCGCTCGCGACTGCGGGAAATCATCGATCGATTCGAGGAACGCGCGGCTGCACTCGAACCGCGGCTTGACGAACCGGGGGTGCCCGACGAGCTACGCGCAGAAGCGCAGCGAGCGCTCGATGAGGCCGTCGCCGTCGTCGACGAGCTGCGCACCGAGCTCGGACGGCACGCCGCCGCGGTCGCGGCCCCACCACCACCGGCCGCGGTAACCGCGGGAGCTCCCTCGGCGCCGGCGGGCTTCACGTCGCCGGCCGGATTCACTGCGGCTCCGGCCAGCTCGCCAATGGGCTGGGGCGGCACTCCCCCCGTTGCGAACGCCGGATTCACGGCGCCGGCCGAAGCGGACCTTTCGGCGCTACCACTGCCGGATCCCGGTCAGCTCGGCGAGGGTGTCGCTGTCAGACTGCCGGACGGAAGCACCGTGACCGCACCGAACCCGATGGCAGCCAGCGCCGTTCGGCACGCGTTGACCCAGCTGGGAGTGCCCTACGTATGGGGCGGCACCACTCCCGGCGTCGGACTGGACTGCAGCGGCCTCACGCAGTGGGCGTATCACGAAGCGGGACTGAACCTTCCACGGCTGGCCCAGGAGCAGGACCTCGGCGCCGCCGTCAATCAGAGTTCGTTGCGGGCGGGCGACCTGGCGGTGTGGGACGGGCATGTAGCGATGATCGTCGGTAACGGAATGATGATCGAAGCGGGCGATCCTGTTCAACTGTCCTCGATCCGAACCACGAACGCGGGTCAGGGATTCCAGGGTTTCTGGCGACCCACCGCCTGAGTGGCGACCGGCCTCATGGCATGTCCTCGGCCCACGCCATGTGCCCCTCGAATCCCAGCGATGTCGCCATCGTGCGATAGCGATCCCGGTAGTCTCGGTACGCTGTCTCATCACCGTGAGCCCTGGCTAGCAGCGCGCGCAGGCGCAGCAGCGTGATTTCGAGCATCGCCGAACCTTCGTCTCCCGGCAGGTTCGCCAACCGGTCGATCGTCTTTTGGGTTTCGGCCAGGTCGCCCTGGGTGCCACGCTCCAGCAGCGTCTCCACCAGAAGGCTGGCGCCCCAAATTGCGTGCGCGAGCCGTCCTGTCCGGTGCATGCTGTCGACGGCTTTACGCATCATCGCAATGGCAGCGTCGCGGTCGCCGCGCGTGGCCTCCTCCCGCGCGACCCACAACTCGGTGTTCGGGACCATCTGAAGACAAATCTGCTGCCGCAGCCAGAAATCGCGGGCCTGCACCATCAGCTCCAGCCCGCGGTGACGGTCGGCCGCGGCGTCGCGATACAGCAGCGCGCCAGCCAACCCGTACTTGGCCACGCTCAGTGCGACATCGTTGCTGGCCACTTCGGCGGTCTGCACCGCCTCCTCGAGGATGCGCACGGTGGAGTCATCGGCCCGAAGCACCCCATAATGTGCTGCGAAACCGTAGCCCCAGAGGGCGACACCGGCGAAGGTTGTCGGGTCGCTGTGTCGGGCCATCGCGACGGCGTCGTGGAGGTCATGGCGCCACCCGGGACGGCCCAGCCACCACCGAGCAGCGCCGCGCCAGGCCAGCGCGACCGCCAGCGGTGATCCAAAACCGAAGCCGGCGCCCTTGGCGGGATCACCGGCGGCCAGGTCGATGACGGTCTGCGACCACCGCAAGATCTCGCCGAATTCAGCGGTATCCGCCCAGGCGGCGAACGCCACCAACGCCAACCCAACGGTCAGGTTCGAATCGCCGATCGACTCCAGCACCGCCATCTGTTCGGATGCCAGCCGCGACGCCTCACGATGCGGTCGCGAACGCGTAGAGCAGCCAGCGCCAACCCGGTCATGCCGATGGCCAGCGACGCCTTGTCCCCGGTCGCGCTGCACAACTGCCGCAGCTCCGCGAAGCGGTCCCCGGCCTCGCTGATTCTCGGACGCGGTAGGCGGTCGCGCACAGCATGGTGCGCGGGGCGATGCGCATCGACAACTGGTCGGGGTCGTCGGCGGGCAGTGCGTCGGCGATCCGGCGGGCCCGCTCCCAGCTGACCCGGGCAGCGGCGATGTCGCGGTTGGTCGACCACGCGGCGGCGCGCATGTGCCAGCCATACGCGGCGTGCAGATCGCCGGCAGACTCGAGATGTTCGGCGATCAGCGCCGCGTTCTCCTCCACCGAGCCAGGCTCACGTTCTTGGATCGCGGCGGCCAGACGCCGGTGCAGTTGGGCACGGTCGGATTTGAGCTGCGATTCGTAGGCCACCGCGCGGATCAGGGGGTGGTGGAAGGCGTACTCGGCGCTCGGGGTGAACCGCACCTGATCGATCAGCTCCGCGCTCAGCAGCTCGTCGAGCACCGCATCGATGCCCAGCGCGGCGAGCAGCTCGGCGTCGAAGCGGGCGCCGATCACCGACGCCGCGTTTACCGTCCGTCTGGCCGGGGTGGTCAGCCGGTCGATACGCGCCGCGATGGCCGCCTGCACCGTCGCCGGCACGCTCACCTCGGCGACATCCGTGCGGCAGACGTAGCCACCGCGCTCACCGGCCAGCACCCCGCGCTGGGCCAACTCGCGGACCATCTCCTCGGCGAAGAAAGGGTTACCGGCGGCCCGGTCTCCGATGATCGCTGCCAGCTCGCCGACCGAGGGATCCGAACCCAGCAGCTCACCGAGCAGCACCGCGGTGTCCGAATCACCCAGTGGCCCAAGCGCTATCGTCTGCGCGCCGTGCACCCGCGTCAGCGCTCCCTCATACTCGGGGCGCGACGTGATCAGCACCATCGACGGGGTGCGCGGAATGACGGTGAGGAAGTCGGCCAGCATCGACTCGCTGACCGCATCGATCCAGTGCGCATCCTCGATGATGAACAACGCCGGCTCGGTGCGCGCCAGCGTTGTCGCGTTCACCAGCGCGGTCAACCGGCGCCGCCGCGCATCCGGGTCGATCTGGGGCAGCGACACGTCGGGGTCGGCGATGCCGAGCAGGTCGTCCAGCAGCAGCAGATCCTGCGCGTCGGCATTCGGCACGAGCTCGCGGACCCGGGTCCGCGCGGCCGAGCCGTCCAGGTCTTCGATCGCGCTCGCGCGCGAAGCAGCCGCCTCACCGACATGGAAGGGGATGTCGCTGGCATGGGATTCGCAGAAGGCCCAAACCACCTCGACCCCGCGACCGGCCGCCAGCGCCGCGGCCTCCCGGGCCGCCCGGCTCTTGCCGATGCCCGGCGGTCCCAATCACATTCACCACACCGCCGCGGCCACCGATCGTGCGCTCCACAAGGGCGTCGAGGGCGGCCATCTCCCAGCCCCGACCGACCAGGCTCGACTCGGTGCGCCCGACCAGCCCATCCCGCGGGCCGATCCCCAGCAGCCGGCGTGCGCGCACCGGTTCGTCGGCACTCTTGATGCGCACCCACTCCGGTTCAGCCAGCATCACGGTGTGCTCGACCAGCCGAGCGGTCGACTCCGACAGCATCACCCCGCCCGGGGGCGCCACCGATTCCATCCGCTGCGCCATCCCGACCGCCTCCCCGATCGCGCCGTAACCCAAGGCCCCCGAACCGATCTCACCGGCGATCACCCGACCCGAGTTCAGGCCCACCCGCACCTGGAGGTCCACACCGTCGCACTCTCGGACTTCGACGGCAAGCCGCTTCGCCTCCTCCTGAACGCCCACGGCCGCCAAGCAGGCACGAATGGCATGATCCTCCAACGCCACCGGGGCGCCGAAGATCGCCATCACCCCGTCACCGGTGAACTCCACCGTCCCGCCGTAGCGGCGCACCACCGCCGCCGACCGCTCCACCAACTCGGTCATGACCTCGCGCAACCGCTCCATATCCACCGCGGCTGCGAGGTCCATCGAGCGCACCACATCGGCGAACAGCACCGTCACCTGCTTGTACTCCGCCGATCGGGTGGCCTGTTTGAGAGGCGTACCGCACTCGTTGCAGAACTTGGAGTTCGGCGGCAGTTCGGTGCCGCACGACCCGCAGGACAGGCCCGCGGCCGTCAGTGCGCCGCCGTCGTTCCCGCTGTCATTCACGCCAGTATCGTGTCACCGCTGGTCAGACACGTCTGCCATATCGCAACCCGGACGCTGCCCGACCCGATTCCCCAGACCGAGGAGCCGCCGTCGACTGTGTTCACGATCTGCACCCCTGTTGACACCCGGTTGAAGCGGGCTATCCCGTCCACCTGTCACCGATCCGAACCACGAACGCAGGCCAGGGTTTTCAGGGGTTCTTCCGCCCGACCGGCTGAGCCGCCACGGTCACGGCATCTCCTCGGCCCACGCGATATGCCCCTCGAAACCAAGCTCTTTCGCCAGGGCACGGTAGCGATCGCGATAGTCGCGGTAGCGCGACTTCGTCGCCACGGGCGCGCGCCAAGCACCGCGCGCAGCCGCAGCAGCATGGTGTCGCGCGCCACGAACCCGTCGTCGGCCGGCGCGATCGCCAAGCGGTCGATCGCGGCTTGGGCTTCCTGCACATCGTCCACGTCGGGATCGGTCAGCATCGACTCCACCAACCACTTCGTGGCGGGGATGCACCACGTGAAGGAGCCCCAATTGAACAACTGGTCGACGGCTGCGCGCAGCGTCGACACGTCGCCGCCGCGACCTGCGCGCCGACCCTTCGCCCAAGCGATCAACCCCTTGCACGCCCGGTATTCCTAGCAACGAAAACCGTCCACCCAGCGCGGCGTCGAGTACACGGGTCTGCCATCGTCAGTCCTCGGTCCCAGTCTGGGGAGTTGCTGTGCAATAGAGCGTGTGCGAGCGCGGCGCGCATGAGGGCCACGGCGACATCGTCCTCGGCACGCTCAGCTCTCTGCATCGCCTCTGTGATCTCAGCCAGCGCGGCGTCGCCGGGCCGAAACACCCCACTGGGTATCGCAGGTACGTATTTGTAGAAGACGGTAAGCGCGTGGGTACCCGGGTCGGCGCCGCGAGCCAAATCGACGGCCTGATGGTAGTCCTCTCGCCAGCCCCGCTGGCCCAGGCACCACCGGGCAGTGCCTCGGTGTACCAACGCGTAGGCCAGTGGGGACCCGAGGACGAGGTTGGCACCCATCGCGGGGTCGCCTTCGGCCAGGTCGATGACACGCTGAGTTAGCCGCAGCTGGTCGGCCATTTCCCCGGCCTCATGCTTGGCTAGGATCGCGGCCGAGGACAGGCCGACCGTCAGTGTCGGCTCGCCGAGCGACTCGAGCAAGGTGAAGTGCTCGGAGGCCAACTGCGACCCCTCCCGCAGACGGCAGTTGAGCGAGTACTGAACCAACTGCCCTGCCATGCCGATCGCGAGCGACCGCTTGTCCCCGGCGGCGGTGCACAACTGGCGCAATTCCTCGAAGCCGGTGTCGGCGCCGTTGCCGCCGACGTGCCACGTGTTGGCAGCCAGTAGCGTCCGCGGGGCGATGCGCATCGCGAGGCGATCCGATTCATCGGAGGGGAGCCTGTCGGCCACAGCACTCGCCCGCCGCCAGCTGGTCGACTGCGGCGGTGATGTTGCGGCTGATTGACCAAGCAGCGGCGCGCATGTGCCAGACGTAGGCGGCATGCAGATCACCGGCGGCCTCCAGATGTTCGGCGATCAGCGCGGCGTTCTCGTCACGCCCCGAGCCAGATCCGTTGTCGATCGCGGCGGCTAGTCGGCGGTGCAGTTGGGCACGGTCGGATTTGAGCTGGGATTCGTAGGCCACCGTGCGGATCAGCGGGTGGCGGAAAGCGTACTCAGCCGATGGAGTGAAGCGGACCTGATCGACCAGCTCGACACGGGCCAATACATCCACCACGGGATCAACGCCCAGCGCGGTGAGCAGCTCCGGTGTGAAGCGCAATCCGATCACCGCCGCGGCGTTCAATGTGTGCTTGGCATCAGGTTCGAGGCGATCGATGCGCGCAGCGATGGCCGCCTGCAGCGTGGCGGGCACGCTCACCTCGGCCATGTCAGTGCCGCATGTGAAGCCACCGCGGTGACCCTCAAGCACCCCGCGTTCGGCAAGCTCGCGCACCATCTCCTCAACGAAGAACGGATTCCCCGCGGCCCGCCCAGCGATCAGCGCCCCGATCGCCGTGACCGAGGGGTCGGCTCCCAGCAGCTCATCGAGCAGCTGGGTGGTCTCGCCATCGGTCAGGGGTGCCAGCGAAATCGTCTGTGCACCGTGCACCCGCGTCAGCGCTCCCTCGTACTCGGGGCGATAGGTGATCAACACCACCGAGGGTGTCTGCGGAATCACGGTCAGAAAGTCGGCGAACATCGACTCGCTGACCTCGTCGATCCAGTGCACATCCTCGATCACGTAGACGACCGGATCAGTACGGGCCAGCGAGACCGAATTGATCAGCGCGGTCAACCGCCGCCGCCGCGCATCCGGATCGATGTTGGGCAGCGCCGCGTCCGGGTCACCAATGCCCAGCAGGTCGTTGAGCAACAACACGTCCTCATCGCTGCCGCCGGGCACCTGCCCGCGCACGAGGTGGCGCGCCATCTCATCATCGACGTGTGCAATCCCAGCGGCATCGCGCAGCAGCCGCGCCACCACATGAAACGGAATATCGGCGGCATGGGACTCGCAGAAGGTCGAAAACACCTCCGCACCGCGGCGGCGCGCCAATGCGGTCGCCTCGTAAACAAGTCGGCTCTTGCCGATGCCCGGCGGTCCCGTCACATCCACCACGCAGCCATGGCCGCTGATGGACCGATCCAACATGCTTGCGACGGTGTTCAATTCCCACTCACGTCCAACCAATGCGGTGCCCGGCAGCCCCATCTGCGCGGGCCGCGCCCCCACGGCGACCAGGCGGCGAGCCATGACCGGTTCATCGGCACCCTTGATGCGCACCATCTCCGGCTCACCGAGAGCCGCCACGCCATCAACCAGTCGCGCCGTGGACGCGCTGAGCATTACGCCGCCCGGCGGTGCGACCGACTCCATGCGTTGGGCCATCCCGACCTGCTCACCAATCGCGGCGTAACCCATCGACCCCGAACCGATCTCACCGGCGATCACCCGACCCGAATTGAGGCCCACCCGCACTCGCAGCGCCACACCATCGCGGCGCTGCACCTCGGCCGCCAACCGGTTGGTCTCCTCCTGGATGGCCAGGGCGACCAGGCACGCCCGAATAGCGTGATCCTCCAATGCCGCCGGGGCACCGAACACCGCCATCACCCCGTCGCCGGTGAACTCCACGGTCCCGCCGTAGTGGCGGACCACCGCCGCCGAGCGCTCCGCCAGCTCGGTCATGATCTCGCGCAGCCGCTCCATATCCACGGCGGCCGCAATGTCCATCGAGCGCACCACGTCGGCGAACAGCACCGTCACCTGCTTGTACTCCGCCGATTGGACCGCGTGTGCGGCCGGGGAGCCGCACTCACTGCAGAACTTCGCTGTCGCGGCCAACTGTGCGCCGCACGACCCACACGACAGGCCCGCGGCCGTCGGGTCGCCGCCGTCGTTCCCGCCGTCATCCACGCCAGTATCGTGTCACCGCTGGTCAGACATGTCTGCCATATCGCAACTCGGACGCTGCCCGACCCGTTTTCCCAGACCGAGGAGCCGCCGTCGACTGCGTTCTGCACCCCTATTGACACCCGGTTGAGGCGGGCGATCCCGTCCAACTGTCGGAGATCCGAACTACGAACGCGGGACAAGGATTCCAGGGCTTCTGGCGGCCGACCGGATGAGTTGTCGAACCTGCTGACCGACGAGCCGGCAGATGGGTCCGGGCATCGCGGCGGTATTCCGCAACGAAAGGGCCACTCGGAGTCGCGCACCGACTTGACCCAGGGACATAGTGCGTGAAGTTGGAAGCCCGACAAGGCGTCTGCCTGCCGGCAACTGCTAGTGAATCGCGAAGTCGTCGAGCTCGTAGAGGTCCCATTCGCCAGGGATACCCCTCAGGGTCGTCAGGCCGATCGGGTGGGTGCTGGGTTCCACCGCAGCCAGCGAAGCGACGGTTTCGGAGGTGAGGCGCACCCCGCCGTCGATCGCACTCGACATCACCCTCGCCGCGATATGCAGGCCGAGACCATGCAGGTCGTCACCGGAGACGAGGAACGAGCCCGTGTGAACCCCGGCGCGCACCTCCAAGCCGAGACCGCGGACCCGACCGCGGATGGCGAGCGCGCAGCGACCGGCATCGACCGCCGAGTCGAACAGCGCGAGGACGCCATCGCCCGTCGTCTTGATGCGAGTGCCGTCGTGATGCTCGATCTCCGCGTGAACGACGGCGTCGTGCTCGCCGAGAAGCCGATCCCACGCATCGTCTCCGAGTCGAGCGGCATGCTCGGTCGATCCGACGATATCGGTGATCAGTATCGTGCCATCGATGCGCCGAGCCTCCGCCTGCTCCGCGCTTGAGCTGAAGCTCCTCGCGGTCCAGTAGTCGGCCGGCTACCTCCATCAGGAAGTCGAGCAGAAGGTCGCGCGACTCCTGGGGCCGATCGTGGAGGTACATGTGACCGGCTCCCGCGATGAGCCGGAGACGCGCACCGGGGATGCGCCTCGTCATCCTCCGGGCGTTCAACGGGGAGATGAGGCGGTCCTTCTCGCCGTGCATGACCAACGTCGGCTGCCGGATCGTGTGGAGACGGCGCAGGCTGCTGTAGCGCAGTTGCGCGGAGAGCTGGCGCCTGAGACCTCGCTTGTCACGCGGGGCAAGGGTGTGACCGGGGAACCTATTGTCGGTTGCCGGAATTGGCGTGGCCGACAGGAACGGCGCCGTCCCACGGATGAGATCTTCTGAGCTCTTCCCCGACAGCAGAAGAGGGAGAGCGCGCACTGCGCGACTGAGGGGCGGCCCACCCGCGTAGGTGGCACCGAGCACGAGCGAGAGCACCCGCTCGGGGTACCGGATGGCCAGCTCCTGGGCGATCAGGCCACCCATCGAATTACCGTGAACATGCGCGCGTGGCATCCCCGCGGCGTCCATGACCGCGGCGACGTCGTCCGCCATTTGCTCGATACTGAAAGCCTCATCGGGGGCGTCGGAGAGGCCCGCGCCGCGGTTATCAAGACGCAGAACGCGAAACCCCCGCAACTCGGGCAACAGGTCGTCCCAGAACGACAGGTCGAACGCGGTCCCCGCGATCAGAACGAGAGGCTCACCCTCGCCGTCGACCTCGTAGTGGATGCGGGCTCGTGCCGCGACGCAATGCGGCATCGTGCGAGCGTACGCTCCCTTTCCCCGGGGATTGGCGCTTCGTGCAATCCACGTCGCTCAAGCAGTCGCTGTTGCAGCTGCGCTTGCCAGTTCATCGTTGGAAACGGTTTTGAACGTTGGTTGAAGCCGGTGACCCTGTACAACTGTCATCGATCCGAACGACGAACGCGGGTCAGGGTTTTCAGGGTTTCTTCCGACCGACCGCGTGAACGGACCGCGTCATGGCATGGCGTCGGCCCACTACATATGCCCCTCATAACCAAGTGATGTCGCCATCGCTTCGATAGCGCTGCGCCAAGTCCTGATAGGCGGCTTCCTCACCACGGCTCTGCGACAACAGGGCACGCAGCCGCAACACCGCGATATCGCGTGCCGCCCAACAAAAATCAACATACCGCTGACGCCGAAAAGCCACATGTTCACTCACACGGTGGTTTCGTAGACAACAGCGCGCCCACTGCGCGGGAGTTTGGCCAATCGCCTGATTCGGCGACCCCGCCCAGGCCCTCATGGGCGAACAGCGAAGGGAGAGACCATGTCAAACCTCACCGAAGCTCCGAGACCGTCCCTCTTGTCGGACCAATCGCTGAGCGTAGTCCAGGCAACCGCGCCCGTCGTCGCTGCGCACGCCGACGAGATCACCGCACACTTCTATCCCCGCATGTTCGCCGCCCATCCCGAGCTGCTGCGTGTCTTCAACCAGGGAAATCAGGCCACCGGCGAGCAGAGCAAAGCCTTGGCCGGCTCGGTTGTCGCGTACGCGGTGCAACTGATCGATCCCAAGGCGCCGTCATTTGATCACGTCATGCGGCGCATCGCCTACAAGCACGTATCCCTGGGCATCCGCCCTGAGCAGTACACGATTGTGGGCGAGAATCTGCTCGCTTCCGTCGGTGAGGTGCTCGGCGATGCCGTCACCCCCGAGGTCGCCGCCGCCTGGAGTGAGGTCTATTGGCTGTTCGCGCTCCAGCTGGTCGCCGAGGAAGCGCGGCTGTACCAGCAGGCGAATGTGGACCCCGACCAGCCGACGCGTCCATACCGGGTGGTCCGCCGCATCGAGGAAACCGACGACGTCGTCTCCCTTGTTCTCGAACCGACCGACGGAGGCCCGTTGCCGGCCATCGCGCCCGGCCAGTACGTCTCGGTGTTCGTCGACCTGCCCGATGGCGATCGCCAACCTCGCCAGTACACGGTGTCCTCTACTGCCATACGGACTCGCCTGCAGATCACTGTGCTGCGGGTCCGAGGCGCGAACGGGGCCCCAGACGGCCGCGTTTCCAGCTATCTCCATGATCATGTCAAGGTCGGAGACGTGCTCGATGTGAGCGCCCCTGCTGGCGACTTCGTACTAATGCCCACCGAGTCGCCGATCCTGCTGGCGAGTGCGGGCGCCGGCATCACGACGGTGTTGCCCATCGTCGAACAAATCGCGCGGACCCAGCCCCAGCGGACCGTCATCGTCGCCCACGCCGATCGATGTGCTCAGGATCACGCCCTGCGAGAAACCGTGCTGCATCTCGGTCGAGGGATCGACGACTTCAGTTCCTACACCTGGTACGAAACCGTCGACGAGGGCGACACCCGCTCGCGCCAAGGCTTCATCGACTTGACCGACATTCCGCTCCCGGACGACATCCAGGTCTTTACGTGCGGCCCATTACCGTTCATGCGGCTCGTCAGGTCGACGCTGCTAGACCGTGGTGTGCCGCCGGCCCGAATCCGCTATGAAGTCTTCGGACCTGACCTCTGGGCCGCCCAATCATCGCCCGATACGGGGTCCTGACGGCGTCGTGTCCCGCCCAGTAGCGGTCGCGCAGCGATCGCTTGTAGAGCTTGCGGCTGTGCACAGGGACGGTCTCGACGACGGTCTTGATGCGTTCGAGTGTGGTCCGCATGTCACGCATGATTCTGCGCTTCCGGAGGAAGCCCAGGAACTCCGTCGCCCGCAGGATCGTCGAACGGGAATCCAAAAAGACTCAGTGACATCCGTGCCGCGGGTGGCGGAGCGAATTCGTAGTGCCAGTTGTTGACCGCGCGGTTGCCCAGCAACACCGCGAAACCGAACTCGCGACCCGGGTCGCACGCGGTCACCCGGCAGGTCGTCCAGTAGACGGGACCGATCTCGTTTCGCTTGACGTGGCCGCGGAACCGAGCACCCACCGAGGGCTCGGTGACGCCGTCGAGCCATTCCGCGTCGAATGTCTCCGGCGAGAACCGGCCGGTGTTCCGGACATCCGCGACGAGTTCCCAAATCTTCAGCGCGGGCGCATTCATGTGGACTGTCACGGTTCCGCGCACGCTCGGACCCTACAGAGCCGCCTCAATTTGGGCTGCTGCTTCGGAAACTCGGTGGCCACGACGGTCACTGTCCCCGATCCTTTGCCGCAACTGTGGGGAATGGTCGAAATGCGTCATGGCATGGCCGCGGCCCATTTCATATGGCCCTCGAAGCCAAGTGATGTCGCCATCGCGCGATAGCGATCCCGATAATCGCGATAACCGTTCTCGTCACCCTGAGCCTGGGCTAGCAGTGCGCGCAACCGCAGCAGCATTACGTCTCGCGACACCAAATCGACGTCGGTCGGGCAGTTCGCCAAACGGTCGATAGTGGCGTGGCATCCGCGATGTCGCCCGCGGTGCTGCGCTCCAGCAGCGTCTCGACCAACACCGGATGCCCAGATCCCTTGCACGACTGCCCCTCCCTGAAGAGATTGTCAACGGCTGGCCGCAGAAGCCATCGCCTCGTCATACTCTCGATACCGGCCCGCTCGCGTGCCAGTACATGTCGAAGACAGGAACCTTCATCAGGAAGTCCTCACGCTGGGACAATGTCACGCACTTCCGCCAACATCTCCAGACCACGCTTGACGATCTGCCGACGTATCTCGATGCGCGAGCGCGCGACCCAACGTGGTTTTGAGATTGCCCACCGACGTGTCCTCACCCGACCCCTCCGCGATCTGCACCGCGGCCTTGAGTTCTCGAACCGCGGTCTCGTCGGCGAGCAGCACGCCGTTGGAATCGCGTCAAGGTACTTCTACGACACGACGGAGGGATGGGTCATGGGATCGGTATTCGGGGCGATCGCAATCGCTTCCTCGAAATCCTGTCGCCACCAGTCCTGTCCGAGCCACCATCGGGCAACTCCGCGAAATACCAACGCCAGAGCGATCATCGGTGATCCCGAGGTCGTATGTTCCGTTCGCCGAATCGCCTCCGACCAAATCGATGACGGTCTGCGACCACCGCAATGTATCGGCCGATTGTCCCGTCTCGTGTAAGAACCGAGGCCGCCGCGACGCTGCCCGACAGTCAACGTCGGGTCGTCGATGCTTCGAGCAGCGCCAGCGGTTCGGCGGCGAGTCCGGGATGCTCGCTGAAGTCGCCGAGGTGTCCGTCCTGAAGTGCAAGCCCGACCATGCCGACGGCGAGCGACGCGTCGTCGCCCGCTGCGCCGCACAACTCCCGCAACTCCTCGACAAGCGTGGGAGTGTTCGGCTGGACACCGCGCCACGCGCTACCGCACAGCAAGGTTCGGGGAGCGATGCGCATCGACAGCCGATCAGGATTCTTGCCGGGCAGCGCGTCTGCCACCCGGCGCGCACGCTCCCAGTTCAGCCGTGTTGCGTTGATGTCGCGGTTGGCCGACCACGCCGCCGCCCGCATGTGCCAGTTGAACGCCGCCTCGAGATCGCCCGCGGCCTCTACATGCTCAGCGATCAGGGCTGCATTTTCATCGGCCGAGACAGGGTCACGCGCCTGTATCGCGGCCGCCACGCGGCGATGCAAGTCGGCCCGATCCGACTTGAGCTGAGCCTCATAGGCGACCGCGCGAATCAGCGGGTGGTGGAACGCGTACTCGGGTTGACGCGTGAACTTCACCTGATCGATGAGCTGAGCCGCCACCAAATCGGTAACGATCGGTTCAACGCCCAGCGCGCTCAGCAGATCGAGTGCAAATCGCGATCCGACCACAGCAGCCGCGCTCAATGTGCGTTTGGCTTTCGGGTCAAGCCGGTCGATGCGCGCGGCAATGGTGGACTGCAAGGTGGCAGGCACTCTCACGTCAGCGACTTCTACGGCCGTCAGGTAGGCGCGTCGGCGCCCGCCCAACACACCACTCTCGGCCAGTTCCCGCACGATCTCCTCGGCGAAGAAAGGATTGCCAGCAGCCCTCTCGGTTATGGTCTGGCCAAGGTCGCGCACAGAAGGGTCAGACCCGAGTAGCTCATCGACCAGTTCTGCGGTATCTGAATCATCAAGGGGCGCAAGGGCGATCGTTTGTGCATCTGCAACATGCGATAAGACACCCCGATACTCGGGTCGGTAGGTGATCAGCACAAGCGACGGTGTCTGCGGAATCACCGCGAGAAAGTCGGCGATCATCGATTCGCTGACCTCATCGATCCAGTGGGCGTCCTCAATGACGAAGACCGTCGGGGTTTCGCGTGCCAATGTTGCGGCATTCACAAGAGCGGTCAGCCGCCGCCGGCGCGCGTCGGGATCAATCACCGGCAACGGCGAATTGGGATCGGCGATGCCCAGCAGATCGTGAAACAGCACCAAATCCTCGGCGTCTGCGTCCTCGGCAACCTGCGTCCGCGCGCGGTCCCGGGCAGCCTTCCCGTCGAGAACATCGACACCGGTGGCGGCGCGCAATAGCCGCGCCACCACGTGAAATGGGACTTGGCTGGCGTGCGACTCGCAGAAGGCGCTGAACACTTCGACACCACCGCTTGGCCGCCTTGGCGCTGAGTTCACGCACGAGCCGGCTCTTCCCGATGCCAGGTGAGCCGACCACGCCCAGCACGCCGCCGTGACCGTCGACCGCGCGCTTCAACAACGCCTCGGCGGCGGCCATCTCCCAATGCCGGCCGACCAGACTCGACTCCACACGCCCGACAGAACGTTGCTTCTCCCCCACGCCGAAAAGGCGTCGGGCTGCGACCGGTTCGTCGGCACCCTTGATCCGGACAAACTCGGGTTCGCCGAGATCCGCCGCAGCATCAACCAGTCGAGCGGTGGACTCGCTGACGAGCACCCCGCCCGGCGCAGCGACGGACTCCATCCGTTGCGCCATACCGACCTGCTCTCCGATCGCGGTGTAACCGACTGAGGCTGAACCGATCTCACCGGCAATCACCTGACCAGAGTTCAGCCCTACCCGCAGCCGCAGCTCGACACCATCGCGTCGATCGACCTCAGCTGCCAGATCCTGGCTTGCGTCCTGAATCTCCAAAGCGGCCATGCATGCGCGAAACGCGTGGTCCTCCATGGCAACCGGCGCGCCGAACACCGCCATGATTCCGTCGCCGGTGAACTTGTCCAGGGTGCCGCCGTAGCGCTGCACGATCGCCTTCGCACGCTCCACCAGATCGGCCAAGATCTCGCGCAGCCTCTCCGCACCCACGGCCGACGCGATGTCCATCGACCGCACCACGTCGGCGAAGAGGACGGTGACTTGCTTGTACTCCGCGGGCGTGTCGGGCCCGCCAACGGGAGAGCCGCAGCCGTGACAGAACCGAGCACTCTCCAGCGGCTCGGTGCCACACGTGGTGCACGCCGTCACGGCCGTAAGAATAGGGCGCTGGCCGCCTGACGAGGCGGTTTACGCAATTGCGGTCCGGGCGATGACCTGCCTGCCAACCACCGTCGTTAGGCTGTGCCGCATGGCTGCTGACATCGTGCCGATCCGCCTCGGGTTGACCAAGGGCGACCTGTACACACTGTGGGCTCCCCGCTGGCGGGACTCCGGCGACGAATGGGAGGCAATCCTCGGCAAGGACGAGGACCTCTACGCCTTCGATTCGGTGGCCGACCTGGCCGCCTTCGTCAGGACCAACAGCGACAACGACCTGACCGACCATCCCGCGTGGGAGGGGTTGGCCGAGGCGAACGCGCACCGATTCGATCCGGACGAGGAGCGGCAGTACGACCTGATCGGTGTTCAGGAGCTGGCCGCCGAGAAGCCCACCGAGGATTCGGTGGCGACGCTGCACCGGACGCTGGCCATCGTGTCGTCCGTCGGTTCGGTCTGCGAACTGTCCACGGTGACCAAGTTCTTCAACGGCAATCCGGTTCTCGGCTCGTTGGGCGCAGGCATCGACAGCTTCAGCGGCAGAAGCGGCCGCAAGCGCTGGTCCGAGATCGCCGCCGTCATCGCACGGAACTGGGACAAGGTCGTCGACGCGATCGACGAAATCGTCACCATCCCCGACGTCGACGAGGCGGCCTCGGAGAAGGCGGCGGCCGAACTCGAGGGACCCAAGCCGGAGCCCGAGGAGGTCGACGAGGCCGTCGAGACCGAGGCCGATGACGCCGAGGCCGAATCCGACTCCGACTCCGACGAGGTCTCGGAGTCCGAGGCTGCGCTCGCCGACCACCGAAGCGGACTGGTGCTCGGCGCCGACGAGGATTTCTGGCACAAGGTCGGCATCGACCCCGTCCAGATGATCACGCGTGGCGGCACCTTTTACACACTGCGGTGCTACCTCGACGATGAGCCGAAGTTCCTCGGCCGCAACGGCCGGGTGAGCGTGTTCGGTTCGGAGCGCTCGCTGGCGCGGTACCTGGCCGACGAGCACGACCACGACCTGTCCGACCTGGCGACCTACGACGACATCCGCACCGCCGCCACCGACGGCTCGCTGCGCGTCGACGTCACCGCGGACAACGTCTACGTGACGAGCGGCCTGGCCGATGACTTCGCCGACGGTCCCGACGCCGTGGACCGAGAGCAGCTGGAACTCGCCGTCGAGCTGCTCAGGGACGTCGGCGAGTACGCCGAGGACGACGTCGTCGACGAGACGCTGGACGCCGACATGCCACTGGGTCGGCTGGTCGCCCACGTGCTGGACCCCGAGACGGTCCGCAAGCCCAGCCCGCCCTACGCCGACGCCGTCGAGCAGTGGGAGTCGCTGGAAACCTTCCTCGAGTCGCGGCTGCGGCCCGAGTAGCCCTACAGTTCGGTCGCCCGCGGGTGCCGCGGCTCATACAGGCCGAGGTCGCCGCCTCCCGGCAGCCGGATGCTGGTGAGCAGTCCCCACCCCTGATCGGTGATCTCGGAGCAGGCCACGCCCTTGGCCGCCAGGTGCTCGACGGTGGCGTTGATGTCGTCGCACATCAGGTACAGCTCCTGGGACTGCGGACCGTCGGTGGGATGCACCGCCACCTCGCCGGGCGGGAGCTTGAAGATCAGCCAGCCACCGCCGGCGTCGACGTGCGGATAGTCGAGCACATCTGAAAAGAACGCCCGATCCGCGTCGGCGTCCCGGCTGTAGACGATGACATGAGCGCCGGTGATCATGCGGCTCACCATACTGAGCGCTACCCGGCGATGAGTTTGTCACCAGCGGGCGGTCTGCACGTGCATGACAACCGTATCCCCGCCAACCGTCCACACCATCGACGTTCCCGGCGCACACCTCCATTGCGAGGTGCGCGGGGCCGGACCGCTGCTGCTCGTCGTCGGATCACCGATGGGCTCGGAGGAATTCGCGCCGTTCGCCGACGCACTCGCCACCGACCACACCGTCGTCACCTTCGACCCGCGCGGCCATGGGCGCAGCACGATCGACGACCCCGACGACGACGCCACGGCCGAACAGCGCGCCGACGACCTCGTCGGCATCCTCGATGCGCTCGGAGCCGAAGCGGCAGACGTGTTCGGTTCCAGCGGCGGCGCCGTCACCGGGCTCGCCCTGGTTGCCCGCCATCCGGCCCGGGTACGCACACTCGTCGCGCACGAGCCTCCGCTGCTGGAGCTGCTGCCCGACGCAGATGCGCAGCGCGCGGGCACCGACGACATCATCAGCACGTTCCACACCGACGGCATGGGCGCGGCGTGGGGCAAGTTCATGTCCAACGCCGGCTTCGACATGACGCCGCCGGACGACGACGGCGCACCCGTGCACGGCGAAATGCCGGAGCCGTCCGAGCACGATCTGCGCGAGGCGGCCCGGTTCTTCGACCACGAGCTGCGCCCGACCACCCGGTATCTGCCTGACCTCGACGCGCTGAAAGCCGCCGGGGTGGTCGTCGGAGTCGGCGCCGACTCAGGTCACCTGCTGACCTACCGGACTTCTGCCGCCCTTGCCGAGCTGCTCGGCGTCACACCGGTCGAGTTTCCCGGCGACCACACCGGATTCCTCGACCAGCCAACCGAATTCGCCGACGCGCTGCGAAAGGTGCTGGCCACCTGACTCCCGGCGAGCAGACACAAATGTACCTATTCTTGGCCAAATATGGGCACATTTGCGTCTGCTCGCGCAGAGAAATCAGCCGTGTCGGTACCCGACACCGATCCCGCCAATCCCCGGGCCGATTCGCGTTCACCGGCTATTTCCACCTCTTCAGCGTGCGGACCAACGAGATGGCCAAGTTCGGCAACGACCTGACGCCGCCAGGCACGCCAAGGGTGCACCAGGCTCTACTTCTACTGATCAGCTTCGGGTAGCCGACAACCGCATAGCCACCTCGGTCGTCGACGATGAGGAGTTTCCTTTCGTCGCCGCCGGCGAATGCGACGACGCCCTCCGGCTTCATTGATTTGCGGAAGGTGACATCGAGCAGCTGGACGCCGTCGCTGACGCCGTTCCACGAGCAGAGCTGAAACGGTTCGTCGGTCGCGCTTGTCGAGCGGCCGACGAGAATCAATAGGCTGCCGGTCTGTTCGTCGTACGAGATGTCGCGGATGCCCTGCCTGGCCTTTGTTCGCGGCAGCCGAACACGCAGGATCGACGGCGCCTCGAGCGCATCTGTCGTCCAAACGGCAACGCCCGCATCGACGGGCACCCGAATGACGCTGACGGTTCCGGTCTCCGCTGGGCTTCGCAGCCCGAACAACAGTGTCCGCGTATCCGGTTCCCAGGCAAGGCCTTCGACGTTCAGCCCGCCTTCGTCCGGTTCTCGCTTTCCAGCTGCGGCGATCGACGGCAAGGCGCGCAACAGCCAGTCGCGGAATCCGGGCATCGCTTCTGCGTGCAGATCTCCGTGGGATCTGTTTGTAGCGAACACGGACCAACCCGTCGCTGACGTGTTGGCGCCCTGACCCATTGGCGTCCAGTACGCAGAGCGAGGATGCCACGATCAGAAAGATCTCGCCGTTGCGGCTGACGCGGGCAAGCCCTTCGGGATCACGCAACAGGCCGTCGGCCAGGCCGACCATGGGGCGGCGCGAGATGCGTTCTGTTTCAGTTCCTTCGGTGTCGAGCGCGAGTTCAAACAAGGCCGACGGATCGTGGTTGTCGATGAACACGAACCGGCCAGGACCGACTTGGACCACGCCGGAGGCGTTGAACGGCACGTTTCCGTTCCTCTGGTCGAAGGACGTCGGCTTGACCTTCTTCCTCAGGCCCAACGCCGTCGCGACTTTGGCGATCCAGTTCGCCACGTCAACCGATCAGCACGGCGAACCGCGGCTTGATGACCTCGTCGATGATCGCCAGTCGTTCGTCGAACGGGATGAACGCGGACTTCATCGCATTGATGGTGAACCGTGCCAGATCGGTCCACCCGTAGCCGAAGGCCTCCACCAGGCGCAGCATCTCCTGGCTCATCGTGGTGTCGCTCATCAGCCGGTTGTCGGTGTTGACCGTGACACGGAACCGGCTCCGCGCCAACAGGTCGAAGGGGTGCTCGGCGATGCTGCCCACCGCACCCGTCTGCACGTTGGAGCTCGGGCACAGCTCGAACGGAACCCTCTTGTCCCGCAGCAGCGCCGCCAACCGCCCGAGGTGGACGGCGCCATCGCCCGCCACGGTGATGTCGTCGACGATGCGCACGCCGTGCCCCAAGCGGTCGGCGCCGCAGAAGGCGATGGCCTCGTGAATGGACGGCAGCCCGAACGCCTCCCCGGCGTGAATTGTGAAGCGGGCATTGTGACTTCGCATGTACTCGAAGGCATCGAGGTGCCGCGTCGGCGGGTAGCCGGCCTCCGCGCCCGCTATGTCGAAACCGACAACGCCCTTGTCCCGGAACCGGATGGCCAGCTCGGCGATCTCCAGTGACCGTGCGGCGTGCCGCATCGCGGTCACCAGGCAGCGCACCGTGATCGTGCGGCCCTCGCTGCTGGCGGCCTTCTCGCCGTCGGCGAAGCCGGCCAACACGGCGTCGACCACCGCGTCCAGCGACAGGCCCCGGTCGATGTGCAGCTCGGGCGCGAACCGGATCTCGGCGTACACCACGTTGTCCTCGGCCAAGTCTTCGACGCACTCGTAGGCCACCCGGTACAGCGCCTCCGGCGTCTGCATCACCCCGACCGTGTGCGCGAACGGCTCGAGATATCTCTCCAGCGATCCGCTGTGCGCCGCCGTCCGGAATACGGTCGCCAAACCGTCGACGTCGGTCGCAGGCAGGTCCTCGTAACCGGTCTGCCCGGCGAGGTCGAGCACGGTGGCCGGTCGCAGCCCACCGTCGAGGTGGTCGTGCAGCAGCGCCTTCGGCGCGTGCCGAATCTTCTCCAGCGTCAGCGGGGCGGTCATGTGGTGATCCGATCGATGATCAACGGACCGACGTCGGGGGCCGCCTCGCCGACGCTCCAGCCACCGTCCATCTCCGCCATCGCGCCACCGAACCGCTCCGGGGTGTCGGTGTAGAGGGTGAACAGCGCCTCCCCCGCGGCGACGGGTTCGCCGGGACGGCGGTGGATGCGCAGGCCGGCGCCCGACTGCACGCGCTCACCGGGAACGGCGCGACCCGCGCCGAGTCGCCACACCGTCAGTCCCACCGCCATAGCGTCGATATCGCCCATCGTGCCACCGCAGGCAGCCGTGATGGTCTCGGAGTGCTTACCGATCGGCAGCGGTTGCGACAGATCACCGCCCTGGGCCGTGACCAACGCGCGAAAGTGGTCCATCGCCGAGCCGTCGCGCAACGTCTGCGCGGGATCGACACCGTCCAGACCTGCGGCGTCGAGCATCTCGACGGCCAGCGCCAGCGTCAACTCCACCACGTCGGGCGGGCCGCCCCCGGCCAACACCTCCAGCGACTCGTCCACTTCGACCGCGTTGCCGACGGTCCGACCCAGCGGCCGATTCATGTCGGTCAGCAGCGCGCGGGTCACCAGCCCGTGTTCGGTGCCCAGCTCGACCATCGTGCGGGCCAGCTCGCGGGACTCGGCCTCGGTCTTCAGAAACGCCCCCGACCCGACCTTGGAGTCGAGCACCAACGCCCGCGTGCCCTCGGCGATCTTCTTGCTCATCACCGAACTGGCGATCAACGGCAACGACTCGGTGGTGGCCGTGACGTCCCGCAGCGCGTAGATCTTGCGGTCGGCAGGCGCCAGCTCGCCCGCCGCGAAGATCGCCGCGCCGAGGTCGCAAAGTTGTTGACGGATCTGATCTTTCGATATCTCAGCGGTGAATCCGGGGATGGCCTCCAGCTTGTCCAGCGTGCCACCGGTGTGTCCGAGGCCACGCCCGGCGGCCTGCGGCACCGCGCCCCCGCACGCCATCACGACCGGCACCAGCGGGATGGTGATCTTGTCGCCGACCCCGCCGGTGGAGTGCTTGTCCACCAACGCCAGCGGTTTCCCGTCGCGACGCAGATCGGTGAAATCCATCCGCTCGCCCGAGGCCACCATGGCGGCCGTCCAGCGTGCGATCTCCCGGCCCGTCATCCCGCGCAGGAAGATCGCCATCAGCAGAGCCGACATCTGCTCGTCGGCCACCCGTTCGTTGGTGTACGCGTCGATCACCCAGTCGATCGCCGCGTCGGACAGCGCGCCACCGTCGCGCTTGGTCCGGATGACGGTCGGAGCGTCAAACGGGCGCGACATCAGGCTCATGCGCGTCGAATGTGGTCTGGGTCACGGCTTTTCCGGCTCCCGGCGGGGCAGATCGTCGGGGCCGAACGCGTCGGGCAGTAGGTCGCCGAGCGATCGCGGGCCCAGCGGATGGTCGATCAGCAACTGCGGGCCGCCGTGCTCCAACAGCACCTGGCGGCACCGCCCGCACGGCATCAACAGCTCGCCGTCGGCGTCCACACAGGACAGTGCGATCAGCCTGCCGCCACCGCCGGAATGCAGGGCGCAGACCACCGCGCACTCGGCGCAGAGACCAAGGCCATATGAGACATTCTCCACATTGCAGCCGGCCACCATTCGGTGGTCATCGACCAGCGCCGCCGCGCCCACCGACAGCCCGGAATACGGCGCATACGCCTTGGCGGCCGCCTCTGTTGCCTTGTGCCGCAACATCTTCCAGTCGATCTCGGACGTCATGTCAACTCCGCCAACCGGGTTCTGACTGCATTGCGATCCCCCGTCCCGTGGCTCGACACGTGATGTAGGTAACCCTAACTTCGAGGTCAAACACTTGCGAACGGCTAACACGGTAGTGCTTTGGCTACTACAAATGGGTTTAGAGTCGCCCCGAGTTTGGGCCGAGGTTCAGGTCAGAAAGGCGAGCCGAGCCCAAGCGTCCACCGATGGCGTTGGAGGCCTGATGAGTACCAACACGGCGGTGCCGGCCCCGCGGCAGAAGCCCGCGCGCAGGCGCACCCTGTACCGCGGCGACCCGGGCATGTGGTCCTGGGTGCTGCACCGCATCACCGGGGCCACCATCTTCTTCTTCCTGTTCGTGCACGTGCTCGACACCGCGCTGGTCCGGGTCAGCCCGGAGGCCTACAACGACGTCGTCGACACCTACAAGACACCGCTCGTCGGGCTGATGGAGGTCGGGCTGGTCGCGGCGGTGCTCTACCACGCGCTCAACGGCATCCGGGTCATCCTGATCGACTTCTGGCAGCACGGGCCGCGCTACCAGCGCCTCATGCTGTGGGTGGTCGCCGCCGTCTGGCTGGCCGTGATGATCCCCGCGCTGGGCGTGCTCGGCATGCACATGGCGGAGCGGTTCCTGTGAGCGGGCCCTGGACACCTCACCACCGCGAGGGCCGTCTGGCACCCGTGCAGGAGAAGGAGCACGACCGCCCGGCCAGCCTCGACCATCCCCGCGCACCCCGGCGCCCTCGGGGCATTCCCTACTTCGAGAAGTACGCCTGGCTGTTCATGCGGTTCTCCGGCGTGGCGCTGGTTTTCCTGGCGCTCGGCCACCTGTTCATCATGCTGATGTGGGACGACGGGGTGTACCGCATCGACTTCAACTACGTCGCGCAGCGGTGGGCCTCGCCGTTCTGGCAGATCTGGGACATGGCCCTGCTGTGGCTGGCCATGATCCACGGCGCCAACGGCATGCGCACCATCATCGGCGACTACGCCCGCAAGAACACCACCAAGTTCTATCTGAACTCGCTGCTGTTGCTGGCGACCGGCTTCACGTTGGTGCTGGGCAGCTACGTACTGGTCACCTTCGACGCGAACATCTCGTGACGGGGAGCTGATCAGATGATTCAGGAACATCGCTACGACGTCGTCATCGTCGGCGCGGGCGGCGCGGGCATGCGGGCCGCCGTCGAGTCGGGGCCGCGGGCCCGCACGGCGGTGCTGACCAAGCTGTACCCGACGCGCAGCCACACCGGCGCGGCGCAGGGCGGGATGTGCGCGGCGCTGGCCAACGTCGAAGAGGACAACTGGGAGTGGCACACCTTCGACACCGTCAAGGGCGGCGACTACCTCGCCGACCAGGACGCCGTCGAGATCATGTGCAAGGAAGCCATCGACGCGGTGCTGGACCTGGAGAAGATGGGGATGCCGTTCAACCGGACCCCCGAGGGCCGCATCGACCAGCGCCGGTTCGGCGGGCACACCCGCGACCACGGCAAGGCGCCGGTGCGCCGCGCGTGCTACGCGGCCGACCGCACCGGCCACATGATCCTGCAGACCCTGTACCAGAACTGCGTCAAGCACGACGTCGAGTTCTTCAACGAGTTCTACGCGCTGGACATCTCGTTGACCGACACTCCCGGCGGCCCCGTTGCGACGGGCGTCATCGCCTACGAGCTGGCCACCGGCGACATCCACGTCTTCCACGCCAAGGCGATCGTGTTCGCCACCGGCGGTTCGGGCCGGATGTACAAGACCACCTCCAACGCGCACACCCTGACCGGTGACGGCCTGGGCATCGTCTTCCGCAAGGGACTTCCGTTGGAGGACATGGAGTTTCACCAGTTCCACCCGACCGGTCTGGCGGGTCTGGGCATCCTCATCTCCGAGGCCGTGCGCGGCGAGGGCGGCCGGCTGCTCAACGGTGAGGGCGAACGCTTCATGGAGCGTTACGCGCCCACCATCGTCGACCTGGCGCCTCGTGACATCGTCGCCCGGTCCATGGTGCTCGAGGTGCTCGAGGGCCGCGGCGCTGGACCGCAACAAGGACTACGTCTACATCGACGTGCGCCACCTCGGCGCGGACGTGCTCGAGGCGAAGCTGCCCGACATCACCGAGTTCGCCAGGACCTATCTGGGTGTCGACCCGGTCCACGAGTTGGTTCCGGTGTACCCGACCTGCCACTACGTGATGGGCGGCATCCCGACGACCGTGCACGGCCAGGTGCTGCGCGACAACACCAACGTCGTGGCCGGGCTGTACGCCGCGGGCGAATGCGCCTGCGTGTCGGTGCACGGCGCCAACCGGCTCGGCACCAACTCGCTGCTGGACATCAACGTGTTCGGCAGGCGCGCAGGCATCGCGGCGGCGAACTACGCACTGGGCCATGACCATGTCGAGCTGCCAGAGAACCCGGCGGGCATGGTGGTCGGCTGGGTCGGCGACATCCTCTCCGAGCACGGCAACGAGCGCGTCGCCGACATCCGCGGCGCGCTGCAGCAGTCGATGGACAACAACGCGGCGGTGTTCCGCACCGAGGAGACCCTCAAGCAGGCGCTGACCGACATCCACGCGCTCAAGGAGCGCTACGCCCGAATCTCGGTGCACGACAAGGGCAAACGCTTCAACAGCGATCTGCTCGAGGCGATCGAGCTGGGCATGCTGCTGGAACTGGCCGAGGTCACCGTGGTCGGCGCGCTGAACCGCAAGGAGTCCCGCGGCGGGCACGCCCGCGAGGACTATCCCAACCGCGACGACACCAACTACATGCGCCACACGATGGCCTACAAGCAGGGCACCGACCTGTTGAGTGACATCCGGCTGGACTACATGCCCGTGGTGCAGACGCGATACGAGCCGATGGAACGGAAGTACTGATGACCATCACGCCGGACGTCGACACGAAGGAACCCGCACTGCCGCCGGTGCCCGACGGCGCGGTGATGGTGACGCTGAAGATCGCCCGCTTCAACCCCGAGGATCCCGACGCCGCCGGCTGGCAGAGCTTCCGGGTGCCGTGCCTGCCCACCGACCGGCTGCTCAACCTGCTGCACTACGTCAAGTGGTATCTCGACGGCACGCTGACGTTCCGGCGGTCGTGCGCGCACGGCGTGTGCGGGTCGGATGCGATGCGCATCAACGGCGTCAACCGGCTGGCGTGCAAGGTGCTGATGCGCGACCTGCTGCCCAAGAACCCGGACAAGAAACTCACCATCACCATCGAACCGATCCGCGGCCTGCCGGTGGAGAAGGACCTGGTGGTGGACATGGAGCCGTTCTTCGACGCCTACCGGGCGGTCAAGCCGTACCTGGTCACCAGCGGCAACCCGCCGACGCGCGAGCGGATCCAGAGCCCGACCGACCGCGCCCGCTACGACGACACCACCAAGTGCATCCTGTGCGCGTGCTGCACCACCAGCTGCCCGATCTACTGGAGCGAGGGTTCGTACTTCGGGCCGGCCGCCATCGTCAACGCGCACCGGTTCATCTTCGACAGCCGCGACGAAGCCGCCGCCGAGCGCCTCGACATCCTCAACGAGGTCGACGGCGTCTGGCGCTGCCGCACCACGTTCAACTGCACGGAGTCGTGCCCGCGCGGCATCCAGGTGACGCAGGCGATCCAGGAGGTCAAGCGCGCGTTGATGTTCGCGCGCTAACGCATCGCCTCGGCGATCGCGATGTGTCCTTCAAAGCCAAGCGATTTCGCCATGGCGCGATAGCGATCTCCGTAGTCTCGGTACGCGGCGTCGCCCTGAGCCCGAGCCAGCAGCGCACGCATCCGCAGCAGCTGAATCTCGTTGAGCACGAATCCGGGATCTGTTGGTACGGCGGCCAATCGTTCTATTTCGGCCGCGGCTTCCTGAATGTCGGCGTCGGAGCCGCGGGTCAGCAGCGATTGCACCAGCACAGCAGTCGCTTCGCTACGCATGAACCTCTCGTCGTTCTCGATAAGGGTATTGACTACCGCTCGTGTGTTTTCGATCGCGCGTTGGACGTCTCCCGCGTCTGCGGTCATTTCGGCAATCCGGATATCCGCCATCACCACAGTCGCCGAGATCCGCTGCTGTACGTGCGAGTCGCGACCCCGGCGCAGATATTCCAGCCCGAGATTGCGCTCGGCGTGCGTATCGCGGCGACTCAACATCAGGCCGTAAGCGATGTGCGCCGTTGCGACGGCGACGTCATCTCCGCTCTCTTCGGCGATCCGAACTGCTTCATCGATTTCCTGCATCGCGCGCTTCGTCGGGCGAGAGGGCTTCCGATGTGCATAGCGAAGCAGTAGGAGACGCTGATCAGAAACAGCAGAACTACCCCTTCTGGCTCGAGTGAGCGCTCCAAGGTGATACCCCTGCGCACACCGTCCCGCCAGCCCGGATGACCCAAGCTGATCGCAGCGACTCCGCGCCAGACCAGGTCGTCGCCCGCGGCGAACCGTACGCTCCCGCCGTACCTTCGGCAGGGTCGCCGTCGAGCAAGTCAATCGCCCACTGCGCTACGCGATACGCCTCCAGAGCCTCGCCGACCAACAGTTTCGCCATCACGGTCCCATGGATGAAGCCGACCGCCGTGATCGCGTCCGGGCTGTTCTGGAGCAGGGCGAACTGTTCGGACGCCAGCAACGACGCTTCGCGGTACCGATGTTGAAAGACCAGCCCATACTATCTGCCCGTACATGCCGATCGCCAGCGAGAGGTCGTCGCTCTACGCTCTCGCACAGCTTGCGAAGTTCGTCGAATCCGAGTGTCAGCGATGTCCCCACCGACCCGCCATGTCGTCGCGCACAGCTGCGTTTTCGGCGCGATGAGCAACGCCGTCCGCTCCGGATCGCTGCTCGGTAGCGCCTCGGCGACGCGGCGCGCACGTTCCCAGTTGATCCGTGCCGCGCGGATATCGCGTCCACTGGACCAGGCGGCCGCGCGTATGAGCCAGCTATAGGCGGCGCGCAGCTCCCCTGCGGACTCGCCAGGTGCTCGGCGATCAAGGCGGCATTCTCGTCTGCCGACCCGTGCTCTTCGATCGCGGCGGCCAATCGCCGGTGCAGTTCGGCCCGATCCGATTTGAGCTGAGACTCGTAGGCCACCGCGCGGATGACCGGATTGCGGAAGACGAACTCGGGTATGCGCGTGAACCTGACCTGGTCGACGAGCTGGGCCGCCATCAGGTCGGCAACCGCCGGCTCGACACCGAGCGCGGTCACCAAGTCAAGGCCGAACCGCGAACCGATCACCGACGCGGCGCTAAGCGTGCGTTTCGCCTTCTGGTCCAGACGGTCGATGCGAGCGGCGATCGTCGTCTGCAGCGTGGCGGGCACGCTCACCTCGGCAACGTCTGCGGTAGACACGTACGCACCGGGCTTCCCATGTAGCACACCGCGTTCGGCAAGTTCGCGCACGATCTCTTCGGCGAAAAACGGGTTTCCGGCCGCCCTGTCGGCGATCGACTGAGCGAGCTCGCCAATAGATGGGTCAGGCCCGAGCAACCCGGTGATCAGCGCGGTGGCCTCCGAATCGCGAAGCGGTGCAAGGGCGATGGTCTGCGCGCCCGGCAGCCGGGTCAACGCACCCTGGTACTCGGGTCGGTAGGTGACCAGCACCAGCGAGGGCGTCTGCGGAATAACCGTGAGGAAATCGGCCAGCATCGACTCGCTCACCTCGTCGATCCAGTGAGCATCCTCAACGACGTAGACCGCTGGTGACTCGCGGGACAATGATTGCGGCATTGACCAGAGCGGTCAACCGCCTGCGACGCGCATCGGGATCGATCTGCGGAAGCGCGACATCGGGATCACCGATGCTCAGGAGGTCATCGAAGAGCAGTAGATCCTCGGCATCGGCATCTGACGCGCCTGCGCGGATCCGAGCGCGCGCCAACGGCGCGTCAAGACCCTCCACGCCGGTGGCCGCGCGCAGCAACCGTGAGACCGCATGAAAGGGAATCTGGTTGGTGTGCGACTCGCAGAAGGCTTTGAAAACCTCCACGCCGCGGCGAACTGCCAGCGCGGCGACTTCACGAACAAGACGGCTCTTACCGATACCAGGTGGTCCTACCAGCCCGACCACTGCGCCGTGGCCCTCGATTGCGCCCTCCAGCAGGCCTTCAACGGCAGACATCTCCCATCGCCGACCGACCAATACCGGCTCGTCGCGACCTACGGCACGGTCCTGCTCCCCCATGCGCAACAGACGTCGTGCCGAGACCGGTTCGTCTGCGCCCTTGATCTGCACCAGCTCCGGCTCGCCGAGAACAGCTGTGCCATCCACCAGTCGCGCCGTCGAGGCGCTGAGCATCACCCCGCCGGGCGGCGCCGCCGACTCCATCCGCTGCGCCATGCCGACCTGTTCGCCGATGGTGGTGTAACCGAAAGCGCCGGAACCTATTTCGCCGGCGATCACCTGACCCGAGTTGAGTCCCACCCGCAACTGGAGATCCACACCGTCTCGCTCGCGGACTTCGACCGCGAGCCGCTGCGCTTCGTCCTGAACGCCCAGGCCCGCCAAACAGGCACGGACAGCGTGGTCCTCCAACGCCACCGGCGCGCCGAACACCGCCATCAGGCCGTCACCGGTGAACTTGTCGACAGTGCCGTTGTAACGCTTCACCACCGCGGCGGAGCGTTCGACCAGCTCGGTCATGATTTCGCGCAACCGCTCCGCACCGACCGTCGCGGCAAGATCCATCGACTGCACCACGTCGGCGAAGAGCACCGTCACCTGCTTGTACTCGGCCGATTGCGGTGGCGCGTTCGACCGGCGTGCCGCACGCACTGCAGAACTTGGCGGTCGCGGCCAAGCTGCGTCCCGCACGATGCGCAGGCGACGTCGTCCACGTCAATATCGTGACCTCGAAACTGCTGGCAGATCGCCGAAACGGCGCAAATCGCGATCTCCCCGCAGTTTCGCGCGTATGGCGCTGTCACATATCGACGGGCAGTCTCGTCTAATGGGTATGACTCAGAAGACCCGTATCGCCCCTGTCCCGCCGCAGCGGGCATCGCTGCTGACCAAGCTGATGTACAGATTCGCCAAGCGGAAGTTCGGCGAGGTGCCCGAGCCGTTCACCGTCGCCGCGCATCACCCTCGGCTCATGATCGCCAACGGAGTGCACGAGATGCTGCTGCAGTCCGGGTCGAAGAAGCTACCCGTAAGCGTGCGTGAACTGGCCGTGTTCTGGACCGCCCGCACCGTCGGGTGCTCGTGGTGCGTCGACTTCGGCTCGATGCTGATCCGCCTCGAGGGCCTCGACGTGGAAAGGCTCAAGTACGTGGACGAGTACGCAACGTCTCCGCTTTTCACCGACGACGAGCGCGCCGCCATCGCCTATGCCGACGCCATGACGACCGACCCGCACACCATCACCGATGAGCAGGTCGACGACCTTGCGCGCCGCTTCGGCGACGACGGCGTGATCGAGCTGACCTATCAGATCGGCGTGGAGAACATGCGGGCCCGGATGTACTCGGCGTTGGGCATCACCGAGCAGGGCTTCAACTCCGGTGACGCGTGCCGGGTGCGCCTACACCGAGCGTGAGTGCTCGAACTCGAGGCCGACGTCGCGAGACGACGCCTCTGGCCGCAACGGCGAAGCCGTGAACTTGTCGGGGTTCGCGACATCCCATATCGCGCAGACCCTTCCGTCGCGCACCGTCATGGCGGTCACCCGGGGCATCATCTCGGCATAGCCATCCCCGGCTGGTGCGCCGGCGGTGTAGCTGCCGAGCTGGCCGTTGACGAGAGCCAGCTGGTTTGTCGTCAGCCAGTTCGGTCCGTAACGGCGGGCCAGACCGAAAAGGAAGCGGGCGACCTTGTCCGGGCCGTGGATGACACGAGCGGCCGTCGGCGCCCTGCGGTTGGAGTCGCCGGTGAACGTGACATCCGGATGCAGAAGGCGCACAACGGCATCCATGTCACCTGCGGCGAGCGCGGCCATCAACGCACCGGCCACTTCGTTGTGGGTCTCGTCGGCCACCGGTTCCGGCGCCGACGCCACCGCACGGCGCGCTCGAGAGGCCAACTGCCGCGCCGTGGCATCGCTCACGCCGAGCACCGAGGCGATCTCGGAGAACGGCACCGCGAACCCGTCGTGCAGCACGAAGGCGACCCGCTGATCGGGCGTCAACCGCTCGAGCACGACCATGGCCGCAAACCGGGCATCCTCGCCCGCCACCACCACCGCGAGCGGATCGCTGCCGTCGAAACCCGTCACCACCGGTTCGGGCAGCCACTCGCCGACATAGGTCTCGCGCCGGTGGGCCGCCGAGCGCAGCCGATCGAGGCTCAGCCTGCTGACCACCGTGGTCAGCCACGCCCGCAGGTCGGTGATCGAACCCGCTTCCGCGCCATCCCAGCGCAGCCAGGCGTCCTGGACCATGTCCTCGGCATCGGCCAGCGTCCCCGTGAGCCGGTACGCCACCCTCAGCAGGTGCGGCCGTAGCTCTTCGAACTCGTCGACTCGCGTGCTCGCGGTCATGGATCAAGTCTAGAAGTCCCCCCACGATGACTGATTTCGTCGCGAAGTAACCCCGATGAAACGATTTCAACGTTGAACCCACACGACCTACCACCGGAACCGTATATTCCGCTCATGGCAATCAAGGAACCTCAGGCTCCGGTAGTCGGCGACAAGGGCCTGCAGGCCGGCGCCCTCGGCTTGGTCGGCAACGTGGTCATCGGGCTGGCGGCCGTCGCACCCGCCTACAGCCTGGCGGCCACGCTCGGCTATGTCGTGCTGGCCGTCGGCGACAAGGCGCCGTCGATGTTCGTGCTGGCGTTCATCCCGATGCTGCTCGTCGCGTTCGCATACAAGGAGCTGTCCCAGGACACACCCGACTGCGGCACGACGTTCACCTGGAGCACGAAAGCCTTCGGGCCGTGGATCGGGTGGATCGGCGGCTGGGGCCTGGCCGTCTCGGCGATCATCGTGCTGGCCAACGTCGCCGAGGTCGCCGCGATCTACATGTTCTATTTCCTGGGCCTCGACGACCTGGCGGAAAACATCCTGGCCAAGGTGCTGCTCGGATCCTTCTTCATCATCGCCATGACGCTGCTGTCCGCGCGCGGCATCGTGGTCTCCGAGCGGGTACAGAACGTCCTGATCGCCATCCAGTTCGGCGTGCTGATCATCGTCAGCATCATCGCGCTCGTCCGGGTGTTCGCGGGCACTGCCGGGGCGCAGGCGATCTCGCCGCAGCTGTCGTGGCTGTGGCCAAGCGGCCTTGACGCCTCCTCGATCGCGCAGGCCATCATCCTGTGCATCTTCATCTACTGGGGCTGGGACGCCTGTCTGGCCGTCGGCGAGGAGACCAAGAACCCCGGGCGCACGCCTGGCATCGCCGCGGTCATCACGACGCTGATCCTGGTGTGTACCTACGTGCTGGTCGCCTACGCCGTGCAGTCGTTCTCCGGGTTCGGCGATACGGGTATCGGCCTGAACAACGCGATGAACACCGACGACGTCCTGACAGTGCTCGGCGAGCCGGTCGCGGGCGCGCTCGCCGCCTCGCTGCTGCTGCTGACCGTTTCGGTGTCGGGGCTGTCCTCCACCCAGACCACGATCCTGCCGACCGCGCGCGGCACCCTGTCGATGGCGGTCTACGAGGCGATTCCGAAGCGGTTCGCCAACGTTCACCCGCGCTACATGACGCCCGCGTTCGGCACCATCGTGATGGGCTGCGCCGCGCTGTTCTTCTACCTGGTGCTCACATTCCTCTCGGAAAACGCGCTTGCCGACTCGGTCGCCTCGCTGGGGCTTGCGGTGGCGTTCTACTACGGCATCACCGCGTTCGCGTGCGTCTGGTACTTCCGCAGGACATTGTTCTCGTCGGCGCGAAACCTGCTCTTCCGCGGGATCTTTCCGCTGATCGGTGGCATCGCGATGGCACTGGCTTTCTTCCAGAGCGCCTACGACATGATCCAGCCGGACTACGGCTACACCGCGTTCGGCCCGCTGGGCGGTGTCTTCGTGTTGGGCGTCGGCATGCTCGTGCTCGGAGTCCCGCTGATGCTGGCGTGCTTCGCATTCGGCACCAAGCGGTTCTTCCGCGGCGAAACGCTCAATGCCAGTACCGAAGTCAAGGTCCCGGACGTTTTCTAGGAGAGGCGGATATGAAACCACAGGAGCAGCAATGCATCTGACCGTTGGATATCTGGCGACTCCCACCGGCGACGACGGTGTCGCACTCGCGAGCGCGCTCGCCAAGACCTTCGATGCCGAGGTGGACGTCGTCCTCGTCGTCCGCCAGGAAATGCCGGACGGTCACCCCGGCCGCGCCGAATACCAGCAGCTCCTGGTCGAGCCGCGGCGAGGAGTGGGTCTCGCAGGCGGTCGGCGCACTCGCAGACCGTGGCGTGAATGCCGGCTCGACGGTCCTCGTCGGGGAGTCCTTCGCCGAATCGCTGATCAACTTCGCCGAGGAGAAGAACTCGGATCTGATCGTGATCGGCGGTGCGCGCGACGGCATCTTCGGCGGTCATGTCATCGGCTCGGTCACGGGCGCGCTGCTGCACTGCTCGCCGATACCGGTTGCCCTCGCGCCGCGCGGCTATCACGAAGACCCGCCGGACACCGTCACCGCAGTCACCGCGGCCGTCCCCACCCGTCCCGGCGAGGACAACCCGCTGCCGTTCGCGCTCACGCTGGCCAGCGCGGCGGGGTTGCCGATCCGGATGGTCTCGTTGGTGTCGGCCGAGAACCTGACGGAAGCCGAGAGCGCCAGGGAAGTCCGCCAGATTCAGGTCGCCGCCGCCGAGGAGAACCTCGTGCTCGCCGCGCGCGCACTGCCCGATGCTCCCGAGATCGACTCACTCGTCGCCGACGGTTTGACGCTGGAGTCCGCGCTCAAGAAGCTCAACTGGGACGACTCGGATCTGTTGGTGGTCGGCTCCAGCCGGTTCGCCGCACCGCGCCGCATCTTCCTCGGCTCGACGGCGGCTCGCATCCTGGCAGGAACCGACGCGCCCGTCATCGTCGTACCCCGCGACGGGGAGAACGACTAGGGCCGAGTGGCCAGCTGCGAGTGGGCCACCACGTGTGTCACCGGCAGCCGATGCTGGGCACGCGCACGGTCGACGACGTCGAAGCGGTGCCACACCGAAGCTTCATTCGGCAGCGTCGCAATCACGATCTGATCCGGGTCGAACGAGTCGACTGCCTCGGCCAGGGCCCGCAGCGGTCGCTGATCACCCAGCGCACCGTCGGCGTCGAGGTTCTCCGAGCGCAGCGTGGACAGGGTGTAATCCAGTCGGTCCTGGGCGGCCTGCTGGGTGGCCTCCCAGACGTCGAGCGGTCCGTGGGTGGCCGCGACCCCGGTCTCGATCGGACTGACCGGCACGACCACGAAATAGGTGGCGGCCGTGTCCGCGCCGATGCGGCGCAACTCGTCGAGAAGCTCCTCGGAGGTGGCGGTCTCGTTGGCCATCACGAGCACGCGGCGAGGCTTCTCGGTTGGGGCGACCCCCTCTGCTTCTGGGCGCCGATTGATGAACCATTTGTTGGCGAAGTACAACACCAGCACCACCGCCCACGACAACAGGCTCAGGACCAGCTGCGACCGGATGTCCTCCTGCAGTCCCATCTGCACCAGGATCGCCAGAATCGCCACGGCGGTCAGGATCGACAACACCGGGAACAACCACATCTTCACCCGCAGTTGGGAGTCCGGGGTGCGGCGGCGCAGCACGATCTGCGAGATGCAGATCAGCAGGTAGACGAACAAGATGATCGCGCCGCTGGAGTTGAGCAGGAACGCGAAGATCGTGTCCGGCGAGATCGCGGCGGCGATGACGCACAGGAAGCCGACGACCGAGGACGCCAGAATCGCGGTGGCGGGCACTCCTCGACGGGTAACCAGGACCAGCTGTGCCGGCGCCTCGCGGCGGGCCGCCAGCACGAACAGCATCCGCGAGGCGGTGTACATCCCCGAGTTGAGGCAGCTCAGGACCGCCGTCAGCACCACGGCGTTCATGATGTGGTCGGCGTAGGGGATCCCCATCTCGGTGAACGCGGTCACGAACGGGGAGGCGGCCAGGGTCTCGTCGTTCCACGGCAGGATCGTCGCCAGCAGGAAAATGGAGCCGACGAAGAAGATCGCAATCCGCACGATCACCGAGTTTGCGGCTTTCGTCACCGCCCGTTCCGGATCCTGCGATTCCGCGGCCGCGATCGTCGCGATCTCGGCACCCACCATCGAGAAGATGACCGTCACGATGCCCACGGTGATCGCACCGAAACCCAGCGGCATGAACCCGCCGTGGACCCACAGGTTGGAGAAGTCCATCGACTTGTTCGGCCATAAACCGAGAACGAAGAGCGAACCGAGGGCGATGAACACAATGATCGCGGCCACCTTGATGCCGGCGAACCAGAACTCGAACTCGCCGAAGGACGAAACGGAGAACAGGTTGGTCGCGGTCATCAAGATCATCAGGACCAAGGCGGTGAGCCACAGCGGGATCTCGATCCAGTACTGGATGATCTTCGCGCCCGCGATGGCCTCGAAGCCGACGACGATCACCCAGAAATACCAGTACAACCAGCCGACCGAGAAGCCGGCCCAGTTGCCCAGCGCGTTCCGGGCATAGTCGGCGAACGACCCGGTCGACGGGTTGGCCACCGCCATCTCGGCCAGCATGCGGATGACCATGATGATCAACACGCCGGCCAGCGCGTAGGTGATGAAGGTGCCGGGTCCGGTATCACCGATGACCACCCCCGAGCCGACGAAAAGGCCGGCGCCGATAACGCCGCCGATCGCGATCATCGTCAGCTGCCGCTGATTGAGAGCCTTCTTCAGTTCCGGTCCACCGGCCATCAGCTTCTCCGATCCTCGACCGCAGAACCGCTGGACCCGTTTTGGGCGCAACGGTAATTACGGATCTAGTCGCGATCATTGCATTAGGCCACTGATTGCGTGCAAGATCGGCGTATGTGCGAAGTCGGCACGCAGGTCACGCATCCCACCTAACGTGGCTGTACGTGGACCGCCGCTTGCGCTCGCAGACCGTCAATGGTGCTGGGCCGCTTGCCGGCTGAGCTGTTCCGTCGATGACGTAGGGAGTAGGACAAATGAGCACCTCAATGTATGCGGTAGTGGATCCGTCGACCGGGGAGCTGGTCAAGGAGTATCCGACCGCTACCGACGAGCAGATCGAACAGGCCGTGGCGGCCGCCGCGAAGGCACATCGGGAGTGGTCACGGGGGTCGACGGTGGCCGAGCGCGCCGCGCTGATCCGAAAGGTCAGCGAACTGCACACCCAGCGCCGCGACGAACTCGCCAAGATCATCCAGCGCGAGATGGGCAAGCCGCTGGACCAGTCGGAGGGCGAGGTGGACTTCAGCGCGGCAATCTATGGGTACTACGCCGACAACGCCGAGAAGTTCCTCGCCGACGAGCCCATCGAACTCGTCGACGGCGAGGGTTCCGCCCTGATCCGCCGCAGCTCGGTCGGCGTCCTGCTCGGCATCATGCCGTGGAACTATCCCTACTACCAGGTCGCCCGGTTCGCCGGCCCGAACCTGGCGCTGGGCAACACCATCCTGCTCAAGCACGCTCCGCAGTGCCCCGAGTCGGCGGCGGCGATAGAGCAGATCTTCACCGACGCCGGCTACCCCGAGGGCGCCTACGTGAACATCTACGCGACCAACGAGCAGATCGCGGAGATCATCGCCGACCCGCGATTGCAAGGGGTTTCGCTGACCGGCTCCGAGCGCGCAGGCGCGGCGGTCGCCGAGATCGCGGGCCGCAACCTGAAGAAGGTAGTTCTCGAGCTCGGTGGCTCCGATCCGTTCATCGTGCTCAGCTCGGACGATCTGGACAGCACCGTGGACGCGGCGATCGGCGGCCGCTTCGAGAACACCGGACAGGCGTGCAACGCGGCCAAGCGATTCATCGTCGCCGACAGTATCTACGACGACTTCCTGGACAAGTTCACCAAGAAGGTGCGCGAGAAGGCCGACGGGCTGGCCCCGCTGTCGTCCGTCGCCGCGGCCGAGCGGCTCGACGATCAGGTGAAACAGGCCGTAGCCGACGGTGCCAATTTGATCTCCGAGGGCGAGCGCAAGGGCGCGTTCTTCCCGCCCGGCGTGCTCACGGATGTCTCACCCGATTCCCCGTCGTACCGCGAGGAGCTGTTCGGACCCGTCGCCACCGTGTACAAGGTGGGCTCGGAGGACGAGGCGATCAAGGTGGCCAACGACACCCCGTTCGGGCTCGGCTCCTACGTGTTCACCACCGACGACGAGCAGGCTCGCCGGGTCGCGGACAAGATCGAGGCGGGCATGGTGTTCGTCAACGCCGTCGGCGCGGAGGGCGTCGAGCTGCCGTTCGGCGGCGTGAAGCGGTCTGGTTTCGGGCGCGAGCTCGGCCGCTACGGCATCGACGAGTTCGTCAACAAGAAGCTCATCCGCATCAGCTGAGCTGACGAGCGCTACCGCTTCGTGAAGATGGTCCGGTGCCAGTCCTTTTCGGCGGCACCGGTGATATCGCTCATCACGTGCTTGATGGTGAGGTACTCCTCGAGCGAGTAGTCGGACATGTCCTTGCCGAAACCGGACGCGCCCAGGCCGCCGTGCGGCATCTCGCTGATGATCGGGATGTGGTCGTTGATCCACACACATCCGGCGTGGATTTCGCGTGACGCCCGCTGCGCGCGGTAGACGTCGCGGGTCCACGCCGATGCGGCCAGGCCGTAGTCGGTGTCGTTGGCCTGGCGCAGCGCGTCGTCGTCGTCGGTGAACGAGCGCACGGTCAGCACCGGGCCGAAGATCTCGTCGCGGTACACCTCGGAGTCCTCGCCGACGTCCGCGATCACCGTTGGCCGGTAGAACGACCCGGGCAGATCCGGCGCGCTGCCGCCGGTGACGACGCGGCCACCCTGAGCCGGGTGCCCGCTCGACCATGCCCGCCACCTTGGCTCGGTGCGCCATCGAGATGAGTGGGCCCAGGTCGGTGTCCTCGTCGTTGGGATCGCCGACCACGACCTTGCTCATCACCTCGCCGACGCCTGCGACGAAGTCGTCGTAGAGCTCACGCGCCACGATCGCGCGGGTGGCGGCGGTGCAGTCCTGCCCCGTGTTGATCAGCGCTCCGGCGACCGCGCCCTGGATCGCGGCGTCGAGGTCGGCGTCGTCGAACACCACGAACGGCGCCTTGCCGCCCAGCTCGAGCTGGGTGCGGTGGCCGTGCATCGGCCGCGGCGGCCATCACCTTGCGGCCGACCGGCGTCGACCCGGTGAACGTCACGACGTCGACGTCGGGATGCCCGGCCAGCGCGGTGCCGACGTCGGCGCCCGCCCCGGTGATGACGTTGAAGACGCCATCCGGCAGACCGGCCTCGGCGGCCAGCCGCGCCAATGTCAGCGTCGTCAACGGTGTCAGCTCCGCGGGTTTGATGACGACGCTGCAGCCCGCGGCCAGTGCGGGCAGCACCTTCCACACCGCCATCTGCAGCGGGTAGTTCCACGGCGTGATCGTCGCGACGACGCCGACGGCCTCCCGCCGGATGCTGGAGGTGTGGTCACCGGAGTACTCCGCGGTGGCCTTGCCCTCGAGGTGGCGTGCCGCGCCGGCGAAGAAGTCGATGTTGTCGATGCTGCCCGGCACGTCGAACTCGCGGGCCAGCCGCGCCGGCTTGCCGGTCTGGCTGACCTCCTCGGCGACCAGCTCGTCGGCGTGCTCGGCGGTCAGCGCCGCCAGCTTGGCCAGCACCGCGGACCGGTCGGCCGGGGTCGCGCCGGCCCAGCCGGGCAGTGCGGTGCGGGCGGCCGCCACGGCGGCGTCGACGTCGGTCGGCGTCGCCAACGCGAGCTCCGCCACGACGTCGCCGGTCGCCGGGTTGATGACCTGATGACGGGCGCCGCCGGTGACCACCGCAGCGCCGTCGATCCAGCTTCCTGCCACACTGGCCGATACGGTCACAGTCATGGTCCAACGCTAGCCGACGACGGGTCGCCGCGGCTACGCATTCCCGCAGTGCCGAGACCCCTACGCGATTGATTTCATCGGCAAGGTTGCTTGTCACGACGGATTCCGTGCACAATCTCAGGCATGGCCAACCCGGATGCTGACGGCATCCAGCCCGTCTCCCTGCGTGTCCAGACACGTCCAGGGGCGGCGGTTCAGCTCGACGAGCTGTCCAAGGCGATCATCGAGAAGCTGCAACAGGACGGTCGTCGGTCGTATGCGGGCATCGGTAAGGCGGTGGGGCTTTCCGAGGCGGCGGTGCGGCAGCGCGTCCAGCGCATGGTCGATGGCGGCGTCATGCAGATCGTGGCGGTCACCGATCCGATGCAGCTCGGGTTCGCCCGGCAGGCGATGATCGGCATCCGCTGCACCGGGGACACGACACTGGTGGCCGAGAAGCTGGCCGCGATCGACGCGGTCGAGTATGTGGTGCTCACCGCGGGCTCCTTCGACGCCATCATCGAAGTGGTCTGCGAAGACGACGACGATCTGCTCGATCTGCTCAACACCCAGATTCGCGCACTGCCGGGAGTGATATCCACCGAAACGCTCGTTTACCTGAAACTCGTTAAGCAGCAATATAATTGGGGTACAAGATGACGACTACTGATATCGCACCAGAAGTTTCAACCGACCTCGGCAGCCAAGGCCAACCGCCACCTGTGGGGCCACTTCGCACGGCACGGCAAGGGCATCACGCCGCCGATCATCACCCGCGGCGAGGGCGTGACCATCTGGGATGACAAGGGCAAGAGCTACATCGACGGGCTGTCGGGCCTGTTCGTGGTGCAGGTCGGCCACGGCCGCAAGGAACTCGCCGAGGCCGCGGCCAAGCAGGCCGAGACGCTGTCCTTCTTCCCGCTGTGGTCCTACGCCACGCCGCCGGCGATCGAATTGTCCGAGCGGCTCGGCGAATTACGCGCCGGGAGATCTGAACCGCGTCTTCTTCACGACCGGCGGCGGCGAGGCCGTCGAGACCGCGTGGAAGCTGGCGAAGAACTACTTCAAGCTGACCGGCAAACCCGGTAAGTACAAGGTGGTCTCGCGCTCGATCGCCTACCACGG
This sequence comes from uncultured Actinomycetota bacterium, assembly GCA_963743225.1. Lineage (GTDB taxonomy): Bacteria > Actinomycetota > Actinomycetes > Mycobacteriales > Mycobacteriaceae > Mycobacterium. Next base: position 89,386 of record CAVUPN010000018.1, on the reverse strand, counting down.
CACGCCGCAGGGCGCGCTCGCGATCACCGGCCTTCCGGCGTTCAAGGCGCCGTTCGAGCCGCTGACGCCCGGCGGGTTCCGGGTGCCGAACACCAACTTCTACCGCGCACCCGCGCCGTACGACACCGACATCAAGGCGTTCGGGCGAGTACTGCGCGGACCGCATCGCCGAGGCGATCGAGTTCGAAGGCCCCGACACCGTCGCCGCGGTGTTCCTCGAGCCGGTGCAGAACGCCGGTGGGTGCTTCCCGCCGCCGCCCGGGTACTTCGAGCGGGTCCGCGAGATCTGCGACGAGTACGACGTGCTGCTGGTGTCCGACGAGGTGATCTGCGCCTACGGCCGCATCGGCTCGATGTTCGCCTGCGACGACTTCGGCTACGTGCCCGACATGATCACCTGCGCCAAGGGCCTGACGTCGGGCTACTCCCCGATCGGCGCAATGATCGCCAGCGACAAGCTGTTTGAGCCGTTCAACGACGGCAAGACCACGTTCGGTCACGGCTACACGTTCGGCGGGCACCCGGTGTCGTCGGCGGTCGCGCTGGCCAACCTCGACATCTTCGAGCGCGAGGGCATCAACGACCACGTCAAGGAGAACGCACCCGCGTTCCGCGCGACGCTGGAGAAGCTGTACGACCTGCCGATCGTCGGTGACGTCCGCGGCGAGGGCTTCTTCTACGGCATCGAGGTGGTCAAGGACAAGGCCACCAAGGAGACCTTCAACGACGAGGAGAGTGAGCGGCTGCTCCGCGGCTTCCTCACCCCGGCGCTGTTCGAGGCCGGGCTGTACTGCCGCGCCGACGACCGTGGCGACCCAGTCATCCAGCTGGCTCCCCCGCTGATCAGCGGCCAGAAGGAGTTCGACGCCATCTACGAGATCCTGAACGGCGTGCTGGGCGAAGCCAGCCGGAAGCTCTGATTTGAGCAAGCCGCCGATCGACCCCGTCCGGTGGCAGGCTCCGCCGGTGGACCCGCTGCCGGACTTCGGTGCGGCCGAGATCACCGTCGTTCCCGTTCCGGGTAACGCACCCGAGGACGTCGTGGTCGACGGTGAGGGTCGGATCTGGACCGGTGTCGACGACGGCCGCATTGTGCGGATCTCGCCGGATAGCGGTGAGACGACGGTCGTCGCCGACACCGGCGGGCGGCCGCTCGGTCTGCACGTGGCCCGCGACGGCCGGCTGCTGATCTGCGACAGTCCGCGCGGCCTGCTCGCGATGGATACCGGCACCGGCACGTTCGAGACACTGGTCGACGAGGTCGACGGCCGACCGCTGCGGTTCTGCTCGAATGTCACCGAAACAGCAGACGGCACAATCTATTTCACCGAGTCAACGAGCGCATTCACCTATGCCGACTATGCTGGCGCCGATCTTGGAGGCGCGTGGGCGCGGCAGCCTGTTCCGTCGTGACCCCGACGGCACCGTGCTGACGCGTCGTGCCCGGCCTGTACTTCGCCAACGGGCTGACACTGACCGCAGACGGGTCAGCGCTGGTGTTCGCCGAGACTGCAGGCCCGGCGGCTGTCGAAGTACTGGCTGACGGGACCGAACGCCGGGATCGGTCACCCCGCTGGCGGAGAACCTGCCCGGCATGCCCGACAACCTGTCGACCGGTGCCGACGGCCGCATCTGGTGTGCGATCGTCACACCGGCCAACCCGATCGCGGATCGGCTGGCGAAGGGTCCGCCGCTGGTGCGCAAACTGCTGTGGCGGCTGCCGTCGACGGCTGCAGCCCAAGACCGGAATCGGTCGTCTGGGCGGTCGCGTTCGACCCCGACACCGGCGACGCGGTCGCGGGCCTGCGGACCGAGCACCCGAGTTCGGCCAAGTCACCGGCGTGGTCGAGGCGAACGGCAAGCTGTGGATGGGCTGCATCGGAGGGCCCGCCGTCGCGCACGTCCCACTTCCTTGACGCGAGATCGACGTTAGCGCGGGGAATTGCGAGTAGCAGTCTCGCTAACGTCGATCTCGCGATACGGCCCTACCCCGCTAGTCGCATTTGAAACTTCAGTCTCAGCAGTCACAGCGTGGCTCCCCGGAATCGGGCGTCGGATCGCCTAATCTGCGCTCACAATGGCGACCTTTGGATCCGCGTCACTGCGCGCTACTGCCCTGGCAGCGACGCTCTTCGTGATGGCAAGTCCGCCGCTGGCGACCGCCGAACCCAATGCACGCCGGACGACGCCTGCCCGTATCAGGTCAGCACGCCGCCGGCGGTCGACTCGTCGGAGGTTCCGATCGCGGGCGACCCGCCCGCAACCGCTGCCGGTGCCTGCCAAGCCGGTCGGCGGTGACGCGCTGGCCGGCTGCGGCGTGATCACCGCTGCGGGCACACCGCCGGTGCCCGGTGACATCTCGGCCGAGGCGTGGTTGGTCGCCGACCTCGACACCGGCGACGTCATCGCCGCCAAGGATCCGCACGGCAGGCACCGCCCCGCCAGCATCATCAAGGTGCTGGTGGCGATGCAGGCGCTGCGGGACCTGCCGATCCACAAGGTGGTCGCGGGCACCGCCGAGGACGCGGCCGCAGAAGGCACCAAGGTCGGCATCGGCGAGAACGGCCATTACTCGATCCGCGACATCCTGCACGGGCTGCTCATGCACTCCGGAAATGACGCCGCCCACGCGCTGGCCATGCAGATGGGCGGGATGGATGCCACGTTGAGCAAGCTCAACGACCTGGCAGGCAAGCTCGGCGGCCGCGATACCCGGGTCGCCACGCCGTCGGGCCTTGACGGCCCCGGCATGAGCACGTCGGCCTACGACATCGGCCTGTTCTACCGCTACGCGTGGCAGAACCCCACGTTCGCCGAGATCGTCGCGACCCGCAGCTTCGACTTCCCGGGCCGCGGGGACGCCGGCTATCCGGTGGAGAACGACAACAAGCTGCTCTACAACTACCCGGGCGCACTCGGCGGCAAGACCGGTTTCACCGACGACGCCGGCCAGACGTTCGTCGGCGCGGCGAACCGTGACGGCCGCCGCCTGGTCGCGGTGCTGCTGCGCGGCACCCGGCAGCCGATCCCGCCGTGGCAGCAGGCCGCGCACCTGCTGGACTACGGCTTCGCGACCAAGCCCGGCACGAGGATCGGCACACTGATCGAGCCGGATCCCTCGCTGGTGGCCAGGCCGCAGAATGCCGAAGACGACAGTGCGGTCAAGGCCGCAGCCGCGCTACCGGCCGCCGATGCCATGCCTGTCCGGGTGGGGGTCGGCTTCGTCGGCACGGTCATCGTGTTCTGCCTCATCATGGGCGCGCGGTCACTGAACCGCCGACCGCAGCACTAGCGAGTGATCAGCTGACCTGACGCGGCGCGTGCTGGCCTTCCGCGAGCCGGCCCAATGCCAGCGCGCCGACCAACAAGCCGAAGTCGCGCAGTGCGACGTCGTAGAAGCCCGGCAGGGTCAGCAGGTTGACGATGATGCCGGCCAGCCACAGGGCGACAACGTAGGCGCCGATCCGCGGCGCGACGGCGACCAGGATGCCCGCCGCGATCTCGATCACGCCGACGATGTACATCGCTGTCGACGCGTCACCGGGCAGGATGCCGTCGATCCATGGGGCCAGGTACATGGGCCAGTCGGTCATCAGGTTGGTGAACTTGTCCAGCCCGAACAGGATGGGCGCCACCGTGAACACGGTGCGCAACAGAAGGAATGCCTGGTAGGAGGGGTCCCTGAGGCGTGCGGAGCGATCGAGGTGAGTACCGGTAGCCATGGCTCCATCCTTTCTAACGGATAATAATGTTAACGTTAGTCAGCCTGGTTTGTATCGTCAAGCGTTTTGTCTCTTAGAAGGAGAGGCCGCGTGCCCTTCGCCGATCGCGACGTAGCGGGCATCGGAGCACTTTCCGATCCGCTGCGGCGCAGCCTGTACCTGTTCGTCTGCGCACAACCGAACCCGGTTAGCCGAGAGCTTGCGGCGGACGCCCTTGGACTCGCGCCGCACCAGGCGAAGTTTCACCTCGACAGGCTCGAACGCGACGGACTGCTCGACTCCTCCTATGCCCGCCTGAGCGGACGGAGCGGACCCGGCGCCGGGAGACCCGCGAAGCTGTACCGGCGCGCCGGCCGCGACGTCTCGGTGTCACTTCCCGACCGCGAATACCAACTGGCCGGCAGGCTGATGGCCGATGCGATCGCGGAGTCGGCCGAAACCGGAACCCCTGTCATCGATGCGCTCCATCGCCTGGCGCACTCTTACGGACGACACCTCGGCGACGCGGCAGTCGGTGACCAACCACCGCGCACTGCGCGGGCGGCGCTGGAGTTGGCAGTCGAAACCCTCACCGACAACGGCTACGAACCCCGTCCCGAAGATGGGCGCGTGATCATGGCCAACTGTCCGTTTCATGCGCTGGCACAGGCACAGACGCAGCTCGTCTGCCAGATGAACCACGCCCTGATCGGTGGTCTTACCGACGCGTTGGGACCACATCGTCCGGTCGCCGAGTTGGACCCGGCGCCCGACCGTTGCTGCGTAGTTCTCATCGATTCGCGCAAGGCTTAGCGGCGGCGAGCGAAGCGCGAAAGGCCCAGTGCGCCAAGGGCTCCCACGGCCGCGGCGGTGAGCGCGCCAGCCGGACCCAGCCCGTCGCGGACCTGCACCCGCGGGGTGATCTGGGCGGCGACCGGTGGATCCACCGGCACGGCGGCGAGGTTTTCCTTGGACGTGGCCGCCCATGCGGTCGCGAACAGAATCAGCCGGGCGGTGATGTAGGCGAACACCATCAGACCCAGGACGGGACCGAATGTCGCACCGGCCGGACCGGTCAGCACCGTGCTCAGATAGATCGACGCCACCTGCTTGAAGATCTCGAAGGCGACGGCGACCATCAGCCCGGCCCGCATCGCGCTGCGGAAGCTCACCGACTCACGCGGCAGCCGCGCGATCATCCAGGTGAACAGCAGCCACGAGATGAGCAGTGAAACCAAGATCGAAGCCACCCGCAGGACGATGCTCATGCCCGGAAGATCCTGCAGCCCAAGCCATTCGAGCACCTGCTTCATCAGCCCGAGCTGCCGAGTGCGGTCAGTGCGACCGTGACGACGATCGCGGTGAAAAGCCCGACGATGCGCGAGCAGATCGGACAGCTTGGTCCGCACGAAAGCCTGGGGGCTCGTGGCGCAGCAGTCCCCACATCTGGCTCAAGCGCCTCGCGCAGGTTGGCCATCCAGCCCAGCCCGGCCCATGCGGCCGTCGCCAATCCGATGATGCCGACCGACGTCCGCGACTCGATCGCGGAATCCATCAACTCGACCAGTTGATCGCCGAGATCACCCGAAACCGTCGACTTGATCTTGTCGGTGACCTCGGCGAGCAGGTCCGGCTGGCTGGCGAGGACGAACCCCGCGATCGAGAAGGCGACCATCAGCAACGGAAACAGCGCGAAGATCGTGAAGTAGGTGATGCCCGCGGCGTAGAAGTCGCCCTTGCTGTCCCGATAGCGATCCTGCGCCCGCATGACGTGGTCGAACCACTTGTAGCGGGTCCGCAGGCGGTCCAGAATTCCCGGTTTGGCCGGTTCGGTCATGCCGGACCTCCCGAAAGCGTTAATGCGGTTGCTGTAAGAACCCTAATCGCTCGTATACCCGCTTCAGCGTCTTCGCAGACACCTCGGTGGCGCGGGTGGCGCCCGCCGCCAGCACTCCCTCGAGTTCCGTGGTGTCGGCCGAGCAATTCGTCGACCCTGGCCTTGATCGGGGTGACGAACTCCACCACCGCGTCGGCGGTGTCCTGCTTCAGATCGCCATAGCCGCGGCCGGCATAGCTTTCGACCAGCTTGTCGACGTCGGTGCCGGTGACCGCGGACTGGATCGTCAGCAGGTTCGACACCCCCGGCTTGGCCTCGGGGTCGTAACGGATCTCGCGCTCGCTGTCGGTGACGGCCGAGCGGATCTTCTTGGCCGTCACCTTGGGATCGTCGAGAAGGCTGATCAGGCCCGCCTCGCTGGAGGCCGACTTGCTCATCTTCGCCGTCGGGTCCTGCAAGTCGTAGATCTTGGCGGTGGCCTTCTGGATCATCACGTCGGGCACCACGAAGGTGTCGGGGAATCGCGAGTTGAAGCGCTGCGCGACGTCGCGCGCCAGTTCCAGGTGCTGGCGCTGGTCCTCGCCGACGGGCACCAGGTCGGTGTCGTAGAGCAGCACGTCGGCGGCCATCAGCACCGGATAGGTGAACAGGCCGACAGTGGTGGCTTCGCTGCCCTCTTTCTGCGACTTGTCCTTGAACTGCGTCATCCGCGACGCCTGTCCGAAACCGGTGAAACATCCCAGCACCCAAGTGAGTTCGGTATGGGCGGGCACGTGGCTCTGCACGAAGATGGTCGCCCGGAACGGGTCGATCCCCATCGCCAGGTATTGCGCGGCGGTCGCGAGCGTGCGGCGCCGCAGGGTGTCCGGGTCCTGCGGGATGGTGATGGCGTGCAGGTCGACGACGCAGAAGTAGGCGTCGAACTCGTCCTGCAGACCCACCCACTGCTGCACGGCGCCCAGTGCATTGCCGAGGTGCAGGGAGTCAGACGTGGGTTGCACGCCGGAGAAGACGACGCGCTCGGAGGGCTTGCTCATGATGGGTTCGATCTTTCCATTCGCGTCATCCCCATTCGCGCCGGGTCAGACGCTCGAGCACGCGCAGGAACATCCGCCTCTCCTCGGCGGTGAGTTCGCCGAGCCACCGCTCCTCCCCTCGCTGGATCTGCTCCTGCGCTGCATCTTTGACCTTGCGACCGGCTTCGGTGATCGCCAGTAGCCGCACCCTGCGGTCGTCGGGATCGGGCCGGCGTTCGATGTAGCCGTCGTGCTGCAGGTCGTCGAGGGTGCGGATGATCCGGGTCTTGTCGGCGCCGATGGCCGCAGCCAGCGCGGCCTGGGTGCGCATCGACGACCTGTCGAGGGCCAGGAGCACGACGTATCCCCACATAGTCAGGCCATGGCCCTCGAGGACAGGCTCCTCCGCTGCGACCATCTCACGCAGGAGTGGAGCCAGCATCGCCGCCAGATCGGGGCGCCGGGACGACTTCGCAGCCACGGCGACATGATAGGCATTGCATTATCGTATGCGTATACTTATCATAGGCATATGCCTACTAATATCACTGATGACCGTCTGCTCCACCGCATCGCGGTACTGCAGTCGATCGACGTCGTCAACACCGTCCGCGAAGCCGACCTTGTCCGTCCGACACCGTGCGAAGATTGGGATCTCCTCGACCTCCTGGCCCACATGACCGTCCAGCACCGCGGATTCGCCGCGGCGGCAAGGGGTTTCGGTGCGGATATGGCCGCGTGGCGCGTCGAGTCCGTGGTCGAAGCGGTGAAGGCGGATCCCGGTCGCGCCTATTCCGATGCGGCGCACGACGTGCTCGACGCGTTCGCGGCCGACGGTACGGCCGATGCGCAGTTCGCACTGCCCGAGTTCGGCGATGGCGTGGTGTTCCCTGGCGAGATGGCGATGGGGTTCCACTTCGTGGATTACGTCGTGCACGGGTGGGACGTCGCCGCGTCGCTGGGTGTCCCATACGAGTTGCCCACCGAGGTTGTCACCGCCACATTGCCGTTGGCACTTGCCGTGCCCGACGGCGACTTCCGCACCGCCGACGGGGCGCCATTCGCTGCGGCCCTCGAGCCTGCGGGCACCGACGACTTCGACCGCCTACTGCGCCATCTCGGTCGCAGCCCGGACTGGGCCTCGGCAACTCTCTAGCGCGAGACCTAGCCGACGTCGTTGCGGAAGCGGCGGTGCAGCAACTGCCTGGGAACTCCGAGCACCCGGCCGATCTCGCCCCATGAGAAGCCGACCGCGCGGGCCGCCCGTACCGCCTCCGCGTACCGGGCGCGAGCACGGGCGAGGTCGTCGCGCGCGGCGGCAAGCTCTCGCCGGCTGGCACCGCTGAGGAGGTCGCCCCACACATCGGGACTGTCTTCCTCGAAGGGCACCCGCCCTGCGTCTTCGAGCCACCGCACCGCATCCTCGCGCGCAGCAATAATCGTCGGGTCGTTCGCCCACCACGGCGTGTCGGCCTGCATCAGAACGACGTCCCTCTCTACGGCGTCATCGTTTGATGACGGCTCAGAAAAGTATGCCGCCACTCTGCGACAGACGACCCGCCTTGCGATACCGCCGGTATCACCTTTAGGGTCGGCAGGCATGAAGCAGCGCGACCCGATCCACCTCGGTTCCGGCGAACCAATACTGTTGCTGCATCCGTTCATGCTGTCGCAGAACGTGTGGAAATACGTCGCACCGCAGATAGCTGAGACGGGTCGCTACGAAGTCTTGGCGCCCACCATGCCCGGCCACAACGGCGGTATCAAGGGCAAGGCATTCCTGGATACGGCGGAGCTGGCCGACGACATGGAGCGCCGGCTCGACGCACTGGGCTGGGACACCGCCCACATCGTCGGCAACTCGCTGGGCGGCTGGGTGGCGTTCGAGTTGGAACGCCGGGGGCGGGCCCGCACGCTGACCGGTATCGCACCGGCGGGGGGGTGGCACTGGTACACCCCGGCGAAGTTCGAGATCGTCTTCAAATTCGTCTGCGGTTTACCGGTTTGGCTGACGACAAAGGCGCTCGGCCAACGGGCGCTGCGGCTGCCGTTCGCCCATCAGCTGGCGTCCGTTCCGATCAGCGCGTCGCCCGATGCCCTGAGCGATGCCGACCTACCCGACATCGTCGATGACTTCTCGCACTGCCCGGCGTACTACCAGTTGCTGGTCAAATCGCTGTTGCTGCCCGGGCTGTTGGAACTCGCCGAGGGCAGCGCGCCGACCCACTTGGTCATCTGCGAGAAGGATCGCGTGCTGCCGCATCCGCGGTTCACCCGTCACTTCACCAAGCATCTTCCGGAGTCCACCAAGATCACCCATCTCGACGGCGTCGGTCACATCCCGATGTTCGAAGCGCCCGAACGGGTCACCGAAGTGATCCTCGACTTCGTCGACGCCTACGCGGGCCCGAAGCGGGACACCGGTTAGTCCAGCGCCTTCTTGAGGTGATCGGCGATGGTACCGAGGTACTCCTCGCTGGTCTGCCAGCTCTGCTCCGGCCCGATCAGCATGGCGAGGTCCTTGGTCATGTAACCGCCCTCGACGGTGCCGATCACAACCTCTTCGAGGGTCTCGGCGAACTCGATGACCTCAGGGGTGTTGTCGAGCTTGCCCCGATGCTCGAGGCCGCGGGTCCACGCGAAGATCGAGGCGATCGGGTTGGTCGACGTCGGCTTGCCCTGCTGGTGTTGCCGGTAATGCCGGGTGACGGTGCCGTGCGCGGCTTCGGCCTCGACGGTCTTGCCGTCCGGGGTCATCAGCACCGACGTCATCAGGCCGAGTGAGCCGTAACCCTGTGCGACGGTGTCGGATTGCACGTCGCCGTCGTAGTTCTTACACGCCCAGACATAGCCACCCTCCCACTTCAGGCAGGCGGCCACCATGTCGTCGATCAGGCGGTGCTCGTAGGTGAGTCCCCGCTTGTCGAACTCCTCGGCGTACTCCTCGTCGAAGATGCGTTGGAACTCGTCCTTGAACATCCCGTCGTAGCCCTTGAGGATGGTGTTCTTCGTCGACAGGTAGACCGGGTAATTCTGTTGCAGCCCATAGTTGAACGACGACCGGGCGAAGTCCTGGATCGACTTCTTGAAGTTGTACATCCCCATGATCACTCCGCCGCCCTCTGGGATCTCGACGACGTCGTGCACGATCGGCTCGCTGCCGTCGGCAGGGGTGAAGGTCACCGTGAAGGTGCCGGGCTTGTCAACCTTGGTGTTGAAGGCGCGGTACTGGTCACCGAACGCGTGACGACCGATGATGATCGGCTTCGTCCACCCCGGCACCAGTCGGGGCACGTTGGAGATCACGATCGGAGCGCGGAAGATGGTGCCGCCCAGGATGTTTCGGATCGTGCCGTTGGGTGAGAGCCACATCTTCTTGAGTTTGAACTCTTTGACGCGGGCCTCGTCGGGAGTAATGGTGGCGCACTTGACGCCGACGCCCTCGCGCTTGATCGCCTCGGCTGCATCGATCGTCACCTGGTCGTCGGTGTCGTCGCGGTGCTCGATGCCCAGGTCGTAGTAGTCCAAGTTGACGTCGAGGTGCGGCAGGATCAGCTGCTCCTTGATCATCTTCCAGATGATCCGAGTCATCTCGTCGCCGTCGAGCTCGACGACCGTGCCTTCGACCTTGACCCTGGACATGCTGATCGGAGTCAGCTCTGCGCGGCCTCCAGCACCGCATTGAGCGTCTTGCTTGGCCGCATCACGGCCGTGGTCTTCTCGCGGTCCGGGTAGTAGTAGCCGCCGATGTCCACCGAATCGCCTTGCACCTCGGCGAGTTCGGACACGATGGCGTCCTCGTTCTCGGACAGCGACTTGGCCAGTGCGGCGAAGTGATCGGCGAGCTCTTGATCTTCGGTCTGCGCGGCGAGTTCCTGCGCCCAGTACAGGGCGAGATAGAACTGGCTGCCGCGGTTGTCGAGCTCACCGGTCTTGCGCGACGGGCCCTTGTCGTTCTCCAGCAGCTTGCCGATCGCGCCGTCGAGCGTCTTGCCGAGCAGCACGGCGCGCTTGTTGTCGGTCTTCGTGCCCAGGTCTTCAAAGCAGGCGCCCAACGCGAGGAACTCCCCGAGCGAATCCCACCGCAGGTGGTTCTCCTCGACCAACTGGTGGACGTGCTTCGGCGCCGAACCGCCCGCGCCGGTCTCGTACATGCCACCGCCGGCCATCAGCGGCACGATCGACAGCATCTTGGCGCTGGTGCCCAACTCCAGGATCGGGAACAGGTCGGTGAGGTAGTCGCGCAGGATGTTTCCGGTCGCGGCGATGGTGTCCTGGCCGCGGATCAACCGCTCGAGCGTGTACCGCATGGCCCACACCTGCGGCATGACCTGGATATGGAGGCCCTCGGTGTCGTGGTCCTCCAGGTAGGCCTTGACCTTCTTGCGTAGCTCGACCTCGTGCGGACGTTCGGTATCCAGCCAGAACAACACCGTCATTCCGGAGGCCCGCCCACGGGTGACGGCCAACTTGACCCAGTCCCGGATCGCCGCGTCCCTGGTGACGGGCATCCGCCAGATGTCGCCCTCCTCGACGTTCTGCGTCAACAACACCTCACCGGTGTCGATGTCGACGATGTCGGCGACGCCGTCCTCGGGAATCTCGAACGTCTTGTCGTGGCTGCCGTACTCCTCGGCCGTCTGTGCCATCAGGCCGACATTCGGAACGGTGCCCATGGTCGTCGGGTCGAACTGGCCGTGGGTCTTACAGAAGTTGATGATCTCCTGGTAGATCCGGGAGAACGTGGACTCCGGGTTCACCGCCTTGGTGTCCTTGGTCCGCCCGTCGGCGCCGTACATCTTGCCGCCCAGCCGGATCATCGCGGGCATCGAGGCGTCGACGATGACGTCGCTGGGCGAGTGGAAGTTCGTGATACCCCGCGCCGAGTCCACCATGGCCAGCTCGGGCCGGTGCTCGTGGACGGCGTGGATGTCCTGGATGATCTCCTCGCGCTGCGATGGCGGGCAGCGCCTCGATCTTGTTGTAGAGGTCGACCATGCCGTTGTTGACGTTGACGCCCAGTTCGTCGAGCACCTCCTGGTGCTTGGCGAAGGCGTCCTTGTAGAAGATCTTCACCGCGTGACCGAAGACGATGGGATGGCTGACCTTCATCATCGTCGCCTTGACGTGCAGTGAGAACATCACGCCGGTCTTGTACGCGTCCTCGATCTGCTCTTCGTAGAACTCGCACAGGGCCTTCTTGCTCATGTACATGCTCTCGATGACGTCGCCCTCGTCCAACGACGTCTCGGGCTTGAGCACGATCGTCTCGCCGCGCCTGGTCTTCAGCTCCATCCGCACCTTGCGGGCCCGGTCCAGGGTCATCGACTTCTCCCCGTGGTAGAAGTCGCCACCCTTCATGGTCGCCACGTGAGTGCGCGATGCCTGGGAGAACTCGCCCATGCTGTGCGGGTGCTTGCGCGCGTACTCCTTGACGGCCTTCGGTGCGCGACGGTCCGAATTGCCTTCGCGCAGCACCGGGTTCACTGCGCTGCCCAGAATCTTGCCGTAGCGCTCCTTGAGCGCCTTCTCCTCGTCGGTCTTCGGCTGCGCCGGATAGTCCGGGATGTCGTATCCCTTCGCCTGCAGTTCCTCGATCGCGGCGGTCAGCTGCGGCACCGAAGCGCTGATGTTCGGCAGCTTGATGATGTTGGTCTCGGGCAGCTGCGTCAGGCGTCCGAGTTCGGCCAGGTTGTCGGGCACGCGCTGCTCTTCGGTCAGCTAGTCGGAGAACTCGGCCAGGATGCGCGCCGCCACCGAGATGTCACTGGTCTCGACGTTGATGCCCGCCGGGTCGGTGAAGGTCCGAATGATCGGCAGAAAGCCGTAGGTCGCAAGCAGCGGCGCCTCGTCGGTCAGCGTGTAGATGATGGTCGGCTTCTCGGCGCTCATTGTGGCGTTCTCCCCGGCGTTAGTGTCGGCTATCAGTATCGCGTCGGTTACGAACCTACGCGCCCGAAAATAGGGACATCTGCCCCATGCCCTGACCGGGCCCGCGCCCGCATAATCGCATCATGATCAGCCCAGTGGCAGCCAGCATGCCGCGTGCGATACGCTTCTTCTCGGTCATGAGTGCCAGCGTCAAGCCCCGGCTCGCTGGCCGGCAACCCTCCAACCGCGGTGGGGTGCCCCGGGTGATGACCAGGTTGAGTAGCCGCTAGCTATCGGTTGCCGGCAAGCGCGGGTCCGTTGTGACGGGCCCCCAGAGAGACAGATGGAGGTCCGTTTCACATGAGCACGCCAGAAGACCCGACGGCCAACTGGTCGTTCGAGACCAAGCAGGTCCACGCCGGCCAGAGTCCCGACAGCGCCACCAACGCGCGGGCGCTGCCGATCTACCAGACCACGTCGTACACGTTCAACAGCACCGAGCACGCCGCCGCCCTGTTCGGCCTCGCCGAGCCCGGCAACATCTACACCCGGATCATGAACCCGACGCAGGACGTCGTCGAGCAGCGCATCGCAGCACTGGAAGGCGGGGTCGCGGCGCTGTTCCTGGCGTCGGGCCAGGCCGCCGAGACCTTCGCGATCCTCAACCTGGCGAGCGCGGGTGACCACATCGTGTCCAGCCCGCGGCTGTACGGCGGCACCTACAACCTCTTCCACTACACGCTGCCCAAGATCGGCATCGAGGTCAGCTTCGTGGAAAACCCCGACGACCTGGATTCCTGGCGGGCGGCCGTGCAGCCGAACACCAAGGCGTTCTTCGGCGAGACCATCTCCAACCCGCAGAACGACATCCTCGACATCCCGAACGTCGCAGCCGTCGCGCACGACGCCGGGGTGCCGCTGATCGTCGACAACACCGTCGCCACCCCGTACCTGATCCAGCCGATCAGCCACGGCGCCGACATCGTCGTGCATTCGGCCACCAAGTACCTCGGCGGACACGGCGCCGCGATCGCCGGCGTGATCGTCGACGGCGGCACCTTCGACTGGACCAACGGCAGGTTCCCCGGCTTCACCACGCCCGATCCCAGCTACCACGGGGTGGTGTTCGCCGAGCTGGGACCGCCCGCATACGCCCTGAAGGCCCGGGTGCAGCTGCTGCGCGACATGGGCTCGGCGGCGTCGCCGTTCAACGCGTTCCTGATCGCGCAGGGACTGGAGACGCTGAGCCTGCGCGTCGAGCGACATGTGGCCAATGCGCAGCGGGTCGCCGAGTACCTCGAGGCTCACCCCGACGTGATCTCGGTGAACTACGCGGGGCTGCCCAGCTCGCCGTGGCACGAGCTGGGCAAGAAGCTGGCGCCGAAGGGCACCGGTGCCGTGCTGGCCTTCGAGCTGGCGGGCGGCATCGACGCCGGCAAGGCGTTCGTCAATTCGTTGACGCTGCACAGCCACGTCGCCAACATCGGCGACGTGCGCTCGCTGGTGATCCATCCGGCGTCGACCACCCACTCGCAGCTGACTCCGGAGGAGCAGCTGGCCACCGGTGTGACCCCCGGCCTGGTGCGGCTCGCGGTCGGCATCGAGGGGATCGACGACATCATCGCCGACCTGGAACAGGGTTTCGCCGCGGCCAAGCCGTTCCACGCCGGCGGACAAGCCGATCCGCAGACGGTCGCGTCGTTCTGAGGACCGAGACGTGACAATCTTTGACGTGCCAACCACCACGCTGCCCGCCGAAGGCGAGGTCGCGATCGTCGACATCGGCTCGCTGACGCTCGAGAACGGCGCCGTCATCGACGATGTCTCCATCGCCGTGCAGCGGTGGGGCGAACTGTCGCCCAACCGCGACAACGTGGTGGTGGTGTTGCATGCGCTGACCGGTGACTCGCACATCACGGGTCCCGCCGGCTCGGGTCACCCGACGCCGGGGTGGTGGGACGGCGTTGCCGGACCCGGCGCCCCGATCGACACCGACCGGTGGTGCGCGGTCGCCACCAACGTGCTGGGCGGCTGCCGCGGGTCGACGGGCCCGAGTTCGCTCGCGCGCGACGGAAAGCCATGGGGCTCAAGGTTTCCGCTGGTGTCGGTGCGCGACCAGGTCGAGGCCGACGTCGCCGCGCTCGCGGCGCTGGGCATCACCGAGGTCGCCGCGGTGGTCGGCGGCTCGATGGGCGGCGCCAGGGCGCTGGAGTGGATGGTCAGCCATCCCGACAAGGTCCGGTCGGCGTTGGTGCTGGCGGTCGGGGCCCGCGCGACCGCCGACCAGATCGGCACCCAGAGCAGCCAGATCGCCGCGATCAAGTCCGATCCGGACTGGCAGGGCGGCGACTACTACGACACCGGCCGCTCCCCCGACCTCGGCATGGAGATCGCCCGCCGGTTCGCGCACCTGACGTACCGCGGCGAGGACGAGCTGGACAGCCGCTTCGCCAACGACGGCCAGGGCGACGAGGATCCCGCGACGGGAGGCCGCTACGCCGTGCAGAGCTACCTGGAGCATCAGGGCCACAAGCTGCTCGCGCGGTTCGACGCGGGCACCTATGTCGCGCTCACCGAGTCGTTGACCAGCCACGACGTCGGGCGGGGTCGCGGTGGCATCCGCGCGGCCCTGAGCGGTTGCCCGGTGCCGGTGGTCGTCGGCGGCATCACCTCCGACCGGCTCTACCCGCTTCGGCTGCAGGAGGAATTAGCCGAGCTGCTGCCGGGTTGTGCCGAGTTGAAGGTCGTCGACTCGATCTACGGCCACGACGGCTTCCTGGTCGAGACCGAGGCGGTGGGCGAATTGATTCGCGAGACGTTGGAGCTGGCGTCCACGGTGACCCGCTCCAGTCAGCAGCGGTCCCTGTCGTTCGGCGCAGAGGCCGCAGCATACGAACGCGGCAGGCCGTCGTACCCACCCGAAGCCATCGACTGGCTGCTGCCGCCGGACGCCAGGGACGTGCTCGACCTCGGCGCGGGCACCGGAAAGCTCACGACCCGGCTCGTCGAGCGGGGGCTCGGCGTGGTCGCCGTCGACCCGATCCCGGAAATGCTTGAGCTGCTGAGCAATTCCCTGCCCGATACGCCCGCGTTGCTCGGCACCGCCGAAGAGATCCCGCTGCCGGACGACAGCGTCGACGCGGTGCTCGTCGCGCAGGCCTGGCACTGGTTCGATCCCGAGCGCGCCATCAAGGAAGTCGCGCGGGTGCTGCGGCCCGGCGGACGGCTCGGCCTGGTGTGGAACACCCGCGACGAGCGGATGGGCTGGGTCAAGGACCTGGGCCGCATCATCGGTCACGAGGACGACCCATTGAGCCACAAGGTCACGCTGTCAGAACCGTTCGACACCACGGAACGACACCACGTGGAGTGGACGAGTTACCTGACCCCGCAGGCGCTCATCGACCTCGTCGCATCCCGCAGCTACTGCATCACCTCACCCACCGACGTGCGGACCCAAACCCTGGAGCGGGTGCGCGAGTTTCTGGCCACTCATCCCGCGCTGGCCAATTCCAACGGCCTGGCGCTGCCCTACGTCACGGTGAGTATCCGCGCGACGCTGTCCTGACGTCCCTGACGCCCATCTCGGGCTAGCTGGTGCCCAGCGGGTCGATCGTCGCGGCGATGAACAACACGGCCGCGCTGACCGTTGCCGTGGTGACGAAGTCGGTGCCCTTGCTGCGCACCACCAGCAGGCCGGCCCGGTCGTCGGTGAGCGCAAGCCGCAGCGCTGCCGCGACGGCGACACCGATGCCAAGCACCAGCGCACCGCGCCGCCAGTATCCGGCGACCACCAGAACGAAGGCCGCCAGGAAGAACAGGCTTACCAGCAGGATCGGCCACTGCGCGCGGAACACCTTGCGGGCGAACTCCCGGATAGTCACAAGCTCATCGCGCGTTCGTCCAACTCGACGACGTTGGTCAACAGGAACGCCCGGGTCAACGGGCCGACGCCACCGGGGTTCGGCGACACATGACCGGCCACCTCCCACACGTCGGGCGCCACGTCGCCGACCAGCTTGCCGTCCTCGTCGCGGCTGACACCGACATCGACGACGGCCGCGCCGGGCCGCACCATCTCCGCCGTCACCATGTGCGGCACGCCCGCCGCGGCGATGATGATGTCGGCCTCGCGGGTCAGCTGCGGCAGATGCCGAGTTGCGGTGTGGCACAACGTCACTGTCGCGTTCTCGGATCGCCGGGTGAGCAGCAGCCCGAGTGGCCTGCCGACGGTGACGCCGCGACCGATCACCACCACCTGGGCGCCGGCGATCTCCACCTCGTAACGACGCAGCAGGTGCACGATGCCGCGCGGCGTGCACGGCAGCGGCGCCGGCTCGTTGAGCACCAGCCGGCCCAGGTTCATCGGATGCAGGCCGTCGGCATCCTTGCCCGGGTCGAGGCGCTCCAGCGCCGCGTTCTCGTTGAGGTGCTTGGGCAGCGGCAGCTGCACGATGTAGCCGGTGCACTCGGCATTGGCGTTCAGCTCGTCGATGGTCTCGTCGAGCTTGGCCTGGCTGATGTCGGCGGGCAGATCGCGCCGGATCGAGTTGATGCCCACCTTCGCGCAGTCGGCGTGCTTGCCGCGCACATACGCCTGCGAGCCGGGGTCGTCGCCGACGAGCACCGTGCCGAGACCCGGCGTGCGCCCGGCGGCGGTCAGCGTCGCGACCCGTTCCGTGAGGTCGACGAAGATCTCGTCGCGCGTGGCCTTACCGTCCAATGTGATCGCACCCACGGCAGCCAGTCTGACATGTCGATGTGGCAGGCTCCCTGCCATGAACACCCAGCCCAATGTGTTCGCCCCGACCAAGCTCGGCCCGGTGACGCTGCGCAACCGCATCATCAAGGCGGCCACCTTCGAGGGGGCTACGCCGAACGCGCTCGTCACCGACGACCTCATCAGGTTCCACCAGCTCCCGGCAGCGGGGGGCGTCGGCATGACGACGGTCGCCTACTGCGCGGTGTCGCAGGGCGGCCGCACCGACGCAGGACAGCTCTGGATGCGACCTGAAGCGGTGCCGGGCTTGCGACGGCTGACCGAGGCGGTTCACGCTGAGGGCGCCGCAATCAGCGCGCAGATCGGCCACGCGGGTCCGATCAGATATGGCCGTCCTGACAACACAAGAGCCTTGGCCCCGGGCCGTTCCTTCAACCCCCTGGTAATGAGCTTCACGAAGTCGGCCACCCGCGACGACATCGACAACGTCATCTCCGCCCATGCCGACGCGGCTCAGTGCGCAATTGAATCCGGCTTCGACGCCGTCGAAATCCACCTCGGACACAACTACTTCTGCAGCTCCTTTCTGAGCCCGCTGATCAACCGCCGCGACGACGAGTTCGGCGGATCGCTGGAAAACCGTGCAAAGGTGGCCCGCGGAGTTGTGAACGCCGTCCGTCGGGCGGTCGGTGATCAGATCGCGGTGACGGCAAAACTCAACATGACCGACGGGTTTCGTTCCGGCATCACCGTTGAGCAGGCGCTCACCACCGCGAAGTGGCTGGAGGAGGATGGTGGGCTCGACGCCATCGAGCTGACTGCAGGCAGCTCGTTCGGCAACCCGATGTACCTGTTCCGCGGCGATGTTCCGCTCAAAGAGTTCGCGAACGTCTTCAATCCGCCGATCCGTTGGGGGGTACGAGTTTTCGGGAAGAAGATTTTCCGCGAGTACCCATACCGCGAGGCGTATCTGCTGCGCGACGCCAAACTGTTCCGCGCCGAGCTGAAGATGCCGCTGATCCTGTTGGGCGGCATCACCAACCGCGAGACAATGGACCTGGCGATGGCCGAGGGTTTCGACTTCGTCGCGATGGGTCGCGCGCTGCTCGCCGAACCCGACCTGATCAACCGGATCAAGGACGACGGCGACGCGCACTCGGTGTTCTCGGCGTGTACACACTGCAATGAATGCATGCCGACCTCCCTGAAGTCGAACGCGTCGATTCACACCCACTGCGTGGTGACGGGCTCTCCGGGCTGACCGGCTACTGCGGCTTTGGCGCGGGGATCTCCACCGCCAGCAGCGGCGGCGCCCCGAATTGCAGCACCGGCTCGCTGCGCACCCACTCGTCGGACTTGATGACGAGTTCCTGTGCGGTGACCGTGTAGGTGACGCCGTCCTTCTGCGCGAAGAACTCGCCGGGCACCGTGGGTTCGGCAACGACGGTGAGCACCGCGTCGTCGCCCAATCGGGCACCGCGGTATCCGTAATGCCCGTCGGGGTCCAGGCAGATCGCGACGAGCGAATGATCCGTGCGACCGAACATGACCGCGGACTGTGGCGCTTCGCAGCGCACCTCGGTGTCCACGAAACCCCGGTCGTCAGTCGGATACGAGGGCTGCGCCGCGGCCGTCGGCAACGGACCCGCAGTCAGCGCCAAGGTGATGGCGGCAATTAGGACGCGGCCGCGGCGCGGGGCGTGCAGTGGCAACACCTATAAGCGGACCATGACGAGCGCAGAGATGCCGCGCGACTCGCCGATTGATACCTATAGAGTTGGTCGCGATGAGCCGACCAGCCCCGCCCACGCTGACCGTTCGGTACGACGGAGCAGCGCGCACGTTCGCCGCTGGCAACGATGTCGTCATCGGACGCGATCTCCGTGCTGACGTACGTATCGCCCACCCGTTGATCTCCCGGGCACACCTGGTGCTGCGGTTCGACCAGGGCCGGTGGCTGGCGATCGACAACGGCAGCCTCAACGGCATGTTCGTCCAAGGGCGCCGGGTGCCGACCGTCGACATCCAGGACGGTCAGCGCCTCAACATCGGCAACCCGGACGGCCCGGAGCTGACATTCGACGTCGGCAGGCACGCCGGGTCCGCGGGCCGGCCGCCGACCACGTCGATCCCGGTCGCGGGCCCCAGCGGATCGGGGCCCAGTCAGCAGCCGCGGACGCAGCCGCCGCCGCCGCCCGCAGACGTACCCGTCCGGTGCGCAGCCGGGCTACCCGTCGACCCAGCAGCCGCGGTACCCGACCGGCCCGCAGCCGGGCTATACCGGGCCGCAGGCGCAACCCACCCGGGTGCGCAGCGGGGTGGCGCAACAGGTTTCCCAGCCGGGCCTTTCGCAACCCGCGCTCGAGTCGGTGACGTCGATCGGTCCGACGGCCGCACCGCGTTCCAGCGAGGGGAACCTCGCGACGAGCATGCTGAAGATCCTGCGGCCCGGCCGCCCCGCCGACGCGCCGCCAGGCTCGATCAAGATCGGCCGCAACACCGACAACGACATCGTCATCCCCGACGTCCTGGCGTCGCGCCACCACGCGACGCTGGTGCCGACCGACGCGGGCACCGAGATCCGCGACAACCGCAGCATCAACGGGACGTTCGTCAACGGTTCGCGCATCGAGGCCGCGGTCCTGCACGAGGGCGACACCGTCACGATCGGCAACGTCGACCTGGTGTTCAGTGGGGGCACACTCGTCCGGCGCACCGAAACCACAGCGGCGAGCGGCACCGGCGGCCTCGACGTGCACGGTGTCACATGGACCATCGAGGGCAACAAGACGCTGCTGGAGAATATCTCGCTGACGGCGCGGCCCGGCACGCTGACCGCCGTCATCGGCCCATCGGGCGCAGGCAAGTCGACTTTTGCCCGATTGGTGGCCGGCTACACCCACCCGACCACCGGCACGGTGGCCTTCGAGGGTCACGACATCCACGCCGAGTACGCCTCGCTGCGCTCCCGGATCGGGATGGTGCCTCAGGACGACGTGGTGCACGGCCAGCTGACCGTGAACCAGGCGCTGATGTACGCGGCCGAGCTACGGCTGCCGCCGGACACCAACAAGGAAGACCGCGAACGGGTCGTCGCGCAGGTGCTCGAGGAACTCGAGATGACCCGGCACGGCGAAACCCGCGTCGACAAGCTGTCGGGCGGTCAGCGCAAGCGCGCATCCGTGGCGATGGAGCTGCTGACGGGCCCGTCGCTGTTGATCCTCGACGAGCCGACGTCGGGCCTCGACCCCGCGCTGGACCGGCAGGTCATGACGATGCTGCGCCAGCTCGCGGACGCGGGCCGTGTGGTGATGGTGGTCACCCACTCCTTGTCCTACCTCGACGTATGCGATCAGGTGTTGCTGCTGGCCCCTGGCGGCAAGACCGCGTTCTTCGGTCCGCCCAGCCGGATCGGCGCGGCGATGGGCACCACGAACTGGGCCGACATCTTCAGTTCGGTCGCGCGCGACCCCGACGCGGCCAACCAACGATTCATCGCCGCGCACGGGCCGACGCCGCCACAACCGCCCGCGCAGGAACCGGCGGATCTGGGCAAACCGACGCGCACCAGCGTGCGACGCCAGTTCTCGACGATCGCGCGGCGCCAGATGAGGCTGATCGTCTCCGACCGCGGGTACTTCATCTTCCTGGCGATGCTGCCGTTCATCATGGGTGTGCTGTCGCTGTCAGTGCCGGGAGACGTCGGCTTCGGCGTGCCGGTACCTGCGATACAAGGCGGTGAAGCGCCCAACGAACCCGGACAGATCCTCGTGCTGCTCAATGTCGGCGCCATCTTCATGGGCACCGCCCTGACGATCCGCGCCCTGATCGGCGAGCGGGCGATCTTCCTGCGCGAGCAGGCTGTCGGGTTGTCCACGACGGCGTACCTGTTGGCGAAGGTCATCGTGTTCGCCGCGTTCGCGGTGCTGCAGTCGAGCATCGTCACCGCCATCAACATTTGGGGCAAGAAGTGGGGCCCGGGAGCCGTGACCAGCGGCGCGGTGATCCCCAACCGAAGCCTCGAATTGTTCACCGACATGGCGGCCTGCTGCGTGGCCGCGGCGATGGTCGGCCTGGCGCTCTCGGCGCTGGCCAAATCGAATGAGCAGATCATGCCGCTGCTGGTGATCGCGATCATGTCGCAGCTGGTGTTCCAGGGCGGCATGATCCCGGTGACGGGCCGAATCGGGCTCGACCAGTTGTCATGGATCACCCCGGCGCGGTGGGGATTCGCCAGCACCGCGTCGACGATCGACCTGATCAGGCTCGTACCAGGCCCGCTGACTCCGCAAGACTCGCATTGGAAGCACACCCCCGGCGCGTGGTGGTTCAACATGGCCATGCTCGGGTTGATCTGCATCGGTTACTCTTGAGCTTGGTGCGGTGGAAGATCCGCCTCAAGACCCGCTCAGGTTCTCTCGCGCGAGCAGACACAAACAGTCCCGTCGAAAATCTCGGCGTGTCGGGTAACTTTTGCGTCTGCTCGGCAAATCAGCCGGGCACCGACGGGAGCGCGTTCAGTCGCATACTTCGGTGACCGCGATCAGTGCGGCCGTCGAGGAGTGCCGATCCCTGGCGTCGACCGTGATGATCGGTATGTCATCGGCCAGCGCCAGCGCCTTGCGCACTTCGTGCGGGGGATGCCGTGGTGCATCGTCGAATTCGTTGATCGCGATCAGGAACGGCATGTTGCGGGCCTCGAAGAAGTCCACCGCCGCGAAGCTGTCCTGAAGTCGCCGGCAAGTCGACGAGGATGATCGCACCGATGGCGCCGCGGACCAGGTCGTCCCACATGAACCAGAACCGTCGCTGGCCGGGGGTGCCGAACAGGTACAGCACCAGGTCCTCGTCCAACGTGATGCGGCCGAAGTCCATCGCCACCGTCGTGGTTCGTTTGTCCGGTGTGGCGTCGAGGCCGTCGAGCCCCGCCGAAGCATTGGTCACCAGCGCCTCGGTGCGCAGCGGCATGATCTCGGAGACCGCGTCGACGAACGTCGTCTTGCCGGCGCCGAACCCGCCGGAGACGACGATCTTCGTCGACGCCGTGTCGCGGCCCTCAGAGTGCTCGTAAGCCACGGAGGGTCCTTCCTATCAGTTCACGTCGCTCGTCGACGGTCGACTGATCGCTCAGGGTGGTGTGCACCCGCAGATGACCCGACGACACCAGATCACCGATCAGCACGCGCGCCACGCCGACCGGTAACGACAGATGAGCGGCGATCTCGGCGACCGACGGGCTGTTCTCGCACAACGCGCAAATCTGGGCCCGCACATCGTTTCCCGGCCATCGCGGCGGCTTGTCGGAGACCACGGCCTCGATCGGGGCCTCCAGCGGCAGGTTGACGCGGGAGTCGGTGCGCCCAGCCGTCAGCGTGTATGGCCGTACCAGGCTCGGTTGGTCTGCGGGTGCGCGTGAATCGAGTTCGTCCATGGGCCGCTCACGAGTGTTGAGGTGCTCGGCGCGACGACTGGACGACGCTGCCGACGCGCTCCACCAGCATCGCCATCTCGTAGCCGATCTGGCCGATGTCGCAGTTCCGTGGTGGCCAGCGTCGCGAGGTTGGAGCCGTCGCCGACCCGCATCAGCAGCAGATAGCCGTTCTCCATCTCGACGACGGACTGCAGCACATACCCGCCGTTGAAGAGTTGCGAGGCGCCGGTCGACAGGCTGGCCAGTCCCGACGCCACCGCGGCGAGTTGGTCGGCGCGTTCGATCGGCATGTGCTCACTGGCGGCCATCAGAAGGCCGTCCGCAGACACCAGAACCGCATGGGTTACACCGGATACATCGCGGGCGAACTTGGAGACCAGCCAGTCGAGCGAATCCCGCTGCGTCGAACGTGGCGGATAGCGTCATTCGTTATCTGTTCCTCTGGTCTCCTGGGCGTGTGACCGCGCGGCGTGCACACCGCCGAAGTGGCTGCTGATGCTCGCGCGGACGGCGTCCGGGTCGCGCACCGGAATCGCGTCCGCGCCGGTACTGAATTCGGCCGCCGACTCTACCTCGTCGTCGCCGTCGTGGCTCCGGTGCGCTCCCCCGTTGGTGTGGCCACCGTTGGCGCCGTGCTGCCCTGCGGGATCCGCCGCACCGGGTACCAGTCGGGCGCCGGGCTCGCGCACCGGCAGGCCGTGCTCGGTGTGCGCTGTCACCGGCGCGTCCTCCGCGGCCTCGGCCGCCGACCAGCCGTGATCCCACACCGACTCCCAATTCAGATCGCTGCTGTTGGCCAGGTCGGTGGGATCGACCAGCCATTCGGACAGCATCTTCTGGTAGATCGCGTCGTCGGCACCCGCCGTCGCCGTGCACGGCTCGGGCGCTCTGCGGCGCTCGGCTCGCGGCTCGGGTTCGCGGGGCTGTGCGGCGTTGGCGGGCGGGTGGGCACCGTTGCTGGCGGCCTGCGCGCGGGACGCGAAGAACGCCGACGTGTCGACGGGCAGCCGTGCGCGGCCGGCTGCCCTCGGGCAGGCTCGGCGTCGCCGGCATCGAGTCCTCCGGCCAACTCGGCGGCCATCGTCCTCGGGTTCCGGCGCAGGCTCGGCAGCGGCCGGGATGTCGGAGATGCCGCTGGCGCCGGGATTGCGTTGCGGCAACAACGTGACGGGAACGCTCGGAGTGGCCGTTGAGCTGGTCCACGCCGACCTCGTCGCCGTAGTCGTCGTAGTCGGTCGATCTCATCGAGGGCCAGTGCGGTCGCGATGCCGCGAATGCGCATCGGCAGGTGTGCCGTCTGCGGCGCGGTGTCGAACTGGTCGCGCATGCCGGCGCGCTCGAGCAGCTCGGACGGCACGATACACGCCGGCGGTGGTGCCCGAATTCGGTTCGCCCGCAATGGTGCTGCGCAGCCGGACCACCAGCCCGTGCTGCTGCGGCGAGCCGCCCGACCACGAACAGACCCATGTGACGCGCGGTGTACGGGGTTGACCTCGCCGCCGGACTGCAGGCGCGTGTTGGCCACCCGCAGATCGGATTCGGTCATGCCGAGGCCGATGTCGCTGACCTCGATGACCAGGCCACCGTTGCCGGTGTGCACGGCCGACACCCGCACCTGCGAGATCGGCGGCGAGTAGCGCAGCGCGTTGTCGAGCAGCTCGGCAAGCAGGTGCACGAGGTCGCCCGCCGACCGAGCCGACGATCTCGCTGTCGGGCACCGTCGCGGTGACGACGCGGGTGTAGTCCTCGACCTCGGAGGCCGCGGCGTTGACGATCGCCGCAACCGGCACCGGCGTCGGCCTGCTCGCGCGGCACCTTCGCCCCGGCGAGCACCAGCAGGTTGGCGCCGTTTCGGCGCATCCGCGCGGCGAGGTGATCGAGCCGGAACAGGCTCTCCAGCCGCTCGGGGTCCTCCTCGTTGCGTTCCAGCCGGTCGATCAGCGAGAGCTGTTGGTCGACCAGCGAGCGGCTGCGCCGCGACAGCGTCTCGAACATGTCGCCGACCTGCAGCTGCAGTCGGCTCTGCTCGCCGGCCAGCAAGACGGCCTGTTCGTGCAGCTCGTCGACGGCGTGCGCGACCTGACCGACCTCCTCGGTGGTGTGCACCGGGATCGGCTGCGACGGGTCCGGGTTCCTTGCCCGCGCGCACCCGCTCGATCTCGCGGGCCAGGTCGTCGTGCGCCACCCGCAGCGCGCTGTCGCGCAGCGTGCGCAGCGGCCGCACCAGCGACCGCGCCACCAGGATGACGAGCAGCAGGGCCAGCAGCATCGCGCCGACCACGATCGCCGAGTCACGGATGGCTTCGGTGCGCTGCGGCCGAGGCCTCGTCCGTCGACCGCGCCGGTCACCGCGGGCAGCGTGGTCTCGATCATCTTGGTCGGCGATCTGGTCGGTGGCCTGCAGCGACTGCGTCAGATCCGGGTTGTTGACCAGCGGGACGGCCGGGTCGGACATCAGCGCCATCCGGCTGGACGTACTCGGCCTGCAGCTGCTGGGCCTCCGGCGAGCCGACGCCGAGCACCTGGCTCATGCCGAACAGCGTCGACGGCTCGGTGCCGGCGAGCGGTGATCAGCGACGTGCGCAGCTCGGGTTCGGGCAGCTCACCGCCGTGGTTGACCAGCAGCTGCTGCATCATCATCTGGCCGCGGGCGCCGACCGCGCGGCTGAGGCCCTGCGTCTCGGCGCGGATGCGCTCGTCGTCGACCCGGACCGACCCGTTGATGGCGTCCTCGGCGGTCAGCAGGATCGGCGCATAGGCGGTGATCCGGTCGCGCAGGCCGATGCTGTTGGCCGTGACCTTGTCCAACAGCGCCTGGCCGCCCTCGAGCATGCTGGTGACGCCCTTGTTGACGTCCGGCGGCGATGTCGGTGTCGGCTCGAGCCGGCGCTGCAATTCCTGCCGGCTGGAGTCGAACGTGGTCGATCGCCGCCTGGGTGTCGCCACCGGTCGAACTGCGCCAACATCGCGCCGTTGAGAGCGGTCATGTAGCTCACGATCGCGGGCACCATTTCGACGCGGTCGGCGGCGCGTTGCAGATCACGCTGCCTCGATCGCGTTCGAGTAGATGCGCAACCCGCCGAAGGCGCCCGCCAGAATCAGCGGCACCAAAACGATCGCGAACACCTTCCAGCGGACCGGCCAATTCGTCAGCGACCATCGGAGGGACGTTTCGTCGGGGCGGACGCCTGGGCATCCTCGTCTTCGACCAACCCGTCCACGAGCTCTTGCTGCGAGAACGTGGTCATCTGCTGCCCGACCGCGCTACCGGCCGCTGTGTCCGTCTTTTCACTAATGGAGCGTCGTTCATAAGGCTTCCTGCTGATTTTGCCCACCTGCGGGCTGGCGTTCTACGCCTGGCAATTGATCGAGTATGCCAGTCGCGCGCAGTCGTTTCCACAATTCTTACTGAACAGACAGAGTTCGCGGGCTGCCGCCATAACGCGCTTAGGTGACATCCGAGCAAATCTCGTCGAGCCCGCCTGCAATCATCGTCAAATGTTCCGGCTGATGTTCTTCTCCCCGCGCATCGCGCCCAACACCGGTAACGCGATCCGGATGGTCGCCGCCACCGGCTGCGAACTGCACCTGGTCGAGCCGCTCGGGTTCGAGCTATCCGAACCCAAGCTGCGCCGGGCGGACTGGACTACCACGACCTCGCCTCGGTGACCGTGCACCCGAGTCTGGCCGCCGCCTGGGACGCCATCGCGCCGACCCGGGTGTACGCCTTCACCGCGCACGCGACGACGTCGTTCGCCGACATCGCCTACCAGCCGGGCGACGTGTTGATGTTCGGCCCCGAGCCCACCGGCCTCGACGACTGCACGCTGGCCGACCCGCACATCACGTCGCGGGTGCGCATCCCGATGCTGGCCGGCCGGCGCTCGCTGAACCTGTCCAACGCCGCGGCGGTCGCGGTGTACGAGGCCTGGCGCCAGCACGGCTTCAGCGGCGCGGTCTGATGATCACCACCCAGTTCCAGTGCGTGAACTGCTCCGCGGGCAGCCGCTTGGCCGGCTGGAAGTCGGTGCCCTTGGTGTAGGCGATCGGGAACAGGCCGCCCTGGCTGTACTCCTCGAACGGAATGCCGAGCACGTCGGCGGCCAGTTTCTCGCCCTTGCCGATGAGATGCAGCGTCGTCCATGCCGAACCCAGGCCGCGCGAGCGCAGCGCCAGCATGAAGCTCCACGCCGCAGGCAGCAGTGAGCCCCAGAAACCGGCGCTCTGCCCGGCGGGCGCACCGTCCGGGCGGCCCTTCAGGCACGGGATCATCATCACCGGCACCTCGTGCAGGTGTTCGTTGAGGTACTTCGCCGAGCTGGTGACCAGTGGCCGTCTGCTCGTCGCGCATGTCGCCGAACTCGGGCTTGGGCTCGATCGAGGTAGGGCGTCGCGTTGTGCCGGTAGATGTCGGCGAGCGCCTTCTTCTTGTCGGCGTCGTCGACGAAGACCCACTGCCAGCCCTGGGCGTTGGAACCTGTCGGCGCCTGCAGCGCCAGCTCGAGACATTCGATGCAGCACCTCACGCGGCACCGGCTTCTCCAGATCGAGCCGCTTGCGCACCGAGCGGGTAGTCGTCAGGACTTCATCGACGGACAAGTTCAAGCGTCATTTCGCCGAGACTACAGTCGAGAAATGACAGCCCAACTGACGCAAGAAGTTTCCAGCAGGCTCCAATCCGACCACTACGGATGGCTCACCACCGTCGCCAAATCCGGTCAGCCCGTGCCGCGGCTGGTCTGGTTCTACCTCGACGGCACCGACGTGATCGTGTACTCGATGCCCGAATGCCGCCAAGATCAGGCACATCGACAACCATCCTCGGGTCAGCCTGAACCTGGACTCCGACGGCAACGGCGGCGGAGCCGTCGTCGTCGGCGGCAGCGCGGTCGTCGACGACGTCGGCGTCGATGCCCGTAAGGACGCACCGTACTGGGCCAAGTACGAGGCGGAAGCCGAGAAGTTCGGCATGACCGATGCGATCGGCCGCTACAGCACGCGGTTGAGGATCGGCATCGACAAGGTCTGGACCACCCCGACAGCCGAGTAATGATTACCCGCGCGATCTGACAACGCCGCGCCGTCAAGGTCGATACGATCAGTGCCTCATCGATACCGACCGTGCGAGGTCATTATGACAATCGAGGCTCACGACCCGCGCCATCAGCCCGAGGCGGATCTTCAGGACAAGGGGCTCTCACACAACGCAGTCGGCCTGCTCGGCGGTACCGTCCTCGGTATCTCGTCGGTGGCTCCGGCCTATGCGCTGACAGCCACGATCGGCATCCTGGTGGCCGAGTCGGGCGAGAAGATGCCGGTGATCATCATTGCCGGATTCCTGCCGATGTTCTTCGCCGCGTACGCCTACCGCGAATTCAACAAGGTCGCACCGGACTGCGGGACGTCGTTCACCTGGACCACCAAGGCTTTCGGGCCCTACGTCGGCTGGCTGGGCGGATGGGCGGCGGTGCTGGCGACGGTCATCGTGCTGTCCAACCTCGCCGGCGTCGCGGTCCAGTTCTTCTACCAGTTCATCGGCGATCTGACCGGACAACGAATCCATCGGCGCGCTGTGGGAGAACAAGCTGATCAACGTGGTCACCTGCCTGGTCTTCCTGGCGATCGCCACCGCGGTGTCGTACCGCGGCATCACCACGACCGAGCACGTCCAGTTCATCCTGGTCGGGTTCCAGATGGTCGTCCTGGTGCTGTTCGCCGTAATGGCGCTGGCGAAATCCGGCTCCTCGGAGACCGGCATGTCGTTCAGCCTCGACTGGTTCAGCCCCGCCGGGCTGACGCTGTCGGCGTTCATCGCGGGTCTGTCCGGTTCGATCTTCGCGTTCTGGGGCTGGGACACCGCCCTCACGGTCAACGAGGAGTCCAAGGACTCCGAGAAGACCCCCGGCCGTGCTGCGCTGCTGTGCGTCCTGTCGATCCTGCTGCACCTATCTGTTGGTCGCCGTCGCGACCCAGATGTACGCCGGAGTCGGCACCGAGGGGCTGGGTCTGGGAAACGAGGAGATCTCCGACAATGTCTTCGGCGCCCTCGCCGAACCCGTGATGGGCAGCCCGCTCAACCTGTTCCTGTTCCTTGCCGTGGTGGCCTCCAGTGCCGCCAGCCTGATCACCACATTCCTGCCGACCTCGCGGACCATGCTGGCGATGGGGACCTACAAGGCCTTCCCGGAGCGCTTCGCCAGGATTCACCCCCGGTACCTGACCCCGTCCTACGCGTTGATCGCGGCCGGCGTCGGCTCGGCGCTGTTCTACTCGATCCTCACCTTCACCAGCGAGAACGTGCTCACCGACACCATCTACTCGCTCGGCATCATGATCTGCTTCTACTACGGCCTGACCGCGTTCGCCTGCATCTGGT
Source organism: uncultured Actinomycetota bacterium (assembly GCA_963743225.1). Classification (GTDB taxonomy): domain Bacteria; phylum Actinomycetota; class Actinomycetes; order Mycobacteriales; family Mycobacteriaceae; genus Mycobacterium. The sequence continues at coordinate 60,434 of CAVUPN010000018.1, read as the reverse complement.
ACTTCCGCAACGAACTCTTCGCAGACTTCCAGAGCTTCGTGTTCAAGCTGCTGTTCCCGCTGCTGGGCGGGCTCGGTCTGCTCGGGGTCTTCCTGGTCACGCTTCGCGACAGCGCCTCGCCGGACTACGGCAGCGGCGCGAGCATCGGCGGCGTCGGTCTGGTGCTGATCCTGGGTCTCGGGATGATCCTGCTCGGTGTGGTGTTCATGCTGATCATGCGCGCCCGTCAGCCGGCGTTCTTCCGCGGCGAGACGCTGCGCAAGGACACGCCGGTGCTCGTCGTCGACGAGCCGTAGCGGTTCGGCCCTGGATTCAGTGCATGTGCGCCGCAGAATCGGCGGCGAGGTGGTCTGCCGTGCCGGTGTGGCAGGTCTCACCCTCGGCCTTCTGCGTGGGGGCGACGTCGATCGACGGGTTCTGGTCGAAGAACCCGAACGGCTTCAGCCAGAACGAGATCGTGTCGACCGGCATGATGGGCCAGTCCTCCACGCGGGTGATGTGGTGGATGCCGAAGACGTACCAGAGCACGACGTCGGCGTTCTCCAGCGGCGCGTCGTCCTTGATCCACTCCGTCAGACCGGTGTCAACGGTGGACTGCGTGGGGTACTTACCGCACGGCCAGCGCTCGTCGTCGTCGTGCCGCGTGACCCATAGCGTGTGGCCGATGACCGGCGCCCGAACGTACTGCGGCGTCGAGGGATCCATCAGGGCTGGGAACGCGGCGCCGGGCACCAGCTTGTAGGCGACCGGGGTGCCGTGCCGGTTCAGCTTGCCGGGGTTCACGACCTTCCAGCCGCGCTGGGTGTCCCAGTTGTAGTCGCGGGCGGAGGACGCCTCGGAGGTGATCGGGGTGGACTGGGTGACCACAGCGAGGCCGTAGGGGTTCTCGTCGGACACCGGGGGTGCGACCGAGTCCACCTCGACGACGGTGTTCGCGGAACCGTCGACGTCAAGGTCGAGGCGGGCGACCAGGAAGTGCTGATGGAACGGCGCGTAGGTGCGGTTGTCGACGACGGTCCCATAGGGCGGCGCGGCCTCGCCCTCGGCAAAGGGGGTGGTGACCATGATGCCGGTCGCGCGTACCTCGCACTCGATGTTGCCGTCCTGGTAGAAGCGCCAGTAGACGAGGTACTCGTAGTTCGCCACGGTGACGTGACACGAGACCACCATGCGCCGCTGCCTGCGGACCTCGGCACCGGTCACCAGATCGACGTGCTTCCAGAGGACGGCGTTGTCCTCTTCGTGCAGGCAGATCGCGTTCTTGATCTCGTACGGTGCGCCGGCGGAGTCGTGCAGCACCGCGTCGACGTAGCGGATCTCGCCGAGGCAGTCGCAGCCGAGCTCCAACGAGGTGGTCATGAAGCCAAGGCCCCACTCGCCGATGTCGTAGGCGGTCCTGCGGTAGTGGTCGAACGTGGGGTCGCGGTAGGGCACCACCATCTCGGCGAATGACATGCGGTAGGCGATGTCACGCCGTACCCCGTGGTCGTCGTAGGCGACCTGGTAGATCACGGGACCCTCGCGGTAGTTGAAGCCAAGGCGCATCGACCAGTTCTGCCACCGCAATTCGGTGCCATCCACGGTGAAGGACGTGCCCTCGGGCTGGGTGATGTGCAGGGGTTTCAGATCGGTGCGCTGCTCACCCTTCCGCGGCCCGGGCACGTACTCACCGTCGACCGCCGGCATTCCGACGTCGTACTGCTCGTCGAGCTCGAGGAGCTCCAGGGTGTTCATGTCCACGATGACCTTCAGCCCCGAGATGGGGTGGGCATACGGGTTCCCGTCGGAGGTCTCGCGGACCCATAGATCGCACCAGCCCAGCCGGCGGTCGCGGTACTTCTCGGGCATCACCGCCTTGCCGTAGGTCCAGACGTCGACGATGACGCGGCTCATATCGGAGATGCCGCGCTCGGCCAGTTTGGCGATGACGTCCGGGTGCTGGCGAAGCGCGTGGTCGACCTCGTGGAACTCGTCGACGGTGAAGTTCGGCGTGACGTCGGGAACGTGCTTGATCGAAAGGACGGCATCGCCGGTGAGGTCGACCGTCGCTTCGTAGGTTTTGTTGTCCGAGCGGTTCCACACCACCGCGAACGAGTGCCGCGGCACCGTGTCACCGACGCGCCACGCCAACACCTCCTGCTTGGCCGGTTCGATCAGTTCGATCGATGCGATGCGGAAGGTGTCGGTGATATGCCCATCGCGACGGAGAATTTCCGTGGTTCGTCTGAACTCGTCCGCACTCAGTGGTTCCAGCGGGTGTTGTGTCACAGCCGACCGCCCTTTCCGACGTGCGAATCCGCCGGCCGAGTTAGTTGAAGAGCATGGACGACCGCCGGTGGTTATGCGACGATACCGCTGGGAGGCGGCCGTGAAGGACGCGATGAAAAAAGTTTCCGACGTGCGTAGATCACTGCGGACGATCTCGGAGATCCGCAGCTTCTTCCGGACCAATTCTCGACCGATCTTCTTCGTGGGACCGACCGCGTTCAACCTGCTCGGCATCGACCGCTGGGTCCGTAACTTCGGCTACCTCGTCTACTACGACTCCTGGGACGGCGCCCATCCGCGGGTGTTCACCCCGAAGAACAAGCCGTTCGTCGAGTTCGAGAGCAGCGAGGAGATCAACAACTACCTCCTGCGCGATCCGGAGGTGCAGGCCCACATCGCGTCTCGGGTGGGATCCTCGGGCGTGGCGCCGATGATCGCGATGGTGTTCTTCGACGAGGAGACCGAGCAGATCTGCGAGGAGCTGGGCTACGACCTGATCCTCCCGACGGACTCGCTGCGCCGGCACCTGGACTCCAAGATCGTGACGACTCGCCTCGGCGAGGAGGCGGGGGCACCCTCGGTGCCCAACGTCATCGGACGGGCCGACACCTACGACGAGTTGGCCAAGCTCGCCGCCGGCGCGGGATCTGGGCTCCGACCTGGTCGTGCAGACGCCGTACGGCGACTCGGGCAAGACGACCTTCTTCATCAAGCAGGAGGGCGACTGGAAGCGCGACGCCGAGGACATGGTCGACGAAGAGCTCAAGGTCATGAAGCGGATCAACAACCGGGCCGCGGCCGTGGAGGCCGTCAACACCCGCCACGGCACGGTCGTGGGGCCGTTCATGACCGATCTGACCGGCTATCCCGAGCTCACTCCGTACAAGGGGGGCTGGTGCGGCAACGACCTGTTCCCGGAGGCGCTGAGCGAGGCGCACCGGGCCGTCGCGATCGAGCATGTCCGCCGCCTCGGAGACCGGTTGCGGCAGGAGGGCTACAAGGGCTTCTTCGAGGTCGATGTGCTCGTCGACCTCGACTCCGACCAGGTCTACCTCGGGGAGCTCAACCCGCGGATCTCGGGGGCGTCGTCGATGACCAACGTGACCGCCGGGGCCTACGCCGACATCCCGCTGTTCCTGTTCCACCTCCTGGAGTTCATGGACGTCGACTACGAGGTGGACGTCGACGAGATCAACGAGCGCTGGCGCGACCTCGCAGCCGTCGACGTGTGGGCGCAGCTGATCATGAAGGAGCCGGTGGACTCCGTCGAGCGGCTCCTGGAAGCGCCGCGCACCGGTACCTGGCACCTCGAGGACGACGGATCGCTGCGGTTCGTCGCGCGTCGCCAATGATTGGCACGACGTCACGCATGAGGACGAGTGTTTCTTCCTGCGCGTCTACGGACCGGGCGACTACCGCTTCAAGGGCGCTGATCTCGGCGTCCTCGTCACCAAGGGTCGGATGCAGACCGCCGACGGCCTGACCGAGCGCTGCCGGCGTTACATCGACGGCATCCGGTCGAAGTACACCAGCGAAAAGCTGCCGGAGACACCGACAATGGTTCCGATCGGGTACGTCAAGTAGGCGCGCCCACCCGCATTCCGCTCACCCGCGCCCGCGTTTCTGACCCTCGGCGATGCCGCTCGGGCCCGACGGCCGGGCGGCTGCGGCATCGCCCACCGGTTCGAGGCCGGCCAGGTGGCGACCGACGGCGGCGAAGGCCCGGATCGTATCCAGCAGGTGGGCGGGTTCCTGAGCCGTCGGCCACGATGAGAGCTTCACCACGACCGTGCGGGTGGCTTGGTCGACGAAGACCATCTGGCCGTGGATGCCCAGGCACAGCAAGATGTCGCCGGAGGGTCCGGGGACGAACCAGAACTGGTTGCGGTACCAGCCGCCGGGCAGGGCGGGCTCGGAGTCAGACGCGGCAAAGGCGCCGCGGATATCGGCGTCGATGTGCCGGGCCTGCCGTAGCCAGTCCTCGGGCACGACGGGTCGGCCGCCGACCGAGCCGTCGTCGAGCAGCAGCATGCCGAAGCGGGCCACATCGCGGGCGGTGGCACTGATACCACCATCGTGCACCGCGGATCCGAGCGCATCGCAGGTGATTTCGGCGTCGTACTCAGCGCCCATCGGAGCCCAGACCAGAGTGGACACCAGGTCGGCCATCCGGACGCCGGCGGCCCGCTCGCACACCCACCCCAGTACATCGGTGTCTGCCGAGCGGTAGACGAACGGGCCACCGTGAGGACCCTCGGAGGACAGCGAAGTGAGATAGCCGTACAAGCCGACACTCCCGCCCTCGGCCAAAGGACGCCAGCCCATGTAGCGCTCGATGACACGTATCTCGGCATCGGGGTCCTCGTAGGCCTCGCTGAACGCGACGCCGGTGCGCATGTCGAGGACGTGTCGCACCGTGGCCCCGTCGTACCCGGAGCCGGTGATCTCCGGAATGTACTGCGTGACTGGCGCCTCCACGTCCAGGCGCCCCTGGGACGCAAGGATTCCGCAGACACACCCCACGATGGACTTCGATACCGACATCAACAGATGCGGCGTGTCGGCGTGCATCTCGCCGAGATAGCGTTCGAGGACAACCTGACCGTCGTGCAGCACGATGACGGCATCGGTCCACGTATCCGCCAGGACTTCCCCGACGGTCGGCAGACCGTCGCCGATCCGCGTCACGGCGATGTTGTCGAGAGCTGATGGGTCGTCGGTGCGCAACAGCGCCCTCGTCTTTTGGCCTCGGGCGATGCGCTGCGTGGGAATGACCTCGCGCAGATGCTGGAAGGACCACCGGTTGAAGGCCGGTTCCTGCCAGTTCTCCAGGCTCGCCACCGACTCGCGAGGTGGGGGGAATCCCGCCATGGGTGCATCGGCCATAGCGCGAACCTTATCCGGTGGCTGGCGGGCCTAGCGGAAGTCCCTACTCCGGGACGCCACCCGCAGGCCGAGCTTGCCCAGCCGGTCGGCGACGACGGTGACCGCGCCGGTGGCGTTCTGCACCTGTCCCCGGATCAACAGCGCCGACGCCGTCTGCGCCAGCCTGCGGTGCCGCGCCCACACCCCCGGTGAGCACAGGACGTTGACCATGCCGGTCTCGTCCTCGAGGTTGATGAACGTCACCCCCTGCGCGGTGGCAGGCCGCTGCCGGTGCGTCACCGCCCCGGCCACCAATACCCGGGTCCCGTCGGGCACCGAGAGCAGCCGGTCGGCCAGGATGACTCCCATCGCCTCCAGGTCCGCCCGCAGGAACTGGGTGGGATAGCTGTCCGGGGAAATCCCGGTGGCCCAGACGTCCGAGGCCGCCAGCTCCAGCTCGGTCATGCCCGGCAAGGCAGGGATGTGCGACGACGACCCAACGCCGGGTAGCCGGTCCGGCCGCTGCGTGGCCGCCGCGCCTGCGGCCCACAGGCCCTCGCGGCGGGAGATCCCGAAGCAGCCCAGTGCCCCCGCCGTGGCCAACGCCTCTGTCTGTGGCACGGAAAGCCGCAGCCGGCCGGTCAGATCCAGCAGGGAACTGTACGGCCCGTTGGCTTTTCGCTCCTCGACGACATGCTCGGCCAGCTCATCACCGATGTGGCGGACGCTGCCGATGCCCAGCCGCACCTCGGTGCCTGCGTTCTCCAGCGTCGCGTGCGCCAGGCTGGCGTTGACATCAGGGCCGTGCACGGTTACCCCGTGCCGACGGGCATCGGCCACCAACGACTGCGGTGAATAGAAACCCATCGGCTGCGCGCGCAGAAGCGCCGCGCAGAACGCGGCGGGATGGTGCAGTTTGAACCACGACGAGTAGAACACCAACGAGGCGAAGGACAGCGAATGGCTTTCCGGAAAGCCGAAATTGGCGAAGGCTTCCAGCTTTTCGTAGATCCGGTCGGCGACCTCACCGGTGATGCCGTGCCGTTCGCGCATGCCGTCGTAGAACCGGCCGCGCAGCCTGCGCATCCGCTCGGTTGACCGCTTGGACCCCATCGCGCGGCGCAACTGGTCCGCCTCGGCGGCGGTGAAACCGGCGCAGTCGACAGCGAGCTGCATGAGTTGCTCCTGAAAAAGAGGCACGCCCAGGGTTTTTCGCAGCGCAGGTTCCATCGACGGGTGGTCGTAGACCACCGGTTCCACACCGTTACGCCTGCTGATGTAGGGGTGCACCGAGTTGCCTTGGATCGGCCCGGGACGGATCAGCGCGACCTCGACCACCAGGTCGTAGAACACCCGCGGCCGCAGCCGGGGCAACGTGGCCATCTGCGCGCGGGACTCCACCTGGAACACCCCGACGGAGTCGGCGCGCTGCAGCATCTCGTACACCGCAGGCTCGGTGAGGTCCAGCTTGGCCAGGTCGACGTCGATGCCCTTGTGTTCGGCCACCAGGTCGATGGCGTAGTGCAGAGCCGAGAGCATGCCGAGCCCAAGCAGGTCGAACTTCACCAAACCGATTGCCGCACAGTCGTCTTTGTCCCACTGCAGCACACTGCGGTTCTCCATCCGTGCCCACTCCACCGGGCACACATCGGCGATCGGTCGGTCGCAGATCACCATGCCGCCGGAGTGGATGCCCATGTGCCGCGGCAGGTTCGAGATCTGCATGGCCAGGTCGATCACCGGTTCCGGGACGCCCTCGACGTGTGGCGATTCGGCCAGGTTTCCCCACTGGCCGATCTGCTTGCTCCAGGCGTCCTGCTGCCCCTGGGAGAATCCCAGCGCGCGGGCCATGTCACGCACCGCGCTGCGGCCGCGGTAGGTGATGACGTTGGCGACCTGGGCGGCGTAGTCGCGGCCATAGCGGTGGTAGACGTACTGAATGACCCTCTCCCGCAGGTCCGATTCGATATCGATGTCGATGTCGGGCGGCCCGTCCCGCGCCGGGGACAGAAACCGCTCGAACAGCAACTCGTTGGCGATCGGATCGACGTTGGTGACGCCGAGGGCGTAGCAGACCGCCGAGTTGGCCGCCGATCCCCTGCCCTGGGCGAGGATGCCATTCTCGCGGCAGAACCGGGTGATGTCGTGCACGACCAGGAAATAGCCCGGAAACTGCAGTTGGGCAATGATGTTCAGCTCATGGTCGATCTGTTCGTATGCCCGCGGCGCCCGCTCCGGCGGCCCGTACCGATGTGCAGCACCCGACATCACCAGATGCCGTAGCCAGCTGTCCTCGGTGTGCCCGTCCGGAACGTCGAACGGTGGCAACTGCGGGGCGATCAGCGTCAGCGCAAAGGCACACTGCTCGCCCAGGTCGGCCGCGGCGGTCACCACCTCTGGGCAATGCGCGAACACCCGCGCCATCTCCTCCCCCGACCGAAGATGCGAGCCACCAAGCGGCGCAAGGTAACCGGCCGCCTCGTCCATCGAGTGCCTAGCCCGGATCGCTCCCATGGCCATCGCCAGCCTGCCCCGGGACGGCTCGGCGAAATGGGCTGCGGTGGTGGCGACGACGCCGACACCGGAGCCGCCACGGCGGCGACAATCGAGCCCGAACCCAGGCGCCAGCTCGGCCAGCGCTGCGTTGCGTTCGTCGTCGAGCGGATGGCCGTGGTGGGTCAGCTCGATGCTGACCCGGTCGCGCCCGAACCGGTCCACCAGATCGGCCAGCGCCTGTTCGGCAGCCTCCGGGCCACCGTCGGAAAGTGCCTGGCGGACATGGCCTTTGCGGCACCCGGTCAGGATGTGCCAGTGTCCACCGGCCGCCTCGGTGAGCGCATCGAAGTCGTAGCGCAGGACGCCCTTTTCGCCGCCGGCCAGATGTGCCGAAGCCAATTGGCGCGACAGCCGTCGGTATCCCTCGGGACCCCGGGCAAGCACCAGAAGGTGCGGTCCCCCGGGATCGGGCTCCTCGGTGCGGTCGCCGCCGCCGAGGGACAATTCGGCACCGAACACCGTCTGCACGTCGAGTTCCTTGGCCGCTTCGGCGAAACGCACCACACCGTAGAGCCCGTCATGATCGGTCAGCGCGATGGCCCGCAGATCGAGCCGGGCGGCCTCCTCGACAAGTTCCTCCGGCGTGCTGGCGCCGTCGAGGAAGCTGTACGCCGAATGCGCGTGCAGCTCGGCATACGGGACCGACGAGGCGGGCCGCTGCACCTCTCCAGCGGCTGATAGCTCCCGCGCTTGCGCGACCATGCCGGGCTGTCGCCGCCGTCGCCAATTTGCTCGTCAATAGGCCACCCGGCACGACGCGGCTTGCCGGTGAGCACCCGCTCCATCTCGGTCCAACTCGGCGGCCCGCTATGCCAGCCCATTAGATCATTATATCGAACATTTGTTCGATATAATGATCTAACCCTTCCGGGCGACGATCGTTGGCGATTTGGTCGCATGCACGACTGCGCTGCTGACCGAACCCAGCAGCATGCCGGCGAACCCGCCGCGGCCGTGGCTGCCGACCACCACGAGCTGTGCGCTCTCCGCGTGCTCGACCAGCGGACGAGCCGGCTGGTCGCAGACGACGACCCGGCGGACGGTGACGTCGGGATAACGCTCCTGGAAACCCGCCAGCCGCTCCAGCGCTTCCCGTGCGTGCATTTCCATCGCCTCTGTGTTCAACCCCGGGTACTCGAGCATGGTGACGTCCCGCCACGCGTGCAGGGCCACCAGGTCCACCCCTCGTCGCGACGCCTCGTCAAAGGCGATCTCGATGGCCGACAGCGACGCGGGAGAGGCATCGACTCCCACCAGCACAGCCGCATCCGCCGGCACCGCTGGCGCGTCATCGTGGATGACCGCCACCGGACAATGTGCGTGGTGTATCAGGCCTGTACTGACTGAACCCAGCAGTGCCCGGCTGAACGCGCCTTGCCCGCGCGAGCCGACGACGATCACGTCGGCGTCCTTCGACAGGTCGACCATCGTCGGGACCACCCCGCCGTGCAGAACCGCGCTTTTCACCATCGGAGGCGCGGCGTCATGAGAGGACTCCGCGACGGTCTTGCGCGCCTCTTCGAGGATGCGCTTGGCTTCCTCGTCCTGCCGCCTGAAGAAATCCTCGCCGATGGGAATTTCCGGCCACGGCGCGACTGTCGGATCCACCGGTGTCACGACGTAAACGAGCGTGAGTGGGGCGTTGCGGATGGCTGCATCGCGGGTGGCCCACGCCACCGCGGCCGCCGACGCTGCCGACCCGTCGACGCCCACCAAGATGCCTCGATGTGTTACAGACTCCGACATTTGATTCCCCTCTTCGACTACGGCAGGCTGTCGGCGCCGAATGGGTCTCTCGGCACCACCACCATCGGCACATCCAGGACGCGCAGCATCTTCGCGGCCGTCGAACCGAGGAAGAGTCGCTTGGGCGCGCTGAGCCGGCTCGACCCCACCATGATCAAGTCCCCGTCGTGCCATTCGAGCTTACCTACCGCCTCTTCGACGGTGGAACCGTCGACGATGGTCGATGTCACCGGAATGTCCTTGGACAGGGCCTCTTTGGCCGTATCCAAGATCTGCTGGGCGTGGGCGCGCGCATGCTCCCGAACGGCGTCCTCGTCACCGCGAAGCGATCCGAATGTCGGGTCGAGAGCCACCAGCGACACCAGCCGCAACGGCGTGCCCGCCGCCTTGCTGAACCGCACCGCAGTGCGCAGCAACAGATCCGCGCCCTGCCGCTCGCCGAGCGCGCAGGTCACCTCGCGGACCCGTTCGACGCCCGACTCGCGGATACCCCGCGGTGCCACCGCCACCGGAACGGGTGACGAGTGCAGCAGCTCGTTGACCACCGAGCCCAGCGAGTAGGGGCCCGCCAGCCTACCGCCCGTTCCACCAACCACGATGGCGTCGGCCTCCAGCCGAGCTATCTCCTGGATCAGCCCATCGGCGAACGACTCGGCGAAACTCACGTGACTGCGCGCGACGACGTCTGCCGGTACCGCCGCCTCGGTCAGCCACTTGTCCGCCTGCTCGGCGAGAAGCTCGTCGTAACCACCGACCGTCACGCGTGCGGTTGCCGCACTGTCGACCGGCAAGACGATGCTGAGCTCCAGCTCGGCGCCGAGTGTCCGGGCCAGCCGGGTGCCGAGTGCCACCGCGTCCGCGCCGCCAGGTGTGGCCAGATAACCGACGACCAACCTCATTTCCGACCACCGCCCATCTCGCACCCCGTTGTGCCGACGTTCCCCCTAGACATCCTGTCAATCCGCGGCGCAATTATCGGCGGTTCGACTCAATCGGTGTATTCGGCGACGCCGTCCTCGAGCACCAGCCGCGCGTTCGAACCGTCCGGGTTCGACGCCTCGGTGCGGAACACCGCATGCCCCGGTTCGGTGCGCCAGATCGACGTGGTCAGCGTCTCGCCGGGGAACACCGGCGAGGTGAACCGCGCCCCGATCGGCGCTGACCTTCGTCGCGTCACCGCCGCCGAGGTCGCTGACCAGCGCACGCCCGGCGACCCCGTAGGTGCACAGCCCGTGCAGGATCGGCTTGGGAAAGCCGGCGAGCTCGCGCGCGAACCACGGATCGCTGTGCAGCGGGTTGCGGTCGCCGGACAGCCGGTAGATCAGTGCCTGGTCCTCGCGGGTCGGCAGCGCGACCCGCGAATCGGGCTCGCGGTCGGGGATCTCGGGTGCCACCGGCCGCTGGCCCGGCTGCCCGCCGAAGCCGCCCTCGCCGCGGATCACCGCGGTCGTCATCGTCTCGGCGACGACCTCGCCGGTGTCGGGATCGGTGCCGGTGGCCTTGAGCATCACGATGGCGTTCTTGCCCTCGCCCTTGTCCTGGATGTCGGCGACCTCGGCGACGACGCTCAGCTTGCCCGCCGCAGGCAGCGGCTCGAACAGCCGGATCTCCTGGGATCCGTGCAGCAGCATCGCGAAGTTGAAGGTGCCGATCTTGGCGGCCGCGGCGAACCGCCGTGCAGGCGATGACGGCGTAGGTCGGCAGCACCTGCTGCGGGATGTCGTGACTGTTCTCGGTGGTGAACGCCAGATCATCGGTTCCGGCGCCGACACCGAGCGCGTAGAGCAGCGTGTCGCGGTCGGTCCACTCGAAAGAGGTGCGGTGTCGGTCTTCGCGCCTATGGCGTTGGGGTCGATCGGCATTGAGACTCCCTTCCGGCTGTCTCGAGACGATATCCGTGCTACCTGCGCGGGGATTGAGCGGCCGCGATTTGGATACGGGCTGACCGAGCGCGTCACATGCGTTGACCTTTGCCGGGCAAACGACGACCATGGCTCGCATGCGCTATGTCGTTACCGGCGGTACCGGGTTTATCGGCCGCCGAGTCGTCTCGCAGAATTCTGGACCGCTCCGCGCCGACGCCGAGGTGTGGGTACTGGTCCGTCGCGAGTCGCTGACCAGGTTCGAACGGCTGGCCACCGAGGGTGATCACCCGTGGGGAGATCGGGCGAAACCGCTGGTCGGCGACCTCACAGCGGACGGGCTCGGCCTGTCCGACGACACCATCGCCGAGCTCGGCACCGTCGACCATGTGGTGCACTGCGCCGCCATCTACGACATCACCGTCGCCGAGGACGAGCAGCGCGCCGCCAACGTGGAGGGCACCCGGGCGGTGATCGACGCTGGCACGCCGGCTCGACGCGACGCTGCACCACGTGTCGTCGATCGCGGTGGCCGGGCACCTATCGCGGCGAGTACACCGAAGACGACTTCGACGTCGCGCAGGACCTGCCGACGCCCTATCACCAGACCAAGTTCGAGGCCGAGCTGCTGGTGCGTTCGGACGCCGGGGCTGCGCTACCGGATCTACCGGCCCGCGGTCGTCGTCGGCGACTCGCGCACCGGCGAAATGGACAAGGTCGACGGCCCGTACTACTTCTTTCGGCATCCTGGCGAAGCTGGCCAAGCTGCCGCGTTCACCCCGATCGTGCTGCCCGACACCGGACGCACCAACATCGTTCCGGTCGACTACGTCGTCGATGCGCTGTCCGAATTGATGCACGCCGACGGACGGTGACGGCCAGACGTTCCACCTCACCGCGCCCGACAGCATCGGCCTGCGCGGCATCTACCGCGGGATCGCCGAGGCGGCCGGACTGCCGCCGCTGCGCGGTTCGCTACCGCGGCGGTGCCGCGACACCGTTCCTTCGGGCGACCGGACGCGCCAAGGTGCTGCGCAACATGGCGGCCACGCAGCTCGGCGTGCCCGCCGAGATCCTCGACGTCGTCGACCTGATGCCCACCTTCACCGCCGACAACACGCGGGAGGCGTTGCGGGGCACCGGAATAGCGGTTCCTGAGTTCGCAACCTACGCGCCGAAGCTGTGGCAGTACTGGGCCGAGCACCTCGACCCCGACCGGGCTCGGCGCGACGATCCGGCCGGACCGCTGGTCGGGCGGCACGTCATCATCACCGGCGCCTCCAGTGGCATCGGCCGTGCCTCGGCGATCGCGGTCGCCGAACGCGGCGCGACGGTATTCGCGCTGGCCCGCAACGCCGAAGCGCTCGACGACCTCGTCGCCGACATCCGCGCCGCCGGCGGGCAGGCGCACGCGTTCACATGCGACGTCACCGACTCCGACGTCGGTGGAACACACGGTCAAGGACATCCTCGGCCGGTTCGGTCACGTCGACTACCTCGTCAACAACGCCGGCCGGTCGATCCGCCGATCGGTGGTCGCGTCCACCGACCGGCTGCACGACTACGAACGGGTGATGGCGGTCAACTACTTCGGCGCCGTCCGAATGGTGCTGGCCCTGCTGCCGCACTGGCGCGAACGCCGGTTCGGCCACGTCGTCAACGTGTCGAGCGCCGGCGTTCAGGCCAGCAACCCGAAGTACAGCGCATACCTGCCGAGCAAGGCGGCACTGGATGCGTTCGCCGGACGTGGTGTCGTCGGAGACGCTGTCGGACCACATCACGTTCACCAACATCCACATGCCGTTGGTGCGCACGCCGATGATCGTGCCGTCGCGGCGGCTCAACCCGATGCCGCCGATCAGCGCCGAACACGCCGCGGCGATGGTGGTGCGCGGCCTGGTCGAAAAGCCGGCCCGGATCGACACCCCGCTGGGCACGCTCGCCGATGTCGGCAAGTACTTCACGCCGAAGCTGTCACGACGCGTGCTGCACCAGCTTTACCTCGGCTATCCGGACTCGGCGGCGGCCCGCGGCATCGAGACCGCGAGCCTCGCCGGCGCACCGTCGCGGCGGCCCCGACGCCCGGCGAGGGCGGTGGCCAAGCTGCGGGTGCCGCGCCCGGTCAAGCGTGCGGTTCGGCTGGTGCCCGGCGTGCACTGGTAGCTCGTCGACAGCGGTAGGGTTACGCGCGTGCCGCAGCCCGTTTTCGCTGACGTCGACACCGGCGTGGACGACGCGATGGCGCTGGTGTACCTGCTGGCCAGCCCGAGGCCGAACTCGTCGGGATCGCCTCGACCGCGGGAAATGTTCCGGTGCAACAGGTTTGCGAGAACAACCTGCGCCTACTGGAGTTGTGCCGCGTCGAGGGCATCCCGGTGTCGAAGGGTTCGGAACAGCCGGTGAGCACGCCGCTGCGCACGGCCGAGGACACCCACGGGCCGCAGGGTCTGGGATATGCCACCCTGCCGTCGACGGATCACCCGCTCACCGCCCACGACGCCGCGGACGCATGGATCAGGGCCGCGCACGCCCACCCCGGCGAGTTGATCGGCGTGGCGACCGGCCCGCTGACCAACCTGGCCCTGGCGCTGCGGGAGGAACCCGCATTGCCGACGCTGCTGCGACGGCTGGTGATCATGGGCGGCGCATTCGACTACCGCGGCAACACGACGCCGGTCGCCGAGTGGAACATCAGCGTGGACCCCGAGGCCGCCGGCGAGGTGTTCACCGTGTGGGGTGCGGCGTGGGGGCTGGACCCGCCGCAACATCTCCCGATCGTGCTGGGACTGAACCTGACCGAGAACATCGCGATGACGCCCGCGCTGCTCGGACGGCTTGCTGCCGAAGCGGACTCGCCAACGATGCCGATGAGCGTGCTCGACGACCGCGGCACCCGGTCCGCCGCCGCCAACCCGTTGATCCGGGTGCTCGAGGATGCCATGCGGTTCTACTTCGAATTCCATTTCGATCAGGACGAGGGTTATCTCGCACACCTGCACGACCCGTTGGCCGCAGGAGTGGCGCTGGACCCGGAGCTGGTCGAGGACCAGGGCCGCCACGGTCGACGTCGAGCTGACCGGCACGCTGACGCGCGGCATGACGATCGCCGACTGGTCGGGGCGCTGGGGCCGAGAGCCCAACGCGCTCATCGGCGTTGACGTCGATCCTGTCCTATTCTTCGACCGGTTCATCGCGCGGGTAGGCCAGTTCGCCCGCGAATTGAGTTGACGCGTAGTTAGAACGGTCGGGTGGTCCGGAGGGATTGGCGGTGGAGTAGAAGGCCGGTGCGTTCCAGGTGATCGTGCCGTCGGTAATTATTCTGAGATACAGGTTGTGCCCCGACGCCGAACGATTCTTAACGATGCCTCAGTCGGTGGTGTGCACGATCAGCACGTCGGTCTTGGCCCTGGCCAAGACGTTGCCGGGCACCGAGCCAAGCCACTTGCCGCTGCGTGTGGCCAGTCCCACGTTGCCAACTACCAACAGATCGGGCTTAACCTCCTTGGCGAGGCGGGACAGCGCATGTACCGGATCACCCAGAATCGGTCGCGTCTCGATATTCTTCGCCCCAGCCGCCCTGGCGCAGTCGCGGGCCTCCCGCAGGATCGCATATATGGGGGCCTCGCCGTGCACCTTGTAGTCCCCCTCGCCCCCGAGGGTGACCTCGGCGCGGGGATCAATCACACGATCCGGCCGGGCTGGTCTTCCCCAGCTTCCCTTGTCCACTTCAGGCAAGTGCGCCATCGCGATGATCAACTTCGCATTATTTGCCGCGGCGATCGCGGCTGCGTGGTCCACCGCACGCAACGACGTGTCCGAGCCATCGGTGCCGACAACCAGGGTCTGATAGGCGCTCATTTCCCTCCCAGTGTAAAGCCCGACGATGGCTCAACCTCCCAGACGAAGACGAATCGGTCATAGCCCCGAGCCCGATCAGCGGCATTACTGTCCGCGTGCGTGAGCAGGACGCCGAACGAATCGCCCTCGGCTCTGCGTAGCCTTTACGCCGGTTCGGGTGAGCAGCCGAGGTCGTCAAGGGCGGCAAAGACGATCTCGAGTGCCACGGTCATCGACACGCCCATATCTTCGTAGACCCTTTTGACGGACTCCGGAGAGGGGACGCCGCTGCGCTCTGCCTCGCACACCCTGTAGCCCTCGTCAAGCAACTGCTGCGGATCGAGGTAGGTGTACCTGGGCAGCAACCGCTGCAGATAAGCTTCTTCGTCGGCTTGAGCGGGCGCTGCGGCCATCACCGCGAACGCCGACACAGACGCCACTCCGGCGATCATGACGCGAAATGCCTTAACCATGATTGACCACCTTCCGGGGGAAGCCGTGTAACAGTCATACCCCAACCGCTGCGCGATGGCCGCCGATTCGGCGCGGCTGGCATCACCCATCGGGTCGATCAACGCCGCATCGTTCACGCCTTCGAACATACGTTCTACTTTAGTCGGCCCCACCGGCCGACATTGATTCTCAGGCGAACCAGCGCAATCGCGCCTCACGGGGTTGAATGGCGAGCATCGCGACGTGGGAGGCGAGCCATGCGCACGCTATGGCAACGACCGGAACGGTCGTCGGGTCCGCCGTCGAACCCAGCCGAAATCGCCGACCGGGCACTGCATCGCCGGGCGATCGAGGCGGTGATCTGGGGCATGCCCGCTGTCAACTACGAGCTGATGCGCCGGCAAATGCTCAAGGTCGGCGGGGCGCCCAATCAAGTCGTGTTCTGGTCACGGCCGGTCGGTTGGAAGAACCAGACCCTCACACCCAACCCCGACACGATCTACGTCATGCCGTTCCTCAACACCAAGGACGTCGGGCCGGTGGTGCTGGAGATTCCGCCTGCCGACACGGGCACGATCGTCGGCTCCGTGGACGACTGCTGGCAGACCGCGATTGCAGATGTCGGGCCCGCGGGCACCGACAAGGGTGAAGGAGGCAGGTACCTCATCCTGCCGCCCGACCATGACGGCGCTGCCCCCGACGGCTACATCCCGTTTCCGTCGCCGACATATCAGTCCTATGCGCTGCTGCGCTCGAACTATCGGAGTGCCGCCGACGTCGACATCGCCGACGCGGTGGCATACGCGAAACGCGTTCGGGTGTATCCACTCTCGGCCGCGGCCGATCCGCCGCAGACCACATTCACCGACGCGATCGATGTCTTGTTCGACGCGACGATCCCCTACGACGCACGGTTTTTCGATGCGCTGAACAGCATCGTGCAGGCCGAGCCGTGGCTGACCCGCGACACGTCGATGATCGACACGTTGAAAACCATCGGCATCGAAAAGGGCCGACCGTTTACCCCGAACGACAAGACGCGACGGATCTTCAATCTCGCGGCCCACGAGGCGCATGCGTGGCTGAGGAACCGGTTGGAAACGTCGTACTTCCCGCCGCCCTACTTCGACGGCGGCCATTGGCACGTGCCGGCCTCCGACGAGGTCGTCGAGGGACTGATGTCCAATTTCGCCGATCCCGACAGCTATCCCGTCGACAATCGCGCGGTGACCTACTCCCTCGCCTTCTTCAGCGCCAAACACCTTGGTGCCGGCCAGTTCTACTTGATGGCGATCAAGGACGGGAAGGGCAACAGGCTCGACGGGGGCACCGCCTATCGTCTCCGCGTGCCCGCGTCCGTGCCGGTGCACCAGTACTGGTCGGCGACAGCATATGACGGGGCGACGCATGCCCTGATCCGCGACACACAGTGGTCCAGCCGGTCATCGACGTCACCGGGCCTGTTGACGGATGCCGACGGCTCGGTCGACATTTTTTTCGGCCCTGCGGCGCCGGACGGTGCCTCGTCGAATTGGGTTCCGACGAAGGCGTGCAACTCTTTCGAGGTGATCTTCCGGTTCTACGGACCGCGTCAAGCGCTGTTCGACAAGACCTGGAAGCTGCCGGACATCGAGAAGGTCGGCTGACTACTCGTAAATTCCCTCGAGGTACCACCGCCGCTGGCGGTAGCACAGCAGCAGTGCCTGTCCGGGGTTTCCATCGAGCAGCACCTGAGCCCGTGCGGTGCGTCCGGCCTTGCGGTCGGGATCCCACCACCGCTCGTCGACCGGCCATGGTCCTGCCCACCAGGACAGTCTGCCGTCTCTGCCAGGGGTGGCCAGCCGCGCCGGCTCGGCGGAGAACAATCCCCTGCTGGTCACCCGCACCGGATTGCCTTCGCCGTCAAGCACCTCGACCGGGTCGTCTAGCAGCACGGTCGGCGAGGGCTCTGGTAGTTGTCCCGGCCAGGGCTGACCCGGGTCGGCCCGCGGCACCGGCTCGTCGCCCAGCGGCGTCAACGTGATGCGCTCGGCGGGCCCACGGCCACCGCTGAGCACCGGCACCTGCACGGCCTCCGGCCCGAGCAGACCCTGAACCCGCACCAGCGCGCGACGTGCACGCAGCCGGTCATCTTCACTTGCAGCTCCCCACAGCGGCAGTTGCAGCGCCTCGGCCGACACCACTTCCACCGGGTGCAGCCGCAGCACGGTGACCGGAGCGCTCGGCCGGTCGTTTGGATGTCGGCGATTCAGCCAGCCGTCCAGCTGCCAGCGCACCCGGTCGGCGGTGGCGTCCTCGGTCAGTGGTTCCGCGCAACGCCAAACCCGGTGCAGCTCTTCACCGTTGGCGGTTACCGCATGGATGGCCAGCCGGGTGCAGGCCACCCCCGTCGCTTCGAGGCTGCGATGCAGTTCGCCGGCAAGCAATCGACCGGCGAACGCCGCGGCATCCACCCGGTCGATCGGCGGGTCGCAGTTCATCACGGCGTCGAGCTCCGGTGGCGGCTCACGTCCCGACGGACCGCGGCTCGGCTCGGCGCGGGCGAACCGATGCGCGGCTACCGCATCGGCTCCGAACCGGGAGGCCACATCGGCACGGGACAGGGCGGCGAACTGCCCGATATTCCGGATTCCCATGCGCCACAACAGATCCGCCAGGTCCTCGCGGCCGGGTGCGGCCAAACTGGGTTCGGTGGCCAGCTGCCGGATGGACAGCGCGGACAAGAACACCGCGTCCTTCCCCGGTTCGACGATCCGCCCGACGCGCGCGGCGAAGACCGCGGTGGGCAGCCGGTCGGCGATTCCCACCTGGCATTCGGTCCCGGCCGCGGCCACCGCATCGACCAACCGCTCGGCCGCGGCCTGCTCGGACCCGAAGTAGCGTGCCGCGCCACGAACCGGCAACACCAGCAGGCCGGGCCGCAGCACCTCGGCGCGCGGCACCAGGTCATCCACCGCGGCGGTCACGTCTTCGAAGTGGCGGGCATCGCGCGCCGGTTCGGCGGTGACGACATGCAGCTGCGGGCACCTGGCCTGGGCTTCCCGACGGCGCAGACCCCGTCGTACCCCGGCCCCGCGGGCCGACGCCGAACAGGCGATGACCCGATTGGCCAGCGTGACCGCTACCGGAGATGTCGGGGGCAGACCGGCCGCCGCCGCCGCGGCCACCGCCGGCCAGTCCATGCACCAGATGGCCAGCACTCGCGAAAGGCCTTCTGCGCGAAGAGCATCGGGCATCTCATCCGCCTACCGCATGCACCGACTCGAAGGATCGCCCCCTTGCCTGCATGGCCAGCCGCACCCGGCTGATCCGGCCTCCGCTGCCGCAGGTCACCTCGTAGCCGCTGACCCTGGCCTCCAGCCGGGCCGATGCGCCCTGCCAGTCGCCGCCGGTGACCAGCAACGTGCAACCCTTCTGGCGCGCGCGGGCCACCACCGCCCGCGCTCGTGTCGCAGGCACCGAACGCCCGCCAAGGCCGAGCACCACCAGATCCATGCCATCCATCAGCACCGCCGCCACCTCGACCGGATCCGCCCCGGGTTCGGGGATGACAGCGAGCCGGCTCAGATCCGCTCCCATCTCGACTGCCGCAAGCAGACCGACGTCGGGCTGGCCGACGATGGCCGCATGCCCGCCCGCCGCCGTCACCGCCGCCACCATGCTCAAGGGCAGTGACCGGGCGCCCGACAGCACCGCCACCGTTCCCCGTGGCAATGCGGTCGGCAGCCGCCCAGTCAGTGATTCGGGCAGCGGCAGCAAACTTTCCGACTCGGGCAGCACATCGTTCGACGGCACGTCGCCGCGCCGCCCGGGACCGACCTTCCCGGATATCGCCGCCATCTTGCGACGCAAGTGTTCTACCTGTTCAGCACGGTCATGCCGATGCCGATCCAGGCTCATCGCCGCCGTCACAACAGCACCTTCTGCATCATCTGATTCATCGCTTATTCGAAAGTATGTTCGATACAACGAGTAAACACCTACCCACCGACACCGTCAAGACCGTCTGAGTCCATGACCGATTCGCCTGCCGCGTAATCACTCGAGCAATAGTTCGTAGATCGGATAAGGTTTTCCGACGAACCGCATTACCCAGCGGTTCCAATGCCAGTCGGGGACAGATAGGAAAAACATGACGACACGTCGTTCGGCTCGTCGCATTCCGGCCATCGCCGGGGCTGCGGCGATCATCGCCCTGGTCGGACTTTCCGCGGGATGCGCCAAGGAAGAGGAAGAGGCCCCCGAGACGACCACCACCACCACGACCACCACCACGACTACGCCGCCGCCGCCGGTCGAGCCGACCGAGAAGGCACCGCGAATCGATCCCGGCGGACCGAATCCATTCTCGCCCTCGGTCCACGCACCGCCGGCACCGACGGCCATCCCCGGAGACCACTAGCACACCGCGGTGCCCGGTTGGCGAATAGGCGCCGGGCACCGACTGCTGGCGCTGATCGCGGCGGCGGGGGTGCTTGTGCTTGCCTCGGATCTGCGGATCACGCAGGTGCACAACGCGCCGGCCATAATCGGCGGGCCGTTTGCGTTGTTGCTCGGCGCCTCAACCGATCTCGGTCCCTCGAACCGCGATGACACCCAGCTGACCGTCGCCCTGCGTGACTCGACTCAGCCGGAGCGGTTGGTCGGCTGGGCGCGGGGCCAAGGTCTTTCGGTGCGATGGCGGCCCGGTCACGACTGGGCCGTCGTCGAGGGCGAAGCCGAAAAGGTCGGCTCCGCATTCGGGGTTGAGGTGCACGACTACCGCGGCAAACGCGGTCAGCTGTTCTACGCAGCCCCGCAGCAGCCGTCGGTGCCCGACGAACTGCGGGTTGAGGTGGCCGAACTCGGCCGGATCCTCAGTTACACACCGCATCACACGTCGCGACCTCCGATGCTGCCGCTGGACGTGCCGGACCAGGGGTTGAAGCCCAGCGCGCTGCTGAACACCTACAACGTGAACAAGCTCGCCTCGGCCGGGTTCACCGGCAAAGGCCAGACCATCGTGATCTTCGCGTTCGACGGCTACGACCAGGCTGACCTGGACAGCTTCGCGACTACATACGGACTGCCGAAGTTCACCCCGACCCTGGTCGGCGGCCAGCCCGCCGCGCCGCGCGGCGAGACCACAATGGATCTCGAGGTTTCTCACGCCGTTGCACCCGACGCGCAGAAGGTGGTCATCAACGCCCGTCCGACGGTGGAGGGCGACGGCGCTTACGAGAAGATCGCGCAGATGCTGGAGTCGGCCGACCGCCGGTTCCCCGGCGCAGTGTGGAGCTTCTCGATCGGGTGGGGATGCGACAAGCTGATCACCGCTGCCGATTTGGCGCCGGTGCGCTCCGCAATCGCCGCCGCACACTCCAATGGCACAACGGCTTTCAACGCCAGCGGTGACCTCGCGGGCTTGGAGTGCAAGGGCGGCCAAGACTGGTCCTCCCCACCGGGATCCGCCGACATCGGGCTCGACTCGGTCGCGTCGCTGCCGGAGATGACCGACGTGGGCGGCACCACCCTGTCCACCGATGCCCAAGGAGTCTGGCAGTCCGAGCAGGCCTGGTACGACGTGCCGCTGTCGCTGGGCAGCGGCGGCGGGGTCTCCGCGTTGTTCGCCCGTCCCGAGTGGCAGCGCGGTGTCGCCCCGGATCGGGACCCGACGCGCCGGCTCACCCCCGACGTCGCCGCGGTGGCCGACCCGTTCACCGGCGTCAAGATCGTGTTCAACCAGAAACAGTTGGTGGGGGGCGGCACCTCTCAGTCGGCGCCGATCTGGGCCGGGTTGGCCGCGGTGATGAATCAGTACCTGATCGCAAACGGGGGAAGGCGGCTCGGGAATCTCAATCCACTGCTGTACCGGGTCGCCGGAGGCGCTCGTTTCCCAGGCTTCAGAGACGTGACCCTCGGCGCGAATGCGGTTGACACCGCGGGACCCGGCTATGACCTGGTGACCGGTCTCGGCACGCCGGACGTCGACAATCTCGTCCGGGACATCCTTGTCGTGCAGAGGGCCCAGTGAGCACCCGAAGACGATCACGAGTGAGGATCGCAGCGAGTGGGAGTCGAGGCATGAGCGACGCTCGCGAGCGAATAATCGGCACAGAATGCGCCGTCGGAGCCTGCGAGGTCGGCGCATGAGCACCGGCCCCGAAACCGACGAGGGCGGGCCCGCCACCATGGAGTGTCGGGTTTGCCAAACCGATGTTCCCGCAGGCAAATTCTGCGGGCTCTGCGGTGACCATCTGACCCACCGGCGAGGAGATGGCCCGTCCTGGTTACGAATTCGGGACTATGGCGCCGCGCCGGGCGAGCATCTGCTGTTGCCATCGCTGGCCAGTTCGCTGTTCCCGCATCTACCGCACCGGTCGCGCATGCCGTTCCGGGTGGTGCTGATACTCGTTTTGATTGCGCTGGCGACGTTCGCGACGTTGCGGATGCCCGCGGCGTTGATCACGGTCGCGGCGCTCGGGTTACCGCTGTTGTTCCTGTTGTACATGTGGGAGTCCGAGGCCTACCGCGATCTGCCCACCCGCACACTGGTTCTCACCGCGGCGTTCGGAATCGGGCTCGGGGTCGGGTGGGTGCTGCTGACCGGCGCGATGGTCGCCCGCTCGTACGGCGTGCCGCTGGGCGCCGGGATCGCGGGGGACCGAATAGTGCGGGAAGGGCTCGGGGTATCGATCGGCGGCATGATTCTGATGCTGGCACCCGCGGTGGTGGTGCGCCTGACGCGGCCGTCGACCCGAGAGTCGTTGGACGGCTTCATGATCGGCGCGCTGGGAGCGTTGAGCTTCACCGCGGCCGCCACCATGACCCGCCTGGCGCCGCAATTCGCGACGGGGATGATCGCGCGCAATCGCCCCATCAGTTCGCTCATCGTCGAGGCAGGCATCCGCGGGGTGGCCGTCCCTTTGACCGCTGTGGCCGTGGGCGGCCTCATCGGTGCAACGCTGTGGTTCACCCGCCCGGCAAGCAAGGTTCACCAGCACCCGGAATACGTGCGCGCAGCGCTTGCCTCGTTCGCCGCGGCCGTCGTTGCCGTTTACGCCGCATTGGGGCTCGTGGACGTCGCAGTGCTGCCTCAGTGGCTGCAACTGACCATCCATCTCGCGGTGGCTGCGGTGGCACTTCTGCTGCTGCGAATCGGTCTGCATCTCGCGCTGCTGCACGAGGCGCACGACGAGATCCACTCTGACGAGCCGTTGTTGTGTCCGCACTGCGACCACGTCGTCCCCGATATGGCGTTCTGCCCGGCGTGCGGTGTGGCCACTCGAGCAGCGTCCCGGTCGTCGCGAACGCAACGTCGCCAAACACGGCCAACGGCTGCCGACAGCGATCAACCGGCCGATGCGACTCCGACGCACCCGGGCTACTCCGTCACCGCCGGAACCTATACCGCACCGCCGGTGCGGCGGACCTCTTATCTCCGGCTGTTGCGGACCTGGGGCGCGGCCATCGTCGTGGTGGCGATGGCCTTGGTCGGGCTCTCCGTCGTCATGCACAAGCCTCCCGCCCGCTACATCTGTCCGCCGGACTGCGGACGGCCACCGACCGGTGAGCCGGTCGCGGCCAATCCGCGCTTCACCGCACCCGACGGCGCCTTCTCCGTGTCCTATCCCGCACCGGGAACGGCGTACAAGATCACCACCAACCCCAACGGGATACGCGCGGATTTCCTCGGCGGTGACGGCGGCACCATGCAGTTGATCAGTGAGCCCGCGCACGGACGGACCCCAGAGGAAATCGCCAGAGCCCTTGTGAAAAAGACCTTCCCCGACACGAAGACCGCATACGAGATTCCCAACGCGATGGTGGGCTACGCACCCGGGTACGGCCTAGTCGCCGACTGCTGGCCGCAGGGCGCCAACAGCAACTACATGCGGATGCGGGTGATGGTCATGGTGGCGGTGAAGAACGACCTTGCCCTCATCGCCGGGGCCGTCGGCCCGTTCCGGCAGTTCGGGCCGGACTTCGGCCTGGGCAAGCCGTCGGGCGCAAACCTCCAACTCGCCCTCGACATGGGTAAGTACGTCAACAGCTTCAGCTGGCGCGGCGACTCGCCCCGCTGATACACCACTGAATGTTGACATTGACAAATGTCATCATTCACTGTTGTACTCAAGGTGTGGCGGACAACTTGCCCGCCCGCGGCTCGATGAGGAGTCGCGGGGCGGCCGCGGTCAGCACCGTGACCCTGCGTCAGATCAGCGCGGTGCTGCCGCCCGAGCGGGCCTGGGGCCTGTGGGCGTCGCGCCAGATCGTCGCCCGCGTCATGGACGCCTTCGGCCCGTCGCTGGCCGGGACCCGCGTCGAGCACATCGACGTGCGGACGCC
Organism: uncultured Actinomycetota bacterium; assembly: GCA_963743225.1. Lineage (GTDB taxonomy): Bacteria > Actinomycetota > Actinomycetes > Mycobacteriales > Mycobacteriaceae > Mycobacterium. The sequence continues at coordinate 36,519 of CAVUPN010000018.1, read as the reverse complement.
CGACGGCAGGCGGGTGATCGGCGAGTGGGTGTACGGCGCAGGCGTGACGCGCGGCGGATCCGCGATCTACTACGTGCACGGCAGTGGCTATGCGTTGTGCTCGCCGCGCACCCATCGCAGGCTGACGTCCTGGCTGTCCCGGTTGACCGGCTTGCCCGTCTTTTGCGTCGACTACCGGCTGGCTCCCAAGCACCGCTTCCCGGCCGCGGCAGACGATGTCAGGGCCGGCTGGGACTGGCTGCAGGACCAGCACGGTGTGGCGCCGGAGCGGATGGTCATCGCGGGCGACTCGGCGGGCGGCCACCTCGCCGTCGACCTGTTGTTGCAACCGGACGTCACACATCCGGCGGCCATGGTGCTGATGTCACCGCTGATCGACCTCACCTTCGAGCTGGTCGCGTATCCGTGAGACGCTGCGGCGCGACCCGGCGATTCGCGTGCGCGACGCCGAGCGACTCGTCGGGTTGTACTGCGCGGGAACCGATCTCACCCATCCTCGTTTGACGCTCGACGTCGAGCGGGGACGACTGCTGCCGCCGACACTCATCCAGGCAGGCGGAGCCGAGATGCTGGTCGCCGACTCCAGAGGCCTGGCCGCCGACATCTCCGCCGCGGGCGGCGAGTGCGAGCTGCAGGTGTGGCCCGACCAGGTGCACGTGTTCCAGGCGCTGCCTCGTCTCACGCCTGAGGCCGCACCCGCGATGCGGAAGGTCGCGTCCTTCGTATCAGCGGCGTTGCGCGACAACGAGATCGATCTAGCGACGGGATGAACGTCATGGGCATCTTCGGATCGTCACGCAAGCGGAGCCGCGACGCGAACGCGGTCATCACCGGCGCGGGGAGCGGAATCGGCGCGGCGTTCGCCACCGAACTGGCCCGCCGCGGTGGCCGGGTGGTGTGCAGCGACGTCGACGAAACATCCGCCCGCGCAACCGCCGACGCCATCGTCGCCGAGGGCGGTGAGGCGCTCGCGCACGCGCTGTGACGTCAGCCGCATCGACGACGTCGCTCAACTCGCCAAACGTGGCACAGGACTGGTTCGGCGGCCCACCGACCCTGGTGATCAACAACGCCGGTGTCGGCGCAGGCGGCACGGCCATCGGCGACACCGACATCGACGACTGGAACTGGGTGCTGGGCGTCAACCTGTGGGGCCCGATCCACGGCTGCCACGTCTTCGCGCCGCTACTTCGCGAAGCGGGATACGGCGGCATCATCAACGTGGCGTCGGCGGCGGCCTTCGGCGCCGCACCCGGCATGGCCGCCTACAACGTGAGCAAGGCCGGCGTGCTGTCACTGTCGGAGACATTGGCTGCCGAGCTCAGCGGTACCGGTGTGCATGTCACGGTGTTGTGCCCGACATTCGTGAAGACCAACATCATCGTTTCGGGCGGGAAGCCGGCGCTATCACTGACAGGTCGACACAGATGGCCGGCTGGCTGATGCGCTGGACCGGCTTCTCCCCCGAGCGGGTGGCCCGCACCTGCCTGGACACTCTCGATCGCGGCGGCCTTTACTGCATGCCGCAGCCCGATGCCCGGATCGGCTGGGGCATAAAGCGTTTGACTCCGACCGTGTATACCCGCGCTGTCGGACTCACCACGCGCGTCACGACACCATAGGAGGATCCGATGGCCATCGACATGGACGTGATGCTGGCGAAGATCAAGGACCGCCAGTGGGCACTGGCCGACATCGACTGGGACGCACCGGGTGCCGAAATGATCAGCGACGAACAACGCCCCAAGCTCAAGGCCTTCATGGCCGACCTCTGCTGGATCGAGAACATCGGCGCCCGTGGATTCGCGGCGCTGGCCAAGAAGGCACCGACCCCGACCATCGCCGAGATCTACCGCTACTTCCACGCCGAGGAGCAGCGGCACGCCAACGCCGAGCTGGCTCTGATGAAGCGTTGGGGCATGCTCGACGACGGCGAGATGCCCGAGCCGAACGTGAACATCCGGCTTGCCATCGAGTGGCTGGACCGCTTCTCCGACGACATGTCGCTGTCGATCCTCGGCACCGTCATCCCGATGCTCGAGGTCGCCCTGGACGGCGCCCTGCTGAAGTTCCTTCTCGACGAGGTCGACGACCCGGTGTGCCACCAGGTGTTCGAGAAGATCAACAACGACGAATCCCGCCACATAGCCGTCGATTTCGAGGTGCTCAACATGATCGGCGGCGCCAAGGCGCGCAGGCTGGCCATCGACTTCGTCGGCAACATCGCGATCGCCTGGGCTGATCATCGGCGCGATCATGTACGCGCCGCTGCTCAACCGCATCCGCAACGAGATCATCGGCATGGGGATGGAACCCGAGCGGCTGTACAACGCGGTGAAGCGGTTCCGCCAGCTCGGCGAGCGCGGCGAGGACACCTGGCGGGTGCCGACCTACCAGGTGCTCAAGCGGCACGCGGCGTGGTGGTCAACCCGCGCCACCCGTACCACCTGCTGGCCAATTCGATGGTGTGGGCTGTCTGATCGCTACCCGAGATCGCTGCTGCGCCCGATTCCGTCGCTGGTTCAAGGAGCTCACCCACGAGCCGGCGGCATGGCACCGACTATGGCCAAGCACATCTACGACACGCTGATCGTCGGCACCGGCTTCACCGGCATCGGCGCGGCGATCAAACTCGCCAAGGCGGGCGTCGACGACTTCGTCATCGTCGAACGCGACGACCGCGTCGGCGGCACCTGGCGCGACAACACGTATCCCGGTGCGGCGTGCGATATCCCGTCGCTGCTGTACTCCTTCTCGTTCGCGCAGAACCCGGACTGGTCGCGCGCGTACTCACCCGCCGGCGAGATACGCGGGCACATCGAGGACATGGTCGACGAGTTCGATCTGCGGAGGCGCATCCAGTTCGGCGTCGAGGTCAACGGACTGCACTTCGACGAGAGCGCGGGCACCTGGATGGTGAAGACCACCGGCCGCAAGCGCTTTACGGCTCGCACCGTGGTGTTGGCCTCCGGCCCGCTGCCAGACCACAAGCTGCCCGACATCCGCGGCGTCGACACGTATGAGGGCACAGGTGATCCACAGCGCACGCTGGGACCACGACTACGACTTCACCGGCAAGCGGGTCGCCGTCATCGGCACCGGGGCCAGCGCCGTGCAGATCATCCCGGAACTGGTCAAGCAGGCGGACTTCGTCAAGGTGTTTCAGCGGACACCGGGCTGGGTGCTGCCTCGGCTGGACATCGAAATGCCAGCCGCCGCGCAGGAGCTGTTCGCGAAAGTGCCTGCCGCCCAACAGCTTGCCCGACAGGCGCTGTACTGGGGCCATGAGGTCAGCGCCACCGCGCTGGTGTGGGACAGCCCGCTGACCGGACTCGTCGCCCGGCTCGGAAAGGCGCACCTGCGTCGACAGGTCAAAGACCCATGGCTGCGCCGACAGCTCACGCCGGACTTCACGCCCGGATGCAAGCGCATGCTGATCTCCAGCGACTACTACCCCGCGCTGCAGAAGGACAACTGCAAGCTGATCGACTGGCCGATCGCGACGATCAGCCCGGTCGGGCATCCGCACCAGCGACGGCGTCGAGCACCATCTGGACGCGATCGTCTTCGCCACCGGCTTACGACGTGCACCTGACCGGACCGCCCTACCCGGTGACCGGTGTCGGCGGGCGGTCGCTGGCCGACGAATGGGCAGGCGGTGCGCAGGCGTACAAGAGCATCAACGCGCACGGCTATCCCAACCTGTTCTTGATGACCGGCCCCAACTCCGGGCCCGGCCACAACTCGCTGCTGGTCTATGTCGAGGGACAGATCGACTACGCCGTTTCGGGGATCACGGCGATCCTGCGTAACAACCTGCGCTACCTCGATGTCCGCGCGGACGTGCAGCGTCGCTACAACGAGCGGATCCAGAAGCGGCTGACCAAGACCACCTGGATGTCGGGCTGCAGCAGTTGGTACCTGACCAAGGACGGTTTCAACGCGTCGATGTACCCCGGTTTCGCCACGCAGTATCTTCGTCAGATGCGGGACTTCCGATTCGGCGACTACGAAGCCGTGGCGCGCGACGCCACCGTGCGCGCGGTCACGTCGTCGGCCTGAGATGCCTGCGGCCAGACAGCCACGACAACCCGCGGGGGCGATCTCCACGATCCTCCTCGGTCTGCGCCGCGCGCCCCGGCAGATCCGCAGAGGCTCACGCGATGTCATCGAGACGGCGGTGTCGCAGCTGTTCGACGCGGCCGTCCAGCCACACGGGGTCGCGGCGTCTGGCGAGTACCGCATCGAGGAGCTGGCACGACTGGCGGGCACCACCACCCGCAACATCCGCGTCTACCGTGACCGGGGCCTGCTGCATCCGCCGTTGCGAGTGGGCCGGATCGCGCTTGTTCAACGACACGCACCTGACGCGGTTGCGGCTGATCACCTCCCTGCTCGACCGTGGCTACAACATCGCCCACGTGCACGAGATGCTGTCCGCCTGGGAGCAGGGCAAGGACGTCGGCGACATGCTCGGGCTGGAATCTGCGATCGCGGGCAGCTGGGCCACCGAGAAGCCCGAGCGGATGAGCGTCGCGGACGCCAAACGACTGGTCGACGACGGCCCGGGGTTCGAGCGTTTGGTCGGCCTCGGAGTCATCCGGCTCGAGGACGGCGAGGCCGTGATCGTGCGACCCAAGCTCATCGAGGCGTTCAACGACATCCGCCAGTACGGCGTCGCCACCGACAAGCTCATCGATCTCCATGAACAGATCTCGCCGCTGGTCGACCAGATCAGTGGGCTCCTGGTGCAAGCGGGCATCGAGCACGTCGTGGACCGCGATCAATCCGGGGGCGGCCCTGCCGCCGGATACCGAAGTGGCCGAACTGATCACGATGCTGGTGCGGTTCCGCACCCAGGCCGTCGCTGCGGTGTCGGCCACGCTGGCCTTCTCGATCGAGTCGACCATCGAGTCCGCCGTCGGTCAGATCCTCGGGGACTTCATCGAGAAAGCCGCTGACGCCGACACCCCGGAGACGTAGGCCTCACTTTTCACTCGCGAGCAGACGCAAAAGTACGCGACACGCCGAGGAAAACGGGACTTTTGCGTCTGCTCGCGCGAGAGCGCAGAGAAATGGTCACTCCCATTCGATGGTGCCCGGCGGCTTGCTGGTGACGTCCAGCGCCACCCGGTTGACCTCGGGAACTTCGTTGGTGATGCGGGTGGAGATGCGTTCGAGCACCTCGTAGGGCACCCGCGTCCAGTCCGCGGTCATGGCGTCCTCGCTGGACACCGGCCGCAGCACGATCGGGTGGCCGTAGGTGCGGCCGTCACCCTGCACCCCGACCGAGCGGATATCGGCCAGCAGCACCACGGGGCACTGCCAGATCTGGTTGTCCAGGCCGGCCGAGGTCAGTTCCTCGCGGGCGATCGCGTCGGCGCGCCGCAGGGTGTCCAGCCGGTCGGCGGTGACCTCGCCGATGATCCGGATGGCCAGCCCCGGGCCCGGGAACGGCTGGCGCGCAACGATTTCCTCGGGCAGCCCCAGTTCCCGGCCCACCGCGCGGACCTCGTCCTTGAACAACAGTCGCAACGGCTCGACGAGCTTGAACTTCAGGTCGTCGGGCAGGCCGCCGACGTTGTGGTGGCTCTTGATGTTGGCGGTGCCCGATCCGCCGCCGGACTCGACGACATCGGGATAGAGCGTGCCCTGCACCAGGAAATCCACGTCAGAACCACTGTCGCCCAACGATGTCTCGCACCGCGCCCTCGAACGCGCGGATGAACTGCCGACCGATGATCTTGCGCTTGCCCTCGGGGTTGGTCACGCCGCCGAGCGCCTCGAGGAAACGGTCGGCCACATCGACGGTGACCAGATTGGCGCCGGTGGCGGCGACGAAGTCGCGTTGCACCTGCGCGCGCTCGCCGGCCCGCAGCAGACCGTGGTCGACGAACACGCATGTCAGCCGGTCGCCGATGGCGCGCTGCACGAGTGCGGCGGCCACCGCGGAATCCACCCCTCCGGACAGCCCGCAGATCGCCCGGCCGTCGCCGATCTGCGCACGCACCTGTTCGACGAGCGCGTCGGCGATGTTGGCGGGCGTCCAGCGTCGAATCGATGCCGGCGAACTCGTGCAGGAACCGGCTGAGCACCTGCTGGCCGTGCGGGGTGTGCATCACCTCGGGGTGATACTGCACACCGGCCAGCCTGCGCGCCGGGTCCTCGAAGCCCGCCACCGGTGCGCCCGCGCTGACCGCCACCACCTCGAAGCCGTCCGGTGCGCCGGTCACGGCGTCGCCGTGGCTCATCCACACCGACTGCGTGGCGGGCAGGCCCGAATGAAGTTGTCCACCACTGACATTCAGTTCAGTGCGACCGTACTCACTGGTCCCGGTGCGGGCGACCGTGCCGCCGAGGGCCTGTGCCATCGCCTGGAAGCCGTAGCAGATGCCGAACACCGGAATCCCGAGGTCGAACACCGCGGGGTCCAGCTGCGGGGCGCCCTCGGCGTACACGCTGGCCGGACCGCCGGACAGCACGATTGCCTGCGGGTCCTTGGCCTTGATCTCCTCGACAGTGGCGGTGTGCGGGATGACCTCCGAGTACACCCTGGCCTCGCGGACGCGGCGCGCGATCAGCTGCGCATACTGCGCCCCGAAGTCGACCACCAACACGGGGCGAGGGGATGCCGGCACCACCTGCTCAGTCTAAGCTCAGAGCAGGTCCGTGATCGTCTTCAGGCCGGCGTCGTAGAGCACACCGGGCAGCATTCCACCGTCGATCTCGATGGTGGTGCCGTTGATGAAGTCGGCGGCCCCACTGCACAGGAACACACAGGTCCGGCCCACCTCGGCGGGCTCGCCCGCGCGGCCCAACGGAACGTTGCGGAAGTACGACTCACCCGCCGGATCATCCTTGGGCAGCACGAACGAACGGAAGTTGTCGGTCATCGTCGGACCGAGCGCCAGGGCGTTGACACGCGCATGTGGCCCCCACTCCTCGGCCAGCGATCGGGTGAGGTGATTGAGCCCGGCCTTCGCCGCACCGTAGGAGACGAGCGTTGGTGAGCCGGCCGGGTGACCGGTGCCGCTGGAGATGTTGATGATCGACCCGACGCCGTCCTGGCCGCGCATCTGGCGGTAGACGCGGATGGCGAACCACAGCGGGCTGATCAGATTCATCTGAATCGCGAACGAGTGGAACAGCACCGTCCGCTCGAAGTCGTCGTCGGCGCGAGGAGCGCCCTGGATCCGTTGGACCAGTTCGGGGACGTCCTCGACGTTGGGTGTTGGCACGGTGCCGCCCGCGTTGTTGACCAGGATGTCGATACGCCCGTAGGTGGCGGCCACCTGCGAAACCATGGCATCGATGGCGCGGAAATCGCCTTGGTCGCACACTATCTGGGCCGACCGCTTCACCCAATCGCCGTCCTGGTCCGCGCCGGGGATGCCGTCGAGCTTCGACCGGGAGCAGCCGATGACGGTGGCGCCTGCCCGCAGCAGTTCGTGCGCGATGCCCACGCCGACTCCGCGACTGGTGCCGGTGACAACCGCGATCTTTCCGTCGAGGGCACCCACGTCATTCACCCGCCAAACCCTAGACCACGGCTCATGTGTGATTGGGTATCCGGTGAGCAGTTCGTTCACAGGCGACAAGGAGATTCATGCCCGAGTGGGTGGTCGTGGTGCTGGCGCTGGCCGCCGCGGTGACCTCGGCACTCGGGATCGTGATCCGTCAACGCGCAACGCTGGAAATCCCTCACGACGAGGGCGTCAGCACGACGATGTACAAGAAGCTGCTGCGGAACCGCCTGTGGTGGGAGGGTACGGCCGTCGCGATGTCCGGCTACGGCTTCCAGGCGCTCGCGCTGACCTGGGGCTCGCTGATACTGGTGCAGCCGCTGCTGGTGTCCGCGCTGTTGTTCGCGTTGCCGATGAGTGCCCGGCTGGCCCATCGGCGCGTCACCGCGCACGACTGGGTATGGGCGCTGGTGCTGACGGTCGGCTTGGCGATCTTCGTGACGTTCGCGCGGGTACAGCCCGGCAACTATCGCCCTCCGCCGGCCGTATGGGCACTGGGGACCGTGGTGTGCACAGCGGTGATCGTGGTGTGCATGGTGGTCGGTGCCCGTAGTCAGGGCCGCAAGCGAGCCCTGCTGATCGCCACCGCGGTCGGCGTCCTGTTCGGTGTGGTTGCGGTGCTCACCAAGATCTCGGTGCAGCGGCTCAACGAGGATGGTGTGTGGGGCATGCTCGCCGTCCCCGCGCCGTATCTGGTCATCATCCTCGGCGTGGCAGCAACTCTGTTGCAGCAGTCGGCATTTCACGCAGGTGCATTGCAGACCTCAGTGCCGACGATGCTGGTGCTCGAGCCATTGGTCGCAGTGTCACTGGGCGTGGTCGTGCTGGGCGAGACACTCGCGGTGACCAGCGTCGCGACGGCCGCACTGCTGCCCATCGCCGTGGTCGCGATGGCCGCGGCGACCATTGCCCTCGGTCGCGACGAGGGTGCGTTCGAAGACCTACTCGAGGCGGAGTTGGCGCGGCGCAGCGAGTCTCGACCAAGCTGAGCCCGTGCGTCAGGCCAGCTGTTGGTGATCTGGCAGGCCGCCGGTCGCCTCGAACACCACCCGCCTGCCGATCTCGACCGCGTGGTCGGCGAACCGCTCGTAGTAGCGGCCGAGCAGCGCGACGTCGACGGCGGAGCAGACCCCGTCTTGCCATTTGTGGTCGATCAGCAGGGTGAACAGATGCCGATGCTCGGCGTCGACGGCGTCGTCCTCTTCCTGCAGGCGGCCGGCCCTGCCGGGGTCGCGAGACCGCAACACTTCCTGCGCCGTTCTGGCCAACTGAACTGCCCTGGTACCCATTTCGGCGAAGCTGGCGCGGACGTCATCGGGTAACGCGCAGTCGGGATGCCGTAGCCGGGAGATGCTCGCGACGTGCACCGCAAGCGCGCCCATCCGTTCGACGTCGGCGCCGATGTGAATCGAGCCGACGATCGTCCTCAGGTCGCCTGCCACCGGCTGCTGCAACGCGAGCAGTTTGAGCGCGGTCTCCTCGGCGCGCCTGCTCAGCGACGCGACGTGCTCATGGTCGGCGATGACCTGTTCGGCCAGGGACAGGTCGGCGTCAAGCAGGGCGCGCGTTGCGTGCGCCATCGCGTCCGCGGCGAGCCCGCACATCTCGCCGAACTGAGCGCTCAGCCCCGACAGTTCCTTGTGGTACGCCGTTCGCATGAACCAACCTCCCGCTGCGGGTCCGGTGCGGTCCGAAGCGCTCGTTAGTACCCCGTGAACGTGCGTTTAACCCGCCGAGCTGACCGGCTCGCTCGGCTCGCGCGGTAGCCGGCGCAGCGCCGCGGGTGCGTCGGCCGGAACGACGGGGTGCTCGGGCGGGATCGGTGCGAGCCGCTTGTAGGCCTCGCCCTGCGCGCGGCCGCAGATCCTCCTGGCCCTTGTTCGGCCACAGCGACGCCGCCCGTTCTGCCTGCGCGGTGATGCTCAGCGACGGGTTGACGCCGAGGTTGGCCGACACGGATGCGCCGTCGACCACATACATCGTCGGATAGCCGTAGACGCGCTGGTACGGGTCGATCACGCCGTGCTCCGGGCTGTCGCCGATCGCCGCGCCGCCGAGGAAGTGCGCGGTCAGCGGGATGTTGAACAACTCGCCCCAGGTGCCGCCCGCGACGCCGTCGATCTTCTCGGCGAGGCGGCGGGTGACCTCGTTGCCGACCGGAATCCAGGTCGGGTTGGGCTCGCCGTGGCCCTGCTTGCTCGACCATCCGGCGGATGCCGAGCTTGGTCCGCGCTTGGTGTACGTGGTGATCGAGTTGTCCAGGTGCTGCATCACCAGCGCGATCACGGTCCGCTCGCTCCACTGACGGGGGTTGAGCATCCGCAGCATCTTCTTCGGGTCCTCGCCCGCCTGGTCCAGCAGCTGCCGCCACCGCGGGGTGTCGGTGCCCTGCGGGCCGGCGCCGTCGGTCATCAGCGTCTGCAGCAGGCCCATCGCGTTGGAGCCCTTGCCGTAGCGGACCGGCTCGATGTGGGTGTCGGACGTCGGATGGATCGACGACGTGATCGCCACGCCGTGGGTGAGGTCGAGGTCGTCGCGCACCTCGAGTCGCCCGGCGCCGACGATCGACTCGGAGTTGGTGCGGGTGAGCACGCCGAGCTTGTCCGACAGCTTCGGCAGGTTGCCGCCGTCGCGCATCTTGAACAGCAGCTTCTGCGTGCCGAACGTGCCCGCGGCGAGAACCAGGTGCGTGGCGGTGAACGTGCGTCGCTTGCGGCGCAGCAGGCGGCCGGTGTGCGCGGTCTTGACCTCCCACAGCCCGTCGGACCGCTGCTTGAACCCGGTCACCGTGGTCATCGGATGCACCTGTGCCCCAGCGGATTCCGCCAGGCCCGAGGTAGTTCTTCACCAGGGTGTTCTTGGCGCCGTACCGGCAGCCGGTCATGCACGAGCCGCATTCGATGCAGCCGGTGCGGTCGGGCCCGCGCCGCCGAAGTACGGGTCGGGCACGGTCTTGCCCGGCGTCTTCGTGCCGTCGGGCCCGAAGAACACCCCGACCGGCGTCGGCGACGAACGTGTCGCCGACGCCCATGTCGTCGGCGACCTCTTTCATCATCCTTGTCGGCGTCGGTGAACGTCGGGTTCTGCGACCACGCCGAGCATGCGCTGCGCCTGGTCGTAGTGCGGCATCAGCTCGGCGCGCCAGTCGGTGATGTGCTTCCACTGCGGGTCGTTGAAGAACGGGTCCGGCGGCACGTAGAGCGTGTTGGCGTAGTTCAGCGATCCGCCGCCGACCCGCGCCGGCCAGGATCATCACGTTGCGCAGCAGGTGGATCCGCTGGATGCCGTACATGCCGAGCTTCGGCATCCACAGGAACTTGCGCAGGTTCCAGGAGGTCTTGGCGAACTCCTCGTCGGCGAAGCGGCGGCCGGCCTCGAGCACGCCGACGCGGTAGCCCTTCTCGGTGAGCCGCAACGCGGTGACGCTGCCCCCGAACCCCGAACCGATGATCAGAACGTCATAGTCAGGCTGCATCGACTCAGTATGAACTTACCGGCCAGTAGACTTGACCAGCGCCGGGTCGTGCAGCGCTGCTCAGCTGCCGACCGTCAGGCCGACCTTCTGGAATTCCTTCAGGTCGCAGTAGCCGGCCTTGGCCATCGACCGGCGCAACCCGCCGACCAGGTTCAACGAGCCGAACGGGTCGTCGGACGGGCCGGTGAGCACCTGCTCGCAGCGACGGCCGCTCGCCGATCGCGACCTGCAGCAGCGCGCCGCGGGGCAGCGACGGGTGCGCCGCGGCGGCCGGCCAGAACCAGCCGTCGCCGAGCGCCTCGGCCGCCAGCGCCATCGGCGTGCCGAGCACCACCGCGTCGGCGCCGCACGCGATGGCCTTGGCCAGGTCGCCGGAGGTGTGGATGTCGCCGTCGGCCAGCACGTGCACGTAGCGGCCACCGGTCTCGTCGAGATACTCCCGCCGCGCGGCGGCGGCGTCGGCGATCGCGGTCGCCATCGGCACGCTGATGCCGAGCACCTCGTCGCTGGTGGTCACGCCGCTGGTGGAGCCGTAGCCGACGATCACCCCGGCCGCACCGGTGCGCATCAGGTGCAGGGCGGTGCGGTGGTCGAGCACGCCGCCCGCCACCACCGGCACGTCCAGCTCGGAGATGAACGTCTTGAGGTTCAGCGGCTCACCGTCGTGACGCGACGCGTTCGGCCGACACGATCGTGCCCTGAATCACCAGCAGGTCGATCCCCGCGGCCACCAGCGACGGCGTCAGCGCCTGCGCGTTCTGCGGGCTCACCCGAACCGCGGTCGTCACCCCGGCTTCGCGGATGCGGGCCACCGCGGCGCCGAGCAGATCGGGATCCAGCGGCGCCGAATGTAGTTGCTGCAGAAGGCGAATCGCCGCCGCCGGCTCCGGCTCCTTCTCCGCCGCCTCGACGACTTCGGCGATCTTCGCGTGCGACGTCGGCGTGCCTGCCGATCAGTCCCTCGCCGTTGAGCACGCCGAGACCGCCGATGCGGCCCAGCTCGATGGCGAACTCCACCGACACCAGCGCGTCGGTCGGATGGCTGAGGACCGGGATCTCGAACCGGTACGCGTCGAGCTGCCAGGCCGTCGACACGTCCTGCGACGACCGGGTCCGCCGGGACGGAACGATGTTGATGTCGTCGAGTTCGTAGGTGCGACGGGCGGTTCGGCCCATCCCGATTTCGACCATGTCGCGCATGCGGACTCGCTAGCGGGTGTAGTAGTTCGGCGCTTCGACGGTCATCGTGATGTCGTGCGGGTGGCTCTCCTTCAGCCCCGCCGCGGTGATCCGCACGAACTGCGCCTGCTGCAGCTGCTCGATCGTCGGCCGCGCCGGTGTAGCCCATCGCGGCCCGCAGGCCGCCGGTGAGTTGGTGGATCACCGTCGACAACGGGCCGCGGAACGGCACCCGGCCCTCGATGCCCTCGGGCACCAGCTTGTCCTCGCTGAGCGCATCGTCTTGGAAGTAGCGGTCTTTCGAATACGACTTCTGCCGCGCCGCGGCCCTGCATCGCCCCGAGCGACCCCATGCCGCGGTAGCTCTTGAACTGCTTGCCGTTGACGAAGATCAGGTCACCGGGCGCTTCGGCGGTCCCGGCCAGCAGCGAGCCCAGCATCGTCGTGGACGCGCCCGCGGCCAGCGCCTTGGCGATGTCGCCCGAGTACTGCAGGCCGCCGTCGGCGATCACCGGGACCCCGGAGGGGGCACACGCCGCGACCGCCTCCAGGATCGCGGTGATCTGCGGGCGCCGACCCCGGCGACCACGCGGTCGTGCAGATGGAACCCGGCCCCACCCCGACCTTCACCGCGTCGGCGCCCGCCTCGACCAGCGCGGCGCGCCGCGGCGCGGGTGGCGACGTTTCCGCCGATCACGTCCACCCGGTGGCTCACCTCGCGCTTGAGCTTGCTGACCATGTCCAGCACCAGCCGGTTGTGGGCGTGCGCGGTGTCCACGACCAGCACGTCGGCCCCGGCGTCGGCCAGCGTCATCGCCCGCGTCCACGCGTCGGCGCCGACGCCGACCGCCGCGCCGACCAGCAGCCTGCCGTCGCTGTCCTTGGTCGCGAACGGGTGCTGCTCGGTCTTGACGAAGTCCTTGACGGTGATCAACCCGGTCAGCCGGCCGTGCCCGTCGACGATCGGAAGTTTCTCAATCTTGTTGCGGCGCAACAGCCCCAGCGCCGCGTCGGCGGTGACACCTTCGCGCGCGGTGATCAGCGGCGCCTTGGTCATCACCTCGGACACCGGCTTGTTCTGATCGACCTCGAACCGCATGTCGCGGTTGGTGATGATCCCGACGAGTGCGCCGGTGCGTCGACGACCGGCAGCCCCGAGATCCGGAACCGCGCACACATCGCGTCGACCTCGGCCAGCGTGTTGTCCGGCGAGCAGGTGACCGGGTCGGTGACCATGCCCGCTTCGGACCGCTTGACCGTTTCGACCTGGCCTGCCTGCTCGGCGACCGGGAGGTTGCGGTGCAGCACGCCCATGCCGCCGGCACGGGCCATCGCGATCGCCATCCGCGACTCGGTGACGGTGTCCATCGCCGAGCTGACCAGCGGCACCTTGAGCCGGATCCGCCGGGTGAGCTGGCTGGAGGTGTCCGCCGTGGCGGGCACCACGTCCGAGGCCGCAGGCAGCAGCAGCACGTCGTCGAACGTCAGCCCGAGCATCGCGATCTTGGTGGGATCGTCGCCGCCGGTCGGCACCGGTACGGCGATGGGGATGTCGCTTTCAGCGATCGACATGGGTGGAGCCTTCCGGGACAAGCACAGCCGAAGATCTGCGATTAAGTCTATCGGCATCGGCATCGAGATCTGGGCCCCACGCGGGTCGACCTAGATACCCCGGGCGGCTGGGCGACCGCTGGCGCGATACCTGTGCGTCTAGCTAGTGTGGAACCGTGCGAGACCACCTGCCGCCTGGTTTGCCGCCGGATCCGTTCGCCGATGACCCGTGCGACCCTTCGGCGAGCGCTCGACGCCCTCGAACCCGGCCAGCCGCTGGACCCCCAGGAGCGCACCGCTGTCGAAGCCGACCTGGCCGACCTGGCGGTGTACGAAGCGTTGTTGGCGCACAAGGGAGTTCGCGGCCTGGTGGTGTGCTGCGACGAATGCCAGCAGGACCACTACCACGACTGGGACATGTTGCGCGCCAACCTGCTGCAGCTGCTCGTCGACGGCACCGTGCGGCCGCACGAGCCGCGCCTACGACCCTGAGCCCGATGCCTACGTGACCTGGGATTATTGCCGCGGCTACGCCGATGCGTCGCTCAACGAGGCGACGTCGGAATCCGACGGCTATCGCTGACAGCTGAACCCGCTATTCGCCGTCTCCGCGGCTTCTGCGGTGCATAACCGGCGTGATCGTCGTCCGGGATCTCCACCGCGGCTCGCTCTGCGCACTGGCGCTTCCGGCGGCGCAGCCTGGGCGCGGCGAACCGCCGGTCGCTCGGCGCGCGGCGGGCTTCGGCGCAGGCGGCCGCCTGCGGTGCGCGGTCGCCTCCGGCGGGCAGGGCGCCGGCACCAGCGGCTGGGCGCGCCGCCGCCGGCGGCCGGCGCACCGGCAGCCCGGCGCGGCTGGGGCAGCGTCCGGCGGGCTTCGGCTCGTCGTCGGCTTCGGATCGTCCGGGTCGGGCTTCGGCGCCGTCTTCGGAGCGTCGCCGGCGTCGCTGGTCGTCGGCGGCGTCGTGGTCGGCAACGGCTTCGTGATCGTCCGGCGGCGTCGCGGTCGTCGGCGGCGTCGTGCTTCGGCGCGGCGGCAGTCGCGGTCTGTCCGGCGTCGTGATCTCGGCGGCACACCGGTCCTGGCAGCTCGGGAATCGCGGCGACGCGGCCGGCGACGAGCGTGGTCGCACCCGACGGCGTCGACGACGGCCGGCTCGGGCAGCGACACCGGCAGCCAGGCGCAACGGCGACGCCGGCGGCAGCGTCGCGTTCGGGTCCTTCGCGTCTCCACCTTGACCGTCAGCTCGTTCCAGCTGCTTTCCTGCAGTTCCTGCTGCTGCTCCGCGTCCTCGACAGTCTGCGACGGTCGAGGTGATCGTCTCGAGCTTGTCCTGAGCTTCGTCCCAGTGGCCTTGGTCGATCAGCTGCTGGACCTCTTGCATCTGTCTGCGCGGCCAGCGCGACCTGATCGTCGCGGGTGAGCTGCTGCTCGCCGAACAGCGCCGTGCGCAGCCCGTACAGCGCATCGCCGGGACCGGCGCCGTACACGACGGCACCGAAACCGCCAAGGCACAACAGCGACGCGGCGACCGAGCCGGCACGGCCATCGACATCCGTGTTCGCCGGCGCGCCCCGGCCGCGCGCTGCAGGATGATTTCGGCGTCGCGCTGCGTCGCAACGCCCGTCGCGGGCGGCCTGCGCACCTCGTCGCGCCAGCCGCCCATCAGATCGGCCAGCTCGGCATCGGCCGGATCCGTCGCGTACACCGGCTGCTCGGAGGCGAGCGCGTCGAGGTAGCGGTCCGTGCGCGCAATGGCGTTCAGCGACGGATCGCCCCCGTTTGCGCCCCAGCGACTGAAATCAGGCATGGTCGTGCCCCGTCGCGATGATTTCCGCCTTCAGCCGCGCCAGCGCCCGGTGCTGGGCCACCCGGACCGCGCCCGCCGTGCTGCCGACCGCCTCGGCGGTCTCCTCCGCGCTCATGCCGACGACCACGCGCAGGATCAGGATCTCGCGCTGCTTCTCCGGCAGGACCGCCAGCAGCGTGTTCATCCGCTCCGCCGCTTCACCCTCGATGGCCATCTGCTCGGGACCGCCTCCCGGAAAAGCGCTCCGGCACGACATCCGTCGGCTCAGAGCGGTTCCGGGCGGCCGCGCGATGCGCGTCGGCAACCTTGTGGGCAGCGATGCCGTACACAAAGGCCAGGAACGGTCGTCCCTGATCCTTGTAGCGCGGCAGCGCCGTGATGGCGGCCAAGCACACCTCCTGAGCAACATCGTCCGCTGAGAGACCGCTCCGCTCGGCCGTCCCAACCCTGGCCCGGCAGTACCGGACAACGATCGGGCGAATGGTCTCCAGCACCTCCCGGAGCGCGTCCCGGTCGCCCGCCACGGCCTCAGCAACGACAGCATCGAGACGTTCTCCCGAAAATGTCATCGGTGAAGTACTCTCCAGCGTTACTGATGGGACAGGTGGCGTTTAACTATCTGCGCTAAAGGTTAGCGACCGGGGTCGCGACGACCTCGCTCAGCGATCTAACGACACGCCGCCGCGGCGCTGCACCGTATCAGCGGAGTCGTCGCGAATTTCGATTACCTGATCAGCGGAATGCGTCGCGCTACCGATATCCACCATCAGGCACGCCAACGCCCAGCTCAGCGGGATGATTCCCAGCCGCTGCGTGGTCTAAGCGCGGCGTCGGCCACCGCGCGCGACCGGTCGGGCCTGCCATCGCTGCAGAACGCCGCGCCAGCACGACGTCGGACTTCACCACGTGGCGCGCCGAGCCGAGCGCGGCGGCCAATTCAACCGACCGCTCGGCGTGGGCGACTGCCGCCGCGCCGTCGCCGGTCGCCATCGCCAATTCGGCCGACACCCACGCCAGCCGCACGGCCAGCCGAGCGGGTCCGTCGTCGAGCAAACCCTGCGCCCGCTGTAACGCCTCCGCCGAGGCGGCGAACCTTCCGACGCCGAGCGCATCGGCGGCCAGGCCGATCAACGCGTCGCCTCGCCCTTCCGGATCGTCGCCCGCCACCGCGAGGGCCCGGCCGTCCCAGCCGCGGGCCCCGTCGCGCCAGCCGAGCTGACGCAAGAACGACGCCTGCGTGCTATGCGCCAGTGACGCCAGCCGGCCGACCCGGTGGGACCGCCGGACACGGGCGAGATCGGCGTAGGCGCTGGCGTAGCGACCTTGCCCGCCGCGACGACCGCGCGCAGCCACAGCTCTCGGCGAACTCGCCGCAGCAGCGGCCAATGCCCTGTCGTCGCCGAACGCGGCGTTCGTCAAGATCATCGGCGCCGACGTTATCAATAAGGCCGGCGTCGTAGAGCACGCCGGGCAGCATGCCACCGTCGATCTCGATGGTGGTGCCGTTGATGAAGTCGGCAGCCCCGCTACACAGGAACACACAGGTCCGGCCGACCTCGGCGGGCTCGCCCGCACGGCGCAACGGAACGTTGCGGAAGTACTCCTCGCCGTGCGGGTCGTCCTTGGGCAGCACGAACGACCGGAAATTGTCGGTCATCGTCGGACCGAGCGCCAGAGCGTTGACACGCGCATGCGGCCCCCACTCCTCGGCCAGCGATCGGGTGAGGTGGTTGAGCCCGGCCTTCGCCGCGCCGTAGGAGACGAGCGTTGGTGAGCCGGCCGGGTGACCGGTGCCGCTGGAGATGTTGATGATCGACCCGACGCCGTCCTGGCCGCGCATCTCGCGGTAGACGCGGATGGCGAACCACAGCGGGCTGATCAGATTCATCTGAATCGCGAACGAGTGGAACAGCACCGTCCGCTCGAAGTCGTCGTCGGCGCGAGGTGCGCCCTGGATCCGTTGGACCAGTTCGGGGACGTCCTCGACGTTGGGTGTTGGCACAGTGCCGCCCGCGTTGTTGACCAGGATGTCGATACGGCCGTAGGTGGCGGCCACCTGCGAAACCATGGCATCAATGGCGCGGAAATCGCCTTGGTCGCACACTATCTGGGCCGACCGCTTCACCCAATCGCCGTCCTGGTCCGCGCCGGGGATGCCGTCGAGCTTCGACCGGGAGCAGCCGATGACGGTGGCGCCTGCCCGCAGCAGTTCGTGCGCGATGCCCACGCCGACTCCGCGACTGGTGCCGGTGACAACCGCGATCTTTCCGTCGAGGGCACCCACGTCATTCACCCGCCAAACCCTAGACCACGGCTCATGTGTGATTGGGTATCCGGTGAGCAGTTCGTTCACAGGCGACAAGGAGATTCATGCCCGAGTGGGTGGTCGTGGTGTTGGCGCTGGCCGCCGCGGTGACCTCGGCACTCGGGATCGTGATCCGTCAACGCGCAACGCTGGAAATCCCTCACGACGAGGGCGTCAGCACGACGATGTACAAGAAGCTGCTGCGGAACCGCCTGTGGTGGGAGGGTACGGCCGTCGCGATGTCCGGCTACGGCTTCCAGGCGCTCGCGCTGACCTGGGGCTCGCTGATACTGGTGCAGCCGCTGCTGGTGTCCGCGCTGTTGTTCGCGTTGCCGATGAGTGCCCGGCTGGCCCATCGGCGCGTCACTGCGCACGACTGGGTATGGGCGCTGGTGCTGACGGTCGGCTTGGCGATCTTCGTGACGTTCGCGCGGGTACAGCCCGGCAACTATCGCCCTCCGCCGGCCGTATGGGCACTGGGGACCGTGGTGTGCACAGCGGTGATCGTGGTGTGCATGGTGGTCGGTGCCCGTAGTCAGGGCCGCAAGCGAGCCCTGCTGATCGCCATCGCGGTCGGCGTCCTGTTCGGTGTGGTTGCGGTGCTCACCAAGATCTCGGTGCAGCGGCTCAACGAGGATGGTGTGGGGGGCATGCTCGCCATCCCCGCGCCGTATCTGGTCATCATCCTCGGCGTGGCAGCAACTCTGTTGCAGCAGTCGGCATTTCACGCAGGTGCATTGCAGACCTCAGTGCCGACGATGCTGGTGCTCGAGCCATTGGTGGCAGTGTCACTGGGCGTGGTCGTGCTGGGCGAGACACTCGCGGTGACCAGCGTCGCGACGGCCGCACTGCTGCCCATCGCCGTGGTCGCGATGGCCGCGGCGACCATTGCCCTCGGTCGGGACGAGGGTGCGTTCGAAGACCTACTCGAGGCGGAGTTGGCGCGGGGCAACGAGTCTCGACCAGGCTGAGCCCGTGCGTCAGGCCAGCTGTTGGTGATCTGGCAGGCCGCCGGTGGCCTCGAATACCACCCGCCTGCCGATCTCGACCGCGTGGTCGGCGAACCGCTCGTAGTAGCGGCCGAGCAGCGCAACGTCGACGGCGGAGCAGACCCCGTCTTGCCATTTGTGGTCGATCAGCAGGGTGAACAGATGCCGATGCTCGGCGTCGACGGCGTCGTCCTCTTCCTGCAGGCGAGCGGCCCTGCCGGGGTCGCGAGACCGCAACACTTCCTGCGCCATTCTGGCCAACTGAACTGCCCTGGTACCCATTTCGGCGAAGCTGGCGCGGACGTCATCGGGTAATGCGCAGTCGGGATGCCGTAGCCGGGAGATGCTCGCGACGTGCACCGCAAGCGCGCCCATTCGTTCGACGTCGGCGCCGATGTGAATCGAGCCGACGACCGTCCTCAGGTCGCCTGCCACCGGCTGCTGCAATGCGAGCAGTTTGAGCGCGGTCTCTTCGGTGCGCCTGCTCTGCGACACGACGTGCTCATGGTCGGCGATGACCTGTTCGGCCAGGGACAGGTCGGCGTCAAGCAGGGCGCGCGTTGCGTGCGCCATCCCGTCCGCGGCGAGCCCGCACATCTCGCCGAGCCGAGCGCTCAGCCCCGATAGTTCCTTGTGGTACGCCGTTCGCATGAACCAACCTCCCGCTGCGGGTCCGGTGCGGTCCCGAAGCGCTCGTTAGGTACCCCTCGTGAACGTGCTCTAACCCGCCGAGCTGACCGACTCGCTCGGCTCGCGCGGTAGCCGACGCAACGCCGCGGGTGCGTCGGCCGGAACGACGGGGTGCTCGGGCGGGATCGGTGCGAGCCGCTTGTAGGCCTCGCCCTGCGGTGGCCGCAGATCCTGTTGGCCCTTGTTCGGCCACAGCGCCGCCGCCCGTTCTGCCTGCGCCGTGATGCTCAGCGACGGGTTGACGCCTAGGTTGGCCGACACGGATGCGCCGTCGACCACATACATCGTCGGATAGCCGTAGACGCGCTGGTACGGGTCGATCACGCCGTGCTCCGGGCTGTCGGCGATCGCTGCGCCGCCGAGGAAGTGCGCGGTCAGCGGGATGTTGAACAACTCGCCCCAGGTGCCGCCCGCGACGCCGTCGATCTTCTCGGCGAGGCGGCGGGTGACCTCGTTGCCGACCGGGATCCAGGTCGGGTTGGGCTCGCCGTGCCCCTGCCTGCTCGACATCCGCCTGCCCAGCGGCCCGCGCTTGGTGAACGTGGTGATCGAGTTGTCCAGGTGCTGCATCACCAGCGCGATCACGGTCCGCTCGCTCCACTGACGGGGGTTGAGCATCCGCAACAAGCTCTTCGGGTCCTCGCCCGCCTGGTTCAGCAGCTGTCGCCACCGCGGGACGTCGGTGCCCTGCGGCCCGGCGCCGTCGGTCATCAGCGTCTGCAGCAGGCCCATCGCGTTGGAGCCCTTGCCGTAGCGGACCGGCTCGATGTGGGTGTCGGAGGTGGGATGGATCGACGACGTGATCGCCACGCCGTGGGTGAGGTCGAGGTCGTCGCGCACCTCAAGCCGCCCGGCGCCGACGATCGACTCGGAGTTGGTGCGGGTGAGCACGCCGAGCTTGTCCGACAGCTTCGGCAGGTTGCCGCCGTCACGCATCTTGAACATCAGCTTCTGCGTGCCGAACGTGCCCGCGGCGAGGACCAGGTACTTGGCGGTGAAAGTCCGTCGTCTCCGGCGCAGCAGGCGGCCGGTGTGCGCGGTCTTCACCTCCCAGATCCCGTCGGACCGCTGCTTGAACCCAGTCACGGTGGTCATCGGATGAACCTGTGCCCCAGCGGATTCCGCCAGGCCGAGGTAGTTCTTCACAAGGGTGTTCTTGGCGCCGTAGCGGCAGCCGGTCATGCAGGATCCGCATTCGATGCAGCCGGTGCGTGCCGGGCCTGCGCCGCCGAAATACGGGTCGGGCACGGTCTTGCCCGGCGTCTTCGTGCCGTCCGGCCCGAAGAAGACCCCGACCGGCGTCGGCACGAACGTATCGCCGACGCCCATCTCGTCGGCCACCTCTTTCATCACCTTGTCGGCGTCGGTGAACGTCGGGTTCTCGACGACGCCGAGCATGCGCTGAGCCTGGTCGTAGTGCGGCATCAGCTCGGCGCGCCAGTCGGTGATGTGCTTCCACTGGGGGTCGTTGAAGAACGGATCCGGCGGGACGTACAGCGTGTTGGCGTAGTTCAGCGACCCGCCGCCGACACCAGCGCCGGCCAGGATCATGACATTGCGGAGCAGGTGGATCCGCTGGATGCCGTACATGCCGAGCTTGGGCATCCACAGGAACTTGCGGAGGTTCCAGGAGGTCTTGGCGAACTCATCGTCGGCGAAGCGGCGGCCGGCCTCGAGCACGCCGACGCGGTAGCCCTTCTCGGTGAGCCGTAACGCCGTAACGCTGCCGCCGAACCCCGAACCAATGATCAAGACGTCATAGTCAGGCTGCATCGACTCAGTATGAACTTACCGGCCAGTAACTTCCAGGCCGGGTCGTCAGGCTCAGCTGCCGACCGCCAGGCCGACCTTCTGGAATTCCTTCAGGTCGCAGTAGCCGGCCTTGGCCATCGACCGGCGCAACCCGCCGACGAGGTTCAACGAGCCGAACGGGTCGTCGGATGGGCCGGTGAGGACCTGCCGCAGCGACGGCCGCTCACCGATCGCAACCTGCAGCAGCGCGCCGCGGGGCAGCGACGGGTGCGCCGCGGCGGCCGGCCAGAACCAGCCGTCGCCGAGGGCCTCTGCCGCCAGCGCCATCGGTGTGCCCAGCACCACCGCGTCGGCGCCGCACGCGATGGCCTTCGCCAAGTCGCCGGAGGTGTGGATGTCACCATCGGCCAGCACATGCACGTAGCGACCACCGGTCTCGTCGAGATACTCCCGCCGCGCGGCGGCGGCGTCGGCGATCGCGGTCGCCATCGGCACGCTGATGCCGAGCACCTCGTCGCTGGTCGTCACGCCGCGGGTGGAGCCGTAGCCGACGATCACCCCGGCCGCACCGGTGCGCATCAGGTGCAGGGCGGTGCGGTGGTCGAGCACGCCGCCCGCCACCACCGGCACGTCCAGCTCGGAGATGAATGTCTTGAGGTTCAGCGGCTCGCCGTCGGAAGCGACGCGCTCGGCCGACACGATCGTGCCCTGAATCACGAGCAGGTCGATCCCCGCGGCCACCAGTGATGGGGTGAGCGCCTGCGCGCTCTGCGGGCTCACCCGAACCGCGGTGGTCACCCCGGCATCGCGAATACGGGCCACCGCGGTGCCGAGCAGATCGGGATCCAGTGGCGCCGAATGTAGTTGCTGCAGAAGGCGAATCGCCGCCGCGGGCTCCGGCTCCTTCTCGGCCGCCTCGATGACTTCGGCGATCCTCGCGTGGACGTCGGCGTGCCTGCCGATGAGTCCCTCGCCGTTGATCACGCCAAGGCCGCCGATCCGGCCCAGCTCGATGGCGAACTCGGGCGACACCAGCGCGTCGGTCGGATGGCTCAGCACCGGGATCTCGAAGCGGTACGCGTCGAGCTGCCAGGCCGTCGACACGTCCTGCGAGGAGCGGGTCCGCCGAGACGGAACGATGTTGATGTCGTCGAGTTCAAAGGTGCGACGGGCGGTTCGGCCCATCCCGATTTCGACCATGTCGCGCATGCGGACTCGCTAGTGGGAGTAGTAGTTCGGTGCTTCGACGGTCATCGCGATGTCGTGCGGGTGGCTCTCCTTCAGCCCCGCAGGGGTGATTCGGACGAACTGCGCCTGCTGCAGTTGCTCGATCGTGGCCGCGCCGGTGTAGCCCATGGCGGCGCGCAGGCCGCCGGTGAGTTGGTGGATCACCGTCGACAACGGGCCACGGAACGGCACCCGGCCCTCGATGCCCTCGGGCACCAGCTTGTCCTCACTGAGCGCATCGTCTTGGAAGTAGCGGTCTTTCGAATAGGACTTTGCCGCGCCACGGTTCTGCATCGCGCCGAGCGACCCCATGCCGCGGTAGAGCTTGAACTGCTTGCCGTTGACGAAGATCAGTTCACCGGGCGCTTCGGCGGTCCCGGCCAGCAGCGAGCCCAGCATCGTCGTAGACGCGCCCGCGGCCAGCGCCTTGGCGATGTCACCCGAGTACTGCAGGCCGCCGTCGGCGATCACCGGGACCCCCGAGGGGGCACACGCCGCGACGGCCTCCAGGATCGCGGTGATCTGCGGGGCGCCGACCCCGGCGACCACGCGGGTCGTGCAGATGGAGCCCGGCCCCACCCCGACCTTCACCGCGTCGGCGCCTGCCTCGACGAGTGCGGCGGCCGCGGCGCGGGTGGCGACATTGCCGCCGATCACGTCCACACGGTGGCTCACCTCGCGCTTGAGCTTGCTGACCATGTCCAGCACCCCCCGGTTGTGGGCGTGCGCGGTGTCCACGACCAGCACGTCGGCGCCGGCGTCGGCCAGCGTCATCGCCCGCGTCCACGCGTCGGCGCCAACGCCGACCGCGGCGCCGACCAGTAGCCTGCCGTCGCTGTCCTTGGTGGCGAACGGGTGCTGCTCGGTCTTGACGAAGTCCTTGACGGTGATCAACCCGGTCAGACGGCCGTGCCCGTCGACGATCGGAAGTTTCTCAATCTTGTTGCGGCGCAACAGGCCCAGCGCGGCGTCGGCCGTCACGCCTTCGCGCGCGGTGATCAGCGGCGCCTTGGTCATCACCTCGGACACCGGCTTGTTCATGTCGACTTCGAACCGCATGTCGCGGTTGGTGATGATCCCAACAAGGGAGCCGAGTGCGTCCACAACCGGAAGTCCCGAGATCCGGAACCGGGCACACATCGCGTCGACCTCGGCCAGGGTGTTGTCCGGCGAGCAGGTGACCGGGTCGGTGACCATGCCCGCTTCGGACCGCTTGACCGTTTCGACCTGGCCTGCCTGCTCGGTGACCGGGAGGTTGCGGTGCAGCACGCCCATGCCGCCGGCACGGGCCATCGCGATCGCCATCCGCGACTCGGTGACGGTGTCCATCGCCGAGCTGACCAACGGAACGTTGAGCCGAATCCGCCGGGTGAGCTGGCTGGAGGTGTCCGCTGTGGCGGGCACCACGTCCGATGCCGCGGGCAGCAGTAGCACATCGTCGAACGTCAGCCCGAGCATCGCGATCTTGGTGGGATCGTCGCCGCCGGTCGGCACCGGTACGGCGATGGGGATGGCGCTTTCAGCGATGGACATGGATGGAGCCTTCCGGGACACGCACAGCCGAAGATCTGCGTTAAGTCTATCGGCATCGGCATCGAGATCTGGGCCCCACGCGGGTCGTCCTAGATACCCCGGGCGGCTGGGCGACCGCTGGCGCGATACCTGTGCGTCTAGCTAGGGTGGAGACGTGCGAGACCACTTGCCGCCTGGTTTGCCGCCGGATCCGTTCGCAGATGACCCCTGCGACCCTTCGGGAGCACTCGACGCCCTCGAACCCGGCCAGCCACTGGACCCCCAGGAGCGCACGGCTGTCGAAGCCGACCTGGCCGACCTGGCGGTGTACGAGGCATTGTTGGCGCACAAGGGAGTTCGTGGCCTGGTGGTGTGCTGCGACGAATGCCAGCAGGACCACTACCACGACTGGGACATGTTGCGCGCCAACCTGCTGCAACTGCTGGTTGATGGCACCGTGCGGCCGCACGAGCCCGCCTACGACCCTGAGCCCGATGCCTACGTGACCTGGGATTATTGCCGGGGCTATGCCGATGCGTCACTCAACGAGGCAACGTCGGAATCCGACGGCTATCGCTGACGGCTGAACCCGCTATTCGCCGTCACCGCGGTTTTTGGGCGGTGGCATAACCAGGGTGGTCGTCGTGACCGGAATGGTCACCGGCGCCTCGCTCTCCGACACTAGACTTTCCGGACCACGTTGCCTGGACACCTCTGACGTGCCTGTCGTCGGGGGCGCGACGACTTGGGCACCGCTACCGACCGGCGAACCGCCATCGCCTCCGGCGGGCGGGGCGCCTGCCCCAGCGGCGGGCGCGCCGCCACCGACGGCCGGCGCACCGCCACCCGCGGGCGGGGCAGCGGCCTGCGATGTGGTCTCCGGCGGCGTCGTGGTCGTCGGCGGCGTCGTGGTCGTCGGCGGCGTCGTGGTCGTCGGCGGCGTCGTGGTCGTCGGCGGCGTCGTGGTCGTCGGCGGCGTCGTGGTCGTCCGGCGGCGTCGTGGTCGTCGGCGGCGTCGTGGTCTCCGGCGGCGTCGTGGTGTCCGGCGGCGTCGTGGTCTCGCGGCACGGCGTCGTGGTCTCCGACGGCGTCGTGGTCTCCGACGACGTGGTCGAGCCCGGCGCAACGACGGCCGGCTCGGGCATCACCGGCGGCGGAACGCCGGGCGGCAGCGTCGCGTTCGGGTCCTTCGCGTCGACCTTCACGGTCAGGTCTTGCCACTGAGTGACCAGTTCTTGTTTCTGCTCAACGTCATTGACAGTCGCGACGGTGGTCGTGAGCGTCTGCAGCTTGTCTTGGGCGGCGTCCCACTGGCCCTCGTTGATCAGCTGCTGCACATCGGCCAACTGCTGCGAGGCGAGCGCCACCTGATCGGTGCGCGTCTGCTGCTGCTCACCGAACAGCGCCGTGCGCAGCCCGTACAGCGCATCGCCGGGACCGGCGCCGTACACGACGGCACCGAAACCGCCAAGGCACAACAGCGACGCGGCGACCGAGCCGGCCACGGCCATCGACATCCGTGTCCGCCGGCGCGCCCCGGCCGCGCGCTGCAGGATGATTTCGGCGTCGCGCTGCGTCGCAACGCCCGTCGCGGGCGGCCTGCGCACCTCGTCGCGCCAGCCGCCCATCAGATCGGCCAGCTCGGCATCGGCCGGATCCGTCGCGTACACCGGCTGCTCGGAGGCGAGCGCGTCGAGGTAGCGGTCCGTGCGCGCAATGGCGTTCAGCGACGGATCGCCCCCGTTTGCGCCCCAGCGACTGAAATCAGGCATGGTCGTGCCCCGTCGCGATGATTTCCGCCTTCAGCCGCGCCAGCGCCCGGTGCTGGGCCACCCGGACCGCGCCCGCCGTGCTGCCGACCGCCTCGGCGGTCTCCTCCGCGCTCATGCCGACGACCACGCGCAGGATCAGAATTTCGCGCTGCTTCTCCGGCAGGACTGCCAGCAGCTTGTTCATCCGGACCGCCGCTTCACCCTCGAGGGCCATCTGTTCGGGACCGGCCTCCCCGGAGAAGCGCTCCGGCACGACATCCGTCGGCTCAGAGCGGTTCCGGGCGGCCGCACGATGCGCGTCGGCAACCTTGTGGGCGGCGATGCCATACACGAAGGCCAGGAAAGGTCGTCCCTGATCCTTGTAGCGCGGCAGCGCCGTGATGGCGGCCAAGCACACCTCCTGTGCAACATCGTCAGCTGAGAGACCGCTCCGCTCGGCCGTCCCAACCCTGGCCCGGCAGTACCGGACAACGATCGGGCGAATGGTCTCCAGCACCTCCCGGAGCGCGTCCCGGTTGCCCGCCACGGCCTCAGCAACGACAGCATCGAGACGTTCTCCCGAATTTGTCATCGGTGAAGTACTCTCCAGCGTTACTGATGGGACAGGTGGCGTTTAACTATCTGCGCTAAAGGTTAGCGACCGGGGCGCGACGACCTCGCTCAGCGATCTAACGACACGCCGCCGCGGCGCTGCACCGTATCAGCGGAGTCGTCGCGAATTTCGATTACCTGATCAGCGGAATGCGTCCCGCTACCGATGTCCACCATCAGGCACGCCAACGCCCAGCTCAGCGGGATGATTCCCAGCCGCTGCGTGGTCTGAAGCGCGGCGTCGGCCACCGCGCGCGACCGGTCGGGCCTGCCATCGCTGCAGAACGCCGCGGCCAGCACGACGTCGGACTTCACCACGTGGCGCGCCGAGCCGAGCGCGGTGGCCAATTCAACCGACCGCTCGGCGTGGGCGACTGCCGCCGCGCCGTCGCCGGTCGCCATCGCCAATTCGGCCGACACCCACGCCAGCCGGACGGCCAGCCGAGGGGGTCCGTCGTCCAGCAAACCCTGCGCCCGCCGTAACGCCTCCGCCGAGGCGGCGAACCTTCCGACGCCGAGCGCATCGGCGGCCAGGCCGATCAACGCGTCGCCTCGCCCTTCCAGATCGTCGCCCGCCACCGCGAGGGCCCGGCCGTCCCAGCCGCGGGCCCGGTCGTGCCAGCCGAGCTGACGCAAGAAGGACGCCTGGGTGCTATGCGCCAGTGACGCCAGCCGGCCGACCCGGTGGGCCCGCCGGACACGGGCGAGATCGGCGTAGGCGCTGGCGTAGTGGCCTTGCCCGCCCGCCACGACCGCCCGTAGCCACAGCTCCTCGGTCGAACTCGCCGCAGGCAACGGCCAGCACCCGGGGTCGTCTCCGAAGGCGGCGTTCGTCAAGATCATCAGCCGCCGACGCTATCAATACCGCGGAAGGATGGCGGTACCGATGGGTACGGGTAATCGTTGATACAGAATCAGTTTGGTTAACAGTTTGTGCGCCCCGTGTTACCGCTATGTCAACCGCCTACTGAGCGCTGGAAAAAATCGCCGCGACACAGCCGGGAGCGAACTGCGGAAACACGAGTCATCGTGAGATACCGGGCGATTGGCTATCACCGTCCTCGGCGCCCGCGGGTCGCAACGATGAACGTGATGTAAATTCTGGGCCTGCGGTTATGTCGATGAGCACATGTGCGGGCTATTGACTGATTTTGCTACCCGCCCCTACTTTGTGTGCACGAGTAGTCATCGGCGACATGTGCTCGGATCGGTTCCACGACTCACGCACCAATGTGGTCTCCAAATCGGTGCGTAGAGAGGGGTTTTCCAATGCCACAGCCGCAGCAGCTACCGGGACCCAACGCAGACATCTGGGATTGGCAGATGCACGGGCTTTGCCGAGGGGTCGATTCGTCGGTGTTCTTCCACCCCGACGGCGAGCGTGGACGGGCCCGGTACGCAACGCGAGCTCCGCGCCAAGGAGATGTGCAGGAGTTGCCCCGTGATCGCGCAGTGCCGCTCGCACGCGCTTGCCGTGGGCGAGCCCTACGGCATCTGGGGCGGCCTGTCCGAATCGGAGCGTGAGTTGCTTCTCAAGCGAGGCATCCGCCGCGCCTCTTAATCACGAACAGAAATTGGTGCGCGCGACGGCGCTCTCATGACTCGGAGCTCCATAACTAGTCCCGAGGGGACCGGCGGCTTCAGCCGTCGGGGGAATCGGGACTTCCGCCGCGCCGTGGCGGAAGTTGTCGTTGCCCACCGGTAGCCTTCCTTTTGGGATTGGACGGGTCCTTCGTGCAGCGTCGGGAGACGCACCGCAGAGAACAATCTGAGGCTGAGTGAGGCCGGCGAAGCTGTTGGCTTCAGCCATTAGAGACGTCACAACTATCGATACACGTGACTTCGAGACAGATTTCTGAGACAGCGCGACTCGGGCGCCGGCCTCCCGACACTTGTGGAGAACGGTGTCTTGAATGTCGTCTATTTCGAGACGGCGTTCAGTTCTGCTCGGGCCTGGTCGATTTGGTCGAGTGCGTAGGTCGACCATCGCGGCGGTGGTCATCTGTCTCGCCCTCTGCGAGCTAAGGATTCGTAGGTTTCGTCGCCGAGAACTTTGCGCAGGTGGATTATCGCGGTGCTGATCTCCGGCACGACTGACCGCGTGTAGGGCATGTCGGCGAATCCGGCTCATGGTCGCGGCGACTTCGTCGTGTCCGAGCCGGTCGAAAAGGGCGGCGAGGGTAGCCAGGATGGCACGGATCGTGGTGCTGTTGCCGGAGTCGTGGAGGTTGCGGATTGCCACAAGGAAGTAATCGAGCGCGGCCAGCGGATCGCCGTGTTGGGCTTCTAGTCGGGCCAGACTGGACGCCAGGTAGGTCTCGAAGGTGCGGTTGCCGCTGTCTTGAGCGATCACCACGCCCCGACGCATGGCCTCCCGCGCGCGGTCGGGATCGGCGTCGCGGAAAGCGAAGCCGTAGGCGAGCAGCGCGAACGAGAGCGCCTACGGGTTGCGGGTGGCCTCGGCGGCGTCGATCAGACCCTTCGTGGCAGCCATCGCCTCGTCATCGGAACCGGCGATCGTCAGCGCGATGACCAGGACTGCCCTGGTGAGTGTGTGAGTGTCGCGACCGCGTGCGAGTTGGGCGCGGCACCACTCAACACACCGTTCGGGCTGGCCGATGTACACGTATGCAGCGCCAAGCCAGCCCTCGATGCCGTAGGGCACCTCGTCGCGGCCATTGCCGAGAACCGTCTGGGCGGCGTCGCTGTAGCGGACAGCCGCCTCGATGCCGTCCGGCCATGTAGCACTGTGACGCCATCACGTACAGCGACCGCGAGCCGGGGATGGTCGACGGCGCGGGCGGGTTCGATCAGCTCTTCGGCCCAGGCTATCGGCTCGTAGTTTTCGACCAGAAGGCCGAGGAACGCCGCATAGGTGGCGATGGTGGCGGCGACGTCGAGATCGCCGTGGTCGGCGGCCCACCGGAACGCGGTGCGCAGGTTGGCCAGTTCGGCGGTGAACCAGTGTAGGCGTCGCGTTGTCGGGGGCTGTCCCACAGGGCCAGGATGTCGGTTTCACGCCCGGCGAAGTAGCGAGCATGGGCGGTCCGGACCTCGGTGGCCTCGCCGCCCGCGACGAGTTGTTCCTCGGCGAACTGGCGGATCGTCTCCAGCATCGAGAACCGGATCCGCCCCGATGATCGGTCGGCGATGAGCAGTGACTTGCGCACCAGCGCGTCCAGCAGATCCAGGACGGCGTACTCGTCGATGTCGTCGGATCCCACAACCGCGCAAGCACTTTTGAGGTCGAATCCGCCTGCGAACACCGAACAGCGTTCCAGCACTGTCTTTTCAGCGTCATCGAGCAGGTCGTAAGACCACGCCACCGCGTGACGCAGTGTCTGGTGGCGCTCCAATCCGCGTCGTGACCCCACCAGCAGTTTGAATCGGTCATCAAGACGATCACGCACCTCTGCCGCCGTCATCGACGCCATCCGCGAGGCCGCCAACTCGATCGCCAGCGGGATCCCGTCGAGGCGACGACAAACATCCTCCACGGCGGTCGCCTCATCGGCCAACGTGTCCGAAACCATGCTCTGAGCGCGTTCGACAAACAACTCCACAGCCGCACCAACGTCCAGTGAAGGCACCCGCCAAAAAAATTCGTCAGCGACACCGATTCCCTCACGACTGGTGGCCAGAACCTTCACGGTGGCCGACGCCGCGAGGATCGCTGCGACCAGATCCGCGACGCTGTCAACGACGTGCTCACAGTTGTCGAACACCAACAGCCGCGACCGGCCCTCCAAAGCCGAAGCCACCGACTCGCCGACGCTCTTGCCGGGTTGTTGAGTGATTCCCAACACCGCCGCCACCGCATCCGGTACCGCAGCAGGATCAGCGACCGCCGCCAACTCGAAAACCCAGACCCCGTCGACAAATTCGTCGGCTAACTGCGTCGCGACTTCCAACGCCAGCCGGGTCTTGCCAACTCCACCGACGCCCGCCAATGTCACCAACCGATGCGAGCGCAGGGCCGCTTGAAGATTGGAGACCTCGGCGTCGCGGCCGATCAAGCTCGTGATCGCCGGACGCAAATTTCCGGGATTCGAGTCGACTCCACGCAATGAGCGGAAATTCTGTCCGCAGTCCGGGTGCTCGGACCTGGAACACCCCCACCGGCGCTGACACATCACGCAACCGTCGCGGTCCCAGATCCAGCAAGATCAACACCGCTCAGCAGAACCGCCGTCGAGTCGGCCACCAGGATCTGACCGCCGTGCCCGGCGGCCATCACCCGCGCCGCCCGGTTGAGCACCGTGCCGAAATAGTCCCCGTCCCGCAGCTCTGCCTCACCGGTCGCCAACCCCATCCGCACCGGCAACTCCAGCGCCCGCTGCGCAGCGACCGCAGCATCGACCGCCGACCTCGGCGAGGCGAACGCGGCGCACACACCGTCACCGGTGTGCTTGAACAAAAAACCGTCGTGCGCCTCGATCGCGGAGCGCAGCACCTCGTCATGTGCGGCCAGCGCCGCCCGCATGCCATCCGCGTCGGTCTCCCACCGACGGGTCGACCCCTCGATGTCGGTGAACAGAAACGTCACCACCCCCGAAGGAGCAGCCGCCGGATCAGCGGACACCCCCGCAGAATCTCACAACCGAACGCTCCCACCTCGTGCATCGGCAGATCAGGCCCATTCGCCCGCCACGTCTTGCTCCCGCGGTCACTGCTACTCGTCGCCTACTGCACTTCGCCGTCGCGTTGGGCGCGCACTAACGCGTGACGCAATGATTGTTTACCGCCATGTCAGATCGGGCCCGACGCTGCCAGAGGAGGTGTAAACCGAAGGTGAGCCAGGGCCACACTCGTCACCTCGCTGCCATGTCGGTTGGTGTCCGCACCTACTACGAAGGGGGTCAGCATTGACGGTCAGGAATCTCACCGGCTTCGCCGGGGTCCGCGAGGAGGCACTCGCGGCCGACAGGGCCATACATGACGCCCATTGCACTACGGGACCGTTCGTCAGCCGTCGGCGGCTGAATCAACGGCCATGTATCTGATCACAGGCGCGGCTTGGGCTTCGGGCAGGGTCAGCGACTCGGTTGTGGAGCTGCTGCGGGGCAAGGGCGAACCGGTCCGGGTGGTGGTGCACCGCGACGATGCCCGCGCGAGTCGATTTCGCGAACTCGGGGCCCAGGTCGTAGTTGCCGATCTCACCAGTGCCGTTGACGTGGTCGAAGCGATGCGGGATGTCACGCGGATGTTCTTCAACGCTCACATCTCGTCCGACTACCTGCAGGAGGTCGCCATCGTCTGCGCGGCCGCCCGTGAGCTAGGCGGCTTGGAAGTGATCGTCAACATGTCGCAGATGACGGTCTCGCAAATGACCCTGACCAGCAGCGAGGAGTCCCACCAGCATCGGCTGTTCTGGCTCGCCGAGCAGATCATGAACTGGTCGGGTCTACCGGTGGTTCACGTGCGTCCCACGGTGTTATTGGACAATCCGCTGTTCACGGTGTTGGCCAGACGATCGGTGCGCGAGCGCGATGTGCTGGCTTTGCCCTTCGGCACCGGGCGCACCTCACCGATCGCCGCCGAGGACGTGGCGCGGGTGGTGGCGGCCCTGCTGCTCACCCCGCCCGAGGCGGGGCAGGTCTACGAGCTGACCGGTCCGCAGGTGCTTGACGTCAAGGGTCTGGCCGAGCAGTACTCGCGCGCGCTGGGACGGATGATCCGCGCGGAAAACATTCCCTACGATGACTGGCTGCGCCAGTACTTGCGGAACTCGGGTCAGTCCGACCTCGTTCAGCAGCATCTCGCGACCGTGGTACGTCTGCATCGCGAGAACCGCTACGATCGCTCCACTCATGACTTCGAACAGGTCACCGGTCAACCCCCGCAGACCGTCGAGCAGTACGTCGCCTCGCGCCCGGAATTGTTTGCCTAGCCCAGCGACAATAAGTTCTCGAGTAACGAAAACGCCCCGGTTCCGCCCGGGGATGCTTTCGTTCGAGTGACTCAGTGCGCGTGGCCGTGATGGTGACCATGGCCGTGGCCTCGGCCGGCTTCTCCACGGCAGCGCTGAAACGCAGCCGCTAGTCTGCAGAACTCAGCGCAGAGGGTCCGGCGAGTCGTGTCCCGCGGCTACGGCGGCGAGTCTGGAGTCGGCGCCTCCGAACTTTCCACGAGCTCCATTCGCCCAGTGTGACGCCGGCCGCGAGCGCGGTACCGATCGCGAGTGCAGCCAACACCGAAGCGAACCCGACGGCATGCTGATCGTTGAGAACAGCATAGATACCGTGCAATAGCGCCAAGCCCGGTAGCAGGGGAACGATGCCCGTGATCGACACAACCAGCGGCGGCGCGAGATTGTGGCGCTCCATCAGCCGGCCGACCAAGCCGATCAGCACCGCCGCGACGAACGAGGCCACCACGGCACCCAAACCCGCGCCCTGCGCGAGAAGAAATGCGATGGTGCCTGCGGCGCCGCCGAACGCCGCGGCCATCGCCGCGGACCGCTCGGCATAGCACGCCAGGGCGAAGGCAGCCGCGCTCGCGGCGCCGAATGCGACACGTGCGGGCAACTCCGCGAGGGCCGGCGGCGCGGATGCGCTGATCCCGACGAACGGCGCGCCGAAGCGGCTGGCGAGGTGCAATACGAGAGCCACGCCGGCGATCGTCGCGGCCGTCAACATGACCAACTCGAAGAAGCGGCCCGCCGCGGTGACGGGGGCACCCGAGATGACGTCTCCGACCGAGCCCACCAGCGACAGGCCGGCAAGCAGAACGACAAGGCCGGCTGCGATGGCCACCGTCGGGTCGAAATGCAATCCCAGCTTGGGGCTGAGCGCGTAGAGCAGGATCGGGGGCGCGGTCGCGATCGCACCACCAACCGCGTATTGGAAGAAGAACGGAAGGCCATGCCTGTTGAGCACTCGGTTGACGCGGTCGATCGTCATGGCGCTCAGAGCGCTGACCAGGCAGACCAGCCAGCCCGCGCCAAGGGTTCCCGCCGTCGCGAATGCCAGCGCACCCCAGGCCAGGGTGGCTATCCACCGCTTGTACGGATGCGGCGCGGTGATGATGGCGTCAAGTTCCTCGCGGGCTTGCGACGGAGGGACCTGACGCGCGCGGATACGCGCGATTAAGCGGTCTACCGCGGCCAGCCGACTGAAGTCCATCGACCGGGCCTGCACGATGTGCAGCGTGCTGGCGGCAGGCAACGTCGGCCCGCGGTATGCGGCAAGGTGGATAGTCGTGTTGATGACGTCGACCTCGCAGCGCTCGATGCCGTATGCGGCGCAGATGGCCGTCACCTGGTCCATCGTCGCGGTTGCCGGCGTTCCGGACGCCATCAGAATGGCGCCGATATTTCCGGCCAGATCGAGGATCTCGCCGACGCGCTCGTAGTAAGCGTCGTCACGCTCGCTGCGCTGTGAATCCGATATCCGCGGCATGGCATCCGTCGGCGGCTCGGTCTCCCGGACGATTCGGCTCAGCTTTTCGCGTTGACGTGCCCGCCATGGCTGGCCCGCACGATCACGGGTCAATTCCACAGCACTCCCCCTTTAGTTACGTCGGCCGACTCGACTCATCGCAACGAGCAGGCGCCGGCGAACATTCCGTTTATTGCTTTTACTTTCTGGTGTTTTCGCTCACATCGTCAGCGCTTCTGCATAACGGGAGCTACAGAACCAACTCTACAGGGATCGTCAAATCCACTGCGCACTAGTCATCTTGGCTGCGCATCCCCCATACCGATGTCACAACACAGGGCGATGAAGTCGGATGCAAGAACCAGGTAGACGTAGTCGCTCTCGTGGCGATCCGATGACACGTATATGCCGTCGAAGAGGTCTTCGGTCTCGCCACAGCAGAACGCGAAGACAACGCTGTGCAGGATCTCCTGACACAGCTCCACCACGGACAGCGTCGTTCGACGGCCGTTCTCGAAGTCATAGGACTCCGCGATGTCATCGGAGGAACACGGCGGCCGTCCGCTGAAATCGAACCGCCTGACGGGGATTTGACGTTCTCCGAGCCCCTCCGAAACCCTGTCCGCCTCGATCAGCTTCCGCATTGCGTATGCGCTCGCCACGAAGTCCCGTTCGATGAGGTAGCCGGTCCGATCGGTCCACCGCTTCTGCTTTGTCTTCGCTTCCAATCGATCAGCGACCTTGACAAGCTCGTCTTTCCACGGGATTGATTCATCGATCACCCCGCGACAATAAGTCCTCAAATAGCGGCGCGGCTGCGCTCAGCCAGGGGCAACCGAATCTGCAGGTAGCGGGTGAAGCCCTCAACCCCCGCCGCCGCGGCTTCAGATTCGTCGAACTGCACGGTTTCCGCGGCTCCGATCGACCGGTACAGGGCAATGGCCTGACGCATGAAGTCCATAGTCTCAAGCCTGACCATCGCGAATCGCTCCGTGCGCGCATCGTCGAGTAGCCGAGCCATGATCGCGCGGGCGATGCCTTGGCCCCGGGCACCTGGTCGCACATAGACGCGCTTGATCTCGGCAATGTCGTCGGTCACCGGCTTCATGGTGCCGACGCCGACGATCGCGTCGCCGGCCCTGGCCACGATCACCCGCCCCCGCGGGCCGAGCATCTTCGGCAGCTCCGCATCGAACGCTCGATGGTGGCGCTCCGTCACCACCTCGTTCGACTCCTCGAACACGATTCCGTAGTTGTCTCGGAGCTGCTCTGCGACCCAGGTCAGGTACTCCTCGAACACTGGGCGCAGTACGGTGCGGCTGTCGGCGCCGGTGAGACGTTCAATCGTCCAGGGGCTGGCAGATTTGAGATGCCATGTCTACCTACGCTTTCCGGTAGTGAGGGCGGGCCAGGCGGCCATCGCGCCGTCGACTGCCGCCATCAAGGCCTTTCGGGACGCACCATCGCCTGCGCGGATTGCCAGGCCGTGCAGGACCGTGGCGTAGAACGACGCGATCGCGAAGATGTCGGCCGAGGCAGATAGGTCGCCTTCGTCCATGGCGCGCTTGAGTCGCCGGTTGAGCACATACGGTGTCTGCCGGCGGATTGACTGCAGGTAGTCCTGCGGCCCTGCATTGGCCGGCGTGCACTTGGTGGCGCCGAGAACCAGCATGCACCCGCGGGGTTTGCCTGGCCGACAGAAGGATTCGGCCGTCAAGCGAAGCATTTGGTGGACGGCTTCACGCGCACTGGGAGATTCCTCCAGCGCCATGAGGGCGGGACCGCCGACCGTCTCTTGATACTTCTTCACCACCTGACGGAACAGAGCCTCTTTCGAACCGAAGGCGTGGTAGAAGCTCGTCGGGTTGATGCCTCCCATCGCGGTCTGTAATTCCTCGAGCGTCGTGCCCTCGTAGCCGCGTTCCCAGAACATCTCCATCGCGCGCTCCAGCGCTTCGTCGCGGTCAAAACTCGGAGGCCGCCCCCGTCTGGCCATCGTCAACACCCCTTTCTGTAGGGGATACTACACAACTACTTGACAGGGGTCACGACCTGCACGCCCACTATTTGTATAGTGACTACTACACAAAGAAACGGAGTCGACGTTGAAGTCCCACACATCCCGTCGCCGTGGTGACCGGCGGCACCACGGCATCGGCCTCGCGACGGCGCAGGAGTTTCACAAGCGCGGCTACGCGGTGCTCGTGACCGGCAACAACCCCACCACGCTGTCCGCTGCCCGTGACGGCCTGCCGTCGGATGTCGTCGTTCTGCAGGCGGATTCGGGCAAGATGGCCAGCGCGGACACGGTGGCCGGAGAACTGCGCGCACGGTTCGGCAGGGTCGATGCCGTCGTCCTCAACGCAGGGATTGGCCGGATGCTGCCGATGGAGGCGGTCGACGAGGCGACGTACGACGAGCACTTCGCCGTCAACGTCAAGGGTCAGTTCTTCACACTGCAGAAGCTTCTGCCCCTGATCGAACCCGGCGGGTCGGTCATCTTCACCA
The DNA here is from genome assembly GCA_963743225.1 of uncultured Actinomycetota bacterium. Classification (GTDB taxonomy): domain Bacteria; phylum Actinomycetota; class Actinomycetes; order Mycobacteriales; family Mycobacteriaceae; genus Mycobacterium. Next base: position 258 of record CAVUPN010000018.1, on the reverse strand, counting down.
CCTCTGTCGGCAGCCACGTCGGCGCCCCGAACTGGTCGGTTTACACCGCGACGAAGGGTGCATTGATGGCTATGGTGCGCGCCCTGGCGGTCGAGCTGGCCCCTCGAAACATTCGGGTCAATTCGATGAGTCCGGGCCCGATCGACAACGCCGCGTTCGCAAAGCTAGGGCTGCCGCCCGCGGAACTGGACCAGTTCAAAACGTTGATACCCCAACGCATCCCGCTGGGTCGCTTCGGATCAGAGGAAGAGATCGCCC